>CAVUNH010000023.1:0-92051 GCA_963742665.1 uncultured Alphaproteobacteria bacterium
CGAGCACGCGGCTCGGCCGCGACATGCGCGCCTGCGAACAGGACCAGACCATGGCCTCGCTGCTCGGCGTCGACGTCGACCGCACCATCTCCATGACCTTCGTGATCGGCGCCGCGCTGGCCGCCGTCGCCGGCATGATGTACCTGCTCTATTACGGCCTGGTCGATTTCTTCATGGGCTTTGTCGCGGGCATCAAGGCGTTCACCGCCGCCGTCCTCGGCGGCATCGGCTCGCTGCCCGGCGCGATGCTGGGCGGGCTCGCCATCGGCCTGATCGAGACGCTGTGGTCGGCCTATTTCTCGGTCGAGTACAAGGACGTCGCGGCGTTCTCGATCCTGATCGTCGTGCTGATCTTCCTTCCGACCGGCCTGCTCGGCCGGCCCGAAGTCGAAAAAGTCTGACGGCGTGAGCGCGAACCCCGCCGCCTCCACACAAGCCTCGCGCGCTCCAGGCGCGGCCTTCATCTTCAAGAAAGCCCTGATCTCGGCGCTGGTCGCGCTGGTGCTGTTTTCGCTGATGATCGGCATACGCACCGAAGCTGGATCGGACGGACAACTAACCTACTGGACCCGGTTCGGCGATCTCGCCGCCATGGTTGCGACCGTGTTCGGCGGCAGCATCGTCATGGAATTGCTGCGGCAATGGTGGGGACCGGTCGGTACGATCAGGGTCGTGCCGCCAAAGGTCACCTCGGCACTTGCGCTCGCCGGCCGGGGGGTCGCGCCGGTGCTGTTGATCTTCACCTTCCTGGTGCCGGTGATTTTCTACAATGAGCGCTACATCCTCGACCTCGGTATCCTGGTGTTGA
The DNA here is from genome assembly GCA_963742665.1 of uncultured Alphaproteobacteria bacterium. Lineage (GTDB taxonomy): Bacteria > Pseudomonadota > Alphaproteobacteria > Rhizobiales > Xanthobacteraceae > Bradyrhizobium. The sequence goes on from CAVUNH010000023.1 coordinate 809, forward strand.
CCTATGTGATGCTGGGCTGGGGATTGAACGTGGTGGTCGGCCTCGCCGGCCTGCTCGACCTCGGCTATGTCGCCTTCTATGCGGTCGGCGCCTATTCCTACGCGCTGCTGGCGACCAATTTCGGACTGTCGTTCTGGGTCTGCCTGCCGCTCGCCGGCATCCTGGCCGCGTTCTGGGGCGTGCTGCTCGGCTTTCCCGTGCTGCGGCTGCGCGGCGACTACCTCGCCATTGTAACGCTGGCGTTCGGCGAGATCATCCGCCTCGTCATCATCAACTGGCAAAGCCTGACCGGCGGGCCGAACGGCATTTCCGGCATCCCGCGGCCGACCATGTTCGGCATTCCGCTGTCGCCCGGCGACGACGGCCTCGCCGCCAGGCTCGGCATCGAGTTCTCGCCGACCCACCGCATCGTGTTTCTGTTTTACTTGATCCTGGCGCTGGCATTGCTCACCAACTGGGTGACGATCCGGCTGCGGCGGCTGCCGATCGGTCGCGCCTGGGAGGCGTTGCGCGAGGACGAAGTCGCCTGCCGCGCGCTCGGCATCAACACCACCACGACCAAGCTGACGGCCTTTGCGACGGGCGCGATGTTCGGCGGTTTCGCCGGCGCGTTCTTTGCCACACGACAAGGCTTCATCAGTCCGGAATCCTTCACCTTCCAGGAATCGGCGCTGGTGCTGGCGATCGTGGTGCTCGGCGGCATGGGCTCGCAACTCGGCGTGGCGCTGGCGGCGCTGACCATGATCGGCGGCTTCGAGCTGTTCCGCGGGCTCGACCAGTATCGCATGCTGGTGTTCGGCATGGCGATGGTGCTGTTGATGATCTGGCGCCCGCGCGGGCTGATCGGGCATCGCGCGCCGACCGTGTTCCTGGAGCGCAACCAGGCGATCTCGTCCGACCTCGTCAAGGAGGGTCACGGATGAGCGGCGAACACATCCTCTCTGTCGATCATCTGACGATGCGCTTCGGCGGCATCGTCGCCGTCAACGACCTCTCCTTCGGCGCCGAACGGCGCAAGATCACCGCGCTGATCGGCCCGAACGGCGCCGGCAAGACCACCGTGTTCAACTGCATCACCGGCTTCTACAAGCCGACCGCCGGCGGCATGCGGCTGACCCATGATGACGGCCACAACATCCAGCTCGAGCGGCTGAACGATTTCCGGATTTCCAAGCAGGCCAGGGTCGCGCGCACCTTCCAGAACATCCGGCTGTTCCCCGGCATGACGGCGCTGGAGAATTTGATGGTGGCGCAGCACAATGCGCTGATGCGCGCTTCGGGCCTCACGCTGCTCGGGCTGCTCGGCGTGCCGTCCTGGCGCAGCGCCGAGAACAAGGCGATCGATCTGGCGCGGACCTGGCTGACGCGCATCGGCCTGCTCGACCGCGCCGACGATGCCGCCGGCAACCTTCCCTACGGCGATCAGCGCCGCCTCGAAATCGCGCGCGCGATGTGCACCGAGCCCGCGCTGCTCTGCCTCGACGAGCCGGCCGCCGGGCTGAACGCGCGGGAAAGCGCCGCGCTAAGCGAACTCCTGCTCTCGATCCGCGCCGAACAGGGCACCTCGATCCTGCTGATCGAGCACGACATGTCCGTGGTGATGGAAATATCCGACCATGTCGTGGTGATGGATTACGGCGTCAAGATCGCCGAAGGCACGCCGCAACAGGTTCGCGACGACCCCAAGGTGATCGCCGCCTATCTCGGCGCCGACGAAGAAGAAGCCATCGCCGTGATGGAGAGCGGAACGTGACCGCGCCGTCCGCAACGCCCCTGCTCGCGGTCCGGTCGTTGCGCGCCGCCTACGGCAAGATCGAGGCGCTGAAGGGCGTCGACCTCGAGATCAGTCCCGGCGAGATCGTCTCGCTGATCGGCGCCAACGGCGCCGGCAAATCGACGCTGATGATGACGGTGTTCGGCCGGCCCCGCGCCCGTTCCGGCCGGATCGAATTCGACGGCCAGGATATCACGGAGCGTGCCGACCCACGAGATCGCGCGGCTGCGGATCGCCCAGTCGCCCGAAGGCCGCCGGATTTTCCCGCGCATGAGCGTGGCGGAAAACCTGCAGATGGGGGCTGACGCCACCGACTCCAGCGAGGCCGACCGCGCCGCCGGCCTGGAGCGCGTCTTCACGCTGTTTCCGCGGCTCAAGGAGCGCATGACCCAGCGCGGCGGCACGCTGTCGGGCGGCGAGCAGCAGATGCTGGCGATCGGCCGCGCCCTGATGAGCCGCCCGCGGCTGCTGATGCTGGACGAACCGTCGCTGGGCCTGGCGCCCCTGATCGCGCGGCAGATTTTCGACGCCATCCGGACCCTGAACCGGCAGGACGGCCTGACCGTGCTGATCGTCGAGCAGAACGCCAACCACGCGCTGAAACTGGCCCATCGCGGCTATGTCATGGTCAACGGCCTGATCACGCTGTCCGGCACCGGCAGCGAATTGCTGCAGCGCCCGGAAATCCGCGCCGCCTATCTGGAAGGCGGCCGGCGGGGGTAGCCTCGTAGCCGGCACGGCGGCGGAAAACGGCGCTGCGGCAAGATGCGGCGAACGGACGGTGGATTTGGCCGAATTTTGCCGATGACTTCGCCGTAAAATCAGCCGACAATGGTCCCGATCTACCGCACCCGGTCCGCCGGGTGCTTCCCGTAGCGATCAATCCCCGCGAGGACACTCATGAAATCACTGAAACTCATCGGTCTGGCACTAGGCGCATCGTTTGCACTGTCGGCAGGCGCGCTGGCGCAGGACATCACCATCGCTGTGGCGGGCCCGATGACGGGCGGCGAATCCGCGTTCGGCCGGCAGATGAAGAACGGCGCCGAACAGGTGGTGGCCGACATCAATGCCGCCGGCGGCGTGCTCGGCAAGAAGCTGGCGCTGCAGGTCGGCGACGACGCCTGCGATCCCAAGCAGGCGCGCTCGGTCGCGGAAAAGTTCGCCAGCGCCAAGATCCCGTTCGTCGCGGGTCACTACTGCTCGTCGTCGTCGATCCCGGCCTCCGAAGCCTATGCCGACGGCAACGTGCTGCAGATCACGCCGGCCTCGACCAACCCGCTGTTCACCGAGCGCAAGCTCTGGAACGTGGCGCGCGTCTGCGGCCGTGACGATCAGCAGGGCATCGTCGCCGCCGACTACATCGCCAAGAACTACAAGGGCAAGAACGTCGCCATCCTCAACGACAAGACCACCTACGGCAAAGGCCTCGCCGACGAAACCAAGAAGTCGCTCAACAAGGCCGGCTTCACCGAAAAGATGTTCGAGTCCTACAACAAGGGCGACAAGGACTTTAACGCCATCGTCTCGCGCCTGAAGCTCGAGAAGATCGATCTCGTCTATGTCGGCGGCTACCATCAGGAATCCGGCCTGCTGGTGCGCCAGATGCGCGACCAGGGCCTGAAGACCGTGCTGATGGCCGGCGACGCGCTGGCCGACAAGGAGTTCGCCTCGATCACCGGACCGGCCGGCGAAGGCACCCTGTTCACCTTCGGTCCCGACCCGCGCAACAAGCCGACCGCGAAGGCGATCGTCGAGCACTTCAAGGCCAAGAACATCGATCCCGAAGGCTACACGCTCTACACCTACGCCGCGATGCAGGTGTGGTCGAAGGCGGCGGCCAAGGCCGGCACCACCGACCCGAAGAAGGTCATGGAGACCATCAAGGCCGGCGCCTGGGATACCGTGCTCGGCAAGATGGAGTTCGACGCCAAGGGCGACATCAAGGCAGCTCGACTACGTCGTCTACAAGTGGGACGCCAAGGGCAACTACGTCGAGATCAATCCCAAGGGTTCCTGAGAGGGTTCATAAGCCCCTCACCGCTTCCGATACTGACGAACGCCCCGGCTTGCCGGGGCGTTTTTGTTTCGAAGGCGTTCATCCGGCCAAAAAGTTAACGCGCAAAAGGTTCCCCGCCGGCTGAAACTTTTTTTTCGGGAACTTTGGAACCAAAGCCATCCGAATGATTTGAACAACCTATTGGGCTGGGTTCCATGTCTTTGATTTTGCTGCATCACCTGCTGTTCCATCCTTGATCTGCGATTGGACGGCCAGTCTTATGACGCGAAATCGCATACCAGCATCCGGATTCGCTGCGGCTTTCGCCACGAGGAGACAGCATGAGTGATCTTTCCCCTGGAGCATCACCCGTTCGTCGCGTCGCCAAGGTCAAAGCGGCCGCCAACGGAAAGCCCGACCCGTTGCAGGATTTGCTGCACGCGCTGCAGGCGATGCGCAGCCGGCGACTTCTCGGTGCGGATGACCGGCGATCATCTCGGCATCGAGGGCAAGATCGCCGACACCTTCAACGAGATCGTCGCCGCCAACCAGCGCATGGCGCAGCAGCTGGAGCGCGTCGGCCAGGTGGTCGGCCGCGAGGGCAAGACCCGGCAGCGCGTCAAGTTCGGCCTCGCCAGCGGCTCCTGGGCCGACATGGAAGGCTCGGTCAACACCCTGATCGACGACCTGCTCTGGCCGACCCGCGAAGTGACCCGCGCGGTCGCCGCGGTGGCGCAGGGCGACCTGCTGCAGACCGTGCAGCTCGACGTCGACGGCCGCCCGCTGGGCGGCGAATTCCTGCAGTCGGCCAACATCGTCAACACGATGATCAAGCAGCTCAGCGTGTTCACCTCCGAGGTGACGCGCGTGGCGCGCGAAGTCGGCACCGAGGGCAAGCTCGGCGGCCAGGCCCAGGTGCCGGAAGTGACCGGCGTCTGGAAGGACCTGACCGAGAGCGTCAACTCGATGGCCAACAACCTGACCGGCCAGGTCCGCAACATCGCCGAGGTCACCATCGCGGTCGCCAACGGCGACCTGTCCAAGAAGATCACGGTCGACGTCCGCGGCGAAATCCTGCAGCTCAAGGAAGCCATCAACACCATGGTGGACCAGCTGCGCTCGTTCGCCTCCGAAGTGACGCGCGTCGCGCGCGAAGTCGGCACCGACGGCAAGCTCGGCGGCCAGGCGATCGTGCCCGGCGTCGCCGGCACCTGGAAGGACCTGACCGACTCCGTGAACGCGATGTGCGGCAACCTGACCGCGCAGGTCCGCAACATCGCCAACGTCACCACCGCGGTGGCGCGCGGCGACCTCTCGCGCAAGATCACGGTCGACGTGCGCGGCGAAATTCTGGAGCTGAAGGACACCATCAACACGATGGTGGACCAGCTCAACTCGTTCGCCTCGGAAGTGACGCGCGTCGCGCGCGAGGTCGGCACCGAAGGCAAGCTCGGCGGCCAGGCCCAGGTGCCCGGCGTCGCCGGCACCTGGAAGGACCTCACCGACAACGTCAACTTCATGGCCTCGAACCTGACCGCGCAGGTCCGCAACATCGCCGACGTCGCCACCGCGATCGCCGGCGGCGACCTCTCCAAGAAGATCACCGTGAACGTGTCGGGCGAAATCCTTCAGCTGAAGGAAACGCTCAACACCATGGTCGACCAGCTCAACGCCTTCGCCGGCGAAGTGACGCGCGTGGCGCGCGAGGTCGGCACCGACGGCCGGCTCGGCGGCCAGGCCAACGTGCTCGGCGTCGCCGGCACCTGGAAGGATCTGACCGAGAGCGTCAACTCGATGGCGAGCAACCTGACGGCGCAGGTCCGCAACATCGCCGAGGTGACGACCGCGGTCGCCAATGGCGACCTGTCGAAGAAGATCACGGTCGACGTGCGCGGCGAAATTCTCGAGCTGAAGGACACCATCAACACCATGGTCGACCAGCTCAACGCCTTCGCCGGCGAAGTGACGCGCGTGGCGCGCGAGGTCGGCACCGAAGGCAAGCTCGGCGGCCAGGCGCTGGTGCGCGGCGTCGCCGGCACCTGGAAGGATCTGACCGACAGCGTCAACTCGATGGCCACCAACCTGACCGGCCAGGTCCGCAACATCGCCGAAGTCGCGACCGCGGTCGCCAAGGGCGACCTGTCGAAGAAGATCACCGTGAACGTGTCGGGCGAAATCCTTCAGCTGAAGGAAACGCTCAACACCATGGTCGACCAGCTCAACGCCTTTGCCGGCGAAGTGACGCGCGTCGCGCGCGAGGTCGGCACCGACGGCAAGCTCGGCGGCCAGGCCGAGGTGCCCGGCGTCGCCGGCACCTGGAAGGACCTGACCGACAGCGTCAACTCGATGGCCGGCAACCTGACCGCGCAGGTCCGCAACATCGCCGAGGTCGCGACCGCGATCGCCGGCGGCGACCTGTCGCGCAAGATCACGGTCGACGTGCGCGGCGAGATCCTGCAGCTGAAGGAAACGCTCAACACGATGGTCGACCAGCTCAACCGCTTCGCCGGCGAGGTGACGCGCGTGGCGCGCGAGGTCGGCACCGAAGGCCGGCTCGGCGGCCAGGCCAACGTGCCCGGCGTCGCCGGCACCTGGAAGGACCTGACCGACAGCGTCAACTCGATGGCCGGCAACCTGACCGCGCCAGGTCCGCAACATCGCCGAAGTGACCACCGCGGTGGCGCGCGGCGACCTGTCGCGCAAGATCACGGTCGACGTGAAGGGCGAAATCCTCGAGCTGAAGAACACCATCAACACCATGGTCGACCAGCTCAACGCGTTCGCCTCCGAAGTGACGCGCGTGGCGCGCGAGGTCGGCACCGAAGGCAAGCTCGGCGGCCAGGCCGAAGTGCCCGAAGTCGCCGGCACCTGGAAGGACCTCACCGACAACGTCAACTTCATGGCGTCGAACCTGACCGCGCAGGTCCGCAACATCGCCGAGGTCGCGACCGCGATCGCCGGCGGCGACCTGTCGAAGAAGATCACGGTCGACGTGCGCGGCGAGATCCTGCTGCTCAAGGACACCCTGAACACGATGGTCGAGCAGCTGCGCTCGTTCGCGGCCGAAGTGACGCGCGTCGCGCGCGAGGTCGGCACCGAGGGCCGGCTCGGCGGCCAGGCCGTGGTGCCCGGCGTCGGCGGCACCTGGAAGGACCTGACCGACAACGTCAACCTGCTGGCCGCCAACCTCACCACGCAGGTCCGCAACATCGCCGAAGTCACCACCGCGGTGGCGCGCGGCGACCTGTCGCGCAAGATCACGGTCGACGTGAAGGGCGAAATTCTCGAACTGAAGAACACCATCAACACCATGGTCGACCAGCTCAACGCCTTTGCCGGCGAAGTGACGCGCGTGGCGCGCGAGGTCGGCACCGAAGGCAAGCTCGGCGGCCAGGCGCAGGTGCCCGGCGTCGCCGGCACCTGGAAGGACCTCACCGACACCGTGAACTTCATGGCCGCCAACCTGACCGAGCAGGTGCGCGGCATCGTCAAGGTGGTGACCGCGGTCGCCAACGGCGACCTGAAGCAGAACCTGACGGTGAAATCGAAGGGCGAAGTCGCGGCGCTTGCCGACACCATCAACAACATGACCGAGACGCTGGCGACCTTCGCCGATCAGGTCACCAGCGTGGCGCGCGAAGTCGGCGTCGAAGGCCGGCTCGGCGGCCAGGCCAACGTGCCCGGCGCCGCCGGCACCTGGAAGGACCTGACCGGCAACGTCAACCTGCTGGCGGCCAACCTGACCTCGCAGGTGCGCGCGATCGCCGAGGTCGCGACCGCCGTGACCAAGGGCGACCTCACCCGCTCGATCCAGGTCGACGCGCGCGGCGAAGTCGCCGAGCTCAAAGACAACATCAACACGATGATCGGCAATCTGCGGCTCACCACCGACGTCAACACCGAGCAGGACTGGCTGAAGACCAACCTCGCCAAATTCACCAACATGCTGCAGGGCCAGCGCGATCTCACCACCGTCGGCCGGCTGCTGCTGACCGAGCTGACGCCGCTGGTGAACGCCCATATGGGCGTGATCTACCAGGTCGAGAACGAGGACAATCCGCAATTGCGCCTGCTGTCGGCCTATGCCGGCGACGGCGCCAATCCGCACCCGCAGTTCGTGCAATTCGGCGAGGGCCTGATCGGGCAATGCGCGATGGACAAGCGCCAGCGGCTGGTGTCGGACATCCCGACCGACGCGGTCCCGATCAATTCGGCGCTGCTGCGCGTGGTCCCGAAGAATCTCGTCGTGCTGCCGGTGCTGTTCGAGAACCAGGTCAAGGCCGTGATCGAGCTGGCTTCCGTCAGCTCGTTCACGACCTCGCAGATGACCTTCCTCGAACAGCTCACCGACCGCATCGGCATCGTGCTCAACTCGATCGAGGCGACGATGCAGACCGAAGGCCTGCTGAAGCAATCGCAGCAGCTCGCCGGCGAACTGCAGACCCAGCAGAAGGAACTGCAGCAGACCAACGAACAGCTCGAGCAGAAGGCCCAGCAGCTCGCCGAACGCAACGTCGAGGTGGAGCGCAAGAACCAGGAAATCGAGCAGGCGCGGCGCGCGCTCGAGGAAAAGGCGACCGAGCTTTCGCTGACCTCGAAGTACAAGTCCGAATTCCTCGCCAACATGTCGCACGAGCTGCGCACGCCGCTCAACAGCATCCTGATCCTCGGCCAGCAGCTCACCGAAAACCCGGACGGCAATCTGTCGGCCAAGCAGGTCGAATTCGCGCGCACCATCCACGGCGCCGGCACCGACCTGCTCAACCTGATCAGCGACATTCTCGACCTCTCGAAGATCGAATCCGGAACGGTGACGGTCGACGCCGAGGAAATCCTGACCTCCAACCTGCTGGAGACCGTCGGACGGCCGTTCCGGCACGAGGCGGAAAACCGCCAGCTGTCGTTCAACATCGAGCGTCGATCCGAACCTCGGCGCGCAGCATCGTCACCGACTCCAAGCGGCTGCAGCAGGTGCTGAAGAACCTGCTGTCGAACGCCTTCAAGTTCACCGCCGAAGGCGGCGTGCGCCTGAGGGTGTCGGCCGCGGTCGGCGGCTGGAGCGCCGAGCACCCGATCCTGAACCATGCGCCCGCCGTGATCGCCTTCGAGGTGTCCGACACCGGCATCGGCATTCCGCCGGAAAAGCAGAAGCTGATCTTCGAGGCGTTCCAGCAGGCCGATGCCGGCACCAGCCGCAAATATGGCGGCACCGGCCTCGGCCTTGCCATCAGCCGCGAGCTCGCGAGCCTGCTCGGCGGCGAAATTCATCTGCGCAGCACGCCCGGCAAGGGCAGCACCTTCATGCTCTATCTGCCGCTGAAATATTCCGGACCGACGGTCGCGCCGCGGGCGCCTGCCCCGTCGCCCTATCGGCGGCGCCGGCGCTGCAGGTCGCGGCGACCCAGGAGCGCGTCATCGAGCAGCTGCCGGACGACCGGCTCAATCTCGAGCCGGGCGACACCATTCTTCTGATCGTCGAGGACGATCCGCATTATGCGCGGGTGCTGATCGATCTCGCCCGCGACAAGGGCTTCAAGGTGCTGGTCGCCACGCGCGGCGCCGAGGCGCTGGATCTCGCCAAGCAGTTCCAGCCGACGGCGGTCTCGCTCGACGTGTTCCTGCCGGACATGCTCGGCTGGACCGTGCTGAGCCAGCTCAAGCACAATCCGCTGACGCGGCACATTCCGGTCCAGATCATCACGCTGGACGAAGACCGCCAGCACGCGCTGGCGCGCGGCGCGTTCTCCTTCGTCAACAAGCCGACCACGACCGAAGGCGTCAGCGCGGCGCTGTCCCAGATCAAGGAATACGCCAAGCCGCGCCGCAAGCGCCTGCTGATCGTCGAGGACAACGCGGCCGAGCAGATGAGCATCAGGGAGCTGCTCGATCACGACGACATCGAGATCGTCACCACCGACACCGGCGCCGGCGCGCTCTCGACGCTGCGCGACAACCCCTGCGACTGCGTCGTGCTCGATCTGCGGCTGCCCGACATGAGCGGCTTCGAGGTGCTCGACCAGATCCGCAACGACGACGCGCTGTCGAACGTTCCCGTGGTGGTGTTCACCGGCCGCGAACTTTCGGTCGAGGAAGACGCGGAACTGCACACCATGGCGCGAAGCATCGTGGTCAAGGGCGTGGAATCGCCGGAACGCCTGCTCGACGAAACGTCGCTGTTCCTGCACCGCGTGATCACGGAATTGCCGATCGAGAAGCAGCGAATGCTGGAGAAGCTCAACAGTTCCGATGAGGATCTCGTTGGCAAGACCGCGCTGCTGGTCGACGACGACGCCCGCAACATCTTCGCGCTCTCCAGCGTGCTGGAGCGGCGCGGCATGAAGGTGCTGACCGCCACCACCGGCAGCGAGGCGATCGCGCTGGTCGAATCGAACCCGAAGATCGCGATCGTGCTGATGGATATCATGATGCCGCAGATGGACGGCTACCAGACCATCGGCGTGATCCGGCAGAACCCGGCGTTCCGCCGGCTGCCGATCATCGCGCTGACCGCCAAGGCGATGAAGGGCGATCGCGAGAAATGCCTGGAGGCCGGCGCCTCGGACTATCTGGCCAAGCCCGTCAACACCGAGCAGTTGCTGCTCGCCATCCGCATGTGGCTGCACCGCTGATCGGCGAATGCAGATGATGGACCACGAAAAGGTCAACATCCTTCTGGTCGACGATCAGCCGGCCAAGCTGCTCGCCTATGAGGTCATCCTGAAGGAGCTCGGCGAGAATCTGGTCGTCGGCCGCTTCCGGCCGCGAAGCGCTCGAATACCTGCTCAAGAACGACGTCGCGGTCATCCTGGTCGACGTCTGCATGCCGGAACTCGACGGTTTCGAGCTCGCCGCCATGATCCGCGAGCATCCGCGCTTCCAGAAGACGGCGATGATCTTCATCTCGGCGATCCAGGTCAGCGATATCGACCGGCTGCGCGGCTACGAGATGGGCGCGGTCGACTACGTTCCGGTGCCGGTCGTGCCGGAAGTGCTGCGCGCCAAGATCAAGGTGTTCGCCGAGCTCTATCGCAAGACCCGGCAGCTGGAGCGGCTCAACGCCGAGCTCGAGGACCGCGTTCGCGCCCGCACCGCGGAGCTGGAAGAATCCAACGCGCGGCTGCTCGAAAGCGAGCAGCGCCGCAGCCTGGCGATCGCCGCCGGCAAGATGGGATCCTGGGACTGGGACTGGGTCAACGGCGACTGGATGTGGGACGAAGGCCAGTACCAGATCTTCGGCGTCGATCCCGACAGCTTCGAGGTGACGCCGGCCAACGTCCAGGCCCTGCTGCATCCGGACGACGTTCGACGAACTGCGCAAGGCGATGGGCCCAGTTCGCAAGGGCGCGAAATCCTACGAGGCGGAATTTCGGATCATTCGGCCCGACGGCGAGGTGCGCTGGTGCGTCGGCACGGCGGCGGCGACCATCGACAAGGACGGCCGCGTCATCCGCGTCAGCGGCGTCACCGTCGACATCACCGAACGCAAGCAGGCCGAAGAACGTCAGAACCTGCTGGCCCGGGAGGTCGATCACCGCGCCAAGAACGCGCTGGCGCTGGCGCAATCGATCGTCCGCCTGACGCGCGGCGACAACGTCAAGAGCTACGTCCAGGCGGTCGAGGGACGGATCAACGCGCTGGCGCGGGTGCACACCATCCTCTCGCTGTCGAGCTGGCAGGGCGCGGAGATCGGCAAGCTGGTCGACGAGGAGCTCGCGCCCTATTCGACCGGCGATCAGATCGCGCTTGCGCGGCGCCGAAGTTCAGCTGCAGCCGGCGACCGCGCAGACGCTGGCGCTGGCGCTGCACGAGCTCGTCACCAATTCGGCCAAGTATGGCGCGCTGTCGACGCTGTCGGGCCGGCTCTCGGTCAACTGGGAGATCGAGGCAGGCGTTCTCGACATCGTATGGGAGGAGACCGGCGGGCCTCGGGTCGAAAAGCCGACGTCACGCGGCTTCGGCACACGAAGCGTGATCGCCAGCATCGAGTCGCAGCTCGGCGGAAAGGCCGAGTTCGACTGGCGCGCCGAGGGCCTGATCTGCCGGCTCTCGGTTCCGCTCTCGCCGCGCAACGCGGCGACCGATCAGCGCCCTCCCCATGAGGCGGTCGCAAACGGCAATGCGGGCAGGCGCGCCGGACAATCGGCAGGACCTTGACGGCGGCAGAACGACCTACAGCGCCGCAACGGTGCTTGCCGATGGCCGCACCGCTTCCCGCGCCGCTTCGATCGCACGGATCAGGTCGTTCGGGCGAAACGGCTTTTGCAGGCAGACGACATCCGAAAGCCCCGGGGATTTGGCCAGGAAGTCGAGCGCCGTCATTCCGGAAATCGCGACGACGGGCAGATCCGGCACGCGTTCGCGCATCGTCGCGATGAGGTCGGAGCCATTGGAGCCCTGCAGGAAGATATCGACGATCGCGAGATCGAAGCCCGCCTCTTCGAACGATTTCAAGCCCGGCCGCGGCGGTCGCGGCCTCGACGATTTCGAAATGGTTGATGCGCAGCACGAGCGAAATCATCGTGCGCACGTCGGACTGGTCGTCAATTACGAGAACACGGGGCATGAAAAACTCCCGGATCGGTCGGACAACAGCCTATGATGAAAATCCCGGACGAAGGCGCCACGCCGCCCACATTATTCGACCTTTCGGTAAAGGGGCGGTTACTCCGACCACAGCCTTTCCGACCCTGAATTGAACAGGTAGTATGTAACCTTGATTGATTCCGTCCTCCGTATGTCGCTGCTTGACCGGGCTCCGCCTCGGTGGCTGAGCTCCGGTCGATATCCGCTATCCTGGATATGCCGGTAGTGTTGCTCGGAGTACGACTGATGCGATGGCGCGTTCGATGCCAGTTTGCCGGAGACGACAATGCAGACGGCTGACGAGCGCAAATCTTTCTTTCGACCCTGCCGGCCACCAACCGTGACCGCATATGGGCTCTCAGCGTCGTCGGCGTTTCCTCGGTTCTGTTCGTCGGCGCCGCGCTCTACGCCACCGTGCCGCTTGCCCCGGTTCCGGCCTTCGTTGCGAGCTATCAATCCGCGCTCGCAATCAACGACCTGATCACGGCCATCCTGCTGTTTTCGCAGTTCGCCATCGTGCGCTCGCGGGCGCTGCTGCTGCTCGCCAGCGGATATCTGTTCACCGCGGTGGCAGCGGTCGTTCACGCCCTGACCTTTCCCGGTCTGTTCGCCCCGACCGGGCTTCTCGATGCCGGCCCGCAGACGACGGTCTGGCTTTACCAGATCTGGCACATCGGTTTCCCGCTTCTGGTGCTCGGCTATGCACTGCTGAAGGGCAGCGATGGCGGCCCGAAAATACGGGGATGGGCCGGCCAGCGCGATCCTGGGCAGCGTCGCCGCGGTCGGCGTCGCGATATCGTTCGCGGCCTGGATCGTCACCGCCAGACACGACATTTTGCCGGTCATGATCAGCGGCGGGCACTTCACGTCGACCTTGATCGGCACCGTGTCGACGGAGGTGCTTCTCAGCCTCGCGGCGCTAATGGTGCTGTGGTTCCGCCGACCGCATTCCGTGCTCGACGTCTGGCTCATGGTGGTGACGTGCGCCTGGATGTTCGACATCGCGCTGTCGGGGATATTGAACGCGGCCAGATTCGATCTGGGCTTCTACGTCGGCCGGTTCTACGGGCTTTGCGCCGCCAGCTTCGTGCTGGCGGTGCTGCTGATCGACAATGTCGGCCTTGCAGGGCCAGTTGGCCCGCCTGCTCGACAGATTGCGCCGGCAGGCCGCTTCCGAGCGCAGCCACCACACCGAGCGCGAGCGCCTTTTCAGCGCGGTGGTGGAATCCTCCAACGACGCCATCATCACCCAATCGCTCGACGGCACCATCACCGCGTGGAACCGGGCCGCCGAGCGGCTGTTCGGCTACATTTCGATCGAAGCGGTCGGCAGACCCATCGACATCATCGTCCCGCCGGACCGGCGCGCGGAGGTTCGCAGCATCCTCGAGCAGGTCGGCCGCGGCGAGCGGATCAAGGATTACGAAACCGTGCGCATGCACAAGGACGGCCGCAACGTCGATGTGTTGCTGACCGTCTCGCCGATCCGATCGGTCGCCGGCGAAATCGTCGGCGCCTCCAAGATCGCGCGCGACATTACCGAGAGCAAGCGAACGCAAAAGGCGCTCAATCAGGAGATCGAGGAACGGCGGCGCGTCTTCGAGACCTCGCATGACCTGATCCTGGTGACCGATACCGCCGGAAATTTCATCCAGGTCAGCCCGAGCGCCAGGGTCATCCTCGGTTACGATCCGTCCGAGATGATCGGGCATAGCGCCGTCGAGTTCATCCACCCCGACGATCTCGAGAGCACACGCAGCGAGATGCGGGCGGCGCGACGCGGGCAGCAAAAACGAAATTTCGAAACACGCTACGTCCACAAGGACGGGCAGGCCGTGGCGTTGAACTGGAGCGGCACCTGGTCGGAGCCGGTGCGACGGCATTTCTTCATCGGCCGCGATCTGACGGAGAAGCGGGCCGCCGAAGCCCAGTTGCGGCATATTCAGAAGATGGACGCGATCGGCCAGCTGACCGGCGGCGTCGCGCACGACTTCAACAACATCCTGACCGTGATCACCGGGACCATCGGAATCCTGGAGGAAGCCGTCGCCAAGCAGCCCGAACTCGTCGCCATCACCCGGCTGATCGACGAGGCCGCCGAACGCGGCGCCAATCTGACCAAGCATCTGCTGGCCTTTGCCCGCAAGCAGCCGCTGCAGCCGCTTGAAGTCGACGTCAACGCGCTGGTGCTGGAGGCCGCCAAATTGCTGCACCCGACGCTCGGCGAAAACGTCGAGATCACGCCGCTGTTGGCCGAGGACGCGTGGACGGCGCTGGTCGATCCGAACCAGCTCACCACGGCGGTTCTCAACCTTGCCCTGAATGCGCGGGATGCCATGCCCAATGGCGGCAAGCTCGCGCTCGAGACCAGCAATATCTATCTCGACGAAAACTACGCGGGCATGCACAGCGAGGTCGCGCCCGGCAACTATGTCATGGTTGCCGTCAGCGATACCGGCTCCGGAATCCCCGCCGCCCTGATCGAACGGGTGTTCGATCCCTTCTTCACCACCAAGGAGGTCGGCAAGGGCACCGGCCTCGGGCTCAGCATGGTGTTCGGCTTCGTCAAGCAGTCGGGCGGGCATATCAAGATCTACAGCGAGGAAGGCCACGGCACGTCCGTCAAGATGTACCTGCCGCGGGCGACCGGGCTGAACCAGACCGCCGCCGAAGCCGCGATTTCCTCCAACATCGAGGGCGGCACCGAGACCGTTCTCGTGGTCGAAGACGATTCGCTGGTGCGCCGCTACGTCATGACGCAGATCGAAAGCCTCGGCTACACCACGCTCGAGGCGGTCAACGCCAGCGAAGCCTTGCAGATCATCGATACGACGCCTTCGATCGACCTGCTCTTCACCGACGTGATCATGCCCGGCATCATGAACGGACGGCAACTGGTCGACGAGGCGCTGAGAGCGGCGCCCGGCGCTGAAAACCCTGTACACGTCGGGATATACCGAAAACGCCATCGTTCATCACGGCCGCCTCGATTCCGGCGTGCTGCTGCTGGCAAAGCCCTATCGCAAGTCCGAACTCGCCCGGATGCTCCGGCTGGCGCTGGGCGGTTGAAGCGTTCTTGACGGCTGCCAAATCGGTGACGATAACCGGAAGACGGAGGTGCGCAACATGTCCCGGCCTGACGCAACGGTTTCTTGAAAAATCTCCTCACCGATATCGCCGGCGTCCGCGTCGGCCACGCCGACGACGCCACGGTCGCCTCCGGCGTCACCGCTGTTATTTTCGACCAGCCTGCGGTGGCCTCGATCGACGTCCGCGGCGGCGGCCCCGGCATCCGCGAAAGCGCCCTGCTCGAGCCCGAAGCCACGGTCGAGGCCGTCGACGCCATCACGCTGTCCGGCGGCTCGGCGCTTGGGCTCGATGCCGCGGGCGGCGTGCAGGCCTGGCTTGCCGAACAAGGCCGCGGCTTGCGCATCCGCGAAGCGGTGATCCCGATCGTGCCCGGCGCGATCTGCTTCGATCTGCTCAACGGCGGCAACAAGGCCTGGGGACGGTTTCCGCCGTATCGCGATCTCGGTTACGCCGCAGCCTGTGCCGCCGGCGCCGATTTCGCGCTCGGCAGCGTCGGCGCCGGCCTTGGCGCCACCACGCGCCAATTTCAAGGGCGGCCTCGGCTCCGCTTCCGCGCAGACCGACGGCGGCGTCATGGTCGCCGCGCTCGCGGTGGTCAATGCCGTCGGCAGCGTGACGGTCGGCGACGGGCCGTGGTTCTGGGCGGCGCCGTTCGAGGTCGATGGCGAATTCGGCGGACGCGGACTGCCGCCGTCGTTCACGCCGGACATGCTGAGGGCGCGGCTCAAGGGCGGTCCGGACGCGACGTCTTCGGAAAACACCACGCTGGTCGTCGTGGTCACCGACGCCATCCTGACCAAGCCGCAGGCCAAGCGGCTGGCGATGATCGCGCAGACCGGCATGGCGCGCGCCATCTATCCCGTGCATGCGCCGATCGACGGCGACGTGGTGTTTGCGGCGGCGACCGGCAAGAAGCCGATCGATCCGCTGTTCGGCCTCACCGAACTCGGCATGGTCGCGGCCAATACGGTCGCCCGCGCGATCGCACGCGGCGTCTATGAGGCGACCGCGCTGCCCTTTCCGGGCGCGCTACCGGCGTGGAGGGATCGCTTCGGCTAGAGCATGATCCGGAAAAGTGGGAACCGGTTTTCCGAAAAGATCACGCTCAAACAAAAAGGCAGATCGCGTTCCGAAGCATCGCGTCTCTTGCTCAGGCGCTGACCGAGAGCGATGGGCTGGCCGAAGACGAGATCGCCTTGGCCTGGCGCTGGATCATCTGCTCGATGAAATTGTAGGACGAGGTCGCGGCGCTCGACGAACTGCCCGATGCCGGCGACGTCATCGTGACCTTCGATCCGTCCGCATAGGTCAGCGACGTCGTGGTCGAACCGTCGCTGTTGGTGACGGAGGTGCTGGAGGCGCCCTGCAGCGCCTGCATCAGCGGATCGGAGTTCGAGCCATTGGCGCCCGAGCCACCCGCCGTGTGATGATGACGATGATGACGGCCCTTGCCGCCCTTCAGCGCCGGTGACATTTCGTCGAGGCTGACCGAGCCGTCGCCGTTCTTGTCGAGCTTGGAAAACACGTCGTCGGCCTTCGCGAGGTTGGTGCCGCCGGCGCCGAGCGCGTTTTCGAATTCGGATTTGGTGATCTTGCCGTCGCCATCGCCGTCGATCTGCGAGAACAGGTCCTTGCAGCGCGTCCGAACGGCTGGTCGGCGCGGAGCGTCGGTCGACGACTGGCTCTGCGCCGCCAGCAGCGCGCTCATGGTCTCCGGCGAGATCTGCGAACCGCCGCTTGCCGCCGCCGCTTTGGCCGGCCGAGGCCGTGGAACCGGAGAAGAAATCGAACGCGCCCTGCTGGCGGACGCCGGCGGATTTCGCGGACGATGACTTCGAGGAAGTCAGCGCCTGGAGGGCATCGATCGCCGACGACGCGGCACCAAGGGCAAGCAACATGGCAGAACTCCACCAACGCCGCGCAAGGCGGCCAATCGTTTACGCCGATAGCTCAGCAAGCGCCGTGCCACAGCGAAAAACCCAATAAAACCGGGCTTTCCCGCGCTCCGTCCGTGACCCGGACAAGCCCGGCAATAGGTGCCGCCGCGGCAGATTTTTCCGCCCACAGGAGACATTTGCGGCCGCATTGCCCCCGGCCGCCCCGCATGTTACGCGGAGCCGTTCCGCACCCTCCGTGCTCGGGAAAGCGCACATGTCCCAGCAATTTGCGTCGCGTCCCCTCGTCATCGCGCCGTCGATCCTGGCGTCGGATTTCGCCAAACTCGGCGAGGAAGTCCGCGCGGTCGATGCGGCCGGCGCCGACTGGATCCATCTCGACGTGATGGACGGGCATTTCGTGCCGAACATTTCCTACGGCCCCGACGTCATCAAGGCGATGCGCCCGCACACCAAGAAGATCTTCGACGCGCATCTGATGATCGCGCCGTGCGATCCCTATCTCGAGGCCTTCGCCAAGGCCGGCTGCGATCACATCACCGTCCATGCCGAGGCCGGTCCGCATCTGCATCGCTCGCTGCAGGCGATCCGCGCGCTCGGCAAGAAGGCCGGCGTCTCGCTCAATCCGGGCACGCCGGCAAGCGCGATCGAATATGTCATCGACCTGATCGATCTCGTGCTGGTCATGTCGGTCAATCCCGGCTTCGGCGGCCAGGCCTTCATCCGCTCGGCGCTCGGCAAGATCAGCGACCTCAGGGCGATGACCGCGGGCCGTCCGATCGATATCGAGGTCGACGGCGGCGTCGGTCCGGATGTTGCGGGCGAGCTGGCCGCCGCCGGCGCCAACGCGTTGGTCGCGGGCTCCGCGGTGTTCAAGGGCGGCACGATGGAGGCCTACAAGGCCAACATCGCCGCGATCCGCAATGCGGCGGCGATGGCGCGCGGCGAAGCGATCTAGCGACGGCTTTCAATTCGCGTACCGCCAATTCATGCCAGCGTGTGAACGATCACCGGTCCGGCAACCGCAGTGGCTGGCCCGGTCAGCAGCGGCGTCAGGTTCTGTTCGATCCAGGCGACCCCGCGCCGGTTCAATTCTTCCGCGCCGGCGAAATTGTTGAAGATCGAGATCGCCGTCACCGTGTCGTCAGGCGCATAGACCACATAATAGGCCATGAAGCCTTCGACATCGCTGATGATCGGGATGGCGCCTTCCTTGATCCGGCGCGCCAGCTCTTCGGCCATGCCGGCCTTTGCCTTGCCCTGACGAATGGCGGCGTACATGGGAAATCCTCCTTCACCGGTGGCTGCCCCCGCGCAAAAGCTTACGCCTTCCTGCGTCATCGCACCATCGTGTGAGGTTCCGACATCTCTTTGGAACCCTGAAAGCTTCATGGTCTGGCCACAAAGCCGGGCCACCGTTCGCGTCTCATCTGCGACGGACCTGCGACCATGACCAAGGCTTTCACGACTGCTGCAATGATCCTGTTGCTCGCGACGTCCTCCGCTTTGGCGCAGGAACATCGCGGGGGCGATGCTGCGCTCGGTGCGCTGTCGGGCGCGGTGGTGCTTGGGCCGATCGGCGCGGTCGCCGGCGCCGTGGTCGGCTATGCGGCCGGACCTTCGATCGCGCGCTCCTGGGGATTTGACCGGCGCAGTTCAGCGCGACCCCGCAGGCAGGCCTCGAAGCAAGGCGTGCGCAGCGCGCGAGCGGAAGCCGTCGAGACTCAGGCCGGCAAGAATGCGCGCGTCGCGGCGTCGCGCAGCGAGGCAAGCGGCCCGGTTCCCGGCGCGAAGCCGTCTGCGCCTTTGGCCGCGATTACGCCGCCGGTGCAGACGCTGCCGCCGATGCAGACGCTGGAGTAAGTGCGCTCACCCCTCCTCCAAGCAGCCAGCTACGGTCGTCTCGACCTCGCAAGTACGGAGCGAGGGAGATTGGCCATCGCCGACCGTGGCGGCCGCACCACGGTTACCGTGCAGGCGGCCTCGGCCGCGACCTTCGCCGAGACGCTGCCGAGCAGTGCGCGCGCAAGCGAATTCTGGCGCGCGCCGATCACGATATGGTCGACGTGATTGACGGTTGTGAATTCCAGGATCGCAGACGCCGGATCGATCGCCTCCAGCACATGCACGGTGAGCCGGCTTTCATCGAGACCAAGCGGCGAGGCCCAGTGCCTGAGCGAGACCAGCCGGTCGATGTGCTTGTTGTGGCCGTCTTCGTCGAGCGTCCTGTCGATGGTGATGCGGCCGAGCTTCAGCACGTTGATACAGGCGAGCCGCGCCGACGGCAGCGTCGCCAGCAACTGCTCGACGGTTGCGCGCAGGCACTCGTTGAGCGGGCCCGAGCCTTCCTCGGTATCGATGGCGACCGCCACGATCGGCCCCGACGCCAGCTGGGCGGCAACATCGGATTTCGGTCTCTGCATGGTCAGCCCGCGGTTGAAGCGGCGGCGCCACACGGTCGACAGCGGATCGCGCCGCAACCGCTCCGACCGCGCGGTGAGCTTGACCTGATCGGGATGCGCCAGTTCGAACGCCAGTTGCGACGCGGTCGGATGACGCCAGACCGGTTCGATCTCGAGGCACCGCAGCACGATCTCCTGCAGCCAGGGCGGATAGTCGGCCTTGAGTTTGCGCGGCGGATGCGGATCGCGCCACAGCCGCCGCCGCATGCCGCGCAACGTCTCGGTCTCGCCGAACGGCCGCACGCCGGTGGTGAAGAAATACAGCAGCACGCCCAGCGAAAACAGATCGCTGCGCGGATCGTCGCGCACGCCGAGCAGGCGCTCCGGCGCCATGTAGGGCGCGGTGCCGTAGGGCAGGCGGAATTCCTCCTGCAGCAGGTCGGGCAATTGATTGTGGTGCGACAACCCGAAATCGATCAGCACCGCCTCGCCGCTGTCGCGGAACATGATGCTGCTCGGCTTGATGTCGTGATGAATGACGTTCTGCCGGTGCAGGTCGGCAAGCGCGGTGGCGATCTTTCCGCCGATCACCCTCGCCTCTTCATACCCCAGCGGCAGATCGCCGAGCCGGTGATAGAGCGTCTTGCCGGGGATGCGCTCGATCACGACATAAGGCTGCCGTTCGAAATCGCCGGAACCGAAACAGGCGGGAACGTGCAGCCCGGCCAGCCGCGGCACGATCATCTGCTCCATCTCGAAGGAGACGATCGCCGCCGGATCCTCACCCTCGGACACGCGGGGAATCTTCATCAGCAGCGGCACCGTGATGCCGGGATGGGTTACGCTCCACAGCGTCGCCATGCCGCCGCGATGCACGCACTCCCCGATCGTAAAACCATCGAGTTCGGCGCCGGGCTCGATCGAAGGCTTCACCATCGCCTATCTCCCCGTCGAGAGGCGATCGGCCAGCCAGTGCGGCAGGCCGTTGGCGCGAATCTTGTCCGCGGCCGCCTCGACGTCGTAGGGCACGCGGCAAAAGGTGATCTCGCGGGTCTCCGTGTCGAACATCGCAAACGCCGCCGCCGGATTGCCGTCGCGCGGCTGCCCGACCGAGCCGATGACGGCGAGCCAGCGCCGGCCGCCCAGCAATTGCACGGGCACATCGGACGTCGGGACGAAACTCGTCATCTTCGCCGCCGCCGACATCGAATACAGCGCGGGCTGGTGGATGTGTCCGCAGAAGGTGACATGGGCGGCGGTCGCCTCGAGGCTGCGCGCGGCGTCCGAGCGTGTTTTGCACGTAGCGCCATCGCGCGGGGTTGACTGGCTTCGGAATGCACGTAGAGGCGATCGTCCTCCTGCCGCGTCAGCGGCAATTCGGCGAGGAATCGCCGCTGCGGGCCGCTCAGCCGGCCGCGGGTCCATTCGATGGCGGCCTGCGCTACGGCATTCATGTTCTCGGAAGGGATACCGATGGCGTTGTCGTGGTTGCCGCGCACGGCGATCGCGCCTCTCTCGACGAGGTCCATCACGGTGTCGACCGCCCATTCCGGATCGGCGCCATAGCCGACGATGTCGCCGAGGCAGACGATCCGCTCCGCGCCCCGCGCCCGCGCGGCCTCGAGGCAGGCGGAAAACGCCTGCCGGTTGGCATGGATATCCGCAAAGACCGCAAGCCGCACTTTTTCCTCCGCGTCCATGATCGCGCCCGGCGGCACTGCTTTGAGGGATATCAAACTACGGGAGCTGCTCTGCATGACGGAGGCGTGACGGCGCCGGGTTAGCGCTTCTTCGGCGCTTCCAGGCCCTTGAGCAGCAGCGCCAGCAGGGCGTCGATCCGCGCCGCGAGTGCCGGATCCTTCCATTCGTCGGAATGGGCGGGATGATGGTAGCGGGTGGTGGCGTCGAACATCGCGCGCGCGGTGACGTTGACGTCGGCGACCTGGAAGGCGCCCTGTTTGACGCCGTCGGCCAGAATATGCGCGACCTGATCGACGAGGCGCTCCTTGTGCGCCTTCACCGCCTCGCAGGCCTCCTGCGCCAGCGTCAGATAGGTCGCGAACATCTCGGGATCCTGGCAAACCTTGGCGTACTTGATCTCGAACATGGTGCGGAACCAGTTCTCGAGCCGGGCCGGCGCAGGGCCCGAGGTTTCCGCGATCTTCTCCAGCGGCGCGTTGGCGCGGTCGAGCCAGCGTTTGGCAACGGCCTGGCGCAGCGAGGCCTTGCTCGGGAAATGGCGATAGACGCTGCCGTGGCTCACATCGAGCGCACGGGCAACGTCAACCACCGTGGCCTTGGCAAGCCCATAGCGCCGCAACACGTCCTCGGTGACCTCCAGAATGCGTTCAGGGGTCAAAACCACGACTTCGTTCATGCGCGCACCTGCGAAACGATGGGATGGGTGGTCAGTTAGTCCCTTGCGGGGTCAGTCCTGCAGCGGTCCCAAACGGGCGGCCTGGGCCTCCAGAATGGAGGCGACGCGCGCGTTCAGCCAGCGCTGGATTTGTGCAGTCAAATAAATGATTTCGATGGTCATGGTCCAAGTCCTTGTACTAAGTCCCGGGTTCCGTACCAGCGAGCCCGGGTGACGCCCTTTCGATGGCGTCGAAAAGGGATATAGCATGTCTCGCTGACAGATTTCAATATCTGTCATTCAATGTTCCGTGATCGAGCCGCCCCCGGAATGGCCCGGTGGAGGGCCGGGCGCCCTCCTCCGGTCCGGCCAAACCCGGTTCGCAACCGGCCTCCACCGCTGATTGTCCGGCTTGTTTGTCTGGCTTCGGCCGCTCTGCTAAAGCGCGGCGTAAAAAACAAACTTGCCGGAGCAGTCCGATGATCCCCCGCTACACCCGCCCGGAAATGGCCTCCATCTGGGAGCCGCAGACCCGCTTCAAGATCTGGTTCGAGATCGAGGCGCATGCGGCGGACGCGCAGGCGGAGCTCGGCGTGATCCCGAAGGAGGCCGCCAAGACCGTCTGGGCCAAGGCGCGCAACGCCACCTTCGACGTCGCGCGCATCGACGAGATCGAGCGCGAGACCAAGCACGACGTCATCGCCTTCCTCACGCATCTGGCCGAAATCGTCGGCCCCGAGGCGCGCTTCGTCCACCAGGGCATGACCTCCTCCGACGTGCTCGACACCTGCCTCAACGTGCAGCTGACCCGCGCCGCCGATCTTCTGATCGCCGACGTCGACAAGGTGCTGGCCGCGCTGAAGAAGCGCGCCTTCGAACACAAGATGACGCCGACCATCGGCCGCTCCCACGGCATTCACGCCGAACCCGTCACCTTCGGGCTCAAGCTCGCCTATGCCTATGCGGAATTTTCCCGCGCCCGCGAGCGCCTGATCGCCGCCCGCAAGGAAGTCGCGACCTGCGCGATCTCGGGCGCGGTCGGCACCTTCGCGCAGATCGATCCGCGCGTGGAGGCCCATGTCGCCAAGGCGATGGGGCTGGCGCCCGAGCCGATCTCGACGCAGGTGATCCCGCGCGACCGCCACGCGATGTATTTTGCGACGCTCGGCGTGATCGCCTCCTCGGTCGAACGGCTCGCCACCGAAATCCGCCATCTGCAGCGCACCGAGGTGCTGGAAGCCGAAGAGTTCTTCTCCGAGGGCCAGAAGGGCTCGTCGGCGATGCCGCACAAGCGCAACCCGGTGCTGTCGGAAAATCTCACCGGCCTTGCCCGCATGGTGCGCGCCTATGCGATGCCGGCGATGGAGAACGTCGTGCTCTGGCACGAGCGCGACATCTCGCACTCCTCGGTCGAGCGCATGATCGGCCCGACGCCACCGTGACGCTCGACTTCGCGCTCAATCGCCTCGCCGGCCTGATCGAGAAGCTGCTGATCTATCCCGCGAACATGCAGAAGAACCTCGACCGGCTCGGCGGCCTCGTGCATTCGCAGCGGATCCTGATCGCGCTGACGCAAAAGGGCGCCAGCCGCGAGGACGCCTACAAATTCGTGCAGCGCAACGCGATGCCGGTGTGGCGCGGCGAAGGCGACTTCCTGACGCTGCTGAAAAAAGACCCCGACGTGAAGAAGCGCATGAGCGACGCCGAGATCGAGGAACAGTTCGACCTCGGCTATCACTTCAAGCACGTCGATACGATCTTCAAGCGCGTGTTCGGGGAAGCGTAGAATTGCAGGGGTTAGCCGACACGCGCGTCATTTTGTCGGTGACATCGCGGCAGACGACGCTACCTCTCAACGAACAACACAAGGAACGGATCTCGCCATGCCCATCGTCAACCGCATCGCCGCCTTGTCAGACGAAATGGCCGCCTGGCGCCATGACTTCCATGAGAATCCGGAGCTGCTCTACGAGGTCCACCGCACCGCCGGCATCGTCGCCGACCGCTTGCGCGAATTCGGCTGCGACGAGGTGGTGACGGGCATCGGCCGCACCGGCGTCGTCGGCGTGATCCGCGGCCGCAAGAGCGCGTCCGGCAAGACCATCGGGCTGCGCGCCGATATGGACGCGCTGCCGATCGAGGAGACTTCGGGCGTAGCCTACGCCTCCAAGGTTCCCGGCAAGATGCACGCCTGCGGCCATGACGGGCACACCGCGATGCTGCTTGGCGCGGCCAAATATCTCGCCGAGACGCGCAATTTCGACGGTACGGCTGTCGTCATCTTCCAGCCGGCCGAAGAAGGCGGCGCCGGCGGCAAGGCGATGGTCGACGATGGGTTGATGACCCGCTGGGGCATCCAGGAGGTCTATGGCCTGCACAACATGCCGGGCATGCCCGAAGGCCATTTCGCCACCACGCCGGGCGCGATGCTCGCTTCATCGGACAAGGTCGAGATCACGGTGCACGGCAAGGGCGGCCATGCCGGCGCCGGTCCGCACCGCGCGGTCGACAGCGTGCTGATCGGTTCGCAGATCGTCAACGCGTTGCAGTCGATCGTGGCGCGCAATGTCGATCCGCTCAAATCGGCCGTGATCTCGATCACCATGTTCCAGGCCGGCACGGCCTTCAACATCATCCCGGAGACCGCCAAGCTCGGCGGAACGGTGCGCACGCTCGATCCTGAAGTCCGCGATCTCGTCGAGCGCCGCATCGGCGAGGTCGCCGACAGCGTGGCGCGGGCCTACGGCGGATCGGCCGAGATAAAGTACACGCGCATGTATCCGGTGACGGTGAATCACGCGCGCGAGGCCGGCGTCGCCGCAGAGGTGGCCCGCGATGTCGTCGGCGCCGATCGCGTCGACGAGCGCGTGATGCCGCTGATGGGTTCGGAGGATTTCGCGTTCATGCTGGAAGCGCGCCCCGGCGCCTTCGATCTTTCTCGGCATGGGCGACGGCAATGAATGCCACCACCCCGCCTACACGTTCAACGACAATATCCTCGGCCACGGCGCATCGTACTGGGTGCGGCTGATCGAGAAGTCGATGCCGGCGGGCTGACGACGCGCCACGCGTTCGGCGGAGCGTGGGTTCGCTTCACCGCCGCGCCGGAAGCCATGCCCAAAAGCGGCAAAAAGACGCGCTGAATTGGAGGTTCAACCCGGCGCGCCATCGACCATGCGGGCGGTGACGCGGTCGCGCCGGACGAAGTGATGCCAGAGCGCCGCCAGAAGGTGGATCACGATCAGCGCCAGCAGCACATAGGCAAAGAAGATGTGCCGGTCTTCGTAGAACCTCGCCGCTTCCTTGTCGGGCGAGGTGATCTGCGGGACGTTAAACAGGCCAAACCAGCTCGAATAGTTCGGCGTGCGCGCGCCCGAATGCGCCCAGCCCAGCACCGCCACCAGCATGGTCACGGCATAGAGCGCGCCGTGGCTGACACGCGCGGCGATCCGTTCCCAGCGCGGCGAACTGGCCGGCAGCGCCGGCGTCGGATTGAGGCCGCGCCAGATCAGGCGGAGCACCATCAAGAGCAGCACGGCATAGCCGATATCGGCATGAATCGAACGATAGAAGAAACGGTCTGCCCGGGCCGGGAAATGGTTCATCCACCAGCCATAGGCGATCATGGCGATGATGGTGATGCCGAGAACCCAGTGGAAGGCGCGCGCCAACCTGCCCCAGCTCGATGACGTGTTTCGTACCATGTCCGCCGTCCCCTCCACCCCGTCCGATCCACCACGCGCCGGCGGGCTTCCCGGCGTCCGCGGCGGCCCGTCCTGATAGCTTTCCGGCCTTGCCAAGGCGATTTGAATCATTCCAAATTACGTGGAGGCTGGCGACAGCCCCGTGACGGGCCGCCGGCGGGCCTTCAAAACAACGGATCGGTAACCGCGGATCGGCTAAAGTCGCAGCGTGGCATCACCTCCAACAATTCTTGTCTTCGATTCCGGCCTTGGCGGCCTCACGGTGTTGCGAGAAATCGTCGGCGCCCGGCCCGACGCGCACTACGTCTATGTCGCCGACGACGCCTTCTTCCCCTATGGCCACCACAGCGAGGAGCAGATCATCGCCCGCGTTGTGCCGCTGGTCGGGGACCTGATCGCGGACCACAGCCCCGACCTGGTCGTGATCGCCTGCAACACCGCCTCCACGCTGGTCATGTCCCATCTGCGCCACGCCTACAAGGTGCCGTTCGTCGGCACGGTACCCGCGATCAAACCGGCCTGCGCCTCTTCGAAGACCAAGAGGGTCTCGGTGCTCGGCACCAAGGGCACCGTCAAGCGCGAATACACGCGGAAGCTGATCCACGATTTCGCGCAGGGCTGCGAGGTGACGCTGGTCGGCTCGGCCGAACTCGCCGCTTTGGCCGAATCCGCGCTGAGCGGCATTGAGGTGAGCGACCAGGACATATCGGCCGAACTCGCACCCTGCTTTGTCGGCGGTTGCGCAAGCGATGCCGGGCGCACCGACACCATCGTGCTGGCCTGCACGCATTATCCGCTGCTGCTGGATCGGCTGGTGAGGCTCGCACCATGGCCGGTCGACTGGATCGATCCGGCGCCTGCGATCGCCCGGCGCGTCGTCGAACTGCTCGGTACCCCCGGGCTTGAATCCGATCACGCCGGCGCCGAGATGGTGTTCACCTCCCGAGCGGCCGCACACGCTGAGCCAGGCCCTGATGCCGTTTTTCGGTGGACGGGTGCCGGCGTAGCTTGCGATTTATCTTTTGGGCTTCACTTCCGTCATTGCGCTGCTGATGGGGCTACGCCAAGCGCCTTCAGTTCGGCATTGGCGGCATCCCACTCGTTGAAACCGTGTGGACAATCGCTTGCCGCCAGACGGAAAAGCCGCGTCGCTTCATCTTTCAACCCCTTCGTCAACGAAAGCTCCGCACTGTAGAAATTCGCCTCGCAAACCTGGCCCTTCTTCCTGGTGGCGTCCGGATCGTCGGCGGCAGCTAGTACGGCAGCAGGCGTCATCTGCTCCATGAACAGTCTGATGACAGGCGCCGGCCAAACGGTCATGTCGATCCTGGAACTGGTTTGCGCCAGACGGCTCGGGAGATTGTTGCGCCGACCGACGATATCGACCCACAGCGCGACATAGGCATCTTCCGGTGCATTCGCACCTGCCTGGTTAAAATCGGCCAGCGCCTTTTCGACCGAGCCAGCAAAAAGATATGAACGCCCGCGAGCAAAGTAGGCCAGGGCGGATTTCGAATTGAGCCGGACCGCCTCATTGTAGTCGGCGGTAGCGCGGTCGAAGTCCCCTTTGTTGCTGAAGACGCTGCCTCGACCGACGAAGGCCCTGCCGGATTTCGGATTGAGCCGGATCGCCTCATCGTAGTCGGAGATTGCGCGGTCGAGGTCGCCCTTGACGCGATAAGCGAGACCTCGACTGGTGAAGGCGCCGGTATCTTCGGGATCGATCCGGATCGCCGCGCTATGGTCGGCAATGGCGCTGATGTCATCGCCCTTCTCGAGATAGGCGCGGCCTCGATGATTGAAGGCCATGGCCTCCTTGGGATCGAGTCGGATCGCCTCGCTGTAGTCGGCGATGGCGCGACCGTTATCGCCCTTGTCGCCGAAGGCGATACCTCGACCGACGAAGGCCCTGGCGTGTTTGGGATCGAGCCGGATCGCCTCATTGTAGTCGGCGATGGCGCGGTCATTGTCGCCCTTGTCGTGGTAGGCGCTGCCTCGATTTTGAAAGGCCCTGGCGAATGTGGGATCGAGCCGGATCGCCTCGGTCAAGTCGGCGACGGCGCGGTCGTTGTCGCCCTTGTCGCTGAAGGCGTTACCTCGATTGCTGAAAGCCATGGCCAATTTGGGATCGAGCCGGATCGCCTCATTGTAGTCGGCGATGGCGCGGTCGTTGTCGCCCCGTTCGTTGTAGGCGGCACCTCGATTGTTGAACGCCATGGCCAATTTGGGATCCAGCCGGATCGCCTCATTCAAGTCGGCCATGGCGCGGTCGCTGTCGCCCCTGGCGCGGTAAGCGGCCCCTCGATTGTTGTAGTAGGCCGCCAGATCGCGTCCTTTCCATTTCCCCGACTTGATGCCCTGTGTACAGGCAACGATCGACGCCTCGGGGTCTTGCGCAGTATCGCACTGGTTAGCGGCGGCTGAATAACTCAGGAATATCGTGGCGGCAAAAAGCGCGCTCCAAAATCTGCAATCCGTGCGGCTCATGCAATCTCCCTGAGCGAACCTTGGTATCCCGAGATAAGTATCCGTATTTCTCGTTCTGGTTCACGGCCAAAACGCTTTGCTTCCCAAAACGACGAGGCGCATGGCGGACATTCCGTCGAAACGAAACCGCAATGCCAAATGTCTGCCTTTGGACGCATCCCGGACATCGCAAACCCTTCGCGCACATCGGGTCATCACGGCTGACCGCAACTACGACATGTGACCGGCGTCACGGTGGCAGCGACAGCGTTGAGCCAATGTGGCGGCACCAGCGACAGGATGGTCCACGCTGGCTTCAATGGAGAAGACGATGAGCAACACGACCAATGCATTCGCTGCGAACAACGCGCACGACGAATTGTCCGCCGAGGAACTCGATGCGGTGTCCGCCGGCGATATCAAGATCATCAAGATATTTGGCCACACGGTGACGGGCGGCGATGTTGTCTCCGCGGCCAAGTGGGTGTGGCACAAGCTCTTCTGATCACATTCGAAACGAAATGGCAGGCACGGCGCGATGGGCGCCGTGTCCGCCCTACGGATCACAGTCAGCCCAGCTTCTCGCCGACCATCCGCCCGATCTCGGTAAAAACAGAAGTGAACTGATCCGGGGTCGGCGAACCGCCTTGCGTGTAGGCACAGATCACGACCGGCCCGCCTGACACCTCGCCTGACTTGGGCCACGCCACCGCGATGTCGCCGGCGGCGTCCTTGCCGTTATTGCCGGTCTTGTCGCCGATCCGCCAGCTTGCCGGCAGGCCCGCACGCAGGCGGTTGGCGCCGGTCTTGCAGTTCACCATCCAGCCGGTGAGATGTTCGCGCGAAGCCTGTGACAACACCTCGCCGAGCAGGAAGCGACGCACATTGCCCGCCATCGCGGCCGGTGTGGTCGTGTCGTTCGGATCGCCCGGGGCTGAGCGATTGAGTTCCGGCTCGTTGTGGTCGAGCCGCGTGAGCGTGTCGCCGCTCGCACGCCAGAACGCCGTCAGGGCCTGTGGACCGCCGCTTCGCGCCAGCAACAGATTGGCGCAGGTGTTGTCGCTGAGCTCGACGGCCGCCTTGCACAGGTCGGCCACCGACATCGCGCCGTGATTGAGATTCTGTTTGGCGACCGGGGCATAATCGAGCAGATCCTGGGCGCCGTAGCTGACCATCGCATCCAACCGGTCCTCGCCGCGGTCGACCCGCGCCAGCGCGAAGGCCGCGAGCGAGGCCTTGAAGGTGCTGCACATGACGAAGCGCTCGTCGGCACGCCACGCGATCTTCGCACCGGTTGCGAGGTTTTCGGCGTAGAGGCCGATCCGCCCGCCGGTTGTGCGTTCATACGCGGCGAGCGCCGGCGGCGCCTCTTCGGCGAACGCGGGCCATACCGCAAGGCCGGACGCCGCAGCCAGCAACGTGCGTCGATTGATGATCATGGTCGCTTCCCTCGAACCTGTCGCCGGAACTTGAAACGGGAAGTTGGCCGTCGAATGGCAGCGGGATGAATTGACGAATTAGAGTGAGATTTCCTCGCTGTACTCATCCAGATAAAAACTGGGCCTCAGCGAGCGGATAGATGGATTGCTTCGCTTCGCTCGCAATGACGCGGAGAGAGCTCGTAGGCAGGATTGGAGTTATCGCCTCGCGTTTGCTACACCGTCATTCCGGTGATCCAAACCGCCGAACGGAGTTTTGCAATTGACCTCCGCGCCCCTTACGCCCCTCAACCGTCTGCGCCGGGAATGGCGGGAGAAACGCCCGACCTTCGGCGCGATCGCGACCATCCCGAGCATCCAGACCGTGCAGATCATGGCCCGATCCGGCATCGACTGGATCATCGTCGACCTCGAACACGGCCCGATCGATCTCGGTTCCGCGCATGCGATGATCACGGCCACGTCAGGCACGCCGTGCGTGCCGATGGTGCGGATTGCCGCCAACGAGCCGTGGCTGGCGAAGGCGCCGATGGACCTCGGCGCGCTCGGCATCAATTTTCCGATGATCTGCAGCCGTGCGGAAGCCGAAAAGGCCGTGCGCAGCGTGCGCTATCCGCCGAACGGCGAGCGGCTGTGGGGCCCGTTTCACGCGCCGTTCCGCTGGGGCGTGTCGATGCCGGACTATATGGCGACCGCCGACGACGACATGATCTGCATGATCACGATCGAGCATGTCGAGGCGGTCAATCGCATCGACGAGATCATGGCGACACCGGGCATCGACCTCGCGGTGATCGGCCCCGGCGATCTCGCCACCTCCATCAACAAGCGCGGCCTGCCTGACGATCCGGAGGTGGTGGCGCTGATGAAGCGCGCCGAGGAAGCCATTCTCAAAAGCGGCGTGCCGATCGGCGGCGTCGCGCGATCCGCCGAACAGGCCAATCAAATGATCGACCGCGGTTATCTGGCGCTGGCGCTCGGCTTCGACTGGTCGTTGTTCCAGCGCGGCATCGCGGCGAGTTTTGCCGGGATCAAGCGCTAGCGATTCCACCGCCCGCTTTCCGCTGGCCTGTCGCGCTGGTAGTCTCTCCTGACAGGGAGAAGAAACATCATGATCAAGAAAATTTTGCTCGGACTATCCCTCGCAGCCTTTGCCTTTGCAGGTGTGGCGATCGCTCAACAGGGCGGCGTCAAGCGCACGCCGCTGCAGAAGGCCGAATTTCCAGACGGCTACGCCACCGTCTCCGGCATTGCCGAAATCCCGCCGGGCGGCAGCGCCGGACGTCATACCCACCCCGGCGTCGAAATGGGATATTTGCTGGAAGGCGAAGCCGACCTTCTCGTCGAGGGCAAGCCGGACCAGCACCTCAAGGCCGGGGATTCCTACATGATCCCGGCGGGCACGCCGCATGATGCCAAAGTTCATGGCGACAAGCCATTGAAAGTACTCGGTGTTTATGTCGTGGATAAGTCCAAGCCGTTGGCCTCGCCCGCGCCCTAGGCAACAAGCATCTGGCGTCAAGCCGGCCAGTTCGTGCTACATCAGAGGCTTGGCGGCGGGTTATTGCAGTGCCGCTTGCTGATTTTTTTATTGTGGGGATTTGAGCGGGGCGATGCGCGGAACGGTCCGAAAAATCACGCTGCCGCGCCGTTTTGTCGCCGACCTCATGCACGCCTCGATCCGCGTGCCCTTTGTTTCGCTCACCCGCCCCCTCAATCTGCGGCCCATGCTGGAGGCCCGCGCGCAGGCGGCACAGCGGCCGGGCTGGGCGGCGATTTTCGTCAAGGCGTTCGCGCTGGTCGCCAGGGAAGAACCGGTGCTGCGCACGCTCTACGCCAAATGGCCGTGGCCCACCTTCTATGAACTGCCGCGCAGTGTGGCGATGATAGCCATCGCGCGCGTCGAGGACGGCGAGGATTACGTGCTGGCGCAAAAGATCAACGCGCCGGATGAAATGACGCTGGCGGAAGTCGACGCGATGATCCGGCATGCCAAGGAGGCGCCGATCGATCAGGTGCCGGCGTTCCGCAAGATCCTGCGCGCGACCCGGCTGCCGCTGCCGCTCCGCCGGCTGGCTTGGATGCTCGGGCTGAATTTCGGCCGCCAGCACGCCAATCATTTCGGCAGTTTCGGGGTGACTTCGGTGGCCGCCTATGGGGCCGGCGAACTGCATGCGATAAGCCCGGGGCCATACGTCCTGAGTTATGGGGTGGAGAAAGCGGACCAGTCGGTCGACGTCGTGCTGCGCTGGGACCACCGGATTACCGATGCCGCCCCGATGGCCAGGGTCCTGATCCGGCTGGAACAGGTGCTGAACGGCGAAATAACAGCCGAATTGCGGGCGAATCGGCAGCATTCCGAGCCGAAACCGGTCCGGGTGGCGGCAACCTGACGGCCTCCTGTCCGCAGGTCTGGGATGGCCCCTTTTCATTGACAGAACGGCGCTTTCTCCCTAATAACCCGCTTGCTCGCGGGCCGTTTTCGGCCCGCGTTGCGTTTCGCGACCCGTGGTCCTCGCCGAGCTTTTGGCGCGGACCTGTCGGCACCGGGAAATTCCCGGGGCACAGGAGGGCGCGTCTCCTCAAACCTGAAAACCAGCACGCCATCGCATGCGCGATGGCTATGCCTAAAGAGGACGCGATGACAAAGCGCAGTGAGGCGAAATACAAGATCGATCGCCGTATGGGCCAGAATATCTGGGGCCGCCCCAAGAGCCCCGTGAACCGCCGTGAGTACGGCCCCGGCCAGCACGGCCAGCGCCGCAAGGGCAAGTTGAGCGACTTCGGCGTGCAGCTCCGCGCCAAGCAGAAGCTCAAGGGCTATTACGCCAATATTTCCGAGCGCCAGTTCCACGGCATCTATGTCGAGGCCGGCAGGATGAAGGGCGACACCGGTGAAAACCTGATCGGCCTGCTGGAGCGCCGTCTCGACACCGTGGTCTACCGCGCCAAGTTCGTCGCCACCATGTTCGCCGCGCGCCAGTTCATCAACCACGGCCACATCAAGGTGAACGGCCGCCGCGTCAACATTTCGAGCTACAAGGTCAAGCCGGGCGATCTCGTCGAGATCAAGGAATCCTCCAAGCAGCTCACGCCGGTGCTGGAAGCAAGCCAGCTCGGCGAGCGCGACGTGCCCGACTTCATCGAAGCCGATCACTCCAAGATGACGGCGAAGTTCACCCGCATCCCGGTGCTGTCCGACGTGCCGTTCGCGGTGCAGATGGAGCCGCATCTGATCGTCGAATTCTATTCGCGCTGATCGGAAAGCGATTTTTGGATATCAAGGGCCCCGGTTTTGCCGGGGCCTTTTTTCGTTCGAATGCACATGGTTCTAGCCCCGGGTTCCACGTAGGGTGCAGCCCAAGTGGGCCGGCTACAGGCCGCGACCGGTGCGGGGAAACACCATGCGTTTGAGCGACTGCCACAACTTCCATGATTTCCGCAGGCTGGCCGAACTGCGCCTGCCCGGTCCGATTTTCAATTACATCGACGGCGCGGCTGACGACGAGACGACGCTTCGCCGCAATACTGCGAGCTTCGAGCGCTGCGACCTGGTGCCCAACGTCCTGCGCGGCGTCGAGAACATCGACATGTCCGTGACCGTCATGGGCCAGAAGCTGGCCATGCCGTTCTACTGTTCGCCGACCGCGTTGCAGCGGCTGTTCCACCATACCGGCGAGCGCGCGGTAGCCGCCGCGGCAGCGAAATTCGGCACGATGTTCGGCGTATCCTCGCTCGGCACCGTGAGCCTCGAGGAACTGCGCAAGGCGCACGATACGCCGCAGGTCTATCAATTCTATTTTCACAGGGATCGCGGGCTGAACCGCGCCATGATGCAACGCGCCCGGGAGGCCGGCGTCGAGGTCATGATGCTGACGGTGGACAGCATCACCGGGGGAAATCGCGAACGCGATCTGCGCACCGGGTTTTCGATTCCGTTCCGGCTGACGCTTGGCGGCATGTATCAGTTTGCGATCAAGCCGATGTGGGGCATCAACTACCTCACGCATGAGGGCTTCAAACTGCCGCAGCTCGACGAGCATGTCGACATGAGCGGCGGGGCGATGTCGATCGGCCGCTATTTCACCGAGATGCTCGATCCCTCGATGAATTGGGACGACGTTGCCGAAATGGTGAAACAGTGGAACGGGCAATTCTGCCTCAAGGGCATCATGTCGGTCGCCGACGCGAAGCGCGCCGTCGAGATCGGATGCACCGGTATCGTGCTGTCCAATCATGGCGGCCGGCAGCTCGACGGCTCGCGCGCAGGCTTCGATCAGCTGGCTGAAATCGTCGATGCCGTCGGCGACAAGATCGACGTCATCATGGACGGCGGAATCCAGCGTGGCACCCATGTCCTGAAAGCATTGTCGCTGGGCGCCAAAGCCGTTGGCGTCGGGCGTTTCTATCTCTATCCTCTCGCCGCGGCCGGCCAGGCCGGCGTCGAGCGCGCGCTCGGCCTGATGCGAACCGAGATCGAGCGTGGAATGAAGCTGATGGGGTGCTCGTCGATCGACCAACTCTCACGCGAAAACCTGCGGTTCAGATAGTACCTTCTCCCCTCCTCACGCCAAAAATACCGAGAACACGCCATGACCTATACCCCTGCCCGGCCCGATCCCAAGGCCACGCCCGTCCGCATCAACCTGTTGTCGGACACCCAGACGCGTCCGACGCCGGCGATGCGCGAAGCCATGGCGCGCGCCGAGGTCGGCGACGAGCAGGTCGGCGACGATCCGACCGTCAATCTGTTGTGCGACCGCGTCGCCGATCTGCTTGGCAAGGAAGCCGCCGTCTTCATGCCCTCGGGCACCATGTGCAACGTCACGGCCACTCTGTCCTGGTGCCGGCCGGGCGACGAGATCCTGGCGCATGCCAGCGCCCATATCATCGCCCGCGAAGGCGGCGCGCATGCAGCCCTTGGCGGCTTCCAGATCACGCCGCTGCCGGGCGAGGACGGACAATTTTCGCCGGAGACGCTTCGCGCCGCCCTCCACCCGCGCTCGCGCTACCAGCCGCCGCAGACCATGGTCAGCGTCGAGCAGACCGCCAATATCGGCGGCGGCACGATCTGGAAGAAGGCCGCGCTCGATGAGGTGGTCAAGATCGCCAAGGCCAACGGGCTTGTCACCCACATGGACGGCGCGCGGCTGCTCAACGCCTGCGTCGCCACCGGGATCTCGGCGCGCGACATGGCCGCGGGGTGGGATTCGGCCTGGATCGATTTCTCCAAGGGCCTGGGCGCGCCGATCGGCGGCGCCATCGCGGGTTCGCGCGATTTCATCGACACCGTCTGGCGCTGGAAGCAGCGGCTCGGCGGCTCGATGCGGCAGGCCGGCATTTGCGCAGCGGCCTGCGTCTACGCGCTCGACCATCACGTCGACCGCCTCGCCGACGATCACGCCAATGCAAGGGCGCTGGCGCGCGGTTTGTCGCAGATCAATGGCGTCGAGGTGCAGCAGCCCGAGACCAATCTGGTGTTCTTCAGGCCCGACGGCGCCGGCGTCAGCGGCAACAAGATGGTCGAGGCGCTCGGAAAACGCGGCGTGTTCCTGGCGATGATGGACGGCCGGATCCGCGCCTGCACCCATCTCGACGTGACGGCGGCCGAGATCGAGGAAACGGTCGGCCTCGTCCGCGAGATCGTGCGCGGGGCTTGACCGGCCTTCGCGCTCAGGCTGCCACGTTGGCAAGGAACCGATCGACCGACAGGCGCAGCTCCGCGGCCTGACGCGACAGATCCTTGGCGGTCGTCAGCACCAGATCGGCGGAACGGTTGGTGTCCTCGCTCGCCGCCGCCGTTCCGGCGATGCTTTGGGCGACGCTTGCCGTGCCCGCCGCCGCTTCGCCGATATTCCTGGATATTTCGGTCGTCGCCGCGTTCTGCTGGCTCACGGCTTCGGCGATCGTTGCCGTAAAGCTGTCGATATCCTTCATGATGGCCGCGATCGCGCCGACATTGTCGACGGCCTGCCGGGTCGCCGACTGCACCTCGGCGATCTGCGACGAGATCTCCTCGGTGGCCTTTGCGGTCTGGATCGCCAGCGCCTTGACCTCCGAGGCGACCACCGCAAATCCGCGCCCGGCCTCGCCGGCCCGCGCGGCCTCGATGGTGGCGTTGAGCGCCAGCAGGTTGGTCTGGCCGGCGATGTTGCGGATGAAGCCGACCACCTCGTCGATATGCTGCGCCGAGGTTGCGAGCGCGCCCATGGTCTCGTTGGCGACGCCGGCCATGCCGGTCGCGCGCTGCACGATTTCGGTGGCGTCGTGAATCTGGCCCTTGATCGCCTGAACGGACTCGCCGAGCTGGCTGGTGGCGGTGGCGACCGTCTGCACGTTCGACGATGTCGCATCGGCGGTGGAGGCCGTCTCGGCCGATTGCTCGCCCGCGGCGCGGGCGATCGACGACAGGGTTTCCGCCGTCTCGGTAAGCTCGCCCGTCATCCTGTCGGTATTGGTAAGGACGGAGGTGACGCTGGAACGGAAGGTCTCGATTTCCGCCTCGATCCGCTGGCGCCGGCTGACCTGCTCCGCATGGGTCTGGTCCTTGGAGGACTTCAGCATCAGCTCCTCGTCGGCCCGCTCCTTCAGGCTCGCCTGCATCACCGCCAGCGACTTCAGGAGGCGGCCGAGTTCGTCACGCCGCCGCGTGTCGATCTGGTCGGTGAAATTTCCGGCGGCCACGCGTTCGGCGATCCGCATCGACGCCGAGATCGGCTTGCTCATGGAATACGCAAAGGCAATCGCGAGCAGCAATCCGATCAGCGCGGTGCCGACGGCAATCCCCAGCATGGTCGTGCGCGCAGCGGCAACCGTGGCCTCGGCCTCGGTACGATAGTCGAAGCCAAAGGCGGCGACGATTTCGACGAGATCGTCCAGCGCGGCGACGGCCTCATCGCCCTTCTTCGCCAGCGAGAAATTGGTCGGGATCTCGGTCAACCCGCCGGACACGGACTTCAATATCTTCAACCCTTCATCCGACCAGGTCCGGATCCGGCTCTCGGCCTGCTCCAGGGCCTTCCCGGCATTCGGGCTCTGCACCCGGTCGCGGACCACTTTCAAGTCCTCAAAAATGCCGCCGCGCAGCTTTTCAAGCCGGGCGACCGTCTCTGCCGATGCGCCCTCGACAAGGCCCTGCTGCATGATGAGGCGGGCCTCATTGAGCGAAGCGTGCGCCGAACGCGCGTGGTTGATCCCCATCAGCGGACCGTCGTAGAGGCGCACGACAAGGTCGCCGGAGGTGGAGATGCCGCGGATCCCGTAATAGGCCAGCCCGCAGGCCAGCACGATCAGGATGCTGAAAACACCGAAAATCTTGTAACGGATCGACATCAGGAATCTCCGGTGACGTGCGCCTTGAGGGGCTAGTCTGTAACCTTGACCATCAGTTTCATGCGCGGGTGGATCGCGCAGATCACCTGCACGTCGCCGGCTTCCTTGAACGTCACGTCCGTCGACGTTCCCGGAGGCTGTGACCCCAGGTTGAACTCGTTACCCTTGCTGGTCGAAATGATGTTGTGCGGCACGGTGTCGTCGTTCACGAAGCTGAGCGCATCGCCCTTCTTGATGGTGACGTTGTCGGGCCCGAACACGCGGCCCTGCTGGTGGATCATCTGGTTGCCGGCCAACGCGCCGACCGACAGGCCCGCGGTGATGACGAGAACGAAAACGGCTAGTCTGCGCATCGGAAATTCCTGGTGTTGTGAAGGCTGGTAATCAGCGAGGAAGGGCCGGCACCGCCGTTGGACTGAGGTTGCTGGTCAGGGTGTTGAGGAAAGCGACCAGGTCGGTCTTCTCCTGCGAGGTAAGGCCGAGAGGCTTCATCAGGTCGGAACGGCTCGGCCGGTCGACGCCGCCGCGGTCATAATGGTCGACGACCTGTTCGAGCGTGGCGAGCGATCCATCGTGCATGTAGGGTGCCCGGCGCGCGATCTCGCGCAATCCCGGTGTCTTGAAGGCGTGCGCCATCTTGATGACGCCAGGCACGAACTCGCCGCGCCCGATATCGTCGCTCGGCAGGCCGATATCCTGGAAGCCGTCATTGGTGAGATTCCAGCCCTCGTGACAGGACGAGCACATCGCCTTGGTGTTGAAGACGGCGAAGCCGCGCTTGGCCTCGTCGGAGATCGCCTTTTCGTTTCCGTCGATCCATGCGTCGAACGGCGCACGTTCGGAGACGACCGTCCGCTCATAGGTCGCGATCGCGGCTGCAAGCGTCTTCGGCCTTCATGCCCTCGCCCGGGAAGGCCGAGGCAAACAGCGGCTTGTATTCCGGAATCGATGTGAGGCGCTCCATCAGCTTCTCGATCGGCATGTTCATTTCGCCGGGAGACTGGATCGGACCGAGCGCCTGCTCTTCAAGGTTGGCCAGCCTGCCGTCCCACATGAAGATCGCGCCCCATGCGGCGTTGACGATGGTCGGCGAGCGGCGGCCGAGCTTGCGCCATGCCGTGGCCGACGCCGACCGCCAGGCCGTCGC
Organism: uncultured Alphaproteobacteria bacterium; assembly: GCA_963742665.1. GTDB lineage: Bacteria > Pseudomonadota > Alphaproteobacteria > Rhizobiales > Xanthobacteraceae > Bradyrhizobium. Next base: position 38,996 of record CAVUNH010000023.1, read on the forward strand.
CCCAGCCGAAGCCCGGGCTGTGACAGCTCGCGCAGGACTGCGCCGACGTCACCGACAGGCGCGTGTCGAAATAGAGCTTCTTGCCGAGCGAAAACTTTTCCGGCGTGTAGGGGTTTTCCTTGGGAAACGGGATCGATGCCGGCCGCTTGTAAAGCGCCTTCATCGCGTCGATGCCGGCCGGCGCCTTCTGGCCGAGATCGATGCGGCGCGTTTCGCCGACCAGTGCGGCGCCGAGGCTTGTATTTACGAACCCGAACAGGCCAAGCGCGGTCGCCGCGAGAACCGTTCCGGACAGAATCAATCGGCCATAGCCAGAATCAAGCATGCTGCACCCTTGAAGACGGTGCCGTTGACCGGACCGAAATTATTTTTTGGAAAAGCGGCGAAGTACCGAGGGACGCATCGTAACGCTTGATTGTTAATCAAGATTTTCGCCGACAGCGTAGAACTACGGAAGTCGCGGCATCGGGGCCGGACATTGTTCGCGCTTATTTCAGCAACGCCTGATAGATCAGCGTCTTCAACGCAAGCTGAATGCGTCCGCGCTGCGACGGCGTCTGCACCATGAAGATGGCGAACATGTCGTCCGCGGGATCGATGAAGAAGAACGTGCCGGCGACGCCGTCCCAGCGGTATTCGCCCAGCGGCCACGACGTGTTCGGCGGCACCGAGGTGCGCACGGCGAAGCCGAGGCCGAAGCCGCTGGTCGCGCCGGGATAATAGGCATAGTCGCGCCCGATTCCCGTTTCGGGGCCGATATGGTCCGACGCCATCAGCGCGATGGTCTCGGGCTTGAGGTAGCGCCGGCCTTGATACGTGCCGCCGTTCAGCAGCATCTGTGCGAAGCGCGCGTAGTCGCCGACCGTCCCGACCATCCCTGATCCACCGGGCTCCGCCCTTCGCGGCTGCAGCGGATTGCGGAGCGCGGTGGTCGGACTGATCATGCGGTCGTCCGGCATCGGCTCGGCGATGCGCGGCCGCTTTGTCGCGTCACTGACGTAGAATTCGGTCTCGTCCATTCCGAGCGGATCGAGCAGCCGTTCCTTCTCGAACTGGAACAGGGTTTTTCCCGACACCACCTCGATCACGCGGCCGAGCACGTCGGTCGAATGGCCGTAGTCCCACTGCGTGCCCGGCTGCTCGGCCAGCGGCAGCGTTGCAATTCGCTCCGCAAATTCGGCGTTGGTCAGATCGCTGCTGAAGAGGTCGGCCTCGGCATAGAACTTGCGCACGAGATTGCCGCCATTGTAAGCCGTAGGTCAGGCCCGACGTATGGCGCAGCAAATCCTCGATCGTGATCGGACGACGGAGCGGCTCCCGCACCAGCGTCAGCGTGCCGTCGTCGCCGCGCTTCTCGACGCCGACCTTCGTCTCCGCAAAGGCCGGGATGTATTTCGAAACGGGATCATCGAGTTTCAGCTTGCCGTCCTCGACCAGCATCATCGCCGCGACCGAGGTGATCGGCTTCGACATCGAATAGAGACGAAAGATCGTGTCCGCGCTCATCGGCAATTTGGTCGCGACATCGCGGACGCCGAAATTTTCGAAATAGACCGGCTTGCCGTGCTGCTGGATCAGGAGGATCGCGCCGGGAAACGTGCCGGTCGCGATTTCGTTGCGGATATAGTCGCCGACGCGCTCGAGGCCTTCGCGCGAAAAACTCCGCGCGACCGGACGTCGCGGATTCGGCGCGCGCCGGATCCGGACCGCCGGCGAGGACAACCGCCAGCGCCGCCGCGACCAGGCCACGGCGCGCGAGAGCCGTCAATTCTCCATCGCTTCATAGATCAACTGCTTGAGCGTGCGCTGGATGCGCTGCCGTTCGGAGGGCGTCTGTTCCAGCAGCACGAAGAACATGTCCTGCTTGCGGTCGATCACGAAATAGCAGCCGGAGGCGCCGTCCCATTTCAGTTCGCCGAGCGAGCCCGGCGGCGGCGGCTTGGCGTTGCCGGGATCGGTGCGCAACGCCAAGCCCAAGCCCGAAGCCGAAGCCGTCACCGGGGAAATAGAAATAATCGCGCTCGACGCCGGAGCCCTTGCCGATATGGTCCGTCGCCATCAGTTCGAACGTCTTCGGGTTGAGGTAGGTCTTGCCCTCGAACGTGCCGCCATTGAGCAGCATCTGCACAAAGCGCGAATAGTCCGCCATGGTCGAGACCATGCCGCCGCTGGCGGATTCCCATTTCTTGACGAACGTCGGTCGTTACTCGCGGCCGACCCGGAAATCGCTGTCGTTCGGCACCGGCTGCGCCAGCAGCTTCTGCTTCTCCGGATCGGTGACGAAGAAGCCGGTGTCGTTCATGCCGAGCGGATCGAGCAGCTTTTCCTTCTCGATCGCCAAGCAGGGATTTTCCGGACGCGATCTCCATGACCCGCGCCAGGATGTCGGTGGAATGGCCGTATTGCCAGAGCGCGCCCGGCTGGTTGTGCAGCGGCAGTTTGGCGATCCGCTCGGCGAATTCGGCAAGATCGAAATCGCCCGCATAGATGTTGGCCGCCTTGTAGGCCTTGCGCACCAGGCTGTCGCCATAGAAGCCGTAGGTGATGCCGGAGGTGTGACGCATCAGGTCGAGCACGGTCATCGGCCGGGTCGGCGGCACCAGTTCGAGCGTCTTGGTGCCGTCCTCGGCCTTTTTCTCGACGCCGACTTTCACGTTGGCGAAGGAGGGAATGTATTTCGAGACGGGATCGTCGAGCTTGATCTTGCCGTCCTCGATCAGCTCCATCGCCACCACGGAGGTGATCGCCTTGGTCATCGAGAACAGGCGGAAGATGGTCTTGTCCGTCATCGGCGCCTTGGACACCACGTCCTGCACGCCGAAGATTTCGTGATAGACCGGCTTGCCGTGCTGCTGGATCAGGACGTTCGCGCCGGCGATCTTGCCGGTCGCGACCTCGTTCTTGAAGAACTCGCTGACCTTGGCGAGCTTGTCCTGGTTGAAATGCGCGCCGGCGGGAATGTCGAAGGTGCCTTCGGCGCGGGCCGGCGGCATTGCCCCCAGCATCAGCGCGCCACAGGCAAGCGTACGCAGCAATTGACGTGAATTCATCAGACCCCTCCCCGGACTTCGCCCGGGGAGTGTAGCGGTCGCGTCTCAGTCGGCACAAGGGCTGCCGAAGGCCGCCAGCGCCGCTTCATGCAGCCGGGCGCTGTCGCGGGAGAAGCAGCAGAAGATCACGTTGGTGACGTCAGGCGCCGCGCCGAGCGCATCGGCGACCGTTGCCACCGCGATGCCGGCCGCACGATCGGCGGGGAAGCGATAGACGCCGGTGGAGATCGCAGGAAACGCCAGCGACGAAAGCGCGTTGGCCTGAGCACAGTTCGAGCGCGCGGCGATAGCAGGAGGCGAGCAATTCGTCCTCGCGCTCACTGCCGCCGTGCCAGACCGGCCCGACGGCATGGATCACATGCTTCGCCGGCAGCCGATAGCCTCTGGTGATTTTGGCGTCGCCGGTCGCGCAGCCATGGAGCGTGCGGCATTCGGCAAGCAGTTCGGGACCGGCGCCGCGATGGATCGCACCATCGACGCCGCCGCCACCGAGCAGCGACGAATTCGCGGCGTTGACGATGGCGTCAACGCGCAAGGTGGTGATGTCGGCAACGATGACTTCCAGCCGCGCCTTGCCGATCTGGCGCGCGCTCAAGCTCAGGCCGAGGCCGCCGCGTTGACGGTGACGCCCTTGTCGGCGAACAGCTGCTGCAATTCACCGGCCTGGAACATCTCGCGGATGATGTCGCAGCCGCCGACGAACTCGCCCTTGACGTAGAGCTGCGGAATGGTCGGCCAGTTGGAATAGGTCTTGATGCCGTTGCGCAGCTCGGCGGATTCCAGAACGTTCAGGCCCTTGTAGCCGACGCCGACGTGGTCGAGGATCTGCACCACCTGGCCCGAGAAACCGCACTGCGGAAACTGCGGCGTTCCCTTCATGAACAGCACGACGTCGTTCGACTTCACTTCGTTGTCGATGAATTGCTCGATGCTCATATTCGCTTCCTTTTGGGGCACAGCCCCCTGCGGCTCAGCCTTCCGGGCCGGCTCGTCCCGTTTAACCCGTTACTGCCCATATATGTAGCCCAAACCTTTGTGCATCCAAAGTAAAATGGCGGGGAGCTGGCATGCATGGGCCCGATGCGGCCGCCAAGACGGCGGGACCGGCCATAGTCTGACGGCATCAATATCATGCCCCGGAGAGGCTTTTTTCCCGGACGGGAACCCCTATCTAGGACGGACTGTCCGTCAGGAACCTGTCTGCCAGAGAAACGTTCTCTCCCGAACCGGAGACACCAGTGACGAAATCAGTATCCGCCGCGGCCGCGTTAGCCACCCCCACCCCGTCACTTTTTTCCGATTCCGGCACCCTCGCCCAGAGACTGGTCGAAGCCTATCTCGCCGTCCGGGACGAGACCGAGCGCCGGGCCGCGCCCCTGAGCCCCGAGGACCAGTTGATCCAGTCGATGCCGGACGCCAGCCCGGCGAAGTGGCACCGCGCCCATACCACCTGGTTCTTCGAGCAATTCCTGCTCGGCGAGCATTGCGCGGGCTATCAGGTCTTCCACCCCGACTACGCCTTCCTGTTCAATTCCTATTACGTCAGCGCCGGCCCCCGCCATGCCCGCCACCAGCGCGGCCATCTGACCCGCCCGAGCGCCGATGAAGTCACCGCCTATCGCCGGCATGTCGACGCCGCCGTGGTGAAATTCTTCCAGACCGCCGGCGAGGACACCCTCAACGGGCTGGTGCCGCTGGTCGAGGTCGGCCTCAATCACGAGCAGCAGCATCAGGAATTGATGCTGACCGACATCCTGCACGCCTTTGCGCAGAACCCGATCCCGCCGGCCTACGATCCGGCGTGGCGCTTCCCCGCCTCGACCCGCGCGGCTGAGGAATGGGTCACCCTCAACGAGGGCATCCATACCGTCGGGCATACCGACGACAGCTTTCATTTCGACAATGAGAAGCCGGCGCATCGCGCGCTGGTCGGCCCGGTGAAAATCGCCCGCAACCTCGTCACCAATGCCGAATGGCTCGCCTTCATGAAGGACGGCGGCTACGCCACGGCGACGCTGTGGCTGATGGACGGCTTTGCCGCCGCCGGCAACGAGGGCTGGCAGGCCCCCGGCCACTGGCGCCAGGTCGACGGCGAATGGCGGATCATGACGCTCGGCGGATTGCAGCCGGTCGATCCCTCCGCCCCGGTCAGCCATGTCAGCTATTACGAGGCCGATGCGTTCGCGCGCTGGGCCGGCAGTCATCTGCCGACCGAGATGGAATGGGAAGTCGCGGCCCGCGCCGGCCATCTCAACGACGCCTTCGGCATCGTCTGGCAATGGACCCGCAGTTCGTACTCGCCCTACCCCGGCTACCGCGCCATCGAAGGCGCGCTCGGGGAATACAACGGCAAGTTCATGGTCAACCAGCTGGTGCTGCGCGGCTCCTCGCTTGCAACGCCGGCCGGACACAGCCGTATCACCTATCGCAACTTCTTTTATCCGCACCACCGCTGGCAATTCACGGGATTGCGCCTCGCCGACTACGCCTGACTTTTCTCAAGCATGATCCGGCAAGGCGACTAACGCCTTTCCGAACCGATCATGCACCAACGATGATCAAAAGCGCGCCGGAAAGCGCGTTCAGGAGAGTATCATGAATGTGCATGCCCCCGCTTTGGCCGAAGCGCTCCCGTTCGACGAACAGACTTCCGCCTTTGCCGGAGACGTGATCGGCAACCTGTCGCAGCATCCCAAGCGCCTGTCGCCGAAATATTTCTACGACGCCACCGGATCGGAGCTGTTCGAGCAGATCACGGTGCTGCCGGAATATTATCCGACCCGCACCGAGCTCGGCATCCTGCGCGATCGCGGCGATGCGATCGCCGCCATCATCCCGAAGGGCGCGGCGCTGGTCGAATTCGGCGCCGGCGCCACCACCAAGGTGCGGCTGCTGCTGGAGCGCTGCGATTTCGGCGCCTATGTCCCGGTCGATATATCCGGCGATTTCCTCAACGCGCAGGCCGACGCCCTGCGCAAGGATTTCCCCGGTCTCGACGTCTATCCGGTGGCCGCGGATTTCACCGCGCCGTTTGCCCTGCCCGCCGAGATCGCCGGAATGCCGAAGGTCGGCTTCTTTCCGGGATCGACGCTCGGCAATTTCGAACCGCATGAGGCGAGCGCCTTCCTGCGCAGCGCGCGCGCGATCCTCGGCGACGGCGCGCAGATGATCATCGGCGTCGACCTCGAAAAGGACGAGCGCGTGCTCTACGACGCCTACAACGATTCCGCCGGCGTCACCGCGCGCTTCAACCTCAATGTGCTGGTGCGCATCAACCGCGAGCTCGGCGGCAATTTCGATCTTTCCGCCTTCACCCACCGCTCGATCTACAATCGCGACCGCCACCGCATCGAGATGCACCTGATCAGCCGCAAGGCGCAGAGCGTGCGCGTGCTCGGGCACAATTTCTCGTTCCGTCCCGGCGAGAGCATCCACACCGAGAGCAGCTATAAATACAGCCTCGAGCGCTTCACGGCGCTGGCGCGGGCTGCGGACTGGAAGGTGCGGGAATCCTGGACCGACAAGGCGGCGATGTTCTCGGTTCACGCGCTGGTGGCGTCCGACTGAGGCCGGTCAGCTCTCGCCGCACTTCTCGGCTGCCGGACTTGCGGCGCGCGGGTCGCGGCTTGCGCGTCGGCGGGACCCGGGGCGCCGGCGATATCCAGTGATCGGACAATCGCTGTGCGCTCAACAGCCAGGCGTGAATGATCCGCCATTTGTCCTGCCCCCGCGCCTGGAAATCCAGCAATGGCGATCCGTCATCCTCGAGTTCGTAGAAGAACCGCAGCGAGTCCTTTCCGGTGGGCCCGCCCGGATCGATCGCTTGCGTCGAGAATCCACTCGTCCCACTGCTGCAGGATCAGGACCCTTGCTTCGCTTTGTTTCATCGGCGCGCGTTCCCACCCACGGGCAAAACCGTGGAGACTGAGTTGATCGCGCTGGTCGAGATGTCCTGCCGGAGGAAGGTGGCTGCGCCGCCGCGCGCCAGCACCTTCGATGGCCAATGTGATAGATAATTCTTAACGATTTCGCAACGCTTGCGTCAGCAATTTGCTGCACCCGCGCTGCGGTTTGCCCTTCGAAACGTCCAAATTTTGACGCGGACTCAGGCGAATCTTCCGACAAGGCTTGGCTGGGGTGAGTTCGTGCCAAGGGATGTTAGTCATGGGGAATGCGTATCCGACGTTTCGCAATCAGAAGCTGTACGTCGTCATCGATCCGCGCACGCACGAGGATGCCGAGCTGGATACTGACGCGGATGCCGCACTGGCATCCCTGCTCGAGGAAAATGCCAGGCTGCGGGCGCTCGTGGTGCAACTGTCCGACCTCGTGCTGCGCAATGTGGTCGGCCAGAAGTAGCTGCCGGATACGCTATTCCGCCACGGCCGATCCCAGCGAGATCGATTCCCACACCGCGACCACGATCATGATCGCGGACGTGAGAACCGACAGCATCAGCGGCGACAGTTCGCCTGCGAACCAGGCGAGCGCGCCGAGCGCAATGATGCCGACGCCGTGCGAGAGCTGAAGGAAGCCGCGAAAGCTGTGCTTGAACAGGATCGTCCCGACCAGGAACAGCAGCGGTCCGCCGATCGCGCTCAGAACCGTCCTGAGATCGGAATGCCCGAGCGGGTGCTTCAGCACGAGTTCATCGGCCACCGCCGAGACGATGATGCCGGCCACGATCGGCATGTGCAGATAGGTATAGGCGAGCCGCGCCAGCCTTCCCGGCTCGCTCGATTTCGAGATCTGTTCGGAGCCGGCTTCGGCGCCCTTGTGGAAATAGATCCACCACATCGCAAGGCTGCCGACAAAGGCCGAGGCGAAGGCGGCGACGTTTTCCGTGGTCCAGGTCAGATCGGCAAAGGTCGCGCCGGTCACGACGATGGATTCGCCGAGCGCGATGATGATGAAGCCGGCGCAGCGTTCGGCCATGTGGCCGCCCTCGACCACCCAATCCGCGACCGAAGACGCGCCATATCGCGGTATCCAGAACCGCACCGCCGGCGAGATATATTCGATGCCGAGCGCGATCGCCCACAGCACCAGCCGCAGTTCGCCGTCCGCCAATCCGCCGGCTATCCAGAACACCGCTGAAATCGCCAGCCAGGTCGTGATGCGGATCGCGTTCATGCGCGCCAGCGATTGCGACGGCGTCGTCGACAGCCACAGGAAGACCGTCTTGCCGACCTGCATCGCGGCGTAGGCGATGGCAAACCACAGCCCGCGCCCGTCGAACGCCGCAGGAATCGAGGTCGACAGCACGAGGCCGCCGAGCGTCAGCGCAAACAGCAGCAGGCGGACCGGTGTCTTTTCGGGATCGAGCCAGTTGGTGATCCAGGAGGTGTAGACCCACACCCACCACACCGCGAGGAACAGCAGCGTGACCTGCAGGACGCCCAGCGGCGTGAAATTGCCGAGCAGCGTGTGCGATATCTGCGTGACCGCAAAGACGAAGACGAGATCGAAGAACAGCTCGGCATAGGTTACCCGGCTGTGCTGGTTCGGCACGATCGGGCGGAACAGCGCGCCGCGTGCAGTATCCGCCGCCATGGCGCGCGCCCCCGTCTGTTCGATCAGCCTTCCGGCACGCCGGTCTGCAGCGCCAGCGCGTGCAGCACGCCGCCCATCTGTCCCTTGAGCGACTGGTAGACGATCTGATGCTGCTGGACGCGCGACTTGCCGCGGAAGGATTCCGAAATCACGGTCGCGGCGTAGTGGTCGCCGTCGCCGGCCAGATCGCGGATCGTCACCTCGGCATCGGGAATAGCTGCCTTGATCATCGATTCGATATCGTGGGCGTCCATCGGCATCCAGCATGTCTCCGTCAGATGTTTCGAATCACGGCCTGCTCGCGCGACCGTGACGGCCAAACCTAGCGCGTACGCCCTTCTAGGTCACCCATCCCGGCACTATATTCCCGGTCCGGACGTTTTAAACCCTTTCAGGCCGAGACATCCGGTCACAACCGGCTGACCGCAAAAAAGGCTCCAACCATGAAACTTCCCGGTCCCGACCATCCGATCACGATTTCACCCAATCCGAAGCGCGTCCGGGTCTCGGCCGGCGGCGTTGTCATCGCCGACACCACCCATGCCCTGACCCTGAAAGAGGCGAGCTATCCGGCGGTGCAATATGTGCCACGGAGCGACGCCAATATGGCGCTGCTGGCCCGCACCGAACGGACCACGCATTGCCCCTACAAGGGGGATGCGAACTATTTCAGCATCAAGGCCGACGGCAAGACGCTGGAGAACGCGATCTGGACCTATGAGACGCCATTCCCGGCGATGGCGGAGATTGCCGGCCATCTGGCGTTCTATCCGGACAAGGTGAAGATCGAGGAAGTGGCCTGATCGGTCATGGCCGGCAGGCCGCATTGATATCGGCCCTTGGTCCGATGTCACTGAGGCCTTGCTGAATCAGGTTCCCGGTTGCAACATTTGACGCAACCAGCCTGCCGGGAGGCGCCCATGACATCGATATCCACCGCGGCGACCGCCGAGATCAGCGCGACGCCAAAGGTCAAATCGCGCAACCTCGCGCTCGATCGCGCCCGCACCTTCCTGACGCTGGTGGTGCTGTTCCACCACGCCGTGATTCCCTACACCTATTTCGGTCACACCGATCCCAAGTCGTGGATCGGTTTCGACATGATCGTGCTCGCCACCGACAGCTTCTTCATGGCGATGTTCTTCTTCCTGTCCGGCCTGTTCGTCTGGCCGGGCATCGCCCGCAAGGGACCGCTGGATCTTTCTGCGCGATCGCCTGCTGCGGCTCGGCCTGCCGTTCGCGATCTGCGCCTTCACGGTCATTCCGATCGCCTATTACGCCATCTCGCTGCGGCAGCATCCCGAGATCGGCTTCTCCGAATTCTGGTGGAAGACGATCACCGTCGGGCCCGTGGCCGAGCGGACCGATCTGGTTCCTCTGGGTCTTGCTGGCGTTCGATCTGATTGCGAGCCTGCTGTACCGGCTGTCGCCGCAATCTGCTCGATCCGATCAATCGCCTGTCGCTGCACGGCTTCGACCGGCCGGCCGTGTTCTTCCGGTCTGCTTGCTGTCACCGCTGCCTTCTATATTCCGGGCGGAGCTCTATTTCGGAGCCGAGCAGCTGGTTCGAGTTCGGGCCGTTCTCGGTCCAGCACGGCCGCGTGCTGCTCTATGCCGCCTACTTCTTTTTCGGCGCCGGCATCGGTGCGGCGAATTTCGATCGCGGCGTTCTCGCGCCAGACGGCCGGCTGGCGAAGAGCAGCTGGGACTGGATGCTGCGACGCTTGATTCCGTATTGCCTGCTGTGGGTGACTGATCTACATCAAGCGCGAAATACTGGGCAATCCGGCGCCGCAGCCGCACTGGTATGCGCGCATCTATGGCCTGTTCTTCGTTGTCTTCAGCGTGGCCATCATGTTTGCGATCCTGGCCTACTTCCTGCGGTTCAAGCAATCGGGCTCGAGCCTGCTCGATCCGATGCAGGGCGATGCCTACGGCATGTTCCTGGTGCACTATCCGATCGCGCTGTGGCTGCAATACTGGCTGTTCGACTACGACCTGCCCGCGATCGTCAAGGCCGCGATCGGTTTCGTGCTCACCGTTCGCCTTGAGCTGGGCGCTGACCGCGGCGTTGCGGAAATTACCGGGCGCGACGCGGGTGTTCTCAGTAGCCGTCATTGCGGGAGCGAAGCGACGAAGCAATCCATTCTTTCTGTTGCGTAGCGCACCGTGGATTGCTTCGCGTTCGCTCGCAATGACGAGAGAAGACCGTTGGTCAGGACGCCTTGCCGCTCATATAGGCCGGCAGCCAGCTTTCGAACGCCGCATGGAGCGACTTGACCGACACGGGTGCTTCGCCGGCAACCGCGATCGCATCGCCGCCGGTGGTGCCGATGCGCACGCAGGGCACGCCGGCGCCCTTCATCTTCGCCAGCACGAGGCCCGCATCCGCCGCCGGCACGGTGACGATGTAGCGCGCCTGGTCTTCGCCGAACCAGTAAGCGTGCGGCACGATCGAGGCCGGCGCCGCCAATAGCTGCGCGCCGATATTGCTTGCCATCGCCATCTCGGCGAGCGCGATCAGAAGCCCGCCGTCGGAAACGTCGTGCACCGCGGTGGCCGTGCCGGCGTGGATCATGCCGCGCACCACGTCGCCATTGCGCTTTTCGGCGGCGAGATCGACCGGCGGCGGCGCGCCCTCTTCGCGGCCGCAGATGTCGCGCAGATAGACGGACTGGCCGAGCCAGCCCTGGGTGTCGCCGATCAGCAGGATCGCCTCGTCAGCCGCCTTGAAGGCGAGCGTGGCCGACTTGGTGAAATCGTCCAGCAGGCCGACGCCGCCGATCGAGGGCGTCGGCAGGATGCCGCGGCCGTTGGTCTCGTTGTAGAGCGAGACGTTGCCGGACACGACCGGGAAGTCGAGCGTGCGGCAGGCTTCCGCAATGCCCTTCAGGCAGCCGACGAACTGGCCCATGATTTCAGGCCGTTCCGGATTGCCGAAATTGAGATTATCCGTGATCGCGAGCGGTCGGCCGCCGACGGCGGTGATGTTGCGCCAGGCCTCGGCCACCGCCTGCATGCCGCCCTGATAAGGATCCGCTTCGCAATAACGCGGCGTCACGTCGACGGTGAGCGCGAGCCCCTTCGGTCCGTCCTGCACGCGCACGACGGCGGCATCGCCCCCCGGACGCTGCACGGTATTGCCGAGAATGACGTGGTCATATTGTTCCCAGACCCAGCGCCGCGAGCAGAGCTCGGGCGTGCCGATCAGCTTTTCCAGCGCCGCCGAAATGCCGATCGGCGGCTTGACGTCCTGCGCACGCATCACCGGCAGCAGCGCGGACGCGACGTGCGGCCGGTCATACAGCGGCGCCTCGTCGCCCAGTTCCTTGATCGGCAGATCGGCCATGACGTCGCCGCCATGCTTCACCACAAAACGCTTGCTCGGCGTGGTGTAGCCGACGACGGCGAAATCGAGCCCCCATTTGCGGAAGATCGCCTCGGCCTGTTTTTCCTTCTCGGGCTTGAGCACCATGAGCATGCGCTCCTGGCTCTCCGAGAGCATCATCTCATAGGCGCTCATGCCGGTTTCGCGCGTCGGCACCGCATCGAGATTGAGATCGACGCCGAGATCGCCCTTGGCGCCCATCTCGACCGCCGAACAGGTCAGCCCTGCCGCGCCCATATCCTGGATCGCGATCACGCAATCGGCTTCCATGATTTCCAGGCAGGCTTCCAGCAGCAATTTTTCCGCGAAGGGATCGCCGACCTGCACGGTCGGGCGCTTCTCGGCACTGTCGTCGTCGAATTCGGCCGACGCCATCGAGGCGCCGTGAATGCCGTCGCGGCCGGTCTTGGAGCCCAAATAGACGATCGGCATGTTCACGCCGGACGCCGCCGCGTAGAAAATCTTGTCGGTATCGGCAAGGCCAACGGCCATCGCGTTGACGAGGATGTTGCCGTCATAGCGGGTGTGGAAACGCACCTGCCCGCCGACGGTCGGCACGCCGAACGAATTGCCGTAGCCGCCGACGCCGGCGACGACGCCCGACACCAGATGGCGCGTTTTGGGATGTTCCGGCGCGCCGAACGAGAGCGCGTTGAGGCAGGCGATCGGGCGCGCGCCCATCGTGAAGACGTCGCGCAGGATGCCGCCGACGCCGGTGGTCGCGCCCTGATAGGGCTCGATGTAGCTCGGATGGTTGTGGCTCTCCATCTTGAACACCACCGCCAGGCCGTCGCCGATGTCGATGACGCCAGCGTTTTCGCCCGGGCCCTGGATCACCCAGGGCGCCTTGGTCGGTAGCCCCCGCAGATGGATGCGCGAGGATTTGTACGAGCAGTGCTCGTTCCACATCGCGGAAAAAATCCCGAGTTCGGTGAAACTCGGCACCCGCCCGATCAGCTTGAGGATACGCTCATACTCGTCCGGCTTCAGCCCGTGGCTGGCGACGAGTTCGGGGGTGATCTGCGGCTCGTTCTTGGTCCGGGGCTCGTTCATGGGTCCCTTAATAGGAAGATCGGACGGGGGCGAAAAGGCCTTTTATGGCGCATTTCCGCCCTGTCCAGAGCTTTGCGGCGACTGCCGTCAGGATCGGCGTTTGCACATCACGGCTGGATCGGATTTAAGGGCTGAAGACCCGCAATTGAAGGCCGGATTCCGTGAACGAACTCACCAAAACTGCATCCCCCATTCCCCCCGGCATCGACGTCGAAACCGAAGGCGAATTCGCCGGCTGGCGCACCTGGAGGCGTGACAATTTCGAGACCCATAACGGGCCGTTCTGGCACCGGATCGACGAAAACGGCCAGGTGCAATGCGTGTTCCGGGTCGAGAAGAAGCATCTCAACGGCTCGGGCAACGTTCATGGCGGCGCATTCATGTCGTTTGCCGATTACTGCCTGTTTGCGATGGCCTCCTCCTTGCTGCAGGCATCCGGCGTGACGGTCGCATTCGCCTGCGAATTCCTCGACGCCGCCCGCGAAGGCGAACTGGTGGAAGGCCGCGGCGAAATCACCCGCGCCGGCGGTTCCCTGATCTTCCTGCGCGGGACGCTGAAATCCGGCGAACGGACGCTGTTCACCTATTCCGGCACCATCAAGCGGATCAGGCCGAAGCCGCGGACGGACGCAGCCGCCATTGCCACCTGAGGCTCCACAGGTTCGACGGAGCTGGCGCGACTACGCGCTGCTGCTGGCGCTGGCGTGCTGCTGGAGTTCGACCTATCCGCTGACCAAGATCGGCCTCGGCACGATCCCGCCGATTACCTTCATCTCGGCGCGTTCGCTGATCGCCGCCGTCTTCCTGATCGTCGTCCTGTACGCGCGTGGCATGCGGCTCCCGACGGATGCCAAAGCCTGGAAGCTGTTCGCGCAGCAGCAGACCATCAATTCGACGATTCCGTTTCTGTTGATCACCTGGGCGCAGCAATACGTGCCGGCATCGAGCACGGTGGTGCTGGCCTCGACGACGCCGATATTCGCCTTCCTCATCACCTGGGGCATCACGCGGCACGAACCGGCGACGCTGCTGAAACTGGCCGGCGCCATCCTCGGCCTCGCCGGAACCGCCGTCATCATCGGCCTCGACGCACTCGGCAGTCTCGACACCAACATCCTGGCCGAGATCATGATCCTGCTCGCCACCATCTCGTTTGCCTGCGCCACGATCTTCGGCCTGCGGCTGTCCGACTACGACCCGATGGTGGTGGCCGCAGGCTCGCTGCTGTTCGGCGGCTGCCTGCTGTTGCCGGCGTCGCTGATCGTCGATCATCCCTGGACCCTGCATCCGACGCCGGAGGCGCTGATGTCGGTCGTCGCCATGGGAATCTTCTCGAGCGCGTTCGGGCTGATGCTGTTCTACATGTGCCTCTCCCGGCTCGGCACGCTGACCACCAACGCGCACGGCTATCTGCGCATTCCGATCGGCGTCGGCCTCTCGGTGTTGCTGCTGGGCGAGTCGGTGCCGGCCAATTTGGCGCTCGGGCTGGTGCTGGTCATGGCCGGCGTCGCTGCGATGACGATTCCCGGCGACCGCTATGGAAAGTGGTTCGAGCGGTTGCGCGCCCGGCCAAAGGACTGAACGCAATTCGCGTGGGTAGCTGAACGCCTATTTCTTCTCTTCCAGCAGCTTGCGGTATTTCTCGACGTCGCGCGTCACGAGTTGCTGCAGGACTTCCGGCGTGTGCTCGTTGGCGTCGGGCGCGACCGTCGAGAGATCGCGAAAACGCTTCTTGACCGGCTCGCTCTCCACCGCCGTGCGCGCCGCGTCGTTCAGTTTCGCGACGATCGCCGGCGGCGTCCCCTTCGGCGCGAACAGGCCGTTCCAGCCCTGCGCCTCGAATTCGGGAAGGCCGGCTTCCGCCGAGGTCGGCAGATCGGGCAAGGTCGCAAGCCGCACCGTCGAGCCGACGACGAGGCCCCTGACCAGCTTGTCGTCGATCGCCTGCGACACCGAGGCGGCGGCATCGCAGACGCCGTCGATCTGGCCGCCGATCGCATCCGTCAGCGCCGGCGCGGCGCCGCGATAGCCGACCAGCGTCACGTCGATTCCGGCGGCCTGCACGAAGCTCTTGCAGATCAGGAAATTCGACGAGCCGATGCCGGCATGGCCGAGATTGATCTTGCCGGGATTTTTCTTGGCGTAGGCGATGAAGTCGGCGAGATTCTTGGCCGGAAAATCCTTGCGCAGCGCGACGATGCCGAAGGTCTTCGCCACCATCGCAATCGGCAACGAAAGAGTCCGGCGTAAACGGCAGTTTCGGATTGATCGTGTAGGTCGCGGCACTGGTGCCGGCGTTGCCGATCGCAATCGTGTAACCATCAGGCTCGGCGCGCGCCGCCCGCGCGAGCGCGGTCGAACCGCCGGCGCCCGCGACATTCTCGATCACGATCGGCTGCCCGAGCGCCTTGCCCATCTCTTCGGCCACCGTGCGCGCGATCACGTCCGAAGTGCCGCCGGCCGCGAACGGCACGATCATGGTGACGGGACGTTTTGGGAAATCCTGCGCGTGGGCTCCGGTGGCACACAACAGCGCCGCGACAGCCGCAAGCAGCCGCGCCGCAGTTGAAATCACGCCGCGCGCTCCAGATGCGCGACGAGGCCGGCGAACAGGCCGCGGCCGTCGGTGCAGCCCATGATGTCTTCGACGTGGTTTTCCGGATGCGGCATCATGCCGAGCACATTGCCGCGCTCGTTGACGATGCCGGCGATCGAATGCGCCGCGCCGTTGATGTTGGAATTGTCGTCGACCACGCCGTCGGCGGAGCAATAGCGGTAGAGCACCCGCCCCTCGCCTTCCAGCCGCTTCACGGTCTCTTCATCGGCCTCGTAATTGCCTTCGCCATGGGCGACCGGCACGCGGATGATCTGTCCGGCATTGTAGCCGCGCGTGAACGGCGTGTCGGAACGCTCGACCCGCAGATGCACGTCCTGGCAGATGAATTTCAGCCGCGCGTTGCGCATCAGCACGCCCGGCAGAAGGCCGGCTTCGCAGAGGATCTGAAAACCGTTGCAGACCCCGAGCACGAGGCCGCCAGCGGCCGCAAAATCCCGCACCGCGTCCATGACAGGCGCGCGCGCGGCAATGGCGCCGCAGCGCAGATAGTCGCCATAGGAAAATCCGCCGGGCACCACCACGAGATCGGTACCCTCAGGCAGCGCGGTCTCGGCATGCCAGACCATCGCGGCCTCCTGGCCGGAAGCGAGCTTGAGCGCGCGCGCCATATCGCGCTCGCGATTGATACCGGGAAAGACGAGAACGGCTGATTTCATTGCACGTCGCCTAGAGCAGTTCGACCCGGTAATTCTCGATCACGGTGTTCGCCAGCAGCTTGTCGGCGGCGTCCTTCAACGCCGCCTCGGCCTTGGCGCTGTCGGCGCCGGACAGTTCGATGTCGAACACCTTGCCCTGACGGACGCTGGCGACGCCATCGACGCCGAGCGATTTCAGCGCGCCTTCGATGGCCTTGCCCTGCGGATCGAGAATGCCCGACTTCAAGGTAACGGTAACACGTGCTTTCATATTCCTGGCCCAGTATTCCGGACGTCACCCTGAGGCGCGCGGGTCGAAGCCCGAGCCTCGAAGGGCGACCTTGTATTTCATCTTCATCCTTCGAGGCTCGCCGAAGGCGGCGCCGAGCACCTCAGAATGACGGCGACCAACTCAGCTCTTCACCAGCACCGGACCCGTACCCGCCGGCCGCTCGTTCTCGATCAGAATGCCCAGACGTTTTGCAACCTCGGTATAGGCCTCCAGCAGGCCGCCGAGGTCACGGCGGAAACGATCCTTGTCGAGCTTCTCGTTCGACTTGATGTCCCACAGCCGGCATGAATCGGGCGAGATCTCGTCGGCGACGATGATCCGCATCATCTCGTTCTCGAACAGCCGGCCGCATTCCATCTTGAAATCGACCAGCCGGATGCCGATGCCGAGAAACAGCCCGGTGAGGAAGTCGTTGACGCGGATCGCGAGCGCCATGATGTCGTCGATTTCCTGCGGCGTCGCCCAGCCGAACGCGGTGATGTGCTCTTCGGACACCATCGGGTCGTTGAGCTGGTCGTTCTTGTAATAGAACTCGATGATCGAGCGCGGCAGCTGGGTGCCTTCCTCGATGCCGAGGCGCTGCGACAGCGATCCCGCCGCCACGTTCCGCACCACCACCTCCAGCGGCACGATCTCGACCTCGCGAATCAGCTGCTCGCGCATGTTGAGGCGGCGGATGAAATGGGTCGGCACCCCGATGTCGTTGAGGTGCTGAAACAGGTACTCCGAAATCCGGTTGTTGAGGACGCCCTTGCCCTCGATCACCTGGTGTTTCTTGGCATTGAACGCGGTCGCATCGTCCTTGAAGTGCTGGATCAGGGTTCCCGGCTCCGGCCCTTCATACAGGACCTTGGCCTTGCCTTCATAAATGCGGCGTCGACGGCTCATGGGGATGTACCGTGTTTTGTTGAAATCCATGAATTTGGTGTGCTCCGGATGACAAGGGTTTACGACCACGACGGAGCTGCCGTGAAGGCCTGGAACCTGGACATAACGACCGGAAACAGAACAAGAACCGAGCCTGCTGGCAACCTATCCGATTGGGCTATCCAGCACAATCGACAGGGTCCAATTGGACCCAATTTATAACGGTTGCCTGCGGCTTAACGGCTCGTTGTTTTGCCGATTCGCGCCCTCTATCTAGGTATGGGCGCAGGCCGCCGCAACGCGGCCGCGTTTACCATCTGGCCGGGATTGGAACCGCGAAATGACCACTTTCGACAAACGCGAGGAAGGTTTCGAGAAGAAATATGCCGTCGACGAGGACCTGAAGTTCAAGGCCGTGGCGCGCCGTAACAAGCTGCTTGGACAGTTGATTGCGGAAAAACTCGGCATGTCGGGCGATGCCGCCACCGCTTACGCCAAGGAGGTGGTTGCCGCCGTGTTCGAGGGCGACGGCGACGTGCTTCAAAAGGTGCTGCGCGATGTCAAAGCCAAGGGTGTCGACATGACCGAGCAGCAGCTACGCGCCAGAATGGACGAACTGATGGCGCAGGCCGTTGCCCAGGTGAAGGCTGGAACGTAAGCGGGCGAATTGCTGGTGGCGAATGGCGAATCAGACGATTCCATTCGCTACTCGCCGTTCGCTACTCATGTCTTCAACTCAGCGCGGATAATTTCCAATAGCCGCCGCGACGCCGCGCTCAAAAAACCGCCGCGTCGCGTCACCGTCACGACGTCCTGGCTTGCCTTGAGATCGCCGACGCGGATGGTCGAGATCGCGCCGTGCCTGAGTTCTTCCGCGGCATTGCTTTCCGACAATAGCGCAATACCGAGGCCGGCTTCGACGAGCCGCTTCTGCGCGGTCAGGCTGTCGACCGGCGTCCAGGCGACGTCGCCCAATCCGTGGGTCTGAAACAGTGCAAACACATGGGACGCCGTGATCTCGCGCCGTCCCGGCAGCACCGGAAAGGCGATCCAGCGTTCGCCGCGCAAATCGGCGAGTTTCGCGACACGACGGCCGGCGCGCGGATGATCGCCCGCGCACACGACCTCGAGCCGTTCGGAGAACATCAACTCGCAATCGAGATCGCGCGAGCGGTCGCGGTCGTAGCGCAGCCCGATGGTGGCTTCGCCGCGCCGGATCAGATCGCTTACCTCCGCGCTGGTGGCCGTGCGCAAGGTCAGTTCGACCTCGGGATATTCGGCCGCGAAGCGCTTGAGGATTTCGGACAGACGGCCGCCGGCGAGCGTGCCGACCACCGCGAGTGCGACCGGCCCCGAATTCGGCCGCGCCAGCGCCCGCACCGCGTTCTCCGCATCCTGGGCGGCGGCAACCGCGCGCTCGGCGTAAGGCACCATCACCCGACCGGCATCGCTCAACATGGTCCGCCCCGAGATCCGCTCGAACAGCGGCACGCCCAGCTCCTGCTCCAGCAGCGCAATGCGCCGCGATATCGCCGGCTGCGACCGGTGCAGCACTTTGGCGGCGCTCGAGATCCCGCCGCGGCGGTGGACCGTCAGGAATGTATTGAGCGCGTCGCTGTCCATTTTCCGATCCCATGCAAAAAACTGATGCTATGAGAAGAAATAACAAATTAGGCTGATGGCCGGAAGCCCACTAATGTGCGCCGAAAAGCCAAAAAGCATCAATTTTGGAGGGATTTACCGATGCGCAGCCAGATGGAAAAAGCCGAAACGTTTCGCGCCCTGCATGCGCGCCCCGGCGCCTTCATCATCCCCAATCCATGGGACGCCGGCACCGCAAAACTGCTCGCCGCGATAGGCTTCGAGGCGCTGGCGACCACCAGTCTCGGCCTTGCCAATACGCTCGGCAGCGCCACCGTCAGCCTCGATGCCATCATCGAGAATTGCCGTGCCATCGCGCAAGCGACCGATCTGCCTGTCAATGCCGACCTGGAGAATTGCGGCGCGGATGATCCGAAGACGGCGGCAAAGGCGATTGCGCGCGCGGCCGAGGCCGGCGTGGTCGGCGGTTCGATCGAGGATTCAACCGGCGATCGCAACCATCCGATCTATGATTTTTCGCTCGCGGTCGAACGCGTGCACGCTGCCGTCGAAGCGGCGCGTGCGCTGCCCTTCCCGTTCACGCTGACGGCACGCGCCGAAAATCTGCTGTATGGGGCCGCAACGATCTCGACGACACCATCAAGCGGTTGCAGGCATTCGAGGCCGCCGGCGCCGACGTGCTGTATTCGCCGGGCGTGCACGACATCGACACCATCCGCACCGTGGTGTCGTCGATCGGCAAACCGTTCAACCTGGTGATGGGATTTGCCGATCCGACACTGACCGTCGAGCAGCTATCGGCTGCCGGCGTCAAGCGCATCAGCGTCGGCGGCGCGATGGCACGCGTAGCGCTTGCCGCTTTCCTGAAATGCGCCCGCGAAATGAAGGACCACGGCGCTTTCACCTATGTGCGCGAGATGGCGCCGATCAAGGAAGTGCACGAAGCATTCGCGAGACGCTAGCCGCGCGATTCCGCTCCCGTTTTATTCAAATCGCTGCGGATCGTTTCAACCGCGCGTGCACCGTCGCGATTGCAACGGACGCGTGCGCGACATTTTCACTCACAGGTAGTGTCAGCTATTTCACACTCGAATACGGGGTGGGGTGGTATTAGCCATGTCGACCGCGCGCTGCGACCGACAGGCGCACCGACGTCGTCAACTCAACCGTCGCAAGTCAGGGAGCGCTGAACCGGCACCCGTCATCGATCCATTTCATCGCCTTCCTGCCCAGGCGCGGCAATGCCCTGGGGTTTGATTGCACTTTCCCCGAAGCAATTACCTTGAAGCGATAGGAGCGTAGTATGGCCGACACCAATATTCTCTACGACGAACAAGGTCACCCGAGACACTTCAACATTATCGAGGATGCCGACACCGACATCGCGCCAAGCGCGACGCGCGCGATGCCGGCCTCGGCGCAGGAAGCCGCCAAACAGTTCCTGGCAAGCCACGCAGACCTTCTGCAGTTGAAGCGGAACGTCATGCAATCGATGGACGTGCGCGCGTCGCTCGCACCCGTCGCCGAGGACGAGGCGCTGCGCTTCGAATCCGAGAAGCACACGATGGACTCGACCGTCGTCAGCTACAACCAGACCATGTTCGGCCTGCCGATCTATCAGGCCGGCGTCTCGGTGGTGATGCACGGCCCGCAGAACCAGGTCAAGGCCGCGACCTCCACGTTGCATTACGACGTGGCGGCGCAACCCCCTGGCCACTCGACGGCGAACATGGGCGCACTCGATACCGCCGCGAGCGGCGCGCATGACAACGTCGTCCGCAGAGCGATCCCGGCCGCACAAGGCATGCGGATCAATCGCACCCGCCTGATGGTTTACCAGTACGACCCTGCCGATCGGGTCCACCACGAGCACGGCGACCCCGGCTTCGGCGCTGAGCCGCCCTCGCTGTCGTTGCCGCCGGTCCCTGCCAGCATCAAACCCGGCACGCATTACATCGTGGTCGATGCGCTGTTCTCCTACGCGCTGCCCAATTGGGGCACGCTGAACTGGCGGGCCTTCATTGAGCCCGAAAGCGGCGCCGTTCTGTTCCTGCGCGCGCTGGTCGACGGCGTGACGGGCCTCGTCTTCGATCGCGATCCGATCACCAAGACCGGCAACCTGGCCAATCTGCCGACCGCATCGAACGCGGTACTCGACCCGCTGCGCGATCCGGTTCAACTGGTCGATCTCGGACCGCCGGCGGCCGGACACCAGAACCTGTCCGGCACGTTCGTGCGGATCGCCAATGTGGATCCACCGACACCGGCGATACCGACCACGATCGCGCCGTTCAATTTCGCCTATGACGTGCGGACCGATAATTTCTCCGCCGTCAACGCCTACTACCATTGCGACCGGTTCTTCCGCACCGTGCGCGACATCGGCTTCAATATTCCGAGCTATTTCGACGGCACTTCGTTCCCGGTCCCCGTCGACCACCATGCGCTCGGCAACGTCATCAACGCCCAGTGCCGCGGCAACACGTTGAGCAACGGCATCGGTTCGGTGGTGTTCTCGCTGGCCGATCTCAGCAGCCCGCCGATCGGCATCGCGGCCGACTGGCGTGTCGTGCTGCACGAACTCGGCGGCCACGGCATTCTCTGGGACCATGTCGACTCGCCGAATTTCGGCTTCGCCCATAGCGCCGGCGACAGCATCGCGGTGATCCTCAACGATCCCGACACGCATGCCCCCGACCGCTTCGTGAGTTTCCCGTGGGTCAATATCGGACGGCGTCATGACCGGCCGGTGGCGGGAGGCTGGGGCTGGGGCGGCAGCAACGATCTGAACGGCTATTTCAGCGAACAGATCCTGGCGACGACGCACTTCCGGCTCTACCGGTCGATCGGCGGCGACTCGGCTTCGCTGGCGCGGCGGCAGTTCGCGGCCTCAACGGCCGTCTATCTGATCCTTCGCGCGGTCGGCCAGCTGACGCCCGCGACCAACCCGCCCAACGCGCTGGGTTGGGAACAGCAGCTGGAAACGGCGGATGCCTTCGTCTGGAACCGCGCCAATCCGGCGCAGACCCATGCCGGCGGCGCCTACCACAAGGTGATCCGCTGGGCGTTCGAAAAGCAGGGACTGTTCCGTCCGGGACCGCCCGCCACCGTCGAGGGCGCACCGCCGCCGGTCGACGTCTATATCAACGACGGCCGCAACGGCGAGTATCCGTTCCAGCCCAATCACTGGAGCTGCACCGATATCTGGAACCGCACCAGCATCGGCGCCGGCGGCGGCGTGCATCAGGAGCCGATCGTAGGCCAGACCAACTTCGCCTATGTCCGGATCAAGAACCGCGGCACGCAGTCCGCCACCAATGTCAGGGTGAAGGGCTTCCACGCTTTGCCGGGCGTTGGGCTCGTCTATCCGACCGACTGGATCGCGATGGCGACGCCGCAACTGACGGCGCCCAATCTCGCCGCGCATGACAATGTCGGCGTTGTCGTCGGGCCCTTCAAATGGGTACCGTCGCAGGTCGGACATGAGTGCATGTTCTTCAGCGTCTCGGCCAAGGGTGACGCCAGCAACATCGACGGCGGCATTACCGGGCCGATCCCGGAATGGCGGCTGGTGCCGAACGACAACAACATTGCCCAGCGCAATGTGCACCCGGTCTTCCCGCTGCTCGTCAAGGTGGACTGGGAGAAACTGCCGTTCTGGATCCGCAACCACGGCAGGGATCCGGTCCGTCTCGGCCTCACGGTGAAGGTGCCGGAGTGGCTCGAAAAGCTGGGGTGGAAATTCTCCGTCCCGCAGATCACCAAGGATCGGGCCGTGCTGAAGCCGGACCAGTTGCTGAAGGTCAACGTCGCCATGACCAAAGGCAAGCCGTACGACGCCGCGGTGCTGGCCAAACAAGCCGACCACGACATCGTGTTCACGGTGCTGCAGGATGATATGCCCGTTGGCGGCATGACCTATCGGCTCAGCACCGACACCAAGCAGGGGCTCGCAGCAGAGACCAAGGCGAAGAAATCTGCCAAGGCTGCGAACCGCAAGACCGCCGTTGTCCGTTCACGGTCGCGGAAGACCAGGTAAGAAAATCGTCACGTCCTGACGATCGGCACCGCCGCGGGAGCTCTGGCTTCCGCGGCGGACGTTTTTGGCATCAGCCTTCCTTGAAGCCATATTCCGGCACGTTGCCGCTGGCACCGTAATATTTGTACGGCAGGAATTTTCCGGACATCGTGATCTTGACGCGGTCGCCCTTCGGATTGGCGACGCGTTCCATCGCCATGTCGAAGTCGATCGCCGACATGATGCCGTCGCCGAACTCCTCCTCGATCAGCGCCTTCCAGGCCGGGCCGTTGACCATCACCATTTCATAGAAGCGATAGATCAGCGGATCGGTCGGCGGCATCGGCGTGCCGGTGCCGCGCATCGGCACCTCATTGAGCATCGCGGTCTCGGATTTCGACAGGCCGAACAGTTCGCCGGCGTTGGCCGCTTGCGGCTTTGTCAGTTTCATCTGGCCGAGGATGGCGCCGACGATCAGCACCTCGGAATAGCCGCCGATCTTCTCGCAGATGTGCTTCCAGCTCCAGCCCTTCTCGCGCTTGATGTCGAGCAGCTTTTCGGTGAGGTCTTCGCGTTTCATGTATCGTCTCCTGGTGAAAGTTAGCGCGCGATCGTCTGTGGCGGACTGGCGTCGACCATCTTTGGCGGCGCAACGATGCTCGGTTCGCTCAAACCCGGCCGCACCGTCGGCACGTGACGCGGATCGTGGTCGGTTACAACAGCAGCAAAGGTCTTGCTGCGGCTGACCAGGAAATCGACGATGTGGTTTCGCAGCGCGTAGTAATAGGGATGGCGGTGCAGATCGATGCGGCCGCGATCCTTCGGCAGCGGATTTTCGACGATCTCGGCCAGCACAGCGCCGGGGCCGTTGGTCATCAGGAAGATCTTGTCGGCGAGATAGATCGCTTCATCGACGTCGTGCGTGATCATGAAGGCGGTCTGTCCGGTCTCCAGGCAGATGCGGCGCACCTCGTCCTGCAGCGTGCCGCGGGTCAGTGCGTCGAGCGCCGAGAACGGCTCGTCCATCAGCATGATCTTTGGCGTGATCGAGAGCGCACGCGCAATGCCGACGCGCTGCTTCATGCCGCCGGACAATTCCGACGGACGCTTGTGCTCGGAGCCGGTCAGCCCGACCAGATCGATGAAGCGTTGCGCGTGCGCCTTGACCTTGGCGCGGTCCCAGCTGCGCCATTTCGAAGTCACGGCATAGGCGACGTTGCCGAGCACGGTGCGCCACGGCAGCAGCGCATGGCTCTGGAAGATCACGGCGCGGTCGAGGCTGGTGCCTTCGATCGCCTGTCCGTCGACGATGACGGCACCTTCGCTCGGCTGGTCGAGGCCGGCCAGGATGTTCAGCACTGTGGTCTTGCCGCAGCCGGAATGGCCGATCACGCAGCCGAATTCGCCGCGCGCCATCGACAGCCAGAGGTCTTCGAACACGGTGGTCTGGCTGCCGTCCACACCCGGATAGCGCCGCGCGATGCCTTCGATCGAGATGAATTTGCCGCTCATCGCCCTACTCCGGGAACGTGACCATGCGCGTGAACCGCGCAAGGATCTGGTCGAGCAGCATGCCGACGATCCCGATCAGAAGAATGGCGATGATGACATTGGTGATCGAGAGGTTGTTCCATTCGTTCCAGACGAAGTAGCCGATGCCGGTGCCGCCGACCAGCATCTCGGCCGCGACGATTACAAGCCAGGCGATGCCGATCGAGATGCGCATGCCGGTCAGGATGGTCGGCGCCGCCGCCGGCAGGATCACGGTGAAGGCGCGCCTGACGGTGCCGACTTCGAGCGTGCGGGCGACGTTGATCCATTCCTTGCGTACCGCGGCGACACCGAATGCGGTGTTGAGCAGCATCGGCCAGACCGAGCAGATGAAGATGACGAAAATCGCCGACATGCTGGAATCCTTGATGGTGTAGAGCGCAAGCGGCATCCAGGCGAGCGGCGAGATCGGCTTCAGCACCTGGATGAACGGGTCCAGCGCCTTGTTGATCAGGGGCGACATGCCGATCAGAAAACCAAGCGGTATCGCGACGACAACGGCTAGAAAATAGCCGAGGCCGACGCGCGCGATCGAATAGCCGAGCTGGATGCCGAGCCCCTTGTCGTTCGGCCCGTTGTCGTAGAACGGCCGCTTCAAATGCTCCCACAATTTGGCGCCGACATCGAGCGGGCCCGGCATCGCCGACTTGCCGGCGGTCGCGGTCAGTCCCATCAGCCTGGCGTATTCCGGCGTCATGTTGGCGACGACGCCGGTGCCGCGCGTGGCGATGTGCCAGATGCCGAGGAATGCGGCGAGCAGCACGATCGACACGATCGCGGCTCGAAGGCGCAGGGAAGCCGGCATGGTCAGCTCGCCTTCCTGATCTTGAAGCTTGCGAGATAATCCTCGGGCTTGGCCGGATCGAAGGTCTTGCCCATCACCGCAAAGCTCTTGGTGTTGGTGGTCGGCGGCGTCAGTCCGGCCTCCTTCATCAACCTGGAGGCGTCGGTCGCGAGATAGACCTGCGACGCGATGCCGGCATAGTCGACGTCGCCCTTGAGCTGACCCCAGCGCTTCATCTGCGTCATGATCCAGATCGCGAAGGATTGCCACGGGAACGGATCGAAATCGACGCGGTTCGGCTGGTTGACGACATTGCCGAGACCATCGGCGAACGTACCGGTGAGAATCTGCTCCAGCACGATCTGCGGCTGGTTCAGATAGTTCGCCGGCGCGATGGCTTCGGCGATCTGCTTGCGGTTCTCGGCCTTGTGCGCGAACGCGGTGGCCTCGATGATCGATTTGAGCAGCGCGCCATAGGTGTTCGGCATCGAGGTGATGAATTCCTTCGACGCGGCAAAGGCGCAGCAGGGATGCCCGTCCCAGATATCCCTGGTCAGGATGTGGATGAAGCCGACGCCGTCATAGACCGCGCGCTGGTTCATCGGATCGGGACCGAGGAAACCGTCGATATTGTCGGCGCGCAGATTGGCGACCATTTCCGGCGGCGGCACGGCGCGAATCTGCACGTCGGCATCCGGGTCGATGCCATGTTCGGCGAGATAATAGCGCAGCAGGTAGTTGTGCATGGAGTAGTCGAACGGAACGGCAAATTTGAAGCCCTTCCAGTCCTTCGGATCGCGCCTGTCCTTGTGCTTGACCGCGAGCGTGATCGCCTGGCCGTTGATGTTCTCGACCGCCGGCATGGTGTAGGGCAGCGGGTTGGAGCCGACGCCCATGGTGATGGCGAGCGGCATCGGCGACAGCATGTGGGCCGCGTCGTATTCCTTGTTGATGGTCTTGTCGCGGATGACGGCCCAGCCCGCGGTCTTGATGACTTCGACGTTGAGGCCGTTCTTCGAATAGAACCCCATCGGCGCCGCCATGATGATCGGCGTGGCGCAGGTGATCGGAATGAAGCCGACCTTGAGGTCTTTCTTTTCCAGCGGTCCGCCTTGCGCGAAGGCTTCGGTCGCGGTTTTGAGCGGAAAGAATTGCGACAGCGCGGCAGCGGCGGTCGCCGCTCCCACCGATTTCAGAAAGGCTCGGCGCGCCACATCCTGCGGAAACATCGCGCGCATCACCGCGGATGCGACCACATTCTCGTAGAGGGCTTCCTCGGAGGCGACAGCCGGCGGCTGCGAAAGCTGGGCAGCCGCGTGTTCGGCCTCGCTGACGTGCCTGCCACAACTGCACCCTGGGAATGGAGCCGGCGGGCGGGGTCGAACGGATTGTCGAACGTGGACATGAAACCTCCTGCAGACGGTGCGCTGCATTGAGCAAGGAGTGTGCCAGCCCCTATCGACGGGCTTTGTCGAATTGACGCATCTATTTAGCTGGATCGTTGGAAATCACGAAAATTCGTGATACACGAAAAATCGTAGCATAATTACGACTTCTCGGAGTTTTGGGCATGGAACCGACGCCGCATTTGCTTGGTGCGACGGCACGCGATCTCAATCTGCGCACCCTCGCCTTCGACTATTTGGTCGAGCCGACACTGCTGCTCGACCCCGACACCGACGAAATCATAGACGCCAATCCGGCCGCCTGTTCCCTTCTCGGCTATGACCGCACGCTGCTGCGGGAAACAAAATTCAGCGCGCTACATGCGGGACAAGTCCCTGCGCTGATCGTGTTCAGCCAGGCGGTGCTCGACAAAGGCGCCTACTGGACCAACGCGCTGACGCCGCGCCACGCCACCAGCCAACCGCTGCGGCTGGAATATACGGGATCAATGGTGCCGCATGACGGCCGCGCGTTGATATTGCTCACCATGAGCGACCTCGAAGCGCGTCGCCGTCGCTACGTCGATGCCACCGCCGAGGACCATATGCGCGGCGGGCTCGCCGCCTGGCAGCGGGTCGAGCGGGTGTTCCAGGACATCGAGCGCGAGAACCAGTTGATCCTGCGCGCCGCCGGCGAGGGCATCTACGGCGTCAACGCCGAGGGCAAGACCACCTTCGTCAATCCGGCCGCGGAGCGCATGCTGGGATGGACCGCCGAGGAACTGGTCGGCAAGGCCATTCATCCGATCGTTCACCACAGCCGCCACGATGGCAGTCATTACCCCGACGAGGATTGCCCGATCTACGCGGCGTTCCGCGACGGCGCGATCCACAATGTCGATGGCGAGGTATTCTGGCGCAAGAACGGCTCGCCGGTCTGGGTTGAGTACACGTCGACACCAATCCGCGACCGCGGCACGGTCGTCGGCGCCGTGATCGTGTTTCGCGACGTCAGCCATCGCCGCGAGGCCGACGAAAAACTGCATGCTGCACTCGCCGAGGTCGACCGGCTGCGCGAGCGGCTGGAGCTGGAAAACGCCTATCTGCAGGAAGAAATCAGGATCGAGACCAACCCGCGCGGAATCATCGGCCAGAGCGAAGCGATCCAGAAGACGCTGCGCCAGGTCAAGCTGGTCGCCCCGACCACGGCGGCTGTGATGATCATGGGCGAGTCCGGCACCGGCAAGGAATTGATCGCGCGCGCCATTCATGAAGCCAGCAACCGCCGCGACCGGCCGCTGATCCGTGTCAACTGCGCGGCCATCCCGCGCGAATTGTTCGAGAGCGAATTCTTCGGGCACGTCAAGGGCGCCTTCACCGGCGCGGTACGCGACCGCATCGGCCGGTTCGAACTCGCCGATGGCGGCACGCTGTTTCTCGACGAGGTCGGGGAAATCCCGTTGGAGCTGCAGGGCAAACTGCTGCGCGTGCTGCAGGAAGGCAATTTCGAGCGCGTCGGCGAGGAGCGCACCCGCGCCGTCGACGTCCGTGTGATCGCCGCCACCAACCGGAACCTGAAGCAGGAAGTGCAGCGCGGCCGGTTTCGCGAAGATCTCTATTTCCGGCTCAACGTGTTTCCGGTGGAATCGGTGCCACTGCGCGACCGCCGCGAGGACATTCCGCTGCTGGCCCAGCATTTCCTGATGAGCGAAGGCAACGAACTGAAATCCGACCTGCGGCTGTCCGAAGGCGATGCGCGGCGGCTGCAACGTTACGACTGGCCCGGCAACGTCCGCGAACTGCAGAACGTGATCGAACGCGCGGCAATTCTTTCGCAGAATGGACGGTTGCGGATCGATCTGCCGGAGACGGTCGGCGCGCATTCACCGGCCAGCACGAGCCGCCAGAAGAGCGACGTGCGGCCGGCTGTCATGACATCGGCCGAGATGCGCGATCAGGAGCGCGCCAACATCCTGGCCGCCCTGCAGGCCTGCAACGGCAAGGTGTTCGGCGCGGGCGGCGCGGCCGCCATGCTCGACCTCAAGCCGACCACGCTGGCTTCCCGCATGAAGGCACTCGGGATCGCGCCTGCCCGTTCGCGGCAGGCGGGCGGCTAGATCGGAATGACTATTCTTCGAATCGTCATCCCGATCTACCTTTGTTTGAGCATGATCTTTTCGGAAAATCGGTTCCCACTTTTCCGGATCATGCTCCAGGCCCCTCAGCGCTCGCGAGCAGCCAGCACGGCTCGTCGCCTATTTCGCCAGATGCTTGTCGAAGAAACCCGCGATTTCCTCAAAGGCCTCTTTCAACTCCGGGGCGGTGTCGTCGCGGACGTAATGCGCGTGCGACATCCCCTCGTAAACCTGCAGCACCGCCTCGACGCCGGCCTGGCGCAGCTTGCGATGCACGCGCACCGTATTGCTCAGCAACAGGTCGCGCGTACCTGATGTCAGGATGGTCGGAGGAAAGCCCTTCATGTCGCCGTAGACCGGTGACAGCAGCGGGTCCTTCATGTCGTGGCCGTTGGCATAAACCTTGGCGCCGGCGTCGCAGAACCCGTCCGGCGAAACCAGAACATTGTCCACCATCGCGTTGGTGTAGAAGCTGTCGCCAACCTTGGTGACGTCAGACATCGGGGTTCCCGGCGCGATCGCGCCCGGCAGCGGCAGCCCGAGCTGCTTTGCCTTCAGCACCATCTCCAGCGTCAGCGCACCGCCCGCCGAGGTGCCGAAGATCGCCATGTTTTTTGCATCGGTGGTCTTGAGCGCGGCCTTCCAGACCGTGATGCCGTCGTCGAGGGCGGCGGGGAACACCGCCTCCGGCGGCATCCGGTAATCAACCGAGATCACCTTGATATGGCCGAAACCGGCCATGAAGACCGCTTCCGGCAATCCGGCCTCTCCTGGATTGAGCACGTAGCAGCCGCCGTGCATATGAACGAGCTGTCGGTTGCGGTTTTCCGGCGCGACGCTTTCGGGGGTTACGATGTAAGCCCGCACGCCGTCGATCGTCGTCTTTTCGATCTTGACCTTCAGCCGCTCAAGCAGCCCGGGCAGATTCTTGATGGTGGTAGCCGCACCGGCATCCGCGACCGGTTTCCATTCCTCACCTGTCTTGGGCAGGAGATCCCAGTTGGTGCGCAGCGGTGCGCCGATGATCTTTTGCAATTGCGGGCTGACGGTCGCGGGTACCTGAATCGTTTTGGCAGGAACTTGCAAACCCGTGGGCGGCGTCGCTTGAGCCGACGCGCCGGCAATTGGGAAAACAGAAAACAGCGCGAGACAGGCAGCAGCCACAGCGTGTCCAAGCGAATTCGGCGACTTCTTCATTGGTCGTTTCTCCCCGTTTTTCGGTTTTTTGACGTTTTGGAATCTTCCGGGCAGAGGCCGCGCTTTATTGTGACCGCGGCAACGCCCGCGTTGTTGAACCCGTCCGCTCGCAGATTAATCCCACGTAGACGCACGAAATTCTCGCGCTATCGTTGGTACGGGCGAGAGTCTCGCCGGGAGGGAAAATTAGCGCCGCTCGAGCAGACTTGTTTCCAGCCGCGCCAGCTCGGCGGCGAGATCCCGCTCGACATCGGCGACCCGCATCTCGAACACCCGGTAGTCGCGGGCCTCGAGCCAGGCTTGCCGCGCGGCACGATCGGCCACGATCGCCTCCGACTCGGCCGGGTTGACCAGTTCGATCGCGATCCGGTGCACAAAGGAGACGAAATCGGGGATGTGGCGGCCGACCGGGGTCTGTCGCTTGAATTGCCCGGCGAAGCGGCGGTCGCGGGTAAGCGACTGCCACAGGATTCGCTCGGCGTCGGTCGGGTTGCGGCGCAGCAACCGGGCTAGCCCGCGGACGGTTCCGCTTTCGGAAGGGGCGGCCGCCTGCCCGTGCTCGGCCAGCAGCGCCCGCAATCGTGTGGCCTGTTCGCCGTCGAGAACGCCGCCCTTGGCCGGACCCTTGCGGCCCTCGGCAATCGCCATCACCACCCCGTGCAGGGTGTGCATGTCCTGTTTCGTCGGGTCCATCCGGGTGAAGATGTTGCGCAGATTGACAAGCATGGTCTCACGCTTCTCGGCCGGACGCAGGAACTCGACCCGGTCGAGTTCCCGGACCAGATTGTCGAAGAAGGCCTGCATCTGGTGCTGGGACGCCGGCTCGGACCGTTCGGGCATCGCGAACGGGAGCGCGCCGCCGGTCGACTGCTTGAACCACTCATAGCCGATCAGGAGCACCGCCTGCGCCAGGTTGAGCGAGGCAAAACCCGGATTGACCGGAAAGGTGATGATCCGGTTGGCAAGCGCTACCTCCTCGTTCTGAAGACCATATCGCTCGCGGCCAAACAGGATGCCGGCCCCGCCGCCACCTTTGACATGCGCCACGATCTCGCCCGCGGCGGCCGCCGGCGCCACCACCGGCTTGGCCTGGTCATGGGCGCGGGCGGTGGTGGCGAACAACAGTGTCAGATCCGCGACCGCCTGTTCGACGCTGTCGAACAGTTCGGCGCTTTCCAGAATCTGGTCGGCGCCGGCGGAGGCCCGTTGCGCCGCGACGTTCGGCCAGCCGTCGCGCGGCTTTACTATTCTTAAACGGGAAAGCGCGAAGTTGCCCATCGCTCGCGCGGCCATGCCGATATTTTCGCCGAGCTGTGGTTCGACAAGGATCACAACAGGTCCGGCTAAGTCCAAACCAGACTTGGTTTTATCGGTGCCCGAGCCGGACATTTCTCACGTCGCTTTCTTAAATCTGCTTCAGAAGGTGATTCAACTTCTGAAGGTTTTGAATCAGCTTGCGAAGCACCTGATTCAAAACCTCATCGACCGGCCACGGCAATGGCCGGAATTCTCAAGCCGGATAACAGGCTTGGTAGCGTTTCCGGAAGTTCGACCAAAGCCTCAAGGCGCGGTCGGCAGGCTGCTTGTATGCGCTTCGGGCGGCCCACGGCTATGGCGGATACCGCCACCCAGACCGCGTTCTAACCCAATAGTTGGGTAAAAACTGCATAACGGCTTGGCTTTCGCCAGCCCATTTGCAGTGCTATAGCCCGAACATAATCACGCACCCCCGCGCAATCAGCCCGGTTTCCCAAAAAGGCCCCCTCCGTCATGGCAAAAATCAAGGTGACCAACCCCGTCGTCGAACTCGATGGCGACGAGATGACCCGGATCATCTGGCAGTACATCAAGGACAAGCTGATCAACCCGTTCCTTGACGTCAACCTGATGTATTTCGACCTCGGGATGGAATACCGCGACAAGACCAATGACCAGGTGACCGTCGACGCCGCCAACGCCATCAAGAAGGTCGGCGTCGGCGTCAAATGCGCCACCATCACCCCGGACGAGGCCCGGGTGAAGGAATTCGGGCTGAAGGAGATGTGGAAGTCGCCGAACGGCACCATCCGCAACATCCTCGGCGGGGTGATCTTCCGCGAACCGATCATCTGCAAGAACGTGCCGCGGCTGGTGCCGGGCTGGACCAAGCCGATCATCATCGGCCGCCACGCCTATGGCGACCAGTACCGCGCCACCGACATCAAGTTCCCCGGCAAGGGCACGCTGTCGATGAAGTTCGTCGGTGAGGACGGCACGGTGATCGAGCGCGAGGTGTTCAAGACGCCCGGCTCAGGCGTCGCCATGAGCATGTACAACCTCGACGATTCGATCCGCGATTTCGCCCGGGCATCGCTGACCTACGGCCTGAGCCGCGGTTACCCGGTCTATCTCTCGACCAAGAACACCATCATGAAAATCTATGACGGCCGCTTCAAGGACATCTTCGAAGAGGTCTATGAGAAGGACTTCAAGAAGGACTTCGAAGCCAAGCGCCTGACCTACGAACACCGTCTGATCGACGACATGGTGGCCTCGGCGCTAAAATGGTCCGGCGGCTACGTCTGGGCCTGCAAGAACTATGACGGCGACGTGCAGTCCGACACGGTGGCGCAGGGCTATGGCTCGCTCGGCCTGATGACCTCGGTGCTGCTGACGCCGGACGGCCAGGTGGTGGAAGCCGAAGCCGCTCACGGCACTGTGACCCGGCATTATCGTGAACATCAGAAGGGCAAGGAAACCTCGACCAACTCGATCGCCTCGATCTTCGCCTGGACGCAAGGGCTCGCGCATCGCGCCAAGCTCGACAACAACGCGGAATTGGCGAAGTTCGCCAAGACGTTGGAGAAGGTTTGCGTCGATACCGTCGAGGCCGGCTACATGACCAAGGATCTTGCGCTGTTGGTCGGCGCCGATCAGCGGTGGCTTTCTACCACCGGATTCCTCGACAAGGTCGCGGAGAACCTGAACAAGGCGATGGCGGGATAAGCAGTGCGTCACCATGTTGGTCGTTGGCAATCAATGCCAAAGGACCAACTATGCTTATTACCAAGACTACCAAGAAAGCCACATTCGCATTTCTCCTGCTGTCGGGGGCAACCTTGAGTGCGAGAGCCGCCGAAACAGCGGTTCCCGCCGCACTCGCAGCGCCGGGCGAAAGCGTGGTGCTGTCGGTGCACGCCGAAGGCGCGCAAGTGTACGACTGCAAGGCCGGTGCTGACGGCAAGCCGATGTTGTCGTTCCGCGAACCCGTCGCGACGCTGCTGGTCGGCGGCAAGACCATCGGGCGTCACTATGCCGGGCCGAGCTGGGAACACAGCGATGGCAGCGCCGTGGCCGCCAAGGTCTCGGCCAGCGCCCCCGGCGCGACCGCAAATGACATCGCGTGGCTGAAGCTCGACGTCACCTCCCGGCGCGGCAGCGGCATCCTTGCCGATGTCACCACCGTGCAGCGGATCAACACCCATGGCGGCAAGCGCGACGGCGCATGCGACGGCGTCGGCGGCTTTCTGAGCGTGCCCTACTCCGCGGACTATGTGTTCCTGCACAAAAGCTGAATGCCGGAGCATGCGCGCTCACGTGCGTCTTCGACGCGCTTTGGCGATCAGCCGGGGGTCCAAACATAAAATTGCGAAAACAACCCCATGCAAAGTAGAATTGGGCCCGATCTGGGCCTAATTCTACCTCGCGATGATGGAGGCTGCCGATGCTGTTCATGGTGATCGAACGCTTCAAGGACCGGGACCCGATCCCGGTCTACCGGCGCGTGCGCGACCCCGGCATCAAATTCCCTGAAGGACTGACCTATGTCGGGAGCTGGATCGAACCCAATTTCGACCGCTGCTTCCAGTTGATGGAATGCGACGATCTCCGCCTGCTGCAGCAATGGGTGCTCGAAAACAACCGCGACCTCGGCATGAGCTTCGAGATCGTGCCGGTCGTGCCGAGCAAGGAGACGCGCGAAGTCGTCGCGCCGTATCTCGACAGGAAATAGGCGGCGCTAGTCCCGCTCGGCCAGCTCGATTTCACCGTCGGCGATGTCACCTTTCTGCGCCTGCGCGGTATCGGCAAGGCGGGCGTAGGCCGTTTCCTTCACATGCGCGGCCAGCGCCGGCAGGCGTTCGATCAGCGCATGGAAATCCTGCGCATCCAGCGCCAGAAGTTTTGTCTTACGCGTCGCCGTCACCGTGCCGCTGCGCTTGGTCCGGTGCAGCAGCGCGATTTCGCCGAAGAACGTGCCGTCGGAAAGCCGCACGCGCTGGCTCGGCAGGTCGATCTCGACCTCGCCCGCGGTGATGAAGTACATCGAGGACGCCGCATCGCCGCGCCGCACCAGCACTTCGCCGGACTCGATGGTCTGCGCGCGCAGCAGCCGCATGATGTCAGCGATCTCGGAGGCGCCGAGATGCGAGAACAGCGGCACCCGCGCCAGCATGCCCCAGGTGACGACGAAATCGCGCCGCCGCACCTCGTCGGCAAAGGCGGTCGAGATGATCGCCACCGGCAGCGCGATCATGGCGAAGCCGACGACGATGGCGAACACCGACACCATCTTGCCGAGCGGCGTCACCGGCACCACGTCGCCATAGCCGACGGTGCCGAGCGTCACGATCGCCCACCACATCGCCTGCGGGATGGTGCCGAACTTGTCGGGCTGGATCTTGTGCTCGATCGCGTAGAGCAGCGAGGCGAACAGCAGCACCGCGCCGGTCAGGATCACGACGCAGCCGAACAGGGTGCGCCGCTCGGCATGAAGGGCCGACAGCAGCGAACGCAGCGCCGGCGAATAGCGCACCAGTTTCAGGAACGGCAGCATGCCGAACAGCACCAGCGCGTGGTGATCGCCCGCGATCAGCGCAACCGCCGACGGCAGGAATGCCAGGAGGTCGATGATGCCGAGGCTGGAGAAAGCGTATTCCAGCCGCGCCCGGGTCGGCGTCATCTCACGCAGCGAGTGGCCGACCACGGTCCAGATCCGCGCGGCGTATTCCAGCGCGAACGCCACCACGGCGCCGACTTCGATCACGGTGAACAGAAGGCCGAACCGGGCGTCGAACTCCGGCACCGACGCCAGGATCATCGCCAGCACGTCGACGACGATGATGGCGACGATCAGCCGGACGAAGCGCGAGCCGACCGAATGCGGCAGATGATCGTGTTCGAGCAACTCGTAGAGACGGTCCCGCAAATCCGGGTCGCTGATCGCGCGTTTATCCGGAACGGTCGCCACGTTGCGTTTCTCCGCTCAGGCGCCGGCCATCGCCTTTTCGATCGCCGACAGCGCAGCATCCGCTTTCGCGCCGTCGGGGCCGCCGGCCTGCGCCATGTCGGGACGGCCGCCGCCGCCCTTGCCGCCGAGCGTGGCGGAGGCGATCTTGACCAGGTCGACTGCGCTGAAGCGCGAGGTGAGATCGGACGTCACGCCGACCACGACGCCGGCCTTGCCGTCCTCGGTAACGCCGACGATGGCGACCACGCCGGAGCCGATCTGTTTCTTGCCGTCGTCGACCAGGCTCTTGAGGTCCTTGGTCTCGACGCCTTGCACCGCGCGGGCCAATAGCTTGACGTTGCCGACTTCGCGCACGCCGCTGGCCGCCGCCGCGCCATTGGCAGCGCCGCCGCCCATCGCGAGCTTCTTGCGTGCATCCGACAGGTCGCGCTCGAGCTTCTTGCGTTCCTCCATCAGGGCGGCGATGCGCGCCGGCATTTCCTCGACCGAGGTGCGCAACTCACCTGCCGCGTTCCTCGCAAGCTGCATGGTGTCGTTGGCGTGCTTGCGGGCATGACGCCCGGTCAGCGCCTCGATGCGGCGGACGCCGGAGGCGACCGCGCTCTCGCCTGTCACTGAGATCACCCCGATATCACCGGTGCGGCGGACATGGGTGCCGCCGCACAATTCCACCGACCAGCCAAGCGCGTTCTGGCCGTGCTCGCGGGCATGCCGGCCCATCGACACCACGCGGACCTCGTCGCCGTATTTCTCACCGAACAGCGCGCGCGCGCCGGCTTCGCGGGCGTCGTCGACGCCCATCAGCCGCGTCGTGACCTCGTCATTTTCCAGCACCACGTCGTTGGCGATATCCTCGACGCGGGCGAGCTCTTCCGCCGTGATCGGCTTCGGATGCACGAAGTCGAAGCGCAGACGATCCGGCGCGACCAGCGAGCCACGCTGGGCGATGTGATCGCCGAGCACCTGGCGCAGCGCCTCATGCAACAGATGCGTCGCCGAGTGATGCGCCCGGATCGAGGCGCGCCGCGTGTGATCGACCTTCAAGCTGCAACGCCGTGCCGACGTTCAGCGTGCCCTGCTCCACGGTGCCGACATGCACAAAGAGATCGCCGGCTCTCTTCTGCGTGTCGGTGACGCGGAATTTGACGCCTTCGCCCGTCATCAGGCCGGTGTCGCCGACCTGACCGCCGGACTCCGCATAAAACGGCGTCTGGTTGAGAACGATCGATCCGCTCTCGCCGGCCTTGAGGCTGTCGGCATCCTTGCCGTCCTTCACCAGCGCGGACACCACGCCCTCCGCGCTCTCGGTCTCATAGCCCAGGAATTCGGTAGCGCCGAGTTTCTCGCGCAGCGGAAACCAGATGTTTTCGCTGGCGGTATCGCCGCTTCCCGACCAGGACGCGCGCGCCTTCTCTTTCTGCTTTTGCATCGCGTCGGTGAATGACGCGAGATCGACGCCGATACCGCGCGACTTCAACGCGTCCTGTGTCAGATCGAGCGGAAAGCCGTAGGTGTCGTACAGCGTAAATGCCGTATCGCCGTCGAACATGTCGCCTTTCTTCAAGCCGCTGCTCTTCTCGTCGAGGATCGACAGGCCCCGTTCCAGCGTCTTGCGAAAGCGCGTTTCTTCCAGGCGCAGCGTTTCCTCGATCAGATTTTCCGCCCGCACCAGATCCGGATATGCCTGCCCCATCTCGCGCACCAGCGCCCAGACGAGGCGATGCATCAGGGGTTCGCGCGCGCCGAGCAACTGGCCGTGGCGCATCGCGCGGCGCATGATCCGGCGCAGCACATAGCCGCGGCCTTCGTTCGACGGCAGCACGCCATCGGAAATCAGGAAGGCCGAAGAGCGCAGATGGTCCGCGATGACGCGGAACGACGCCACGGTCTGCTCCTGCGGTCCGTGACCCAGCGCGGAAGCCGTGGCATCGATCAGGTTACGGAAAAGATCGGTTTCGAATACGCTCTCGACGCCCTGCAGGATGCAGGCCATGCGCTCCAGCCCAAGGCCGGTGTCGATCGAGGGACGCGGCAGCGCCACCCGCTCTTCCTTCGTCACCTGCTCGAACTGCATGAAGACCAGGTTCCAGAATTCGAGGAAGCGGTCGCCATCCTCCTCCGGGCTGCCCGGAGGTCCGCCCCAGATATGCTCACCGCGGTCGATGAAGATCTCCGAGCACGGACCGCACGGACCGGTATCG
The DNA here is from genome assembly GCA_963742665.1 of uncultured Alphaproteobacteria bacterium. GTDB lineage: Bacteria > Pseudomonadota > Alphaproteobacteria > Rhizobiales > Xanthobacteraceae > Bradyrhizobium. The sequence goes on from CAVUNH010000023.1 coordinate 76,551, forward strand.
CCCATCGCCCAGAAATTGTCCGAGGTCGGAATGCGGATGATGCGATCGTCCGTGAAGCCCGCGATCTTCTTCCAGAGACCAAACGCCTCGTCGTCGTTGTGGTAGACGGTGACCAGCAGCTTGTCCTTCTTCAGCCCGAAATCCTTCGTGATCAGGTTCCAGGCGAGCTCGATCGCGCGCTCCTTGAAGTAGTCGCCGAACGAGAAATTGCCGAGCATCTCGAAAAAGGTGAGATGGCGCGCGGTGTAGCCGACATTGTCGAGGTCGTTATGCTTGCCGCCGGCGCGCACGCATTTCTGCGAGGTGGTGGCGCGCTGGTAGGGCGCGCTTCTCCACCCCGGTGAAGACGTTCTTGAACTGCACCATGCCGGCATTGGTGAACATCAGGGTCGGGTCGTTGCGCGGCACCAGCGGCGACGAGGCCACGATCTCGTGACCGTTCGCATGGAAGTAATTCAGAAAGGTCGACCTGATCTCGTTGACGCCGCTCATGTTCATCCAATCGGAAGTGCCGCCCGGGTGAGGCCGCAAATGGCCTTTTGTTCCGGCGGAACGCTTTTAGACAAGGCGAATGGCGCTGTCCAGAAACTGTGCAGGCGGATCATAGGCTTGCCGCAGCACACAAGACTGGTTGATAGGGCCTGGCTGTGCGTTGACAGGCTTGGCACGGCTGTGTTTCCTTACCCCCGTTCAAGACGTCACGTCGGGAGAGACCGGCTTAAGCGCCGGCGCCGAAGGAGCAACCGCCCCGGAAACTCTCAGGCAAACGGACCCTCGTGACGGACTAGCATCTGGAAAGAGACGCCGAAGGGCTTTGGCCCGGGAGCGTCCGCCGACGGGATAATACTCTCAGGCACAGCGACAGATGGGGCTTTCTTTGGGTTTTCGGGGGCTGCTCCCCGAACCCTGGAGGGTCCTTGGATGCCGGTGCGCGACGAATCTCCCTTACTTCACACCCCCTTGCACGCGCTCCATGTCGCGCGCGGCGGCAAGATGGTTCCGTTCGCCGGCTACGAGATGCCGGTGCAGTACGCCGCCGGCGTGCTCAGGGAACACCAGCACACGCGAAGCGCGGCCGGTCTGTTCGACGTCTCGCATATGGGCCAGCTTGCAGTTCGCGCGAAGTCCGGCAAGGTCGAGGACGCCGCCCTGGCGCTGGAGCGGCTGGTGCCGCAGGACATCGTGGCCGTAGCACCCGGTCGGCAACGCTATGCGCAGTTCACCAATACCGCCGGCGGCATGCTCGACGACCTGATGGTGGCGAACTTCGGCGACCATCTCTTCCTCGTGGTCAATGCCGCCTGCAAGACCGAGGACGAGGCGCATCTGCGCGCGCATCTCTCGGATGCCTGCGTGATCGAATCACTGGCCGACCGCGCCCTGATCGCGTTGCAGGGGCCGAAGGCCGAGTCAGGTATTGGCGGATTTCGCCGACGTGACCGCGATGCGGTTCATGGATTCCGGTCCGCGCAAGGTCGCTGGCCTGGACTGCTTCGTCTCGCGCTCCGGCTATACCGGCGAGGACGGGTTTGAGATTTCGGTGCCGGCCGAACATGCCGAAGCGCTGGTCAAATCGCTGCTCGACAATACCGACGTGCTGCCGATCGGATTGGGCGCGCGCGACAGTCTCCGGCTTGAAGCCGGGCTTTGTCTTTACGGCCATGACATCGACGCCACGACGACACCGGTCGAAGGCGCGCTGGAATGGTCGGTGCAGAAAAGCCGCCGCAACGGCGGCGCGCGCGCCGGCGGTTTTCCCGGCGCGGAAGAGATTCTCGCGCAGTTCGAAAAAGGCGCCGCGCGCCGCCGCGTTGGTCTGCGGCCCGAGGGCCGTGCGCCGGTGCGCGAAGGCGCCATTCTGTTCGCGGATGCGACTTCGAGCGATCCGATCGGCAAGGTCACCTCGGGCGGCTTCGGCCCGAACCTCAATGCCCCCGTCGCGATGGGTTATCTGCCGTCATCGCTGGCGGCGACAGGCACGCAAATCTTCGCCGAAGTCCGCGGGCAGCGCCTGCCACTGCTGGTCGCCGCGATGCCTTTCGTTCCCAACACCTACAAACGCTGAAGGAAGTCACATGACCGTCTTGTTCACAACAGATCACGAATGGCTTCGCATCGAGGGCGATGTCGCCACCATCGGCGTCACCGATTACGCGCAGTCGCAACTGGGCGACGTCGTGTTCGTCGAACTGCCCAAGGTCGGCCGCAGCCTGAAGAAGGCGGAGGCCGCCGCCGTGGTCGAATCCGTCAAGGCGGCTTCCGACGTCTACGCACCGATCACGGGCGAGGTGCTTGAGGTCAACGAGGCGCTGGCGGCCGAGCCCGCGCTGGTGAATTCCGACGCCGCCGGCAAGGCCTGGTTCTTCAAGCTGAAGATCGCGGACAAGAGCGAACTCGGCGGCCTGATGGACGAGGCCGCCTACGCCAAGCATACCGCCTGAAGAAGAGGAAAGACGCATGAACGCGCCGCTCAAAGCTACGAACGAGGCCGCCACCGATTTCGTGCGCCGCCACATCGGCCCCTCGCCGCGCGATGTCGCGGCGATGCTGGAGAGCGCCGGCGCCAAGAGCCTCGGCGAACTGATGAGCCAGACGCTGCCGTCCTCGATCCGGCAGAAAGCGCCGCTCGATCTCGGGCGGGCTTTGAGCGAGACCGAAGCGCTGGCGCACATGGCCGAGCTCGCCGCGCAAAACCAGGTGTTCACCTCGCTGATCGGCCAAGGCTATTCCGGCACCATCCTCCCCGCCGTGATCCAGCGCAACATCCTGGAGAACCCGGCCTGGTACACGGCCTATACGCCGTATCAGCCGGAGATCAGCCAGGGCCGGCTGGAAGCGCTGTTCAATTTCCAGACCATGATCTGCGATCTCAGCGGGCTCGATGTCGCCAACGCCTCGTTGCTCGACGAGGCCACCGCCGCGGCGGAAGCAATGGCGCTGGCCGAGCGTGCCTCGACGGTGAAGACCAAAGCGTTCTTCGTCGACAGCGACGTGCATCCGCAGACGCTGGCGTTGCTGCGCACCCGCGCGGAGCCGCTCGGCTGGAATTTGATCGTCGGCGACCCCACAACCGATCTCGACAAAGCGGACGTATTCGGCGCGGTGCTGCAATATCCGGGAAGCTCCGGCGCGGTGCGCGATCTGCGACCCGCGATCGCTTCGCTCCGCGCCAAAGGTGGTCTTGCGGTGGTCGCCGCCGACCTGCTGGCGCTGACGCTGCTGGCCTCGCCCGGCGAACTCGGCGCCGACATCGCGATCGGTTCGGCGCAACGCTTTGGCGTGCCGATGGGCTATGGCGGGCCGCATGCGGCCTACATGGCGGTGCGCGACGCGCTGAAGCGCTCGCTGCCCGGCCGCATCGTCGGGCTGTCGGTGGATTCACGCGGGCAGCCGGCCTATCGGCTGGCACTGCAAACCCGCGAGCAGCATATCCGCCGCGAAAAGGCCACCTCCAACATCTGCACCGCGCAGGTGCTGCTGGCGGTGATCGCCTCGATGTATGCGGTCTATCACGGCCCCGAAGGATTGATGCATATTGCACGCCAGGTGCACCGGCGGGCCTCTGTGCTGGCGGCAGGATTGGGCAAGCTCGGCTTTGCGCTCCATTCGCAACATTTCTTCGATACGCTCACGGTGACGGCCGGCGCGAAACAGGACGAGATCGTCGCGCGCGCCCGCGTTGAGAAAATCAATCTGCGCATCGGCAGTGGAACGCTCGGGATCGCCGTGGACGAAACCACCACGCCGGCTGCGATCGAGGCCGTGTGGCGCGCCTTCGGCGGCAAGCTGGCTTACGCGGAAATCGAAGCTGGCGCGCGCGAGGCGCTTGCGCCTGAACTGAAGCGCGCCACCGCGTTCCTGACCCATCCGGTGTTCCACGCCCATCGCTCCGAGACCGAATTGTTGCGCTACATGCGCAAGCTCAGCGATCGCGACCTCGCGCTCGATCGCGCGATGATTCCGCTGGGATCCTGCACCATGAAGCTCAATGCGACCGCGGAGATGATCCCGCTGACCTGGGCGGAGTTCGGCAGCCTGCACCCGTTCGCGCCTTCCGAGCAGGCCAAGGGTTATCACGCGCTGTTTGCTCGACTCGAGCAATGGCTGTGCGACATGACCGGCTACGACGCGATTTCGCTACAGCCGAATTCCGGCGCCCAGGGCGAGTATGCCGGTCTGCTGGCGATCCGCGCCTATCACGCCGCGCGCGGAGAGCCGCATCGCAAGGTGTGCCTGATCCCGTCGTCGGCACACGGCACCAATCCGGCCTCCGCCAGCATGGTCGGCATGGACGTGGTCGTGGTCGCCTGCGACGCGCGCGGCGACGTCGATGTGGCTGACCTGCGCGCCAAGGCCGAGAAACATTCGAAGGCGCTTGCGGCCATCATGATCACCTATCCCTCGACGCATGGCGTGTTCGAGGAGCACATAAGCGAGATCTGCGACGTCGTGCATGGCCATGGCGGCCAGGTCTATCTCGACGGCGCCAACATGAATGCGCAGGTGGGCCTTTCGCGCCCGGGCGACTACGGCGCGGATGTCAGCCATCTCAATCTGCACAAGACCTTCTGCATCCCGCACGGCGGCGGCGGCCCCGGCATGGGACCGATCGGCGTAAAAGCCCATCTTAAGCCGTTCCTGCCCGGGCATCCCGCGACCGACGGTGCCGCGCCGCATCCGGTCGGACCGGTGTCGGCGGCGCCGTTCGGTTCGGCGTCGATTCTCACGATCTCCTACATCTACATCCTGATGATGGGCGGCGAAGGCCTGACCCGCGCCACCGAGATCGCGATCCTGAACGCCAACTACATCGCGACTCGCCTCGACCCACATTTCCCGGTGCTGTACAAAAACGCCAAAGGGCGTGTGGCGCATGAATGCATCGTCGACCCCCGTCCACTCAAGGTGACGAGCGGCGTTACCGTCGACGATATCGCCAAGCGCCTGATCGACTACGGCTTCCATGCGCCCACCATGAGTTTCCCGGTGGCGGGCACGCTGATGATCGAGCCGACCGAATCGGAATCGAAGGCGGAACTCGATCGCTTTTGCGACGCCATGATCGCGATCCGCAACGAAATCACCGAGATCGAACGCGGCCGCTGGAAGGTCGAGGCCTCGCCCTTGCGACACGCCCCGCACACCGTGCACGACATCGCCGATGACGAATGGGCGCGCGCCTACAGCCGCGCCGAGGGCTGTTTCCCGGCGGGCACCTCACGCACCGACAAATACTGGTGCCCGGTCGGGCGCGTCGACAATGTCTATGGCGACCGCAACCTGGTGTGTTCGTGTCCGCCGGTGGACGATTACGCACAGGCGGCGGAGTGACGGCCGAGGTGAGGTGACGAGAAACCGCTACGGAGGCGTCAAGGCGCGATCAAGACGCGCTTCATCGGAGCCCAGCGCCACAGATTGTCACTGGTCAATTCGGTCCCGCCCCACCAGCGGTGGATCGGGTTGTGCCGGCTGAAATCCTCAGTCTCCGCCAAAACAGCTCTACCCAACGCGGTCAGCGATAGCTTGCTCTGCTTGTATCTCGCGTGACGGCCTTCGTCCTTGTGCAGTTCTTCCGTGAAGGGCCCCTCGTCGAGACCAGCCACGGCTGGCGCCGGGCAATGAGCCAAGCCATCCAGCAGCGAGCCGACTTCCCAATAGTCGAACACACGCCGCGTGTTGCTCTTTCTGTAACCCGGAAAGACATCCGACGGAGATACGTTGCCCGCCGCGACAAGCTCCAGAATCCGCATTTCCGTCTCGCCAAGTCCGGTTGCGCGCAGGGGGAGTTCTTCGAGCATTTCCAGCACGGTCTGCCGAAGCTGCGGCAGGGCCCTGATGTCGCTGTCGAGCAGGTTAAACCAGTGCTGCGGCGTCGGCTGTCGATACGCCTGCCAGGCCATGCTGGCGGCCTCGAGATGATCGTTCCGGATTTTGACACCCGGCGGCTTCCAGTCGGGAAGCGTTTCCGGAGATTGATTGCCAATCTCGCCGTCCGCCTGAAACAAAGTCAGCTTCGGCACAATGCTCTCGCGAGAGCCCAGGCAATCCAGAAGTTGAACGAGCATGAGTTGTGCATTCGGCGACGGGTCGAACCACAATTCGATTTCCTCGCAACGTTCGCAGAGATCGAGTGTCCCCATCCCTTGCGAATGATATTCCCGAAGCCGCCGCTGAGGGAAATGGGCCAGCGAACCCGGCCCCAGCATAGCCTCCAGTTCCGCATCAGTCGGCGGCGCGCCCCAGACCAACCGGAAGCCGAGTGGAATCACGATGTCGGCAATGCGGGCACCGAGGAGACATCCGGCTCCCGAGTCGCTCGACGTCAAAATCAGACGCGTCATGTCCGTTACCCGCTACACACACAACAAAACGGGCGCTGAATACGTCGGCAACTCAACGTCTTCAGCGCCCGCTATGTCGAAACCCGGATCACGACCCAGGTCCGGAAATCCTAGCCCTCCGCCTCCACCGGCTCTTCGCCATCGGCGTCACGCTCGGGGGAGCCTGCGAGGATCTGCTCGGCGATCAGGCCCGAATTCTGGCGGATCGCGGCCTCGATCTTCGCGGTCATGTCGGGATTGGCCTTGAGGAACGCTTTCGAGTTCTCGCGGCCCTGGCCCAGCCTCTGGCTGTCATAGGAGAACCAGGCGCCGGACTTCTCGACGATGCCGGCCTTGACGCCGAGATCGAGAATTTCGCCCATCTTGGAGACACCCTCGCCGTACATGATGTCGAATTCGACCTGCTTGAACGGCGGCGCCAGCTTGTTCTTCACCACCTTGACGCGGGTCTGGTTGCCGACCACTTCGTCGCGCTCCTTGATCGCGCCGATGCGGCGGATGTCGAGGCGGACGGAGGCATAAAACTTCAGCGCGTTGCCGCCGGTGGTGGTTTCCGGCGAGCCGTACATCACCCCGATCTTCATGCGGATCTGGTTGATGAAGATCACCATGGTATTGGATTTGTTGATCGAGGCGGTGAGCTTGCGCAGCGCCTGGCTCATCAGCCGCGCTTGCAGGCCGGGCAGCGCGTCGCCCATCTCGCCTTCGAGTTCGGCCTTCGGCACCAGGGCGGCCACCGAATCGATCACCAGCACGTCGACCGCACCCGAGCGTACCAGCGTGTCGCAGATTTCCAGCGCCTGCTCGCCGGTGTCCGGCTGCGAAATCAGGAGTTCGTCGATGTTGACACCGAGCTTGCGGGCATAGACCGGGTCGAGCGCGTGTTCGGCGTCGATGAAGGCACAGATGCCGCCCTTCTTCTGGCCTTCGGCCACCGTGTGCAGCGCCAGCGTGGTCTTGCCTGAGGATTCCGGCCCGTAGATTTCGACCACCCGCCCGCGGGGAAGGCCGCCGACGCCGAGTGCGATGTCCAGTCCCAGCGAGCCCGAAGAAATGGTCTCGATATCCATCGAGCGATCGTTCTTGCCCAGCTTCATCACCGAACCCTTGCCGAACTGGCGCTCGATCTGGGAGAGCGCCGCGGACAGGGCTTTGGTCTTATCCATGGAGGATCCTTCGACGATACGCAGGGCAGTGGCGGACATAGGTCGTGCTCCTTATGGCGGGGATTCGCTAGCGGGACAAACGGGCGACGGGGGTCTCAAGGCAGGTTTCGGGAATCGGCCGCTGATAGAAATCTTGTACCAGTTTTGTTCTCTGTTCGCAATATGTTCTTTTCGCGCCCCGGGTACTGGCCCTTTCCATTCCGCCAGATGGTTAGTGGTCCCTTTACAATTTTAGGAGTGATCCCTTTCGGGAATTAGAACAAATACAGGACGTGAATTGATGTGGAAACGTCCGAAATCTGCCGTGCTTTGTACTTGGCCCATCCCCGGTACAACTACCAAGTTTTCCCAATTTCGCTTGGCGGTGATGAAACCGATTGTTAAGGTTCCCCTCGGCGCTTGCGCCACTAGATGAAACCCTGCCAAGGCCCCGTCCGGTGCTGCCCGCTTCGGACGGGGTTTTTTGTTTGGGGTGCGGCTATTGACCTAACAACAGTTATATTGAGCGCTGGCGCAGGGTGTGCGACAGAATCCACCATTGGAAATCGGGGCCTTGGCAGGGTTTCATCCAGCGCGCCGCGCAAGCAATCATTCCGCTTGTGCGGCGTTGTGTTTTTGGCCGTCTCTGTTGGCGGCCTCTTTCGTTACAATCCCTTACCGCTATCGTCCTCCTCCTCTTTCGCATAGTCGAACGAGAGCTGAGTTGGCTTGCCTTGCAATACCTCGCGCAAGAAGCTGTCAGCACCGCACAACCGATGGGCCGCTTAGGCCGCAGTTGGCGGCCTCTTTCATAGGGGCTCTACTTTATCCTTTGGGGCTTCAAGCGGTAACGGCAGAGTATCGCCGAAGCGAGGTTTTGCCCGGTCCAATTTCTGGATGAAAATCATCGCTCAGTTGCATCGGCAACGGGTGCAACAACAACAAAATCTGCGACTAGATCACTGGTCCCTTTCAAAAACCGCGAGTGCTCCCTTTCGAGACGACGCGGAGCTAAAGGGGCCAGCACCGCGCCCCGCGGTAATGACCGTATTTGAGGCCCGGTGTCCCGGGTTTAAAGTTAGTAGTGTCCTAATTTGTGGAGCCGCAATTCCGTAGTTCTCCGACCAAGAACAGAGTTCCGGTGAGACGGCCTGATCTGTCGCGCGGGGGCGTTGGCGGCTTCTTTGCACTGGAATTCCCCGTAGTTCTCCGGACGAGAACAAAGTTTCGCGTGTTACATGGCCGCCTCAGTGCAAGCCTTCGCGCCGTATCCGACGGTTCCCTGCAGCTTAACGTTCATCGCAACCATTTCTCAACCTTGGAGTGTGTAAGAATAAGGAATGGATGAGCGGGGTCCGGACCATTCAGAGCATACGTTGCTGCAGGCGTTGAGGCGGCGCTACGCCTATTTGGCCTCCTGGCTTCTAAGGCTGAACAGATTGCCGGAGCCATCGCGGTTGCCGGAACCAACACGCTGCGAATCCGCCCCCCGGATCGCTGTCCCGCCAAGGCAGCCACACCTTCCCCGCCCCGAGTAAGGTCCCGCCGTCCGGCGAAAGATACCGGCTGCAATGGCGCCACCGGTGGTCGGCCGGTTTTGGCGGCTGCTCTGGAAATCAGCGGTGCTGTTTCGAAATGCCACGTATAAATCAGGTACTGCGAGCTCCCGGCCCGCGGTATGACCGGTTGGGATTTTCGACAGCATTTTGGCCATGGCGGAGCAGGAATATTGGGCGCCCTGAGAATTGTTGCGAATTTGGATTTTCGCAGAGTCGCGGAGATCGCCCGCGTCCGCTGGCGCGGCTGGAATGAATCCGACCTCGCCAGCCTCGGCCGGAAACTCGACGATCCCCTCTGCTATAGCGGCGGCATCGTCAAGATCACCGCACGGGAATATCGCGCCTGGGCGGAGTTCAACCGTCGCGTCACGGCAAGCGACGCAAGGGCGTTGCAGTCGCCCCTGCTGGCATGGGTTGAAGGCCGCGGCCTGTATCCCGTGATCAGGGTGCATCACGACCCGGCAGCCCGCCCTGCCCCGTAGTTCTCCGGGCAAGAACAAAGTTCCAGGTAACGCCCTGTGGCGTGCTTACGGCATGGCCAGCAGCGCGAAGGCGAAGACGGCTAACCAGCCAACGATAACCACGGCGCTGACCGCGCCCGCGGTAATCTTGAGTTTCTCCATCCTGGTGTAGGCCCGCATTCAGCTACCCCGGGTGGCGGCCGGCAATGGCCGACGACCCAGCCCATTCTGAACGCGCCATGGCCAAAATTGAAGAGGGCTTGGCGAAGCATCCGGCCGTGAATCGGCTTATAATGACGGGATGGACGAGACCCGGATCGCCGCTCGGCACCGCGTATTGAAGGCCGGAACCATCGAGTTCGGCGGTGGGGCAATCGACTGCACGGTGCGGAATCTCTCGCAGACCGGAGCCGCACTCGAAGTCGTGACCCCGTTGTTCATCCCCGACCACTTCACGCTTTTTGTGCCGTCAGAGCAATTGAAACGGCCGTGCCACATCGCCTGGCGCAAGGAAAAACGGATCGGCGTCAGGTTCGACTAGCGCCGCGCCCCGCAAACGGCCCCGCCGCATGGGGCCATGCGCGCGGGGCCGCCGACGGCGGGGAATAATCTGGAGGACCACCCCGCCGTCGAAAAGATACGGCGGCGGGAGGCACTTCGTTTCAGCATCCGTATTCGCCCGGAAAGCATTGAACCATTTGCGGGCCGCTCCAGACATATTCTTGCCTGGGACATTGCATCACTCGGGGTATAAGCCTGCGCCGCCAAGCGACCATATTCCGCTTGCGCGGCGCAGCGCGTTCGGACCCGGATCCGACAAGACATCAACGGATGTTCCCGCCCATTACGGAATAGCCGCTCACCTCTGCGATAACGCAGCTACCCACGCGCCGTGCCTTGCTGTACAAGTTCACAGCTTCTTCCAAATTCCGGAAAGGAGCTCTCTCATGAACGAATTGCATTTCTGGCTTTCAGGCCAGCACCCAGGTCTCAAGACCTTCAAGGCCCTCCAGCTCAAACTCGACCAGCTCGCCGCCAATCACGGGGAACAGCGAGCGATGTGCCGGCTGCTGCAGGGCATCGTCGGCCGTTATGTCGAGGAATTCGACGAGGCGCCGTTGCCATCTGACATCGCCGATCGCGCCTATCAGCGGCTGCTTCGATCGCTGGCGGAGCTGGACGGCGCCGCCGAGCCGGCCGTGCAGCTTGGTAACCTCAACCGCCTGGCGGCGTTAAATCTCGCGCGGTGAGCGCGCGGCGGTCACGGCGCCGGGATTTCGAACCGGCTGCACTGCACACTTTTGAACAGACGGAACTTTTCCAGTTCCACCCGCGTTGATTTAGACGGCATGCGGGAGCCCCCCATGGATCACAAAGGCGTAGAATATACGCTGACCAGGTCGGAAACGCCCGGCGTCTGGAAATGGGAATTCCGGATCGGCGACCTCGTGAGGTCGGGGAGGACCGAGGCGCAGGCTTCTTCTGCTCGCCATGCGCCGCGTCCAGTTGAAAATCGACCGTGAGCTCAAGCAATCCGGCCGACAGCTGACTTGATCTTCCAAAGCCGCGCCTGCCGTCTCCGCACCGGGATCGAGTCCTTTGGCCCACGGCAAACGGCCACGGCCGGTGTCCCGCCGGGACACTGTCCATTATTCCCTCCGACGGGAATCAAATAATATTTACAATCTCCGGTGATAACTTCGGATTGAATGCAGTCTGGGTCGGGTGGGGCTGCTCCATGAACTACAAGGGCGTCGAATTCAACATAACCGCGGGCGCGCCGGGCGTCTGGAAATGGCAATTCCGGATCGGCGAACGGGTCGTCGCCGGCAAGACCGAAGCCCGGCTTTATTTGCTGGCGGTCAGGCGGGTGCAGCTGCGGATCGACCGCGAACTGAAAAAAGCGGTGCCGGAATAGCCTTGCCCCTTACCGGCGGCGAGGTGCTTCGGGTGTGCACGGCGACCTAATCCGCGCTCGCCAGCCGCCGCATCGTGAACTCGATGTCGCCGCCGGGCAATTCGCGCCAGCTTTCGACCGCGCTCATATAGGCCGCCTTGGGATAGCGGTCGAGGAAGTCGCGCGCCCTCGCCCTCGCCTTGTCGCGCGGAAGCCGGAAGGTCTCGCGCAGATAGCCGTCGTCCGGCTTGCGCCGGGCGGCCATCCGGCTGGCGAGATCGCGCGGACGCAGGACCATGTCGCAACTCCGGTACACATGACGACAGGTTGCAATATAGGGCGGGCGGAGAACTATTCCGAGTCTCCGCGACCGGGCATTCGGCCTATCGGACGCTGCTGTTGCCTGCCGTGCTGCTGCCGGTCTTGGTTTTCGGCTTGGCGGGCGCGGCCGTCTTCGGCGCTTCATTGTTGCGCACGCCGCCCCACGGATCGGAAGAGGTCTTGGCGTCGGGAATCTTCTTCAGCGATTCCTTGTAGGCCTTGTCCTTGATCGCATCCTGCTCCTTCTCTTCCGGAGTCTTGGATCGCGATTTCGGGCATCATGTTCACTTGGGGCATTTGCGCGAAGGCCGGAACCGTCAGCAACACCAATGCCGCAGCCACGCTCAGGATTTTCATCAGACGCTCTCCTTTGGGAACGCTCTCAAGCGTTTTCCGGGCGGTATATCACCGCGCTGACCCCACCGCCAAGCGGGCACGGGCGGTGGTTCAAAGCCGGTCCGACTTGCAGGATTTCGGGGATTGCACCCAGTCGTCCCAGATCGGTCCGCATTTGGTGCAGCCATCGAGCGCAAGCCCCATGGCGACGATGCCCAAAATCAATACCAACCGGCGAAACATGAACGCGCCCCAATCCCCTCAATGGCGCGATCATGGGCTTCAAGTCCGGCATTTTCAAGCCGGACAGAGCCCCGGATCTGCCCGCCGACCGGGGCCTGCCGTATTCCCTTCGGCCCAATGCCCCCTACAATGCGCGGGGAAACAATATCGGAATCGGGCGAGGAACGGCATTCATGCAACAGCAAGGGGGCGCGGAGTTCGGCATCGCGGAAGCAAGGCGCGTGCTTGGCGAGGTGTTTGCGCCATGGGTGCAGGATCTCAATCTGTCGATCGAGGCATTCGACTTCGCTCCGCCACCGGACGGTTCAGCCGACTGGCAGCCGGGCGCGATCCTGCGGATGCCGTTCTCCGAGCGGCTGTGCCGCAACGGCGGCATCGTCTCTGGCCAGGCGCTGATGGCGTTTGCCGATACCGCGATGGTGATCGCGAACGTCGCCGCCAACCGCGGCTATCGTCCGATGACCACCGTCGACCAGACCACGCATTTCATGCGCGCCGTGACCTCCTCCGACGTGCTGGCCGATGCGCGCGTGGTCCGCCTCGGGCGCACCATGAGCTTCGGCCGCGTCACGCTATCGAGCGCCACCGACAACAAGCCGGTGGCGATGGTCTCGAGCGCATTCGCGATGCTGTAGGGTGCATCGCCGATGGTTGACTAAAAAATGCGAAAACAACCCCATGCACAGTAGAGCTAGGGTCTCTCGCCATCCGAAAACGCAAGATCTAGCGTGCCCGGGCAAGCGGCGACATGCCCTAATCCCGACACGTCCTCAAACTGGAAGCGTGGGCCGAAGCAGATCGAACTGCGGGTGATGTGCACTAGGTTAAGTGCACTGTCACCGTAATTCCTAACGTTTACATCTCCGCCAACTCTATTATAGGCGTCCATGGCGAGAATGGCTTGGAAGAGCGCCGTGTCAGGACTCATGATTGTTCTCCTACAAACATATTGTAGATGAGTTGGAACTGGCCGGGCTCAGTAACTATCCCCTTGCCTTTCTGCGCGAGCAGCAATGCCGGAAACCACGGCAGCTTTTTCTCGATATCCACCACAACCGGATCTTTTGTGATTTCAACAAACGCCTCCGCAATGCGAGCCGTAGGACCGAGAACGCTCGCAACGTTTTGGGCTGCGATCTTTTGAGCGGATTTCATCTCGGTTGGATTTGCAAACCATACGAGCCGCGGGAAATTGGACGGCGACAGATCACGGCGGCCTGTCAGGCGTGGGAGGTCCGGCAATTGCTCATTGGTGCTCTGATATCCAAAAGCGTTGGCGCATAGCGCCACTGCGTCAACCGGCCGATCCGTTGTTGGGCTGAACGTTTCACCACTGCGAAGGGTAGCCACCAAAGTTCCTCGGGAACCGACGTCGATGACGACCGCTTGTCCATTTAAGCTCGGGCTGCACCGACCCAAGCCGGCAATCTTCGGGCCGCAATTCCATGTAACTTCAACGACATTCGATCCAGTGTAGATATTCTCGTCAACCAAAATGGAAACCTGAAGGCGGTAGCGGTAGGAATAGCTTGGAAAGCTCAGTCTATAAATCACCGCCACCGCCACCACGACTGCCAGCAGAATTCCAAGCCACCTCATGCGGCCCCCCCACCGAAGCGAATGATCGGCCGGCTCATGATCTCATCGCTGTGCACGAATGGCCAGCAGCAAGCGGCGTAGATCGCACCGCCCCACCCAGTTGCTGCCAAGGAAAATTGTCCGACGATGCAAACGCAGCCGCTAATACGTAAGCAAACCAGCCCATCGCGAAGCACCCCCTCATGGCCAATGAAACACCCCAATTCATCGACCGCGAGTTAACGATACTATGCTTCGCTCAAAAGTTGCAAACGGATTATACCGCTGCGAACGTATTTGGAAAAGTAATGCCCTGAGTTGCCGATCGCAACGCAGCGTTCTGATCCTTGTCTTGTAAATACAACCACTACCGCACGATGTTGACGGCTGACCTTGAATTGGGGACTGCAATACTGGATTGAGTTGAGGACAAACCATTCTTTCGCAGAACTGGAATTACGGTGACAGTGCACTTAACTCCCCGTTCCCCTCCGACGATAGCGCACGTCAATCGCTTTCCGATCCTCGTTCAATCCTCGTTCGGCTTCGGCCCGCGCTTGCCTGGCTTGAGGGCGCGCCCGGTCAGCCGCTCGAGGCGGGCGAGAAAGCGATCGTTGCCGAGCGGCCGGCCGATGCTCTCCGCGGCGCGCAGGCGGCGAACAGGTCCGCCTCCGGTTCGCTGGCAAGCAGATCGGCGAAATCGGGGAAAGCGATCACGGATCGGCGCGCAGCGCGGTCAGCCCGTCGTCCTTGCCGCGCAGATGCGCACGCGTGCTCGACCAGCGCCAGTCCTGCGCCCGCTCGCACCAGCCGCGCCCGCACCGGGTTGAGCGAGACATAGCGCAGCGCCGCCGCGAGATGCTCCTCGTCCATGGCGACGGCGCCGAACCGGCCCTGCCAGAAATGACCGGTGCGCTTGCGCCGCGCCTGGATGATGCCGGCATAGCGGCGATGCACGCGCGCCAGCGCGCGGCGCAGCCCGTCCGGGTCGGACGGCACCAGGATGAGATGCACGTGGTTCGGCATCAGGCACCAGGCCCACACCTCGACCCCGGCCGCGCGGCAATGCTCGGCGAGCAGGTCGCGATAGAGCGCATAGTCGTCGTCGCCGAAGAAGGTGCGCGCGCGGCCATTGCCACGCTGGGTGACATGGTGCGGATGACCGGGGACGACGACACGGGCGAGGCGGGCCATGCGGCATGATGGCCGCGAAGGCGCGACGATGTCAATTGAGTGCACTGTCACCGTAATTCCCCAACTCATTTGTCAGCTGTTCCAAAACCAGGGCCATCGGGAGGTCGCGCATTCGCTTTTCCCCAACGAGCATAGGCGGTCCCCCGGTCATTGAGCACCAGTTCAGGACTTCCTTTGGAAAATACGCGTTTCAGCTCCCCCACGACAACGCCGTGCGATCCGACGGGCAACCCGACCATGTTACAACTGTCGAGGGGGGTCAGTATTCTCAGCGGCCCTTCACCAATTTGCCCCTTGACGACTCGGTCGACCCGGCCGTTCGCTATCTGATAGTGGCCCGAAAAATCAATGACATTGGCCTCTTTACCGACGATCGTCACCTCGACGATCACGGGTGCATCGAGGTTGATCGGGACATCTTCGAAT
>CAVUNH010000024.1:0-117999 GCA_963742665.1 uncultured Alphaproteobacteria bacterium
TCTCTGGGTGGTCGACACCGCGCTCGGCCAGCTGGTGAAGGTCGATCCGAAAACCGGCGCCAAGAAGATGGTGGCGCAGCTCAAGCCTTCGCTCGACAACCTCGCCATCGACGACAAGGACCGTATCTTCGTCTCCAACATGGCCGACAACGGCATCCAGGAAGTCGATCCCGAAACCGGCGCCGCCAAACAGGTCATCATCGGCAAGCTGGCATTGCCCGGCGGCATCGGCGTCGTCTCCGACGGAGCCAAGGACACCATCTATGTCGCCGACGTGTTCGCCTACCGCACCGTCGACGGCTCTACCGGCGAGGTGTCCGAACCCGCCCGCATGCATGCCGACGGCGTGACGCTGGAATATCCGATGAGCGCCACCGCCAGGGGCGACGACGTGATCCTGTCGAGCTGGTTCACCGGCACGGTACAGGTGATCGACCGCAAGACCGGCAAGACCGACGAAATGCTGCACGACTTCAAGGCGCCGCACGACGCCGTCAAGCTCAGCGACGGCAGCATTCTCGTCAACGAGCTCGGCAGCAAATCGCTGGTTCGCGCCAGCGGCGAGCACGGCAAGGACCGCGCGGTCGTCATTGGCGGCCTCGAAGGGCCGGTCGGTCTCGTCGCCGGCACCAAGGGCGACGTCTATGTCACGGAAGCCTTTGCGGGTCAGGTGTCGAAGGTCGAATCCAACGGCGAGAAGACCGTCGTCGCCAAGGACCTGAAGATGCCCGAGGGCATCGCGCTTGCGCCTGACGGCAAGCTCGATCGTGGCCGAAGTCGGCGCCAAGCGCATCGTCCAGATCGATCCGGCAAGCGGAACCGTCACCGAGATCGCCGGCAATCTGCCGATCGGCCTCGCCGCCGCACCCGGCGGATTACCGACCAATATCCCGACCGGCGTCGGCGTCGGCGCATCGGGGGTGATCTACTTCTCGTCGGACGTGGAGAATGCGATTTACAAGGTAGTGAGGAAGTAGCGGAATCGCTGCGATACAGCACTTGGCGCTCACGAGGCTGCCCGTCCGGACCTGTGCACGATGTCTGCTGCGATGGTCAGGGCATAATAGCTCTCCCAGCACTCGACCGCTACTTCAGCACTCGATCACGGCGATAGATGGATTTCGGGCTCTTGAGTCGATAGCCCGACGTCGGTCACACGCAGCGCTTCGGTACCAACGTTGCCGCGCGGCTCCTGATTGCACATAACGACTGAGCGCTTTGCCCGGCGCGATATGCGATGACGATACCGCTTTGCGGAGTTGTAGCGGCCGGCGCGAATGCGATCGAAATTCACTTTCCCGTCGTCGCGGCTCACGATGGACGATATCACTGGGCTGTGGGCATAGACCTCGATCCGTCTTGCGCGAAACATGCCTCGCTCATGTTCGGCATTCTGCAGTGCGAACGGGCATATTCCCAATGGCTAAGCCGCCATGGAAACTCCACCTCCGCAGCTGCTGCTTTGCGCATGCACCATGGAATGAAGGCGGCCGAATAGTGTTGGCGAAACGATGCGACGTCCACGATCCGATCGAACGGCCATAGACTCGATCCGATCTTCGAGTTCCCTGTCGCCGCGGCAAAGACCCGGAAGGAATTCACCGTTCGCCTCGTGCCAGTCTGACAAGTTCCGTCTTGAACGATGTTGGGCCGACCATCCAGTTCGTCACCTCTGATTGCGTCGGTTGCGCCTGCCACGCAGATCATGAATTGGCGCTTGTCCAAGTGGGAAAATAGCGATCGGTAGATGCAGTTGGTCGACGCAGCGCAGCCCTCCAGCTCTATGAACGTGCCGGTTTTGGCGCGAACGGCATTCGCCAAGGCGGTGCCGCTCAGAGGCCGTGGTGATCGACTGCCCCGATGACCGCGGTGGCGGTCCCCGACAGAATCACGATTCGGTCGCCACGGGACTCAGGCAGCGAGGTCGCTGCTGCGGTCGAGACCTAGGCTTGCCGAAGGTCGCGGCTAAACGCTTCGCTCGTCAGCGACGATATTTCCGATCGTGGTGGCAGGCGAGCCGCGCCATCAACGACACTCGAGGTCCGCCATATACATGCGTGGCAGTCAGCACCTGATTCGGCATGTTTGAACCTCGTCGTGGTCCGTCAGATCGCATTGCGGCAAGTGGCGAGGTCTGGCGCGCCGAGCGGCTTTGTCCATTCGACGTCATACCAGCAATGAGAACACGCCGACAACGT
This sequence comes from uncultured Alphaproteobacteria bacterium, assembly GCA_963742665.1. Taxonomy (GTDB): domain Bacteria; phylum Pseudomonadota; class Alphaproteobacteria; order Rhizobiales; family Xanthobacteraceae; genus Bradyrhizobium. The sequence continues at coordinate 2,199 of CAVUNH010000024.1, forward strand.
CGAGGCCTGGTTGACGCGCGACAGCATCTGTACCCACTCACCAGCAGCGCCAACCCAATACAACCCGCAACGATACCCGCACGCATCGCACGCCCCCACAACCGTTAGGGATTGTGGCGAGCATCGAGCAGGATTGTTCAAGGAGATTCTACATCCTGGGCGCGAAAGCGTATACGTGTCACTTTTTCACCACACCCGTTTAAGGTGCGACAACGCGCCACACGCTGCGATTGCGTGTTGAATCAACGACATCCGGATTCCGAACCATGATTTCAGGAGAGCGGCAGTACAAAGCCCTCCCCGCATCGCGGAAAGGGCTTTGCCGACCAGCAGCATCAGTTCAGCTTGCGCTTCGGGATCGGCGCTTCGAACGCTGCGATCTCTGCGGTCTGCGGGGCCTTGCCGTTGAAGGTCAGCACGTTGCCCTGGCTCGAGATCGCAACGCGATCGCCGTCGGCGACTTCGCCGGCGAGGATCATCTCGGCCAGCGGATCCTGCAGGTTGCGCTGGATCACCCGCTTCAGCGGTCGCGCGCCATAGGCGGGATCCCAGCCCTTGGCGGCGAGCCAGTCGCGCGCCGCGGCATCCAGCGTCAGCACGATCTTGCGCTCTTCCAGCAGCTTCTGGAGACGCGCGAACTGGATCTCGACGATCCGGCCCATCTCGCTCTTCTGCAGGCGGTGGAACAGGATGATCTCGTCGACCCGGTTGAGGAATTCGGGACGGAAATGCGCCCGCACCATCCCCATCACCTGCTCGCGCACTTCGGAGGTGTCCTCGCCTTCCGGCTGGTTGACCAGGAATTCCGAACCGAGGTTCGAGGTCATGATGATCAGCGTGTTGCGGAAATCGACGGTGCGGCCCTGACCATCGGTCAGGCGGCCGTCGTCGAGCACCTGCAAGCAGCACGTTGAAGACGTCCGGATGCGCCTTCTCGATCTCGTCGAACAGCACCACCTGGTAGGGCCGGCGCCGCACCGCTTCGGTGAGCGCGCCGCCCTCGTCATAGCCGACATAGCCCGGAGGCGCGCCGATCAGCCGCGAGACCGAATGCTTTTCCATGTATTCGGACATGTCGAGGCGGACCATCGCGGTCTCGTCGTTGAACAGATATTCCGCCAGCGCTTTCGTCAGTTCGGTCTTGCCGACGCCGGTCGGGCCCAGGAACATGAACGAGCCCATCGGGCGGTTCGGGTCCTGCAGGCCGGCGCGCGAACGGCGCACGGCGGTCGCCACCGCACGCACGGCTTCGGCCTGGCCGACGACGCGGCGGCCCAAGCTGTTCTCCATCTTCAGGAGCTTGTCCTTTTCGCCTTCGAGCATCTTGTCGACGGGCACGCCGGTCCAGCGCGACACCACCTGCGCGATGTGGTTGGCGGTGACCGCCTCCTCCATCATCTCGCCGGGGTTTTCCAGTTTCTTGGCCTCGATATCGCCGAGCTTCTTCTCCAGCTCGGGAATCCGGCCATAGGCCAGTTCGCCCGCGCGCTGGAATTCGCCGCGGCGCTGGGCGTTGGCAAGCTCGATGCGCAAGCCGTCGAGCTCGCTCTTCAGCTTTTGCGCATCCGAGAGCTTGTTCTTCTCCGCGCTCCAGCGCGCCGTCAGCGCCGCCGACTTCTCCTCGAGATCGGCGAGTTCCTTTTCCAGCGTCTGCAGGCGACTCTTGGAGCCGGCATCGCTTTCCTTCTTCAGCGCCTCCTGCTCGATCTTCAGCCGGATGATTTCCCGATCCATCGAATCGAGTTCTTCCGGCTTGGAATCGACCTGCATCTTCAGCCGCGCCGCCGCCTCGTCCATCAGGTCGATGGCCTTGTCGGGCAGGAAGCGGTCGGTGATGTAGCGGTTCGACAGCGTGGTGGCGGCAACCAGCGCGGAATCGGTGATCCGCACGCCGTGGTGCTGCTCGTATTTGTCCTTCAGGCCGCGCAGGATCGAAATGGTGTCCTCGACCGTCGGCTCGGCGACGAAGATCGGCTGGAACCGGCGCGCCAGTGCGGCGTCCTTTTCGACGTGCTTGCGATATTCGTCGAGCGTGGTGGCGCCGATGCAATGCAGTTCGCCGCGCGCCAGCGCGGGCTTCAGCAGGTTGGAGGCGTCCATCGCGCCGTCGGCCTTGCCGGCGCCGATCAGCGTGTGCATCTCGTCGATGAACAGGATGATCGAGCCTTCGGCCGAGGTCACTTCCTGCAGCACGGCCTTCAGCCGCTCCTCGAACTCGCCGCGGTATTTGGCGCCCGCAATCAGGGAGCCCATGTCGAGCGACAGCAGCTTCTTGTCCTTCAGGCTTTCCGGCACGTCGCCGTTGAGGATGCGCAGCGCCAGACCCTCGACGATCGCGGTCTTGCCGACGCCGGGTTCGCCGATCAGCACGGGGTTGTTCTTGGTGCGGCGGGACAGCACTTGAATGGTACGGCGGATTTCCTCGTCGCGGCCGATCACCGGATCGAGCTTGCCCTCGCGCGCGGCCTGCGTCAGGTCGCGGGAATATTTCTTCAGCGCGTCATAGGCGTTTTCCGCCGTGGCTGAGTCGGCCGTGCGGCCCTTGCGCAGCGCTTCGATCGCAGCATTCAGGTTCTGCGGCGTGACGCCGCCCTTGCTGAGAATGGTCGCGGCCTCGCTGCCCTTCTCGAGCGTCAGGCCGAGCAGCAGCCGCTCGACGGTGACAAAGCTGTCGCCGGCCTTCTCGGCGGCCTTTTCCGAAGCGTCGAACGCGCGCGCCAGTTCCGGCGCCAGATAGACCTGGCCGGCGCCGCTTCCGGACACTTTCGGCAGTTTGTTCAGCGCGTCCTCGGTGGCTTTGAGGATGGCGCGGGAATTACCGCCGGCGCGGTCGATCAGACCGCCGGCAAGCCCCTCGCTGTCGTCCAGCAGCACTTTCAGCATATGCAGCGGCGAGAACTGCTGGTGGCCGTCGCGCACGGCCAGCGATTGCGCAGACTGGATGAAACCGCGCGCACGCTCGGTGTATTTCTCAATATTCATCGTTTGCTTCCCTCAGCCTGCCGCTCCGCCCCTAAGGCACGGATGCAGCATCTTCATTGGGTTTCCGCTGATCGCGTTGACATTCCTCAACCAGCCAGCGGTCTCATGGCCGGTGCGACGACCGGCTTGCCCTGATGTGGGAATACCCTCCCGGGATGTGAAGAGCCACGTGTGACATTTTTGCCGTAAACGGTCCTCGGCGTCCGGATCCTTCGGAACCGGTTACGCCCCTCGCCTGGCGAAGCGCGGCAAGTCATGCGCGGTCACCGCGGGCGCCGGGCCGTCGTGGCACTCGATTTCGACCAGACAGGTCTGGGCGCTGCAGGCCTGGCTCAATTTGCTGGTGCCGATATCGAGCGTGAGCGCGTTGGGATTGCCATGCTTTTCCAGCGGCCGATTGGAGCCCTGGTCGGCCGGATCGAACCAGGCGCCGGTGCTGAGCCGGACCACGCCGCGGCGGATGCGGTCGCTCAGGCGCGCCGCGGCGAGACAGGCGCCGCGGTCGTTGAAGACGCGCACCAGGTCGCCCTCACCGATGCCGCGCGCGGCGGCGTCCTCGGGATGCATCGTGATCGGCTGACGGCCCTTGACCTTGGTGGCGCGGGACTGCGGGCCGTGATCGAGCTGGCTGTGCAGTTTGTCGCCGGGCTGGTCCGACAACATGTGCAGCGGATAGCGCTCGGCCGTCTTGCCGCCCAGCCACTCGACCGGTTCGAACCAGGTCGCGTGCGGCGGGCAGTCGTCATAGCCGAACGAGGCGATGCGCTCGGAATAGATCTCGATTTTGCCCGACGGTGTCTTGAGCGGGTGCGCGTCGGGATCGGCGCGAAACGCCCCGAGCATCACCGGCGGCTCCTGGGTGCCGGTGGCCTCGGCAATGCCGGCCTCCCAGAATTCCTCGAACGGCGGAAGGCTGACACCGGCCTTGGCCGATTTCACGCGCGCCTCCTCGTAGAGATGAGAGAGCCATTCAGTGATCTCGCGGCCGTCGGAGTGGACCTCGCCCACGCCCATGCGCCGGGCGAGCGCCTGGAAGATGGCGTAATCGTCGCGCGCTTCGCCCACCGGCTCGCGCACTTTCTTCATCGCGATCAGATAGGGCTCGCGCGAGGCCTGACCGATGTCGTCGCGCTCCAGCGTGGTGGTGGCCGGCAGCACGATGTCGGCCATCTTGGCCGCCGGCGTCCAGAACTGCTCGTGGAAGATCACCGTCTCCGGCTTGCGCCAGGCAAGACGCAGGCGGTTGAGGTCCTGGTGGTGATGGAACGGATTGCCGCCCGCCCAGTAAACCAGGCGGATGTCGGGATAGCGGTGCTCGGCGCCGTTGTAGGAGAAGCGCTCGTTCGGATGCAGCAGCATGTCGGAGAAACGCGCCACCGGAATGAAATCGCTGACCGGGTTGGTGCCCTGCGGCACGGTGGCGCCGGGATGAAGCAGCCCGCCGCTGCCCATCAGGTTCTGCGGCCCGTAGCCGCAAGCGAAGCCGCCGCCGGGCAGGCCGATCTGACCCAGCATGGCGGCCAGCGTGACCAGCGCCCAGAACGGCTGCTCGCCATGGTGCGCGCGCTGCAGCGACCAGCCGATGCTGATCATGGTGCGGGTCGCCGCCATCTCGCGGGCCAGCGCCACGATGCGATCGGCGGCAATGCCGGTGATCTTTTCAGCCCAGGCCGCGTCCTTGGGCTGGCCGTCGCGCTCGCCGCAGGAGATAGGGGCGGAACTTCTCGAAGCCCACCGTGTAGCGGTCGAGGAAGGCCTGATCATGGAGGCCCTCGACCAGCAGCGTGTGGCAGAGCGCCAGCATCATGGCCGCGTCGGTGTTGGGCCGGATCGCCAGCCACTCGACATCGCCGCCGGTATCGAGATCGTCGGCCGTCGGCGTGACATTGACGAAGCGCACGCCGGCGTCGCGCATGCCGAAGAGGCCGCCTTTGACGTTGTGCACGATGGCGCCGCCGGAGTTGATCTGGGCGTTCTTGCGCGGCACGCCGCCGAAGGAGACGAACAGCTTGCAGTGCCTGGCGAGCTGCTCCCAGCTCGCGTGCGTGGCCAGCAGTTCTTCCAGCGGCGCCACGATATGCGGCATCAATACGAGCGCAGCGCCAACGCTGTAGTCATCCTTGTGGCGCACGAAGCCGCCGATCAGATTGAAGAAACGCCGCAGCTGGCTCTGGGCGTGATGGAAACGTCCGGCACTCGCCCAGCCATAGGAGCCGCCGAAGATCGCCTGGTTGCCGAAATCGCGCTTCACGCGGCCGAGTTCGCCCGCCACGAGGTCGAGCGCCTCGTCCCACGGGACCTCGACAAACGGCTCGGCGCCGCGCCGCTCCGGGAAGGCGCCGGGACCATGATCGAGCCAGCTCTTGCGCACGGCAGGACGGCGCACGCGCAGGCGCGCCACCTCGTCGGACAGCATGTGCAGGCCGATCGGCGAGGGATCGGGATCCTTCGAGAAGGGATGCAGATGGACGGCCTTGCCCGCCTCGTCATATTCGACTTCGTAGACGCCCCAATGGGCCACGGTCAGCGTGCGTTGATGCGTCGTCATGGAACGATCCGGCCTCGCGGTCACCCGATTGCGGGAGCGTGATTACTTCCCGTGCACGTGTTCGCACGTCACATTGGGATTCATGTCGACGAATACGCCGCGCGGATTGGCCTTCCAGGCCCACACGTGCAGTTCGTAGAACGGGCCGAGGCCGTAGCGGTTGGGTGCGCCGGTGAAGCTGAACAGCTGACCTTGCAGCGAGGCCGGTCCCTTGAAGGTGATGTACTCGACCGCGATCAGCTCCATTTTGCCATCGGGCAGCGGCTCGTACATCACCGCTTGCGGGCGCTTGATATCGGGAATCTCGTCCTTCAGGTATTCGCCGTTGACGTAGTGAACGCCCATCGCGCCGCCATCGACGCCGCTGGTGCAGGGGATCGGTGCATAGCCCTCGGCGATCGCGGCCTTGACGTCCTTGAAGCGGCCATTCGCAGCCCGCACCTGTTCCGCCAGCGGGCCGCCGTCGTCGGCGGCCAGCGCCTGACCGGTTGCGAGCGACGACAAAAGGGCCAGACCCGCGGCCCAGGACGCGACTTTCATTCTATTCTCCTTCATATGGACGGCGCACCGGTCCGCCGATGCCTGTTGATGTCGATTGCCCTTGCTGGAGGTCGACCGTGTGAAAAGCCGTTGTCGTCAGCGTGGAAAAATCGGATACTTGCGTTGAAATTTGTGGGGCCGTGCGTGGGCCGGCCCGCCCGCAAATCCGAATACACCCGAGTCATCGAGGCAAGAATTGCTGCAGGTTTCCGTGTTGGGCAATCTCGCTGTTGTGCGCGACGGCGCGGCAATGCAGCTGCCGCCGTCAAAAAAGACGCGCGCGCTGCTCGCATATCTGGCCGTCACGGCGCGTCCGCATAGCCGCGACCGACTGTCCGCCCTGCTCTGGCCGGTCCCGGATGATCCCCGCGGGGCGCTGCGCTCGAGTTTGAGCCGGCTGCGGCCGCTCGTCGATGAGCCCGGCTGTCGACGGATCATCGCCGACCGCGAGAACGTCGGATTTGTTTCTGACGATGTTACTGTCGACATCCTGTCTCTGCGAAATCTTGCCCGAAACGGCAGCGATGCGATGTCAACCGATGCCCTGCGGGAGGCGGCGCAGGCGCTCGAGGTTGATTTCCTCGAGGGCACTCGATCTTCCCGACTGCTACGAATTTCAAAGCTGGTGCATTGGCGAGCGCGAGGAGACACGCCGGCTTCGGGTGCGACTGCTGCTGGCGCTGGTAGCCCGTCTTGAGGACCAGCCCGACGAGGCCCTCCGCCACGCGCGGACACTCAGTCTCCTTGAACCCGCCAACGAACCGATCCAGGCGGCGTTGATTCGATTGTTGCGGGCCACCGGCCGCTGGCGCGAAGCCGAAGACCAGTTTCAAAGTGCACAGCGACGGCTGGCAGAGTTCAACGTGGGGAACACCGGCGTCCTGCGCCAGGCGGCGCAGCTGCCGATTCGGGTCGCATCGCCAATGCGTGCGGACGGTCGAATTGAACGCAAGCCCGATGCGGAGCGGCTTCGCGCGAAGCCGGCCACCCATGAGGTGCAGTTCTGCACGACATCGGACGGCGTCCGGATCGCGTATGCCTGCGTCGGCGCCGGCCCCCCTCTGGTGTGGGCGGCGCACTGGATGAGCCATCTCGCCTTCAGCTGGGAAAGTCCGATCTGGCGGCACTGGACCGAAGAGTTCGCAAGGGACCATGCCTTCGTCCACTATGACGAGCGCGGCAACGGCCTTTCGGATTGGGACAATCCCTGCGTTCTCTGTCGATGCGTTCGTTCGCGACCTCGAGGCGGTCGTCGATGCGCTCGGCTTCGATCGGTTCGCGCTGATCGGAAGCTCGAAAGGCGGCCCGACGGCGATTGCCTATGCGGCGCGTCACCCGGAGCGGGTGTCGCCATCTCGTCCTCTACGGCGCGTTCGCGCAGGGCTGCGCGGGTAAGGGGAGATGCCGCCGAGAATCGAGACGGCACGAGGCGATCATCACCCTGACGCGGCAGGGTTGGGCGCAGGACAATCCCGCCTTCCGGCAGATTCTGACATCGCTGTTCTGCTGCCGGACGCCACGCTCGAGGAGATGGGCTGGTTCAACGACCTGCAGCGGATCTCGGCCTCGGCCGAGAATGCGGCCCGTCTGCTGCGGTCGCGTCGGAGACGTCAACGTCCTCGACCTTCTGCCGGGCATCACGGCGCCGACGCTCGTCCTGCATTGCCGCGACGACGCCGCCATGCCATTCGAACAAGGCCGGCTGATCGCCAGCCGGATTCCCCGCGCCAGATTTGTTCCGCTCGAGAGCCGCAACCATGTCCTGTTGCCTCGCGATCCCGCCTGGCCGGTTTTTGTCAGCGAGGTGCGCAAGTTTCTTTGTGAGGGCGCATCGATGAAGTCTCCGATAGCGAAGGACGCTGCGCGGGGGCGCTAGGTCAACCTGTCCGGTTTGCATTTCGGCGTGGTAGCGGGCGCCGCCGGAATCTCCTAAACAAGCTCGATGTCCAAATCTCCCGAGATCACCGGTATCTACCGCTATCCCGTCAAAGGCCTGACCCCGGAGCGGCTCGCCCGGGCGGCGCTGAGCCCGGGCCAGACCGTTTCGGCCGACCGCCGCTACGCGATCGAGAACGGCCCTTCGGGCTTCGATCCGGCCGAACCCAAATGGCTGTCCAAACCGCATTTCCTGATGCTGCAGCGGGACGAATGGCTGGCGGCGCTGCAGACCCATTACGACGACGCGAGCCGCGTACTCACCATCCGCCACAACGGCGCGGTCGCAGCGCAAGGCGACCTCGAAACGGCGGAGGGCCGGGCCGCGATCGAGCGGTTCATTGCCACCGAGTATGCCGGCCAGATCAAGGGACCGCCCAAAATCCTGACCAGCCCGGGGCACAGTTTTTCGGATGTGGCCCGCAAGGTGGTGTCGATCATCAATCTGGCGAGCCTGCGCGCGATCGAGAACATGGTCGGCCAGGGCGTCCATCCGCTGCGCTTCCGCGCCAACCTCTATGTCGAGGGCTGGCCGGCCTGGCATGAATTCGACCTGCTCGACCGCACGCTTGCGATCGGCGACGTCAGGCTCAAGGTGGTGAAGCGCATCGTCCGCTGCGCCGCCGTCAACGTCGACCCCGACACCGCCGAGCGCGATCTCGCCATCCCGCAGGCGCTGCAGCGCCGGCTCGGCCACGGCGATTGCGGCATCTATGCCGAAGTGACCGCCGGCGGCAGCATCGCCGTCGGCGACGCGATCACGGCGGAAGCGCCGGAGTTGCTGTAACGAAATTCGGGGTGGCGCGACGATTTCCGCTGTCATCCTCCGCCCCCTCCACGTCATTGCGAGCGCAGCGAAGCAATCCATTCTTTCTTCGGTGTGGAGGCATGGATTGCTTCGCTGCGCTCGCAATGACGGCGGCATGACAGTTTCGCGTTCTCGCGGCGCGATGCGCCCGAGGTTTGCTGGAAATTCCTTCGCCCTCTCGAAATCAGAGGGCGCAGGGAATGCCGGGTGCGCGCTGCACCCGCGGTCTCGTGTGCATTTGTAGTAGGAAATGCGCACACGAGCATACAGGGCAGCGGAGAGCATCCGACATTCCCTGCGCAATGGCTTTACGGCTTATAACGTGCTCTCCCCGGAGAACGGCTCTTTTGCCTCCGTTGCGCCCTGAGAAGCTGTTGCCTCCAGGTGCATTGACGCCAGCACCGCGACGTCAGGACCACACGTCTTTGCCGTACGCTCTCATGCCGTTCGCTATCGGCACTGCCAGCGTCCACCGCGACCCGCCCCACGATCGTGGCGATCATGATACGCCCCTCTGGTCGGGACGGGATGGGTGTTATGTAGCGCTGATTTGGGGTTCGGAGAAACAGAAATATTTTCGATTCGCGCGAATTTTCCGCTTGACACGATTTCCGAAAATCGGAAGTGATTTGCCCGTCGGGTCAATTTCGCGCCGCTCGCTTCACATCGTCATTCCGGCGTGTGAACGAACTCCAGTAAGCCATATCCAACTCGGGGCAGCATTGATCCAGATCATGGTTCGCTGACGAGCCGGGGACTGTCATCACCGCCGCCGAAGACAGCGAAACGAGAAGCGCCATCTTGCCGGCGATGGCGCCAGGTGGAGCATGCCGATGTGGATTTTGATGTACGTGTTCTCCTATTCAGTCAGTCCGGCCGCGACAAATGACCGGGCGGAATGGAGGCTGCTTCCAACCGTGGTGTTTCAGGAGTTCTCGAATGAAGAGCGCTGCAGGGCGGCCAAGTCGACCCTTGAAGGCAGCTTGAAGGAGGCGGGAGCCAAGCTGAAAAGCGGCCTGGAAGACTTGAAGGCCTTAGGCAAGGCCGACCCGACCCAGCTCATCATTGCCTTCAATGTGGAGTGCCTTCCGAAATAAGTCAGCGAACCTTGCAGCTGGATACGCGCTGACGGCGCGGCCACGGGCTCGCTGGTCAACACTCCGATCGTGCGGTTGCCGGCTAGCCGGCTGAACGTTTGGACGCCGCCGTCATTTTTTCCGAAAGCTGCATCGCATCGTTGACGGAGGTTCTCATCTGAGACTGGAAGTATTCGACCTGAATTTGCAGGGCCTCCTGAATATCCTTGGCGCGTAACAGCTTGCTTACGAACGCCTGGTTGTCGGCCACCTGTCGCTCGATATACCCCCTGAAAGCACTTATTTGGTCCTCGTTGGCGTTCGGCACGCTCAGCATGCTCTTTTGCAGCACGTCGAGATAGCTCTTGGTCGCGCTCCCGACTTTCGCAAGATTGTCTTCCATCATGGATCGAACGGCGTCGAACGGGTTCTTGGTTTCCATAGGGTCCTCCCGCGGTTTTCCCCAGATTGGTCCGACGCGGACGTCTGACCTTGATCTGGATCAATGCATTTCTGCGGTGGTTACAACTTTACCAAACAGCTCTTTTCGCCGGCGAACCACTTCGCGCTTCACCTCAAATGCAAAGCCCGAGCACCTTGATACGGCAGCCGCTGGATTTGGGTGGGGCTGAAGGCTTGACCTCACGTTTCACGGCAACAAGAGGTTCCCTGTCTCTCCTGCCCTTCGGCTTCGATTCGTAATCACCGGCGATCACCATCGCCCAGTAGGTGCGCTTGCCGCTGGCATCCCTGGCGCTCGCAACGCCTACGCGGGACGCATTGTGCAACAGCAGGTTCTTGCGGTGCCCGGAAGAGTCGATCCACTGGCCGAGCGTCTTCTCGAAACTCTCGTAGCCGTAGGCAATGTTCTCGGCGGCACGCCCCGCACCCGCCGGCGCGATCCGCCGGGTAAACGGGCCGAGCACCTCATGACTGAGATTATTTTTCGCCGCCATCGCTCGCGCCTGCTCCAGCGCAATGCGGTCGAGGGTTGCATCACGCACGACGCGGACCTCGCCATGCTTGAGCCGGAAGCCGGAGATCAGTTCAGCCGGCGGCTCGGCGGCCATTGCGGGCGCGGTCAGCAGCAGAAAGCCTGCGACGGCCCTGCCGGCTGCACGACGTGTCATCGTCCCCCAGATGCCCATTGCTCACCAAACCAGCGCCATACCACGGCCGCTTCTCCATCGGCAATGTGGACGCTTCAAGGCACGGACCATGGTTCTTCATAGCCCGCCGTCCACGGTATAGATGCCGCTTCGCGGGCAAAGCAGGTCCTCGCCCGGCACCTTGATGAACTTTGCCCGTTGCTTGTCGATCTTCCACGCCGTCACGACGGGCAACAAATCCGCTTTGGACGCGCCATCCAGCACCCCGACGAAAATATCCGGCAGGTCCTTGCCCTTGGACTGGCACATACCCGAGAAGGCGGGCGACGCTTTGGAGTGCGACGGAAACGGCAGCGCGTCACCGACCAGCCCGCGGCGATCGACCAGCAGCATGAATTCGTTGCCGCATATCAGCCAATTCACCGAGGACAGGCGATCCGAAATCTCGTCGGCGCCGAGATGCTTCAGGCCCAGTGCGGAGTATTTCTTCTCGAGGACGACGATCCGCTGCAGGCGGACCACGCTGGCCGATCAGGGCTTTGGGAATATCGGCGCCGCACCGGACTTTTTGAAACTCATCCGCGAAGGCGACTTGTGCGCCAGCAAAATAGATCGAAGCCAGAATGAAGGCAATTTTCTTCACATATGTTCCAAACGTTGCGCCGCGATCTCGTCGGCCCGCCAGCACCGCACCGCGTGTCCGTCGGGCCGCGTTTCAAGCGACGGCCCGGGCTCGCGCTGACATACGGCTTCGGCGTAACGGACAGCGCGGACCGAACACACATCCGTCCGGCGGATCGAGCGGGTTGGGAAGCTCGCCCCTCGTCGTCGCCAGCGGCGCGCGGCGCAACGGATCGGGAATGGCGGCGATCAGGGTTTGCGTATACGGGTGCGCCGGCCGTTCGAAGATTTCGCGCCAGTGGCCGGTCTCGACGATGCGGCCGAGATACATCACGGCGACGCGGTCGCTCATGTGCTCGACGACGCCGAGGTCGTGGCTGATCATGATGTAGGAGAGACCGAGCGTTTCCTTCAACTCCAGCAGCAGATTGATGATCTGGGCGCGGATCGAGACGTCCAGCGCCGATACCGGTTCGTCACAGATGACGATTTTGGGATTGAGGATCAGCGCCCGCGCAATGCCGATGCGCTGGCGCTGGCCGCCGGAGAATTCATGCGGGTAGCGGCCGGCCTGTTCGGGCCGCAGGCCGACATGCCTGAGCATCGTCTGCGACGCGTCCGTCGATCTCGCTTTTGGCCGTCACGCCGTGCAGGCGCAGCGGGTCTTCCAGCGTGCGGCGAACGGTCTGGCGTGGATTGAGCGAGGCGTAGGGATCCTGAAACACCATTTGCACGATGCGGGCCAGCGCCTTGCGATCGCCGGATTGCCGGTCCGTCACCACCTGACCGTCCAGCACGATGCGGCCGCGCGTCGGCGCCTGCAGGCCCAGGATCGAAAGCGCAACCGTCGACTTGCCACAGCCGGATTCGCCGACCAGACCGAGACACTCACCGCGCTTCAGTTCGAGATCGACGCCTTGAACCGCACGCAACAACCGCCGGCCGCCGCCCAACAAGCCGCCACCGACCGGAAAATGGACCGCGAGATCCTCCACGCTGAGGATGACGTCGTCACCTGGTCCGGCTGCCGGTTCATGCATGGTGATGGCACCTGACCAACCCGCCTGCACCGAGCAAGGTGGTCTCCGGCACGGTGGTCCGGCAAATCTCGGTCGCCTTCGCGCAACGCGGATTGAACCGGCAACCGTCCGGGAAATTGGTGATCGCCGGCACCACGCCCGCGATCTCCGTGAGCCGCGTCCGGCCAAGCGCGGCGCGGCTGCCGAGCCGCGGCAGCGAGTCGACCAGGCCCTGCGTATAGGGATGCGCGCTGGCGCGGAAGATATCGTCCGAGCCGCGCTCCTCGACAATGCGGCCGGCATACATGACGGCGACGCGGCGGCAGACATTGGCGACGAGGCCGAGATCGTGGCTGATCATCAGAATGGCCGTACCTCGCTCGGCGCATAAATTCCGCATCAGCTCGATGATCTCGGCCTGCACGGTGACGTCGAGCGCGGTGGTCGGCTCGTCGGCGATCAGGAGATCCGGCCCGCAGGCGAGCGCGATCGCGATCATCACGCGCTGCCGCATGCCGCCGGAAAGCTGGTGCGGGTAATCCTTCACCCGCCGCTCCGGTGCGGGGACGCGGACGCTCGCCAGCGCCTCGACCGCCAGCCGGTTGGCCTCCCGCCAGTCCTTGCCCTTGTGCAGCACGAACATCTCGGCGATCTGCCGGCCGACCGGCGAGACCGGATTAAGCGCCGTCATCGGCTCCTGGAAGATCATGGCGATGCGATTGCCGCGCAAGCTCCGTTGCTCGGCCGCGGAAAGGTGCTGGATCTCCCGGCCGTCGAACCGTATGGCGCCGGCGCCGATCGACAGCGGCGGACGCAACAGGCCGATCAAAGCGAGCGCCGTAATGCTCTTGCCGCAGCCGGATTTGCCGACGAGGCCGAACGTCTCGCCACGATCGATGCGGAATGAAATGCCCTCGGCCGCCGCGACACGGCGCGATCCGTCGTCGAGATCGATGCGCAGATCCTCGACTTCGATCAGCGGCGGGCCCGTCATGCGCGCCGGCTCCGCGATTGTGGATCGAGGATGTCACGCAGGCCGTCGCCGAGCAGGTTGAGGCCGAGCACCGTCAGGAAGATGGCGAGGCCGGGGAAAACCGACAGCCACGGCGCCGTCGTGATCTGGTCGCGAGCCTCCGACAGCATGCTGCCCCAGCTTGGATAGGGCGGGCGAATGCCGAGACCAAGGAACGACAACGCGGCTTCGGCCAGCACCGCGGCGCCCATGCCCAGCGTGCCGATGACGATGATCGGTCCGATCATGTTCGGCAGCAGCTGCGTGATCATGATGCGCAAATCGCCGTAGCCGAGCACGCTCGCCGCCTGCACATAGCCCTGGCTCTTGAGCGACAGCGTCGAGGCCCGTGCGATCCGGCAGGTGAACGACCAGTTGGTCAGACCGAGCGCGATCAGCAGGCTGGTCAGCCCGGGCCCGAGCACCGCCATGATGGCCAGCGCGAAGATCAGCGAGGGGATCGCGAGCATCAGATTGGTCAGCCCGTTGACGACGTCGTCCCACCAGCCGCCCCAATAGCCCGCGGTCAGGCCCAGCGTCACGCCGATGACGCTGTTGACGAGCTGCGAGACGATGCCGACCGTCAGCGAGATGCGCGCGCCGTGCACGACGCGGGAATAGATGTCGCGGCCCTGCGCGTCGGTGCCGAACCACCAGATCCAGCTCGGCGGCTCCTCGGCGTTCATCAGGTTGGCGTCCATCACGGGATCGGTGTGCGCCAGCCAGGGCGCGAGCACGCCGACGAAGATCGCCAGCGCGAACAGCGCCCCGCCGATGATGAGATTGGCGCCGAGCTTCATCGCGGCCGTCCCAAAGCGGCAGGCGGTAGCGTCGGTCGCGCGCAAGGTGCGAGAACAGGCCGGTGCTCATGCGTATCTGATCCTGGGATCGATCACGCCATAGAGCAGGTCGATCAACGGTATTGATGGTCAGGAAGAACAACACCACCACGAGAATGGAGCCCTGGACGGCGGGAATGTCGCGCTGCAGGACACTGTCGACCAGCAGCGAGCCGATGCCCGGCCAGGAGAACAGTTTCTCGACCACGACCGCCTGCCCCATCAGCGCGCCGAATTGCAGGCCGATCGTGGTGAGAATGATGACCAGCGCATTGCGCATCACATGCCATTTCACGACCCGGGTCTCGCTCATGCCCTTCGAGCGCGCGGTGCGGACGAAATCCGCGGTCATGATCTCGAGCACCGCGGCGCGCGTCGTCCGCGCCAGCAGCGCCATCGGCGAGACCCCGAGCGTCACCGCCGGCAGGATCAGATATTTGAGCCCGCCATCGCCATAGCCAAAACTCGGCAGCCAGCCGAGTTTCAGCGCGAACAGGTACATCAACAACAGCCCGAGCCAGAATTTGGCCATCGAAAGGCCCGACACCGCCACGACCATCGAGATCGTGTCGACGAAGCTGCCCGGCTTCAGCGCCGCGACGAAACCGAGCGGTACGCCGATCACAATCGCAAAAATCATGGCGGCGAAGATCAGTTGCAGCGTCGGCCACATCCGCTTGGCGATCATGGTGGTGACCGGCTCGCGCGTCCGGAACGAGGTGCCGAAATCGCCGATCGCGAGCTTGGCGATGTAGGAGCCGAAGCGGACGTAGACGGGATCGTCGAGGCCGAGCTGCTTCTTCATGCGCTCCACGACCTGCGGGTCCGCCGGGCCGCGGCCGTCATCGCTCATGCTCGATACGATGCTGCCCGGAACGACGCTGAACAGCACGAAGATCACCAGCACGACAGCCAGCACGGTCGGAATGGTTTGCAGGATTCGGCGAATCGCGAAGGAGAGCATCGGAATTGTTCCTCCCTCCCTCCATCATTTTGGCGATGGAGGGAGGGCGAGAGTGTCACTTCGCGGGCGAGGTCTCGTCGACCCAGAGGTCCTCGACGTTCTGGTGGGTCAGTTCGGTCGCGTTCAACTGAATCCCCTTGAGCCACGGCTGCACCGCCATGACCGCCTTGTTGTAGTTGAAGAACCAGACCGGCGCTTCCTCATAGAGCAGGGCATTGGCCTTTTGCAGCAGCTGGATGCGCTTGGCGGTGTCGTCGGTCTGCCCGGCCTCATCGATCAGCTTGTCGAAGTCCGCGTTCTTGAAGCTCGTGTAGTTGCAGGCCGATTGCGGCGTCTTCGAGTAGAAGCATTTCAGCGCGGCCAGCGGATCCGGGCCGGTCGACTGCGAATAGACATAGGCCTGGAAGTCGCCCTTGCGAACGACCTCCGCCAGCACCGCGGTCTCGACCTGCTTGACCTTCGCCTTGATGCCCACCTTGTCCAGCATCGGGATCACGGCCTCGACGATCGGCAGGCCCCAGCTTTCATTCTGGCTGGTGGTCCATTCGAATTCGAAGCCGTTGGGATAGCCCGCGTCGGCGAGCAACGCCTTCGCCTTGGCGGGATCGAAGGGGTAGGGCTTCATGGTCTTGTCGTAAGCGGGCGAGGTCAGCGGCAGCCAGCTGGTGGCGCGATAGGCCTTGCCCTTGACCAGCTTGCTGATGATCAGGTCGGTATCGATCGCGTAGTTGATCGCCTGCCGGACCCGCTTGTCGGAGAACGGCTTGAAGGAGGGATTCATCCCCATGTAACGCGTGAAGACCTCGGCGACTTCGGCGATGGTGCCCTTGAGGTTGGGGTCGGCCTGGTAGGCGACATACTGCGCAGGTCCCAGCACCGAGGTGTCGATTTCCTTGTTGCGGAAGGCGACGTCGCGGGCGGCGGCTTCGCCCATCATCGACACGACGATCTTGTCGGCGTAGGGCTTGCCGGGCTTGTAGAACTTGTCAAAGCGCTCCAGCACGACGCGCGATCCCGGCACGTGCTCGACGAATTTGAACGGGCCAAGACCGATCGGCTTCTGGATGAAACCCTCCTTGGCGCCCTCGTCGGCCGGATAGATCGAGGTCAGCGCGGTGAAGAAGTAGAAACCCGGATCGACTTTCTCGGTCAGCTTCATTTCGAGCGTGAAGTCGTCGATTTTCTTCAGACCGGAGATTTCCTTGGCCTCGCCCTTCTCGACCTCGGCCGCGCCCTCGATCAGGCGGACATAGCGCGCGCCGGGATAGGCCTTGGTGCCGTCCATGATGCGATTGTAGCTCCAGATGACGTCGTCGGCCGTCATCTTGCGGCCGTTGTGGAAATAGGCGTCGTCGCGCAGCTTGAAGGTGTAGACGAGACCTCCGCCGGAGACGACGGCCTCCTTGGCAAGCTCCGGAACCGGCTTGCCCTCGGCGGAGTCCCAGATGTAGAGCGACCGGTGCAGCGCCTTGGCGAAGATCTCGTCCTGGGCGCGCTGGGTGGTATGGATGTCCATGCTGGTGAAACTGGAGCCATAGGGCGCCGTCATGCGGATGGTGCCCGCCCTTGCGCGGGGTCTGGGCCTCCGCCGTGGCGGAGAGCGCCAGTCCCAGACCGGCCACGATCGCAATCTTCTTGAACATCTTGTTTTCTCCGACAGTGCAGGCGAATTCCGATCAGCGATTTGACCACTCACGGCATGTCAAGCGCAAGGTCCTGATTGCATCCAGAGCCGCATGGATCGGGTCCGCTGGAATTTTTTGGCCGCTCAATCTCCATAACCCGCAATTTGTGCGGTGCGCAAGCGACTGGGATTGAACGGATTTCGGGGCTCCGGCCTGAAGCTGGGTACCGGGGACGAATAATTATTATCACGAGCACTGACGGGGGGTCGGAAAGCCGTCAAAGAGCACTCGCCGCGCAAGGAGCGCCATAGCCGAACGCTTCGGCGACCGCCCAAGAGAACGGTCGCCGAAGGCGGGCCTATGCTCTCCCCGCTGAGAACGGGGAGAGGTTAGGGACGAGCAACGCCGGCCGCTCAACCCGTCGGCATCACGTAGGCATAGATCCGGCCGCGCGAGATCGGCGCTTCGCGGACCCGGTTGCCGTTGTTGCCGGAGATCATGATCGGATTTCCCGATCCATCGATGCCGGTGATGATGCCGACATGGCCGCCGCGGCGGCCGCGCGTCATCACGGCGATGGCGCCGACCTGCGGACCGGAGACGCGCTGGCCGTAACTCGCGAACGAGTTCGCCATGTCCGAGCCGGTGCCGCGATAGCCGGATTGCTGCAAGCACCATGTTCATGAAGCGCGCGCACCACAGGCTGCCGCGGCCGGTCGGGTTGCCGCCGAGATAGCGGCGCGCCTCGGCCACGACGTTGGAGGAGCCGAAGCTCACAGGCCCCGCCACGCCGCCGGTCGGCGTTAGCGTCGAATTATGATCGACAAACGCTGCATTGGTATCGGCAAGGCCTTTCGCCTGCATTTGCGCGACGCCGCGGTCCCAGCGCGCGGCGCGCGCTATCTGCCGATGGTGATGGTGGGCGTGGTGCCGCGCATGGTGCCCGGCATGAAAGCTGCGGGCATGCCGCCCTGCGCCATGGTGAGACCGTGCGGAAGCTGGACTAACGGAGACGGCGATGGAAGCAGAACACAGAGCCAGGGCGATGAAACGAAGCGACCGGCGGAACGCAAGTAACTGGAACATAGTTTAGTTTGTCCTTGATGATACACACTCAATTCCCATCGCGTTCCTCCATCCGCGAATGTGGCGGCGGGTTTGAATTTCCTGCTGTGGCGAGAGGAAGATTTCATGCGGCGGCGCGGAAACGATTTCGGGGTCATTCCGCGATCATTTCGTGGCAAAAAAATCAAGCCTGCCGCATTGCGGCCGCGCGCATTAACTGCGATTTTTCGCTTCCCGGAGAAACGCCAAACAAAAAGAGGACCTGCGCATGCCCCACGCCGTGACCAAGGATAATGTCCGCCTGCATTTCGAAGAGGCAGGCTCGGGGACGCCGATCATCTTCCTGCATGAATTCGCGGCCGACCACACCAATTGGGAGCCGCAGATGCGCTACTTCTCGCGCGGCCACCGCTGCATCGCCTATTCGGCACGCGGCTATACGCCCTCCGACGTGCCGCCTTCGGCCGACGTCTACACCTACAGGCATTTCTACACCGATGCGCTCGCCGTGCTCGATCATCTCGGGCTAGCGAAAGCGCATTTCATCGGGCTATCGATGGGCGCCTACTCGTCGCTGCAGGTCGGCCTCAATGCACCGGAGCGGGCGCTGTCGATGACGCTGGCCGGCGTCGGCTCCGGCTCCGGCCTGGAGAACCTCGAGGCCTTCCGCAAGCAATGCGTAGCCAATGCCGAGCAGTACGAGAAGATCGGATCGGTGGAAGTCGCCAAGGCGACGCGCGAGGCGCCGAGCCGGATTCCGTTCCTGCTGAAGGACCCGCGCGGCCACGCCGATTTCTACGCCGCGCTGGCGCGCCATTCCGCGCAAGGCTCGGCCAACACCATGCGCAGCTTCCAGGGCGGCCGGCCCTCGATCTACACGCTGACGGAAGCGATCCGCAAAGTGCCGACGCCGGCGCTGATCATCTGCGGCGACGAGGACGACAATTGCATCGAGCCGTCGATATTTTTGAAAAAGCATCTGCCGGCGGCGGGGCTGACGTTCTTCCCGAAGTCGGGCCATGTGCTCAATCTCGAGGAGCCGGCGCTGTTCAACGAGATGGTCGAGCGGTTTATTGCGCTGGTGGAAGCCGGGAGATGGCCGGTGCGGGATGCGAGGTCGATGGGGTGATGGTGCGCCCCCTCTCCCGCACTTGCGGGGGAGGGTTGGGGTGGGGGTGCCTCCGCGAGTCATCGTGTGGAGAGAGCCCCCACCCGCCGCGCTCTATCGAGCGCGTCGACCTCCCCCGCAAGCGGGAGAGGTGCAGCGGAATTCGTGGCGGCAGGGCGTTACTTCCCCTCGCCCCGGCTCAGCAAAAACACGCCCTGTTCGCCGAACATGTTCCAGACCCACCACGGCAGGGTCAGCGGCACCGGCCGGCCGTAGAGATCGAGCGCCACCGCGCGCTCCATCTTGACGTTGATCTCGTCGCAGAGCTGCACGAAATCCTTGATGGTGCAGAAATGGATGTTCGGCGTGTCGTACCAGGTGGCGGGCAGGTTTTCGGTGCGCGGCATGTGGCCGCCGACCAGCAATTGCAGCCGCATCTTCCAGAACCCGAAATTCGGGAACGAGACGATGGCGCGCTGGCCGATCCGCAGCAGGTTTTCCAGCACCACTTTCGGCTGCCGCGTCGCCTGCAGCGTCTGCGACAGGATCACGTAGTCGAAGGCGTCGTCGGGATAATTGACCAGATCGGTGTCGGCGTCGCCCTGCACCACCGCAAGCCCCTTGGCGACGCAGCGGTTGACGCCCTCGCGCGACAGTTCGATGCCACGCCCGTCGATGCCGCGGCTTTCCAATAGCAGCAGCAGATCGCCGTCGCCGCAGCCGACGTCGAGCACGCGCGAACCGCTGCGCGACCATGTCGGCGACCAGCAGGTGGTCGGTGCGGAAATTCTCGGTGCGGTGCGGTTCAACGCCGGCGAGCGGCAAGGTCTGTTGCTGCAGCGACATGTCAACCGCCCGTCTTGTTCAGGCCGCGCGCCTTGCCCGCCGATTGCAGGAAGGCGCGCGAGATGTCGAAGAATTCGGGCACGTCGAGCAGGAAGGCGTCGTGACCGCGATCGGTTTCGATTTCGGCGAACGACACCCGCGCGCTCGACGCGTTGAGCGCATGCACCAGCGCGCGCGACTCGGCGGTCGGGAACAGCCAGTCCGAGGTGAACGACACCACGCAGAAGCGGGTCTTGATGCCGCGGAACGCGCGGGCCAGCACGCCGTCATGGTCGGCGGCGATGTCGAAATAATCCATCGCCCGCGTCAGATAGAGATAGGCGTTGGCGTCGAAGCGCTCGACAAACGACGAGCCTTGATAGCGCAGATAGCTCTCGACCTGGAAATCCGCGTCGAACGAAAACGTCGGCAGCTCGCGGTCCTGCATCCGCCGTCCGAACTTGCGATGCAGCGCCGCGTCGGAGAGGTAGGTGATGTGAGCCGCCATCCGCGCCACACCGAGGCCGCGATGCGGGTGGGTACCCTCATCGAAGTAGCGGCCGCCGCGCCAGTCCGGATCGGCCATCACGGCCTGGCGGCCGAGTTCGTGGAACGCGATGTTCTGCGCCGAATGGCGCGTGCGAGCAGGCGATCGCCAGCGTCGAGAACACGCGTTCGGGATAGGCCGCGGTCCATTGCAGCGCCTGCATGCCGCCCATCGAGCCGCCGACCACGCAGAACAGCGTCTCGATGCCGAGACGGTCGATCAGCATGGTTTGCGCGCGCACCATGTCCGGAATGGTGATCATGGGGAAATCCAGCCCCCACAGTTTTCCGGTCGCCGGATTGGTCGAGGCCGGCCCGGTCGAGCCCATGCAGCCGCCGATCACGTTGCTGCAGATGATGAAGTAATTGCCGGGGTCGAGCGGCCGGCCTGGGCCGACCATGGTGTCCCACCAGCCGGGCTTGCCGGTGACCGGGTGCACATTATTGACATGCTGGTCGCCGGTCAGCGCATGGCAGACCAGGATGGCGTTGGAGCGATCCGCATTCAGTTCGCCATAGGTCTGGTAGGCGATCTGGAACGGCGCCAGATCGATGCCGCAATCGAGCTTCAGCGGCTGGTCCATGCCGAACTTCGCAAGCTGCGAACTCGGATGATCAGCTTCATGGGCCCGATCCTCGGTATGAATCGAAGGGCTCGGTATCGACTGCACGTTCGTCATCTCGGCCACCGACCTCCTTAAGGCGGAGGTCCTCTCGGACAGAAATCAGGCCATAAAAAACCCGGCCTGAACAAAGGTTCGACCGGGATCACTTCTGTCCCCGGCCTGTTTAGCGAGTTGTTTAACGTGGCTGCAAGCCGGCCGGCTCAAATGACCACGGAATGGGCCAAAGCTAGTCCGAAGCGGGCTTATCGTCAAGGCGGGCCCATGGTTAATCGGGCCGCGCGCCGCATCACCTTGGCGTTTCCCTTTGCTTTCGGCGGCCGTCTTTTCTAATCAATGCACCTGTTTGCCGGTGAAATCCGCTCCCCCGGCTTAAAGGTTCTGACATGTCAAAAGCCCCCCCGGCCCCGCCCTCGCTCGAGGTGCTGCGCAAGGAGATCGACACCATCGACGGTGAGGTCCACCGCCTCTTGATGGCGCGCGGCGACATCATCGATCGGCTGATCCAGGTCAAGCAGACCCAGGAGGTCGGTTCCGCGTTCCGCCCGGCGCGCGAGGCCGACATGATGCGGCGCCTGGTCGAGCGTCACCGCGGCATTCTGCCGATCGACACCGTCGAGAGCATCTGGCGCGTCATCATCTCGACGTTCACGTACGTGCAGGCGCCGTTCTCGGTGCATGCGGATGTCTCGGTCGGCGAACCCGCGATGCGGGATTCGGCGCGGTTTCATTTCGGGTTCGTCGTGCCCTATGTCGGCGCATTTCAGCGCGCAGGCCGCGGTCGAGGCGGTGGCGAAATCGAAGGGCGATCTGGCGCTGGTCTCGGCGACCTCGAGCCGGACGCCGTGGTGGATCGGGCTCGAGGCCGACGGCGCGCCGAAAATCATCGCGCGGCTGCCGTTCCTCGAGCGCGCCGACCATCCGGCGGCGCTGCCGGTGTTCGTGGTCTCGCGCGTCGCCGACAACGCCATGGTGACCGAAGTCGAGACCTGGAGCGTGCGCGTCTCCGGCTGGAACGCCGATATCGCCCGCGCGCTCGCGCCGCTCGCCGATATCGTCGCCGTGCCCGATACCGCCTTCGACGGCGCCGCGCTGTCTGGTGTCGATCACAGGCACCGGCCTTGAAAAGATCAAAACCGCCCTGATCGAGGCCGGCGCGTCGGTGCGCTCAACGGCCCTCGTCGGCAGCCACGCAACACGGTATACGGTGCCCCCGAACGGGGCGGCCAAATCCCATTAGACGCCCTCGCCATCCGGAGCCAGAGAAGATGTCCCGCCCCGTGCCGAACCCCGGCATTCTCGATATTGCGCCCTACACCCCCGGCAAGAGCCCGGTGCCGGAGCCCGGCCGCAAGGTGTTCAAGCTGTCCGCCAACGAGACGCCGTTTGGCCCGTCGCCGAAGGCGATGGCGGTCTACAGGGATGCCGTCGGTCATCTGGAGGACTATCCGGAAGGCACCTCGCGGGTGCTGCGCGAGGCGATCGGCCGCGCCTTCGGGCTCGATCCGGACCGCATCATCTGCGGCGCCGGCTCGGACGAGATCCTCAATCTGCTGGCGCACACCTATCTCAAACAGGGCGACGAGGCGATCTCGACCGCCCACGGCTTCCTGGTGTACCCGATCGCGACCATGGCGAACGGCGCCAAGAATATCGTCGCGCCCGAGACCAATTTCACCGCCGATGTCGATGCGATCCTGAAACTGGTCTCACCGCGCACCAAGCTGGTGTGGCTCGCCAACCCGAACAACCCGACCGGAACCTACTTGCCGTTCGACGAGGTCAAGCGGCTGCGCGCCGGGCTTCCGCCGCATGTGCTGCTGGTGCTCGACGCCGCCTATTCCGACTACGTGTCGCGCAACGATTACGAGCTCGGCCTCGAACTGGTGGCGACCACCGAAAACACCGTGATGACGCATACGTTCTCCAAGATTCACGGGCTGGCCAGCTTGCGCATCGGCTGGATGTTCGGCCCGGCCAACATCGTCGACGCCGTCAACCGCATCCGCGGCCCCTTCAACGTCTCGACGCCGGCGATGCTGGCGGCGGCGGCCGCGATCGAGGACACCGCGCATGTGCAGATGTCGAAGGCGTTCACCGAGCAATGGCGCAACTGGCTGACCGAGGAAATTTCCAAGCTCGGCCTGAAAGTGACGCCGAGCGTGGCGAATTTTGTGCTGATCCATTTCCCGGAAACCAAAGGCAAGACCTCGGCGGAGGCCGATGCGTATCTGACCAAACGCGGCCTGGTGCTGCGCGCGCTGAACAATTACGGCCTGCCGCAGCCAGTTGCGGATGACGATCGGCACCGAAGAGGCCAACCGCCTCGTCGTCGACGGCTTGCGCGACTTCATGGCGGGCAAGTGAGCAACGAACCGCCCTTCAAACGCATCGCGCTGATCGGCTTCGGCCTGATCGGCGGCTCGATCGCGCGCGCCGCGCGGGCCCAGGGGCTCGCGGGCGAGATCGTCACCACGGCGCGCTCGGCGAAGACCCGCGCGCGGGTCACCGAACTCGGCATCGTCGATGCCGTGCTGGAGACCAACGCGGAAGCGGTCAAGGGCGCCGACCTCGTCATCCTCTGCATACCCGTCGGCGCCTGCGGCCCGGTCGCCGCCGAGATCGCGCCGTTCCTCGAGCCCGGCGCGATCGTTTCCGACGTCGGCTCGGTCAAGGGCGCGATCGCCCGCGACATGGGCCCGCATATTCCGAAAGGCGTGCACTTCGTGCCCGCCCATCCCGTCGCCGGCACCGAACATTCCGGTCCCGACGCCGGCTTTGCCGAACTCTTCATCAACCGCTGGTGCATCCTCACCCCTCCTGAGGGCACCGATCCCGCAGCCGTCGAAAAGCTGCGCGCGTTCTGGGCCGGCCTCGGCGCCAGGGTCGAGATCATGACGCCGGACCATCACGATCTGGTGCTGGCGATCACCAGCCATTTGCCGCATCTGATCGCCTACACCATCGTCGGCACCGCGGATGAACTCGAAGAGGTGACGTCGTCGGAAGTGATCAAGTTCTCCGCCGGCGGCTTTCGCGACTTCACGCGTATCGCGGCGTCCGATCCGACGATGTGGCGCGACGTGTTCCTCACCAACAAGGAAGCGGTGCTGGAAATGCTCGGCACCTTCAACGAGGATCTCGCAAAACTCACCCGCGCGATCCGCCGCAATGACGGCGAGGCGCTGTTCGAGCATTTCAACCGCACCCGCGCCATCCGCCGCGGCATTGTCGAGATCGGCCAGGATTCGGCGGCGCCCGACTTCGGCCGTCCGCATGCGAATTTGACCAAGAAGACGGATTAGGACGGAAGCGGCGCCATCGTCCTGGCTAGGAGGTATCCGCGCCCGGTTTTGGCGCGGCGCTTGCCCTCGCGGCTATCTTGCGCTCGCGGTAGGCATTCAATTGCTGGTCGGCCAGCACGCCGATCAGGATGACGCCTCCCATCACGGCGAAGTTGAGTGAGCTCGGTATTCCCAGCAGGTTCACGAGATTCTGCAGTATCTGCAGCAGAATGGTGCCGAGAACGATGCCGACGATCGATCCTTCGCCGCCGCGCAGCGAGCACCCGCCGAGCACTGCGGCCGCGATCCCGTACAACTCGTAAAAATTTCCGTGCGAGGCCGGCGATATCGAGCGCGTGTACATGGTCAGGAATATCGAGGAAAGACCCGCCAGCGCGCCACACATCACATAAGCCGCGGCCACGACGCGACCGGTCTGGATGCCGGAATAGCGCGCGGCTTCCTCATTGCGTCCGACCGCGAACAGATAGCGGCCGAACACCGAGCGGTGCAGCAGCACCCCCATCGCAAGCGCGATAAGGACGAACGCGATGAAGGTGTGCGGCACGCCATACGTACGTCCGGTCGTCAGCCATTCAAGCGTCGGAAAGCTCTGCCCGAAGGCAAAGCCTGCGGTGCCGTCGTTGGTGTAGTAGCGGGCGATGCCGCGATAAAGCAGAAGGCCGCACAGCGTGACCACGAACGGTTGCAGGCGCATCCTGGTAATCAGGAACCCGTTGATCAGTCCGACCACCGGCCCGGCGACGAGGATGATCAGGACGGCCAGCGGCCAGGGCAGCTCGTAGGTCACCAGCAGGTCTACGAAGATGACGCCAAGCAGCGCGAAAACCGATCCGATCGAAAGATCGATGCCTCCGGTAATGATCACAAGGCCTTCGCCCAGCGAGAAAATTCCGAACAGGCCGATCAGATTGGCGGTGTTGGCCAGATTGATGGGAGACAGGAAGCGCGGATTGATCAGCGCGACGACGGCGCCGACGACCAGAATGAGGACAAGAAGGCCGAGATCCTTTCTCAGCATGGCAATTCCGAATTCGTTGATCTTGCCGACCGCAAGCAGCATCACCTGATGCTCGCTGAACTGATCGCGCTCGAGTTCGCCGCTGATCCGGCCTTCATGCATGACGAGGATGCGATCGCTCACGCCGATAACCTCCTCCATGTCGCTGGAAATCATCAGCACCGCGACCCCGGCATCGGCAAGCGCCCGGATCAGACCATAGATTTCGCTCTTGGCGCCGACGTCAATTCCGCGCGTCGGCTCATCGAACAGCATCACATTGGGCGACATGGCCAGCCATTTGGCAAGCACCACCTTTTGCTGGTTACCGCCGGACAGTGTCCCCACCACGCTTGACACCGATGCGGCCCGGATGTTGAGCCGTCCGGATTGCTGCCTGGCGGCTTCTTCCTCGCGACTGCGATCCACGAGATAGGCAACGGCGAACTTCCGCAGGTTCGGCAGCGAAATATTGTTGGTGATGTCGTCTTCCAGAATCAAACCCGACCGCTTGCGGTCCTCCGGGATGAGATAGACGCCGCGCGCGATCGCATCCCGGGGCGAGTGGATGTCCAGCGGACGGCCTTCGACGGTCACCGATCCGCCGAGCGGCCGGTCAATGCCGAAGATGGTGCGCGCCAGTTCGGATCGTCCGGACCCGACCAGTCCCGCCAGGCCTACGATCTCGCCGCGCCGCAGCGAAAAATTGACCGCGCAATCCGGATAGGTCGTCGTCCGGATGTCTTTCGACACCAGAATGTCCTCGCCCACGCCTGCCTGGGGCGGCGTGTAGAGCGACTTCAGCTCGCGGCCGATCATGAGGCGGATCATGCGGTCATGCTCGATCTCGGCCTTTTGCAGGGTGCCTACCACCGCTCCGTCGCGAAGCGCCACGACGCGATCGGCGCACTGCTCGATCTCGTTCAGGCGGTGGGTGATGAAGATGACGCTGACGCCGGCTGCCTTCAGCTCGGCAACAATCTCGAGCAGCCGGTTGGTCTCGGTCAATGTCAGGCTTGACGTGGGTTCGTCCATGATGACGATTTCGGCGCCAAGCGACAGCGCCTTGGCGATCTCGACCAATTGGCGCTGGGCCAGTGAAAGTGCGGCAACCGGCGTGTCAGGCTCGAAATCTGCGCCCAGCCGTTCGAGCAGGGGTTTGGTGCGGGCCACCATCGCGGCCGTATCGACCAGCCGGAACGGCCCGAACGAAAGCTGCTCGCGGCCAAAGAAAACATTTGCCGCCACATCGAGATTGTCGAACAGGTTCAGTTCCTGGTGAACAAAGGCGATGCCGCAGCGGATCGCTTCCGAGACCGTGAGGTTGTCCTTTTGCTGGCCGCGGATCCTGATGACACCCGAGCTCGGCGCCGTGACGCCACCCAGGATATTCATCAACGTGCTTTTGCCCGCACCGTTTTCCCCGATCAGCCCGACGACCTCACCGGGTGCGACGGCAAGGCTGACATCGCGAAGAGCCCGTACTCCCGGATAGGATTTCGAGATGCTGATCAGTTCGAGGATGGGTTCCGGCATGCCTCATCGCTTGTCTGCGGCGGTCAATCGGGCGAACTGATTTTGGTCGATGGCGGCGATTTCGGCAACGGCGTTGAGCGCGCATTTTCGGTTCTGACCACCGGCGCAAGCGCCGATGGTCGCTGGTCGGGTCAGCCGGGATTCCCTGCCGTTACTTGCCCCGCCGTTACTTGCCCTGCCGCGCCTTGAGTTCGGCCCAGAACGCATCGACATTTGACGGGTCGATGATCTTGGTCGGGACGATGATCAGCTTGTTGGCCGGAATGAAGGACTTGTCGCCCTCCAGATATTTGGCCATGTTCTTCATGCCCTGATAGCCCCATTCATAGGGCTGTTGCACCACGGTCCCGAAGATCGTTCCTTCCTTGATGCCGCCCAGCGTAATCGGGTCCTCGTCGAAACCGATGATGGTGACGGCCTTGAGCTTGCCGGCGTCCTTGAGCGCTTCATAGATCCGGGGGGTGTTGTAGGAGTAGAAGCCGACCATGCAATTGATGTCGGGATTGGCCGTCAGCGTGTCCTCGACATTGCGCTTGGCCCGGGTCTGGTCGATGTCGTCGCCGCGGACGTCCACCAGCGTGATCTTCGATCCCTTGATGGTGTCCTTGACGCCCTGGATGCGCTCTTTGGCGTTGTCTGCGCCGAGCAAGCCGACAAACCCCATGCATTTGCCGCCATTGGGCAGCGCCTTCAGCATCAACTCGCCGGCCTGCTTGCCGGCATCGACATTGCTTGAACCGATATAGGCGAGGCGGCTGGTCTCGGGCGCGTCGCTGTCGGTCGTGAACAGGGCTACCTGCTTGCCGATGCGGTTGAGACTTTCGCTCGACGTCTTGGGATCGGCGGAGCTCACCATGATGCCGGCTGCACCGGCGGCGACGAGGTCGTCCATCAGCCTGATCTGAATCGCAGCAGAAGCCTGCTCGGGATATTTGAAGACGAGGTTGTAGTTTGGAAGTTCGCCTTGCGCCTTCTTCACGCCGGCTTCCGCCGCTTTCCAGAAGTCGGACGCGCCGTTGACGACAAAGGCGAGTGTCTTTTTGTCGGCGCCGAATGAGGCGTGGGACCCAGCCAAAGCGAAAACCGCCGCGGTGGCTGCCAGCAAAGCTCTGTTCATGTCTCTCTCCCTGACTCGTTTATTTTTCGGGTGTTTGGATTTCGAGTGCGTCCCGAACACGCACAAACCCTGAGAGTTTCCTTGATTGGGTCGACCCCTTGTCGAGAAGCGAGCGCCGCCGGTCAACCTGAGGTAACCAGCGTAGCGGGTTTACACTTGATGTCTACACGGATGAGGTCCCGCGCGGCGTTTTTGCGTTTGCGAAGAGCCAACACAAAAATATCAGTTGACCCGCGATCCCGCTGCCGATGACACGGTTTTTTCCGCGCGATGCATCGCCCGTCCGGCCGGGCGGCCCCCGGCCGCGGAGCCAAAGCGCGCGCGGGCAATCCGGGCACATCTCAAGCTAATCTTGACGATAAATCGCTCTTCTCTGGAAGTCTTCAGAGGCAACCAGGCGCATATTGCAGCCTGAAAGGGGGGATACCTTAGAGAAAGACCTGCCATGACGATGTTCAACCATACCTCCGGCGATTCCGTGATCCCGGTCGCATCTCGAAAATCGCTGAGATTTTATTTTGCCCGGTTTGCCCACCGGTTCAATGGCTGGGTCAATGCCGTGGTCGCTCACCGGGAGCATCGAGCGCAGCTGTTCGTTCTGCGCCGTCTCAGCGACAGGGACCTGAAGGACTTCGGCATCAATCGTTCTCAGATTTGCAAAGGGCTGGCGGAAGCGGCGGCAGATCGATCGCGGTGCCAGCAGTCACGAAAATAACGATATTTTCGCCGGCCGCGGCGTGACGCGTTTCGGGATCACGTTCCCGAGCGCCCAATAAAACCCCGCAGATGCCATGCAGCCACTTGCCCGGCAAGCGCAATACTGATTCGAACGCCGTCGCGGGCGCTCGAGGCGAGAAACATCAGCGATCGAGTGAGATAAATCACGCTGTCCTACTCCCGGGGAACAACGTGCGTTCTTACATGGGACGACGGTACGGTCGTCAGAACGCTCAGACAGCGCAGAGTCCGGTCGCCTCAGTTGAAAGGGATGAGTAACTAATGTTGAGAATTGCATTTCTTGCAATTTTGTTGCTGACAGGCTGCGAGAACAAACAGGAAGAACAAGATCAGGTAGTCGACACCCGGATTCAACAAATCGAATCGCCTCTGCAAAATACGGCCGAGGGAATGAAAAAGGCCAAGGCAAAGCGCTCGATCGTCACCAATACCCGTTGACGGGGGGCAGGCGTCTGGCCCGTCGGGTGCCACGTCTCTCCGGCCCTCGTCCGATCCCGTCAATTATTTGCAAGCCCGCCTTGCACCGGAAGCGGCCCTGCGGACAGGTTGCGGCGCTTGGTGCCCACTCCGGTTCGTGGCAATAAGGTTGCGGCCATTCGGTGGCCGAAGATGGAGCAGGCAATGGCCGCTTTGCCGACCGCGAACCACGAGATCACGCAGTTCTTCCGCCAGTGGCTGGACACCTTCGCAGGCTACGTCCGGGAGGTCGACTACGCCTCGGCGAAGCCGCTCTTCCATCCGGATGTGCTCGCCTTCGGCACCCACAACGACATCATCTCCGGGATCGATATCTGGATCGCGACGCAATGGGACAATGTCTGGCCGAAGACCACCGATTTTCGTTTCGTCCTCGAGCAGACCCTGGTTCTGGCGTCGCCGGACAGCATGATGGCGACCGTGATCGCACCGTGGACGAGCACGGGCTATCACCCCGATGGCAAACCATTTCCGCGACCCGGCCGGGCCACCCTGGTGTTTTCGGGAAGTGCCGATGGCTGGATTTGCATTCACTCCCACATGTCGCTCAACCGCGGCGTACCGCAGGCAAGCCATGCCAATCGGCCGGTGAAAGCCTAGCGGTCGAGGCGATCAGCTCATGAATCGACCAGGCGACATTTTGGACGGCGAAGCTGGCGGATCCTGATGGACGACGAGGATGACCCGGCCGGCGAGATCTCGCGGATCGAAGCGCAGCTCGAAGAGCTCGCGGAGGTCTCCGACCGATGCCGGAAATTTATTCTGGCTTCCAAGGCGGCGATCGCCGGCGGCGGCGCCTTGCTGCTCCTGATGATACTCGGCCTGTTCGGATCCAGTCCGGTCGCCGCCATCGGATCGATTGCCATGGTTCTGGGCGGAATCGTCTCGCTCGGCTCGAATATCAGCACGTTGCGACAGACCATGGCCGACATTGACGACGCCGAGGCCATCCGTTCGGAGCTTATCAGCCGGATCGACCTTCGCGTCGTCGGCGACAGGGATAAAGCGCGCATCCACTGACGGACTTCACCCGTCGCCCGCGCCGGCCGCAAGCGAACGATCAGGCCCGCGTCTGCATGACGATGCCGGGCGTCCACCGGGAACCGAATGCCGTCGTTGTTGGCGGGATGGAAGCAGGAACCATTATCAACGTCTCGCGTTCGACCGAAAATGGGGTTACCGCGCGGCCTTTGATCAGTGCGCTGTTCCATCAGGAGGTTCCACCCATGACGATGAACGCAATCGGATGGTTCGAAGTTTACGTAAAGGACATGCCTCGCGCCAGGAAGTTCTACGAGGGTGTGTTCGGCAAGAAACTGGAAAAGCTCGGTGACCCCGGTCCCGGCGTGTCCGAAATGTGGAGTTTCCCCGGCAAACCCGACAGTTCCGGCGCCTCGGGTGCGCTGGTGAAAATGGAGAACGGTCCGGCCGGCGTCGGAGGCGTGATCATCTATTTCGTCTGCGAGGACTGCGCGGTCGAGTCTGCCCGCGTCGTCAAGCACGACGGCAGGATCGTGAAAGAAAAGTTCTCAATCGGCCAATACGGTCATATCGCACTCGCGACCGACACCGAAGGCAACATGATCGGCCTGCATTCAATGAAATAGAAGCCGCAGGACGGCGAACGCGACAAGGTTCAGAACAGCGGCGGAATCAGCGCCACGCGCAAGGGCCCGAGAAACACCGCGCCGTCGACGAAGCGCAGCGGGAAGGCGCGCGCCTTCTTGCCTTCGAGCTCGGCTTCGGTGCCGAGCGAGTTGATGCCGGCGGCGACGCCGACATTGGCGTTCTGCTGGACGGCCTTGCCGAGCCCCGGGATCGCGCGGTCGAGCGCACTGAACAAATTGGTGAGATCCTTGCTCTTCACGCCGGGCGCCACGCGATCGAGCGTTGCCTGCGGCACGCCCTGCTCCAGCATCTTGTCGATGCCCAGCGCCGGAATCACTTTTTCGATTCCGGTCACCGTCATCTGCAACTCGCCGTCGATGCGCCCGTTGGCGTTAAGGCCCAGCGTCCCCGCCGCAACCGCGATCAGATCGCCCTGTTGAATGCGCGAGCGCACGATCTCGACCTTGCCGCCCGCGGCCTGCATTTCCCGGAACCGTTCGGGCCATGGTTTTGGCGAAAAATCCTTCAGCCCGCTCAGCCTGGTCTGCACGTCGGCCTCGAACGGCGCCGCCAGCAGCGGATGCAGCTCCTGCACGCTGCCGCCGGCAATCTGCAGCACGGTTTCGATCACGGGATCGGCGATCGTCGA
The DNA here is from genome assembly GCA_963742665.1 of uncultured Alphaproteobacteria bacterium. GTDB lineage: Bacteria > Pseudomonadota > Alphaproteobacteria > Rhizobiales > Xanthobacteraceae > Bradyrhizobium. The sequence goes on from CAVUNH010000024.1 coordinate 33,874, forward strand.
TCCCTCCGCCAACCGCCCGTGCAGCTCCACGTGGCTGGCGCGCGCCAGCGGCGTCTGCACCGGTCCGTTGACGCGATCGATCGAGGGATTGTCGAACACGATCGAGACGCGCTCCGGGACGGCGGGCAGTCCGACCACGCTGCTGCGGCCCACCGTCCAGTTCACGTTCAGCGACGGCGGCTGGCCGCGATCGGAGATCGTTGCGGGCGCCTTGAATTCCGCGATCAGCCTTTTCGGATCGTAGATCTGCGCCACCACCAGGATTTCGCCGAGCCGCGCCGTGAACAGCGACGGCGCGCCGGCGGTCTGCGACACCAGCGACACGCTGGCGTCGTCGCAGCGCACTTCGAGGCGGAACGGGTAGCCCGCGACCGAGCGCTTGCCGCATTGATAGACCCGGCCGGCTTTCGCTTCCTGCGCCGCCCAGGCATCGGCGCGCACGCCGACCTCGGACGCCGCATAGAACCAGAATCCGCTCCAGGCGATGGCGGCGACGACGACGAGCGCCGGCATGATGAAAAGGCGCCAAAGCGGGCGCCGGCGCGGCGCGGGGGTCATGTCAGGCATGCGGCGACCTTTGGTCCATGATTTTGTCAAATGTAAGCGAATCGAGGAGGCAGCAAAAGACGCTGAATTTACTTCGCTTCTGCCGTTTGTTCTGGTAGCCAGTCTCTGTTTGGACGCGTTTTCCCAGCGCGAACCGGTATCCACCCCCGGATCAAGTCCGAGGGCTTGCTTCGCTCAAAAACGCTATCGCCAATGTCCGCCATTACCCTGCCCGAAACGCATTTCCCGACAGGCGACCTCTGGGTGTTCGGCTACGGCTCGCTGATGTGGCGCCCGGGCTTCGAATTCGAAGAGCAGGTCCCGGCGCGGCTGATCGGCGAACATCGTGCGCTCTGCGTCTACTCCTTCGTTCATCGCGGCACGCCGGAGAAGCCCGGCCTGGTGCTCGGGCTCGATCGCGGCGGCGCCTGCCGCGGCATCGCGTTCCGGGTCAGGGAGAAGCACCGCGCCGCGACCGTCGCCTATTTGCGCGCGCGCGAGCAGGTCACCTCGGTCTATCGCGAGGTGAAGCGGTCGGTGTGGCTGGAGAACGAGGCGCGGCAACGCGTCAGCGCGCTCGTCTATGTGGTCGATCGCGGCCATGTGCAATATGCCGGACGGCTGTCGCTGGCGGAGCAGTTGCGCCACGTGCAGCAGGGTCACGGCCAGTCCGGCGTCAACCGCGACTACGTGCTGGCGACCGTCAAGGCGATCGAGGCGGCGGGCTTTCGCGACGCGCCGTTGCACCAGCTCGCGATGATGCTGCACGATTCGCATCCGGCTTCACACAAGCTGCGGTGACGGACTCAAGCCGGTACAATGCGGCATGGAACGCCGCGCGTGTCGGCCGAGCCGCTCGCAAGGTCCCAGCGCGCGCGATACGAGAGCGCCGCATTGATATTCACGTCGCGCGCACCGAAATGCGGCGCGGGTGCGTCGGGCCGCCACCAGCCGACACCCGTCGTCAGCACATCCGGCAACGTGTCACCGGTTACCTTCGCCTTGAGCCGACACGAGCCCGAGCCGCCAGCCGCTTCGACCTTGATCCAGTCCGCGTCCCGGATGCCGAACCGCGCCGCCGTTTCGGGATGCATGTAGACGACCGGATCGGGCGACACTTTCTTCGTCCAGGCCTGCTCGCGAAAGCGCGAGTGGTGAAAGGTCTTTTCGCGCAATCCGGTTTGCAGCACGAGCGGATAATCGGCAACGGTCGCGGCATCCTCGCGCACATAGGCGGGCGGAATGTAGGCGGGCAGCGGATCGTGCCCGTTGCGCTCCATGTTCTGCGAATAGAGTTCGATCTTGCCGCTCGGCGTCGCGAAGGGCTGCGCTTCGAAGTTGCGCAGCGCGTAGGGAAACTTCGCGTAACCGGTTTTCCGGAGCGCCTCGACGTCGATCGCGCTGTCGCGCACGAGATAGTCGTTGAATTCGGCGCGCGTGCGCCACGGCAGGAACTTCGGATCGGCGGCGCCGCGTGCGGCAAGGCGGTCGATGAGTTCGACCGCGATGTCGAGGTCGGACTTCACGTCGCCATCCCGCCGCGAGGTGGCCCCCGTATAGGTGACGCACGGCGCCTTCTGGTTCAGGTTGATCTCCTCTTCCTCGAGCGTCGTCGTCTTTGGCAGGACGAGATCCGCCCAGGCGGCCGTCGGCGTCATGGTGTGCGCGGCGACCACGTAGAGGTCGAGGCTTTTCAGCGCCTCGATCGTGCGTGCCGTGTCGGGATAGGTCACCGCGATGTTCACGCCGCTGGCGTAGAGCGCCCGCACCGGATACGGGCTGTCCGGTCAGGATCGCCTCGATGACGGAGGGGTTGTGGCAGGCCATCTGGTAACCGAGCGGCCCCGCCCACAGCGGGAACTGCGATGCGCCGATGCGCTGCGCCTCGATCTCGGGCGGCGAGCCGGAAGGCCGGATCGAACAGAATGTCGAAATAGGTCTTGAAGCCTTTCGGCCGCTTCGCCCGCCGGTTGCCGCCGACGCGATCGACGTTGCCGCTGATTGCGAACAGGCAATAGTAGGAGCGGAACGTCTGCACGCCGTTGCTCGCGGCATCGATCCCGTGGCCGCTGATGAAGCAGGACGGTCCGCGTGCGAACATCCGCGCGGCCTCGACGATCTGCGCGGCCGGCACGCCGGTCTGCCGCTCGGCCCATTGCGGGCGTGCAGGTGCTGACGCGCTCGGCGAGGGCATCGAAGCCGTGACACCAGTTCGCCACGTCGTCGCGGTCGTAGAGCTTCTCGTCGATGAGCACCTTGATCATCGCGAGCGCGATCGCGCCGTCGGTGCCCGGTCGCGGCCGCAGCCAAAGATCCGCCATCTCGGCCGCCGAGGTCTGGAACGGGTCGATGACAAGCAAGCGCGCGCCGCGCGCCTTCGCCTGCTTGAGCGCCATCCATTGCGGCGGATCGGCGACCAGCGGATTGCGCCCGACGATCATGACGCAGGCCGCGTGGTCGACATCCTCGCCGCCCGCGATGTTGAGGCCGGTCATCTTCTCGGTAACGCCGCGGCAACCGCCGCAGAGATCCTGATTGATCAGCCAGTTCGGCGTGCCGATCGCGCGCGTCAGCTGCGCCATCACGAGGCCACGCGAAAAGAACGCGCCGCTCACCGCGCCCGCGATTGCGAAAGGGCCATACTTCTCGCGTACTGCCGCACGAGGCCGTCGGCCATTTCGTCGAGCGCATCGTCCCACGAGACGGGAGCGAACCGGCCGCTGCCGCGCTCGCCGACCCGGCGCAGCGGCGTGCGCAGCCGCTGCTCCTGATAGGTCCATTCGTGCAGGCCGCGGATGCCCTTGACGCAGAACGCGCCGCGCGAACCCGGATGCTCCGGGTTCGGCGCGATCTTGGTCACCTTGCCGTCCTCGATCGTGAGCAGCGAGCCGCACAGCGCGGAGCATTCCCAGCAGGTGCTGGGGACGATCTCCGTTGCAGTCGGATTCGAGGGCCGGACATTCATCGCGATATCCTAATGTGTCTCAGGGCCATGCGAGAATTTTCAGCTATGCCGTCGCACAGCTGAAGCGACGTCTTGTCCGACCTTACCACATTGCCGGCAGCGCAGGGATGGAAAACTCAATTCGCCTGCGCCGTTACCGGGCGGCGGGGCGCCAGCGCACCGGTCGGCTGCTCGGCGAAATCGGGCGCGAGGTCGATGCCGACGTTCGCCAGCCGCACCCGCAGCTCGGCGGCGACATATTTCGCATATTCCGACAGCAGCAGACGGAAGGTCGTTCCGCTGGTCCACCACGGCTCGTCGCGCCATTTGTCGCCGACCACCGAAAACGGGATCAGGGTGACGTCAGGCATCGCGTGCGACAATTCGACGATCGCGCGCGGCATGTGGTAATTCGAGGTCACCACGATCAGCGACTTGAAACCGCGCTCGCGCACCCAGCGCCGCGTCTCCGCCGCGTTGCTGCGCGTATTGACCGCGGAGCGATCGAGATCGACACAGCACCGGAGCAGCGAATGATTGTCGGGCAGCGAACGGGAAATGTCGCTCGCCGCATTGGTCGGATGCACGCCCGAGATCAACAGCCGCTTGCCGTAGCCGCCGGCCAGCAATTCCATCGCGTCCGACACCCGCGACGAACCGCCGGTCAGAACCACGATGCCGTCGGCGTTGCGCGCCGGCTGGACCTCGACGCCGCGCAATTGCGAGAGGAAGGCGACAAACCCCACCGCCGCGCCGACGAAAACGATCGCCAGCGCAGCGACGATGGTCGCGCGCAGCCAGCCTCGCGGCCGCGCGGCCGGCGCTTTCGGCGACGTATCGTCGGACGGCAAACTCATGTGGTTCAGATGGTCCTCTCCCCCACGCAATTCTAGAACGTTTTGCCGCGAAGTGGAGTCTCGTCTGGCGTTACGTTTTACGCGTTTTCCTGGCGCGAACCGGCGGCCACTTCGCTCGAAAACGCTTTGACTACTCGATATCATCCAGCGTGGCGAACAGCGTCCGCCGCGAGGCCCAGGCGGTAATTGCGGCAATCAGCACCGCCTGCGCCGCCAGCGCCAGATAGCCCGACGGACGCAGCGAAAACGTCCCGAGCAGAGCGGCGAACTGGTCGCCCACGGGGGTGCCGGAGAACCAGCTCGCGATCGATTCGGAGAAGCCGAAGCCGAGCATGGCGACGCCGCCGCCGATCAGGCCGCCTTCCAGACCCAGCCTGAGAAAATGCCGCAGGAAGCGGTTGGCGATGTAGGTGTCGCCGGCGCCGACGAAATGCAGCACCTCGACGATCGGGCGGTTCGCGGCCATCGCGCCCCTGGTGGCAAACGACACCGAAATGATGGTCGCCACGATCACCAAAGCGAGGATGCCGATGCCGGCGAACACCGTGGCGCCGGTCATCGAGCGCATCCGCTCGATCCAGGCGCGATGATCGTCGACGCTGGCCGATGGCGCCGCCTGCATCACCCGGGCGCGCAACGCCGCGAGGTCGGGCGTGGCGCCGGGCTGCACCCGCGCGACGATGACGCGCGGCACCGGCAACTGATCGATCGACAGCCCGGTGCCGAGCCAGGGCTCGAGCAGTTTCGCCGATTCATCCCTGCTGAACGGCCGCACCTCGACGATGCCTGCTTGCGTTCGCATCGCCTCCGCCGCGGCGGCGGTATCGCGATCGAGGTCGCGGCCTGCTTGCGGCCGCACCTGAATGGTGATTTCGCTCGCGACTTCCGACTGCCACTCGGCAGCCGACGCGCTCACCAGCAGCACGGTGCCGGTGGTGATGGAAGCCAGGAACGTCATGATGGCGACGACGGCGACCAGCGCGCGGCCGGAGATCGAGGCGCGCGGCACGATCGGCGACAGGTTGCGCGCCCGCGCCGGGACCTGCGGGCGTTCATGCCCGAGGTCCATCAGCGGCCCGTGCTCGTCACCGGTCCTACTCATAGATGTGCAGCCGTCCCTGATGCAGCACCAGACGCCGCGCCTCGTACTGATCCATCAGCGTGATGTCGTGGGTCGCGATGATGACCGCGGTGCCCGATTTGTTGAGCTCGATGAACAGCCGCAGCAACCGCCGGCCGAGCGTCGGATCGACGCTGCCGGTCGGCTCGTCCGCCAGCAATAATTGCGGCCGCGAGATCACCGCGCGCGCGATCGCCGCGCGCTGCTTCTCGCCGCCCGACAGGATCGGCGGCAGCGCATCCATCCGCTCGCCGAGGCCGACCCATTTCAGGAGATCGATCACCTCGCGGCGGTAGCTGGATTCCTCGCGGCCCATGACGCGGAACGGCAGCGCCACGTTTTCGTACGTCGTCATGTGGTCGAGCAGGCGGAAATCCTGCAGCACGATGCCGATGCGCTTGCGCAAGTCGGCGACCTGGTCCTTGCCGAGCAGCGAGACGTCATGGCCGAACAGGTTGACCAGCCCGCGCGTCGGCCGCAGCGACAGGAACAACAGCCGCAGCAGCGAGGTCTTGCCCGCGCCCGACGGGCCGGTCAGGAACTGGAACGAATGCGCCGGGATCAGGAACGACAGGTCGCGCAAAATCTCCGGGCCGAGCCCGTAGCGCAATCCGACATTTTCGAACCGAACCAAGCTCAGCTCCGCTCGACATGGACGCCTGCACAGCCCGTCTTGGGCCGCGACACGGACCGCAGCCCGGAACCCTTCACTTGGGGCGCTCGGCCGGCTGTTTTGGGCCCGAGCCGGACAAAACCCTTGTGCGGCCGTTATGGTTTCCGATTCGTTAACGGTCGCTATGTAGCATCCGGGCAAAGACACTGTGGAGATGGGCTCCATGCACATCGTTTGCCCCCATTGTACAACATCCTACGCGATCAATCTGGCCACCCTGGGTGCCGCCGGCCGTACGGTCCGCTGTTCCCGCTGCAAGGAGGTCTGGCTGGCGCGGCCCGAGGATGCGATCGAAATCCCGGCCGCGGTGCCCGCCATGGCGGAAGCCAGCCAGGGGAGCGGGAACGCCGAGGCCGACGCCGCCGCGGAGTGGGAGGCGCTTGCGCGCGAGGAAGAGGGTCAAACCACGCAAGACACCCCCGTGGTCGACAGCCCGTCGATCTCGGCCGACTGGCCCACCGAGGGCGAAGGCCGCGGGGCGTAGCGAGGCCGACTGGCCGTCGGTCGCCCGCGAGGACGCCGAGGGACACCAGGAGGCGGTTTCTGGACGCCGCTCCGGATTCGCCAGCCTGTTCCGGCTGCCGCCGCTGCCACCGATTCCGGGCATGCCGAGGGTCAGCCTCCCCGTCGCCTGCGCCGCGATGGGCGCACTGGCGCTGGCGCTGATGATCTGGCGCGCCGACGTGGTGCGCCTGCTGCCGCAGACCGCGACGTTCTACAAAATGGTCGGGCTGGACGTGAATCTGCGCGGGCTGGCGTTCAAGGACATCAAGATCACCAACGAGACCGTGGACGGCAAGCCGGTGCTGGTGATCGAAGGCATGATCATCGGCGAGACCAAGAAGCCGGTCGAATTGCCGCGGCTGCGCTTCAGCGTTCGCGACGCGCAGGGCGCGGAGATCTACGCCTGGAACGCGGTGCTGGAGCAGCCGGTGCTGAAGCCCGGCGAGCACGCCTATTTCAAGTCGCGGCTGGCGTCGCCGCCGCCCGAAGGCCGCAATATCGATGTACGCTTCTTCAACAAGCGGGATCTGGCCGGCGGCCGCGCCTGAACGCGGCCGGGCGTCCCGCCCGCATATGAGCCTGTGCCAATGCCGCGCATACTGATCGCCGACGACGAAGACTCCATGCGCATGCTGGTGGCGCGCGCCATCGCCATGGACGGCCATGACACCGTGACCGCCGCCGACGGCGCCGAAGCGCTCGATATCCTGACCCGCGAACAGGGCCGGTTCGATCTCCTGCTCACCGACATCCAGATGCCCGTGATGGACGGCATCGCGCTGGCGCTGGCCGCGGCGCGCGATTTTCCGGACCTGAAGATCCTGCTGATGACCGGCTATGCCGACCAGCGCGAGCGCGCCTCCGGCCTCAATGCGATCGTGCATGACGTGGTGACGAAGCCGTTCACGGTGGCCGATATCCGCACCGCGGTGGCGGACGCGCTGGCGGCGAGGAAGGGGTAGCTCTCGCACCGTCATTGCCTGAGCAAACGCGTCGTTGCGCAAGGGAGCGCAACGACGGACGAAGCAATCCACGCTTGCTTTGTCGCGATATGGATTGCTTCGCTTCGCTCGCAATGACGGCGCGAGAGACGCCTCAATAATCCTTCAGCAGCCGCTCGATGTAATCGAGCTCGATCTGCGGACGGGCCGGATCGGCGAGGCGCCGGCGCAGTTCTTCCAGGATCCGGCGCACCCGCTGCACGTCGATCTCGCCGGGGATCTTCACCGAGTAATCGTCGGTGAACTCGTTGTGACGCATCGGGCGGCCGAGCGGATCGGTGCCGTTGGCGCCGGCCTGCTGCCGGCCCTTGGGATTGCCCGGGCCGTCGCCCGGCTGGTCGCCATCGCCCTGCTGCATGGCCTCGGCCAGGTTCTGGGCGCCCTTGCGCAACGCTTCCAGCGCGCGGCCTTGCGAATCCACCGCGCCATCGGCGTTGCCCTCGCCGAGCCGGCCTGAGGCATCGCCCATCGCGCCATCGGCCTGCTCCAGCCCATCCTCGCCGTCGCCCTGGTCGCCGCCTTGCTGACCCTGCTGGCCCTGTTCGCCGCGCTGGCCCTTGTCGCCGCGCTGGCTCGGACCCATGCCGCGCTTGGCGAGTTCTTCCTGCAATTTCTTCAGGCGGTCGCGCAGGCCCTGCTGGTCCTGCTGCAGGTCGCCCATGCTCTGGTCGCCCTGCTTGCCGCGCATGCGATCGCGCCGCGAATCCTGGCCCTGCTTGAAGGTCTTGTCGCGCAATTGCTGCTGCTTGCGGATCATGTCGCTGAGCTCGTTCAGCGCCTGCTCCATGTCGCCGTCGCCGGACTGGCCGGGCCGCGCCATCTGCAGGTTTTCCAGCATCTGCTGCAGCTGCTCCAGCAACTGCTTGGCCGCCTCCTTGTCGCCGGAACGCGACATCCGCTCCAGCCGGTCGAGCATGCTCTTGAGATCCTGCTGGCTCAGCATCCTGGTGTTGGGATCGAGCGGGCGCGCCAGTTGCTGCGGGTTGTTGCTGCAGCTGCTCGGCGAGCTGGCGCAGGAAATTGTCCAGCGCCGCGCGCAGATTGTCGGTGAGCTTCTTGATTTCCTCGTCGCTGGCGCCGCGTTCCAGCGCCTGCTTGAGCGCCTCCTGCGCCGCGCGCAACGCCTTGTCGACATCGGTGATGTTGCCGTCCTCGATGGTGACGGCGAGCGCCCACAGGCTGGCGACGACTTCGCGCAGCGCATCGTCGCTGCGCGCCGCATCGAGCTGGCGCACGATGCTGTAGAGGCCGGGTTCGAGCGCCCACACGCTGGCGATCAACTCGCGCCTGGCCTCGTCCTTGCGGGCGGCCTCGATCTGCCGCGACACGCTGTAGAGGCCGAGATAGTGGCCGGCTTCCGGCGTGAACAATTCCGGCGCGATCATCAGCGCATCGAGCGCGGCATAGACCTGCGCATTCTGGTTGGCGTCGAGCGCCAGGATGCGGCGCTGTTCGATCAGCGCCCGCGCCAGCGGCTTGGTGAACAGCCGCTCCGGCAGCCGCATGCTGAACGGCTCGCTCCTGCCTTCATTGCCGGCCTCGTCCTTGGCCGTCAGCGTCAGCGTGACGTCGGCGCCGGCATAGGGGTCTTCGCTGAGATCCTTCACCGTCTGGCCGACGCCGTTGCGGGTGCGCGCATTCGGCAGCACCAGCGCGAACTGCGGCGCGTCGAACAGCGGCCGCGGCTCGGCGGTCTTCTCGAGTCTTGGCGGCACCGGCCTTGGCCGCCTCCTTGGCCGCGTCACGGGCAAACACGGCGCGCGCTTCGGTGACGCCGTAATCGTCCTCGATCTTGTAGGACATCTGCAGCGAGCCGCGGGCCTGGCGTTCCGGATCCTTTGCCAGCGAAATGGTCGGCGGACGGTCGGGCGTGGCGGCGAATTTCCATACCGGCTGGCCGGCCGGCGCGCGGACATGGGCGGTGCCGTCGCCGGCGATCTTGAAATGCCGTTCGTTGGTGCCCTTGGGCGCCTGCTCGCTGGGCGCTGACTTCGCTGACGCCGCCACCGACCACCACGTCGATGGTGCCGCCGCTCGAGCGCACCAGAAGCGTGCTGCCGGCCGGAACCGGCAACGGCCCGCTGTCGGGCCCGCCGGCGTCCTTGTTGGCGGCGGAAAGAATGATCGGAGGCTTGCTGGTATAGACCGGCGGCGTCACCCAGGCGTCGACCCGGATGTTGGCCGGCGCCAGCACGCCGTTCCAGTCGAAGGCGGCCGCGATCCGCATCGCGCGTTCGTCACCGGCGGCGACATAGGCCGCCACCATCATCACCACCACCAGCGCGCGCAGCGCCCAGGGATCGTGGATCGCGAGCCGCGGCGCCGGCAGGCCGGCGCGGATGCGCTTGATCGAGGCCAGCGTGCGTTCGCGCTGCTCCTTCCACAGCGCCAGCGCGACCGGGTCCGTGGTCGCCAGCGTGTCGGTGAGCGCGGTCGCCGGGCGATGGCGGATGCCGGTGCCGCGGTCGAGCCGGTTCAGGCCCTCTTCGCGGGTCGGCCAGCGATAGCGCAACAAGCGGGAACAGCGCGCCAAGCGCCAGCAGCACGAACAGGGCGGCGCCGACGACGCGTGCGACGAACGGCAGCGCCAGCCACAATCCGGCCCAGGACACCACCAGAAACAGTCCGACGACGGTCAAAAGCCGGGCGAGAACCGGCCAGGCGCGCTCCCACGCGATGGCATATTTGGCCCGCTGCAGGGCCTGCGTCAGTTGAAGCCGCGCGACCGCATCGGGCTCGCGCGCTGGCTCCGGGGGCTCAGGGGTGGCGCCGTTCAATAAACTCTCCGGGTTGCCGACAAATCAGCCTAGCACAGCGGCGGCATTGAGGCACCCGTTTCGGGGGCTAACCCACACCCGGAAATACGCATAACACGAAGGCGTGACTGCGGGCCCGCGACCCCGTAACGTCGCCCCGAACCCGCAAAAACACACAAGGAAACGTCATGGACCAGAAGACTCTACGACAAGGGACTGGAAATTCGCAAGGCCGTGCTCGGCGAGGCCTATGTCAGCCAACGCCCTGAAGAACGTCGACAACTTCAACAAGCCGTTCCAGGAACTGCTCACCGAATATTGCTGGGGCGCGGTGTGGGGCCGCGAGGAACTGCCGCGCAAGACCCGCAGCATGCTCAACCTCGCCATGATCTCGATCCTCAACCGGCCGCACGAATTGCGCGCGCATATCAAGGGCGCGCTGACCAACGGCGTCACCAGGGACGAGATCCGCGAAATCTTCATGCAGGTCGCGATCTACGCCGGCGTGCCCGCCGGCGTCGACAGTTTTCGCATCGCGCGCGAAGTGTTCGCGGAAATCGACAAGGTTGAGCATCGAGTTGCCGTCATTGCGAGCGCGCGAAGCAATCCATTCGCCGCACAAAGAGATGGATTGCTTCGCTTCGCTCGCAATGACGAGATAAGGAACAACATCATGGAAATCGGATTCATCGGCCTCGGCAAGATGGGCTTCCCGATGGCGCGCCGCCTGATCGAGGCCGGCCACCAGCTCACCGTGTTCGACACCAGCAAGGAGGCGATCGACAGGCTGGTCGCGCTCGGCGCGCAGGCAGCCGCATCGCCAAAGGACATCGCCGACCGCTGCGAGACGGTGCTGGCAAGCCTGCCGTCGCTGCAGGCCTCGCTCGATGTCGCAACCGGCGCCGGCGGCGTGATCGAAGGCAAACGCGTCAAGCGCTTCGTCGATCTCTCCACCGTCGGCTCGCAGATGGCGGTGCGAATTCACGGCCTGCTGGCGAAAAAGAACATCGTGCAGATCGACTGCCCGGTCAGCGGCGGCGTCGGCGGCGCCGAGAAGGGCACGCTCGCGGTGATGGTGTCGGGCCCGCGCGCCGATTGCGAGATGCTAAAGCCTGCGCTCGGCGTCATCGGCAAGGTGTTCTTCATCGGCGAGAAGCCGGGCTCGGCGCAGACCATGAAGCTCGCCAACAATTTCCTGTCCGCGACCGCGATGGTGGCGACGTCGGAAGCGGTGGTGATGGGCGTCAAGTCGGGGCTCGATCCCGCCGTCATGATCGACGTCATCAATGCCGGCTCGGGCATGAACACCGCGAGCCGCGACAAGTTTCCGCGCGCGGTGCTGCCGCGCAGTTTCGATTTCGGCTTCGCCACCGGCTTGATGGTGAAGGACGTGCGGCTTGCGCTGGACGAGATGAAGTCGCTCGGGACTGTCGATGGAAGTCGCCGAAGCGGTCGGACGCCTCTGGGAAATCGTGATCCGCGACATGGGCGCGGAGTCGGATTTCACCTCCGCGATCAAGCCGATCGAAAAGGCGGCGGGCGTGATCGTCGGCGGCGCGAAGGGCGGCAGTCACGCGGCGAAGTAAGGTCCTCGTCGCCCCGGCCTTGAGCCGGGGCCCATACGCCGCGGCCTGGTTGTCGGACAAGAAAGCCGCAGAAAAACAGCGCCATTCCTACTTTGCATGGGGTTGTTTTCGCGATTTTGTGTCCGGGCCCTGCTGCGGCATCACAGCCACGGCGCGGTCCGGTCCATCGCGATCAGTTCCTCGACCTCGATGCGCGGGCGCACCACCGCGTACTGGTCGTCCTTGACCAGCACTTCCGGCACCAGCGCGCGGGTGTTGTAGGTGCCGGACTGCACCGCGCCGTAGGCGCCGGCGGTCATGATGGCGAGGAGATCGCCGGGCTTCGGCTCGGGCAGCTGGCGGTCGAGCGCGAGGTAGTCGCCGGTCTCGCAGACCGGCCCGACCACGTCGGCCGTGATCGCGCGGTCGCCGCGGGCCGGCTCGCGCACCGGCAGGATGTCGTGATGCGCCTCGTACAGCGTCGGGCGGATCAGGTCGTTCATCGCGGCGTCGATGATGACGAAATTCTTGGCGTCGCCCGGCTTCACATAGATCACGCGCGCCACCAGGATGCCGGCATTGCCGACGATCATCCGGCCCGGCTCGAACATCAGCGTGCAGCCGAGATTATGCGTCACCCGCTTGACCATGGCGGCATAGGCCGACGGCAGCGGCGGCGCCTCGCGGTCCACGTGATAGGGAATGCCGAGCCCGCCGCCGAAATCGATATGCGAGATGTTGTGGCCGTCGGCGCGCAGCGTCGTCACGAAGTCGGACAGGATCCGGAACGCGGTCTCCATGCGGCTGAGATCGGTGATCTGGCTGCCGATATGCATGTCGATGCCGGTGACCTCGATGCCCGGCAGTCTGGCGGCGCGCGCATAGACCTCGCGGGCGCGCGCGATCGGAATGCCGAACTTGTTCTCGGACTTGCCGGTGGAGATCTTGGCGTGGGTGCCGGCATCGACGTCGGGATTGACGCGCACGGAAATCCGCGCGGTCTTGCCCACCTCGACCGCCAGCCGCGACAGCAGTTCGAGCTCGGGCTCGGACTCGACGTTGATGCAGAGAATGTCGGCCGCCAGCGCCGCGCGCAGTTCCGCCTCGGTCTTGCCGACGCCGGAGAACAGGATCTTGCTCGGCGGAATGCCGGCCGCCAGCGCGCGCTTCAACTCGCCGCCGGAGACCACGTCGGCGCCGGCGCCGAGCTTTGCCAGCGTGCGCAGCACCGACTGGTTGGAGTTGGCCTTCATGGCGTAGCAGACCAGCGTCTTCTCGCCGGCAAAGGCCTCGGTGAACACCCGGTAGTGCCGCTCCAGCGTCGCGGTCGAATAGCAATAGAACGGCGTGCCGACCGCATCCGCCAGTTCGATCAGGTTGACCGCCTCGGCGTGCAGCACGCCGTTGCGATAGTCGAAGTGATTCATGGGTGGCTCGGTTGCTGCGGGCTCAGTTACTGTTCAGGAGCGGGTCGAGGATGAACGGTTTTTTGTTGCCTTTGGCGCCGTCGGCGCGGCGTCGGACGCCGTAGCCCGGATTGAAGACGCCGGGCTGGGCGGCGCGCTCGGCCTCCGAATCGGCGGTCGCCCCTTGCGCCGACGCATTCGCGGCGTTCGGCGGCAGGTCGAGGCCGCCCTTGCGGCCGCAAGCCGCCGAGCGCGAGCGCAGTCACGCTCAGCAGGATGATGGCCCATCCCGACGATGTCAGCCGGTAGTTACTGGTCACGACGAAATCCCCAATGCGGGCCGCACCATACAAAGATTGCCTCTGCTCTGGCGAGACCCGGATAATCATGAAATTGCAGCGAAATTTTTGCGCTCAGCCCAATTTTCGCTCTTTTTCCAGCCGCTTCAGCCAGGCTTTGGCCTGCGCCGCCACGTTCTTCGGCGCGGTGCCGCCATAGCTGGTGCGGCTTTTGACCGAGGCTTCCACCGACAGCACGCGCAAGGCCTCGGCCGTGATCTTCGGCTCGACCTCCTGCATCGCCTTCAGCGGCAGTTCGTGCAGCGCCACGCCCTGTTTCGAGGCCAGGCCGACGATGCGGCCGGTGACGTGATGGGCGTCGCGGAACGGCATCTTCAGCGTCCGCACCAGCCAGTCGGCCAGATCGGTGGCGGTGGCGTAGCCCTCGCCGGCGGCGGCCTTCATCCGCGCCTCGTCCGGCACGAGGTCGGCGACCATGCCGGTCATGGCGCGGATCGCGAGCGACAGCGCCGCAAACGCTTCCATCGCGCCCTGCTTGTCCTCCTGCATGTCCTTTTGATAGGCGAGCGGCAGTCCCTTCATCACGATCAACAGCGCGGTGAGCGCGCCGATCACCCGGCCGGTCTTGGCGCGCACCAGTTCGGCCGCGTCGGGATTGCGCTTCTGCGGCATGATCGAGGAGCCGGTGGTGAACTTGTCGGACAGCCGCACCAGGCCGACCAGCGGCGAGGTCCAGATCACGATCTCCTCGGCAAAGCGCGACAGATGCACCGCCGCGATCGCCGCCGCCGACAGCGTCTCCAGCACGAAATCGCGGTCCGACACCGCATCGAGCGAATTGGCCATCGGCCGGTCGAAGCCGAGCGCCTTGGCGGTGGCCGTCCGATCGATCGGGAACGAGGTGCCGGCGAGTGCTGCGGCGCCGAGCGGCGATTCGTTGAGCCGCTTGCGCGCGTCGGCAAAGCGGCCGCGGTCGCGCGCGGCCATCTCGACATAGGCGAGCAGATGATGCCCGAACGTCACGGGCTGCGCGGTCTGCAGATGGGTGAAGCCCGGCATCACGGTGCCGGCATGTTCCAGCGCCCGCGCCACCAGCGCGTGCTGGAAGGCGGCCAGCGCCGCATCGGTCTCGTCGATGGTGTCGCGGACATAGAGGCGGAAATCGGTCGCCACCTGGTCGTTGCGCGAGCGCGCGGTGTGCAGCCGTCCCGCGGCAGGCCCGATCAGTTCGGAGAGCCGGCTCTCGACATTCATGTGAATGTCCTCGAGCGCGCGCTTGAAGTCGAACGACCCCTTGCCGATTTCTGACAAAATCGTGTCTAGACCCTTGCCGATATTTTTCGCATCGTTTGCGGTGATGATGCCCTGCGCCGCCAGCATCGCGGCGTGGGCCTTGGACGCGGCGATGTCCTGGGCATACATATGACGATCGACGTCGATGGAGACGTTGATTTCCTCCATGATCGCATCGGGACGCTCGGAGAACCGGCCGCCCCACATCTTGTTGCTCATGACTTCTCGCTCACGACTTCTTATTCAGGCCAGTTATTCAGACTTCTTGCCATTGATCGTCGAAACCGGCGAAACGCCGCACCGGTTTCGACCGTAACATGAGCACTGCATAGCCGTATCTGATACAGGATGACAAACGATATGCCCGAAAAGCCCTCCCCTCGCCCGGCCGCCACGCGCCGGATCCCGATCGCCATCGGCGCGGTCCTGGTCGGCGGGCTGATCGGCTTTGCCGGGGTCTACGGCCTCGGCGGGCTGAAGCGCGGCTCGGGCGGCGATTCCGCCTGCGCCGGCGCGGTCGATCTGGCGCGCAAGATCGCGCCGCTGGCGCATGGCGAGGTGGCCGCGCTGACCATGGCGACCAGCCCGCTGCGGCTGCCGGACCTCGCCTTCGAGGATGCCGACGGCAAGCCCCGAAAACTCTCGGACTGGCGCGGCAAGACCGTGCTGTTCAATCTGTGGGCCACCTGGTGCGTGCCCTGCCGCAAGGAGATGCCGGCGCTGGACAGCCTGCAGACCAAGCTCGGCGGCAAGGATTTCGAGGTGGTCGCGATCAATATCGACACCCGCGACCCCGAAAAGCCGAAGAACTTCCTGAAAGACGCCAATCTGACCCGGTTGGCCTATTTCACCGACACAAAAGCCAAGGTTTTTCAGGATCTTAAGAACATAGGCCAGGCGCTGGGCATGCCGACCTCGGTGCTGGTCGACGGCCAGGGCTGCGAGATCGCCACCATCGCCGGTCCCGCCGAATGGGCCAGCGACGACGCGATCAAGCTGATCAAGGCGGCGGTGAAGCCGGCGACGGCGGGATTTTAGGCCGTAATATCGAGATTGCCGCCGACACCGGGGCCGAGATTGGCCGGCGAAGACGTTTGTCCGCCCAAGAGCATCTGGACCGCGAATTTCTCGGCGTCGTTGTTCTGCTTGATGATCGAGGTCTGGATCTGCGACTGCAGACCGCCCGCCTGCATCGCAAGCACGCTCGAGACCATCGCCATCATATCCATACGCAGAACTCCCAAAACGCCGGGAAATCCTACTGGACGCGGGTTAATGGGAAATTGAGCGTCAGCGCGTCGGGACCGGCTTGTCGCCGCGGTAGTCGTAGAAGCCGCGCTGGGTCTTGCGGCCGAGCCAGCCGGCCTCGACGTATTTCACCAGCAGCGGACACGGGCGGTATTTCGAGTCCGCCAGGCCCTCGTGCAGCACCTGCATGATCGACAGGCAGGTATCGAGGCCGATGAAATCGGCCAGTTCCAGCGGGCCCATCGGATGGTGCGCGCCGAGCTTCATCGCCGCGTCGATCGCCTCGACGTTGCCGACGCCCTCATAGAGCGTGTAGATCGCCTCGTTGATCATCGGCAGCAGGATGCGGTTGACGATGAAGGCCGGGAAATCCTCGGACACCGCGATCTGCTTGCCGAGCTTGGTGACGAACTCCTTGGCGGTGTCGAAGGTCGCGTCGTCGGTGGCGATGCCGCGGATCAGTTCGACCAGTTCCATCAGCGGCACCGGATTCATGAAGTGAATGCCGATGAAGTGCTCGGGCCGGTCGGTCGAGGCGGCAAGCCGCGTGATCGAGATCGACGAGGTGTTGGAGGCGACGATCGCTTCCGGCTTCAGCACCGCGCAGACGTCGTGAAAGATCTTGCGCTTGACCTCTTCCTTCTCGACCGCGGTCTCGATCACCAGATCGCAATCCGACAATCCGTCGATGGTCTCGGCGGAGGCGATGCGGTCCAGCGCCGCCTTGCGCGCATCCTCGGTGATGATGTTCTTGGCGACCTGGCGCGACAGATTGCCGTTGATGGTCGCCATCGCCGATTTGAGCCGATCGGCGGACACGTCGTTGAGCACCACGTCGAAGCCGGCCAGCGCCGCCACATGGGCAATGCCGTTGCCCATCTGGCCCGAGCCGATCACGCCGACCTTCTTGATTGTCACCGCCATCTTGCCATCCACCGGAACGGCGCGCATGTCGCGCCTGTTCGTCCCTATAGCCGAAAGTCAAGTAACACCGGCCGGAGCTTACGCATCCGGCCGCTGTTTGACTGCTGTTACTTTCCGAGCTTGCCGAGCGCCTCGGTCAATTCCGGAACCGCCTGGTACAGGTCCGCGACCAGGCCGTAATCGGCGACCTGGAAGATCGGCGCGTCCTCATCCTTGTTGATCGCGACGATCACCTTGGAATCCTTCATGCCGGCGAGATGCTGGATCGCGCCGGAGATGCCGATCGCGACATAAAGTTCCGGCGCCACCACCTTGCCGGTCTGGCCGACCTGCCAGTCGTTCGGCGCATAGCCGGCATCGACCGCGGCGCGCGAGGCGCCGACGCCGGCGCCGAGCTTGTCGGCGAGCGGCTCGATGTATTTGGCAAAGTTCTCGCGGCTCTGCATGGCGCGGCCGCCGGAGACGATGATCTTTGCCGACGTCAGTTCGGGGCGGTCGCTCTTGGCGACTTCCTCGCCGACGAAACTGGAAAGGCCCGGATCGGCCGCCGCGGCGGCGTTTTCCACCGTCGCGCTGCCGCCGTCACCGGCCGCGGCAAAGGTCGAGGTCCGCACCGTGATGACCTTCTTGGCGTCCTTCGACTTCACGGTCTGGATCGCGTTGCCGGCATAGATCGGCCGCTCGAAGGTGTCGGGCGAAACCACCTTGATGATCTCGGACACCTGCATCACGTCGAGCAGCGCCGCGACGCGCGGCATCACGTTCTTGAAGCGCGAGGTCGCGGGCGCGACGAAGGCGTCATAGGAAGGCGCCAGCGCCACGATCAGCGCGGCCAGCGGCTCGGCGAGGTCGTGGGCATAGGCCGGACCATCGGCGAGCAGCACCTTCTTGACACCGGCGAGCTTGGCCGCGGCTTCCGCCGCCGCCTTGGCGTTTTCGCCGGCGACCAGCACGTGCACTTCGGCGCCGAGCTGGGTGGCCGCCGTCAGCGCCTTGTTGGTGGCGTCCTTGATCGACGCATTGTCGTGTTCGGCAATCAACAGCGTGGTCATCAGAGAACCCCGGCTTCGGTCTTGAGCTTGGAGATCAGTTCGGCGACGTCCTTGACCTTGACGCCTCCCTTGCGGCCGGGCGGTTCCGTGGTCTTGAGCACTTCGAGATGCGGCGTGAGATCGACGCCGTAATCGGCCGCGCTCTTGTCGTCGATCGGCTTCTTCTTCGCCTTCATGATGTTGGGCAGCGAGGCGTAGCGCGGCTCGTTCAGACGAAGATCGGTCGTGACGATCGCCGGTCCCTTCAGCTTCACGGTCTGCAGGCCGCCATCGACTTCGCGCGTTACCTTGAAATCGGAACCGTCGACTTCGAGCTTGGAGGCAAAGGTCGCCTGCGACCAGCCGAGCAGTGCGGCCAGCATCTGGCCGGTCTGGTTCGAAGTCGTCGTCGATCGCCTGCTTGCCGAGAATGACGAGGCCCGGCTTCTCCTCGTCGACGATGGCTTTCAGAATCTTCGCGACCGCCAGCGGCTCCACATTGCCTTCGGCCTTGACCAGGATGCCGCGGTCGGCGCCCATCGCAAGACCGGTGCGGATGGTTTCCGAGGCCTGCGCGGCTCCGATCGACACCACCACCACTTCGGTCGCCTTGCCGGCTTCCCTCAGCCGCAGCGCTTCCTCGACGGCGATTTCGTCGAACGGATTCATCGACATCTTGACGTTGGCGAGTTCCACGCCCGTTCCGTCGCTCTTGACGCGGACCTTGACGTTGTAATCGACCACCCGTTTTACCGGCACAAGAACCTTCATCGATCCTCTTTCGCTTGAATTCTGGGATTTGATTGGCTTGGGCGCGGAACCTAAAGGTCCCGCTATCGGCGGTCAACGCGCGAAAGCCAAAAATCGCCCTGTTCAGAAGGCCACTCTAGCGGTTCTGGCCGGGCACCCACAACACGTCCCCGGCGCCATTATCGTTCACCGCACGGCTGGCCACGAACAGGAAATCCGACAGGCGGTTCATATACTGTATGGCAGGCTCGCTGACCGGCTCGTCGGGCTTGGCGGCGAGTTCCACGATCATCCGTTCCGCCCTGCGACATATGGTGCGGGCGAGGTGCAGGTATGCCGCTGCGGGGGTGCCGCCCGGCAGCACAAAGGAGGTCAGGGGCGCCAGGTCGGCGTTGAGCGTATCGATGTCGCGCTCGAGCCGCTCGACCTGGCTCGACAGCATGCGCAACCGCTCCGCCTTGCCGTCGCGCTGGGGTACCGCAAGATCGGCGCCGAGATCGAACAGATCGTTCTGGATCAGGCCCAGCATCGCGTCGAGTTCGCGGGCCTCGGACAGATGCAGCCGCACCACGCCGATCGCGGCGTTGGTTTCGTCCACGGTGCCATAGGCCGAGACGCGCAGATCGTATTTCGGCCGGCGTTCGCCGCTGCCGAGCGCGGTGGTGCCGTCATCGCCGGTCCGCGTGTAGATTCGATTGAGCACGACCATTGGCGCGTCCCCTGTTATTTGCCCGCTATTTGCTCGTCGCCCAGACGACGATCATGGTGATGACGATGGCGACGAACTGCAGCAGCACCCGCAGCCGCATCAGGTTTTGCGAGCGGTTGGGCGAACCGCCCCGCATCATGTTGATGAGACCCAACAGCAGAACAAGTGCAACGGCCGCGACCGCGAGGGGGAGGATAATCGAACCCAGAAAGGATGCCATTGGCGCTACATAACACCGCCCCGGGCCGCCCGCCACACGTTCGCAAGCGCCTCAACGATCTGGCTTTTAGCCCAATAATATCAGAAGCTGGCGACTCGAACCGTCAATCGCCAGACCAGGGTGAAATGTGAGGCAGGTCAGCTACCTCTATCACGTCGTGGAGGATGCCTTTTACACGTTCCTCGCCGATGACGGCTGGGCGATCGCCAGCCATATCGCGCTGTCGACGCTGATGGCGCTGTTCCCGTTCCTGATCGTGCTGACGTCGCTGGCCGGCTTTTTCGGTTCCAAGGAACTCGCCGACCAGGCGGCCTCGCTGATGCTGCAGGTCTGGCCGAAGCAGGTCGCCGACTCGCTTTCGGGCGAAATCCACGATGTGCTGACCACGACCCGCGGCGACATCCTGACGATCGGCGCGGTGCTCGCGGTGTATTTCGCCTCCAATGGCGTCGAGGCGCTGCGGGTGGCGCTCAACCGCGCCTATTCCGTGATCGAACCGCGGCGCTGGTACTGGCTGCGGCTGGAATCGATCGGCTACACGCTGGTCGCTGCCTTCACCTCGCTGGCGATGGCGTTCCTGATCGTGCTGTTTCCGCTGATGCTGGAGGCGGCGCGGCGCCACATTCCGTTTTTCGTCGAGACCAACGAGCACTTCCTCAACGTCACCCGCTACAGCGTCACGATCGGCGCGCTGGTCATAGCGCTCTTCATCCTGCACGCCTGGCTGCCGGCCGGACGACGCGGGTTTCTGCAGATCCTGCCCGGCATCATCTTCACCCTGGCGGCCTCGCTGGTCTCGGGCATCGTGTTCGGCCAGTATCTGACGCGCTTCGCCAACAACTACGTGACGATGTATGCGGGGCTCGCGTCGGTGATCATCGCGCTGGTGTTTCTGTATTTCATCGCCGCGATCTTCGTCTATGGCGGCGAACTGAACGCGGCGATCATCAAGTCGCGGCTGCCGCACGGCGTGTCGCTTCAAGCAGCGCAGTCGCTAGCGCACGTGGACTGACAGGCTTGACCAGGAAGGCGTCGGCGCCGGCGGCGCGCGATGCCGCCTCGTCCTCGCCGCGGCCCGACACGCCGATGATCGGGATGCGGCCGTGCGGCGGATCGAGCGCGCGGATCCGCCGGATCGCCTCGACGCCGTTGATGCCCGGCAGCACCATGTCCATCAGCACCGCATCGAAGCCGCCTTGCGCGATTCGTTCCGGCGCGGCCTCGCCCTGGCCGATGAATTCGGTCTGATGGCCGAGTTCGGTCAGGATGGCGTTGAGCACGACGCGGCCGAACGGATTGTCCTCGACGCTGAGCAGGCGCAGGGAGCGCGGCGCGCCCATCAAGTGCTCGCCATCGGCCCCCGATGTCGCGGTGACCGGCCCCTTCGCCGGCGACAGCACGACGCTGAGCGTAAAGGTGGTGCCGCCGCCGCGCCGTTGCGTCACGACGATGTCGCCGCCCATGGCGCGCGCGAGCTGCTTGACCGACGACAGTCCAAGGCCGGCGCCGCCGAAGCGCGACGCGATCGAGACATTGGCCTGCGAGAACGGACGGAACAGGCGCTTGACCTCGGCAAGCGAAAGGCCGATCCCGCTGTCGGACACCACGAAGGCGACACCGATCCTGCCCTTCGCGCCACGCAGCGGCGAGACCTGCAGCGCGACGCTGCCCTGTTCGGTGAATTTCACCGCATTGTCGATCAGGTTCTCCAGCGCCGCGCGCAGGCGAACGGGATCGCCGATCACGAAAGTGGGGAGTTTTTCCGAAATCTCGACCGATGACTGCAGGCCCTTGGCCGCCGCCCGGCCGGTCAGCGAATCGCCGGCATTGCGCGCCAGCGTGCGCAGATCGAAGAAGTCCTCACGCACCTTGAGCCCGGGACCGCCGCTGCGCGCGGCATCGACGAACAGGGTGGCAAGGCTCGCCAGATGCTCCGCGCCCGCCGTGATGGTGTCGACCCAGCGCCGCTCGCGCTCGCCGAGGTCGGAGGTCGCGAGCAGATTGCTGATCGCCAAAATGCCGGTGAGCGGCGTGCGGACCTCGTGCGCGAAAGCCGCAAGCGCGGTTTCCACCATGCCGGGCGTCGCGCGCGCTGCCTTGCGCTGGCCACGCGTCTTCCTGGCGCGCGTCTTGGCGACAGCGCCGGAGGCGCGCTTCTTCTTCGGCTGCTTTTTGGTCAGCCGTGTTGTACGCCGTACGCGCGGTTTTGCCGCCATGATCCCCCTTACCCCACCTTGGGCAGCATGGCATGCCACCGCGGCCGGAGTCACGATGGCCTTTTTGGCAACCCACAGTAGAACTACGGAAGTCCGACAAGGCGGCGGATGTCGACCGGCGCAGCGCCCGCCGCGCGCAATTCGCGCAAGGCGGTGGACCTGGTCGATTTCGACAGCTTTTGCCCTGATGCATCGCGCACCAGCCGATGATGGCGGTAGGCCGGTTGCGGCAGACCGAGCAGGGATTGCAGCAAGCGGTGCACGCTGGTGGACCAGAACAGGTCCTGGCCGCGCACCACGTCGGTGACGCCCTGCAGGGCGTCGTCGATCACGACCGACAGATGATAGCTGGTCGGCGTCTCCTTGCGCGCCAGGATGACGTCGCCCCAGGCTTCGGGCCGGGCGGTCACCAGTGCCGGTCTCGCCGTCAGGGCCTTCGCCTTGCTCGATCCAGCTGAGACCCGAGGCTTGTGCTAACGCCGCCGCCATATCGAGCCGCAACGCGTAAGGCACGCCTTGCGCGATCAATTGCCGGCGCGCCTCCGCCGAAAGCGACTTCGCCGCACCCGGATAGAGCGGCGCCCCGTCGGGATCGCGCGGCCACGCTGCGCCCGTTTCCCGTTCGGCCACCAGGCGCGCGATTTCGGCGCGGCTCTCGAAAGCGGGATAGATCAGGCCGCGAGCCGACAATTTCTCCACCGCTTCGCGATATTCCGAAAAATGTTCGGATTGCCGCCGCACCGGCGTTTCCCAGGATATGCCGAGCCAGCCGAGGTCCTCATAGATGGCGGCCTCGAATTCCGGCCGGCATCGCGTGGCGTCGATATCCTCGATCCGCAGCAGGAATTTTCCGCCGGCCTGACGCGCCAGGTCGAAATTCAGCAGCGCCGAATAAGCGTGGCCGAGATGAAGGTAGCCGTTCGGGCTCGGCGCAAATCGGAAAACGGGTGGCGGCATCGATGTTGATCTCGTCATTGCCCGGCATAGTAATGCGCCCGGCCATGACGAAGAAGAAGAAACCCGCTAAGTCTTCCACATGCTCATTCATCTCAACTCCCAGGCCGACCTCGAAGATGCGGTCCACGCGCTGGTGAAGCAGGACCCGCGTCTCAAGCCGATCCTCGAACTCACGGGCATGCCGGCGCTGCGCCAGCGCGAGCCCGGCTTTGCCGGGCTGGCGGCGATCGTGTGCGGCCAGCAATTGTCCACCGCGAGCGCCGGGGCGATCTGGGGACGGCTCACGGCCGCATTCGATCCGTTCGATCATGAGGTCATCCGCAAGGCGCGCGCCGACCGCCTCGGCCGGCTCGGCCTGTCGGCGGCCAAGATCAAGACCCTGAAGAACATCGCGCGCGAACTGACCGCGGAACGACTGAATCTCGACGTGCTGGCGAATGAGGACGCCGACGCCGCGCACAACACGCTCACCGCGCTGCACGGCATCGGCCCGTGGACCGCCGACGTCTATCTGCTGTTTTGCCTCGGCCATGGCGACGCCTGGCCGGCCGGCGATATCGCGATACAGGAAGGGGTCAAGGTCGGACTCGGCCTCAAGACCCGCCCGACCGCCAAACAGATGGCGCCGCTGGCGGAGCCGTGGCGGCCGTTGCGCGGCGCGGCGGCGCATCTGTGGTGGAGCTATTACCGCGTGCTGAAAAAGCGCGAGGGCGTGATTTCGAAATGATCTGCGGGTCGGCACGTGAATGGCCGGCGGCAGCGCGCGAAGTCCATCTCGATACGCTCAATGGCCGCGTACCGCCGGATCAGGGGCATATCCTGTCGCGCTCTGGCGAATATCGGATATCTCCCCGCGCCCTTTCTGCGCCATACCGAATGGGTATAGGCTTGCACCAGGGAAAGCGCCGCACAGACGGCCGGTGACGAGAAAACGCGCATGCTCGACAAGACGGACGATATTGCGGTCGCTGCCGACAACTGGCTGGCGCAGTTCGAAGACGCGCTGAAAAAATCCGACGATGGCGCGCTGAAGACGCTGTTCCATCCCGACAGCTATTGGCGCGATGTGCTGGCGCTGAGCTGGAACATCCAGACCATCAACGGCGCCGACGCCATCCTGAAGGAGTTGAAGCTTCACGCCCCGAGCGCCGTCCCCACCGGCTTTGCCGTCGATCCCGACCGCGCCGCGCCGCGCAAGGTGATGCGCGCCGGCACCAACGCGATCGAGGCGATCTTCAAGTTCGAAACCAAGGTCGGGCGCGGCAGCGGCATCATCCGGCTGATCCCGGATGCCGACGACGGCAACAGGCTGAAGGCCTGGACGCTGCTGACCGAGCTCGGCGAACTCAAGGGCTTTGAGGAGCAGCTCGGCGTCGCGCGTCCGCGCGGCAATGCCTATTCGCGGGATTTTCGCGGCCCCAACTGGCTCGACCTGCGCAAGGCCTCCGCCGGCTATGCCGAACACGATCCGACCGTGCTCGTCATCGGCGGCGGGCAATCCGGGCTCTCGATCGCCGCGCGGCTGAAGCAATTGAATGTCGATACGCTGATCGTCGATCGCGAGAAGCGCATCGGCGACAACTGGCGCAAGCGCTACCATGCGCTGACGCTGCACAACCAGGTGCAGGTCAACCACCTGCCCTACATGCTGTTCCCGCCGAACTGGCCGACCTACATCCCCAAGGACAAGCTCGCCAACTGGTTCGAAGCCTATGTCGAGAGCATGGAGCTGAACTTCTGGACCGAGACCGAGTTCGAGGGCGGCAGCTATGACGAGACGGCAACAACGCTGGACGGTGACGCTGCGCCGCGCCGACGGCAGCAAGCGCACCATGCATCCGCGCCATGTCGTGCTGGCGACCGGCGTCAGCGGCATTCCGAGCGTGCCCGAGATTGCCGGCCTGAAGGATTTTCGCGGCACGGTGATGCATTCCAGCCAATACGACGACGGCGAGAACTGGAAGGGCAAGCGCGCGATCGTGATCGGCACCGGCAACAGCGGCCACGACATCGCGCAGGACCTGCATTCGAGCGGCGCGCAGGTGACGCTGTTGCAGCGCTCCTCGACGCTGGTGGTCAGCATCGAACCGTCGGCGCAACTGGTCTACACGCCCTACAATGAGGGCACGCTGGAGGACAACGATCTGATCGCGACCTCGATGCCGCTGAAGGTCGCGCGGAAGAGCCACGCGCTGACCTGCGAGAAATCGAAGGAGCTCGACAAGGAGCTGCTCGAGGGGCTGGCGCGCGTCGGCTTCAAGCTCGATTTCGGCGAGGACAATACCGGCTGGCAGTTCAAATACCTCACCCGCGGCGGCGGCTATTATTTCAACGTCGGCTGCTCCGACTTGATCGTCAACGGCGACATCGCGCTGAAGCAATTCGCCGACGTCGAGGGCTTCGCCGCCGACGGCGCAAGGATGAAGGGCGGCGAGACCATCGCCGCCGATCTGGTGGTGCTCGCAACCGGCTACAAGCGGCAGGAGGAACTGGTGCGGCTGCTGTTCGGCGACGCCGTGATGAATCGCGTCGGCACCATCTGGGGCTTTGGCGACGAGCAGGAACTGCGCAACATGTATACGCGCACCGGCCAGCCCGGCCTGTGGTTCATCGCCGGCGGCCTCGCGCAATGCCGGATCGGCTCGAAGCACCTCGCGCTGCAGATCAAGGCGATCGAGGAAGGGCTGTTGCCGCGCGGGGCGCGCTGACTTGCTGCCCTTCTCCCCTTGTGGGAGAGGGAAGAAAAGTCCTCGCGCTTCGTCCGATCCTCTGCAATTCTTCGCTGACAACCAAAATAATAAAGGGGAGAAACAACCATGCCTTCCATTCTCGGCTCGGGCGAGCATCGCTACCGCGTGGTGGAGAACTGGGCCAAGCTGCCTGCCGGCTGGAGCCTCACCGACGTCGCCTCCGTCGCGGTCGACAGCAAGGACCGCATCTACGTCTTCAACCGCGGCGCCCATCCGATGGTGGTGCTGGATCGCGACGGCAATTTCCTCACGGAGCTGGGGCGAAGGCCTGTTCAACCGGGCCCATGGCCTGCACATCGACGCCGACGACAATCTCTATTGCACCGATGACGGCGACCACACCGTGCGCAAGTGCTCGGCTGACGGCAAGGTGCTGCTGACGATCGGCATCCCGAACAAGCCGGCGCCGTTCATGAGCGGCGAGCCGTTTCATCGCTGCACCCATACCGCGCTGTCGCCGAAGGGCGAGATCTATGTCTCGGACGGCTACGGCAATGCCTGCGTCCACAAATATACGCCCGACGGCAAACTGTTGAAGACCTGGGGCGAGCCCGGCACCGATCCCGGCCAGTTCAACATCGTCCACAATATCGCAACCGATGCCGACGGCTTCGTCTACGTCGCCGACCGCGAGAACCACCGCGTCCAGGTGTTCGACGGCAACGGCAAATACGAGACGCAGTGGAACAATCTGCACCGGCCCTGCGCGCTGCATTGCTGCGGCGGCAAGCATCCGAATTTCATCATCGGCGAGCTCGGCCCCGGCATGCCGGTCAATCTCAAGGCGCCGAATCTCGGGCCGCGGCTCTCCATCGTCGATTCCAAGGGCAAGCGCATCGCGCGGCTCGGCGGCGAGAACGGCGCGGGCATCGAGACCGGCAAATTCCTCGCGCCCCACGGCATTGCGCTCGATTCCAAAGGGCGACATCTATCTCGGCGAAGTCGGCGTCACCAACTGGAAGACCAGCTTTCCCGACACGCCGATGCCGCCGGAGGTCGGCGTCGTCCGCTGCCTGCAGAAGCTGGAAAAATTGTAGATTCTTGTTTGACGCGTTTTCTTCACGCGAACCGGTATCCACTTCGCTTGAAAACGCTATGGCCTAAATCTCCCCGATCGCTTCCCGCCTGCGCTGGTCGGATTCTTCGGCGTAGCGCCGCATGGCGTGGGCTTCGGTGAGGATGCCGACCGGGCGGTGTTCGCCGTCGGTCTCCACGACCGCGAGCGATTCGGCCTCGGCCGCGTCGAACACGGCGATGGCCTCCTGGATGTTCATCACCGGATGCAGCACGACATCGCGGTGATGCAGGATGCCGACGAGGCCGCCGGCCGCCTCGATATCGGGCGCGTGGGCTTCGGCGACCAGCGCCAGCCCGACATAGCGCCCGCCCGGATCGACCGCGACCACCTGCGTCTTCGACCCCAGCGGAAATTTCTCGCGGAACTCCTTGATGCCGATGCCGGCGTCGACGGTGGCGACATCCGGCCGCATCAGGCGGCGCACCGTGAGATCGCGGATCCAGCCGACATCGGCGGCGCTGCGGATGGTTTCGCCGCGCAGATGCAGCCGCCAGGTCGCAAACGAATAGCCGAACAATTCGCGGGTGATCTGGGTCGAGATGATGACCGCGACCAGCACCACCGTGGTGAGCCACAGATTGCCGGTCGATTCCAGCGCGATGAACGACATCGTCAGCGGCCCGCCGATCACGGATGCCGACAGCGCGCTCATGCCGATGACCGCATAGACGTTCGGATCGAGCGCAAGCCCAGGCGCGACGAGATCGACGCCGGCGGCAAACAGGCGGCCGCCGAGCGCGCCCATGAACAGGGTGGCGAAAAACAGCCCGCCGCGAAAGCCGCTGCCGAGCGAGACGATCGACGCCAGCGCCTTCAGGATGAACACGCCGGCGATGATCTGCAGCGGCATCGCGACCATGCCGGAAAAATGCAGCGCGCCATGCCCCGACGACATCACCTGCGGCGTCAACAGCGCCAGCAGGCCGACGCCGAGGCCGCCGAGCGCCGGACGCAGCGGCGTCCAGAGCCGCGTCTTGGCCAGCAAGGTCTCGCACAGCGCCACGCCGCGCATGATGACGATGCCAAACAGCGCCGCCAGATATCCCGAGCAGCGCGGCAATGGCAAGGTCGCGCGCCGAGCACGTCGCCGACCGGGCCGACGCTGATGCCGAGCGACAGCGCCGTAAATCCATGGGTGACGAAATAGCCGGCGACCGCGGCAACGCCGACCGGCGTCAGGCTGGCCGGGGTGTAGCCGCCGATCACGAGTTCGAAGGCATAGAACGCGCCGGCGAGCGGCGCGCCGAACGCGCCCGAGATCGCCGCCGCAGCGCCGCAGCCGACCATGATGCGCTGGTCGGCGCGGCGCAGGTGAAAGGCGCGGCCGAGCGAGGCGGCGAGGCCGCTGGCAAGCTGGGTGTATCCGGCTTCAAGGCCAACGGAGGCACCGACGCCGCTCGACCAGATGGTCTGCAGCGCGACGATGACGCTGCCGCGAAACGACATCCGCCCGCCATGCAGCGCATTGGCCTCGATCGGATCGATCTCGCGCGCCGGCCGCCAGCGCAGCAGCAGCAGGAAGGCGAGCCCCAGCAGCAGGCCGCCGAGGCTCGGAACCAGCACGGCGCGCAGCGTCTCGATGCTGGCCTGGCTCGACAACCGCTCCCGGATGCTGATGTTGAACAACAGCCGCATGCAGGGCCGCCACCGCCACGCTCATCGCGAGCACCACCAGGCCGGCGACGATCCCGATCAGCGCCGCCAGCACCACCAGGCTGGTCTCATGGGCGCGCACGAATGCCCGCAGCCGGCGCGGCGCCTCGAGGTAGCGGGAGGTGGTGACCATTTTCGGGGTCCGTGCGCGGCGGAACTGAGCCTGTCCGCCCGGTTTAGCGGTCTTCACGGCCCCGATGCAATCGGGGCGGAACGGTGGCAGCGGCGGATAAGGCCCGGAACGCTCTTCACAATCCCGTCACGCTGCCTGTAGTATGCAGGCACACGCTGCTTCGCAGCTAGCATGGGAGCCAGGAGCGTTACTTGAACGCACACGTCTCGCAAGGCGGTTGGCCGGTACTGGTGCTGAACGCGGATTTCCGGCCGCTGAGTTACTACCCGCTGTCTCTCTGGTCGTGGCAGGACGCGATCAAGGCGGTGTTCCTCGACCGCGTCAACATCGTCGAGCAGTACGACCGCGCGGTGCGCAGCCCGAGCTTCGAGATCCAGCTGCCGAGCGTGGTGTCGCTGAAGTCGTTCGTCAAGCCGACCACGCACCCGGCCTTCACCCGGTTCAACGTCTTCCTGCGCGACCGCTTCATCTGCCAATATTGCCACGCGCATGACGACCTCACCTTCGATCACATCATCCCGCGCAGCAAGGGCGGCCAGACCACCTGGGAAAACGTGGTCGCGGCCTGCTCGCCGTGCAATCTGCGCAAGGGCAATCTGACGCCGCAGCAGGCGCGGATGTTTCCGCGGCAACACCCGTTCGCGCCGACCGTGCATCAGCTGCATCGCAACGGGCGACTGTTCCCGCCGAACTATCTGCACGATAGCTGGCTGGATTATCTTTATTGGGATACCGAGCTGGATCCGTAGGCGTCGCGCGGATTTCTCTGCCAAATTCCTGGACGCTCTCCCTCACCTCGCGCCCCTCAACCGGTCGGCCATTCGCTCGGCGATCGCGACCGTCGTCAGATGGGTGTTGGCGCGGGGGACTTCCGGCATGATGGAGGCGTCGATGACGCGCAAGCCGGTGCATCCGATCACCCGGCATTCGGGATCGACCACCGAGCGTGCGTCATCGACAGCGCCCATGCGGCAGGTGCCGCTGGCGTGCTGGGCGTCGCTGCACTCGGCGAACAGCCAGTCGTCCAGCTCGGCGTCGCTGAGCGCCTCGTCCATCGAGCGCCCGGTCGCGCCATATTCGACCCGATGGGCGATGTCGGTGACGGCGGGCTGCAGGCATATCTCCCGCAGGCGGCGCACGCCGTCGCGCATGCGCACCAGGTCGCTGCGATCGGACAGCATGCGTTCCTCCACCGCCGGATCGACCGCGGGGTCGGTCGTGGTGATGCGGACGTGGCCCTGGCTGAAGGCCTGATAGACCGACACCGCGATGCGGCCGCGCGCCGCGACGACCGTCTGCTGGGTGTCGCGGGCAAGGTTGCCGGCGATCATGATCATGTCGTTTTCGCCTGATCCTTCGAGGCCGGAAGAGTAGCGCAGGCAGCAATTGGTGTGCCGGTGCATCAGCGTGCTGACCTGGCCGTGCTCGCGCAAATGCAGCAGCGCATCCATGATCGGATGATCGAGCAGGTTTTCGCCGACCGGCAGGTCGGCGAGGACCGGGATGCCCAGCTCCTCCAGCAGCGCCGCGGGACCGATGCCGGACCGCTGCAGGATGGCCGGCGAGTGAATGGCGCCCGCGCAGAGGATTACCTCGTGCCTCGCTGTCGGCGCATACGACTTGCCGTCCACGCGCACCCGGACCGCGCGGGCGTGCAGCCGGTTGCCTTCGAATTCGATTGTTTCGACCAGCGCATGGCCGACGATTCGCAGATTGTCGCGGCCGCGCGCCGGCTCCAGATAGCCGTCATTGGTGGAGACGCGGCGTCCGGCCTCGCTGTTGATGGCGTAGGGCGAGACCCCGGTCCCGTCGGGCGCATTGTGGTCGTCGCTCCAGCCATAGCCGAGGCCAAGCGCTGACTGGCGCAGCGCCCGGTCGACGTTGCCCCAATCCGGCACCGGCGCGCGATAGACCGGGATCGGGCCGGAATTGCCGTGATAGGCCGCGTCCGGAAAATTCTTGTCGGTCTCGAGCTTGCAGAAATACGGCAGCATCGCCTGCCATCCCCAGCCCTCGCAGCCCTGCGCTTCCCAGCGATCGAGATCGTCAGGCACGGCGCGGATCGCGATCTGGCCGTTGATCGTGGAGCTGCCGCCCATGGCGCGGCCGCGCCAGAGCAGGCGCGGCGCCTGCCGCTCGGTTCGCCGTGCCAGCAGTTTTGGCCAGCGGAAATTGTCATCGGCGATCGCCCGCATCGGGTTCGGAATCTGGATGTGCTCCGGCGTGTCTGCTGTGCGGAGGTCTTGCCCGGCCTCAAGCAGCAGCACGCGATGCGAAGGATCCTCGCTGAGGCGCGCGGCCAGCGTGGCGCCGGCGGAGCCGCCACCGATGATGATCGTGTCGTATTCCTGATCGATCACGTTACGCGGCCGATCCGATCTTCTCGCGCTTGACGACGATGCCCGCCGCCTCGCGGTCGAAGGTGTCGCGCGTGATGCCTTGCACTGCGCAAAATATGCTTCTGCACCTTCTGCGTCGGCGTTTTCGGCAATTCGTCGAGCACGCGCACGTAGCGCGGCACCATGAAATGGGCCATGCGCGGAATCAGGAAACGAATGAGGTCCGCGGGCTCCAGCGAAGCACCTTCCGCGAGCGAGATCACGACCAGCACCTCGTCTTCGGCCAGCTCGCTCGGCACCGCAACGGCCGCGGCCTCCCGGACGGCGGGATGCGCGCAAACCTCGGCCTCGACTTCGAACGACGAAATGTTTTCGCCGCGGCGGCGGATCGCGTCCTTCATCCGGTCGACGAAGAAGAAATTGCCTGCGGCATCGGCCCGGAACGCATCGCCGCTGTGGAACCAGCCATTGCGCCACGCTTTTGCGGTGGCCTCGGGATTGTTGAGGTAGCCGTGGTTCATTGCCCACGGGCGATCGGTGCGCACGATCAGTTCGCCGATCGTGCCCGGCGGCACCTCGCAATCGTTCTCGTCGACCAGCCGCACCTCGACGCCGCTCGCGCGGCCTGCCGCAGGTGCCGACCGGCGACGGATTGCGCCCCGAGACCAGCGGACAGGAAATTTCCGACATGTTGAACACGGTGTAGACGTCGCAGCCGAACCTCTTGCAGAAGGCGTCGGAATCCTCGACCAGCGGCACCATCATCACCGAGCGCAGCGAATGGTCGCGGTCCTGCGCCGACGGCGGCTGCTTCATGACGAAACTGGCCATCACGCCGAGCAAGGTCACGGTCGTGCATTTGGTGCGGTGAATGGTCGGCCAGAACGATTTTGTGTCGAACGAACTGACGATCGCGCAGGAGCCGCCGTCCAGAAGCGGGACCATGACGCCGCCGGTGCCGCCGACATGGAACAGCGGCAGATTGACGAGATAGCGATCGTCCGGCCCGAGGTAGGAAAACGGTTCGCGGCCGGCGGAGAACATCTGGACGTAGGACGACAGCACGCCCTTGGAAGGTCCTGTGGTGCCTGAGGTGAAGATCACCGACTGGGTGTCCCAGGGCGCGATCGGCCGGGGCGGCGGCGCCAGCTCTCCCGAAGCGGCAGAGAGGGCAGCTTGGTCGTGCATGGCGAGGCCGGGAATCTTCCCGGGCACGCCGCCGATCACAAGCGCATCGGTCAGCGCGCCGCGATCGATATCGGCGAGGCGTTCGGCGAGCTGGTGATGCACCACGATGAAGCGCGACTGCGTATTGGCGATCACGTGTTCGAGGATGCGTCCGCGATAGGCGAGGTTGACCGGCGCATAGACCGCGCCGAGATAGTTGATCGCGAACCAGACTTTCAGGCAGTCGCGGCCCGTCGGCAGCCAGCTCAGGACGATATCGCCCTGCCGCACGCCAAGCTGCTGCAGGCCGAGCGCTGCCTGCCGGACGTGACGAAGCGTTTGCGCATAGGTCCAGGTCTCGTCGTCCTCGAACACGACAAAGACCTTGTCGGGCGTTTCGCGCGCGCGGCGTTCGAGCAGCGCGGCCAGCACGCAATCTTCGGCTGGAGGAATGCGCCTGTCCCAAAGCTCCGTCATGTCGCAGCTCCCTGTTACAGGCTGGGCGCGGCCCTCATCATGATCTCAGGCACCCCGATCAGTTCACCGACATGTCCAGCGGCGGCGCGACGTTGTCCGGCAGCGGGCTGACATAGGGCGTCCGGGCGGTGCGCTTTTTCAGGTCGGCCTTGGCGGCTTCGATCAGGTCCGGCTCGTTCAGCGCCTTGACGCCGAGCCCCGCCATCGCCTTGGCGGCCTGCACCATCGCCTTGTGGGCGGCCGGCGTCTTGCCCTGCGCCACCACCTGCCAGGTGTGGAACGGCGTGCCGATCGCAACCGTCGGGGAATGGACCTGAACGGTCGGGACCACCCAGCTGACGTCGCCGACATCGGTCGAGCCGACCAGCGGATTGCGCTTGGCGTCGAGCGGCACGATGAAATCGGCCAGCGGCCGGTCGGTCGGATCCATGCCGATCGTGTAGTAGACGGATTCGATATCCTTGTCGGTCAAGGTGGCGCGGATCTTTGCCGCGAATTGCGCGTCCGCCTCGTCGAAATTCGGCGGACCGAGATCCTCCATGATCCGGTGCAGGGCTTGTTCGAGCGGCGTGTTGGGCATGACATTGGAGACGGCGGAAATGATCCGCATCTCCATTTTGGTTTCGGTCATCAGCGCCGCGCCCTGCGCGATCTTGTTCACGCGCGCGACCAGTTCGTTCATCCCGGGCAGATCGCGGGCGCGGATCGAATAGCGCACGCGGGCGTGGGCCTGCACCACGTTGGGGGCAATGCCGCCGGTGTCGAGCAGCGCATAATGGACGCGGGCGTCGCTCGGCATGTGCTCGCGCATGTAGTTGACGCCGACATTCATCAATTCCACCGCATCGAGCGCGCTGCGGCCGAGATGCGGCGAGGCGGCGGCATGCGAGGTGCGCCCGGTGAAGATGAAATCGGCGCGCGTATTGGCCAGCGACGGCGTCACCACCACTTCCCAAAAACTGCTCGGATGCCAGGTGATGGCGATGTCGGCATCCGCGAAGGCGCCCGAGCGCACCATGAAGGCCTTGGCGGCGCCGCCCTCCTCGGCCGGGCAGCCGTAATAACGCACCCGCCCCGGCACCTTGTTGACGGCAAGCCAATCCTTCACCGCGGTGGCGGCGAGCAGCGCTGCCGAGCCCAACAGATTGTGGCCGCAGCCATGGCCGTGGCCGCCGGTCTCGATCGGACGCGGCTCGGCCACGCCCGCCTCCTGGCTCAAGCCCGGCAGCGCGTCATATTCGCCCATGAAGGCGATCACGGGACCGCCCTCGCCCCATTCGCCGATCAGGGCGGTGGGAATGCCGGCGACATTCTCGGTGATGCGGAAACCCTGATGGCGCAGTTCGGCGAGATGTTCGGCTGACGAGCGCGCCTCGGTGTAGCACACCTCGGGCATCGCCCAGACCCTGTCGCTCAATTCGATGAAACGCGGCTTGACCTCGTCAACGCCACGCCAGATCTCGCTACGGTTATCCATCTTGCATTCCTCGGCTCGCCTGTGGGGATGAAATTGTTAGCAGCTTCGCCACACCGCGCCTAGCGCCGGGTCGTCGATCTGCCATGCGGCCGGCGCGGTCCATCCACGTCATTGCGAGCGCAGCGAGGCAATCAATGCGCGCATCCGTGACAGGCTCCGCACGGCATGATGCGCGATTGCGGTCGCAATCCATCGCTCGGCAAGCTAGTGGATGGATGGCTTCCGGGCGGCCAAGTGGCGCATCCCGCAATGACGACAGATACACGTCTTCGCATTCTCGCGACGCGTTGCGCCCGAGGTTTGCTGGAAATTTTCGCCCTCATGTAGTCAGAGGGCGCAGGGAATGCCGGATGCGCGCTGCACCCGCGGTCTCATGCGCAATGTGCACAAAGAAGTGCGCGCATGAGCATACAGGGCAGCGGAGAACATCCGACATTCCCTGCGCAATGGCTTTACGGCTTATAACGTGCTCTCCCCGGAGAACGGCTCTTTTGCCTCCGTTGCGCCCTGAGAAGCAGTTGCCTCCAGGTGCGTTGACGCCAGCACCGCGACGTCAGGACCACACGTCTTCGCCGTACGCTCAAGCCGCGCTCGTCGGTCGCAGCTTCTACGTCCACCGCATCCCCGTCCCTCGTTCGTGACGACGGCCGACGCCCCTCTTGTCGGGACGGGATGCCGGATTCCTAGCCCTGAGTCGGGCCATTCAACAACAGGAATATTTTCTTTTGAGGGGCTGGACCGACCGGTGGCGTGATTTGCCCGTCGGGCAACGCAAGCGGTTGTGGTGGTGATGGGTGATCGACGAGAGGTCAAAGTGACGCGTTTGACCCAACCCGGACATTGGCCCTAGCCCAGGCGTAGTCCGGCATGCTTTCATGGTTGAGCTACGTTCCGATTTGGGGAAGGCCTTGACCGACAAGCGCGTGGAAAGGCGATTGGCGGCTGTTCTGGCGGCAGATGTCGCCGGTTACAGCAGGCTCATGGGCACCGATGAAGAGGGCACGCTCGGCAAGCTGAAGGCACTCAGAAAAGCTCTTTTCGATCCGAAGATCGTCGAGCATCGGGGCCGCATCGTCAAGACCACGGGCGACGGCATGCTGGTCGAGTTCGCCAGCGCGGTGGATGCGGCGAGATGCGCGGTCGAAATTCAACGCGATATGGCTGCGCAAAATTCCGACGTGCCGCCGGACAGCAGGATCGAATTTCGTATCGGCATTCACGTCGGCGACATTATCATCGATGACAACGATATTTTTGGCGATGGCGTCAACATCGCCGCCCGCCTCGAAGGAATCGCGGAGCCGGGCGGCGTCTGCATCTCTGACGACGCACACAGGCAAATCCGCGGCAAGGTCGATTTCTCCTACAATGATATGGGCCTTCAGAGCCTGAAGAACATCGTCGAACCGATGCGCGCCTGGCATATGCGACTTGGAAGTGACGCTATTTCATTGCTTCCGTTGAGTTCTGCTGCGGCGCCGGTTCAGGCCCTCGCCCTTCCCGACAAGCCGTCGATCGCAGTCCTTGCATTTCAGAACATGAGCGGTGACGCGGAGCAGGAATACTTTGCCGACGGAATTGCCGAGGACATCATCACTGCGCTTTCGAAATCGCGTTGGCTCTTCGTCATCGCCCGGAACTCCAGCTTCACCTACAAGGGCCACGCCGTCGACATCAAACAGATCGGCCGCGAACTCGGAGTGCGCTATGTGCTCGAAGGCAGTGTCCGAAAAGCCGGCAATCGCCTTCGCATTACGGGCCAGCTTATTGAGGCCGCCACCGGAACTCACTTGTGGGCGGAGCGATACGACCGCGCGCTCGAAGACATTTTCGCGGTCCAGGATGAGATCACCCACAGCATCATCGGCGCCATCGCGCCGGGCATCCTGGCCGCCGAAATCCAGCGTTCGCAGGGCAAGGAGACGGCCGAACTCGGCCAATGGGAGCGATTGATGCGCGCTCATTGGCGCATCAGGCGCTTCACGCGGGAGGATTCCAGCGAGGCGATCCGCTTGCTCGACGAACTGCTGCAACGCCAGCCCGACAATGCGATGGCGCTCGCCGATCTGGCCTTTTCGCTGCACTTCGCCGCCCTCTTCGGTTGGACGGATGCGCCCGCCGCGGCGAGGGTACGGATGAGCGAAACGGCGCGCCGCGCTGTGGCATCCGACGAGCAGGACGCGGCGGCTCACACGTCGCTCAGCATTCATGAGCTGTTCCTGGGCCAGCACGACAACGCGATCCGCCGGTTGCTGCGGGCAATAGACCTCGACCCGAATTCAAGCTTCGCGCGCGGATACCTCGGCACCGCCTACGCCTTTGGCGGAGAATGCGATCCCGCGATTCAGAATTTGCAGGAGGCCATGCGGCTTAGCCCGCGCGACTTCCTGATGGTCGTGTGGTTCACCGTGAGCGCCTGGGCGTATTTGAGCGCCGGGAATTTCGAACAGGCGTCGGATTGCGCGAGGCGGGCGATCGATTGCAATCCGGCGTTTCCTGACGCGCATGCCACGTTTGCCGTGGCCTCGGCGCACCTTGGGCACGCGGACGACGCGCGGGCCGGTCTCGACGAGTTCATGCGTCTGATGCCCGGACTGACTGTGGGGGATGACCGGCTGATACGGCCGTTCCGCCGTCCGGCCGACCGCGAACGCTTTCTCGAGGGCTTGCGGAAAGCCGGACTTCCGGAGAAATAGTGCAAGGCAGACATGCAACGACGCATCATGAGAAGTTGAGAGGAGACCAGTTACAATGAGCATCGCCGATCCCAACAAAACCATCCTGACGGGCGAGAACCCGTTTATCCGCTTGAGCCCAAAGGACGGCGACCCGAACTCAACAGAAGCGAGCTATTGGCGGATCATCTTTTCGCCGGCCGGCCCCGGCCACGTCCTCTACCTGAAAAGCGAGCTGACGGAACGGCGCTGGCGCATCTACTCCGACAATATCGCGATGGCGCGGTGGCTGCAGTCGACCGTACAAGGCATGCTCAATGCCGAACTTTCCGACACGACCATCCCCTGTGCGGACGCGCAGTTCTCCAAAGCCGGGGATCCACGCTATTTCTGGACGGAACACATCAAGTCACATAGCGAAGATATCGCACTTACCTGGTTCGATATCGGCGAGCCGCTGCTCATCCACTCGCAGCCGAACCAGATTCCCGACCGGCGCTACGGCGTGTGCACCGTGCTGATCCCGGCGCTCGGCACGCGTCTCGTCCGCAACGGTGTCGAGGCGACGGGACGATCCTGGCCGCGTGAACGTGAGGGGCGGCCATTCTCGACGTCGGCGTTGGCATTCTCGGAAAGCTGGACGGAGGCGGTTTGAGGCGGATCTAGCCAGTCAGTCTCCGCCTTCTCCTGGTCCTGTATCAGCCGGGCGGGATAGCATCCCGCCTTGCGCCCTACTTTGGCGAGAGTGTCGCAGGGCAGGTTGATCGCCGCATGTGCCTGACGAGACCGCCGAAGAGTTTGGCGTTCTCGGACAGGCCGCGCAGCTGGGTTTGAACGAGGGCAAGTCCCTCCTCGAGTGCGGCAAATTGCTCGAAGAACTGCTCCTCGGTGAACTCCTGTTCCGGGATAGTGCCATTTTTCTTGTCCTGAACGTCACAACAACAATTCATGATGATGCTCCCTGATACTGTGCACCGTGTTGGATCACGCAACACAGACTGGACGTTCACTCCACCACGAGCGCCGGTTTCAGCGCCACCGCTCGCGACATGTTGTAGAAGTTGGGCGAGGTCGCCATGACAGCCTGGTGGATTTCGGCGAACTGCGCCCTGGTGCCGTTGCCCTTGATGCGGACGGTGTAGTTCAAATTCTCGTAGCCCGCCGGCACGGCAGGATCGATCCCGAGGAAGCCGCGAAGATCGATCTTGCCGTCGGTCTCGATCACCAGGCTCTCGAGGGCAATGCCGCGCACCGCACATTGCGCGACGTAGCCGACCGTCATGCAGGCGTTCAGCGCGGCGATCAGATGTTCCTGCGGGTTGGCGAAGCTGTTCGATCCGCCGAGTTCAAGGGGCTCGTCGATGTCGATCGAGAACCGGCGCGGCACGTTTTTGCCGCCGATCCCGTAACTCTCGATTTCCGCGCGGCTCCGCGCCTGGCCCTGCCACGTCGTGGCGACGCGCCAGTCGGTCTTGCCTTTCGCGGGATCGCTCCTGACGGACTCGATCAATGCAAACAGATCGTCGACATTGATGCCGTTGACGACGGTGGGTTCGGCGGTTTTCGTTTGTGCGGACATGACGGGTCTCCTTCGATGGGTGATGAGGTGGGTTAATTCGGGATCATTGCAGCGTGGCGAGCGCCGACTGGATGCGCCTGCCCTGCTCTTCGGTGATCAGGCTCGTGAGCACCTTTCCGAAATGCGGATGCTGGGCGCCGGAGTGGATGTATTGCCAGCGATAGGCCTTGAGAAAGGCGGCCTCGATGGCCCGCGCCTCCGCCGCGTCGATGGCGCGGCCGCAGGTTTTCGCGAAGTAACTCGCGTCGGCCTTGGCCTGGGCCTGCAGGATGCCGTCCACCGCGGCAACCAGCCCAATGAATTCGTCGACCGCGGAATCGCGTTGCTCTGCCGTGACGCCGGCGTCGTGACGCACCCATTCGAGTTCGTCGAGGATCGCGTGCTGGCTTTCTTCCTTCCAGTGAAAGAAGAAAACGTCCCGGAACAACTCCGACAATTCCGTGTCCGGATCGATGCTCTGCCGGTAATGCACCTGGGTGAACAATTCGATGTCCAGGGTCAGCGCCAGTACCGCCCATGTCGATTTGCCGAGCACCACGCGGGCGACGTCGTTGGGATCGACGTCGAAGCGATAACCATCCGGCAGAACCTCGGCGACCATCGTCTCGACGAGGCGAAAGAGTTCCTGGTGCTTCAATTCTTCGTCGCTGAAACGGACCAGTGCCTCGAGGGCGACCTGGTCTCCCAGCCAATGTTCGTTGCTGAGCTCAAGCACCTTTGCGTTGATGAAGCGCTCGACCAATCCAAACATGTTGGCGTAGGTGCGGCCCTGAATCTGGCTGGCAAAGCGCTTCTCTTCGGCGGACAGGGTCGTGAAGGCATCGGCCATCGAAAGCGCGTCCGGCAGGAACTTGTGGGCCGTGTTGAAACGGCGCCCCCGGATCACGTCCTTGTCGATGTCCCAACGGACCCGCTTGGAGGCTTGAATGCTGCGTGCGTACCGTTCGCTGCTGCCCGGGATTGTGTCGACTACGTTCATCTCAGTCTCCTCTCGCGCAAGTGGTGCACCGCTGCACCGACAATGTGATCGGCTGATGCCGCGATCTATAGGTCGTCAGACGCGCGAGGGTCTATGACCGGGCTGCCTTGAGACATGACTGGAACACCGGCTTCTGATAGAGAGGCCGGCATGGATGCATTGTCCGATGTTCTGAGAGTGGCGCATTTGACCGGCGGCGTGTTCCTGCACGCCGATTTCTCCGCGCCGTGGTGTATGGCCGCCCGCGTCGCACCGGAACACTGCGCGCCGGCGCTCGGGCCAACGTCGCACATGATTCTTTATCACTACGTCGTCGAGGGTGAACTTCATATTCGGGTCGACGGCGAGGAAGACCTGGTGGTCCGGGCCGGCGACGTCGTCCTTTTGCCACGCAACGACCTGCATCTCGTGGGCAGCGACCTGAACCTGCCGCCGGTAACCGGCAGTGAAATTATCCAGCCGCCCAGGAACGGCGGGCTGTTCACGATCCAGCACGGCGGCGGCGGAAAGCGCACGCGCATGATCTGCGGATATCTCGGCTGCGACAGCGCCGAAGACAACCCGGTGATCTCGACCTTGCCGTCGCTGCTGAAGCTCGATGCCGAGCAAGGCGGGGCCGCAGAATGGATCCGCTCGACCTTTCAGTATGCCGCCGATGAAGTCGCCGCGGGCCGCCCGGGTTCGGAGACCGTGCTGGCGAAGCTGTCCGAGTTGCTGTTCGTCGAGGCCGTGCGACGCTACGCCGAGGCACTGCCGGAGGGCCAGACCGGCTGGCTCGCCGGTTTGCGCGACCCGCATGTTGCGCGGGCGCTGGCGCTCGTGCACCGGGACATCGCGCGGCCCTGGACCGTGGATGATCTCAGTCGCGAGGTCGGCCTGTCGCGTTCGGCGCTGGCCGACCGCTTCATTGGTTTGATCGGCATGCCGCCGATGCACTACGTCGCCAGTTGGCGCATGCAGGTCGCGACCCAGAAACTCCGCAATACCAACGCATCCCTTGCGCAGGTTGCCGATATGGTCGGCTACGGTTCCGAGGCCGCTTTTTCCCGCGCCTTCAAGAAAGCGTTCGGTACGGCGCCGGCCACGTGGCGACGCTCAAACGGATAGGCGGCAACGCGCACTACCCGTGGGAAAAACTCGCCTCCGTTGGGGAGGCGAGCTCGAGCCAGCGCGCTTGCGATCGCGACAATCAGCCTTTCGGAATCGGCGGATTGAAACCCCCGTTGAGAATCTTCTCGATCTGCTGCGGCGTCAGCAGGTCCCTGTCGCGGGGAATGTGCGGCAGCACAATGGTGCTGGTGCGGATCAGGGTAGGCCCGCCGCCTGCGACGGCCGCAAGTTCGGTGTCGTTGAGAAGTCCGGCATCCTTGGTCATCGGTTCTGCTCCATCGTTTCCGACCGGGCGATCATCGCGCCGTTTCATCGGTGAGCAGGACAATGCCCTCGTGGACGGCCTTCGCGCTGTTCCCCGGGGAACAAGCCTTGCGTGATCTGGCGCACGGATGCGCGGCCGGCACGTCGCTGCGCATCGGCAATCGCCCCTGGCAAAATCATCTGATATGTCTGAGCGGCCGCAAAAAGCTGTGAACCAGAGGATCAAATGGAACGGCGCCAGTTTATTTCACTTCTTGGTGGAGCTGCGCTGGCACCGCTTGCCGGGCTGCCGGTGTATGCGGACCCGTCCGACGGCTGCGGAATTCCGGTCGCGCGGGACGACGGCTGGCGCGTCGCCGCCGCTGGTGAGGACAAGCTGATCGACCGCGCTGCACTGTGCAGGATGGCTGACCGGCTCGCCGCCTCGAGCGACCCCAAGATACACGCCGTGCTGGTCGCTTGCGGTGGCAGGCTGGTGTTCGAGCGATATTTCAAGGGAGCCGACGAGATTCCAGGCCGCCTTTACGGCCGCCGGGTGGAAAACGTCAGCTTCGATGCCGATACGCTGCATGACATCAAGTCGGTATCAAAGAGCGTCGCGTCACTCGCCGTCGGTATCGCGATCGATCGCGGGCTGATCCGCGGCGTCAACGAACCGATCTTCAGCTTCTTCCCCGAATTGTCCGACCTGCGTTCCCCCGAAAAGGACCGCATCCAGCTCGTGCACGCGCTCACCATGTCGATGGGTCTGGCGTGGGAGGAGGCTACGCCGGCGACGGGTGACGAAAACAATGACGAGGCGCGCATGCACCGGGCGCGGGATCAGTGCCGTTACGTCCTCGGTCTTCCGGTGACGGCCCCGGCAGGGCAGGAGTTCTTCTACAACACCGGCGCGCTGGCGCTGGTGTCGGCCATCATCCGCAAGGTGACCGGACGCCAACTCGACGAATTTGCGCGCGAGACGCTGTTCGAGCCGCTGGGCATTACGCGTGTCGAGTGGGAGAGGTACAAGGGAGAGACCGATGCCGGCGGAGGATTGCGTTTGCGGCCACGCGACATGGCGAAAATCGGCCAGCTCGTTCTCGCCGGCGGTCGCTGGAACGACCGCCAGATCGTTTCGAAGGCCTGGATCGAGACCTCGACGACACCGAAGATCAAGAACGCGGACGGTTCTTATGGATATCTGTGGTGGCTCGGCCGCTCACGGCTCAACGGGCGCGAGGTCCAGTGGGTCGGCGCGTTGGGTCGAGGCGGGCAGTCCATCCGCATTGTCCCTGAGCTCGATCTCGTTGTCGCGGTGACCGCGGGATATTACCAGGACTACAGCCCGCGCGCGTTTCAGATGCAGTACGGTGTTTTCAAGGACGTCTTGCAGGGGATCTCGCCGCCGGGCTGAACTGCAGGCACCGCCGTGCAAGCTGTCAACCCGGCTGGCACAGCGCCAGCCGGTATGCTCAAATTGCCCTTGGCGAATAGCAGGGCAGTCAAATGCGACGGCGGGAATTTCTGGGCATTTTGGGCGCAGCGGCGGTGTCGTCAAAGGCTGCGTTCGCCCAGCAGCAGCGCATACCGATCGTGGGATTTGTCGGTTTTGCGACGCCTGAGGTTGACGCCGCGACCCTCGTCCCCTTCCGCAAGGCGATCGCCGACCTCGGCTATGTCGAGGGCCGCAGCATCATCATCGATGCGCAGTCGACCGGCGGCGATATCGGCCGCGGGATTGCGCTGATCGAAGCGCTCGCGGGGAGGCCCGTGGATGTGCTGCTCGCGCCGGGCCCGGCGGCGGCGCGCGCCATCGTCAAGAAGACCAGCATTCCCGTCGTCGCGGTGGCGCTGCCGGCCGTGCAAAGCGATCCCGACCTGTTTCAGAGCCTCGCGCGGCCCGGCGGCAGCCTGACCGGCTTCGCGGCGTTCGGCGAGGAGATGTCGGCCAAGCGCATCGAGATGCTGCGAGAAATGCTGCCCGGGCTCAGGAAACTGGGCGTCATGAACAACGCCACCGATCCGACCTTCAGCGCATGGGGCGCGCAGACCATGCAGGAAGCGCGGATGGCGGGCATCGAGCCGGTGCGCCTCGGCCTCACCGCCGCTTCGTCCGCAGCGGTGGCCGAGCAGTTCAAGGTGCTGCGTGGATGCCGGCGGCAACGCCATGATCGTGATCCGCGACTACATGACCGCGGCGATGCAGAACGACATCTGTCGCATGGGCGCGGAGATGAAAATCGCCGTAATCGGCCAGCAGGGCGAATTCGCGCGCGCCGGCGCCTTGTTCAGCTACGGCGCCGATATCGGCGACCTGTTCCGTCGTGCGGCCGGATACGTCGATCTGATCCTGAAGGGGAAGAAGCCCGCGGAGATGCCAATTCAGCTTCCCACCAAGTTCGAACTGGTCGTCAACCTCAAGACCGCACGCGCGCTGGGGCTGACGGTCCCGCCGACAATCCTGGTACTGACCGACGAAGTGATCGAGTAAGCGCTTGCCGTGTCACCGCGATGTCCGCGTCAGGCGGACGCTTCGCGGCGCGCAGCGTCTTACCACCAGCGCGGTTGCGTTGGGTTACCAAAGTACGGCTGAGCCGGATTGCCATAGTACGGCTGATTGGACTGGCCGCTGCGCCGGCGCGCGTTGGCAGGCTGGTTGCCGGCTTGAGGCGACCAACTGCGCTGAAAGAAGGGGTTGAAACCGTCGTCACTCGCGTAACCGCTGTCCATAAAGCCGTCATCGATCGTGGGCCGGCGCGTGATGAAGCCGCCCTGGGGCTGGTTGCTCAGCACCGCGACGAATTCGGTGCGATAATTGGTCTCGCTGCTCAACGGTTCGTCCGAGACGACGATCGAGGATCGCGGCACCGCCGTCGGCGCGACGCGATCGAGCAGATCCTGCGGGATGGTGATGCGATCGAGCGCATCCCTGGCGTCGTCGCTGCCATCGATCGTCACCGCGGTCCAGCGCAGGCCTGAATCGTTGCGCGCCATCGCCGTGAAGACATGCGTGCCGATCGGTCGCTCGGGATTGCGGATCGTGACCGGAACCTCGATGCTGGTGTCGAACACCTCCCCGCCACCGTCCGGCGCCGGCTTATGCGTGTTGCGCCGGACGTAGAGCTTGCGCGTCGCGCGGCTGATATAGATCGACACCGGCTCGAGCGCGAGCTTCGCCTCGGTCGCAGCCTTGCTGGCGTTGGCCTTCGCGGTCTCGGCCGCCTTGGCGGCGTCCTTTGCGGCGGCGGGATCGGGCTTCGAATTCGCTTCCGACTTCGCGGTGTCGAGCTGGGTCGCGGCGTCAGCGGCCCTGGCGGCGGCCTTTTGCTTGACGTCCTCGGCCCGCTTCCTGGCCTCGTCGGTCCTGGCGGCGGCAAGCGACTTGTCGGCGGCGGCGAGTTCGGCGTCGGCGCGGGACTTCTGCCCTTCCAGCTTGCGCAACGCTGCCTTGATCGACGCGATCTCGCGCGCCGCGGTGGCGGCGACCTTCTTCGCCTCGTCCGCCACCCTTGTCGCCTCCGTCGACTCGCGGATCAGCGTCTCCGCGCGCGCCGGCGCCGCGGCGATGGCGTCCGCCTTCGGCACCAGCAGCAGCGGATGGGTGATGTCGACGGGCTCGGCATCGTTCGGCGAAATGATGATCCGCATCCCGATCCGCGTCCTGTCGAACAGTTTTTCCGCAAAGCCGAACGGCATCCGGATGCAGCCGTGCGAGGCGGCATAGCCGGGCAGCGGCCCGCCGTGCAGTGCGATGCCGTTCCAGGTGATGCGCTGCATGTGCGGCATCCAGGCATCGTCATAGAGGGTCGAGCGGTGTTCCCTGTCCTTTTCGATGACGGCGAAGATGCCGGCCGGTGTCTCGCGTCCCGAGGTGCCGGTCGATACCGGCGCGCGCAGGATC
This sequence comes from uncultured Alphaproteobacteria bacterium, assembly GCA_963742665.1. Taxonomy (GTDB): domain Bacteria; phylum Pseudomonadota; class Alphaproteobacteria; order Rhizobiales; family Xanthobacteraceae; genus Bradyrhizobium. Next base: position 78,457 of record CAVUNH010000024.1, read on the forward strand.
CAGCCGTCGGCGTCGTAGAAGGTCACCTTCTGGGTCTTGATCGACACGATCGCCATGATCGGCTCGCCGGCCTCGCGCGGCGCGGTCGCCTCGACAGGCTGCGCGGGGCGCGCCGGTTTTGCGGCAGTACCGGCGGTCAGCGCCGTGAGCAGCGCCATCGCCGCGAGCGTCACAATGGCGGGACGACGCGAACGCCGCGCCGCCCCGGTGGATCGCGCCGTCGTCAATCGAATTACCATGCCATGCCCCGGTCGAAATGCCTGTCCGCGCTCTATGTCGATCAAAGTGGCAGATCGTGACTATTGGATTAACTACCGTCGCCCCCATCCACGCCGCCAATTCGTTCCTGGGGACTATCGGCAAGTTCCGGTGGCATTTCTCTCATATACGACAGCTCGCGCAGGAGGAAGGCCGCGGAGCAAACTGCGCGGCTACGCCGCGGCGACGGTCCACAGGCGGATTAAGCCAAACGAGGTGCCGCCGGGATCGCGGATTCCCGCGAATCTCTGACTCACCAGGTTCCTGTTGGTGAATTGCCCGATGAGGCGGCATACCGCCTGATACCAAGCACAAGAGCGGCCCCAAGACGCCCCCGACAACGGAACCGCCCCCTATGTTGATCCCCCTCGCCGACGTGCCGCGCTGGTTTGCCGAACGCAAACCAAAGGATGCGATCGCCGTCAGCCACGGCGCGGATCTGCTGACCTGGGAGCAGCTCGAACGCAACGCCAACCGCCGCGCCCGCGCCTTCATGGCCAAAGGCGTCAAACCCGGCGATTTCGTCGCCATCGGGCTGCCCAACAGCAACGCCTTTTTCGAGACCACGTTTGCGGTGTGGAAATGCGGCGCGACGCCGACGTCGCTGACCTGGCGGTTGCCGCGCGGCGAGGCGGCGGCCGTGCTCGATATTCTAAAACCCTCTCTGGTGGTCGGCGGCCAGCCGGACTGGAATGCGCCGAATTCACTGCCGGCGGATTTCGTGCCCGACGGTTTTTCGGACGAACCGATCGACAACCCGGTGGCGCGCTACTGGAAGGCGATGACCTCCGGCGGCTCGACCGGGCGGCCGAAGGTGATCCTCGATCACCGGCCCGCCGTGATCGATACCGCAGGTCCGGCGGCGCTCGGCATGCCGCTCGGCGCTTCGCTTCTCAACCCCGGTCCGCTCTACCACAACGCGCCCTTCATCGTGTCGCACACCGCGCTGTTCCACGGCGGACGCGTCACCGGCCTCGTCAAGTTCGACGCCGAGGAATGCCTGCGCCTGATCGAAACTGCCCGAGTGCAGTGGGTCAATTTCGTGCCGACCATGATGCACCGGATCTGGGCGCTGCCGGACGAGGTGCGCAACCGCTACGACTTGTCGAGCCTGCAGATCGTGTTTCACATGGCCGCACCGATGCCGCCATGGCTGAAGGAAAAATGGATCGAATGGCTGGGACCCGAGCGCATCTACGAGCTCTATGGCGGCACCGAAGCGCAGGGCGCGTGCATCATATCGGGTGTCGAATGGCTTGAGCACAAGGGTTCGGTCGGCAAGATCGGCGAGACATCGCGGCTGCGGATCATCGGCGAGGACGGCAACGACGTCGCGACCGGCGAGACCGGCGAAATTTACTTTTTGCCCAATGAGGGCGCCGGCAGCACCTATCATTATCTCGGTGCTGTACCAAAACGCCGCGCGGATGGATGGGAATCGCTCGGCGACATCGGGCGGCTCGATGCCGACGGCTATCTCTATCTCGGCGACCGGCTTGCCGACATGATCCTGCGTGGCGGCGCCAACATCTATCCGGCCGAAGTCGAGGCCGCGGTATCGGCGCATCCAAAAGTGCGCTCCTGCATCGTGGTCGGCCTGCCCGATCCGGAATTCGGCCAGCGCGTGCATGCGATCCTGGAACTTGGGCCCGATACCGACGCGCAATCGGTCGCCGACGGCATGGGCGAATTCCTTTCCGACATGCTCAGCCGCTACAAGCATCCGGAAAGTTTCGAGGCCGTGAGCGTCGGCCTGCGCGACGATTCCGGCAAGGTTCGCCGCACTTTGCTGCGCGACGAGCGCGCCATTTGGCTGAAGGAGAATCGCACGTTCCGGATCATGCCCGCGCGCGCGGCGGCGAAGGCGGAATGAGGACAAGCGCAAATTGCCGTGAAAACGCCTCGCCTTGCGGGAATCGAAAAATACGCCACATAATTGTGTCAGACAGCCGTTTGGACCTTGCCAATTTTATCTTCCCTGCGGGCGAAAGCTCGGATTTACTTGACGGGTGCCACCCGCGCCTTTGAGGCCAGGAGAATTTTCGGGTAGAATTTCGGGTAGAATTTCGAGGAGAATTCCGATGCCCTCTTTGACCGAATGGAAAGTGCCGCCGGCGAACCAGCCGCGCCAGGGCGACTATGCTTTCGACCTCGACCGCGCGCTGAGTTCGGTGGTCGGGCTGCATTCGATCGTCCCCGCCGACGCCTCCAGCGCGGAAACACTCGGCACCGAGCGCGCCGGCAATGGCGTGCTGATCGATGACGGCGTGATCCTGACCATCGGCTATCTCATCACCGAGGCCGAGACCATCTGGCTGCATCTCGGCGACGGCCGCGTGGTGCCGGCCCATCCGCTCGGCACCGATTTCGAATCCGGATTCGGCCTGGTGCAGGCGCTCGGCCGGCTCGACATCGAGCCGCTGCCGCTCGGCTCGTCCGCATCAGCGAAGATCGGCGACCGCGTCGTGGTCGGCGGCGCCGGCGGGCGCACGCGGTCGGTCGCGAGCCAGGTCGCCGCCAAGCAGGAATTCGCCGGCTATTGGGAATACATGCTGGCTGAGGCGATCTTCACCCACCCCGCGCATCCGAACTGGGGCGGCGCCGGGCTGATCTCGAATCGCGGCGAACTGATCGGCATCGGTTCGCTGCAACTCGAACGCGAGCGCGAGGGCAAGGCCGAGCATGTCAACATGATCGTGCCGATCGACCTGTTGAAACCGGTATTCGACGATTTGCGCAAGTTCGGCCGGGTCAACAAGCCGGCGCGGCCGTGGCTCGGCATGTACTCGACCGAGATCGACAACCGGGTCGTGGTGGTCGGCATCACCGGCAAGGGACCGGCGGCGCGCGCCGAAATCAAGACCGGCGACGTCATCCTCGCCATCAACGGCGACAAGATCACCAGCCAGATCGACTTCTACCGAAAACTCTGGTCGCTGGGACCCGCCGGCGTCGACGTGCCGCTCACCGTCTATCATGAGGGCGTCACCTTCGACGTGGTGCTGACCTCGATCGATCGCGGCAAAATGTTGAAGGCGCCGAGACTTCACTGATGAGACTGCACTGAACAGGCTGCACTGAAGCGGTCGCACCAAAATCAGAGAGACGCCGATGAGCGAGGCCGTGGTGGACGACATCGTGGCCGTGCTGCCGCCGCTGTTGCAATCGCTGGAAGCCCTGGGCTTCGTCGCGCGCTATCTGAACCCGCCGGATTTCGGTCGCGTGATGGAGGAAGCAGGCGAGCCCGACACGGCGCTGCGCGCGGCGCGGCCGCGGCTTGCCGAATGGCCGGCCGAATTCAGCGAGATCAAAAATGCGCTGGAAGCCGCCAGCGACGGCGCCCTCGCCGCTTTCGATGGCCTGCGCGCCGTGCAGAACGGCAATGGCGATCTCGATCAGCGTGTTTAAGGCGTTGCGTCATACGCCCCGCGCGCAGGAAGCGCTGTATCCGCTGGTCGCAAAACTTGCCGCCGGTCAGCCAGTTCTTCGTCGAGCCTAGCCTGCGCGAAGACGCTGATTTGCTGACGCGGCTGGCTGCAGCCTGCCAACGAAAACACCGGCATCTTCCACGACCACAACGAGCCCGGCAGCCGCGGCGGCTTCTCGGTTTATGTTCCGGAGTACTACACGCGCGACCGCGCCTGGCCGCTGGTGATGGCGCTGCATGGCGGCAGCGGCAATGGCCGCGGCTTCCTGTGGAGCTGGCTGCGCGACGCGCGCAGCCATGGCGCGATCCTGGTCGCACCGACCGCAACCGCTGACGCGTCGAACAGCAAGACGACCTGGGCGCTGATGGGCGACGACACCGACACGCCGAACCTCTTGCGCATCCTCGATTCCGTGCGGGCGCGCTGGAACATCGACGCGCAGAAAATGCTGCTGACCGGCATGAGCGACGGCGGCACGTTCTGCTATGTCAGCGGGCTGGAAAGCGCCTCGCCCTTCACCCATCTCGCGCCGGTCTCGGCGACCTTCCATCCGCTGATGGCTGAAATGGCCGACGCCGATCGCCTGCGCGGCTTGCCGATCCACCTCGTGCATGGCCGGCTCGACTGGATGTTTCCGGTACAGGTGGCCCGCCAGACCAAGCAACTACTGTCGGCGGCCGGCGCCAAGGTGACCTACCGCGAGATCGACGATCTCAGCCACACCTATCCGCGCGAGATCAACGCGCCGATACTGGCCTGGCTGCACGGGGAATAAGGACGCGGCGGCATCGCATGATGCGATGCCAGCCAACCTATCTCTTTTTTTGACGCGTTTTCGTTACGCGAACCGGCACCCACCCCCGGATCAAGTCCGAGGGCATGCTTCGCTCGAAAACGACATGTTTTTATCCATTCGCCCGCGGATGCAGCAGGTCGGAAAATCCGACACGGTGCAGCATCTCGTTGCGGACGCGGTCGATCACGGCGAAAGCGACTTCGGCGCCGTCCTGGGTCGGATCGATATGAACGCGGAACGGCCGCTTGCCGAACGGCGCATCGACGACGCCGACGATGGCATCCGCGACCGAGGCAGCATCGGCATCCGGCGGCACGATCGCGCCGAACGCCTTCATGATCTCTTCGCCGAAGCCGGCATAGGGACCGGCTTCATATTCGGCAACGCGGGCCTGGTCGGCAGGTTTGCCCGAATGCGCGAAATGATTGGTGCCGCCGGTGAAGGCGCCGGGCACGATGATCGAGGTTTCGATGCCCCAGCGCGACAGTTCGCGCGCATAGACCACGGCCATCGCGTCCATGCCGGCCTTCGCGGCAAAGTACGGCGCGAGATAGGGCGGCGTGCCGCCGGCCGAACTGCTGCTGGAGACCCAGACCAACAATCCCCTGCCCTGCTTGCGCAATTGCGGCAATGCCGCGCGGTTGACGCGCTGGGTGCTGAGCACGTTGACGTCGTAGAGTTCGGCGAGTTGTTCGGGCGTGAACGCTTCCGCCGGTCCGAACGACATATGGCCGGCATTGTGCATCACGACGTCGAGGCGTCCCTGCTCCGCTGACGATTTGCGCGATCGCCGCATCGGCCGAGGCCTGCGAGCCGACGTCGAGCTCGATGGCGTGCAGATCGACCTTGTTGTCGGTGGCGTATTTCCGACATCGGCGACTTGCGCCGCGTTGCGGCCCGTGGTGTCGCGCATCGACGCGTAGACGATGTGGCCCGCCTTGGCGAGCGCGTTGGCGGAGAGCCGGCCGAAGCCGCTGGAAGCACCGGTGATGACGATGACCTGTTTCATGACACGATTTCCTTTTTTGTGGATTGTTGATGCGGTTCAGACCATGCCGCCATTGGCGCGCAGCATCTGACCGTTGATCCAGGCGCCGTCGGGACCGGCGAGGAACGCGACCGCGGCGGCGATGTCCTCGGGCGTGCCGAGCCGTTCCAGCGGATTCATCTTCGCCAAGCGGTCGATCAGTTCCTGCGATTTGCCGTTGAGGAACAGGTCGGTCGCGGTCGGGCCGGGCGCCACGGCGTTGACGGTGATCGAACGGCCGCGCATCTCCTTGGCCAGGATCGCCGTCAGGGTTTCGATCGCAGCCTTGGTCGCGGCATAGACTCCATAGGTCTCGAGCCTGGTCCCGACCACGCTGGTCGAGAAATTGACGATGCGGCCGCCGTCGCGCAGGCGCTTGCCGGCTTCGCGCATCGCGTTGAAACTGCCCTTGAGATTGATCGCGACCTGTTGGTCGAACAGCGCGTCGTCGCTGTCGGCGATCTTCGCGAGCTTCATGATGCCGGCATTGTTGACCAGGACATCGACGCCGCCGAAGGCGGCTTCCGCCGCGTCGAACATGCCGCGCACCGCATCGGGATCGCTGACATCGGCCTTGGCGGTCAGCGCCCGGCCACCCTTGCCCTCGATCTTGCGGGCCAGCGCTTCGGCCGATTTGGTGTCGCCGGAATAGTTGATGACGACGGTAAAGCCGTCCGCGGCGAGACGCTCGGCCACCGCCGCGCCGATCCCGCGTGACGCGCCGGTTACGATTGCCACCTTGTTGGTTTCATTGGTCATTTTGTCTCTCCCTGTTTCGCGGGATTGCCCGCGGCTGATGGGAGAAACTTACTTCCTTCCAATTCCCGGATAATCATGCATTATTTGGCATCACAATCCGGAAATTACGAATAATCCGATGGACCGGTTCGACGCGATGCGGGTGTTCACACGGGTGGTGGAGCGGCGCAGCTTTTCGCTCGCCGCCGACGATCTCGGCCTGCCGCGGTCGACGGTGACGGACGCGGTGAAGTCGCTGGAAGCGCGTCTCGGCGTGCGGCTGCTGGAGCGGACCACGCGGCAGGTCCGCGCCACGCTGGACGGCGAGGCGCATTACCGGCGCTGCCTGTCCTTGATTGCCGATCTCGAGGATGCCGAAGGCGCGTTCGGCGGCGCAAGGCCGAAGGGCCTGCTTCGGCTCGAAGTGCAGGGCACGCTGGCGCGCCATTTCCTGCTGCCGAACCTGCCGGGCTTCTTCGCCGAATATCCCGACATCGAAATCAACATGAGCGAGAGCGACCGCTGGATCGATTTGATCCGCGAAGGCGTCGACTGCGTGCTGCGCTTCGGCCATCTGCCCGACAGCGACATGATCGCGCGCCAGGTGGTGGTGCTGGAGCGGTTGACCTGCGCCGCGCCCGCTTATTTCGCCCGGCATGGCACACCGGCCGATCCGGACGCGCTCGACGGTCATCGCATGGTCGGCCTGCGCTCGCTCACGACGGGACGTTTGCGGCCGATGGAGTTCATGACCGGCGACACGTTGCGGGAGATCGCGCTGCCGGTGATCATGTCGGTGACGGGACCGGAGAGCTATCTTGCAACCGCCCGGCTCGGCCTTGGCCTGGTGCAGGTGCCGAAATTTCACGCCGAGGCCGATCTCGCCAACGGCACGCTGGTGCAGGTGCTGTCGAACTGCCCGCCGCCTTCGGTGCCGGTATCGCTGCTCTATCCGCGCAACCGCCAGCTTTCGCCGCGCGTTCGCGTGTTCATCGACTATGTGACGCGGGTATTTGGGCGAACGTGAGACAGCAAACGGTTCCGTGGAACCATCGCATCGTCACCACGTTGTCGGTGATCACTGGAGGATGCCATGCGAACGTTTTTGGGAATGATTTTGGGCGCGCTGCTGCTGGTCGCGGGCGTCTATGTCTACGATTCCATGAACACGTCGAGCGTGGCCAATGGCCAGGTCGCGCAGAACAGCCGCACCATCGTCAACTGGGACGTCGCGGCGACCGACTGGAAGGCGCTGAAGGCGCGCGCCCATGAGGACTGGATCAGGATCTCGTCGAAGTAATCGCACGACACTATCGATACCAAAACAAAGGCGTCCTCGTCGCTGACAAGGGCGCCTTTGTTATTTCCTCAGTTACTCGCCTCTAATTGCTTGCCTTGGCCTTGCGCGCGTCGGCGATGACCATTTCGAACTCCGCCATGGTCAGGACGCCGGGCACGCGGAATTTGCCGACGATGAAGGACGGCGTCCCCTTGAAACCGAACGCTTCGGCCTGCGCGTTGTTGCGCGCGAGGATGGCGTCGATCGCCCTGGCGTTGCCGGTGAGGTCGGCCTTGAGACGATCCATGTCGACGCCGGCGGCGGCCAGCAGCTCGTGGAGACGCGGCTCGGTCAGCCTGGACGAGACGCCGATCATGGCGTCATGCGCCTGGATGAACTTGTCCTGATATTTGGCGGCGAGCGCCATCCGCGCGGCAATTTTCGAGACCTCGCCCAGGATCGGCCAGTCCTTCAGCACCAGGCGGACCTTGCCGTCGTCCTGCACCACCTGCCGTAGTTCGGGATCGATCTTGCGGCAATACGGGCAATTATAGTCGAACCATTCGACGATGTTGATGTCGCCGTCGACGTTTCCCGCCGCGGGAATCTCGGGGTCACGCAGCACCAGCGCTTCGGTCAGGATGGTATCGTCGCCCTCAGCCAGCGCCGAACGCGGCAGCGCCGCCGTGCCGAGCATGGCAGCACCAGTGCCGAGCAGGCCCAGCGCCTCGCGCCGCGTGCGCCCCGGATTGGCTCCGGCGGTTTTATTCGATCGATTCATTGTTGGTCTCGCGACGGTCTAGAATAGGGATATGTTACGCGCCAGCATATAGAGCGCCACCGCAATAATGACCACGGCGAACACAATGTTGAGCGCGCCGCGCCGTTCCGCCAGATGGCGTGCGGAGCGCGTGCCGGCCAGTCCCCCGGCAATGCCGCCCGCGACGAACAACCCCGCCAGCTGCCATGAAACGAGACCGGACCAGGCGTAGCTGGCGGCCGTCGTCATGCCGAAGGCGGTGACGGCGACCAGCGATGATGAGACCGCGTTCATGATCGGCATGCCCGTCGCCAGCATCAGGGCCGGTACGATCAGGAAGCCGCCGCCGATGCCGAAAAAGCCCGACATCGTCCCGGTCGCCAGGCCAAGGCCTGCGATCGCCGGCATATTGGACATCGAGATCGTCACGTCCGGCAGCCCGATACGCGACCGCGTCTTCAGCATCAGCATGGCGATGACGATCATGACCAGCGCAAACAGCGCCAGCAGTCTCTGCCCCTCGACCATTTTGCCGATGATCGATCCGCCGAACGCGCCGACCATGCCGGCCAGGGCGAACACCAGCGCGCAGGACCAGATCACCGTGCCGCCGCGCGCATGATTGGACAGATTGATCGCGGCGTTGGCGGCAACCGCAATGGCGCTGGTGCCGATCGCGACATGGGGCTCGGGCACGCCGACCACATAGACCATCAGCGGCACCGCCAGAATCGAGCCGCCGCCGCCGACGAGACCGAGTGAAAACCCGACCAGCATCCCCGACGCCAGCCCCAACACGCTTTGCGTGGCCGAGATGATCAAAATGGAAGACTCATTTGCACGGCGGGCATTTGGACAGCGGGAAAGGCTTGTTGTTTTGACGCGTCTTCCGCGCAGGCCTGATGGCCGCGCGAACCGGAAACCCGCCCCGGATCAAATCCGCAGGCAGGCTTTCGCTTGAAGAGGCTATAGAAGGAATTGCCACGGACTGCCATAGCGACGGCACAAATCCGTCCTGCAGCAATTGCCGCCATCGCAACCGCACGCGACCGATCGCAAGATCAGCCGGGAAACGGCTTTCAGATCAAGGAAAAGGCGCGGCCGGACGCGCCGGCCGCACCCGAAAACTCACGCGTGGCTCAAGCCGCACCCTTCAGCTTCTTGGTGCATTCGCTGTAATAGCCGCCGCCCTTCTGGATCCACTTCAGGCCGCCATTGCCGTTGGTGGTCTTGTTGGCGTTGTACTGGTCGACGCAGGTGTGCATGCGCGCCTTGCCGGCGGTTTCCTTGGAATATTTCGGATCCACCGCGTTCGGATAGACCGCAGGTCCCGACGGCGCCGCCGCTACCGCGGGCGCGGCTTCCTTTTTGGCCTCCTTGGGCGCGGCGGCCGGAGCGGCGGCCGGCGTCGCAGCGGGCGCCGCCGCGGCGTCCGCACCGCAATTGGCTTTGCGGAAGTCGTTCCACTTCTGGCCGGCGAGCGTGCCGGCGGTCTTGGCCGCCTGGTATTTCGCGCTGCATTCCTGTGTGGTCAGGGCCTGCGCCGGCGACATCGCCGCGAACGCCGCAAATCCCGACACCGCCATTGCGCAGAGTATTTTTACCTGAATGGTCATCCTGAGTTCTCCTTGGGCAGTCATCTGCGGTTCGTATCCTAACGCAACCGGTGCTTGCGACAACGCACGCGCGCATTCTCCGTGCAAAATATTGTGGCGGCGATATTCCGGTCCATTCACCTGCGGTTCAGCATTGCGGCGCGACGGTCGCGGCCTTCTTTCAACCGAGGTGCCTCATGACGAAGATTTCTTCCCTTGCCACCGCGACCGCCATTGCCTCGCTGCTGTTGATGGGTTCGGCATTTGCGCAGACCGCGGCGCCGGCCAAGACCGACGCCACCAAGACCGAGGCCAAGGCGCCGGCGGAAAAGAAGGCGCGCACCGCGGCCTCGCTCGAATGCTCGAAGGAAGCCGACGCCAAGGGGCTTCACGGCAAGGAGCGCAAGAAATTCCGTTCCGAATGCAAGAAAACCGCGGCCGACAAGGCCAAGTAACGCGACAGGTAACGTGCCTGCCTCTTCCGTTCCGGGAGAGGCGAATCCACCGATGCATCGTTGAAGCCATCGCCCAAGGCGCTTGAGTGCGGTTAGACCATGCGGGCAAGGGTGCTGTCAGCGCGCCCGCCGTCCCGCATTCTCCATCTCCTGGACGAACGATCTCCGGCGATCTGGCCCTGAACCGGCCATTCGGTGCGTGAGGCCGGCCACATAACGTCATATTTGTCAACAATGGCGGGTGGTACGGACCCTATCATCCCAGCCGGATCGGCGACGGCACGTACCCCAGCGTACCTGCAAGGGTGGCTGCTGACCCCGGAAACAAGCCCGCGAACCCGGCAAGCCTTGCGCATTGCTGCAATCGCGTGGCGCATTTGTCGCCCCATGCCGGATTTGCCATAAGGCGGCGTGCCCCTGATCCCCGCATCGATGGCGTCTGCCATTCCCGACCGCGCCCATATCCTCGCCACGCTGGAGACGCTTGTTATCGGCGCCGCCGGCGGCTTGCTGTTTCTCTGGGCAGGACTGCCGGGCGGGCTGATTTCCGGCGCCATGTTTGCGGTCGGCGGCGCGGCGCTGGCCGGGCGGCCGCTGGCGCTGCCGCCGATCCTCACGCAGACCGTGCTGCTGCTGCTCGGGATATCGCTGGGCACGCTGGTGTCGCGGCAGCTGATCCAGCACATGAGCTCCTATCCGCTGACCATCGGCCTGCTGGCGCTCTCCACCTTCTGCTCGACCTTCGGCAGCAGCTTCTATCTGCAGCGCGTGCACGGCTGGGACCAGACCTCGGCGCTTTTGGCCGGCAGCCCCGGCGCGCTGTCGCAAATCGTCATCCTCGCCGCCGAAAAGGGCGCCGATGTCGCTGGCATCGCGATGGTTCAGACCATGCGCGTGATCATCCTCACCGCGGCGCTGCCGCTGATACTGGCGGCTACCGGCATAGCGCCGGCGGCGCCGCCGGCCATCGCCACCATGATCGCCTCGCCGCCCGAACTCGCCGTGCTGATTGCCGCCTCGATCGCCGTTGCGCTGGTGCTGCGGCTGATGAAATTTCCGGCGAGCTGGATGTTCGGCGCCATGATCGCCTCGAGCGTGCTGCACGGCAGCGCGCTGATCGAGGGCGGCCTGCCGCCCTGGGCGCGCGGCATGGCGCTGGTGGGGATCGGCGCCCTGATCGGCACACGGTTCGCGCGGCTGAAGGCGTCGACCATGATCGGCCATATCAACGCGTCGCTGGGGTCGTTTGCGGTCGCCATCGTCATCTCGGCGGTCTTCGTCGCGATCATCGCAGCTACCACCCATGTGCGCTTTGCCGACGTGCTGGTGGCGTTCGCGCCGGGCGCGATGGACGCCATGCTGGCGCTGGCGCTGACGCTGCATATCGACCCGATTTTCGTCGGCGCGCATCATCTGTCGCGCTTCGTGTTCGTCACCATCACCACGCCCGGCATCATCCATCTGTTCGGACGGCCGCAGGACGATGTGGACGACTAGGTTCGCTTTGCGGACTTGAGTCCCCACGCTGCGATTGCCGCCATCAACAGCGAGATCAGCACGTTGTAGCCGGCGAGCGAGAGACCGAGGAAGCGCCACTGCACCTCGTCGCAGCGGATCACCTTCACGGTGTCGAGACGATCCAGCAGACTGCCGGCGCTGCCGAGGTCTACGACCGGGCCGCTGCAATCGGTCGGGCCCTGCCAGAATTGCCACTCGACGCCGGCGTGATAGGTGCCGAGCCAGGCGTTGTAGAGCGCGGCGAGCAGGAGAATGGCGAGGCCCGCCAGCAGATACCGGCCGCGGCGCATCCCTGGAGGCCGCGAACGCAACCACGAGGGCGAGCGGGAGCGCCAGATAATAGGCGTAGCGCTGTTCGAGGCAGAGCGGACAGGGGCGGATATCCAGCACCAGCTGGAAGAACCAGGCGCCCGCCAAGCGTCGCCGCCGCGATGCCGGCGATCGCCAGCGCCGCCACAACAGCGGGATTGGCGCCCAAACCTGCATGCGACGGATTGGCGGCGGCATCGAGCGTCACGGGTGTTCTCCTGCAATAACAGCGTCCTATCCCGGGGCCGTGGCGCTGTCGAGGCACGGCATCATCACTTCCGCGCGGGTTGACCCAACGAAACCGCCCGCTATATTCCGCCGGCTTCGCGACGGCGGCTCAAACCGGCGTCCGAGGGCCCCTGTGGCGGAACTGGTAGACGCGCTCGAACTCAAAATCGAGTTCCGCAAGGAGTGCTGGTTCGATTCCGGCCAGGGGCACCAAGCTACGCTGCTCGCGCAGCTTCGCTTGGCGCGGCCAACAACCCCGCTCTATCGTACGCAGCTGCGCAACTGGTCCGGCGAAGCCGGATCGGCACACTTTCGGCGGGCATCATTGCCGACCTGTTCGGGATGTCCTGGGCGATCGGCATCATCGGGGCGCGGCGCTTATGACGAACACGAGTGGGAGAGAACGATGAGCTACTTTGGACGCTGCCTTTGCGGCACAGTACGCTTCGAGGCGAAAGGTGAGCCCAAGTGGGTACGTTGGTGTCACTGCGAAAGCTGTCGGCGCCACAGCGGAGCACCGTCAAACGTTTTTGTCTCCTTCCCGAATGACGCGGTCACGATAACCGAGGGTGCCATTGCGAAATACAGCTCTTCGCCGGGTGTTGAGCGCGGCTTCTGCGCAAAGTGCGGCTCGACGCTCACCTGCGCCAGCGTTCGGCTCCCGACCGAGACGCACTATTACGTTGGCGCGTTTGAACGTGCAGCGGATCTTGCGCCGAAGGGCGAGTTTTTCCCCGACGAGCGACTGCCATGGGTGCATCTAAGCGACAGAAGCTCGACGAACTAGACTGCTACATCCCGATTGTCGCGAAAGTTCTAACTTTCAAAGAGCTGCCAAAGCCTGACTTGCTACTCTCATACAAAATGGCAGCAGGCAACCCGCCGTAACCGAATGAGGAGCTCGTTTCCGTGTCGAACATTCGCCCCTTCTCGACTTCAGACAAGGTCGCGTTGGTGACCTTGTTCGAGGAGATGCAGCGCCACTATGGAGTTGCTTGTCCACCAACAGGCGTCATCGAAAGCAATCTCGCCGCGCTGCCGGCAGGCGTTGAGATCATTGTGGCTGAGACAGACCGGATTATCGGCTTTGCCGCGTTCTCGGCGATCTATCCAGGTCCCGGTTTGAAGTCCGGCTTGTTCATAAAGGAGCTGTTCGTTACCGCGGGGTCTCGGGGAACCGGGGTGGGGAAGGCCCTGATTCAGGCGGTGGCACGTGTGGCGGTCGAGCGGGGGCATCAGCCGCGTCGATTGGACGGCCGACCGGAATGACGCTGGATTGTTGAGCTTCTATTCAGGCTTGGGCGCCCTCGCGCAAGAAGAAAAGGTCTTCTACCGCCTCACGGGCGATGCGCTCACAGCGTTGGCGGCGTCGCGGAAGTCCTGACTTTTCAGGCACCAAGCCACGCTGCTGCGCAGCTTCAGTTGAACTCCTAGAAATCGAGAACCACGGCGCCCGAAACGGCATCCGTCAAGCCGCGCCCGCCGCCCTGATCTTCGAGCAGAGACCTGAAGCTATCGAGCGTTTTGATCATCGCGGGTCGCGCAGCGACCATGGCTTCCTGGCTCGACCAGGTCCCGATCAGGCAGAAGGTTTGGTCGCCAGTCTTTATAATGACGCCGCGCTCGAGACCCGGCCATTTGGCCTTGCCGTTCCGATGTGCTTCGAGAAAAGCCGCCTCCTCGCCTGACCGCACCTTGAACTTGACGACATTATAGACCTGCATGTTGCGCCTCCAGCAAAGGGACTATGAAGAATGGATGTTGCGGGCCTCCGCCCAACGTCAACTATGCATTCTGCAACGGCACGCGCAATTGCCGTACGCGGGCGGGAGGTGCGTCATGCCCGCGCGCCGTTTGCCATCATGCTGCTACCTGGCATTAAACCCCGACGAGCCGCGTGAGACCTCAAGGCACGAAGCGGCGCAGCTTCCGGCGCCGCGGCGCAGCCCGTAGTTTAACTGTCTTGCTGGAACCCGATTCGCATGACGTTCTGACGCTTCCATTTTGAACGGAGCGTATCATGCTCACGATGGTCCTCATCTTGGCCGCGGCTGCGACCGCCACTTGCGGCATCGTCATCATCATCGCCGGGATCGTGGCAGCCCGATCGCCGATCAAGGCGGCGGCGCCGCGGCGCAGGGCTTTCTAGGCCGACTGTATCTCCAGCAACCGCTCCGCGTAGTGGCAGGCGACGAGGCGGCCGTCGAGTGGACGCAAGGGCGGACGCTGCGCGCGGCAGAGATCCGTCACATGGGGACAGCGGGTCGAGAACACGCAGCCTTTCGGCGGATCGAGCGGCGAAGGCAATTCACCCTTCGGCACAATCCGCTGGCGTTTGCGGCCAAGGCCGGGCGTCGCGTCGAGCAGGGCCTGTGTGTAGGGATGCGACGGCCGCGCAAAGATGCGCTCTTTCGGCCCATGCTCCACCGCGATCCCCAGATACATGATCATGACGTCGTCGGCGAGGTGACGCACCACGCCGAGATCGTGCGAGATGAAGAGATAGGCCAGCCCCAGCTCGCGCTGCAGATCGACCAGCAGGTTGAGAACCTGCGCCTGCACCGACATGTCGAGCGCGGACACCGGCTCGTCGGCAACGAGCAGCTTCGGCCGCAACATCAGGGCGCGCGCGATGGCGATGCGCTGGCGCTGGCCGCCGGAGAACATGTGCGGATAGCGGCCATATTGCTCCGGCCGGAGGCCTACCTTCGCCATCATGTCGAGCGCCTGCGCCCGCCGCTCCTGCTTCGAGAGCCCGGTGTTGATGATCAGCGGCTCTTCGAGGATGTCGCCGACGCGCTTGCGGGGATTGAGCGACCCATACGGGTTTTGAAACACGATCTGCACGGTCCGGCGCAGCGTCTTCACGGCGCTGGGTGGAGGATCGACCGCATCGACGCCATCGAGCATCAGCGTGCCGGCGCTCGGCTTCTCGATCAGCGTCACAAGCCTTGCGAGCGTCGACTTGCCGCAACCGGATTCGCCGACCACCGCCAGCGTCTTGCCGGTTTCAAGCGTGAACGAAACCCCGCCCACGGCTTGCAGATGCGCCGGGGAACGAAACCAGCCCTGCTTGATCTCGTAGCTGCGCTTGAGATCGGTGGCGGTGACAAGCGCCGTCATGACACTGTCCCGCGGCCTGGGATCGGCGCGCCGCCGCGATCGGCCGCGATGCGCACGTCCCGTGAGGGATCGCCGAGCGGATAATGACAACGGATCAGGCCGTCCATCCAGGGGCCGAGATCAGGACGCACGTCGTCCGTCAGCGGCGTCGCATGGGCGCAACGCGGACTGAACAGGCACCCAGGCGGCCGATCGTGGAGTCCCGGCACCACGCCCGGAATGGTAGCGAGCCGTCCGCCGTCGCTCGCCTCCGGACGTGCCGCCAGCAACGCCGCCGTATAGGGATGCTGCGGCGACGCGAACAGGCTCGCCGTCGGACGCTGTTCCATGATCTGGCCCGCATACATGACGGCGACCCGCTCGGTCGTGTCCGAAACCACACCCATATTATGCGTGATGAGGATCAGCGCCATGCCGCGATCGCGTTGCAGCGACAGCAGAAGATCGAGGATCTGCGCCTGAATGGTGACATCGAGCGCCGTCGTCGGCTCATCGGCGATCAGCAGTTTTGGATTGCAGGCGATCGCCATCGCGATCATGACGCGCTGGTTCATGCCGCCCGAGAGCTGGTGCGGATAGGCCGTCAGCCGGCTCTCCGGAACGGGAATGCCGACCTGCTCCAGCAGTTCGATCACGCGGCGCCGCGCGGCCTTGCGATCCATTCCTTCATGGATGCGCAACGTCTCGGCGAGCTGATAGCCGATCGTGAACGAGGGATTGAGCGATGTCGTCGGCTCCTGGAAGATCATCGCGATGTCCTTGCCGGTCAGCGCGTTCCGCTCGCGCTCGGACAAGGTCTGCAGATCCCGCCCTTCGAACAGCAAGCTTGTCGGCCTGGACGCGCCCCGGATAGGGCACCAGCCCCATCAGGGCCAACATGCCGACGCTCTTGCCGGAGCCGGATTCGCCGACGATGCCCAGCACCTCGCCTTTCTCGAGCGTGATGCTGACGCCATCCACGGCGCGCAACATCCCGTTCCGGGATGGAAACTCAACCGACAGATTGTTGATCTCGAGGAGCGGCATCGGATCGGCTTCAATACCTATCGCTTGAGCTTGGGATCGAGCGCGTCGCGCAGTCCGTCGCCCAGAAGGTTGAAGGCCAGCACGGTCACGAGGATCGCCAGGCCCGGAAGCGTGACGACCCACCAGGCCCGCAGCACGAATTCGCGCGCGTCCGCCAGCATGGTTCCCCATTCCGGCAGCGGCGGTTGCGCACCGAGACCGAGAAAGCCGAGCGCTGCCGCATCCAGGATCGCGGTCGAAATGCCGAGCGTCGCCTGCACGATCAGGGGTGCGGCGCAATTCGGCAGCACCTCCTTGAACATCAACCGGAGCCGGCCGGCGCCTGCGACCTTGGCCGCGATGACGTAGTCCTTCGAGACTTCGCTGATCACGGCGGCACGCGCGATCCGGACGTAGTGCGGCAGGAGCACGATCGCGACCGCCAGCATCGCATTCATCAGACCGGGGCCGAGGATCGCAACGATCACGATCGCGAGCAGGAGACTCGGCAGCGTCAACGTGATGTCCATCAGCCGCATGATCGCGATCTCGGTCACGCCGCGGAAAAAACCCGCGACCAGACCGAGGATCGTGCCTACGACCACCGACAACGTCACCACCGCGATGCCGATCAGAAGCGAAAGCCGCGCGCCGTGGATGAGACGGGACAGAATATCGCGGCCGATCGCGTCGGTGCCGAGCGGATAGGCGATCGATCCGCCCTGCTGCCAGAACGGGGGCTTGAGAAAGGCCGCGTTGTTGGTGAGGATCGGGGAATGTGGCGCAACGAAATCGGCAAACAGCGCCAGCAAAACCAGAACCACGATCACGACGAGGCCCGCCACGGCGCCGAAATTTGCCTTGAAATGGGACCAGAATTCCAACAGCGGATGCAGCGGAGCGCTCGGCTGCGCCGCGACGATCGGAGTTTTGAGGACTTCGGCGGTCATCTTGTGTGCCGGATGCGGGGATTGATCAGCCCATAGGTGACGTCAACCAGCAGATTGACGATCATGACGATCGCGCCGATCAACAGCGTGCCGCCCTGCAGCACCGGATAGTCGCGGCGGTTGATGCCCTCGATCAGCCATTTGCCGACGCCCGGCCAGGAGAAGATGGTCTCGGTGAGGATCGCGCCGGTAAAGAGTACGCCGACCTGCAGCCCGATCACCGTCACCACCGGAATCAGCGCGTTGCGCAACGCATGGATCGCGATCACCCGCCAACGCGGCAATCCCTTGGCGCGGGCGGTGCGGATGTAATCTTCGCCCAGCACCTCCAGCATGGCGGAGCGCGTCATGCGGGCGATGACGGCGAGCGGCACCGTGCCGAGCACGATCGTGGGCAGCACGAGATGGGAAAGCGCCGAGCGAAACGCACCGAGGTCACCGGCCAGCAGCGCATCGATCAGCAGGAAGCCGGTTACCGGTTCGATGAAGTATTGCACCGCGATCCGGCCCGACACCGGCGTCCAGCCAAGCTGCACCGAAAAGAGCAGGATCAGCAGCAATCCCCACCAGAAAATCGGCATCGAATATCCGGTGAGCGAGATCCCCATCACGCCATGATCGAAGATGGAGTTGCGCCGGACGGCCGCGATGATGCCGGCCGGCAACCCGAGGCATAAGGCAAACAGGATCGCGCAAAACGACAGCTCGATGGTCGCCGGGAACAAGGTCTGGAATTCGGAAATCACCGGCTCATGGGTGACGATCGAGCGGCCGAGGTCGCCATGCAGCAGCCGCGACAGATAGAAGCCGTATTGCACCAGCACCGGCTGATCGAAGCCGTATTCCTTGCGCAGTTGCGCGTGCCGGACCGGATCGATGCCGCGTTCGCCCGCCATCGTCTCGATGGGATCGCCGGGGATCAGGCGGATCAGCACGAACACAAGCAACGTGATCCCGATGAAGGTCGGAACCACGAGGCTCAGCCGGGTAAAGATGAACCGGAGCATGCCGTTCCCTGCCACCCTCCCCGGAAGGGAAAGGTATGAGAAAAACAGGCGGAGCGACGAAAGCCACTCCGCCCTTGTCGCCTGCTATTCCTTGACGTCGACGCCGTAGAAGGTGTGGCGTCCGAACGGCGACAGCTTGAAGTCAATCACTCGCTTGTTGACGGGCTTCAACTGCACCGCGTGCGCGATGGTGAACCACGGCGCCTGCTCCTTGAAGATCACCTGGGCCTGCGCGTACAGCTTGGTCCGCTCGGCCTGATCGCTGACCGTCTTGGCCTTCAGGACCAGATCGTCGAACGGCTTGTAGCAGAACTTGGCGATGTTCGAGCCCGATGCCGTTTGCGCCGAAGCGCAGCCCAGCAAGGTGTGCAGGAAGTTGTCGGGGTCGCCGTTGTCGCCGGTCCAGCCCAGCATGCCCATCTGGTGCTCGCCGTTCTGCATCCGCTTGCGGTATTCGCCCCATTCGAACGACTTGATCTCGGCCTTGACGCCGATCTTGGCGAGGTCGGCCTGCATCAGTTCGGCAATGCGCTTGGCGTTCGGATTGTAGGGTCGCTGCACCGGCATGGCCCACAGATCGGTTTCCAGGCCGTTCGGGTATCCGGCTTCAGTCAGCAGCTTCTTGGCTGCTGCCGGATCGAACGGATCGTCCTTGATGCTGTCGTTGTACGACCACATCGTGGGCGGGATCGGGTTCTTGGCCGCGATGCCCGTCGACAGATAGACGGCGTCGATGATCGCCTTCTTGTCGATCGCCATGCTGATGGCCTTGCGCACGCGCACGTCGTCGAAAGGCTTCTTCTGGGTCTGGAACGCCAGATAGCCGACATTGAGGCCCGGCTGTTCCAGCACCGTGACGTTCGGATCTTTCCTGATCGCGTCGAGGTCGGCCGGGTTCGGATAGGGCATCACGTCGCATTCGCCCTTCTGGAGTTTGGCCCAGCGAACCGATGCATCCGGCGTGATCGAGTAGACGAGATCGTCGATCTTCGCCTTGCCGCCCCAGAATTCGGGGAACGCCTTGTACCGGATCACGGCGTCTTTCTGGTACTGCAGCAGATAAAACGGGCCGGTGCCGATCGGATCCTGGTCGATCTTCTCGGGCGTGCCGGCCTTCAGCATCGCATCCGCGTATTCCTTCGACTGGATGGCCGCATACGCCATCGCGAGATCGGCGAGGAAAGGCGCTTCCGACTGGTTGAGCGTGATCTTGATGGTGTAGTCGTCGACCTTCTCGACCGACTTCAGCAATTTCGGCATGCCCATGTCGCCGAAATAGGAATGATTCGAGCTCGTCACCTTGAAGTACGGATTGTCTTCCTTCCATTGCCGTTCGATCGAGAACATGACGTCGTCGGCATTGAACTCCCGCGTCGGCTTGAACGACTTCGACGTCGAGTGCCACTTCACGCCCTTGCGCAGGTTGAAAGTATAAGTGAGGCCGTCCGGTGAGATCGTCCATTTCTCGGCGAGGCCAGGCATTACTTGCGTGCCGCCGCGCTCGAATTCGACAATGCGGTTGTAGATCGGCTCATTGCCGTCGAACGACGTGCCGGTCGTGTTGACGCCGGGATAGAAGTTTTCCGGGCTGCCTTCCGAGCAGAAAACCAAGGTTTTGGCTGATACAGCCGAGGCCGCCACGAGCGCTGAAGCGCAGACGGCGGCGAGCAGGATTGATCTGTTCACGGTTGGAACTCCTGGTGAATTCTCTCGGCGCGGTTGACGCAGGCTGCGCCACAGACGCCTGAGACGAGATTGCGATTGGGTGTTGCGGCTGTCAATGCGTAATCGATTTCCGTTTACCAATCCGGTCAACGTTACGAAAACCAGTTTTGCTAGGCTGACCGAAAGAGTTTGCGCGTAGTCTCGCGCCAACAAGACGAGAGGCAGTCAATGTCCGTTATCTTTCGATTCATCATCTTGATCGCCTGTGCCTACGCCGGCTCCCATGTTGCGGGCGGCCAGTTCGCCGAATTGCCGGATACGGAAGTCGCTGCGCCGCTCGATTCCGCACGCCGTTGAAGGGTACACCGCGATGCCCTTGCTGCGATACTTCGGCTTTGTCGGCACGGCGCTCCTGACGCTGCTATTGGTGTCGCACTGGCTGCTGCCCGGATCCACCGCGGAACCTGTTCGCGGCGGTATCGACAGGACGTTCATCCGGATCAGTTCGATCGAGAAACTTCCTGAAAAAGTGGTGTTCGATACCAGCGTGCCGTACGTTGCCCCGTCACCAAGCGTTGCGCCGCCGCGGACCGTCGCCGCGGCCGTCGCCGCGCCGATCCACACGCCTCCGGTCCGGTCGGCATTCGCGTTCGTGCAGATAACGCCCGGTCCATTGCCCGGCTTTACGAAAGCCAGTTACGTTTTCATGAACGGCCCCGATACCGGCAAGCGCGGCGTTGCGACGCTCAATCACGACAAGGCCAACTCTCCGAAGAAGATTGCCGGTCGTCAGGCGTTGCCGCCGGTGAACGTCCCGACCGCACGGGTACAGGCCGCACGGGCACCGGAACCGGCTATCAGGCTCTCGTTGATCGACGTCATCAAAGGCCGGCTGTCACGCGGCCTGTTTTAAGAGTTTGCCAAACAGGTAAACCCGGGTTGCCGGGCGACAAGCAGCGCGCTTGCAGCAGAAACTCACCCCAAAAGGTTTGGCAACCAGGTCGCAATCGCCGGAAACGCGATGATGATCAGCAGCAGGACGATGCTCATCGCGATGTAAGGCACGACCGCTCGAAAGATGTGCGTCATCGTTACTTCCGGCGGAGCCACGCCTTTCATCGTCATCAGGAGAAGCCCGTGCGGCGGCAGCAGCAATCCGAGCTGCATGCAAATCAGATAGAGCACGCCAAACCAGATCAGATCGATGTCGAGCCGCTGCACGATCGGCATGAAGACCGGCAACGTAATGAGCATCATGCTGACCTGATCGACGAAGATTCCGAGAAAGATCAGCAGCAGCATCATGCCGGCCAGAATGGCGAAGGCCGAAAGTCCCTGGCCGAGAATGGCGGACACGATACCTTGCGTCGCGCCGGAAAAACTCAGGATCTGCGAGAACGTCGTCGCGCCGAGGATGATGAAGAGGATCATCCCCGAAATGGCGACCGTGCCGCGCAGGGCTTGCAGCAGGTTTTTAAAGTTGAGCGCGCGATAGCCGGCCCCCAGCGCCATGGTCGCAAGCGCGCCCAATGCGGCCGATTCTGTCGGTGTTGCTATTCCCGCCGACATTGCGCCGATCACGACGACAAAGATCGAAGCGAGCGGCAGGACGTAGAGCAGCAGTAACTCGTAGCGCGCCCAGCCGGTTTTTCTTTCGATCGCGCGCGGCAGGCGCAAGATCCGGCCGCGCCATGACCCGAACGACGATGTAGCCGACAAAGGCAGCACTGAGCATCAAGCCCGGTACGACACCGCCAATCAGGAGCTTGGAAATCGAAATTCCCGAAAGGCTGCCGAGTAGAACGGTGAGCGCGGACGGCGGAATCAGCATATCGACCGCGCCGATCGCCATGATCGGGCCGGTTGCCAGAACGGGATTGTAGCCTCGCGACAACATGACCGGCAGCATCAGCGAACCGAGCATCGCAGTCGTTGCAATCGTCGAGCCCGAGATCGCGGAAAAAATCGTTCCGGCGACGATCGCGACCACGGCGAGCCGGCCCGGCACCTGGCTGATCAGCCGTTCCACGCCGTCGATGACTTTCAGCGCGAGGCCGGTGTGGAACAGCACCTCGCCCATCAAAACGAAAAGCGGAATCGGCGTCAGCGAGAAATTGATCGCCGCGGCGACGCTGTTGCGCGCGACCTGATGCAGCCCGGCATCGCCGCCGAGAAACAAGATTGCGCCGATCACATTGATCGCGATGAACGAGATCGCGACCGGCATCCCGACAAACAGCAGTACGGTCGAGCCTCCGAGGAGCAGCAGCGAGGCCATTTGCCAGGACATGCTCACGCGTCGCTCCTCTGGTGCGATACGGGTTTCACGCCGCGGAAACAGCGTCGTCGCGCAAGCCGATTTCGGCCACGGAAAGCCGGTGCATGCGGAAGATGAATTCGATGCCCAGCAGGACAAAGCCAACCGGCAGTGGCGCAAGTGTCCACCATTCCGGCGTGATCAGTGTTTTGATAACGATCGAGCCGGCCGAATAGCTCGCCACCGTGATCGAGGGTCCCGTACCAGACGAAATAAAGGCAGCAGAGCAGACCGATGATGTCGCCGACCCATTCCAGCATCCAGGCCACGCGTGTCGGCAGAACGCGCAAGATGATGTCGACGCGAATATGCTGACCCTGACGGAGCAACCAGGGTGCGGCCAGCAGCGTCATGAGATAGAGAATGTCCTCGGAGAATTCATTGCTGACTGCGACACCGCCGGCGCCGACGTTGCGAGACACGACATCGGCGCCGATCATGACGGCCATACCCAGGAGCAACAGGCACGCCACCAGCATCAGGCCGTCGAGCACGCGCTCGTACCAACCGGACAGCCGCGCCATGACGGAGCTCACTTCGACGAAACGATCGCTCTTCATTTTGTTGTCGCGAAAAAGTCCCTGATCTTCGGGCCGTGTTCGGGGCTTTGCTTGATGATCCCCTCCCAGCCGGCCTGATACGCTTTGGTCCGATAAGCGGCCGCTGCCGCTGCATCGAACGTGATGGTCTGAATGCCGGCGTCGGCCTGCCGCTTGGTATCCTTGGCGTTCTCGGCGACGAATTCCGCCGCCGCTTCCGCCTCTGCGCGATCCGCCGCTTTGCGCAGGACGGCCCTTTGCTTGTCGTTGAGCTTGTCCCACGCCGTCTTGTTGACGAGGACCGAAACCTCGGCGGTGTAGAATCCGGGATCGACGCGATACTTGGTCTTTTCATGCCAGCCGAGATCGAAAATGCCGGTGATCGGCCAACCATATCCATCGACCACGCCGCGCTCGAGCGATGTGTAGACTTCACCCGGCGGCGTCTGCACCACCGTGGCGCCGAGCGCCTGGAAGAAATCGCGATACACCGGCGTGATCCGGATCTTCAGTCCGGTGAGATCAGGAGACGTAATCGGCTTGTTCAAATAAAGATGAAACGGGTTGTTATCGACCAGACGCGCCAGGAAGATGGCATTCATCTTTTGCGCATAGATCGTGGCCATGTAATCGTAGCCGCCGTTCTTGCGAAGCTCCGACATCGGGACGCTCGGTGAGCTTCCAGGCGTCGGATTCCGGCATGACGTTGGTGGTGAACGCGCCGGTCGTGTTGGCGATATCGACCACGCCGGTCTTGAGGGCGTTACCGACTTCAAATGGCGGCATCGCCTTGGGTCCGCCGATATAATTGATCTGGATGACGCCCTTGCCGTCGGCATTCACCTGGTCGATGAATTTTTCAAAGCCACGCGAGTAAGTGGTCTTCTCCGCGAACGCCGAGACGGCGCGCAGGGTGACTTCCTGGGCCCAACTCGATGAGCAAACAAGTAATGAGCCAACAAGTGTCGTCGCGACCAGACCGAGCGCAAATTTCCTGCTCATGGTGACCATCCTCCGCGCTGCCGAGTTCGAATGCTCGGTCGTTTGTTATGAAATATATTTCCTACGTATTTTTTGTTTAGGAGAAGAAGTTTGAAGAGTCAAACGACGCCAGGCAATGGCGAGCGCGTCAGGCGCGCACCGCAAATACACCGCCGGCGTCCAGCATGACACCGGTCACCTCGCCGACTTTCCGTAAGGTCGCGGCTTCGGGCGCGACACAGAACAGCGGCCCGACCGGCGTATCGAGATTGTATTCGGCGTGCGTCCCCATGTAGGTCGAGGTCCGCACCGTCGCCCGCAGACAGCCGTTCCCGTCCGCCGCGACAAGGCGGATCGCCTCGGGCCGAATGACGACATCGACTTCGCCGGCCGGCAGGTTGCGGTGTGGCAGCTCGATTTTCAGCGTGTCCAGGCTGACGACGCCGGCCGAAGCCGAGGCCGTCGCGAGAATGCCCTTGACGTGATTGGCTTCGCCCATGAACGTGGCGACGAAAACGTTGTCGGGCGCCGCATAGAGTTCGCGCGGGGTGCCGACCTGTGCAATTTCGGCCGCGCGCATCACCACGATGATGTCGGAGACCGCAAGCGCCTCGGACTGATCGTGGGTGACGTACACGACGGTGACGCCGAGATCCTGCTGAAGCGCACGAATCTCCTCGCGCATCGAACGCCGCAGGCGGGCGTCAAGGTTCGAGAGCGGCTCGTCGAACAGCAGAACGTCGGGCTTGAGGACAAGTGCGCGCGCCACCGCGACCCGCTGCTGCTGGCCTCCCGGACATCTCCGACGGCAGGCGCGGACCAAACCCCTTCAGGCCGACGAGTTCGAGGATGCCTTCGGCCCTCGCGTGCGCTTCCTTCTTGCCCGCACCGCCGGATATCAATCCATAGGCGACGTTTTCCAGCACGTTCATATGCGGAAACAGCGCATAGGACTGGAACACCATCGATACATTGCGCTCGCCGGCGGAGAGCTGCGTCACATCCTGACCGCCGATCAGTATCTCGCCCTGCGCTGACGCGTTCCAGGCCGGCGATCATGCGCAGCAACGTGGTCTTGCCGCACCCCGATGGGCCCAGCAGCGTCACGAGACTTCCGGCGGGGATCGTGAGGTCCAGCGGCTTGACGGCCGTCACGTTGCCATAGCGCTTGGATACGTTGCGCAATTGAACTTCGGCCGCGCGCGTGCCGCTCGCCAGCTGCGTCGTCATGCACGTGCTCCCGTCACCTGTGTGCTGAAGCAGGGCCTGCGGATCGTCGCCGACGGCGCGACGGCCGAGTTTGCGTTCGCCGACGGCCAGATGGATGATGCCGATCGCGATCATCATCATGCGCAATGAGCGCGGTCGAGTAGGCAATCGCAATCCCGTAATCACCGTTGATCGCGCGATTGATGATGAACACGGTCGCCATCTCGTATTGCGCCGAAGTCAGGAAGATGACGGCCGACACCGTCGTCATGGCGCGCACAAAGGAATAGACCAGCGCCGTCACGACCGCCGGCTTGATCAGCGGCAGCACCACATGTGTCAGCGTGCGAAAGGTCGAGGCGCGCAAGGTGACCGAGGCCTCATCCAGCGATCTGTCGAGCTGGCTCATCGCCGCGAGGCCGGAGCGGACACCGACCGGCAGGTTGCGGAAGACGAAGCAGATAACGAGGATGATGGCGGTTCCCGTGATCTCGACCGGGGGAAGGTTATAGGTGAGAATGTAGGCCACGCCGATCACCGTGCCGGGCACGCAGAAGGTCAGCATCAGCGCGAATTCCAGCAATATCTTGCCGGCGAACTTCTGGCGCGACAGCACCCAGGCCGCCAGCAGGCCGATCAGGGCCGTGACCGGCGCCGCCACCGCCGACAGCGTCAGCGTCGTGAACAGCGAGCCCCAGGCGCCGCCGGTCCAGAGCAGTCCCTGCGCCGTCCATTCCACCGAGAAGGCGCGGCCGAAATGTGAAAGCGTCGGCGTCCAGTCCCGGCCCCAGACCTTGACGAAGCCGCCGCTGAGCGCCAGCAGATAGACGAAGACGGTAAGGACCGCCCAGGGCATTGCGACCGCAAATGCCACGAATTTTACGCGGGCCGGCAGCGGCGTGGGGAGGCCGCCATCGCCCTTGCCCGTCATCGACACATAGGATCGCTTGCCGAGGATGCTGCGCTGGGCGAAAAAAGCGACCAGCGCGAAGATCAGCAACACGATCGCAAGCGTGCCGGCGCGGCCGAAATCGGCCTGGGCGCCGACCACCGCGAAGAATATCTCGGTCGACAGCACGCCCATCGAGCCGCCGAGCAGGATGGGGTTGCCGAAATCCGCCAGGCTCTCGATGAAGACGACGAGCCAGGCGTTGGCCAATCCCGGCAGCATCAGGGGCAACGTGATGCTCGCAAACGTGCGCGCCGGACTGGCGCGCAGCGTCTGCGATGCTTCCTCCATGGTCGGCGAGATGCCCTGGACGACACCGATCAGGACGAGAAAAGCCGTCGGCGTGAATGAAAACACCTGCGCCAGCCAGACGCCGTTGAAGCCGTATATCCAGCGACCGAGTTCGACACCGAACAGGCTGCCGGCCCATTGATTGATCAGGCCGGAACGGCCGAAGATCAGAATGAGCCCAAGCCCGATCACGAACGGCGGCGTAATGATCGGCAAGACCGTGAGAAGCCGGAGCAGCTGCTTGAAACGGAAGCCGGTGCGGGTGACGACCAGGGCAAAGGCAAGGCCCAGCAGCATGCACGCGGTCGCCGTCGCGATGCCGAGCACCAGCGTGTTCCAGGCAGCGCCGCATGACGCTTTCGAATGAAAGCAGGCGATACTCCAGATCTTCGGCTGGAAAAATCGCTCGAGGAATACCGCGCCCGTCGCCTGACCGGCAGGCGCGGACAACGCCTGCCCGAGAATCGTCAGCACCGGCCAAACGGTGAAAAGCAATATCGAGGCCACCAGCAGACCTACGGCGCCGGCGACAAAGCGGTCGCCTCCGAACCGTCCATGCAATGCAAGGCCCGTCGTGGTCAGCACGACAAAGCATCGCAAAGGTGATGCAGCCACCCCAACCCATGCCGAACTGGCGGTCGTTCAGCTCGCCGAACACTTGCGTGAGCGCATCGTAGCTCCAGCCGTGGACGCCGATGAACCAGCCCTGCGCGACAACCGCGACCAGCCCAAGCCATCCGCCGGCAAGCAACAGATCACCGCGCATCCGTTTGTTCAGCGATGGATGGAAAGACGCAAGCGCGATCGCCAGCGCCGCGACGACCGGCCAGAACCACCAGCGCCGGTGGAACAGGGCCTGACCGAGCGCACTGGCCGAATCGGCGTCGGTTGCAAACAACGCCAGCGCGTGGCCCGCCGTGATTCCATCCTGCAGCATGTTCCAGGGCAGCATGCAGGCCGCGACAGCGCTGACAATCCACCACCAGAAGCTGGCATCGATCCGGCGCAGCATCGCGTCAGCGGGCATGGCATGTACACTCTCGTCGTGAAGGCGGTCGTCGGTCAATTCGCAAATGCTTTTGTCCTTAAAGCGCCAGCAGCCGTCATTCCAGAATATTAGCTACGGCATCCTTCTCCAATGCATCTTTTGTCCTTGATCGGCTTCAAACCTGCTTGTCGAGACGGACCGGCTTTCCGGCGCGCAAACTCTCCTGTGCGGCATCGGCAATTCTCAACGCCTCCAGTCCATCGGCAAAGCTGGTCATCGGCACGGCACCGCTGCTCACGCAATCGAGGAAATGACTTATTTCCGCGGAATAGGCCTCGGCGTAGCGTTCGATGAAAAATGGCAGCGCAACGTCCGCAGCCCCGGTAGACGTCGGCCCGAAGCTCTGCACGGTCGTCGCATGGCGGTTGCCGGCGATCAGCATGCCGCCGGAGCCAAACACTTCCAGCCGCTGGTCGTAGCCATAAGTGCAACGGCGGCTGTTATTGATGTGCACCAGGGCGCCTGCGCGGCTGCGCAAGGTGACCATCGCGGTGTCGATATCTCCGGCCTCGCCGATCGCGGGGTCGACGAGAACCGCGCCCATCGCGTGCACCTCGGCGATGTCGCCCACGAGGTAACGCGCCATGTCGAAATCGTGGATGGTCATGTCACGGAACAAGCCACCCGATGTCGCCACATAGGTTGCCGGCGGCGGCGAGGGATCGCGACTGGTAATGATCACCTGCTCGAGGCGGCCGATTTCGCCGGCTTGCACGCGCTCCCGAAGACTGCGGAACGACGGATCGAAGCGACGGTTGAATCCGATCATGATGGTGCAGCCGAGACCCCGGATCGCGGCTTCGCATTCAAGGACGCGGGCCATGTCGAGGTCGATCGGCTTCTCGCAGAGCACGGCCTTGCCGGCGCGTGCGGCCGCGATGATGAGGTCGACATGCGTGGGTGTCGGGGTTGCGATCAGCACGGCTGATATCGCGGGATTGCTCAACACCTCCTCGACACTGGACGCCGCCTGAACGCCGAGTTCGCGCGATGTTTCGGCGGCCATCTCGGGAATCACGTCGTAGACCGAAACCAATTGGGCTCCCGGATGCCGCGCAAGCCCGCGTGCATGCATCCGGCCGATCCGCCCGCAACCGAGAACAGCAATCGGAGTTACGCCCGGCATCATGTCGTCTCCTTCAAGCCGGCATCGCTGAGGAAACGCGCCAGATTGGCGCGGCCCATCCTTGCATACACCAGCGGGTTGGCTTTCGCGGGATCTTGCTCGGCCTCGATGATCACCCAGCCCGGAATATCCGGGCAACGCCCGGAATACCGCGGGGTAATCCACCATGCCGTCGCCGGGCACGGTGTAGACGCCTTCGACCACGCTTTTGAGAAAACTCCAGTCCTCGGCGCCGGCGCGGGCCATCACCTCACGCCGCACGTCCTTGGCGTGAACATGACTGATACGTTCGCGGTAGCGTGCGGCGAGCTTGGCGGGATCGGCGCCGCCCCATGTCGCATGGCCGGTATCGAGCAGGAGATGAACGGCGTCCGACGTGTTCGCCATCAGCGCATCGATGTCGGCCTCGTCCTGCACCACCGTTCCCATGTGATGGTGGTAGACCAGACGCACGCCTTCGCGAAGCGTTGCGTCAGCGACTTCGCTCATGCGGCGGCCGAACTCGGCCCATTGCCCGGCTTGCAGCACCGGCCGCCGCGACAGCGGCGTTGCGATGTCGCCGTGGATGGCGTTGCTGGTCTCCGCGAATACCAGCACATTGGATCCCATCGCCTTGAGCAAATCGAGGTGCGGTCGCAGATGGCGCAGTTCGGCTGCCGCGTCGTGACGCAAAAGTTCGGCCGAGTGCCAGCCCGACACGCAGGCCAGATCGAACGGCGCCAGCGCCGCCCGCAGCGCCGCCGGTTCGCGCGGAAACTTGTGACCGAGCTCCATGCCGGAAAATCCGGCTTGCTTCGCTTCCGACAGGCAGGTCTGAAGCGATATCTCGCCGCCAAGCTCCCGCATGTCGTCATTGGACCAGCCAATCGGATTGGCTCCGATCCGGATCGTCATTGCAGCATCCCTTTCTTCAGCGCAGGTGCTTCACGCATCGCGCTCCCGCCGTGCAACCTCGTAACGCGTGCGCGCCTCGCGCACCTCGGCCCGATCAGACACCTCCGGCACCGCCACGTCCCACCAGCTACCTCCGGCGTCGGTGGCCGCGAGCGGGTCGGTATCGATCACCACAACGCTCGTTCGTTCTGCCAGGCGCGCGCGCGCAAGGGCCGCTTCCAGACCACCTAATCCGTCCACCTTCTCCGATACCGCACCGAGGCTGCGCGCGTGCGCCGCGAAATCGATCTGCGGCAAGGTTTCATGCACCGTATCGCGCAGCAGATTGTTGAAGCTCTCGCCGCCGGTGGCGAGCTGAAGGCGGTTGATGCAGCCATAACCCCGGTTATCCAGCACCACGATGGTGAGCTTGAGCCCGAGCATGACCGAGGTCGCGATTTCGGAGTTCATCATCAGATACGAGCCGTCGCCGACCAGCACGAAAACATCGCGAAAGGGTTGCGCCAGCTTGACGCCGAGGGCGCCGGCGATCTCGTAGCCCATGCAGGAGAAGCCATATTCGACGTGATAGCCGGCCGCCTGCACCGCCTGCCAATGCTTGTGCAGTTCACCCGGCAACCCTCCGGCCGCGCACACGATAATGTCGGATGGCAAGGCTTGCCGCTGCACCGCGCCGATCACCTGGGCGTCCGTTGCAAGCTCGGCGTTCCCCGCAACGGTGAATCCGGACGCGGCTTGCTGCCAGCGTTGCTTCTCGACGCGCGCGCGTTCGACCCACACCTCGGGCGCGCGCCAGTCGGACAGCGCCTCGCCCAGCGCCGCCAACCCCGCTTTGACGTCCGCGACCAGCGGCTGTGCGCCGTGCTTGCCGGCGTCGAAGGCCTGTACGTTCAGGCTGACGAAACGATGTCCCGGCGCGCGGAACAGGGTGCGCGATCCCGTGGTGAAGTCCTGAAGCCGCGTGCCGACCGCCAGGACCACGTCCGCCTCGGCGGCAAGCGTATTGGCGGCCGTGGTTCCGGTCACGCCGATCGAACCCATATTGAGAGGATGTGCGGCTGAAATCGCCGATTTGCCGGCCTGGGTTTCGCCGAGCGGCAGGCCATGCGCCTCGCAGAATCGGGTCAACTCGTTCTCGGCCTCGCCATAAAGCACGCCGCCGCCGGCGACGACGAATGGCTTGCGCGCACCGCGCAGCAGGGCCGCGGCGGCGGCGAGTTCCGCAACGTCCGGGGCTGGGCGACGAGGGGTCCAGACCCGCGGTTCGAAAAAATGCAGCGGATAGTCGAACGCCTCGGTCTGCGTGTCCTGGCAAAATGCCAGCGTCACCGGACCACATTCCGCCGGATCCGTCAGCACGGCCATGGCGCGGGCAAAGGCGGACATGACCTGTTCGGGGCGGGTCAGCCGGTCGAAATAGCGCGAGACCGGGCGCAGGCAGTCGTTGGCGCTGACGGTGCCGTCGCCAAAATCTTCAACCTGCTGCAACACCGGATCCGGTCCGCGATTGGCGAACACGTCGCCCGGTATCAGCAGCAGCGGCAGCCGGTTGACATGCGCGACCGCCGCCGCCGTCACCAGATTGGTGGCACCCGGGCCGATCGATGTGGTGCAGGCCATCATGCGCCGACGGCGCAATGCCTTGGCATAGCCAATGGCGGCATGCGCCATCGCCTGCTCGTTGTGGGCGCGAAAGGTCGGCAGCACATGACGCACGCCGGACAAGGCCTCGCCGAGGCCTGCGACATTGCCGTGGCCGAAGATGGCCCAGACACCACCGAACAGGGGCACGGTCTTGCCGTCCACCGACGTGTGCTGCACGGCCATTGCCCGCACCAGTGCCTGTGCCGCGGTGAGCCGGATCGTTGCTGACGTCATTGCCGCCCCTCCCTGACCGATCCTTCTACCCAGGTATGCCGCACCAGCGTGGCCGCTCTACTGGAGCTGGATTCGCATGGCGCGCCATCGCAGGCAACATGCATGCTGAATCGATCGTGATCATGATCGCAATGAGTGCGGCGCCGCATCGCGTCAGCGCGGCAGCGAGCCGATGTCGGAATCCCATTTCGCGAGCAGGCGCTGCCGCTCCGCCGAGCTACCGTATTTCACGAAGTCATAGTCGATGAGCTTCATCTTGGTGAGATCGGGCGCGCCGGGCGGAAGTGGCGTGGCCTTGTTGGACGGCATCTGGAGCTGCTTGCCCGCATCGAATCCGAGTTTCTGGGCGTCGGGCGTCAGTGCCCAATCATAGAAGCGTTGCGCCTGCTTCAAATTGCGCGCGCCCTTGATGATCGACATCGACCCGATCTCGTAACCCGTTCCTTCGCAAGGCGTGTTGTACCCGACAGGGAAGCCGGCATTCTTTTCCGTAACCGCGTCGTGCAGGAATGACAACGACACCGCGGTTTCACCGCGCGCCACCGCCTTGACCGGTCCGGTTCCGGAACGCGCGTAGGCGTTGACGTTCTGATGCATCTGTTTCAGGTATTCGAACGCCTTGTCCTCACCCATCAGCTGAATCAGCGTTGCGATGACCGTATAGGCGGTTCCCGACGAACTGGGATTTGCGACCTGGATTTCCCCCTTGTAGGCGGGCTTGAGCAGGTCAGCCCAGCATGTCGGGGCCGGTATGTTCTTCCGCGCCAGCAACTCGGTATTGAATCCGAAGCCGATCGCGCCGGAATAAATCCCGATCGAGCGGCCCTTGGCGCTTTCATATTGCTTGATCGCCCATGGCTGCAGCTCACTTGAGCGCCGCCGGCTTGTATTCGACCGAAAGCCCCGCCTCCGCCGCGGCCAAATGCGGATCTCCGGTGCCTCCGAACCAGATGTCACCGCGCGGATTCTGCGCCTCGGCACGGACCTGAGCCAAGGTCTCGCCCGATCCTTTCTGCGTCATGTTGACGGTGATTCCGGTCTCGCGCTGGAAATTCGTCGCGATGGCCTGGCACCATTCGACTTGAACGGAACAATAGATGTTGAGCTGGCCCTCGGCCGAGGCCGGCGTCGTCGAGACGGCCTGCATCGCAAACGCGATGGCTAGTGGAATAAATTTTTGGACGGAATGGATCAAGGACGCCTCCCGAAAATTTTTTGGTTTGTTAGCCAATAGCTTAGCGAAGGCGCACGGGAAGTCCAACCGCAAAGACACAGCGCAGGTAACGCGAGAGCGCCTCGCCCATGGCTGTCGCAAATCCTCGCCGCGGCGTTAAACTCGGGTGTTGGCCATCGGGAAGGTGGCTGGGCCGCAGAGGAACGCCTGCTTGCCGACAACAAGGCCAAGCTTTCCGAGCCCTGACGCAGGGTGCTGGAAGCGCGTGGCGGGGAAGTAAAGCCGTCGAGCCGATCAACTATTCGCAAAAGCGAATCGATCACTCCATATCGAACAGATTGATCCGGGGCGTCTCGAGTCTCACCGGCTCGGCCGTGAAAACCTGCCGCGGCTCGGTCTCCTCGCGCACCTTCGCCTCGACGTCGCGAAGCTCCTGATCCTGCCGCGGCCGGCGGCGTTCAGCCCATTGCTGGCGGCGCTCGGCCCTGCGCTTCTGTTCCGCGCGTCGCGCTTCACGTCTTACATCGGCGTCGCGCGCTTTGGCGAAGGCGTTTTCGGGCGCCTTGATCTGTTCTGAGTTTGCCTTTTCGGAATTTTCCGCTTGCGTCACGGGCGTAGCGGCTTGCGGCGGTGACGCCGCCGGCGCACTCGCAGCCGCACTTCCCGAACCCTGCGCTTCTGCCGGCGGCGCCGGCGTCGATGCGGCATTGGCCGACGCGGTTTGCGGCGCGGGTGTTGCTACCGTGATCGGGCTGGATGCCGCGGGTGCTGTCGCCGCGAGATAGGACACCGGCTCCGATGGCGCATTCGACACCGGAATCGGTTTCGACGACATGCGCTGCTCGAGCTTGCTCATTTCAATCCTGGGCTCATGCGGGCTGACGATGTTCGAGATCAACAATCCGCCGCCGAGGCCCACGGCAACGGCCGCGACCACGGTTCCCACGCCTGCAAAATAGGCCATCGATGCGCGCATGGTTCGGCTCCCTAATCCATGCGGGAAAACGCGCCGGCTGCGCCGATGTTCCGATATGGGAAAAAGTGGAAGCCTGCGGGAACCGGCGGAACCGCAACCGCCGCGGTTACTCAGATCATCGCGGCTACTTTTTCCAGCCCGATGATGCGGGCGAGCGAGCGCACTTCGCTCTTCTGGTCTTCGCGCAACTGGAACAGCAGCGGCATCGCCGCCGATTTCAACTGCTGCACTTCTTCGGCCTCGGGATCGATCGGGATGCCGGTGGCGTTGGGATCGGCCTGCCGCTTTGCGTGAATCTTGCGGGCGACCGCGCGCAACGCGGTCTCGACCGGCGGCCAGTAGGATTCCTGCGCCGAGGAAAGTTTCAAGCGCTCCTTGATCCCGGCGATCTGGATGTCGCTCAGCAGCGCGTAGTTCTTTTGCGGCTGCGGCTTGCTCACGGCCTTGGGCTTGGCTGGAGCTGCGGGCGGCAAGGCTGCGGGTGCGGTCACTTTCGGCATGCCGATATCGGCCGGCGCGGTCGACGCATAGGCCTGGCGCAGCGGCTCGCTCAGCGTGGCGGTGGTCTGCTGCGGCTCAAAGGCGGCCAGCGCCAGGGTGGCGACCGCAAGCCGGTCCTGCTTGCTTTGCTTGTTCGAGACCGGATTGTTGACGGCGGGTGCGGAAGCCAACGCGTATCCCGCGGCGGGCACACTATCGCGGCCGAGGATCGCGGTGGCGGCGGCGCCGACCACCAGGAAACAGGTGAGCGCAACGATCGTGATGGCTCGCGTCAAAAATGGTCTCCATTTCCGCTGAATGGCCCGCGTTTCCTGACGCGAACCGGTCCCCACTTCGCTCGAAAGCGCTATCCCCCGGAAAACTGGATGGCAATTGAGGCTTTACCATGCCGTCGCAGCGGACAGTACCCGCCAAAAACCGCGAAAATCGCCCCGAATCCGTCGAAAATCAGGCCGCAACGGCCAGATCATAGGCCTCCTGGATGTCGGAGACGATATCGGACGCCTCCCAGAGCGCGTCGGGTGCGACCGAACGCAGGCTGATGGTCCAGTTGCTTTTGCCGGTGCGGGGCATGCTGACGATGTCGAATTCGACGTTGCGGCAGAGCGGATGCCGTTCCAGCGCCCGGCTCACCCGCCATTTGATCTCGTCGATTGTCGCCGGGGTTTTTGCGTAAAACTGATCGAAGTCCATCTGCGCCCCCACTTTAGCAGGCAGTCCGGCCGTGGCGGCGGACCACCCCTCCGGGGCTATTGTTGGGGCGGATTTGGTTAACGGTCCGTTAAGGGCGAGGCGCGAGAACGGACCGGCATGGCCGAGACGACACCCCAAACCGCACCTGAGATGGCCGGGGCCGCGACAGGGAGATCAGTCCGCGCAGCCCTGGTGGCGGCCGCGATCGTTTCAACCGGCACGCTGTTGCTCGCGACCTTCGAATTGTCGATGGCCGACTGGCCTTCCGGCGTCGTCCTGCTCGGCATCCTGCCGCTGACGGCGCTATTGTTCTTCGGCTGCTGTTTCTGGACGGCGACACTCTTGTTGCGGGTCCCGCGGCACGGCGTGAAATTCGCGATCCCGTTCCTGATTTGCGCGGCCACGCTGGCGCTTCTCCAATACGCCCCGCTGCACAAGGTCGCCCTGCAGCAGAATTTCAAATGGCACCGCGCCGACCGCGAACGGATCGTGGCCCGCGTCGAGGCGGGTGAACTCAAGCCCAATGTCGACTACAACAAATACATGATCGCGCTGGGCGACAAGGAGCCCAACGTGTCCGCCGGCGGTAACGACATCGTCGTCGACCAAGCCAGCGGCGGCACCTATGTGCTGTTCCTGACCTCGCGCGGCCTGAAGCATTATTTCACCGGCTTCCTGCACGTGCCGCCGGGCAGCGATCCCAAAGACTTCTTCGAATTCGACGACAAAGCGCCGAGCCAGCTCGTGCGCTACGACAAGGACTGGTATTTCGTGGCGAACTAGGACTCGCTACTCGTGGATTGGCCCTTTCCCGACGCAGGGAAGATGAACAGCTGCGGGGAAGAGTGCATGTCCGCCAAGGGCCAAGCGGTCATTGCGGTTTCCCGCCAGCCGCCCTGCGACCATCACGTGGCAAGGTAATGATTATCTCGGTGAATTCACCGGGCCTGGTCTCGACATCGATCGTGCCACCGTGCTGCTTCACGATAATGTCGTGGGTCATTGAAAGGCCGAGTCCCGTCCCCTCTCCGGTCGGCTTGGTGGTGAAGAATGGATTGAACATTTTCTCTCTCACATCAGGCAGAATGCCGATGCCGTTGTCACGAACCCGAATTTCAATTGCCTTGCCAAGGTTTCTAGTGGCTGTGCCGAGGACCGGCTCAAATGTCCCATCCCCTCCTTCAAGCTTGCGCTTCGTCGCTGCATAAAATCCGTTGGAGAATAAATTGATGAGTGCCCGGTTGATCTCGTGCGGGTAGACGTCGAGCGTACCCGCATCGGGGTCGAAGTCACGCGTGAGACTGACACTGAAGTCGGCCTTCTCCGCCCGGGCACCGTGATAAGCGAGATTGAGGCTCTCCTCGACGAGCGCATTTATACCCGTCGATTGCCGCTCCCCCGAACTCTCACGCGAATGCAGCAGCATGTTCTTGACGATTGCGTCAGCCCGCCGGCCGTGCTGAACGATCTTGTTGAGATTTTCCTTCAGAAGCGACGTCAATTCGTCGACCTCTGAGCGGGTTTTCTCGACAAGCATTGCCTGCGTCAGCACATCGCCCAATTCGTCAGTCAGTTCCGCCGAGAGGGATGCGAAATTGTTGACGAAGTTCAACGGATTCTTGATCTCATGAGCGATCCCCGCCGTCAGCTGCCCCAGGGAAGCGAGCTTTTCGGTTTGAACCAGGCGATCCTGTGTCGCATGCAACTCGTCCAGCGATTCCGCCAACTCGCGCGCGCGCGTCTCCGCGCGTTCGAACAAGCGCGCGTTTTCCATCGCAAGCACTGACTGCGCGGCGAAGGTCTGAAGCAGCTCGACCGTGCCTTTCGCGAATTCGCCAACTCGCTTCCGCCTGACGACCAGCGCCCCAATGACATTGTCATTGCCGATCAAGGGAACGACAAGCAGGGATCGAAACCCTGCCCGAACAATCACATTCAGAACGGATGCATGATCTTCCTGTACATCCGAAATCTGAATCGATTTTCTTTGCTCAGCCGCCCTGCCGACAAGCGTCTCGCCGATTCGGATGGGATGATCGTTGATCTCCCTGATGATCTTGTCGTCAAGCCCATGCGCCGCACGAGGTCGAAAGACCCCATGTTTCTCGTCCAGAACATATATCGTGCCGGCATCCGCTCCGGACAGCTCGGTTGCTTTCATCACGATCGTGGCCAAGACCGTTTCGAGATCGATGCTGGAGTTAACGGCGTGGCTGACGACACCGAGGGCGCGCAGTTCCTCTACCGACTGCGCCAACTCGCCGGTGCGCTCCCTGACCTGTTGCTCCAGACGATCCGCGACATGCTCTTTCTCGACCAGCAGCTCATCTCGTTCCCGGGTATTCTTGCGAAGAACCTCGGCGACTTGTCCCATTTCGGCAATCTCGTCGCTGCCGCGGATTTCAATGGGGACCTGATGACCGCCTCTCGATATCGCAAGCATGCCGCTGTTGAGCAACATCAAGCGACCAATGATATTGCGTCCCACATAGAGCCAGACGATCAAGGTCGAACTCAGCAGGCTGAGGACGGCAAACGAGAGCAAGGTTTGCGCGCTCAACCGTTGGACCGAAAGTGCATCCTTGGCAGACGCCCCAATATCCGACTCGGCTTCGGAGACCAGTCGATCAACCGCGGCCGTGAGGCGGACGGACAAATTGGTATTCTCGACGATGAGTTTCTCAGCCTTGCCAACGAGTTCAAGTTCCTGACTACGGATTACCATGGCCGCATTCGGACCGATTGCGAGCTTGCGGATCTGGTCCAGTTGCTCCGTAAAGATGACACGCAGTTTGGGATCCAGACCTTTCGCTCTTCCCTGCAGGTCATCCAGACTCCGACGGAGCTGGAATTCAACAACTGGAAGCCGTGATTTCTGCTCAATCGTCGAGGCTCGAACAAGTTGGTCGATGAGGGCGGACAAGCCGCGATGGGCGGTCTGCGCCGTTCGGTCAAGGACGACGGCGCCTGCCAAATCGAGATCGGACGGCGTGCCCGCCGGACCGTCACCCTTACGCGAGTCTTCGATGGCTCGGGTGATCCGCAACTCCATGACGTCAAACCAGGGCGCGAACATGCGATCCGCGTCCTTCCCGATCTGTAACAATGCCTGCAGCAGTTCGGCAAGACGCTCTTTGGTCCTGATACGGGAATCAACCAGTTCACCAAGCTCGACGAGATTGGATCGCAACGCCCCTACCAGCGTCTGGATGGTGGTCGCCGCGTCGCTGACGGTGCCGCCGCGCGCAAGTTCGTTGAGGCTGATGATCAGGCGATCCAGTTCGGGCCGCATCGACTTCAACGCTTCGTCGCGTTCCTTGCTTGTCGAGGCTCCGACCAGAACAGGCGCCGATGCGATGAGCCGATCCACCGCCCGGGAGATCTCCATCGAGCTGACGACCTGTGGCACACGGGCGTCGATGCGCTCGATCCGGCCTCCCACTTGCTGAAAGGCATAATGGCCGAGCGCCGCACCGAGCACAGCGAAGGCGCTGATCCCGAAGAACGCAAACAAGAGCCGTCCGCGAACGCCGAGCTTCGAGGTCGCTCGTGTTGAAATGGCCGAGCTTTGCTGCTCTAATCTATTCATGTCCCGCCGGCCCCGGCAAAGTTCTATGTTAGCAGAAATTCGAGCCTTGGCTTAAGCAGACCCATCGAGCGGCGTTCCTGGCGCATCGAAAGGACGGAGCTTATGAGACGGCGGGATATCTTGGCCGGCGCCGGATCGTTGGCCGGCGTCTCATTGAACATTCACAAGCCTGCGGTCGCGCAAACGAAGCGACGGCTGAAGATGGTTACCGATTGGCCCGAAGGATCACCGGGCCTTCAGTCCAGCGCCGAACGATTGGCGCAACGAATTAGCGCTGCGACAGAAGGACGCATCGAGGTCGAGGTTTTCGGCGGCCGGCAAGTTTGTGCGCGCGCTGGAGACATTCGATGCGGTGGGAGACGGCGTTGCCGATATGTATCATTCGGCCGAGTATTACTGGGAAAAGAGATCTCCGGCATTCAGCTTCTTTGCCGCGGTCCCATTCGGCTTTACCGCCAACGAACTCTTTGCCTGGGTGCATTACGGTGGCGGCCAGGAGCTGTGGGACGCGCTGAGCGGCCAGTTCAACGTCAAGCCTTTTCTCTGCTGCAACACCGGCACACAAATGGGCGGCTGGTGCACGCGCGAAATCTCTTCGCTACAGCATTTGAAAGGACTGCGTTACCGGATGCCGGGCCTCGGCGGCGAGGTCCTCCGACGACTCGGCGCAATCGTTGTGAACGTGCCCGGCAGTGACATTGTGGCTTCGCTGAAATCCGGCGCCATTGAAGGCAGTGAATGGGTCGGTCCTTGGCCAGATCTTGCCATGGGTCTGCAAAACGTCGCCACCTACTACTACTACCCCGGTTTTCACGAACCCGGGACCGGCATCACACTCGGTGTAAACCAGCGAGTATGGGAGAGCTTTGATTCGAGCACCCGCAGAGTGATCGAGGATGCGAGCGCCGCCGAATATGCGCGCTCTCTGGCAGAGTTCAACGCTAAAAACGCGTTTTGGCTGCAAAAGCTTCGAGCCGACGGCGCGGTCAAAATCCTGAAGTTCGACGATTCCATCCTGAAGGAGCTCTATCGAGTGAGCAAGGATGTGGTTGCGGAAGCAGGCGCTGCAGACGAACACTCGAAGAAGGTTTACGCGAGTTATCAGCAATTCCTTCCGTCGATCATAGATTGGAGCGATATTGCTGAAGGCTCAATTCTTCGGAGTCGCAGGCTCGGCTGATGATCGGAGGCCCACATGACCCCGCAAGTCATCGCGAACCGGAGAACTACTTTCAAA
>CAVUNH010000025.1:0-93985 GCA_963742665.1 uncultured Alphaproteobacteria bacterium
ACGCGGCTTACGACGCCCTGGCAGTGGGCCAGAGCGACACCGACGTGTTGACTTTTACGGTGAGCGACGGCCATGGCGGCACTGTCGTCCAAAGTCTGACATTTAACATTACAGGCGCGAGCGAGACGCCGACCACGGTTGCGGACACTGTTCTCACAAATTTCGGCCTGAACAATCAATTCTCGATCGCCGAGTGGGCGCTCGTATTCAACGATACAAATCCGAACAACACCACGCTCGACGTATTTGGCGGCAGCGTTGGCGGTCAGAGCGGCGGATCGGTCACGCACACGGCGGGGGGAACCGGCAGTAAC
This sequence comes from uncultured Alphaproteobacteria bacterium, assembly GCA_963742665.1. Taxonomy (GTDB): domain Bacteria; phylum Pseudomonadota; class Alphaproteobacteria; order Rhizobiales; family Xanthobacteraceae; genus Bradyrhizobium. Next base: position 315 of record CAVUNH010000025.1, read on the forward strand.
GGTAGCGTCAATTTTACCGATACCACGCCGTTGAATGGATCGTTTGCCTACCAAGTCACGGACGGCTTGCTGCAAGGCGCAGCGGCCACTGTATCGATCACGAATGGTCCCGGCTGGTAGCAATGTCACCGGCACGGGTGCCAACGAAATTCTGATTGGTAACGGCAGCGGAACACTCAATGGAGCGGGAGGGAATGACATTCTCGTGGGCGTTACCGGGTCGGAGCAAATCTTGATTGGTGGTGCCGGGAATGACGTGGTCGTGTATGCGGATGGCCAAAATAATGGTCACAGGGCTTCGCTCCAAGGCGACGCTACTGTTCGAGCCGGCCGGCGCGGACGGCAGCGACACGCTCGCTTTCGTTGGTGCCGTGGTAGCAACCGTCGATTTGTCAGGTGCCACCGACCAGACCATTGGTGACAATTCCGATGTCTCCGGTTTTGAGAATGTTGACGGATCGAGAGCTACTGCCGCACTCAATCTAACAGGTTCGAGCGGAGCGAACGTCCTGAAGGGCGGCTCGGCGGGTGACACGTTTGTCGGGTTTGTTGGCGCCGACACGATTGACGGCGGAGGCGGGACGGACACGCTCGCGCTGGGCGGGACTTCGACCGACCTCAACAGCGCCACGGATGGACAGCTTGTCAACGTTGAGAACATCACAACCAGCGCGGCGGCGACGATCAATCTGAGCAATCAGAGCGATGGCTTCACGATTACGGGCAGCTCTGGAGCGGATACGATCACGGGCAGTTCGGGCAACGACACCATCGACGGCGGGCTCGGTACTGGAACGATCAGCGGTGGCGGCGGTGACGACAGGATCCGGTATTACAACATCGCGTCATTGACGCTCGATGGCGGCGCGAATGGTGCTGCTGGCGATACGCTGGTGATGAACGGTTCGACCGGGGCAACCGTCAACCTGGGTAGCGTTGACCAAACAACGGGTGACAACACAATCGTAAACAACTTCGAGAACGTGGACGCCTCTGGCGCCACCAGTGCGGTGAACCTGACCGGTTCGAGCGGCGCCAACGTGCTTGAGGGCGGATCGGCGGCTGACACGTTTGTGGGGCTTGTCGGCGCCGACACGATTGATGGCGGAGGCGGGACCGACACGCTCACGCTGAGCGGAACCTCGGTGGATCTCAACAGCGCCACGAATGCTCAGCTCGTCAGTGTTGAGAACATCACGATCAGCGCTGCGGCGACGGTCAATCTGTCCAATCAGACCGAGGGCTTCACGATTACGGGTAGCTCGGGGGCAGACACGATCACGGGCGGGGCGGGTAACGACACGATCACGGGCGGCGCGGCAGTTGATACCTTCAATGTCGCCTCGGGCAACGACACCATTACCGATCTCGGAAACGGCGGTGCCGACATACTCGTTGTATCATCGGGAGCCACAGCCAGTGCAACGGCAACTGCGGCTTGGGCGGCGACCGCGTCGACCAGCAACGCCGGGACGGCATCGATCAATGCAAACGGCTTTAGCGTAAGCGTTGCCGCAGCTACGGGAGCCAACGGCGGGACCCTGACCAACGGCAGCACGACAGCTGTCACCATGACGGGTTCTGCGAATGCCGACCACATCACATCCGCTACTGCTGGCGACACAATCAATGCAGGGGCCGGTAGTGATACGGTGACTATCAATGCTGGCACGACTGCCCGTACGTGGGCAGTCGATCTAGGTAGCGATGCTGTTGCGGATAAAGTTGTGTTCAGTCATGCGACGTTGGGCGTCGGCGACAATACGGTCGCCACTGTTTCCAACTTTAACGTTGCGAATGATTCGGTTGCTGTCGTCTTGAATGGCGCAAATATTGCGGATGGCTCCTTCCAGGCCATCACCGCAACAGGTACCAATGTATCAGCAGGCGTCGAGGTAATATCACTCTTTTACAATGCAGGGGTGAGCGCATCGCTTACCGAGATTCAGATGGAGGGGCCATCGAGAACCTCATTGCCGCCGCGACTAATAACATCGCCGTGGGGAACTACACGGTCATCGTTTACTCAAATACTACCGGCACTGCTAATGCTGGCATCTACACGATGACAAATACCGACGCCACGAATCCAGCGACAGGTAGCTTTAGTATTGAGCACATTATGACGCTCACTGGCGTGGGATACGGAACCTTGGGAGATGCGCAATTCCTCGATAACAGCTTCGTTGCGCCCGCCGGAACGGCCGGTGAACCGATCAATCTCGGTCTGACGAATCCTGCTGATGTGGTCGGCGACGTAACCGTGACCCTCGCCGGCGTACCGGCGGACTGGAGTTTGAGCGAAGGCACGAAGAATAGCGATGGTACTTGGACCGTGCAGAGCGCAAATATCGCGGCGCTAACGGTAACAACGCCCAGCACTTACGGCGGGGCTGTCGTTCTCAATGTGGTGGAGACATGGACCAACGCCGATGGAAGTGCCGGAAGCGCATTCATCACCGATAACGTTGAAGTCTACGCCCCAGGCTCTCCCATCTTCGCGCTCTCCGGCGACGACAACCTGACCGGCTCCAGCGGCCACGACCTGTTCGTGTTCTCGCAGCCGATCGGGCATGACGCGATCTACAACTTCGACACCGCCTCGGATCAGATCGATCTGATCGGCTATGCCGACTTCACCGGCTTTGGCGACATCCAGTCGCATATGGCCAACGACGCTGCCGGCAACGCGGTGATCACGCTCGGTGACGGTCAGTCGATCACGCTGAATGGCGTCGATGCCTCCTCGCTCACCGCAAGCGACTTCGTGTTCGACCAAACGCCGGTCACGGAGAACGCCGGTCACATGGTGATCAGCGACGGTGCGATCCTGCCGCTGAGCGGCATCATCGACAACACCGGCACCATCGAATTGAACTCGATCGGAGCGGGACCGACCTTGAGCTGATCGAGCACGGCATCACGCTCCAGGGCCACGGGCAGGTCATCCTGTCCGACAGCGACCAGAACGTGATCACCGGAACGGTCTCGGACGTCACGCTGACCAACGTGGACAACACGATCTCCGGCGCCGGTCACCTCGGTGACGGCGTGATGATCCTGGTCAACCAGGGCACGATCATCGCCACCGGTACCAATGCGCTCGAGATCGACACCGGCGCGAACACGATCGTCAACTCCGGAACCCTCGAAGCGACCGGAAGCGGCGGGCTGGTGATCGACAGCAACGTCGACAATTCCGGACTGCTGTGGGCGAACGGCGGCAACATCACGGTCCATGGCAGCGTGACCGGCGGCACGGCGGTGATGGATGGAACGGCGACCATCGAGTTCGGCGCCGCGTCATCTACGAACGTCACGTTCGATGCCGGCGCATCCGGAACGCTCAAGCTTGCCGACTCCTTCGACTTCAGCGGAATCGTTTCGGGCTTCAACCAGGATGATCATATCGATCTGCTCGATATGGCATTCGGGGCGGGCACCGCGGCAAGCTATGTCGAAAACCAGGCAGGGACGGGCGGCACCCTGTCGGTGACCGACGGCGCGCATACGGCAAACATCGCTCTGCTCGGGCAATACTCGGCCGACAATTTCACTCTCGCGACGGATCACGCCTCAGGTACGCTGCTGTCGTATCATCTGATCTGAGTACTCAGGGCGAAAGCGATGAAGGAACGGGACGGCTCGCCGCCCCGTTCCTTCAGCATCGTGACCTGCGTCGGCGAGTATGAAAGCTTCGCCTGAAAACTACACTATTCGCGCGCGGCGATTGGGTGCGTGGTCGTCCACAGGCGACGCGCGAATTCGAGCGGTTCCAGGCCGCATCTTGTCCACCAATCTGGCTCCCTGCCGGCGCGGTGCAGTTCACGATGATGCGCCCGGCAAAGCGGGACTGTGTATTCATCGCTCACCTTTTGGGCCAGTCCGCGCGGCTGCGCAAAGCGCAGATGGTGGGGGTCGGACGGGCTCGCGGCCACAAACAAGGCATGGCTGTTTCGCCACGAACCGCAGATGTTGCTTGTCCCTTAGCCGTCTGGGCTCGGGCAGGGCGACACACTCTTGTCGATGCGGGGGCGGAGTTCGGCTGCAGCTCCCGATGATGGCCGCGGCAGAGTGGAACTGTGAACACATCGCTGGCCAAAACAAGTAACTTTTTGATCGCCCGATGAATAAGCCACGTTCGTTGAAATCATCAAATCGTTAATTACTGATATTGTTATACCAAATCCCTGAAGCTGTGACTCGGGGGGATTCCCAAATCGGCGTTTGTTTGATTCAACATGGCGAACGAAGGAGGTTCGCCATGCCTATACCGCTCCGGGTTGATTTTGATGCGAGGTTGACGAGAGCCGCGGCCAAGCGATCGAAGGACGCCCCTCAGGCGAGGCGGCTTCTGGCACTGGCGGCGATCTACGATGGCGCCGCGCGCTCCGAGGCGGCGAAGATCGGCGGCGTGACGCTGCAGATTGTTCGCGACTGGGTAGTGAAGTTCAACGCCCATGGCCCCGAAGGGCTGATCGACCGCAAACCGCCCGGACAACCCTCGCGGCTCAACGATACACACCGGGCAGCGCTTGCCGCGATCATCGAGAGCGGGCCGATCCCGGCCATACATGGTGTCGTACGCTGGAGGATCGTCGATCTTTGCCAATGGATCTTCGAGGAGTTCCGCGTCACGATCGCCAAGCAGACCCTGAGCCGAGAACTTCGGGCCATGGGCTATCGCAAGCTCTCCGCTCGCCCGCGTCACCATGCGCAAGCCGAGGGAACCGTCGAGGAATATAAAAAAACTTCCCCGCGCGCCTGGACGAGATCGCGCGCGAGAAAGGCGTCGATCCGGCCGCAATAGAGGTCTGGTTTTCCGACGAAGCGCGCATCGGGCAGAAGAACAAGATCACGCGGCGCTGGGCCAAACGCGGCACACGGCCTTCCGCGCCAAACGATCAGCGCACGGCCTCGACCTATATCTTTGGCGCAATCTGCCCGAAGGAAGGCAAGGGTGCGGCGCTCGTCATGCCGCGATGCGACACCGGGACGATGAATCTGCACCTCGCCGAGATCGCCACGGAAGTTGCGCCGGGCAATCACGCCGTCCTGCTGGTCGACCAAGCCGGCTGGCATATGTCGAACCGGCTCATCGTGCCGCCAAACATCACGATCTTCCCGCTGCCGCCCCAATGCCCTGAACTGAACCCCGTCGAGAACATCTGGCAGTACATGCGCGACAACTGGCTATCGAACCGGGTATTCAAATCCTACGACGATATCCTCGATCACTGCTGTCACGCATGGAACACGCTTATCGACATGCCCTGGAAAATCATGTCCATCGGGTTGCGCGATTGGGCGCATGGGTTCTGATCAGAGAGTCTGGTATTAGTCTAGAGAGTTCGAAGGGGAAATGATTGCGATCGGAAGCCGGCCATGTTTTCGATAGATCGAAAAATCGGAATCAAGCGTCAGCACTGCGTGCTGCTCATGAATTTCGGCCATTCGGACGATACACGCATCGGCCAACGACATCGGTCTGTCACGATACTTCTGATGCAGTTTACGAAGGGCGACGATATGTTCATCAACATTGAATGCTATTTTGAGCGCACCATTTTCAAGCAGTCCGAACAATGTATTTTGCGCCCCAGCAAAACGGGCCAGTAGATGCATCGCTTCGGCCAGAACCGGCTCACATATGAGCAGGGGCGGGTCCAGCTCTTCGATTCGCACTCACCCCGCAACGATGCATTCCGCTCTGCTCGATTCGAGAAAAGCCACGAGCGGTCCCGTATCAACGATCACGGCGTACATCGTGGCCAAATCAGCGAGGTGCTTAGGGTTCGAAGCTAGGTCTGAAACCCCGGAATCCACTGTGCCGCGGGCACTTTTCATCATAGCGGCTAAGCTCCGACGGCCAGGCTTTTCCCGTGGAGTTTCGAGCACTAGACGCAATCCTTCTGCGACGAGGTCCGTGAGCTTGCGGCCTCGCAAAGCCGCCTCTGCCTTGGCTCTGCGATAGAGATCATCTGAAACCTCGATGGTCGTTTTCATCAAGGGGTCCTCCATGCCTCATAAAACCATAAACCCATATTTATGGTCAAAGATCCCTCCGCGCAAGTAGCTCCAGCAGGAACTGCCGCTCCAATCAAATTCAACTGACTGCGCGCTAGTCTGGTCCGTTTTCGCCTGTCGCGATGGTGGGCTGTAGAAATTGACCCCGCGCCCCTAGCACTACTTTGGCAGAATTTGGCGATTGATTGGCGAAACTGGATTGAACGAAGCCGCTGCCGCGGCGTGAGGGGCGAGGTGGCGTAGATCGCCTCCTGGCTGAGAGGATGTGGGTGTTGGAGCCCACCCCCTCAGACAGGAGTATCGAGATGGCCGATTTGAGCCCTCTTCGCCGCCGCATGATCGAAGACATGACCGTCCGCAATCTGTCGCCGGCGACGCAACGATCCTACATCAGCGCGGTTTCGAAGTTCAGCCGCTATTTTGGCCGATCGCCTGACCGGTTAGAGCTGGAAGACGTCCGCGCCTTCCAGGTGCATCTGGTCTCGACCGGCATCTCATGGCCGGCGCTGAACCAGATCGTCTGTGCGCTACGGTTTTTCTACGGCGTCACGCTCGGCGAGGCGCTGATCCCGGAGCGCATTCCCTATGCGCGAGAACCGCGCAAGCTGCCGGTCGTTCTCAGCGCCGACGAAGTGGTTCAGTTCCTCGAGGCCGTGTCCAGCCTGAAGAGCCGCGCCGCGCTCACCACGGCCTATGCGGCCGGACTCAGGGCCTCCGAAGTCGCGGGACTGCGGATCGAAGACATCGACAGCGCCCGCGGCGTCATCCAGGTGCGCCACGGCAAGGGCGCGAAGGATCGCAATGTGATGCTGTCGCCCCAGCTGCTGGGCATCCTGCGCACCTACTGGCGGCTCGCCCGGCCGCGGCTTTATCTGTTCCCTGGTCGTGACGAAGATCATCCGATCGATCAGACCGTGTTGCACGCCGCCTGTCGGTCGGCGGTGAAGGCTGCGGGCCTGACCAAGCGCGTCACGCTGCACACGCTGCGCCACAGCTTCGCGACGCATCTTCTCGAGAACGGAACCGATATCCGGATCATCCAGGTCTTGCTCGGGCACAATAATTTGTCGTCGACAGCGCGCTACACGCAGGTCGCCACCGATACGATCCGGGCGACGCAGAGCCCGCTCGATCGCCTGTCGCTGGAGGTGACGCCACCTGGATGATCCGCGGCGGGATGCGGGTGATGATCCGCCCCGACAGCCGCTCCAACAGGCCCGCCATCGAGATTGCCGATATTCTGCGCCGGCATGGCGAGGCCTATCGCCGTGTACATGCCGGTCATCTAGGGCGGGTCGAGCGGCGCGTGATGAGCGCGATCGTGGCGTGCCGGACCGAGGCGCTCGGCGGCCACATGGAGGCTTGCGACGACTGCGGCATGACGCGGATCGCCTATAATTCCTGTCGCAACCGGCACTGTCCGAAGTGTCAGGGGCCAGCCCGAGCCGCGTGGCTCGCCGCGCGAGAAGCCGACCTGCTGCCGGTTCCCTATTTCCACGTCGTTTTCACATTACCGGCTCCGATCGCCGCGATCGCCTTTCAGAACAAGGCCATCGTTTATGCGATCCTGTTCAAAGCCGCCGCCGAGGCGATGTCGACGCTCGCCGCCAATCCACGCCGGCTCGGCGCCGGGATCGGCGTCGTCGCCGTCCTCCACACCTGGGGGCAGGCACTGACGCACCATCCCCACGTCCACTGCGTCGTGCCGGGCGGCGGCCTCTCGCCCGATAGCGCGCGCTGGATCGCCAGCCGACCAAACTTCTTCCTGGCCGTCAAACCGCTCGCCCGGCTGTTCAGACGCCTGTTCCTCGAACGTCTGACCGCCGCCTTCGACGCCGGCACCCTAAACTTCTTCGGCGATCTCGCATCCCTGGCCGAGCCTGCTGCCTTCGCAGCTCACCTCGTCGCTATGCGGCGCATCAGCTGGGTCGTCTACGCCAAACGGCCGTTCGGCGGCCCCGCGCAGGTGCTGGCCTATCTCGGCCGCTATACCCATCGCGTTGCAATAGCCAACAGCCGGCTCGTAGCCCTCGACGAGGATCACGTCGCCTTTACCTGGAAGGACTACCGCCAGAACGGCGCGACAAAGATCATGACGCTCAAGCCCGACGAGTTCATCCGCCGCTTCCTTCTTCACACGCTGCCCGATGGCTTCCATCGCATCCGCCACTTCGGCTTCATGGCCAACGGCCATCGCGCTGCCAAACTCGCCCTTTGCCGCAAACTTCTCGATCGTGAGCGGACAGCGCCAAACGATGGCGAGCCGTCGCCTGTGGATTCGGACGCTCTGACGTGGGCCAAGGTTCCCGCCTGTCCTGATTGTGGTGGCGTCATGCGCATCATCGAGCGCTTTCGACACAGCTGCAGCCGCTCCAGCCCTCGAACCCCACCGTTCCGATGCGACACATCGTGAGCCAACTTATACCGTGCACGAAGATCTTCATTCGTCATTATGATCCCGTCGTCTCGATCATCGCAGACGCTGCCGAATCCCTGCGGCCAAACGGCGCGATGGAAATTATTCGATGCAGCGGGCCATCGATCGCGACCGCCTGTAAAATCCTCTCTGTCTCAAGTTGCCGCCATTGCGCAACCAAAACGTCGCCGCGTCAGCTCCGCAGTCTGCCGATAGCAACCCGCGATCTCAAACTATCCCCATAGCCGCACCACCGTGCATATTCTCCCGCGCCTTCGTTCAATCCGGCTTCAATGAGGTCGCGTTATAAGTGCTTGCCGCGCCCTCGCGTGAGCGCGACCTCACAGAACCCTCCAGATTCCCGAATCAGATTTTCAATGATTCATGGGTGGTCGGCTTTTGGAGGGCCGACCATGGTGGACACGAAGTCGAAGTGGGAAGACGAGCTTGGACGCTGGCTCAAGCCATTCCTGGATCGTTTAGGTCACAAGGCACGGCGGCGGATGTGTCCGCTTTATATCTCGGGATTGATTGGACCGGGCGATCGCAAGAGCGTCCAGCCGATGGCGGCGCGGCTGGCACCGGGCGAGTATGACCAGTTGCACCATTTCATCGTGCATATCGCTATAGTCAAGAAGATATAACGGAATCAAGGCTGGTCAACCACGGGAGAACGTAAATTGTGCAAAACGAACCCAATTTAGTTCAACTGTTGCAATGGTTTAACAATGCTTGCCCGATAAAGGCCCTCTCGCGTTGTCGTGGCTTTATATGCAGCTCGACATCGCAGACGAGACGACGAGCGGGGGTTTATTCCTCTTCCCAAGAAAGGTCCTGCAGCAATAAAGGGCCATTTAGTATGGCTCGCCGAGATTGCGCGTGATCTTCCAAGCTATGCGCTTCATTGCGGATGGCGGTCTATCAGCCAGGCCACCGCTAAAGCGTCATGACAAGGCCGGTGCCTCTTGGTATAGTTGTCAGGTTTTATTCACAAGTTTTGCAGCAGTACTGAAATTCCAGATGCAATGAGTTGGGAGTTTGTTGTGTCGATCGACGAAAAGAGTATTTCTGAGGATGTTGCATCCCACTGGGGGAGTGGGGATCTATCACGCCCCGGTCTGGATGAAGTCACGAGGGTGACCGAGGTGCCCGACGGCTATTCAAAATTCGGACCCGGACCGCTCGACGCCATTCGAATGAAGTGGACGGCCCGACGGCTGAACGAAGGCTGGTATGTGGTCGATGAGACGTTCGGAGCATCGATCGCAGTAACGTCCGAGCCGATGCCCCCAGACCGTGTCATCGGCTATATTGATCGCTGCCAAACCACGGCGCTCAACGCGTACGAAGCAGCCAGGCGCATTATTGAGCGAAAATCCCTTCGTCTCGTACCATCGGCGCGCGATGAACGCGTCGTTGCCGAGGAAGTTGGCGTGACAGCCACCGCCACGCAAAATGTCGAACGACCTTCGGAAGTGTTTTTAGCTACTCTTCCCGCGCCTGAAGAAGGCGGTGAAGCGGTCCCCGCAGCCGTTGCTGTGGAGATAGAAGAGCGAGCAATTTCTGACCCGATCGTTGAACCTCCATCCTCTGTTGATGGGCCGAAAGTTTCGGCGGAGTGGGAGGCGATCGAAATGTTGCAAACCCAGACGTTGCCTAAATCTGACCAAGTGATCGAGCTCGAGAACCCGAGCGAGAAACTCGATGCCGAAGAGCCGGGTACAGCAATCCCCGACGAAGATGTCGAGAACAAAGAACGCGTGGACGTTTTAGCCCGGATCGCGGCAGGAGACAGAGCCTTCGATCAGGATCAATACAGTGAATCGGAACCGTCAAAAGATGTGTCAGGTGAAGGTGCGGTCGAACGGATGGGCACGACAATCTTGATCGCTGAGCCGAATGTATCCCACGAAATATCAGAGACACCCAAGCAAGCCGGCGAGGAAGCCAGCGCCGGGGATATTGATCACGTACTACGGCAAGTTCAGGACGTGTTGGCCCGACACGATTAATCCAGCTTGGTGTTTAGGACAATCCGCCGTATTGAAGTCGCAGAAGAAGTGACTTCACTATCGGCAATGCGAGCATTCTCAACGACGGTCGTGCAGTGTTCAACATCGCCGGCAACAAATATCGCATCGTGGTGTGGATCAATTATCCTTATCGCGTTGTCTATGTGCGGTTCATCGGCACGCACCGGCAGTATGACAAGGTCGATGCACAAACCGTTTGAAGGTAGAGGCCATGGAAATTTCGCCGATAAAAAACCAGCGTGATTACCGCAAGGTTCTCAAAGAGATCGAGGGCCTGATGGGCGCGAAGCGAAACACGGCTGAGGGTGACCGCCTCGATGTTCTTGTCACGTTGGTGGAGGCGTGGGAGCGCAAGCATTATGCAATGGATCTCCCGGATCCAGTGGAGGCGATCAAGTACCATATGGATCAGAATGGGCTGCAACCTCGCGACCTCATTCCTTTCATCGGCAGTCGTAACCGCGTGCACGAGGTGCTAAATCGAAGGCGCTCGCTCACGCTCAAAATGATCTGGAGACTGCACGAGGGGCTCGGCATTCCCGCAGAATCGCTGATCAAGATGGGACAGGAGCAGGCAGCCTGAGAGCTGCGGGCCCGTACCGAATACGACAAGATCGATGCGGAGATTGTGTGATGGATGCGACCCTCATTTTGAGTGCTAGTGATGCCGAGTTTTTGCGCGCCCGCGCACTCGTCGACCAGCTATGGAATTCGAGCGTCCCAGCCGACGTCGCTCGGCTGGAGGCGCAAGTGTCGCCTGATCGCCGCGTACGAGGAAATGAAATGGCCACGCCGGCCGCCGAGCGTCGCCAATTTGATCCGCCACCTTATCCCGCTCCTCGGCACGCCAAGCCGCGTCAGTGAAGTATTGCGTGGCAAGGCTCGACTGCAGCGGCGCGCAAAATTGGCGCTTTAACTCGAAGCCGACAATCGGTCTGCGGGTCTGGCAGCATATAGGCTCCGCTTCGCGGCAGGCCAGCGGGCGTTCATCTCTGCGCCGGAGAGATTTCAATCCGATGAATTTCCATCTTCTGGCCGATGCCCTTCAAGTTCTCGTAGTCGCGCGACGCCGGGCGTCCTTTGACGATGTCACTGACACCGGGCGCCTCCATTACCGCTTCCGTCAGGCAAACTTCGTTGACACCGGCGAGACCTTGCACGCGGGCGGCGATATTCACGTCCTGCCCGAAGTAGTCGATCCGGTCGTTGAGCCTTACGGCAATGGCCCTGCCTCTGTGCACACCGACCTTGAGGCCGAGCGGCCGTGAAGCGGTTTGGTTGAATCGCGACAGTTCTTCGATCATCTCGATGGAGGCAAGAACGGCGTCCTGTGGACGCTCGAAGCCAGCCATGACTGCATCGCCGATCGTCTTGACGATGGTGCCAGATCGCTCCCGAATGATCTTGTTCAAGATGTCGAAGTGCTGACGAACGAGAAAATAGGCATTCACGTCGCCAACGCTTTCATACAGCGGGGTCGAATCCTTTAGATCGGTGAACAGATAGGTGATGTCGGAGACGGCCAGGCTCTCCCGCTCATCCACCAGTTGTGTCTTGTAGAGTTCGCCGAAGCACGGGGTGAGCAGCAGCCGCTTGCCGGAAAGAAACGGCTCATACTCGACCAGATGGGGCTCGAACTGGGAAGGGTACTGAAGGAACCAGAAGCGGCCGCGATCGCTCGTGCGGTTCTCAATCTGAATGATGTGCTTGCCTGGGCTAAGATCGGCCGTCTGTCGAAACGCAAAGCGCCCGTCGCCAAGGACCATGTCTCTCGGCCCAGTAGGCCGATCCGGAACTATGAACCGACCCAACTCGAGCCGGACCTGCGTCCCTTGGGGTTCCGCCGGTTCACCGTTCGCGAAGAAAACCAGAAGCAGCTTATGGCTGAGATCGAGCACCTCGAAACGGCCGGCCGTCACGTCAAATTCGAAGCTCCTCTGCTGATCAGCCTCGATATCGGCAAATCCCCGCGAGAGTGCCGCGACGAGTTGCTCGTGCGTCATTCCGTGCGGAGGCTTGAAGTCCTTGGAGAAGTTATAACGCAGGTAGTAGTCCTCGACGGACAGCATCTCAGGATGACGAAATACGATGTCGCGGACGGCACTCGAGACCGTAAAGGTGACCTGGATGTAGTCGTCAAGCGCCACATCGTTGAGCGCGTTGCAGAACTCGCACTGGAAGCGTGGATGAACCTGGTCTAGCTCTCGAAAACCGCCTGCGACCTGCGGGCAATAGGCGCAGATGAGCAGCCACTGCATCTCGAACAGGCCCACCTTCGCGGCGTGCACAAACAGCTCAATTCCTTCGGCTTCGCTTAGGCCGTTAGCGGTCGCGTATTGGATAGGATTGACGCGAAAGAGGTCATAGTCGCCGGCGGTGCGGATAAAATGTTCGAGGCCTGAAAGGATATGCGGCGCCAAGCTAGCTATCGAGCCGAGCTCGGTGAGGCGCTGCCTCAGGAGGCTTTCGTTGACTGGAGACGACTCTTTCATCTCGGTATGTTACCTCGCTCCATCTGAGAAATGCTACACGGCAATGGTCAAGCCATTCGACTAATATTTCATGTTTTTGTTGTGGGAACACTCGACATACTCAAGGGGGCATTCGAGGCTGCCGGCGTCGAGTTCATCGACGAGAACGGCGGTGGCCCATGTGTCCGCCTTCGAAAGTCAGGTAAAGACCGGCCCCGCAACTAACCATCCGAAGTGTTCAGCCGGGCATGATTTACGAACAAAAGACCTGCAGACCCGTCGGCCACACCAGCATAGTGCGAAACTTTGGAAGCAATGCTCCGGTTTGCTATTTTTGCTTCATGAAACACGACGCAGCCATAAGCCGATTGCAGCAGCACCAGGCCGATTTGAAGCGGCTTAGCTAGCTTGATCCCGTGGGATCATCCAGGGCGGGATCTCGGCGTCTCTGTCAGAACGGGCTTGATCAACGACGTTGTCGAAGTTCCGTGTGCTGTGATAGCCGATGAGATGAATACCAAGAGCGATGCTGAGACGCAGCAACGAGGCCAGAAAACCGTTGAACGTATAGGCTCTATCGGCGGACTTCGTATTAGAAAATGCAATCGCTTGCCTGCGGGCTGATCGGGCATGACCAACGACGTCATCATCAGGACAATCGCATTCAATCTCATTAGCGAAGCTTACGAGATTGGGCACCCATCCAGCATTTTCTTCGCTGATAATTTCATGGAAAGCATCGCAGCGCATTTGCCAAACGGCGTATCGCTTTTGAGGAACAATCATGGTTCCCGCCGTGCTAAAATAGATTCGTTGTAATAGCCGCCCGCTCAAAAGATAACCAAGTTAGGGACCGCCACAAGTCCAAAGGGCCGTTCCGGAACAGTAATAGATTGAGTGTGGCGAAGCGGACACAGGCGTCTCGTGAACAACCTGACGATCGTGGCACACTTGGATCATTGATTCGGGGAGTGCTCTGATGGACCAGCTGAGTTTTGCATCGCTCGACTATGCGGCCAAGAAGAAGCACACGAAGCGTGATGTGTTCCTGGCTGAGATGGCGGCCGTGGTGCCTTGGGTCGCGCTCGAAGCTGTGATCGAGCCCCATTATCCCAAGGCTGGTCCGAATGGCGGGCGGCGGCCTTTTCCGTTGGCCGTGATGCTGCGGATTTATTGCCTGCAGCAGTGGTACAACCTCTCCGATCCCGGCGCGGAAGAAGTGCTTTACGACATCTGCTCGATGCGCGCGTTCGCAGGTCTGGAGCTCGGACGCGACGCAATTCCCGACGAGACGACCATCTTGAACTTCCGGCATCTCCTGGAGCGCCACGAGTTGACGAAGGCGGTATTCGCCGCTGTTTCGGAGCTTCTGGAGGCCCGCGGTGCGCTACTGCGTGGCGGCACCATCGTCGACGCGACGCTGATCGCGGCATCCCCGTCGACGAAGAACGAGGCGCAAAAGCGTGATCCCGAGATGCGCTCATCGAAGAAGGGCAACCAGTGGTACTTTGGCATGAAGGCACACATCGGCGTCGATGCTAAGAGCGGGCTCGTACATACGGTGGGCGTGACCACGGGCAGCGTGCATGACGCCAAGGTGATGGACAATCTGATCCGTGAGGATGATCGTGCCGTGTACGGCGACAAGGGTTATGCCAACGACCGGAAGCAACGGCAGGCGGAAGCGGCGGGCGTTCTGTGGGCCGTAAAGGCGAAAGCGAAGCCCGGACGCCCACTGTCGATATCGCAACGCCGACGCAACCGTCGGTTCGGGAAAATCCGCGCCAAGGTCGAGCACGTGTTCCGGGTGATGAAATGCCAATTCGGCTATCGCAAGGTTCGCTATCGTGGCATCGCCAAGAACGGCGCGCAGGTCTTTGCGCTGCTCGCGCTCGCCAACCTATTCCTTGCCCGCAGGACACTCGCGTCCGCATGACGAAGACGGGGGCGAAAGCCTCCCTGCGGAAGGTCGTCACTCCGCAGGAACCTGGATAAACGACGAAAACCCGGCACCGCCATCAACCGACTGTGAAAAAGTGACGTTGCTCAGAGGTTCCCTAACAGTTGTTATATTGTGCCCGGCGGAGATTGAGTTAAATGATAAATTATTCATGCGTGAGAATAAATTGTGTAGAACAGTGGGGCAATTAAATGATTTTTAAATCGAGGTTCGCCACCCTCCTTCTTGCTGGAATTGCGGGTACTACCTTGGCCAGCGCCGCTCAGGCCAGTGTTATAACCCAAGCCGATTTGACCCAAGGCCAGCACAGCGTGACCGTCGGGGCCCTCACCGCGACAGCGACGGCAAATTCCGGGACCGGAACGTTCGATCACAAGTCAATTGGCGCGATTACAGGAGTTGGTGTAGCCGGCACTAACTCGGTCGTCGGCGGTGAAATCGATAATAACGAGTCGATTAGCTTCACTTCGGCCACGCCCAAGTGCTATCCGCATTTACGATTTCGTTTCTTTATCCCAATGGTTTCCGGGGTGACACTGTGTTCGAGAGTGGCGCTCGTCGACGCCACCGGGGGACCCCCGGTTACAATCTCGTTCACGCCGAACCGCACCACCACTGGTACGCTTAGCGTGGCCGGCACCGTGCAGAATCTCACGATCGCCGACGATTTTGGTGCCGGTGAGTGGGCGATTGCACTCACTGAACTCGGTGGCCTTCACCGGGATTGTGTTTCACCCCGGAAATGGCGGCACCTCGGGCTCCAAAGGCGACTTCGCTTTCGTGGACTTGACGTACTCAGCTGCCGATCAACCACAACGTCCGGCGTTCCCGAGCCGTCAACGTGGGCGATGTTGATTCTCGGCTTCGCTGGCGTTGGCTTCATGGCGTACCGGCGGAAGGGCCAAGGTATCGCTTTCCGCCTTGCGTAAGCGACCAGCAATATCTGTTGCAAAAGGCCGCCTTCGGGCGGCCTTTTTCTTTGGATTGCTTTGAAGCACCGCCGAATCAAATTGCGGCGCAATTGGTGAAATCAGATTTCGAAACCATGCTGAAAGCGCGGGTATCGGCACGCGTGCCAAGCCATAGCTCGCGCGAAATGCCCAACGGTTCTCTGTTCGCACGGCGTAGTTCGCGGGGCTGCCCTTCGCCAGAGCGGGGGACGGTGAGCTCGTCGCTGGTCTTCCGTCCGAGTCCGGGGCGGCTGGACATAAGGCAGGCGATCGATCGCCGTCGCCTGCACCGTCGCGATCTCACGCCGTCCGAGGCAGTCTGCGAACGACGTCGAGGCCGGTCGAAAACGGGCATAGCGAAACGTCCGCTCGTCGACGTGTCGGTCATTTGCACGGCGTCATGCGTTGTCGTCGGCGGCGTTTCAAAATCCTCACTCCAGATGTTCGCCCACTACGAACGGACAGAGCGATTGTAGCAACGTTGTCCGCAGGTCGCGTTAGGCCGCCGAAGGCCGTATTAACTTGCTGCGCGGACATTCAGGTTAACGCGCGAGTTTCGTTGCGGCTATCCGAGGCTGCGCTATCGTCGCATCGTCGCGTATAGCTGACCGAAGATGCCCACCAGCTACGGTCAGAAGGTTCACGACATGGGGTCGTCGGCCCCCACCGGCGGCCCCGCTATCCCTCATTAGATGGCGACGGTTCATGCACGCACGCCCCTTCGATTTTTTCATTTCTGTCGCGCTGTTGATCGTGGCAGCGTGCTGGCTTTGGAAACACGTCGGGGGGCCGACGCCTTTTCAGGCAAATGCGGCCCCCGCCGACGCACCGGAAAAATCAGCGCACGTTATCGACTGCAGCTGAGGGTGAGGGGATGGAGACCTTTTTCGAGGAACTGCAGTATCCGCACTGGATGATGATGGCGGGAGCGCTCCTGGTGGTGCTCGGATTTATCGGCTTTATATTTCGCCAGAAGGTAGATGTTGAGCCTGATCATCAGCCGCCTGAATGAAGGCGAAGAAGTGAGCCGCCCCGGCGACGATGACAATCAGTCGCCGCTGTCGGAAAAAAAAAATCATGCATACGGAATTGATGAGCCCGTGTCGTCGCCGTGCGCGGTCAGGCTCGTGCGGCCTGGTCGCCGTCCATCCATCTGGCCCACCATCATTTCTGGCGTCATCGCTTTGATCGCGGCGATCGGATTTGGCAGTTTCGGCCCAGTCGACGTACCGAAACTCTCCCTTCAAGAATAGGCCCGACCACCGCCAAACCGGTGGCGCGGCAAGCGCAGTTCAAGAAACGTTTTTATCGACGAGCCGTTTTTTCGGCATCAATCGCGCTTGATTTGATATCGCTGCGGCCATCGCCGCCGTCAGGGCTGCGAAGCAGCGCATTGGAACGCTCCTCGGCCTCCTTAATGCCGCCGTTGAAAGCCTTGGCGTATAGCTGGCGCGCCTTGGCCGCGTCGCCACGCGTTCCGTACGTGCCCCAGGACGCGAGCACGACCGGATCATAGGTTTCAGCGAGCCTGAACGCTGCCTGTGCACTGCCGGTCTCGGCGGCTCGCTCGAGAACAACGCGCGCCGCGCCGATATTTCCCTGGTTGAGCAGAGCGTTGGCGCGCTCCAGCAACCGTGTTGTTTCCGGCGTGTCCTTGGCCTCGGTGGCGGTTAACGGCTGCTGCGTAGCCGATGCCGCGATTTGGCCCGGCTGGTTGTTCACCGGGCTGTCGGGCGTCGACCGCGCACTGGTGAGGCGACGTGCAGGTTTAAGCACCGCCTTCTCGCCCCGATCGCGGTCGCGCTGCATCATGGGCTGGAGCTCTGCCCTGGCGGTCCCGACGGCGCCGTTGATTGGAATGGCGGCGTCGTTGGTCTTGCGCGACAACGCAAGCTGGGTCTCGCTATCCTGTCTTACCGTCGCCAGTTCATTGGTGAGCGCCTCGACCCTATCGCGCTCTTGCCGCACTTCCGCCGCGCCGGTTCGCGCGACCTGCTCGAGCTGTATCGCCTCTTCACTCATTCGGCGTGCGAGAGTCGTTTGCGTCTCGACCTCACGCCGTGCTGCCGCTAGCTCGCTTGCCAGCGTCTTGGCCCGTTCACGTTCCTGCTGCAGTCCGGCGGCTGCGGTCGCTTCCGCCCGTTTAAGCTGCGCGGCTTCGTCGCTCTTTTCGTTCGCCAGCGCCGCCTTTGACTTCAAGTCCGCGCGCTCCTTCGCCAGTTCGCCGGCGAGTTCCTCGGCCTTACCCCGCGCCTGCTTCAAGGATTGCTGTAGTTCTGCCGCCGCGGTCGCGCTCTGCCTCAGTTGCGCGGCCTCTTCGCTCGTCTTTGCCAACAGGGCCGCCTGCGTCTCCAGGTCCCGCCGCGCATTCGCCAATGCGCTTGCCAGGGTCTCGACCTTTTCGCGTTCCTGCCGCAGTTCGGCGGTCGCGGCCGCTTCCGCCCGTTTGCGCTGGGCGGCCTCGTCGATCATCTTGCTAGCCAGCGCCGATTGGGAGTTGATGTCTTGCCGGGCTGTCGTCAGCTCGCTGGCAAGCGCCTCGGCCTTCTCCCGCGCCTGTTTCAGCGCTTGCTGTAACTCTGTCGTCGCAGTCGTGCCCCGCTTAAGTTGCGTGACTTCTTCGCTTGCTTTGCGCGAAAGCGCCACTTGCGTTTCAATTTCCTGGCGTGCGATTGCCAGCTCGCTGGTTTGTTGCCTGGTTCTGCCGCGCTCTTTCTGCAGCGAATCCTGCAGTTCTGATATCGTGGTCTCGCGCTGCCTTAGGCGCGAAGTCTCGTCACTTTCCTTGGCTGCCTGCGCCGCTTGAGCTTCAACGGCGCGTCGCGCCGTCGCGAGATCGCTCGCCAGGACGTCGGCCCTTGCGCGCTCCTGCTGCAGTTCGGCAGTTACGGTTTCGGCGGCTCGCTTGAGTTCGGCCGTCTCATCGGTCGCCTTGCTTCGAAGCCCCGCCTGCAGTTCGGCGCTCCGTCGCGCCTGCTCCAATTCGCGTATCAGCGCGATGCCGTGCGCACGTTCTTCGTCGAGAGCTTGGCGGTACGTCGCCTCCGTTGTTGTTATCTGCTGTCGCGCCGCGGCAAGTTCCTGGACCAAGGTGGCGGTTTTTCCGAGATCGGGTTCGGGCGATGGGGAGGTGGCCGTCGGCAATAGTTCATTCTGGGCATTCAGTTGCGTCGGCGCATCCTGCATCGTTTGCGGGCTGGTGACGTCGGATTTGGCGGCCCCCCGGGCCGACGAAG
Source organism: uncultured Alphaproteobacteria bacterium (assembly GCA_963742665.1). Lineage (GTDB taxonomy): Bacteria > Pseudomonadota > Alphaproteobacteria > Rhizobiales > Xanthobacteraceae > Bradyrhizobium. The sequence goes on from CAVUNH010000025.1 coordinate 19,408, forward strand.
CGACGCTCTCAGCTTCCGGAGTTGCCGACTGTCTTGTTTGCTCGAAGAGCCGACTGCTAAAGACGCTAAGCATCGAGAGATCGCGACCGGCATGCTTCGCCAGGTAAGCTTTGCTTTCTGAACGAAAGTACATGCCGGTCAGGGATGCCGCGATGAGTGCGACAGCCAAAAAAGACCCGGCAAATCGCCGCCTTGCGGGCGGCGCGGGGACAGCGGTTGGCGATTTGATCGGAACGACGTTGGCAGGCGAGGGCACCGCCAGAGCGCGCGCCGGATTGACGCGAGGCCGTGCAGGACCCCCGCGATCAGGAACCAACGGGAAACTGAGATCTGCGTGCGGTGACGACGGCTCAATTGAAGCGATTTCTTTCAGAAAAAAGGGGTCACGTCGCACCGAATGCCAATGCGTCGGACTGATCCTGCTGGCCTTGCCGTCTTCGTCGACCCAGGCAGCGTCCTCCGGACACCAATGAGCGAGTTCAAACGTCCCGCTCGCGTCATCCTCGAGGATGACAGCGTTTCCATCCTTCGGAACCGTGTCAATGCTGCGGCGCATATAATCGAACGCCTAAATCCAGTAACGGGCACAAGGGAACCAAGCCCACCTTAAGAAAAAACCTTATCAATTTCGAAATATTACTCCACTCGTGGCATCCCCTCAAGCTCTGCTTGGTCACGCCGAAGGGCCTCCCAATAAGCTTTTCGTAGTGTTCTTAATTTCGAAACTCGCTTCTCGCCATGAAATTGCACTATATAAAAGCACTCGGTGAGCGTGTGCCATGACAACTTCACTTGCGACACCTGACATGGCGGGCCAATCACGGTGGTTTTGGCGTAGTCGACGCCGTGATCCCCAAACGCCCCAGCGGAACTACATTGGAATTTTCCGCGGGTGGCCTCCTTAACATCCCTACGGAGGATCCTGCTTTCTGAACTTTGTCAGCGCTGATGCGACCCGACTTGCGTAACTGTTCTGATTGACCGTAACCCCGGGCTCGACGTCAGCCGCGTCAGCGCCCCGCCTTTCGCTTGAGGGAAACGCTTCCAGGACCGGCGGGCCAAATGGGGTATCTGGTTCAAACTGTCCCGCGGCAGGGTAGTCGTCGACGTGGCCGCTGGTCCCGGGATCCGAGGGTTCCAGCGGGGTGACAATAACACGGCGTCCTGGCCTCAGGGTCACCCAGAGGAGTAAGCAACCGCCCAGTAGAAGAACGACCGTGAAAATATCATAAAGCATGGGCAACCACTCCACCAGCCACAGTCCATAGGGGCTTTCACGATCCATGGGCGCGGCTATCGGTTGGGTGTCGTGCAATTCAACAATCCAGCGACTACGCCAGACAAATGCGGAAACCGCAAGCCAGTTCGAGGTCCCGGTCGAAGGAAGCCGTGAGACTCTGGGGGCACTCCGGTTATTGGCGGCTATTTCTGGCGGGCAGGAAAATCAGCCCGGCCGCACCGCGAAGACGCGGGCCAGAACGATTTGCTGTCGCCGGGTGGCCGACGGCGACCATCACATCTTTCGGATCCGAAGACGCCCAATTGAGCCGGAGGGCAGGGGCAGCCAGGGTCTGTCTCGGTTGCGGCATGCTCTCGGAATCTCATCGCGGTTCGACCGCGCTTGATTTACGCGCGACCGCGACGACGAGGGATTACTCTGCCCGACCTGAATTCAAACCAGGGCCCCCGGTATTTTATTGACCCCCGCCTTGCAATAGATGCATATTGACTCTCGCCGATCAGGTACCATCTAGCGAAGAGTAGTAGCGGAGATTTTCGACGATGTACGAAGCACCAACCATGATCGGCACTTGCATCAACTGTATTGCGCCAGGAAGCTTGACTGTGACCCTTGCCGTGATTGTGGTCGGAGTTGCTATCGCCCTGCAGGCTGAGCGACGAAAAACGGCGCTCGCCAAATGGCCGAGTGCTGCGATGAACAAGGCAGTCGAGCGAAATATGATCGGCTAATGCGCCGACGGCGAGAGCCCGACTGTCGTTGAAGACGTCGCTCCCGGATCTTGAACCGCGAACCAATTTCGGCTCGAATACACAAAAAGCCCCGCTTGAAGCGGGGCTTTCGCAGTTCACGACCCCAGCATTTCTGTCGCCCACGCCGATCGGTGATGTCGGAATAGCTGATTTCCGACAGAGGATGTCACTCGGCTTTTTTTGAAGACGTGAATTGCGACGATCACCACGGTGAGAGCGATGTCCGCTCACCCGGGGACCGCTTTTGGCGTTTATGAGGCCCGCCAAAGACGCACGACGGACCTCGGCCAATTTCATTGTGCACATAGGCTCGATCAAGCGGGCATCGCGCCGAAACGTTAAGCACCGTCATCATAGTTTTATATCGGTAAACGATAACGCGGTACCGCTATCCCATATGCGGCCGGAAAAAACCTTGCCTGAGGCGAGGCTAGTATAAAGGACATGTTATGAATGGTATCAAGACAGCCGCCACTGCGGCCGCGATAGCCTGTCTAGCGGCGCTCAGTGTGGCCCCTGCATCAGCTGAAGTTGTCAGCAATCCAACAAACACCGACAGCTTTTTGTATCTTTCTGGCGCCGGAACTGGTGGTGGTCGGCAAACGCAGTTTGTGGGAGAGACGTTCACCGCTCCCATCACCGGGGCTCTTACCGACTTTCAGTTTACTCTAAACAGCTCGGCTCTCCCTTCGTTATATGGGGTCGTATACGCATGGAATGGCTCGCAGCCGACGACACTGCTGTGGCAGAGCTCGGTGATGTCCGCAAGTGCTGGTCTTCTCGACTTCTCGCCCATTGGTGTCAACGTCATGCAAGGCCAGACCTATGTGGCGTTCTTGAGTACTTACGGGATCGATCAGAACGGTAACTCAAACAGCGGCTCAGCGACCCTTGGGGATTGCCTGCCTTTTGGCGGCTGCAACTCCAACTCCATTTCCAACCTCGGCAATTTGGTGTTTGCCAATGTACTTGCCGACGGCCCGACCTGGACGTCAGCCATAAATAATTCTCGGGACGCCACTTTCTCTGCAACGTTCACAAGCGCCGTTCCGGAACTGTCGACGTGGGCGATGATTATCGTCGGCTTCGCCAGCGTCGGATTCGTGGCGTACGGGCGTCGTGGGAGCGCCACACTTGCGACCTGAACGGTTCAGCAAATGAGAACTTGAAAGACCGCCGCTTGGGCGGTTTTTCTTGGCGTTATTATATGCGTGATTTTCGGCGCCGATGCCGTCCTTGACTTAGCTCCGCTACAGCCGGCCGAGTGAGCGATGCCTCGAGTATGTGTGTCCTCGCTGCAGCGGGGGCTGCATGCGTCGATCTCCCGCCCGATAATCCCGACTAGCGTGAGCAGGGCATAGGTCGAGTATAGTTTGGGCTGGCGGCAAGTTTGCGTCACGGAGTGAGGGCGACCCCTGGACCGTAGCCTCGTTCGATGACGGGTGCTGGAGGCTTCGCCTCTCTTGTCGCGCCAATAAGGTGATCGAAAACCACCGATAGGGGCCCGGTTGACTAGAGGATGCGCACTATAGCGAGTGCGTCATCGCCCACAGGTTGCGTACGGTATCCAACGGCTCAAGTCCGTGTCTGGACCCACCAATTCCTTTCCTTGGCCCGCGCGGTGCAGTTCGCGATGGTGCGCCCGACAGAGCGGGACAGTGAATTCATCGCTGACCTTTTGACCCAGTCCGCGAGCTTGCGCAAAACGCAAATGGTGGAGGTCACTGGCTCGCGGCCACAGACGAGGCAGGGTTTCGCTACGAACCGCAAATGCTGCCTTTATCTGTGTGCGGCGGTTGGGTACTTCAGCTTCCACAGGCGGTGTGCGGACGCCAGCGGTTCAAGACCGTTTCGCGACCACCACTCCAGTGCTTGCGATCGACGATCGAATTCTTGCCCCCAGTTTCTTCCTCGAGCCAGCTTTTGACCGGTAGCCACCCTGTAGGGTTCGCTGATTGTCGGCAGGGCAACTGTACGGCTTGAAAAAAACTGTCGGGGAAGGTGAGGCAAAGAAAAGTTAAATCCTATTCAGATTCGACAAAAATAGACGGGCGCAGGCATAGGTTCCGTTCATTGCTGGCCGACATACTCCCGCACACGCTGTGATTGTGATTGGGCTCCAATATTTCCAGGGCCCGTCGCTTGCGGCGATTAAGGTCCAGCTTTGTCAAGCCAATCCCAATTGCGGGAGTTCATAATCTTAACCCACAGATAGAGGACTTAAGTCCATGGCCAAAGCCATCAAGCCGCTCGTGGAGTCCGATACATTTCCTCTCATCGACGATCAGTTCCTGCTAGTGCCTAACCAAACACCTGCCGCGACGCCTTCGTTTGGTCCGCTCTTGCTCCCGGCGGACGAGTTCTGCCCGCGACAAATCAGTTTCACCATCCCTGGCAAGGTCGGCGTTCAGGTCACGGTCACCGAACATGCAGGCCAGCTCGACTTTGTGGTCGACGCCCTTGGCTCGGGGGCTAATTCAGCCGACCTGCGCGCGTTATTCCTTCAGTTCAACGAGGCCAAGCTTGCGGGACTGCACATAACGGGTGGCGACGGTCTCATTACTGCAACCCAGATCAATGCAAACAGCGTCATTGACATGGGGCAGGGCGCTAATATGCACGGCAAGGCCGATCCGTTCGACATCGGCATTGGCTTTGGAACGCCCGGAAAGGGGCAGGACTTCATTGATGGTCCTGTGCACTTTACACTATCCGACGCGGCCAATGACCTCACACTCGATGATTTTGTTCACCTGCAGTTTGGCGCGCGGCTGACGAGCACTGGCGACAAGATCGTCGCATTGGCGCCGGCGGCGCCTGACGCCAACGACGACACCGGTTCGACGCACGAAGACACAACCGTCCAATTGTTTGTGCTTGGCAATGACACCGACGCCGACGGCACTAGCTCACTCAAGATCACTGAGATCCACCAGGAGCCAGGGGCTCACGGAACGGTCACGATTGCAGCCGATGGAAAAAGCCTGTTCTATACACCTGACAAGGATTTCGCCGGTCTCAATACGGATCTGAACAGCGTTGACGATACTTTTGTCTATTGCGTGTCCGACGGGATGGGGGGCGAAGACCACGCCACCGTGAACGTCCATATCGTACCGGTGGCCGATACGCCGGCCATCACGTTCGAGGTGCTAGCACCTCAAGCTGGTGATCCCGTCAACGAAGTGCGCCTGCACATAACGGCGACCACCACCGATATCGATGGTTCCGAAACCATTGGTGCCTTCAATTTTGGCTCGCTTCCGGGCGACGTATTGCTGACGGCCGGAAGTATCACGCATGCCCTGGTTGATGGGATCCGGGACTCTGCCTCGCAGGACGTTCAGCTGTTTCTGCCGACGGACCACACGTCTAACTTCGACTTTCAGGTGACCGCGGTTTCGGACGAAAATGGCAATGGCGATCCCGATACGGCTTCGGCCACGGCGTCTCAACACGTAGAGCTTGATGTTGCTCAGAATTCGGTAACCGAGACCTTCCAAGCCATCAACCAAAGCATATGGGATCCGAGCCTTCCGGGCGGAATTGACGATACCCGATTCATCGGCCTTGATGTCAGTGGCGATCCAGGAATTGATCTGGATCCTCTCGGGTCAGCGGGAGGGCACTATGAACTCAAGGTTGGCTTCCAGTCCACCCTGCATGCCACATTCGGTGACATCGATGCGACACTACCCTACGACATCACCATCGATACGCTTTATAATAGAACGACGGATTCACTGCTGATCGATCCCTCCGCTGCTCTCGCACCTGGGGGTAGTTTCACAACCACCGGACCTGGCGGATCATATAGTCTCGACTTCATCTTCCACGCCCTGATCTCCGCACACGTTGATGTATTGGGCCTTATCGGTGGAAGCGCGACCATTGGCCCGCTCGATCTGGGCTTTAACATTCTGGGTATCGACAGCGCGACGTTCAGCGATACGATCGACATTCCGCCACTAAATCCGGTGGCGACACTGACATTGCAGTGGCCTCAGGTTAATACGACAGGTTCGCAATCGGATCCCGACACGTTACACTCCGATGGCTCTAGTCCAGACATTGTCAATCTCGATGTGGATATGGTTGCGCTGGCCCTGGCAGCACTCGGCATCAGCCCGAACCCTCTCGACCTCGGCTTCGTCAACCTCTTGAGTTCTTTCGGTCAACGGCGGCGTCGATCTCACGCAACATTTCGACCTCAACTCCCTCGGTCTCAATGCCTCGCTAAGACTTGAAGACAATACCCTGGTGCCGTTCAATTTTGGCACCCCGCTCGATGTCATCCAGAATGCGTCGAGCCACGACGTCAATCACGATGGCCAGATCGCAATGGACCTACTGCTAACACCGAACGCCCAATTGACCAACCAGACCGCGCTTGGATTCAATATTGGCGCGTCGCTTGACTTGCTCCAGTTTCCGGACCCCGTTGGTACGCTTGTCCATCTCGGCGGCGACTTCCCGGTAGGCGAGATTCCGATCTACACCAACACGTTTGGGCTGAATTTCAACTCTCAGGATTATATGTTCGCTGTGTAGCCAAGTTGGGAAGGAAGCAACTGCTCTAAACCCGGGCCGGTTAGTGCTGGCTCGGGTTTGGCTTTTCTTAGAGGCGATCAAGCCGGCGGGACGGTCGGGTAGGAAAACCTATCGAGTCCGACCCGAGGATCTTTAGCGATCGGCGGACGTGGCAAGCCAGCGAGACCACCGAGACAACCGAGGGCACAGGAGCTCTGTGGTAAGGCGATACGGGGCCGAAACATCGGTGGAACCGTCGCTGGTCACTGGTGGCTGGTGATCTGTTCATTCCCTGATCTCTGAAAACCGTCCCCTGTTCTCTTCATTTTCCTCCCTGCTAACTTTTAAGGGAGATTTTCGACAAACGCCTGTGTCTTCAGGTGTTTCCGCGCAAACTACCCTATTCAAGGGACCAAAAACGCGAAGTTTCCCTGTAACTTTCCCTGTTAGCAAACCTATGTTTCGTCTGGCCTCCTTGAGGGCGCTTCCACGATGTCGAACACGACCTTGTGGTCCTGACAGCCAGATCGGGGCCTGAATTGGCACGGTGCGTGTTGACCAATTGATGCCGGGATTTCGCAGCACCTTCCCGGGGCCAGGCGCAGCCGACGGACGCGGTTCAATTGCGGCAATTCGATCAGTATTCATTACCAATTGATCTGCGTCATTGCGCCTGGACAGCAACGGCATTGCTTGGCAGCAGTATCCCGCAAGGGATTGATGGCAGTTGGAGGGCGTCAAGTTGCCGATGTGTCAGTCGCCAAAGATCGACGAGGCGTTGCTTCGCCCGCAGCAAGTTCCGGCAAACGACAATCGCGTGCCGCCAGAAACCCGTATGAAGGCTGGGCCGGCAACCCGTTTCGGGGCGACTTGCCAGACACTTCTGATTTTCTGCTGCGGCGCCGCGTTCCTGCTTCTTTGAGAAACCGGTCCGTGCCGTCATGTTCGGGGCATCCGCACGCTTCGTCAAATCTCGCCGCCGGCGGGCGCACCCGTGATGGGTGATAGAAACCGCGGGGCAGCAAGGGCGTTCGCCGCACGCCTGCTCGCACTTGTTGGATCGTTCGGCACACTAGCGCTATTCGGAACATGTGCTGCCAAAGCCCAGGATGCGGAGCCACGGTCGTATTCGAATACGCCGGTCGGGTTGAATTTCCTGATCGCAGGCGCGCTTTATTCCCAGGGCAAACTGGCTTTCGATCCGGACCTGTCGGTCGCCGACGCCAATTTCCGTTCCAACACCGGACTGCTGGCCTATGTCCGCTCGTTCGATTTCGCGGGCCGGTCGGCCAAGTTCGATGTGATCGTGCCGGTATCCTCCTTCGCCGCCTCGGGGCTTGTCGACGGCCAGCCGCGGCAGCGCGAGATGGCGGGCCTGGGTGATCCGCGATTTCGCGTCTCGCTCAATCTGTTCGGAGCCCCTGCGTTATCGGTAAAGGACTTTGCGAACTACCGGCAGGATCTCATTGTCGGCGTCAGCCTTCAGGTTTCTGCGCCGGTCGGGCAGTACGATAACAGCAAGCTGCTCAACCTCGGCAACAATCGCTGGTCGTTCAAGCCCGAGTTCGGGATTTCGAAGGCCGTTGGCCCCTGGACGTTCGAGCTCGCGCCCAGCGTGACCTTCTTCACCGATAATACCGACTTCGTCGGCGGCAATACTTTCGCGCAGGCGCCGTTCTACGCCGTGCAGGGACATATCCTCTACACGTTCCAGTCGGGTGCGTGGTTGGCCCTGGACGGGGTCTACTTCTCGGGCGGTCGCACCAGCCTGAACGGCGTGAAGAGCGACAACGAGCAGCGCAACACGCGGGCCGGCTTCACCGTCGCCTGGCCGATCGACCGCCGGAATTCGCTAAAGCTATCCGCCAGCACCGGGATCACGACGCGCACCGGCAGCGAACTCACCGCGGTCGGCATCGCCTGGCAGTACCGGTGGGGTGATGGTTACTAAGGATACCGGGCAGGGCAGGCTGACCCTCCGTACACAGGTATGCGGCGGAGCGCTTGCGCGAACCGCGCCTCGTGAGGTCAGGCGTTCCGTACCAACGGAAGCCTGATCTGGAACGACGCGCCGCCGTGGTCCCGATTTTTTGCCGATATCATCCCATTGTGCGCCTCGATGATGGTGCGCGCGATGGATAGTCCCATCCCCATGCCGTCGGCCTTGCTGGTAAAGAACGGTTCGAATATCTCTTTTAGTTTGTCTTCGGCGATGCCCGATCCGCGATCTGAGACGGATAGCGTGGCGAACTTATCGACGCGTGACGTCCGCACGCTGATGATACGATTCTCGCCAGGCGTGTCCTTCATGGCGTCGATCCCGTTCACGACAAGATTCAGGATGACTTGTTGAAGTTGTATGCGGTCGCCGAGGATCGGAAGCGTATTCTGTGTCATTAAACTCGTCAGTTCGACCTTTCGCGCGACGGCGAGCGTCGAAAGAAAATCGACGGTTTCCCGCGCGACATCGTTGAGATCGAGACGTTTCAGATCGAAGGGCGCCTTGGTCAGGAGGCTCCTCATCCTCCGGATGACCTCGCTGGCGCGCCGGTCATCCCGCACGATATCGCTGACGATCTCGTCCAGCTCTGCGATGTCCGGGTTTGGCGATTTCAAAATTGCCTGCGCGGTTTCGGCATTCGTTAGAATGGAACCAAGCGGCTGGTTTATTTCGTGAGCGATTGTGGCTGTCAGTTCACCGGCAGTCGAGAAGCGGTTTACGCGGGCCAGTTCCGCCATGCGCTGCCGCGCCTGCACTTCGGCCAATTGGCGCCGACGATGCTCGCGCAGCAGGATGGAGATGAGCGCCGCCTGTATCAGAATGACCGCGAGGACGGATACGATTTGCCACGAATACCGATCCCACACTGTCGGCTCGCGGAAGTAGACGGTGCTGCCGGGAGGCAGACTGCTGTCGGCGATTCCCCAGCGCTGCATTTGTCGCCAGTCGAATATGGGCGTTGCGAACCCGGTGGGTGGGGTTTTGATGTCTCCTGCCTTCTCGCCATTGAGAATGCGAACGACCACCGCGGCGGTGATGTGACCCAGCTCCTGGACGGAGTGCATCGGACCGCCGACGATTGCCTCACCGAAGAAAGAACCATCGTACGAGAAAATCGGCGCGTTGGCAGAGGAGGACAGCTTGTTCAGCGCGTGGTTCGCCTCGTGCGCAACCCCCGCCGCATCGATATTCAGCAGGTGCCAGAAGATCGCGCTATGAGGTGGAAGTCGTGCTGCGTCTGTCAGAATTTCTTCAAACGACTTTTGATTGTACCATCTTAGTTCGACCCGCCCGGCCAGTGGCGCGAGTTCGCGACGCATCACGTCCTCCCAAAAGATCTCATTCGGAGAAGTCCCGTTGACGACCGCTATGGTTTTTGTGAGGGGCAGGATGCGCAGGATATTGTCGAAGGCGGCAGGGAAGTCGTGCGCAACGGCAACCACTGTATCGTTTTCCGTCAGCTTCTCGTATTGGACCCGGCGCCGCTCCACCGCCGTAAAGACCATTGGCGTTACTGGAAACAGCCGCTGGCGATAACGCTGGACGAAAGCAGCGGCGGGCGCCCCGATAGCGACAATGATATCAACCGGCCGACTGGTGTAGAGGGCGCGAAGATACTCCGCAAATAGAGCTTCCGAGTTTTCATCTTCCAGCCGGGCATTCACCAGCGATTGGTCGAGAAAATCCACAGGCTTTTGCCAAAGCCGGCTTATTTCCGAGCGAATGGACTGTTCGTAGTCACTCCAGGGTTTGAAACGAGGGCCGAATGAATGCAGCAACAGCACGCGTTTGGGCCCGGGATCAGCCGCCTGAACGGTCGTCGATGTTCCAAGCAGGATTGCGGTCGCCAAGCAAACGACAGCCAGCGTCGAAAAAGACGGGAATGGCAGGGCTATTCGCGCGCGCATCGCCGATCTACCCCAGGGGACTGGTCCCCGACCAAGAGCATCCTAGTGCCTGAAGCGAGCAATTTGCAACGCGACAATCCACGCTCTTCCCTTGCGTTTACCGCGGGGCGTCAGGATGTCTTCTTCACGATCTGAAATCCCTTGGCTTGCAATTCCAGTATGATGGCCATCGCCAAATATGCGCATTCCTTCCCGGTGATCCAGTGCGGGCTTCTCCAGTCCGGATCGTCTTCCTTTGGATAGCTGATAAAGGCCGAGCGAATGGCGAACTCAATCGTATCCTTGGGATCGTCAGGCATCCCTGTCCTTTTTCGGTGTGATAACAGTTTGGACGAGACACCCTCACGACGACGGTGCCGCAAGTCTTCCGGGGTTCTTTTGAGCCATGATTGGCTTGCAGCCGCCACTGAAAGCAGGGGCGGCTGCAAGCGTTGCTCAGCGCCGCTCGCAAGAAGTTGGTTCGATCAATAGGGATATTGCTGCGGGCAGATCGGGTTGCCGTATTCGTCCCGATAGCAACCGTTACCGTAGTAGCCGCCGTAGTAGCCATATGCTCCGGCTGCCGCGGCACCGACCGCTGCCGCCCCGTAGACACCTCTGCGGACCGCGGTGCGTGCTATCGGGCGGCCATAATAGCCGCGTCCGGCATATCCTCGACCGGCGACCGCGTAACGGCCGCCGCGGACGCCAACCGCTCCGCCGCGAACGCCTACCGCGCCTCCATGAAAGCCTCCGCCGCCGCGGTAGCCGCCGCCACCGCCGCGACGTGCGAACGCATCATCCGGCGCGAGGCTGGCGCCGACCAGAACGACTGCTGCCACTGCAGCGAGGGAAATTCGAAACATGGCCTTTTCTCCTGTCCTGCGCGGGGCCCAACAAGGCCGCAGCGATCCGCACCCCGGGACAGCCTTCAACGAGGGGCGGAGGGAGGCTTGATCTGGATCAACGATCAGGCCATGTCGGCAACCATGATGATGGACGGGATTTATCTCTGTGCCGAGAGCATCCCGCACAGGCCAGCGCGCCTTCGATGAGGCTGCTTCGCTCCTGCTCCGATCCTCCTCGATGAGGGCGAGGCAGCCTTGTCGGGGGGCCGCGCGCAACGCGCCATCCAGGCAGACGACTTCCTGCGATTGTCACGGCCAGGTCGCCATGCCTTCATCTTCAACGAAAGCCGCAATCATGGCTGAGATACACGAACTCTCCGCTGGAAAGGCGCTCGATATATGCGTGCCGTCGGGACACAGCAATTGAAGGAAGGACGCAGCAGTGGAGGCGCGCTCAGGCGGAAGGGCTCGATCGCCATTCGAAGCAGGCCCGTTGGGCTGATTGATCTAGATCAACGGCGCAAAGACAGCGAGCGCATGGTTAAGCCCTAACCGTGGAGGCTTCATGAAACAAATCAGAACAATGCAAGCGGTCCTGGCTGCGGTCGCTCTCGCCTGCGGGACGTTGGGATCGATAGAGTTGACAAGCGATCCCGATCATTCGCAACAACTCCTCCGTGGAGATTTCACAATTTCGGTGTCTTCCGCCGCCGCCAGCGAGTCACGTGGATTGGGCCGTCGCGCATCCTGCGCGCTCGTCCGGTATTACGTCGCCAGATACACGGCGGCTACCGCCGAGGCGTGGGCGCGGAGCAAGGGCGCGACGGATGCCGAGATACAGATCGCCCGGGGCTGCATCAAGCCTCAGCAGACCGCACTGATAGGCCACATCGCTGACTGACCCATACCGGAGTATCAGCGCGCCTGCCCGTCGGCGGGCCGCTTCCGAGCATGACCATGGAGGTTGTCGTGAGTTATGTCCTGATCGTCGTCGGCTGGCTCGGCGGGGCCGTGAATGGCGCCGCCGTATCGACCCAGGAGTTTACCAGTGCGGAACGCTGCGAGACAGCCCGGCTTGCGCTGGTTCAGGACGCCAAGGCCCGCGGGCTTGAGGACGCGCTCAGGGCAATCTGCCTGCAGAAGTGAAACGCGCCGGAGGGCTCCCAAGATCGCGAAGCGGTACGCGCAGGACCGGGGTACTGCAGGGAATCATTAGAGACACGCTGGCGGCGGTGACACGACCATTTCCCCGTGACACACCTTGCACCGCGCACTGGTCCCCACGATCTCGCAAGCAAGGTCGCCCGAGACGATGGGGCGACCGCATTTCGGGCAGACATATCCAGCGATCGTCGGACTGAAGTCATATTCCGGGCCGACATAGGCGCACATCATGTGATGAAACACAGGAACAACGTCTAACGCGGCCGAGCCGCAGGCTGGACACTCCGATTGGTGCGCTTCAATCTGCATTCCATAGCACTCCGTTTTGCCAGCCGTTACATCTGGCCAAGCCCGAACAGGCGGACCAGCATGGTGGCGATCCATGCGGTGAAGTCGGTGTAGTGCATGTGAACGTACACCGTCGAATTCAACGCCGGCGGCAGCTCGCCTGGACCAAGGTGTATTCGGGCGATCTGTGTCGCGGTACGTTCACGCGCGACCGATGCGAGGGCTCCCGGATATACATCGGACACCGGCAGGATTTCCGTAATTGTTCCGGAAATACGCCGGTTGCCGAACAGCACAAAGACTTCGCTCCCGATCCTGGGATCGGCCAGACGCTCATTAGGAACGTACCAGTCGACAAATATATCGGTCCGATCGAGGATCTCGGCAATCGGCGTGCCAGCCACCAGAGACTGGCCGACACGCGCGAGATTGGTCGAAATGATCCCGGCGATGGGCGCAACGATCCGGCCATCGGCAAAGCTGCGCTCGACCTTGTCAAGGTGATCCTCGAGTTTTCGACCGAATTGGTCCAGCGAGGCCAGTTGTACGGCAGCCTCGGCGATTTCGGCCTCCTGCGAGACGACCGCTTTGCGAGCGATGGCGCGCTCGCGGAACATCTCGACGCGGTAGTTCAGGCTGGCGGCGGACGAGCCTTCGATCTTGTCCACGGCCTCCTCTGCGAGGTGCATATAAGAGCGTGCCACCTCCAGCGACTCCTGCGCCACCCGGGCCTTGATACGCAAATCCGCGCTGCGGCTGGCCACATCGGCGAGCGCACGCATATAGGTGGCGACGGTTTCGTCGTGCTGCGGGGACCGCACCTGTCCGATCGCCTGGCCGGCCTCGACCGCGGCGCCACGCGTCACCGTCATTTGGCTGACCTGAACAACATAGGGCAGCGAAACAATGTATCGGGGAGAGGTGACGGTTCCAGGACCGCCAAGATAGATCAGCGGCCTGCCAAAATAGACAACGAAGAAACCGAGGACGCCGAATACGATGGCCGCATAGACGATGCGCACGACTCTTCCCGCTGCACTCCGGCGGCTCTCCACCGGATCCGGAATATTGGGATCGAGGCGATGGAGAACGACGTCCATCAGGTGGCCTCCTCACCGAACAGCGCGCGACGAACGCGCGGTGGCACGAAGTCATCGCGCATCGACGCCGCGAAGAGGATTTCCGACGAATAGGAAAAGAACCGGGCGCATTTCAGGTAGACGCCCTGGTAGAAAGGAAAGATCAGCGCGGCACCCAGGCCAACCAGTCCGATCGACCGGTTGAACAGGACAAATGCAAGCGCCATGTTGAAAATCGAGATCCAAAGCAGCAGGAGATAGACCGCGAAGAAAAACAGGGCGGCATCGGGGCCGAACAGCAACACAATGTAGGCGAGGTAGAACGGGAGGCTGAGTGTCGGGATGAGGTCAAAGATAATGAAGTCCAGCCTTTGAAGCGTGTCCGGGAAGCGCTCGAGCGGATGAAGAAAACGCAGCTCGCCGTACATCATGAAGCGGATCCGCAAGGCGTCGCGATCCCAGCGCGCGCGTTGCCGCAACAGGCTGATGCCCTTTGCCGGTCCGTCCGTTTCCGCCCAGGCGTCCGGGACGAAGCGGATAAGATAGCCCAGGCGACGCAGCCGCAGGCTGTACTCCAGATCCTCTCCGGGGCCGACGTCGAGACCGCCCTGACGCAGGAAGGTATCTCGACGATACATGGAACAGGCGCCGGACAGACATGCGATCGCATCCACGACGTCGAGCACGGATCGACCAGCCGTGATCGACATCAGGTACTCGACACTCTGAAGGCCGGTCCACAGCGAGTCATTTTCGTTCCTGATCGCAATATTGCAACTTGCTCCGCCGACACGCGGATCGCCGAATACGGCGGCAAGTCGCGCAACCGCGGAGCGTTCGAACTCCGTATCGGCGTCCACCGTGAGCAGCAGATCGCCGCTGGCAAATCGTGCCGCGGCGTTGATAGCTGCGCTCCGGCCGCAGCGCGTGCCGTGGCAGATGACCATGTCCACAAGGCCCAACGCTCTCGCATGTTCCGCAACGGCGCGCGTTTCGTCGGTCGAGCCGTCATCGACGACAATGATTTCAATCGGCCGCAGGGTTTGCCGATGCAGCGAGGCGATCGAACGGTTGAGGCCGGAGCCGCCATTGAACGTCGGGATTATGACGCTTATTGAAGCCCTGCTTGCTTCCACGACCTTTCGTCTCCTCACGCCGAACAGCGCCACCGAAACCAGGGTCAGGGTATAGCGAGGAATGTCCAATACCAGGACCGAGAAGGCGAGCAGGAACAGACTTGCTCCCGAGAGGAGATGCAGCATTTCTGACATGCGGGCGCTCCCTCCGCAACAGCAGCCCATGGATAAGTTCGGCATCGCCCGACGTCAGGTCGTGGCAACTTTTCTCCGGTGGGACGTCGCGCGCCAAAGGTCTGCCGAGGATGATGACGGCGAATGTGCAAGCAATACCTTCCTGGTTCACTCGCAATTGATGCAGATCAAGCGAAATCGTGCCGGCTTAGCCAGGGGCACTTGCTTTGGTCGGGCGTCATATGACCGTTGGGACAATGGCCATCGGGGCAATAGTTCCGGGCGTGCACCGGTCGTAGGCTTTCGGGAACAATTCGCTCAGGCAGGGGGCGCAAATGACCGATCAGTCGGAGCTTAATTCGCGCGCGGCACTGTGCCGAAAGCTGGCACAGCGTGAGCCGGCCAACCGAACGTTCTGGATGGCGGAGGCGGAAAATTGGTCGCGCCTGTCGAAAGAGACGCTTCAGGGCGAGGACAGCGCGAGGATTGATTCCGGCATTCTGGCACGCTTGCGCGTGCAATCGAGCAAATTTCTGCTTATCATGGCGTAGCAGGCGTTGCGCGAAAACGCGTCCGTGGAATATGGCATTGCCCGGTATCCGGGTCAGTCGAGCGCCGCTCGTTAGTTCGAGGCTCAGTTGAACGGCTTGGCGGCTCACATCTCCGGCCAGCGAAATCCCTTGACCTGGATCAACCCCGCTGACCGCAGGTCGTTATCGTTGTCCTATTCAGCACAGGAGGTTGCAGTGAGGAAAATTAGCATCAGACGGGCTCTGCTGGCTACCGCTACGCTCGCGTTCGGAGCGCTTGCATCGATAAGCTGGTCACCGGACGCGGGTCTTTCTGTCGCCGTTGAAAGCGCGCAGGCCAGGGTAGGGCGGCCGTTGACGCCCGTCAGCGTCGCCGGCGTGGCGCGACGGACGACGCGCCGCGCGGTGGTAGGCGGAGCCGTCGTGGGGGCAGGC
Source organism: uncultured Alphaproteobacteria bacterium (assembly GCA_963742665.1). Taxonomy (GTDB): domain Bacteria; phylum Pseudomonadota; class Alphaproteobacteria; order Rhizobiales; family Xanthobacteraceae; genus Bradyrhizobium. The sequence continues at coordinate 35,412 of CAVUNH010000025.1, forward strand.
GTTGCCGGCTGCGCCCGGGTGCTGGTGAACGGAACATATGTCTGCCGCTGAAATGTAGCCACGCAGGCCGCGTCGGCGTTCGGGTAGCGTGGGACGCCTTCGTTGGCTCCCACGCCGCCGGCGTACCGGTTGCGGGCATGAGATGGATTGTTCTTCGATCGAACTGCTGGCATCATTGCCTCGAGCAAACGCGGGCATTTCATCGATGCAAAACTTCCGGCGCTGCGCTACAGGCGTGATCACGGCGCTGATCGTCACGTGCGGCATCACCGTCGCCTTTGCTATTCCGCTGACGCCGTTCCGGTATGAATCGCAGGCGCAGCGGCACTGCCCCGCGGATGTCATCGTCTGGCTCGATCTTCGCAAGGGAATCTACTATTCGAAGCGGCAGCGGTGGTACGGCCGCGGCTTTGCCGGAAGTTTCGTATGCCGGGAGGAGGCTCGCACCGGCGGATATCGCCGCTCGCTGCTCGGGTTGCGGTAGCGGGTTCAACCGGGTGGGCCATAAGGCGAGCCCGGCTCAGGGCAGTTGCAATGCTAGATGGATCACTTGTGGGGATCCCTTCGCGGCAGTCTTGAAACCGAACTTCCTGAACAGCTTCAACATCGCGCTGTTCTCGGGCAGCACTTCCGCAATCAGTTCCTTGAGGCCTGCGTCGCGCGCCAGAACTGCCAGATGGCGCATCAGGATCGTTCCAATGCCCTGACCCTGATAGTCATCGACCACGATAAAGGCGATCTCTGCGTGGCCTGGCTGGACGACGATAAATCGTCCGCCGCCCGCGATGACCGGATGTCCATCTTCGTCGACTTGCGCAACGAGCGCGACATGGGATTCGAAATCGATATCGAGAAAGAAGGCGATTTCCCGTTCGGAAAAACCCTTCTTCGGCACGAAGAAGCGTCGTTGAAGCGATTGCATGCTGGTGCGTCCGATCGCAGCCAGCATGTCGGCCCGGTCATCGGGACGAAGCGCGCGGATCTTGACCGGACGGCCGTCGCGAAGATGGTCCCGGGCCGAGTAATCGGCGGCTTCAGCCATGATGGACGGCTCCTGGTCATCGACGGAAATATCCCCATACAGCCAGAATGACCTTTGGCGTGTTCGTGCTTGATCTGGATCAAGCGGGATATTGCGTGAGCGCCGATAGGCTCTGAACGTAAGGGCAAGTCCTATCGTGCTGCATCCGGTCCGCGTGTGTGGCTGCACGTGCAACGAGGTATCCCGCGATGGCTCCGAGGATGTTCCGGAAAAACATGTCAGGCGACGAAATCGTTCAGCTGGCGGTTCGCGTGGCGCTGCTGGCTTTCCTGGTTTACTGGTCATTCGTACTCGTCCGGCCGTTCATTCCGATCCTGGTCTGGAGCATGGTGCTGACCGTCGCCCTGTACCCGCCCTACGATTGGCTGTCGGTGCGTCTCGGCGATCGTCCGAAGCTGGCGGCCGCGACCATCACCGCCGTCAATCTCGCGATCATTATCGGACCGGTGACCTGGATTGGCTTCGGCCTGGTTGATGGTCTGCAAGGCCTTGCGGGCCAGCTCGGCGCCGGCACGCTCGCCATCCCGTCGCCTCCCGATGGTGTCAAGGACTGGCCGATCGTAGGCACGCAGATTTACGCCCTCTGGGACTATGCATCGACCAATCTCCGGGCTGCGCTGCGCGAACTCGCCCCGCACCTGAAGCCGTTGGCAGGTCCGGTAGTTGCCTTTGCCGGCAGTGCGGGCTTCGGAACGCTCAAATTCGTTGCGGCGGTCGCGATTTCCGGTTTCCTGTTCCACTACGGCCCGCGGCTCGTTGCGGCCATCAAGAGAATTCAGGCGCGGCTGGTGACGCCGCGAAGCCAGGATTTTGTCGCGCTGGCCGGGCTTACGATACGCACGGTGGCCCAGGGGGTTATCGGCGTGGCCGTGCTTCAAGCGCTACTGGCCGGGATCGGGTTGAAGCTTGCTGGCGTGCCGCACGCGGGCGTGCTGGCCTTTGCCGTATTGATCCTTGCCATCCTGCAGATCGGATCGGCTGTCGTCCTTATTCCCGTCATCATATGGATTTGGGCGACCAGGGATTTCGCTGTGGCGCTGCCGCTGACGATCTATTTGTTGATCGTGGGGTTAGCCGACAACATCCTTAAACCGATACTCATGGGGCGCGGGCTCAGCACGCCGATGCCTGTCATCTTCATTGGGGTGCTCGGCGGCATGCTGGCGCATGGAATCGTCGGCCTGTTTGTCGGGCCCATCATCCTGGCGGTGACATGGGAACTGATCATGGCATGGATCCGTGAGGAACGGGCCGAGGCAGCTTCACCTGATGTGGAGCAGGCCGCGGAAAAACTTGCGGCGAAAGCCTAGCGTTCAGGCACAGCTTCCAGCCAGCCATCGCAGTTCCCGCCGTTGCCAGATCAGATGATTGAATGTGGCTGCGCGTCCAACGCACGCTCTTCTATTGACCTATATCAATAGTCGCATCCAGCCAGGGGCAATGCTGACGAACGGGCTGCAAGCAATGAACGATTTAAGAAAGATTTGAGCATGTCTACCGACAAGCCGGCCGTCGTGGGCGATGCGTCGCCCGGGCTCTTTGCATCCGCTCTCGAATATCTGGTGGACACCGGACAGCGCAGCGTCCTGTTCCTCGATGTCATGCGTCAGCGCGGACTGCAATACCGCGAACACATCGCCGAGGCCGCACCCCATGTTCTCAACTATACCGTGGAGTTGGTCGTCGACGGCAGGACGCTTCGGCGGCCGGTCAATTACGCGCTGGTGCGCGTTACACCACCAAGCGGCGTGGAGATCGATGACAAGCGACGACCGTTCGTGGTGATCGATCCTCGTGCCGGCCACGGGCCGGGCATCGGCGGATTCAAGGCGGACAGCGAGATCGGCGTCGCGATGAAGGCCGGCCACCCCTGTTACTTCATCGGCTTCCTGCCCGAGCCGATGCCCGGCCAGACGATCGAAGACGTCGCAAGGGCCGAGGCGGTCTTTATCGAGAAGGTCATCGCCTTGCATCCGGACGCCGACGGCAAGCCATGCGTGATCGGCAATTGCCAGGCCGGCTGGGCGGTCATGATCCTGGCCTCGCTGCGGCCGGAACTGTTCGGTCCGATCATTGTTGCCGGAGCGCCATTGTCCTATTGGGCAGGTGTCCGCGGCAAGAACCCGATGCGCTATTCGGGCGGCCTGCTCGGAGGAAGCTGGTTGACGGCGGCCACCAGCGATCTCGGCGGCGGCAAATTCGACGGCGCGTGGCTCGTCCAGAATTTCGAGAACATGAACCCCTCGAACACGTTGTGGACCAAGCAATACAACGTCTATTCCAAAGTCGACAGCGAGGCGGATCGCTACCTCGAATTCGAGCGCTGGTGGGGCGGTCATGTCAATTTGAATGCCGAGGAGATCCAGTTCATTGTCGATGAGCTGTTCGTCGGCAACAATCTCGCCGCCGGACGCATCAAGATGTCTGACGGCGAGGTCGTCGACTTGCGGAAAATTTCTTCGCCGATCGTCGTGTTCTGTTCCAAGGGCGACAACATCACGCCGCCGCAGCAGGCGCTGAACTGGATCCTCGATCTCTACGGCGACGTCGACGAAATCCGGGCTTATGGACAAACCATCGTTTACACCGTTCACGAGACGGTCGGACACCTCGGCATATTCGTCTCCGGCGGCGTCGCCAGGAAAGAGCACAGCGAGTTCTCGAGCAACATCGATCTGATCGATATCCTTCCGCCTGGGCTGTACGAGGCCACGTTCGAAGCCAAATCCGCCGACACCGCCAATCCCGAGCTTGCGGGCGGGTAAATGGATCATGCGCTGCGAGCGGCGCAGCCTCGACGATATCAGGGCCATGGGCGGCAATACCGCCGAAGACGAACGGCGCTTTGCGACAGCCGCGCGGGTGTCCGAGATCAATCTCGCCAATTACCGGAACTACGTACAGCCATGGATCCGTGCTGCAGTTACTCCCCAACTGGCGGAGTGGACGCGCCAGTTTCATCCGCTTCGCGTCTCCTACGAGGCGTTCGGAAACGACAACGTCGCCATGAAGGCCGTAGCCACCGCGGCGGACAAGGTTCGTGAAAACCGCAAGGTGGCGACGGAGGAAAATCCGTTCGTCACTTTCCAGGAAACCGTCTCGAAGAACGTCGTCGATGTCCTCGACAAGTGGCGCGATACCCAGGAAGCGCTCAGCGAAGCGCTGTTTCTCGGCATCTATGGATCGCCCCTGGTGCAAGCGGCGGTCGGTATCACGCCGGACGTGGAAGTCTCCCCAAAGCCGCAGATGTCGCCGGAGCACAGCCGGCGCCTGGAGGCACGCATCGCCGAGCTGAAATCGCAGATCGGCAAGGGTGGCTTAAGGGAATGCGTCATCCGCGGTTTGCTTTATGTCGGGAGTTCAAGGGGAATGGTCGACGAACGTAGCCTGGAGGCGTTGCGGCGGTCCCGCGCGGACGACAAGGGGTCGCGCCTCACGCTGGCGCAGTTCAAGACGATCGTGCGCGAGCAGTTCTTCATGCTGTTGCTCGAACCCGAGGCGAGCCTTGCCGCCATCCCCAAACTGCTGCCGCCGGGCGAAGATGAGCGCCGCGCCGGCCTGGCCTCGATTCGGAGCGTGCTCGCGGCCAGTGCGGAAATTTCGGGCGAGACCGCGAAGCGACTCGATCGCGTAACAGAATTGTTCGGCCTCGCCGGCGAACCGCAGGCGAAGGCGTCATAGGCCTTGGCGAGCTGATCGGAGAGTTGGATAATGGCTATTGCATCCAGGGACGCAGGCGAGGTCAAACCGGGCGCCAAGTACGATCGCCTTATCGCGGCGGCGAAGGCGATCCCGGCGGCGGCGACCATCGTTGTCCATCCCTGCGATGAAAGCTCGCTGCGCGGCGTGGCCGACGCTGCCGAAGCCGGCATTATCAAGCCGATCCTCGTCGGCCCATCGGCAAAGATCAAGGCTGCCGCGTTCAAGCACGGTATCGATATCAGCGGTTTTGAGCTGATCGATGTCTCGCACAGCGAGGCCGCCGCGGCCAAGGCCGTTGAACTGATTCACGCGGCCAGAGGCGAGATGCTGATGAAAGGCAGTTTGCACACCGACGAACTGATGCGAAGCGTGACCGCCAAGACCGGCGGACTGCGCACGGAAAGGCGGATCAGCCACGTGTTCGTGATGGATGTTCCGGCCTACAGCGAGACCATCTTCGTCACTGACGCTGCGATCAACATTTTTCCGGATCTCGATGGCAAGCGCGACATCATGCAGAATGCGATCGATCTCTACACCCAGGCCGGGTTTGGCATGTCGCCGCGGGTCGCCATCCTTTCGGCAGTTGAGACCGTGACTTCGAAAATTCCGTCGACGATTGAGGCTGCTGCGCTGTGCAAGATGGCGGACCGCGGCCAGATCACCGGCGGGTTGCTGGATGGACCGCTCGCATTCGACAATGCGATCGACAAGGAGGCGGCAAGGATCAAGGGCATCAAGTCGGAGGTTGCGGGAAGGGCGCAGATCCTGGTGGTGCCGGATCTCGAAGTCCGGCAACATGCTGGCCAAGAACCTCGCTTACTTCGCCAAGGCGGATGGCGCGGGCATCGTGCTGGGCGCCCGCGTTCCGATCGTGCTGACGTCGCGCGCCAATTCGCCGCGAGCGCGCATGGCGTCCTGTGCGGTTGCGACGCTCTATGCCGATGCACGGCGGCGCCGCGCCCAGACGGCTGCGGCGTGATCGCCATGGATACGATCCTCGTCGTCAATGCCGGATCCTCAAGCGTCAAGTTCCAGGTATTCGGCGTGGATGGCGATGGCAGGCTGCGCCGGCAGATCAAGGGGCAGATGGACGGGATCGGCAGCCGTCCCCGGCTGCGCGCCGCGGACGCCGCCGGCGACACCATGGCGGACCGGGCCTATCCGATCGAGGCCGTGCCGGATGTCCCGGCCGCCCTGATGCTCGCAAGTGCCTGGTTACGGGACGAGCTTCGATTGAGTCCGCTCGCCGTCGGCCATCGCGTCGTCCATGGCGGTCCCGACTATGATCGTCCCGTGTTGATCGACCATGGTACGATCGCGCGTCTGGAGCGGTTCACGGCGCTTGCGCCGCTGCATCAGCCGCACAACCTGGCGCCGATCCGCTCGCTGCTTGCCAATTTCCCTGCTTTGCCTCAGGTCGCCTGCTTCGACACCGCATTTCACCGCAACCACGATGAAGTCGCTGACCACTACGCCATTCCCCGCCGGCTGCACGAAGAGGGGATCCGGCGCTATGGATTTCACGGGCTTTCCTATGAATACATTGCCGGTGTCCTGCCGAACGTCGCGCCGGAAATAGCAAAGGGCCGGGTTATCGTCGCGCATCTCGGGAGCGGCGCCTCCATGTGCGCCATTCACGGCGGACGCAGCGTCGAGAGCACGATGGGCTTCACCGCTCTCGATGGCCTTCCGATGGGCACACGCACCGGTCAGATCGATCCCGGCGTCGTTCTATACCTGATGACGGCAAAGGGCATGTCGGCCGCCGAGGTGCAGGAATTTCTCTACCGCGATTGCGGGCTGAAGGGTCTTTCCGGCGTCAGCAACGATATGCGCGAGCTCCAGCACAGCAGCGATCCACGCGCTGCTTTCGCGGTCGACTATTTCGTCTACAGGGTCTGCCTTGCAGGCCGGAATGCTGGCTGCTGCCCTGCAGGGCCTCGATGGCTTCGTCTTCACCGCGGGGATCGGTGAAAATTCCGTCGGCATCCGGGCGAGGATTGCGGAACGGCTCGAATGGCTCGGGGTATCCCTTGATCCGGTCGAGAACGCACGGTCCGCCTCACTTATATCCCGGGCGGGCAGCCAAATTCCCGTCTACGTCGTGCCGACCGATGAGGAACTCATGATTGCACAGCACACATTGTCGCTGCTGTGGAACAGGCATTCGTCCTCCAGTCCGAAACGCGAGAGAGCGTCATGACAATTCCGGTATTTCCAGAGACCAAGGTTGCGCTAAAGGGACGGAAGGGACTGATCGTCGGGATTGCCAACGATCAGTCGATCGCATGGGGATGCGCCAAGGCGTTTCGGGCGCTCGGCGCGGACCTGGCGGTCACCTATCTGAACGAGCGGGCAAGGAAACACGTCGAGCCGCTGGCAAAGGCGCTCGAGGCGCCGATCTTCATGCCGCTGGATGTGAACGCCGAGGGGCAGACCGAAGAGGTGTTCGCGCGGATCGAGAAGGAGTGGGGACAGCTCGATTTTCTGCTTCACTCGATCGCCTTCTCGCCGAAGGAAGCGCTGCACGGTCGCGTGGTCGATGTCGACCGTGACGGCTTCCTCAAGACGATGGACGTTTCCTGCTGGTCGTTCATGCGGATGGCGCATCTGGCGGAGCCGCTGATGAAGAACGGCGGCACGCTCTTCACCATGACCTATTACGGCAGCCAGATGGTGGTCAAAAACTACAACGTCATGGGGGTCGCGAAGGCGGCGCTGGAGGCCGCGGTCCGGTATGTCGCGGCCGAACTCGGCCCCAAGGGAATTCGGGTGCACGCGATTTCGCCGGGGCCGCTGGCGACGCGGGCGGCTTCGGGCATCCCGGAATTCGACGAGTTGATGGACAAGGCGCAGAGCACGGCGCCGACACGGAGCCTCGTGAGCATCGACGACGTCGGCGCGGCGACGGCGTTCCTGGCGCTCGACGGCGCGAAGCTGATCACGGGCGGCGTCTTGTTTATCGACGGCGGCTATCACATTATCGACTGAGGACATTGCCGAACCGACATTGCCGCACGGCAGGGCGTTCATCCCCGGAGGCATCCTCATGTTGCGTCAACTTCTCGTCGGCGCAGCCGCCAGCGTTTGCAACATTGCGATCCATGCCCTGGTGATGGTGACCGTCATAAAGGTGGTGCGGATCGCGGATGCAATGGTAACAACGCATCAAACGCTTCGATTGATTGCCGTCATGAGTGCGTCCGTGACGGTCCTGATGATCGCCCATCTTGCCGAGGTGCTGGTCTGGTCGTTGACCTACGTGATATTCGGCGTAGCGCCGGATGGCGCCGACATCGTCTATTTCGCTTTTGTAAACTACGCGACGCTTGGTTATGGCGACGTGACGCCGGTCGTGCGCTGGCATCTGCTTGGGCCCATGACCGCGATGAACGGCGTGCTGTTGTTTGGCTGGTCGACGGCCGTGATTTTTGAGGTGTTGCGGATGACGCTGCTGGCGAGCGGCGAAGGCGAGAAGCCTGGATGGCAAAAGTAGCGTGTGACAGACCGCCGCGCGCGCCGCGTCTTGACCTGCCAGTACGTCGAATACCCCGCGGGCTGCACCGCAAGAGCCGGCGTCGTGTTGCGCCCGCGGCCGGTCGTGCGCGCGGTAGCGACGCCCGGCGTCGGCGCTGTAGGCACGCCAACGAACCGTGGCGGCCCGGTGGATCGCGCCGGCCGGCGCTGACCAGGCGCGTTCGACAACGCGTGGCGTTGCGTTAGCGCCAATTCTTTTGCATTGCACTCATGACGGTCTCCGACTTGTGCGCTTTGCAATAGTTGCCGACGACCCGCCGGTTTCGTTCCACGTAGCGGAAGTCGAGTGTTTCGAGGTTCTTCGAGGCGCTGAAATAGCCGCTCATCCACGAGCCGATCAATGCCTGACGCTCGGCGTCCGATGCCAGCAACTGCTGGCACGTGATGAGTGAAAGGTCGAGCACGGCCTGCGCCTTCGCGGGGATTGCCGGCGCGCAAGCAAGTACAAGGGCGGTGGCAACGATAATGCGCTTCATGATGTAACTCCCTGGTCAGCGATGCTTATCGGGAGGTGGCTTGCTGAAGGCCCGCCATGACGGTCTGAGCCGAGTTCAAGGCGCACCAGGATTTCACGTTCGCCACGTTTCTCGCATAGGCGTTCAGGTCGACGAAGACGTAGCCGTTCTTCTGATTGAACCAACCGCTCATCCACGCCGAGAAGTCGGCGGCTTGGGCGGGTGGCATCGCGAGGTATTGGGCGCAGGTGACGCGAGACATATCGAAGGTCACCTGGGCATGAGCAACAGCCGACGCCATGGTTGCGGCAAGCGTCAGGCAGAATACCAGCTTCTTCATGGGGCGCTCCGTTAGGCATTGAGCGGCCATTCAGCCGGGAAGATCGCGGCAAGCCGCTTGAGATATGTCAAGCCGGCATGCTGGTGCTGACTGAAGGGAAGAGGTTGGCGGGTACCCGCGTTGCTGCAAGCGGCGTCCCCTCATACCAGCAGAAAGGCCGGCCTCTCGGCCGGCCTTTCGACAGTTATCTGGCTGGTTGCTCAGTATTTCGCAACGACCGGGCTTCCGTAGCCGCCGAAACGGTAGTTTACCCGCAGCGTGAGCAGATTGACATCCTGGCCGATGCGATTGACTGCGCCGACGAGCAGCGGATTCGGGACCGAGAAGGAATTGTTCGCGTCACCCATGAACAGGCGGTCGTATTCGATACCGAACGACCAGTTCGGCGCGAAGCCGTATTCCCAACCGACACCCAGAGCTCCACCCCATTTGTTTGAGCTTGCCGTGGCAACGAGGACGCCGCCCGGGTTGGTCCAGACGTCATAGCGATTCCTTACCGTCGCGGCGCCGCCTTTCAGATAAAACAGCGAAGCGTTCCAGGCATATCCGATCTGGCCGGTAATGAGGCCGAGGGCATCGACCCTGACGCCGGTTGAGAACGCCGGATTGAAGAGGCTGACACGGCGTCCGCTGAGGTCCGCCCAATCGCCCTGACCTTCCAGGCCGAAGACAAACTGCCCGGATTGCCAGCGGTATCCGAGCTGGCCGCCGAAGACGCCGCCCGATCGACTGGCGCAGCCGTCAGCAATGGTCACACCCACCAGCGGGACAATGCCCCAGCAATTGCGGCTGTCACCCCAGCCGCCATTGGCGCCGATATAGAAACCGGTCCAGTCATAGATGGGAGCAACGACAACAGGCGGTGCCTTGTAAGGCCGCGCAGCCATATCGGCGGCCATGGCCGATCCGGACAGTGCAACAAGACCAATCATACCGAGTAGGATTTTTTTCATCACAGGTATCCCCGCTTCTTTTGGATGGAACTTGGTTCGTTATCGCGCTCACCCTAAGCGTGCGATGCCAGACGCCGCGTGCCAAAATGGCAACACTCAAGAGCATTCAGTGTGAGCGACAAATTTGAGTTCACAGTTCCGTCGGGGCGGTCAGGGAACGCACCTTTATGTTGATCGCAGTGCACATGCGGTGACTTAAAGACGGTAATGGGTTGCCAGCTTTGTGGCGACCCGATTCGAAACGATAGGGGTGAGGACTAGTCGGGCTTTGTCGGCCCGTGAGCATCTTCCCGGTCGCTCGTTTCCTGCGTCGAATCGGATTCAAGCCAGGCCGGGATCTCCTCCGACGGTATTGCTCGTCTCGGCAGATGGGGATTGATGGTGCCGGCGGTGACGATCAATCCGCCATCGAATTTGGTTCGCGCGAACTCCCTGGCTTCCGCTTCGGTTTCAAACGTCTTGGTCAAGCGGGGGTTTCGTCGTTGTACCAAGGTACCACTCCTGGGTACCTCAAAAGTGACATACCAAATATGATTCATCCCTGATCCCGAAGGCGCCGCCTGGCCCTGTCACAATGACCTCGATCGGTCGCGAGAACAATGCTGCCGCTTCCTCGAAGCGTCAGTGCAGCGATTCAACCGCTGCATAGGCAGCAACAAACGACTCCAGCGGCGATGGCTTGACCTAAATCAAGGCCGGCCGACCGAGGGCCACGCGTTATGCGTGTTGACGTCCTCGCAAAGCGAACGGCATTCGCCATCAATTCAGATCGCAAAATGAGCGGGTTCCAAGATCAGCTGCCGGGTGGGCCTGGCACAGCCGCTCCAGATTCGGAACGCGATCCGATAGAAGAGGCCGATGATCTGGCGCTGTCGAAAATCAGGAGCATGTGCGCGGTCGCGATGACCAGCGCCGAGGGCGTGGCGCAACCAATCCATACGGACATGACGCGGTTACACAGGCTTCGCTTCGCAAGCGCCAAGCGAATGTCGCTGGAACTCGCCAAGACAATTTCTGACGCTTCATGTCGCGATGCGGCCCTTCAGCACATCATCGAGCTCTGCATGACCGCGAACGACCTTGAGGCGTCAAGGATACTGGTGCCGGGCATTCAATCCGAACCAATCCGCGAACACCTCTTCCGGACTTATCCAGGCCTGCTCCACTGATCCGGTGGCTGACGCGGACCTTGATCTCGATCAATGCGCGCCTGCTGTCACCAGCGCCTGCTTGCCAAGGGGGACGTGGAGCAACGAATGCCCCTGGCGCGATATTTTTACTTTGTTGGCGGAGTGCTGCTGGCGCTGCTGTTCATCTTGGACGCGCGCATTCCGAAACTCGCGGTTTCGGCAAAGGCAACAGTCTATCCGCCCGTCATTCGGATTTATTCGGATCGGAAATGGCCGGAGCGCATCGTCTACGATACCAGCCTCCCGACGATCGTCCCGACTTCGATTGCCACCACCGAAGATGTCATCCAGGCGCCCGAAATCACCGCCGGGGTTTCAACCGATGCGAAGGAACGGGAGTCCTTTGCAATGCTGCCACCTTCCCCTAATCAATTACAGGCATCCAACACAAGAATGCGAGAATTGAAGCCGCGACACCACGTCAAGATCGCGAGGAAGCGCACGGTGACGTCCAGGTTCGCGATGGCGCGCCACCCGCAAGTTGGCCAATTCGGCTGGTTTGCCAGAACCTTTTGGTGAGAGCAGCAGTTTGTGGCACGTGAGCCAGGCGAGGCTACGGGCCGCCATCCGCGTTCAACCGGAAAAGCGGGAAGGCCGATCCAACCTCAGCGATAGTGCAAGCGCGATCAACTCGGCGACGCAGGCGGGGCGTTGGCCACCTTCGATTTCGATCACCATGTGATAGTTGACCCTCAAGCCATCGGGCGGAACATCCTCGACTTCCGCGATGCTGGTGCGGCCCCTGATCCGTGAACCTGCCGGGACGGGGGAGAGGTAGCGCACCCGGTCCGCACCATAGTTCAAGGTGTTGCGCAGTCCTTTGAGGCCCATCACGGAGCGAATGAACATCGGCGCGAGGCTGAGCGACAGCAGTCCGTGGGCGATGGTAATGCCACCCGGCAGCTCTTTCTTCGCCCGGTCCTGGTCGACATGAATCCATTGTTCGTCGCAGGTCGCCTGCGCAAAGAGGTTGATGCGTTCCTGGGTGATGTCGATCCACTCGCTGGCGCCGATCTCGGTGCCTACCGCCGCCTTGAATTCACTGAAGTCGCTGAAAATGCGCATCTCCGGTTCCCTGCACCTCGTCGGGTCAAATCTTCATTTCCGGAACATTGGCCGGGACGAACAGGTCCGCCTCCGTCACCGCCATCACCTCGGCTACGGTGACGCCCGGCGCGGTTTCCTGAAGCGTTATCCTTCCGCCGGAAAAGCTGATCACCGCCATGTCGGTGACGACCAGGTCAACCGGCCGGCAAGAGGTCAGCGGCAGGGAGCATTTCTGGACGATCTTGGATTTTCCCTTCGCGGCGTGCTGCATGGCGACGATGACGCGCTTTGCGCCGCTCACCAGGTCCATCGCGCCACCCATGCCCGGCACCATCTTGCCGGGGATCATCCAGTTCGCGAGGTGTCCTTCGGCGTCGACCTGAAGGCCGCCAAGGACGGTAATGTCGACGTGCCCGCCGCGGATCAATCCGAACGACATCGCGCTGTCGAAGACGCTTGCACCGGGCAGGGCGCTGATCGGCCGTCCGCCGGCATCCGTGAGCAGGGGGTGGGCCATACCCTGTTCCGGTATTGGGCCGGTGCCGATCAATCCGTTCTCCGATTGAAAGAACACCTTGAGGTCGGACGGGACGTAGTTGGCGACCAGGGTTGGAATCCCGATGCCGAGATTGACGAGGTTGCCCGGCCGGAGTTCGCGCGCCACGCGCCGCGCAATGAGCGATTGAGCATCCATGGTTCACCCGTTGGCGACGAGATAATCGACGAGCGGAGCCGGGGTCACGACGTGATCCGGCGAAATGACGCCGACCGGAACGATGTTTTCCGCGGTGACGATCACGGTGTCGGCTGCCATGGCCATGACAGGATTGAAATTGCGCGCCGTCAGCGCGTAGGAGAGGTTGCCAAGATAATCCGCCAGGAATGCATGGATCAGCGCGAAGTCCGAGCGCAGCGCCGTTTCGACCAGGAACCGCTTGCCGTCGATGTCGACCTGACGCTTGCCTTCTTCGACCATGGTTCCGACGCCGGTCGGCGTCAGCACGCCCCCGAGGCCAAAGCCGCCGGCCCGGATACGTTCGACGAATGTACCCTGTGGCACGAGGTTGACCGCGACCTTGTTGGTCATCATCTGCTTCTGCACGTTCGGATTGAGACCGATATGGCTCGTGGTCAGCGTCGAGACCAGCGATGCGTCGAACAGTTTTCCGACGCCCTTGCCCGGGAACGCGGCGTCGTTGCTGATGATGGAGAGTTCGGATTTCCTCTGCCTGACCAATTCGTCCAGCAGGCGCTCCGGGGTGCCTATTCCCATGAAGCCACCCACCATTACGGTCGCGCCGTTGGGGATCATGGCGACCGCTTCTTCCACGGAGACGGCTTTCATCGGAAGGCTCCGAAATCGCTTCGCTTGCAGGCTCGCGATCGAAGGTGCAGCGGACCCGGCATCACGCCTTGATCTGTATCAAGGCTCGCCCATGCAGGACATTCACTGATCGATGCCACGTTCCACGCCGATGCCGGACAGCATGTCGTCCCATAGCTTGCGTACCTGCGCGTGACGGCTTTCGACGGCCGCGTTCACGGCGTTGCGAAACGGCAGCAGATCGGCGCGCTTCAGGAACAGGATTTGCGCCTGAATCAGGCGATTGCTTTCAAGCTCGATCTTCCGCAAGGCCAGCGCGAACGGATCCTGCAATGGCGTTGAATCCGGAAGCAAAGCCGCGGGGCGTATGGCGCCATGCAGGGCGTGGCCGAGCGCGGCTATGTCAATGGTCAGCGCCTGCACGCGATCGGGGATGCCGTCGAGCGGCCGGGGCAGCCAGGCGGCTTCCCACGATGGCAGCAGAAACATCAGTTCCGGATCGGGTGTCCAGGAGGTTGCCCGAACCAGCAGTGAGACGAATTCGGATTCGCGGTAGAGTTGCGTGTTCAATTCCGTTTGCCAGGCAGCATTCGTCTGCAAGGCGAGGGCGATCGCGAGCTGCCGCGCCATGGCGCCATGACAGGACACCAGGAACGCCGCCACGCGCGTCTGCTGCCGCGGCGGCACGCGACCCGTCGCATCGAGGGGGCCGAGGAACACGCTCATGGCGACACGCCGTGCGCCGGAATTGCGCGCAGATGGTCGTGACCGTTCGGGAACGGGATCAGCGGATCACCCGCGTTCTCCGGAGCGATCCACACCGAGCGGTCGCCCTTCCATTTCCCGGCGAGAACGTCCTCGGCAAATCCAGAGAGCAGGTGGGCCGTCAGATCAGGCTTTTCGAGCGTGAAGGCGTGAAAGGCGCGTGGAATGATGACGAGCGCGCTGTCGGGAATTTGCAGCCGCAGGGTATCATGAAGCGCGCGTGGGGTAAGAAAGTCGAACTCACCGTTCAGGATGATCGTCGGAATGCCGATCGAATGAAGCCGAGGCGTCAGAGGTTCGAATTCGAGGAAGGAATCCATCAGGTTCTGCAGGGCATAGACATCGTTGGTAAGCCAGCCCTGTCGCTTGATCGCTTCGAGGTTGCCAAGCTGCGGTCCAAGCCATGCGTCGGACAGGTTCATCGGCAGCAACAGGTCCTGCAAATAGCCTGTCCCGCCGAGGATCAGGCCGGTCCGCAGCGCGGTGCCAAGCAGCAGGAGCTGCGGCGACAGTTCTGCGAAGGTGCTCATGAGCGCCAGTCCAGCGAGGCGGTCGCCATGATCGATGGCGTACCGCAGCGCAATCAGCCCGCCGAAGCTGATGCCGCCGAGGAAGATCGGGACATCGCCGAGTTGATTGATCAGGAGAGCCAGCGCCGCCACCTGGTCGTCCTGACTGATCGCCAGCGCCGGCTTGTCGGAAGCGCCCTGGCCGAGAAGGTCGAACGTGACAACGCGGAATCCCTTCGCGACCAGCGCGTCCGCGATAGACACCCCAGAGTTCGGCGTACTGCGTCAGTCCGTTGACCAGCACATAGGCCGGCCCGCCCTCGGGACCGTCCAGCTCAAAGCGTATGTGATAGGAGCCGAGGACCAGGAACGGCATGGCGCACCCAAGGAGATCAGGCATTCGATGTCCCGTCCGGACCAGTGACCCTTGAGATATGTCAAGGGTCGCGGCGGTACGCGCTTCTAGTTCTTCCAAGAATGCTGCTCGAGGCCGTCCGAGGGAGGATCTCATGAGGCGTTTTATCGTCAGCCTGTTTTTGCTGCTGGTCGCTACCTCGATTGCGATGGCGCAACCCTTCACCCGCCGGTCGTCGCAAGAGCAACACGACGGACTGAAGAAGTATTACGAGATCGGTGATTTCAAACTCGGCGGCAAATACGACCTCGCCAACCCTTCGAAATGGGAAAATGGCGGCGAGGGCGGCACGACGCTGGAATCGCTCGGCGGCGGCAAGTTGCGAACCGCCTACATCGCGGTCGGCACACCCAAGCGCAATGCGGCCGGTGAAATCACCAATGCGGTGGTCATCAGTTCCTATTATTCCGGCGACTCCACCGATATGTACGAGCAGTGGGTCAAGGGTACGGCGCTGTCCGGTGGCATTCCCATCATCGGTTCGGGCCGTCCGATCGATACCGATCGCTACTATGTCGTGATGGTCGATCCGCTTGGGACGTGGGGCGCCAGCAAGCCGTCCGACGGCCTCGGAACGAAATTCCCGCAATACAGCTACTACGACATGGTGCAGGCCAATTACCGCCTGCTGCGCGATCACCTGAAGGTATCGAATGTCGCACTGGCCACCGGCGTCTCGATGGGCGGCACGCAGACCTACGTCTGGGGTGTGATGCATCCGGAATACGTGCAGGCCCTGATGCCGATCGGCGGCACCACGCAGTCCGACGCCGAGGATCCGGTCGGCAACTGGACCTTCCAGCTGATGACGGCCGCGATCGAATCGGACCCGGTATGGCAAGCGACCAAGGGCGATTACTACAATTTGCCGAAAGAGAAACATCCGTTGCCGGGCGTCGCCTTTGGCTGGTCGGTGCTCGGGCTCACGGGCTACGATCTGGCCTATCGCACGACGCAGGACTTCAAGGTGGTGCAGCCTGAAGTGTTCTATTGGGAACCGCCGAACGAGAAGGCCGGCTCGAGCGTCACCAAGCGGGCCGCGATATACGACGCCGTCGACCTCGTCTGGCGCAACCGGGTCGGCGAAATCCACAACATCAATCCGTATCTCGGCAGCATCAGGTCGAGGACGCTGGTGATGCACATCACCAACGATCTGTGGCTGAATTTCAAGCTGGCCCAGCGCGCCGTCGAGCGGATTCCCGGCGCCGACCTGATCGCCGAGGAGAGCCCGGTCGCGCATTACGGGGTGTTCTCGATCATCAACCACAGGATGCACGATGCGAAGTTCGTTTCCTTCCTCGAGGACGTCGCGCGGCTGAACAAGCAGCAGCAGTTCGTCGCGAAGAACTATCGCGTGGCGTCGGTCGCGACCGATATCGACCCGAAGAAGTCGTTCTGGAAGGACTTTGTGACCTATCCGTTCCCGGTCAAATACGCGACGGTCAAGGACGGCACCGGTACATCCTGGCAGATCGGCTACATGGACGAGTATGCCGGCACCGATCGCAACCCGCCGGTCCTGGTGATCATCCATGGCAAGGGTGCGTTCGCCGGCCACTACGGCAACGTGATCAAGCAGGCCGTGGAAAGCGGCATTCGCGTCATCGCGCCCGACTTGCCGCACTACGGCATGTCCGGTCCGGGCAATCTCGACAAGAACCCGGCAAGATCGATGCAGGACATGCGTGACGTCGTTCACGAGCTGGTGGTCAACCAGCTGGGCGTCAAGCAGGCGTTCTATCTCGGTCACTCGCTCGGCGGGCAGGTGATCCTGGGTTATGCGACTCAACTGGCCGGATGCCGTGAAGGGACTTGTTCTCGAAGCGCCGGCGGGACTGGAGGAATATCCGGCCGAAGTCGCGATCGGTCCCGGCAAGACGGCGAAACTGTTCGATCCGGCGATTGGCCGCGATTTCAGCAAGTGGCGCGCGGTCTGGGACCAGACCGGCATTCTGGCCAGCGAAATCGCACGCACCGAGCAAAACATCCGCGATTTCTACTACTTCAAGAAGCGCGATCCCGCGACGGGTGTCGTGTCCAAGGTCCAGAGCGGGTACTTCATGAACGACAGCGAATATGCACGTTTGCATACAGAGCAGCGGGTCGGTCTGACCAAGGGCAATCCCAAAGGAATTGGAGCAATGGGTCAATGTCTACATCTTCGACATCTATGGGATGGTGATCGAACTGCAGAGGGATGATCCGAAGAACCTCTACGAGCGCCTCACGCAGATCAAGGCGCCGATCTTCCTGGCGTTCGGCGCCAAGGAGCCGTTCATCCCCGGCACGTCGCTGAACGGGCTGAAGGATCTCGCGGGCGATGTCATCGTTCCGTTCACCGAACGCATGGCGGTCGCCGGCAATCGTCCGATGGTGAAGATCTATCCCGATACGGGGCACTTCATCCACACGGACAATCCGGTGCAGTTCTCGACCGATGTCGTCGACTTCGTCGAGCTCGGCAATGTCGTCGTCAACTCGCCGGTCGCCATCGACCGTCTGGTCAATGGCCCTTCCAGTGAGGTGACCGTCGGCGTTGCGCCAACGCCGCCTGCCGGCGCATCGCCGACCGCCGGCCTGAACAAGTAGGAGCCTTATGGTGGCAAGGGTGCGGGCGGGCGAGGTTCACCTCGGCTGGCGAGAATGGGGGGAGGGCGACGTCACCGTCGTCTTCATCCACGGCAATCTCGCCAGCAAGGACTGGATCGAACTCGCCGCCCCGCTGTTTCCGAGCGGCGTCCGTGTGATCGGCATCGACTGGCGCGGTTGCGGCGAAAGCGACCGGCCGCCGCCGGCGCCCGATTTTTCCAACTATTCCATGCGCCAGCACGCGCTCGACATGCTGGCCGCGCTCGATGAGTTGCAAATTCCCTTCTGCCATCTCGCCACCCACTCCACGGGCGGCATCATCGCCGCGCGCATGCTGCTCAAGCAGCCCGAACGCTTTGGCAGGGTGTTCGCGCTCGATCCGGTGACGCCGCTGGGCATGTCGTTCAATGCCGACCAGATCGGCTTGTTTCGCTTGATGATGACGAGCCGGGAGGTGACGCGTGCCGTGATGGCGACGGCCGCGGCTTCTCTCTTCGTTCCCGAGAGCCTCGCGCCAAATACCATGCCGCGGTTTCGGGAGGGCCTCGGCGAACTCCAGGCGTTCTACGAGCGCATCCTGGAGCAGACATTCGGTGTGTCCGAGGGCATCTGGCTCGGTACGCCCTTCAACCTCAATCTGGAGCGGGAGAGCGGCGACCTGGAACGGCATATGGCGGAGATCTGGCATCCGCATCTGGTGTTGTGGGGCGAGAAGGATGGCTGGATTGCGCCGGCCGATCTGAGAACCATGGCAGCGGCCATGCCGGATTGCCGGCTAATCACGGTACCGGGCATTGGGCATTCGATGAATCTCGAAGTGCCGGCTCTTTACGCCGGCTATTTCGGCGCATGGTTCGGCGGGCTGCCGGGAAGCGAAGTGGCGATATAGGCCTCGTCCTACAGGTCCAGATCCGCCAGCCGCGTGCGGTCCAGCAGCACGATTTGCCGCTGGGTCTGGCCGAGGAAGCCGAGAATACCCTTGCCGTGGAGCTGTGAGAGCGCCCGGGACACGGTTTCGAGCGTAAGGCCGAGATAGTCGGCGATATCGCGACGGCACATCGGAAGCGCCATGACGCCGGCGGCAGTCAGGCGGCGGTCCATCTCCAGCAGGAATGCGGCAACCCGCTCAAGCGAGGTCTTGCGTCCCAGCAGCAGCATGTGGTCCTCGGCATGCTGGAGATTGCTGGTCGTCATGTTCAGAAGGTCGAGCGCGACCATCGCGTCGCTTTCCGCGACGTGCTCGAGGCTGCACCGTTTCATCAGCCTTACTGTCGTATCGACGATCGCCTCCGCGGTGAAGCGATGCTCGGCGCCGTTCTCCAGCCCAAAAATGTCGCCGGCCAGGTGGAAGGCGCCGATCTGGCGGCGGCCGTCGGAAAGGAGCTTGTGGCTGCGAACCGCGCCGTCAACGACCTGGTAGATGTAGTCGGCCGGCTCGGCCTGGCCGTAAATCTCGGTGCCTCTGTCATATTTGAATTCGCTCAGGATGACCCGTGCGCGGGAAAGCTGGCCAAGCTCTCCGAGAGCCTTCGGCTTGCTGCCGGGATGGGCGTTGACGTTGACAAACATGGATGGCCCCCTGTTTGAGACAATTTGTTCGCATCCGTGAGCGGCGCGCACTGCCAAGGGGTTGAAAATCCTGACTCGATCCCGCCAGGATGTTCTTAAACCACAGCGTGTGTCGTGAGCTATTGTCTCGAGGGTCATTGTCCTAAGGGACAATGACTGGCACGCCGCATATTGGACTGGCGCTTCGGCCAAACGTACGCGATGTGGCACAAACTGCACATACTCAGGCAAACATGGCCGACAATCTTCCACGGAGCCTAGCGTTGCTCCAGCCGAGATGATCATGCGTATCTGTGCATCGTTGACCAACGTCGTTGTGCTATTCGCTCCACACGGTAGCATGGGAGGGTCACGTACGGTCGAACGGCCAAATACATCAGCTCAACCTGCGCGGGTTTTGTTCATGTTTTCTCTGCCACCTGGCCCATCATAGGAGATCTTATTGCCTGGGCTCGTGCATATCGTTGATGACGACGCTTCCTTCCGAACGGCGATGGAACGTCGTTTGAAGAAGGCAGGCTACGAAGTTGCGATTTATCCGTCGGCCCAGGATTTGCTGGATCGGCTGCCGAGCGAAAGTGAATCAGGCTGCATTCTTCTCGACGTGCGGATACCGGGATTGAGCGGTCCGGAGCTGCAGGATCGCTTGAGCGAACTCGGCTCGACCTTGCCGATCGTGTTTCTCTCCGGTTATGCGGATGTCCAGACGACGGTGCGCGCCATCAAGGCGGGCGCGGAGGATTTCCTCACCAAGCCGGTATCGTCAGAGGATCTTCTTGCCGCAGTCGAACGGGCCTTGGCGCACCAGCAGGCAGCGCGTGGCCAGAGAGACAAGCTCGATACGGTGCGCGCGCATATCGCGAAGCTGACGCCGCGCGAGCGCGAAGTGTTCGAACTCGTCGTTCGCGGCAATACCAACAAGCAGGTCGGCAACGTGTTGGGCGCGACCGAGCGCACGATCAAGGCCCATCGCCACAGGGTGATGGAGAAGATGCAAGTCCAGTCTCTCGCGGAATTGGTCTCCCTTGCCGAGCGGGCCGGTATTCTGGGAGATCTGTCGGGTAGCCGACAGACGCGTTGAAATTCCGTCAACGGGAATGGCGTTCCATTGTCCCACAGGACAATAGGAATCGGGTGTCGCGGCACTTACCAAAGCAAGATGACGCGTTGATGAACCCGGCAAAAAAGTTCCCCGATGGCTTGGCCGACGTCCGATCGGCCGCCCGGAAGATCCTCATGGCGCGATCGGCCGGACCAAGGATAGCTATCTTGCCAAATCGGAATCTCGTCTTTGTGGTCGATGATGACCCCGGAACGCTCAAGGGCGTAAAGCGGCTGCTGCGTGAACACGGTTACGACAGCGTTCTGTTTCCGTCCGCCGAAGCGTTCCAGAATCACGACGATTTCGACGCTGCCTGTTGTGTGATTCTCGACATCAACCTGAACAAGGAATCCGGGATCGACCTGAGGCATCGTCTCAAGGCGGCGGGAATTTCGCTGCCGGTCATCTACATGACCGGGAACGACAACCCCGCTGTCCGCATGGCCGCGCTGGCATCCGGATGCATTGCCTATCTGACGAAGCCGTTTGCGGCGAAGTCGCTGCTCGAGCCGGTCGGAAAAGCGTCGGCCGGTCTGGCATAGATTGCTGGCCGTCACGCACCGCAAGCGCGCATCACTCGTCGATGGCCTGCTCAAACGTCTGCGCCGGAGTTCCCTGCCGAACCGCGGCGAACTGGTTGAGCGGCAGCGACGTGCTCACCGTCAACACGCTGGAATCCACGACCTCGAGCAGGAGCTTCTGGCCTGTCTCCATTTCCTTGAGCAATTTGGGATCGGCCACATCGGCTGCAATGCAGGTGTTGGTGAGACACCAGACGTAGGGAATCCGGTAGGCGGCGCCCTGATCGATCGTGAGCTTGACGCCGGCCTGCAGGTAGAGGCCGACGGGAAGGAACAGTTGCAGCCGCGCGGCCTTGTCGCCCTCGCGTTCGATCAGGTCGATGCGGACCGCGGACTGGCCCGTCTCGAACGTGCCCGCGATCGATGTCCGGCACACCATGTTTGTTCCAGGCGTCTTGAAGCAGGTCTTGCGCCAGTCGGAATATTTGATCTCTCGCGCCTCGCGCTGGCCGCGGATCGCGAACTCCTGACCGGCAGGTTTTTCGTCTGGTGGATTGCCTTCCGGCTTCGCGGGCTGTTGAGCGTTCGCAGCCGCATGCCGAGGCTCAGTAGCAGCAGGATCGGCAGGGCTGCCAGCAGGCTTGATCCGCCAGGGGACCGGCGGGACCGCTGCTTTGTCATCTTTCGCCTCCATCGCGTTGTCGGCATCAGCTTCATCCGTGCTTGTCGAGGAACGGCCCGACCAATGGCGCCCACAACGGAATGCTGTCGGGCGAAGTGATCAGGAAATGGCCGTCACTGCCGAACGGAGGAAGCAAGTGATATTCGGCGTTTCCGCCGGCGCCGGTGTAGGCCTCGTGCATTCGCTTCGATAATGCCGGACCGAAGAACGTGTCGTTCTCGATGTAGATCCACAGCATCGGCGTACGCGCGGTGCGCCCGAGATCGGCCGTCGCCGCGACCAGTCTGTCGGGCGCGCAATTGTTGTTGGGTTTGCCGCCGACGCGTCCGCCGCGGCCCGCCGCGAATGCTATGATGGCCCGTACCGCCGGCAGGTTCTCGCTCGACAGCGCGAGCGCCGCCCAGCCGCCGGCGGATTGGCCGACCACAATGGTCTTGTCCGGCACGATCAGCTTTTGCTCGGTCATGTAGTCGATGATCCATTTGTCGATCAGCGCCACCGCAAGTCCGGCATCGTGGAAGTTCGGATTGTCGCAACTGCCGATCTTTGAATAGAACACCGAATAGAGGCCGCGTTCGGGATCATCGAGAGCCGCCGCGCCATATCCGGAACCGGAGGGCGCAACCACCATGTAGCCGCGCCGCGCAAACCACATCGCGGCATCCCTGAATTCGACGATCGGAAAGAAGCCGCGTTCGCGCTGGTTGAGCGAAACACCGTGATTCATGACCACGAGCGGGAAGGGACCATCGCCAACAGGCCGGACGACATACGCAATGGTGGGCAGCGTGACCGGGATCGCCCAGACTTCCTCCTGGATCGCCCGATCGGCAGGCCGGTCTTCAGCGAAGGCCGCGACGGTCAGTACGAGAACCACGAGCGTGTAGACGATGAGGACACGCAGCAAATTTCGAAGCATGACGTGCATCCCGGGTTTGCCGAAGCCGACTGTGGCCGTTTAGCGAAAGCTTTCCTGACAAGACCAGGTGACGTTGATCTGGATCAACGGAACGCACTGGCACGCGGCCTCATCCGGCATAGACGATGGCCACGATCACCGGGCCGAGGACCGTCAGAAGCACGTTTCCGACCGCATAGGGCACCGCGACCCCGAGGACGGGGGTCTGGCTGTCCGCGCGTTCGCAGCATCCCGTGATCGCTGCATCCACCGTCATCGCGCCGGCGAGCCCACCACAGATGATGATGGGGTTCATGCGCAGGATGCGATGCGCCACGATGGTGGCGACCGTCAAGCGGAACGAGGGTTACGACCACGCCCATGCCGAGCAGCAGCAGGCCGTGCGCCTGAATCGCCGCAAGCGCCGCCGGCCCGTTGGCAAGCCCGATGGCGGCAATGAAGCCGCCGAGGCCGAGATCGCTCAGGGTTTGCTGCGCGGCCGGAGGGAAGCTTCCGACGGTCGGCTGGCGCGACCGCAGCCAGCCGCACACCAGGCCCACGAGCAGGGCGCCGCCGGCGCCGCCGAGCGTCAGCGCGAAGGAGCCGATCTTCACGCTGAGCAGTCCGATCGAGCAGGCCCACGCCAATTCCCGCCGCGAGGAAGGCGATATCGGTCTTGTCGCCATAGCGCATCACCTGGCCGACTTTTGCCGCGGCGCGTTCGACGTCGTGGGTAGGGCCCACCAGCGTCATGATGTCACCGAGATAGATCCGGGTTTCCGGGGTGAGCGGAACCTCCTGTCCCTGGCGCGTCAGATCCCGCAGGAAAACGCCGCGCGCGTCCTCGCCGACCCGGTCGGCGATTTCTCTCAAGGAGAGGCCATGCAACTCTCGATTGTTGACGAGGACGCCGAGCGCGTCGCCCTGCACTTCGCGCAGCACCTCGGCGCCTTCGATCTCCGGCCCGATCGACGCTCCGGCCCGGACGAGGGTCGTTGACGGTCCGGCGAGGACGATTTCATCGCCGGCTTCGAGAACCGTTCTCCTTCCCGGATCGACGTCATTGTCGTTGCGGACAATTCGCTCGACGACGACACGCTGGCCAATGCGATCCTCGACCGCGCCAACCGTCTGGCCGGCAGCCGTAGCGACCCGGTAGGCCCGCGCCTTGAATTTCTGGTACCCGAAATTTCCGCTTTTCGGCGGCGCCTTGCCGCCGGAAAGCTCGGCTTCGAGCTTGGCGGCTTCCTCCTTGAGGTCGACGCCCATCAGCCAGGGCGCGACGAAGGGCACAAACAGCAGGGTCAGGATGTAACCGAGGATGTAGGTAACGGCATAACCCGCCGCGATATTCGCCTGCTGCTGACGCAGCACATCGTCGGACAGGCCGAGCTGTGCCAGCGCGCCCGACGCCGTTCCGATCATCGACGATTGCGTAAGGGCACCGGACGCGAGACCGGAAGCCGTGCCTGCGTCGAGATGGAAGATAAAGGCGAAAGCAAGCACGATGGAGAGGCCGGTGATGGCGACGACCACGGCCAGGCCGACTTGCGTCAGCGTCCGGAAGCTCAGCGAAGCAAAGAATTCGGGCCCCGATTTATAGCCGATCGTGAACACGAACAGGCTGAAGAAGATCGATTTGAATAGCGGCGGAATCACGAAATTTCCGAGCTGGCCAATTATCACGGCCACGACCAGCGTGCAGGCGGTGGCGCCGATCGAAAATCCGGCGATCTGCTTCCGCCCAAGAATTGTACCGAGCGCGATTGCCAGCAGCAGGAAAATTTCCGGCGCCGTCGAAACGATCCATTTGATCGTGTCCATTGGCAGCTCTCCTCAGCCCGGCCGGCAGCAAGGTCGGATCGCGTCCGGACAACCCCGTTGATTCAGATCAAGGCATCGCGTCGCC
This sequence comes from uncultured Alphaproteobacteria bacterium, assembly GCA_963742665.1. Taxonomy (GTDB): domain Bacteria; phylum Pseudomonadota; class Alphaproteobacteria; order Rhizobiales; family Xanthobacteraceae; genus Bradyrhizobium. The sequence goes on from CAVUNH010000025.1 coordinate 59,967, forward strand.
GCAGATCTTATTCCGGCCATCGACATGGAGGGGTGCCCGAGCCGATCGCGAATGAATCAGGATGTGTCGTCAAATCGTTCCGGCGATATGCGATTTCCCCGGGAGGAAACGCTGACCGTCGCGGCCCTGCTGGCGTTCGCCGGCGGATATATCGATGCATACACCTGGATTACTCACCGCGTATTCGCCAATGCCCAGACCGCCAACATGCTGTTCCTGTGGATTCATGCCATGGCGGGAGAATGGGCGAAGGCGCTGAATTATCTTCCATCGCTGACCGCTTTCGTGCTTGGCGTGATCATGGCTTGCTGGCTTCGTCGCCTCGCGGGCGCCAACGCCGCACCAATCAGCCTCTTGGTCGAAATCTCTTTTCTCATTCTCGTCGCCATTCTGCACAACCGGCTCCCCGGCGTGGCGGGAACGCTTGGCATTTCCTTCGTCGCTGCGATGCAGGCGGCGAGCTTTCCGCGGGTGGAAGCGTGGAGCTACAGCTCGGTGATGGCGACGACCAATCTTCGTCAGGCGATCGAAGGCATGTTCAACGCCCTTACAGGCAGCGTCGACCCGCGTCCGCTTCAGGCGACCCATGGTATTCGCGACGATCTTGGCGGCCTTTGGTGTCGGAGCGGCGACGAGCGCATATGTGACCGTGCAGGTCCCGGCATTGACCCTCGGCATTCCCGTGACGATTTCTCCTGATAGCCTTGCTGCGTTGCGAGCAACGGGACCCCGCGCCCTGTAGCGAGCAGCGATCTGACGGCCCCGGGTGGCTTGATTTGGATCAAGACCCCCACCACCGGCGCACCAACTACGTTGCTCCGCGCGAAAACCCGCGGAGCGCGAGGCGCGCTCACAAGACCAGCCGCCGTTGACTTGGATCAAGGCACGCCCTCGGGACGGGGACCACCATCGGCCGAACGCCATCCGCGACAATCGGGGAGAGATCCATGTCCAAATCCGCTCATCGTATCGACCAGTTCATGAATGGCCCAGGTGGACGCGCCGACCATTGGCGCGATCTGGTCGAGGCGGCAAAGGCCTGGGCGGGCGGACGCGGCGATCGCGCCAAATACGAGACGCTGCTCAACGATCTCGCGGTGACCGAGGAATTTCATGGCTATCCCGGCCTGCAAGTTGATGGCGGCGCTGAAGGAGAGCGCTCTGCCGGCGATGCCGCGACGTCACTGGCGCTGTCGACCCGGATTACCAGGCGCTGATGACGCGCTCATTCCGTCAGCACGCCGGCGACTGGCGCGAGCGAGAGACGGCGACGACAGCATGCCGGACCTGTTGCCGCTCGACATTCGGCCGCAGCCGAGACGCGCCGGCCCTATTTCGAGACCCTGATCGTGACCGGCGCTTCCCGCCACCAACTGGCAGGGACTCGCGACCGAATGGCGCAGGCTGCGACGTCCGCTCGATGCGTTCATCTACGAGCCGGTCATCGTCGGAAGCCTCGAGGACGCCTTCTGTGCGGTCATGCTCAATCCCAATATTGCAGCCGTCGTCATCAACGAAGGCTTTGCGCTGCGCTCGCGTCATGACGCGCCGGTGCTGCGCTCCATCACGGCATCGGCCAGCCTCAAGCAGCGAGATCCGACGCCTCGGCGCTCCGGCTCGCGCATATCATCAAGCGGGTGCGGCCCGAACTCGATCTCTATCTGATCTCCAATCGCGACGTCGAAGCGATGGCCGGAAACCCCGAAGCCAACGTGGTGCGGCGGATTTTCTATTCGATCGAAGAGCTTCTGGAACTGCACCTCTCCATCCTGGAAGGTATCCAGGATCGCTACGAGACGCCGTTCTTCGACAATCTCAAGAAATACGCGCAGCGTCCGATCGGCACGTTCCATGCGCTGCCGATCGCGCGCGGCAAGTCCGTGTTCAGGTCGGACTGGATTCGCGACATGGGCGAGTTCTACGGCCTGAACCTGTTCCTGGCCGAAAGCAGCGCCACCACCGGCGGCCTCGACAGCCTGCTGGAGCCGACCGGCAACATCAAGAAGGCGCAGGACAAGGCGGCGCGCGCGCTCGGCGCGGATCGCGTCTTCTTCGTGACCAACGGCACCTCGACGTCGAACAAGATGGCGGTCCAGGCGCTGCTTGCGCCGGGCGACATCGCGATCGTCGACCGCAACTGCCACAAGTCGCATCACTACGGCATGGTGCTGTCGGGCGCACAGCCGCTCTATGTCGAAGCCTTCCCGATGACGGAATATTCGATGTATGGCGCCGTGCCGCTGAAGACGATCAAGCAGGCGCTGCTGAACCTGCGAAGGCCGACGGCCGGCTCGACCGGGTCAAGATGCTCGACCTCACCAACTGCACCTTCGACGGCCACATCTACAACACCCGCCGCGTGATGGAGGAATGCCTCGCCATCAAGCCCGACCTGATCTTCCTGTGGGACGAAGCCTGGTTCGGCTTTGCGCGCTTCTCGCCGTTCCTGCGGCGGCGCACCGCATGGGCGCCGCCAACGAGATCGAGGCCTGGATGCAGGACCCGAAATCGGTCGCGGCCTATGAGAAGCAGCAGGCCGAGCTCGGCAAGAATCCGTCGGACGAAGTCGCTGCTCAAGACCCGGCTGATTCCCGATCCGCGGCAGATCAGGCTGCGCGTCTACCAGACCAACTCGACGCACAAGTCGATGTCGGCGATCCGCCAGGGCTCGATGCTGGCGGTCAAGGACGTCGACTTCCACACGGTCGAACAGCAATTCAAGGAGGCGGTCTTCACGCACGCCTCGACCAGCCCGAACCAGCAGCTGATCGCCAGCCTCGACGTCTCGCGGCGCCAGATGGAGCTGGAAGGCTACGGCCTCGTGGCCAACGCGATCGAGGTCGCGCTCGCGATCCGCCAGACGGTCAACAACAATCCGCTGATCTCGAAGTACTTCCGCATTCTCGGCGCCGACGACATGGTGCCGGCGCAATACCGGTCAGAGCGGTTTTACCGACTATCTGGCGCCCGGGCGTGAACTGGGCGAGCATCGCTGAAGAGCCTGGACGAGGATGAGTTCTGCCTCGATCCGACCCGCATGACGCTGGTGTGCGGCACTGCCGGCTTCGACGGCACGCAGTTCAAGGGCATCCTGGCCAACGAGTACAACATCCAGGTCAACAAGACCTCGCGCAACTCGGTGCTGGTCCAGTCCAACATCAACAACACCCGCAGCGACATCGCGCATCTGGTGCGCGTGCTGGCCGAGATCGCCGGCGAAGTCGACCGCGGGCTGAAGCAGGGCGGCGAGAACGCGCGCAAGACGTTCGAGGCGCGGGTCAAGAGCCTGATGAAGGACGTGCCCGACCTGCCGAACTTCTCGCATTTCCACGATGCGTTCCGCGGCGATGCCGGCACCAAGACCAATGAGGGCAATATCCGCGGCGGCTTCTTCGCCGCCTATGACGCGCCCGGTTGCGAGTATATCCGCCTCAATCGATCCCGAGATCGATCGCCGCCTGAAGAGCGGGCCCGACCTTGTGTCCGCGAACTTCGTCATCCCCTATCCGCCGGGCTTCCCGATCATGGTGCCGGGCCAGGTGATCACGCAGGAGACCATCGACTTCATGCGCAAGCTCGATGTGAAGGAAATCCACGGCTACGACGCCAACGCGCAGGGCCTGAAGCTGGTGAAGCCGGAGGCGCTTGCCAAGATCGGTGGCGCCGGACGGCCGTCAGGCGCGACCAAGACCGAAAGCTGCGGCTGCAAAATCGTAAGGGGGGACGGACAATGCAAGGCTTTTTTCACATTCCTGCAGCAGAATCCATATCTGCTGCTGTTCTTCGTCGTCGGGCTCGCGGTCTGGATCGGGCGCGCCAGCATCAAGGGCTACGGCCTCGGCATGGTCGCCGGCGCCATCGTGGTCGGCGCGGGCCTGTCGGTGTGGGCTTCGGTCTATGGCGTGAAGCTCGAGCTGAACAACTTTGCGAAAAGCCTGTTCTACTATCTCTTCATGTACGGCGTCGGCTTGCGCGTCGGGCCGTCCTTCATCAACAGCCTGAAGGGCGACGGGCTGAAGTTCACCTTCCTCGCGGTGGTGTCGAGCGTGCTCGGCCTCGCCCTCGTCGTGATCTCGCAAAGCTGTTCGCACTGCCGCCCGGCGCCGCCGGCGGCATGCTCGCCGGCTCGCAGACCATGTCCGCGGCGATCGGCTCGGCCGAGCAGGCGATGACCTCGGGCGTCGTCAAGCTTCCGGCCGGCATGAAGCCGGAAGATGCTTCCGGCATGATCGCGCTGTCCTACGGCATCACCTACATCTGGGGCACCGTCGGCATCATCCTGATCTGCAAGTACCTGCCGCGCTGGTGGGGCGTCGATGCCAGGGCCGCCGCGAAGAAGTACGAAGAAGAGTTCGGCGTCAGGGATATCGAGGGCGGCGGCCTCACCGGCTATCGTCCGTTCGGCCTGCGCGCCTACCGGCTGGAAAACCAGGACCAGGTCGGCAAGAGCATTGCCGACTTCCGGACGAAGAATCCGGAATACCGCATCGTCAATGTCGCGCGCGGCGGCGAGTCGCTGGGTGCGGACCCGGACCTCGTGCTGCAGAAGGGCGACGTCATCGCGCTCGGCGGCACGACCGAGAACCTGACCGACAAGATGGGCCTGATCGGTCCGGAGGTCTCCGACCCCAAGGCGCTCAACATTCCGCTCGACCAGGCCGAAATCCTGGTCACCAACAAGGAATATGTCGGGCGTACGCTCGAAGTCCTTCCGCGACTCCGATATCGCCGGCCAGCTCCAGGTCACAAAGCTCGAGCGCGGCGGCGTGCCGTTCCCGGCGGGCCTCAAGACCAAACTGCAGCGCATGGACATCGTCACCGTTGTCGGCCTGAAATCCGCGGTCAACGAACTCGCGGAGATGTGGGGCCGCATCGCCCGCACCAACACGTCCACCGACCTGCTGACCTTGTCGGTCGGCATGATCCTCGGCTTCCTGATCGGCCTGATCGAGTTCCCGGCCTTCGGCGCCAAGATCGGCCTCGGCAATGCCGGCGGCCTGCTGCTGTCCGGCGTGATCGTGTCCTCGGTCGTGTCGCGGCTGCGCTTCTTCGGCAATACGCCGAACGCGGCGCGCAACGTGCTCGAGGATCTCGGCCTCGTCGTGTTCGTCGCCATCGTCGGCGTCAATGCCGGCGCAGGGCTGCTCGCGCAGCTCACCGGTGCGGTCGCGCTGAAGATCTTCATCGCCGGCTTCATCGCCTGCACGATCCCGCCCTTCATCGTCTGGGCGATCGGCTACCACTTCTTCAAGATCAATCCGGCGGTGCTGATGGGTGGCGTTGCCGGCGCGCGGTCGCATTCCGGCCCGTGCCGCGAGGCTGCGGTGGAAATCAAGAGCTCGGTGCCCTGGATCGGCTTCCCGGTCGCCTACGCCGTATCCGGCATCCTGCTCACCGTCTTCGGCTACTTCGCGATGCTGCTCGCTCAGTAGTCCGTCTCGCCATGTCAGGTCCGGGCCGCGGTGGCCCGGACTTCAAACCTCTCAGGAGCGAAAATATGAAGACGTATCGACAGGCGTACGATCGCTGGTCGGCTTGTTTGGATTGTTGGCGTCAGCAGCCGTCGCGACGCCGGCGCTGGCGGAAGTAGGCGCCGTGAGCGTCGTGTTCACCAAGGGCGGGTTCATCGTTGGCGTCGGGGGCGGCGAGGGTGTGCTGGTGTTCCGCGGCCACCGATATCCCTTCACGGTTTCCGGAGCCAGCATCGGCTTCACCATTGGGGCATCGACCACCAAACTGATCGGCAGGGCGGTGAACCTCAAATCGCCCGGCGATATTGCCGGATCATACAGCGTGATCGGCGCCGGCGCCGCGGTCGCGGCCGGTGCCGGCGGCGTTCAGTTGCAGAACGGCAACGGGGTCATCCTGCAGCTCAGCGGGCCAAAGGTCGGTGTGGAATTGTCGGCGGCTCTGGGCGGGGTCACCATCTCGATGCGATGAACCGGGCAGGGCCGGGGAGCATGCTCCCCTCGTGCGCCGGACGTAACACCGCACGAGGGCTGCTGCGAGCCGGGGCCCTTTCTACTTTGCATGGGGTTGTTTTTGCGATTTTCTGTCAGCTCCCGGCGATGTACTGCCGACGAGGGAGAATCGCGACAATGAAAATCAAACTGTCAGCGATCGCGCTGCTCGCGGTGATCATGCCAGGACAGGCCCGTGCCGCAATGCTCACCGATGCCGAGGCGACGTTCCTCGACCAGCTCGTCACCGCAGCCGCGGTGCTCGAACAACGATGCACCGGCTACGAGGTCAATGGCGCCGGCGGCGTTCAACTCGGCGCCAGACTTCTCGGCAGTCCTGATGCCGCGATGGCAATGATCAACGCCTATGACGCGGCCATAAAGGCCCACCACGGACAGGAATACGATCCGAATAGGTTCCGCTTCGAAGTGTCCGAGGCGGCCAGCAAGACGTTCGAGCAACTCCAGGCCGCCTTGATCAAAAACCCGAAAGAGGCCTGCGCCGACTATGGAGATACCAGCGTGTCGCACGGCCTTTTGAGACGATACTGAACCGCCTTTGCGCGTCTGGCATCAATCAGGGTGCGCGCTTATGGGCCCGCACCCTGGTCGCCCCAGACCAGGACAATGCTGATGTCGCCGGGTACGCCGCCTGGAAAATCGACGATTTGATATCGGATCCGGTAACCGCGGGGTTTGAGGTAGTCTGACCAGAGCTGATAGATTTCCTGCGCTATGCCCGTGAGAGTTTTTTCCCAGCCAGGCTCCTGTTGATTGATGGCGCGGCCGTTGTCGATACACAGTGTGTGCGGGAAGCGGTAGACTTGGACCTCGGTGAGCCCATTTCGCACCGCGCGTCGGATGACGGCCGACGCCAGTTCGACCTTTTCGTCCTCGGTCAAGCCCGATGGCTTGCTCAGCCTTTCGATCAGCTTGCGCTTTTCCGCTTCGGCTGCGGCCTGCAGGCGGGCGTATTGTTCTGCCTTCTCAGCCGCTTCGAGAGCGGATTGTCTCTGGATTTCCTTGGCCGTCGGCAGCAGTTCATCGATCTTGTCGGGCATGGCTTGTCCTTCCAGTCTCGCATGAGGCTAGAGCCGGCGAGCGGATTTCCCCTTTGATCCAAATCAAGCGCTCCGTTGGTGTTGCGCTCACTGTTGGCATGGCGGTCGCCGTCGGCAACGCATCAGGAGACGGCATGGATCGGCCGGTCAAATTCGCAATCGCCGCTACGGCGTTAACGGGACTGCTCTTCATCGGAAAGGCGCATGCCGTCGATCTCTCCGGAGCCTGGGCCACCCATGCCGATGAATGCAGCAAGGTATTCATCCGGAAGGGGCGGGCAAACGAGATCGGGTTTACCGCGGCGTCCGATCAGCACGGTGGCGGCTTCATCATCGAAGCCAACCGTCTCAGGGGCAAATTTGCCACCTGCAAGATCAAGACAAAAAAGGAGGACGGCCAGACCGTGAATATCATCGCGGGATGTGCGACCGACATCATGCTCTCCAACGTCCAGTTCAGCCTGAAGGTGCTCGAGCCCAACAGGATATTGCGGATTTTTCCCGGCATGACGGACGTAGAGATAGGCTACGAGCGCTGCCCGCTCTGATAATTTCCTTTCAGCCGTGAAGGAGACAGCGACCGCGATACTCATTCGCCGCCGCCGGTCCCCGTTTGTGACAAATTGACCAAAAGTCGGAGATTTATTCGAAACGCCGTTTGCGATAGACATCAACCAGTTGTGCAATGAACAATTTCGAGCGATTCAGTTTCCAAGACAATCGGATAGGGTAACTGCGGTGTCCAAATCAGCGGTGTCCAAGCGCCCGACTTTCGAACCAGGCGCCAACGCGCTTTTTTGGCTTAACCAGGCGCACCACGCATCGCGCGGCGCGATCATCCGCGCCTTCAAGGCAGGCGGGGCGGATCTGACCGCCGAGCAATGGAGCATCCTGGAATATCTCTGGTTCAAGAAGGCGGCGCCTCAAACCGCCATCGCAAAGGCGACCGGGCGCGACAAGCCGGCGGTAACGCGCCTCGTCGTCAGCCTCGAGGAAAAGGGGCTGCTGAAGCGGACCCGCGCCGACATGCGGACCAATACCGTGAAATTGACCGCCAAGGGACAGCAACTTCACGAGGAATACGGCCCGGTTCTCAAGGGCATTGTCGATGACGCCCTCTCTTCGATTTCGAAGAAGGATCTGGCGATCGTTCATCGGTCACTCATGACGTTGGCCGTCAAGCTGAGCAAGTCGGGACGGGAAGCGGATGGCGCCTAAACTCCGGCCATCATCCCTAATCTGCCGATGCCTGGAAATTTCAGTGCCGGCCGGCGTATATCGAATCCCAGCACCGCGCCGAGGAAGTTGATTTCAAACCCCTCGATCCATCCGATGGTAAGGCCGAGATAACCTCCCAGCGAAGCAAAAACGCCGGTGCCGGACGGCGTTAGCCCGAACGATTTTCCCTCGTAGGGAAAGTCTTTTCCGATCGCGGTCGGTGGCAGCACCGTCATGAGCTCGGGGATCGCATCGAGCACGGCTTGCACGAATGTGTTGGAGTTCGGACCAGGCCACGGGCTGTAATCGCCGTAAGCGCGAAACTTGTAGTTCTCGACGACGTGACGGATTTTGGGAATCAGACGGCTGGCTTCGTCGCCGTCGACAGCTGCGATGGTTTCGGGAGTGGCACCGAACCAGCGCGCATCGGCGGCGAATCCGTTGGTCCGGATCGGTTCGCCCCAGGCGGTGTAGTCATAACGGGTGTAACTTGAGGCGTTCCGCTCCTTGACGACGATCCAGGTGTGGATCGCGAAAATCGCCTTCCATCGCAAGGTGCGCGCGCCATAGATGCGAATGACGGCATCGGCATGGCTGGAAGGCTCGGGCAAAAGCCCGGCGCTGGAGCGGTCTGCGGTCTGCCAGCCTCCGCGCGGTTCAGCGGACCAGTAGCGGACCGACGACACACCGATCGGGACAAGGATCAGCGACAGAAAAATGATGACGGGTTTGATCAAGGCGGCGGCAGGTATGATTGAGATGGAGGACACAGGGCCTGATATAGTCCGGCTTTTCGTTTGCGCTAGGTCGCATCCAGGCTGTGGACCCACGCCTCCGGATAAAGCGCGTAGGCGTCGCCACGCCGCGCCAGCCGCGAGAACGCCGGGAAATGCAGGTGCATTCCGGCGATCAGAATGCCGTCCGCGCTGACGCGGTCGAACATGCGCTTGCGCGAGCTGGCGGCCGCCGCCAGATCGGTGTCGAAGGCCATGCCGGCTTCGGGAAACGCGGTTTGCACCTCCGGCACGTGCACCGTGTCGCCCCAGATCATCAACTGGTCGTTGCCCGACGCAATGAGATAGGCGGTGTGGCCCGGCGTGTGCCCCAGGCTCGGCACGGCGGTCACGCCGGGAAAAACCTCGCCCTCCCGGAACAATCGCATGCGCTTGCGGTAAGGTTCGACCTGCTCCCGTCCGGCGAGGAAATAGAGCTGCCTTGCACGCTCGTCGGCCTTGCTCATTTCGCCATCGTCAAACCAGTACGCCGGTTCGTTTTCGTGCATGACCAGTTCTGCGTTCGGAAACAAAAGCTGGCCGTTCGACATGTCGGTCAGGCCGGCAGAATGATCTGGATGCATGTGGGTCAGCAGCACCGTATCGATCGATTTCGGATCGATGCCGGCGCCTGCGAGATTGCGTTGAACGAAACCGGCGGTCGGCTGCAGATAGTTGCCCGATCCGGTGTCGACGATCGCCGTGCGACCCCGGGAATGGATCAGGAAGGTGTTGACGCTGGTGCGCCGCGCCGGCCGGAAGGCCTCTGTGAGGATCTGGCGCGCTTTGTCGAGGTCGACGTTTCGCATCACGTCGAGGGTGCCGTCCAGGTAACCGTCGCTGATGGCCGTGACGACGATGTCGCCGATCTTGCGATGATAGACGCCGGGAATCTGGTGTGCGGTTTGTTGCGGCATAAGGTAAGGCCTTGTGCGATGGGGAGGGGGTGGATCAGGCGCCGACCGTTCCGAGGAATTCGCCGATGCAATCGGAAAACAGGCCAGGCGTTTGCACCGACATATAATGGCCGGTGGGAATCTCGACGTAGCGTGCGCCAGGAATGGCGTCGGCCGTGGCCTTCGCGAGCGCCGGCGGGCGCACGCGATCAAGACTGCCGCCGATCACGAGCACGGGACAGCGCAATCTCGTCAACTCGTCCTGCATGTCCAGGTTCGCCAGCATCCGCCAGATCGTCGCATAGCTCGCAGGATCGTTGCCGAGCCATCGCGCCCGGTATCGTTCAAAGCGCGCAAGGTCACCGCGAAGCTCCGGAACATAGCCATTCTGCATCGCGTCCGTGACGGCGAAGGCCATGCCGGCGGCCTCGATCTTGATGAGCCGCTCGAGGGCGGCCGGGATGCGCTCCGCCGCGACGCCGGTTGCCGGACTGCCAACCGCGACCGCGCTGGTGCGTTCGGGGTAACGGGCGGCGAAATGAAGTGCGATCGCCCCGCCGACGGCGACACCGGCCAGCGCGACCGGGCCTGCAATGCGGAGCGCATCGAGCAGGGCCGCGACATCGTCGGCCATCGTATCGACGCCAAGTTCGCCGCGCACCTTCTGTGACAGCCCCGCGCCTCTGGTGTCATAACGCAATACGCGGCGCGTCCCCGCGAACCGCGGCACGACGTCGTCCCAGCTTTCCAGCGAGCCGCCCATTTCGTGAACCAGCACCAGCGTGCGGTCACCCTTGCCGCTCAGTTCGTAGCGCAATCCGACATCGTTCAGTTCAATGAAATTCATTGGCGTTCCTGGCCCGTATCGGCCTGATCTTATCGATCGAGAACCCGTTCTGCCAACGCGCCAACGGCGCACGTCGTGCGCCGTTGGCGGTAGACAGGCGGCAAGGGCAGCATTGGGTGCTATCCGAGCTTGGTTGCCGCGCGGGACAGCAGTTTCCAGTCCGTCCCCTGCTTTTGCCAGTTCATCAGGATGTGCAGGTTGGTGGAGCTCTTCTTGCCGTCGGGGACGGCCTCCGCTTCGCCGAGCCAGTGGAACCGGACGATCGCGGCCGGGCCGACGACGCGAATCGTGGGGTTTTCATAGACCAGCGACAGCCACTTGGATTTGCCGTTGGTGGCGTTGGCGATGAAGGTCGCCTTGTCCTCGACCACGCCGCTCGAGTGGCTGTAGCTGAGTTCCGCCGCGCAGAGCGAGGCGAGACCCTCGGCGTTGGAGGCGGCCTGGGCGGCGCGGAACAGCCTCGAGGTTCTTGGCGACGGCATCTTCGTCCGCGCCGGCGAAGGCCGGCATCACGCCGAGCAGTCCGATGGCAAGTACCGGTAACGCAAGCTGACGACGATCGATATTCATGAGTTTCCTCCGTTTGTTATGGTTTTAGGCAGGATCTTCTACGAGCAGGGTCTTCTACGAAAGCAGTCTGGCCGAAATAGCGCGCGACAAAGGTGGCCTGCATCAGGCGCGTGGCGAGGGCGCCTTGACCTCCAGCAGTTCGATCCGGTTGCCAAAGGGATCGTGGACGAAAATCCGGTCGTAGCCTTCCAGCGGCTCGTCATGCGAGATCGGGCATCCGGCCCTGGTCAGGGCCGCGGTCAATGCCGCGAGGTCCTCGACGAGGAAGGCCGGGTGCGCCTTTCGCGCCGGGGCAAAATTCTTTTCGACCCCGAGATGCACCTTCAATTCGCCGTCCTCGAACCAGCAGCCGCCGCGGCCGGCGAGTTCGGCAGGTTTCTTGGCCTCGGGAATGCCAAGGATGCCGGAATAGAAATTTCGCGCGTCGGTCTCCCGGCCGGCGGGCATGGCGAGCAGGACGTGATCCAATCGACGGACGCGCATCGTTGCCACCTTGTTTGGCGGCCGATTGAAACACAGGGTTGTGTCTTTCGGAAGAATTATTGGCGGGTGTGCGCTGCGGCAGAGCCAAGGAACATCGCAACCACGCGGCGATCGCGCGCACCCGCCAAACTCTGGTAGCCTCGGCGGCATCGTGTGTTAGGCTGAATCGCCGATACCGCAAGACCGCGGCGCTCCCGAAGACGGGACTGACATGCGGTCGTGACAAGATGCCCGGGGGAAACGATGTTGGCGACGAGGCCGCCATGCTGAACTACGTCGCGCGCCGTCTCGTGCTGGCGCTGATCACCTGCGCCGCGATCTCGGTCCTCACCTTCGTCATCATCCGCCTGCCGCCCGGCGATTTCGTCGACGCCTATATCGCCAACCTCGCCGTCGGCGGCAGCACGGTCTCGGCCGAGCAGGCCGCGGCGATGCGCCGCGAATACGGCCTCGATCGGCCGGTCGTGGTGCAATACGGGCTGTGGATGGGGAAGGTCGTCGCCGGCGATTTCGGCGTGTCGATGATGTGGAAGCGTCCGGTCACCGAAGTGATCGGCGACCGGCTGTGGCTCACCATGGCGGTGTCGTTTGCCGCGCTTGCTGCTGACCTGGATGATCGCGCTGCCGATCGGCATCTATTCGGCGGCGCGGCAATATTCGATCGGCGACTACATCGCGACCACGCTCGGCTTCATCGGCCTTGCGATCCCGAATTTCCTGCTGGCGCTGATCCTGATGTATCTCGGCTTCCGCTATCTCGGCCTGAGCGTCGGCGGCCTGTTCACGCCGGAATATGCGCAAGCCGCCTGGAGCTGGGGCAAATTCTGGGACCTGATGGTCCATCTGCCGCTGCCGGCCATGGTGCTGGCGCTGGCCGGCACCGCGCAACTGATCCGCATCATGCGCGCCAATCTGCTCGATGAGTTGCGCAAGCCCTATGTGGTCACGGCGCGCGCCAAGGGCATCAGCGAGTTCCGCGCGGTGCTGAAATATCCGGTGCGCGCGGCGCTCAATCCGTTCGCCAGTTCGAGCGCCTATCTGTTTCCCTATCTGGTGTCCGGCAGCATCGTGGTCTCGCTGGTGCTCGGGCTGCCGACGGTCGGTCCGTTGCTGCTGCAGGCGCTGGTGGCGCAGGACATGTTCCTGGCCGGCACCATCGTGCTGCTGCTCGGCGTGCTCACGGTGATCGGAACGCTGATCTCCGATCTGCTGCTGATGTGGATCGAGCCGCGCATCCGGCTGCAGGGGCGCGCATGACGGCGATCGTCGCTCACCAGCTGATGACCGGCTGGCGCAGGCGACCCAACTGCAGCTGACCTGGTGGCGCTTCCGGCGGCACAGGCTCGCCGTCGTCAGCCTCGTCATCGTGGCGCTGTTCTATCTCGTCGCGGTGTTCGCCGACTTCCTCGCGGTCGTCGATCCGCACGCCACCGATGCGCGCCGCAGCTTCATCCCGCCGCAAGTGATTTCGCTGTTCGACAACGGCGCGTTCGCGCCGCATGTCAGCGGGCTGAAGGGCGTGCGCGATCCCGAAGACCTTCAAGCTGGTCTACACGCCGGACCCGGCGCGCAAACTGCCGGTCGCGCTGTTCGTGCACGGCTATCCCTACAATCTGTTCGGCCTGATCCCGACCGACCGGCATCTGCTCGGCATCGTCGGCGGGCAAGGCGTCGACGGCATCTTCCTGCTCGGCACCGACCAGCTCGGCCGCGACCTGTTCTCGCGGCTGATCGTGGCGACGCGCATCTCGCTGTCGATCGGTCTGGCCGGCGTCGCCTTCAGCCTGATGCTCGGCATTCTGCTCGGCGGCATCTCCGGCCTCTATGGCGGCGCGGTCGATACGCTGATCCAGCGCGTGATCGAGGTGGTGCGCTCGATCCCGACCATCCCGCTGTGGATGGGGCTTGCCGCGGCGCTGCCCAACACCTGGAGCGTGACGCAGGTCTATTTCGCCATCACGCTGATCATCTCGCTGGTGAGCTGGACCGAACTCGCGCGCGTCACGCGCGGCCGATTCCTGGCGCTGCGCGAGGAGGATTTCGTCATCGCCGCCGAACTCGCCGGCGCCGGGCAGATGCGCATCATCCTGCGCCACATGCTGCCGTCGTTCGCGAGCCACATCATCGCCGCGACCAGCCTCGCGCTGCCGGTGATGATCGTCAGCGAGACCTCGCTCAGTTTCCTCGGCCTCGGCCTGCGGCCGCCGGCGATCAGCTGGGGCATCCTGCTGCAGGACGCGCAGAACGTGCAGGTGCTGGCCGGCGCGCCGTGGCTGCTGAGCGCGGCGGTGCCGGTGATCCTCGTCATTCTGGCCTTCAACTTCCTCGGCGACGGGGTGCGCGATGCCGCAGATCCCTATGGTTGAGCCCATGAGCGCCGCGCGCCACGCACTGTCGGTGCGCGACCTGGTCGTCGACTTCGTCCAGGACACCGGCGCCGTGCGCGCGCTCGACGGCGTCAGCCTCGACCTTCATGCCGGGCGGGTGCTCGGCGTGGTCGGCGAAAGCGGCTGCGGCAAGAGCGTCACCGCGCGCGCGATCCTGCGGCTGATCGACCGGCCCGGCCGGATCGCCGCGGGCCGGTGCTGCTCGATCCCGGTACGCCGGAGCAGCAGGATCTGACGGCGCTCGATCCCGAAGGCAAGGCCATGCGCGCGGTGCGCGGCGGCCGGATCGGGCTGATCTTCCAGGAGCCGATGACCGCGCTCAGCGTGCACTACACGGTCGGCAACCAGATCATCGAGGCGATGCGCGCGCACAGCGACCTCGTCGAAGGCCGAGGCGCGCCAGCGCGTCGTGGCGCTGCTGCACGAGGTCGGCATTCCGCGCCCGGAGACGCGGATCGACGCCTATCCGTTCCAGCTCAGCGGCGGCCTGCGCCAGCGCGTCGGCATCGCGCTGGCGCTGGCCGCCGATCCGCGAAATCCTGATCGCCGACGAGCCGACCACCGCGCTCGACGTCACGACGCAGGCGCAGATCCTGGCGCTGCTGCGCCGGCTGCAGCGGACCAAGGGCGTGGCGCTGATGCTGATCACCCACGACATGGGCGTGATCGCGCAGATGGCCGACGATGTCGCCGTGATGTATCTCGGCCGCATGGTCGAGTTCGCGCCGGTGGCGCAATTGTTCGCCGCACCGCAGCATCCCTACACCCGCGCGCTGCTGCGCTCGGTGCCCAATCTGCGGGCGGTGCCGCGCGAGCGGCTGGCGACGATCGGCGGCGCGGTGCCGCATCCCGGCGCGCGCCCGGTCGGCTGCCCGTTTCATCCGCGCTGTCCGGAGATCATCAAAGGACGCTGCGAGACGCGAGGCGCCGCCGGAAATCCCGCCCGGCGAGCGCGGGCGCGAGCTGCTTTCACGTCGCGGACGCGACGGCCATCGCATGCGGAGGCGACCGCATGAAGGGCTCGCGCACCAATGTGCTCGAGGTCGATGGCCTGTCCAAGGAATTCCCGATCCGCAGCGGGCTGCTGCAGCGCGAGACCGGCCGGGTGCGCGCGGTGCAGGACGTGAGCTTCACGATCGGCCGCGGCGAGACGCTGGCGCTGGTCGGCGAGAGCGGCTGCGGCAAGACCACCGTGTCGCGCTGCATCCTGCGCGCGCTGCCGCCGACCCGGGCGCGATCCGCTTTTCGCCCGCAGCCCGGCAGCAGCATCGACATGGCGCCGCTGTCGCGGCGCGCGTTGCGGCCGTTGCGGCGTCACATCCAGATGATCTTTCAGGATCCCTACGCGTCGCTCAATCCGCGCATGATGGTCGGCGACATCATCGCCGAGCCGCTGCTGGTCAACGGCGTGCCGGCGGCGCAGCGCCAGGCGCGGGTGCGCGAATTGCTCGATCTCGTCGGACTGCCGGCCGCGGCGCGGACGCGGTTTCCGCACGCCTTCAGCGGCGGCCAGCGCCAGCGCATCGGCATTGCCCGCGCGCTGGCGCTCGATCCGTCGCTGGTGGTGGCCGACGAGCCGGTGTCGGCGCTCGACGTCTCGGTGCAGGCCCAGATCATCAACCTGCTGCTCGACCTGCAGGACCGCCTCGGCCTGTCGATGCTGTTCGTCGCGCACGATCTCGGCGTGGTGCGCCATGTCAGCGACCGCGTCGCGGTGATGTATGTCGGCCGCATCGTCGAGATCGCGCCGACCACCGCGCTCTATGCGACGCCGCGCCATCCCTACACCGAGGCGCTTGCTGGCCGCGGTGCCGAAGGCCGATCCGGCGCTGCGCGACCAGGTCAGCCGCGCCCCGGGGCGAGATCGCCGATCCGGCCAATCCGCCGCCGCGGCTGCGCCTTTCATCCGCGCTGCCCCTACGCGGTGGAGCGCTGCCGCACCGAGTTGCCGGCTTTGAAAGAAATCGCACCCGCGCATTGGAGCGCGTGTCATCGCGCCGCGGAGCTGTCGCTCCGCGGCGTTGCCTAGAACAATGAGGAGGAAACGCCATGCGCTCATCTCTGATCGCCCTGACCGTGTTGTTCTCCGGCGCGGCCGCCGCGCAACAGCCGGATTTGTCGCAATCCGGCCTGGTCGGAAAGCTCGAGAACCCGACCATCATCACCGATCCCGCGCAATGGCCGAAGAAATTCGGCGAGGCGCCGGCGCTGGCCGAACTGGTCAAGGCCGGCAAGCTGCCACCGGTCGACAAGCGCATCCCGCAGGAGCCGATGGTGCTCAAGCCGCTGCGCAGCGTCGGCAAATACGGCGGCACCTGGCGGCGCGGCTTTCTCGGCCCCGGCGACAGCGAGAACGGCAATCGCGTGCGCTCCGCCGACAAGCTGCTGTTCTGGGACGTGACCGGCACCAAGATCACGCCCAACGTCGCCAAGGGCTGGGAGACCAGCGCCGACGGCCGCCGCACGACGTTGTTCCTGCGCAAGGGCATGAAATGGTCCGACGGCGCGCCGTTCACGGCCGATGATTTCATGTTCTGGTACGAGGACATGTACCAGAACAAGGACCTGATCAAATCGCCGGCGCCGGAGCTCTCCGCCAACGGCAAGCCGGGGCGCATCAGCAAGGTCGACGAGACCACGGTCGCTGTTCGAGTTCGACGATCCGCATTTCCTGTTTCCGAGCCAGCTCGCCGGCGACACCCAGGTCGGCGGCGGCCAGTCGCGGCTGCAGTCGGACGAGCGCGAACTCGGCCTCTATGCGCCGGCGCATTATCTGAAGCAGTTCCTGCCGAAATACAGCTCGGTCGAAAGCGTCAACGAAAAGGCCAAGGCGGCCGGCTTCGACAACTGGGCGCAGGTCTTCAAGATCAAGTCCGACTGGCGGCTCAACCCCGATGTGCCGACGATCTCGGCGTGGAAAATGGTGCAGCCGATCAACAGCCAGACCTGGCTGCTGGAGCGCAATCCCTATTTCTGGGCGGTCGACACGCGAAGGCAACCAGCTGCCCTATCTCGACAAGGTGCAGCTGACGCTCGCGGAAAACCCCGAGGTCATCAACCTGCGCGCCATCGCCGGCGAGTTCGACTACATGGAGCGCTTCATCGATCTCGCCAAGCTGCCGGTGTTCCTGGAGAACGCCGCGCGCGGCAAATACAAGGTTCATCTCGATCCCGGCTTCAACGGCTCGGATTCCGAGCTGAAGTTCAACTTCGCCTACCGCGCTCGATCCCGAGATCCAGAAATGGTTCGCCAACCTCGATTTCCGCCGCGCGCTGGCGCTCGGCATCGACCGCGACCAGGTCAACGAGGCGTTCTTCCTCGGCCTCGGCGTGCCGAGCACGCCGATCCCCGCCGACATCATCCCGGAAAGCCCGGGCAAGGACTATCGCCTGCGCTGGGCCACGCTCGACGTCGCCAAGGCCAATGCGATGCTGGATGCGATCGGCCTGAAGAAAAAGGACGCCGAGGGATTCCGGCTGCGCACCGACAATGGCGAGCGGCTGCGGCTGCAGATCGACGTCGCGCAGACGCTGTCGCCGACCTGGCCGCAGCAGGCCGAGATGATCATCCAGCAGTGGAAGGCGATCGGCATCTGGGCCGATATGCGGCTGTTCGAGCGCAGCCTGTTCTACACCCGCGTGCGCAACGACCAGAACCAGATCGTGCTGTGGAGCAACAACGGCTCCGAGAGCATGTATCTCTATACGATCCCGGTGCTGCCGATCGATCCGCAGTCGAGTTTCGGCGGTGCTGCCTACGCGCAATGGTATTCCAGCAATGGCGCGACCGGCATCAAGCCGACCGACCCGGAGCTGCTGAAGGGCTTTGAATTGCTGCGCGGCGCGGTCAGCCAGCCGGAGGAGAAGCGCACGGCGATCGCTCAGGAAATCTGGAAGCTGTTGGTCGACCAGGTCTGGTCGATCGGCATCGTCGGCCAGTCACCGGCCTATATGGGCACGCGCGTCGTCAACGAGCGGCTCGAGAACGTGCCGGCGCGCACCTGCGTTTCGCAGCATTGCCGCACGCCGTGGAGCGGCCATCCGGAGCAGTGGTATTACCGGTAGCGGCATGGCCGTTGTTATGCGATCAGCGTCTTGCAGAGAATGAAATTGGTGTGGCCCTCGGGCCACCCTTCGAACTCAGCCATCCGCTTGAAGCCGGCTCTTTCGTACATTGCCGGCGCCTGGAAGTCGTAGCTCGCCACCCAGATCCGCCGGACGCCTCGGGCGGCGGCTTCGGCGACGAAAGCGTTCAACAAGTCTCGCGCGTAACCGCGCCCGCGATGCGCCTCATCGACCCACATCTGCTTGAGTTCGGAAACGCCGGCCCAGGTGTAGCCGGCGGCGACGCCGACCGTGCGTCCTTGCTCGTCTTGGATTACAAAGCCGAGACCCTGGCCGTCATCCCGCCCCACGGCTCCGTGATTGTGATTGTAGAGATTTTCTTCAATCGCATCGATTTCAAGCGGCGAAAGATCGTGGCGGGGCTGGATTAGGGCGGTCATCTTGTGCTCGATGGCTTGAGGATGGCTTCGTATCATATCTCAAGAAATAGCTCAGGGCTTGCCCATTGACGCCGGCAACCCGGCATAGGACATTTCAAGAAAGAGCCCGAACGATCGGAAACCGGCATGGCCATCACCCATTTCAAGAATTTCGAAATGCTCGACCCCGAGGCAGGGGAATTGCTTGGCGGCCACGAACTCGTGGTCGAAGGCGACACGATCCGGGAAATCTCGGCCAAACCGATCAAGCTTACCGAGGCCGGTGTCATCGACTGCGGCGGGCGCACGCTGATGCCCGGCCTGATCGACAGCCATGTCCATGTGGTGCTGTCCGAGGTCGTGATCCGCAACATGGAAAGCGTGCCGCTGACGCTGATGACGGCGCGCGCCGCCCGCCTGATGCACAGGATGCTGGACCGCGGCTTCACCAGCGTGCGCGACACCGGCGGCGCCGATTGGGGCCTGAAGGAAGCCACCGAGAAGGGGCTGTTGCCGGGACCGCGGCTGTTCATCGCCGGCCGCGCCATCGGCCCTACGGGCGGCCATAGCGACGGCCGCCGCCGCACTGATTTTGGGTCACGCTGTCATTGCTGCAACGCCCTGACGTTCGCCATGGGGATTGCGGACGGCATCACCGAGGTCCGCCGCGCGGTGCGCGAGGAGATGCGCCAGGGTTGCGACCAGGTCAAGATCATGATGTCCGGCGGCGTCGCCTCGCCCTACGATCCGCTCGACAGCCTGCAGTTCTCGGTGGGCGAGGTCGAGGCCGCCGTGCAGGAAGCGCACGCCTTCGGCCGCTATGTCTGCGCCCACGCCTATACGCCGGAGGCGATCACGCGCGCGGCGCATGCCGGGGTGCGCACCATCGAGCACGGCAATCTGATCGACGATGCATCCGCAAAACTGATGGCCGAGAAGGGCATGTTCCTGGTCGCCAATCTCGTCACCTATTTCGAGATGAAGAAGCATGCGGCCGAGTACGGCATGAGTTCGGACATGCTGGCCAAGAACGACCTCGTCATCGACGGCGCCCTGAAGTCGCTCGAAATCTGCAAGCGTCACGGCGTCCCCGTCGCCTACGGCACCGATCTGCTCGGCGATTTGCAGGTGGCGCAGTCGGAGGAATTCACGCTGCGCGCGCAAGTGCTGTCGCCGGCCGAGATCATCCGCTCGGCCACCACGATCGGCGCCCAGGTCACGCGCATGGAAGGCAAGATCGGCTGCCTGAAGCCGGGCGCCTTCGCCGATCTCCTGGTCGTCGACGGCAACCCGCTCAAGGACCTGAAATTGCTTCAGGGCGAAGGCCAGCACCTCTCGGTCATCATGAAGGCCGGGCGCTTCCACAAGAACCGGCTGCATTGATGTCCAGAGCCAATCCTGTTCAGGAATTTCGAACTGCTCGAACCGTCGTTCGGCGAACTCCGTGGCGGCTACGAGCTGCTTAGCGAGGGCGACACGATCAGGGAACTCAGCGACAAGCCGATCAAGGCGGCGGAGGCTGAAATCGTCGACTGCGGCGGGCGCACGTTGATGCCGGGATTGATCGATTGCCACGTCCACGCCATCCACAGCGAGGTCAATGTCCGCTTCATGGAGATGCTGCCGCTGACGCTGGTTACCGCGCGCGCGGCGACGCGGTTGCGCGCCATGCTCGACCGCGGCTTCACCACCGTGCGCGACACCGGCGGCGCCGACTGGGGCATCAAGACCGCGGTCGAGACCGGGCATATCGTTGGTCCGCGAATCTATATCGCCGGCCAGTCGATCGGCCCCACCGGCGGCCATTCGGATTCACGCCGGCGCACCAACCGCTTCGGCAGCAGCAACGAATGCGTCTGCTGCAACGGCCTGCAATTCAAGTCCGCCATTGCCGACGGCGTCGACGAAGTCCGCAAATCCGCGCGCGAGCAGATGCGGCAGGGCGCCGACCACGTCAAGATCATGATGTCCGGCGGCGTCGCGTCGCCCTACGATCCGCTCGACAGCCAGCAATTCTCCGATGGCGAAGTCAGCGCCGCGGTGGAAGAGGCGACCGCCTTCGGCCGCTACGTCTGCGCCCATGCCTATTCCGCGGAGTCCATCACCCGCGCCGCGCGGCTCGGCGTCCGCACCATCGAGCACGGCAATCTGATCGACGATGCATCCGCCAAGCTGATGGCCGAAAAGGGCATGTTCCTGGTCGCCAATCTCGTCACCTACTACGCCATGAAGGACCGCGCCGCCCAGTTCGGCATGATCGGCGAGAGCCTCGCCAAGAACGAAATCGTGCTGCAGGGCGGGCTGAAGTCGCTGGAAATCTGCAAGCGGCACGGCATTCCGGTCGCCTATGGCAGCGATCTCCTGGGCGAGTTGCACTGGGACCAGTCGAAGGAGTTCACCATCCGCCAGGAGGTGGTCTCGCCGATCGAGATCATCCGCTCGGCGACCACGATCGGCGCCGAGGTGCTGCGGATGCCGGGCAGAGTGGGGACGTTGCAGGCCGGCGCCTTTGCCGACGCCATCCTGGTCGACGGCAACCCGCTGAAAGACCTTGCGCTGCTTGGCGATCAAGGCAAACATCTCTCCCTGATCATGAAGGCCGGCGTTTTGCACAAGAACCGGCTGAATTGATAGCAGGCTATGATCGAGGGACAATCTTGAAGAGGCGATCTTGACCGTCGTGCCCGGATGGACCTCGTCGCGCGTTGTCGGCCGCATCGCGCTCCGAACGGCGGCCGGCGTGTCGCTGGCCTATATCCTGCTGCCGATGTTCTTCGTGGTCTGGCTGGCGTTCTTCGCCCAGGAAATTCCGTCGTTCCCCCCGGAAGGCTACTCGCTGAAATGGTTCCGCGCCATTCCCGGCAACGACAGGTTCGTCAAGGGCTTTCTGCTCAGCCTGCAGGTCGCCGTGGTCTCGACCTCGATCGGCCTGGCGATCGGCATTCCCGCCGCGGTTTGCCTGGTGCGCGGGCGCTTCGCCGGACGTGAGGCGTTGAACAATCTGCTTGCTGCTGCCGCTGATCGTGCCGGGCATCGTGCTCGGCATCGCGCTCTATGTCTTCCATGTCGAAACCGAGATCGTGACGGGCTGGCCGATCCTCGGCTCGCTCGGCGGTCTGGTCGCCGGCCACGTCCTGATCGCGATACCCTGGACGGTGCGCCTGATCACGGCGAGCCTCGTCGGCATGGATCGCGCGGTCGAGGAAGCGGCGCAAAACCTCGGCGCCGACCGCCTGACCACGTTCCGCCGCATCACGCTGCCGGCGATCCTGCCGGGCATTGTCGCGGCCGCCTTGTTCGGCTTCATCGCCTCGTTCGGCAATCTGGAAATGAGCCTGTTCCTGGTCGGTCCCGGCCGCACGACCTTGCCGATCGCGATCCTGCAATATCTCGAATGGAAGATCGACCCGACCATTGCGGCGGTGTCGGTGCTGCAGATCCTGTTTATCGGCGGGGCCATGCTGTTGACCGATCGCTTCGTCAAAATCGGCCGCGTGGTCTGACATGGCGCGTCTGCAACTGACCGGCATCACCAAGCGCTACGGCGACTTCAAGGCCGCCGATGACGTTTCGCTCGACATCGCCGACGGCGAATTCCTCGTGCTGCTCGGCCCCTCCGGCTGCGGCAAGACCACGACCTTGCGCATCGTTGCCGGCTTCGTCGAGCCGACGTCCGGCAGCGTGCGCCTGGGCGACCGCGACATCACCACGCTGCCGCCGTGGAAGCGCAACGCCGGCCTGGTGTTCCAGAGCTACGCGCTGTTTCCGCACATGACGGTGGCCGAGAACATCGCCTTCGGCCTCGAGATGCGCAAGATGCCGAAGGCGGAGATGGCGCCGAAGATCACGGAAGCCTTGCGCCTGGTGCGGCTCGATCATCTCTCCGACCGGCTGCCGCGGCAATTGTCCGGCGGCCAGCAGCAGCGCGTGGCGCTGGCGCGCGCACTGGTTTTCCGGCCCGATGTGCTGCTGCTCGACGAGCCGCTGTCCAATCTCGACGCCAAGCTGCGCCAGGACGTGCGGGTCGAAATCCGCGAATTGCAGCGCAAGCTCGGATTGACCACCGTGATGGTGACCCACGACCAGGAGGAGGCCCTGACCATGGCCGACCGCCTCGTGGTCATGAGCGAGGGCCGGATCCGCCAGATCGGGTCGCAGCAGGATCTCTACGAACGGCCCGCGGAAAAATTCGTCGCGGATTTCGTCGGCCGCTCCACCTTCATCGACGGCCGCATGGACGGCCCCGGGCGCTTCGTCTCGGCCGGCGGCCTCGTCGTCGCCTGCGAAGGGACCGGCACCGGCAGCGCCTCGCTGGCGCTGCGCCCCGAACGCCTGGCGCTGATGACGGCGGCGGCGTCCGGGATGGACAACAGCTTTCCCGGCGCGGTGGAATTCATCTCCTATCTCGGATCGCAGGTCGATCTGCATGTCCGCCTGTCGCCGAAGGAACGGGTCATCGTGCAGATCCAGAACCGGCCGGAACAGCCGTTGCCGGTGATCGGCGAACAGGTCCGCATCGGCTGGAGCAAATCGACAGGCCACGTATTTCAATCGTAATATCCTTGAGCTCAACCAACACCCGGAGGCACTAGCCATGACCAGATCGAGATCCCGCCGTGAAGTCCTGCTCGGTGCCGCAGCGCTAGCCGGCACCGCCACCCTGCCGCGCGCCGCATCGGCCCAGGCCAAGGGCCGCATCGTCGTCGGCACCTGGGGCGGCGACTACGCCCGCCTGCTCAACAAGAACATCGAGGCGCCGCTCCTGATCAAGGACGGCTGGGAGGTGGTGCAGGACCAGGCCGGCGATCCCGAGCGGCGCTCGAAAATGTTCGCCGAGCAGCGGCTGCCGCGCGGCACCACCGATGTGCAGGGTCTTTCGGCGCTCAACATGTTCCAGATGCACGACGCCGGCACCGTGTTGCCGATCGACTACGGCAAGCTCAAGAATGCCGGCAATCTGCTGCCGGCGATGAAATATCCGTACGGCGTCGGCCACATCTATTCGGGCAAGGTCGGCGTCTACAATCCGAAGGTGATCCCGACCGCGCCCACCAGCTACAAGGACGTGTTCGATCCCAAGCACGGCAACAAGCTCGGCATCATCGACATCCAGTACCAGTACACGCTGGTCTGCGCGGCGCTCGCCGCCGGCGGCAAGGTCAACGATCTCGAGCCCGGCAAGAAACTGCTGCTGGAATGCAAGAACGCCGGCATGCGGATCTATCCGACCAACGAGGCGTTCGCGCAGGGCCTGAAGGCGGAGGAATTCGGCACCGGCGTGATGTGGAAGGCGCGCGTCGTGCAGTGGCAGAACGCGGGCATTCCCGTCAACGCCATCGCGCCCACGGAAGGCACGCTCGCCTACGTCTCGGGCTTCGTCATTCCGAAGAACGCGCCCAACAAGGACGGCGCCTACGCCTATCTCGACGCCATGCTGGACAAGAGCGCGCAGGAAGCCTTTGCCGTCGACATGGGCTACAACCCGACCGTCACGCAACGCGACGGTCGCGCCCGATCTCAACAAGCGCATCGGCTTCACCCCCGACGAGGTCAAGAAGCTCGTCGATCTCGACTACGACTACATGAACAAGAACGACGTCGCGTTCAAGGAATGGTGGGACAAGGTGCTGAAGAGCTGAGCGGTCATCTAACCGATGGCGGCAACGGCAACCGGTCGAACGCAATTCCAGTCGGACGAGGCGCCGACGTCGCTGCTCTCGGCGACGACGTTGGTCGGGCCGGCGACGGTGTTCGTGGCCGCCGGTCTGCTGGTGCCGCTGGCGATCCTGTTCCGCTACAGCTTCAACACTGTTCGAACCGCGGCGCATGATGGTGGAGACGTTCTCGCTGGACAATTACGTCAAGTTCTTCTCCGATCCCTACTACACCGGCGTGCTGTGGACGACGTTGCGGGTGGCCGCCCTTTGCACCGTCGTCTGCCTCGTCATGGGCCTGCCGCTGGCCTATGTGCTGGCGCGCACCCAGTCGCGGTTCAAGAATGTGCTGATCATGCTGGTGGTGCTGCCGCTGTTCGTCGGCAACGCGGTGCGCGCGGCCGGCTGGATGACCCTGTTCGGCTCCAAGGGCTTTCTCAACGTCACCCTGATGCAGCTCGGCATCATCACCGAGCCGCTGCAGATCATGTTTACCGAGGGCGCCGTCGTTGCCGGCATCATCGCGGTCAATCTGCCCTACATGGTGCTGACGCTGCAGAGCGTGATCGAAGGCATCAACCGCAATGTCGAGGAGGCCGCCTTCAGTCTCGGCGCCGGGCCTGCGACGATGTTTCGCCGCGTGCTGCTGCCGCTGTCGCTGCCGGGCATCCTCGCCGGCACCATCCTGACCTTCATCCTCGGCATGAACGCCTATGCGACCCCGGTCCTGCTCGGCGGCCCCAAGTTCAAGATGATGGGGCCGCTGGTCTACGGACAGTTTCAGCTCAACAACTGGCCGTTCGGCGCCTCCGTCGCGTTCGTCCTGATGACCGCGACGCTCGGGCTGACGGCGACGGCAAATATCCTGGTACAGCGCCGGTTCCGGCGATGACAATTGAAAGGGACTTGTGATGACGGTTGGTGTTGGCGGATCGACGGCGGAGGCGGAACTCGCCGCGATCAGGAACATGCGCGGCGACGTGCCGCCGATCGGCGTCGAGGAGCGCCTGCAGCGCATCGCCCGCGCGCAGGCGATCATGCGCGAGAAGGGCATCGACGCGCTCTATCTCGATGTCTCCTCGAGCATGACCTATTTCACCGGATTGAAATTCCGCCGCACCGAGCGCATGCACAGCGCGGTGCTGCCGGCCAAGGGCGAGATCGTCTATGTCTCGCCGGCCTTCGAGGTCGAGAAGCTCAAGACCATGACCTCGTTCGGCGACAAGATCGCGGTCTGGGAGGAGGACGAGGATCCGACCGCGACCGTCACCGAGACCGTGCGCGCGCTCGGCTATCCCTCGGGCACCATCGCCGTCGACGAGGCGACGCCGTTCTTCACCTTCGACGGACTGCGCCGCGCCGGCAACGCCTACACCTTCATCAACGCGATCGACGTCACCGCCGGTTGCCGCATGATCAAGTCCGAGCACGAACTCGCGCTGATGCAGACGGCCAAGAACATCACGCTCGAAGCCCACAAGGCCGCCGCCCGCATCATGCGCGAAGGCATCACCACCACCGAAGTGCAGGCCTTCATCACCGCCGCGCACCGCAAGCTCGGCTCGGAAGGCGATCCGCCGTTCAACGCGGTGCTGTTCGGCGAGGCGACGGCGTATCCGCACGGCGTGCCCTATCCGCAGACGCTGAAGGACGGCGACATGATCCTGATCGACACCGGCGCGCCGGTCGACGGCTATCTCTCCGACATCACGCGCTCCTACGTGTTCGGCGAACCGACCAAGCGCCAGCGCGACGTCTGGAATCTGGAGAAGGCGGCGCAGGCCGCGGGCTTTGCCGCCGCCAAGCCCGGCAACCGCTGCGAGGATATCGACATCGCCGCCCGCGGCGTCATCAACGGCGCCGGTTTCGGGCCCGGCTATGCGACGCCCGGCCTGCCGCACCGCACCGGCCACGGCATCGGCCTCGACGTGCACGAATGGCCCTATCTCGTGAAGGGCGACAAGACCGTGCTGAAGCCCGGCATGACGTTTTCGAACGAGCCGACCATCTGCATCTACGGCGAATTCGGCGTGCGCCTCGAGGACCACATGGTCATCACCGAAACCGGCGCCCGCTGGTTCACCCAGCCGGCGCATTCGGTCGACGATCCCTTCGGGCTGGAGAAGTAGCAACAGGAATCCGGAACATGATGCTGCAGGGATGGCGGTGGTACGGGCCGGACGATCCGGTTTCGCTCGACGATATCCGCCAGGCCGGCGCCACCGACGTGGTGACGGCGCTGCATCAGGTCCCGATCGGCGAGGCCTGGACGCGCGCTGATGTCGCGGCGCGCAAGCACATCATCGAGAACGGTCAGCCCGGCCGGTCGCCGCTCACCTGGTCGGTGGTGGAATCGATCCCGATACCCGACGACGTGAAGCGTCTCGGGGCTAAGGCCACCCGCTCGATCGAGGCGTGGATCGCAAGCCTCGAGGCGGTCGCCTCGGCCGGCATCAAGCTGATCTGCTACAATTTCATGCCCGTGGTCGACTGGTGCCGCACCGATCTCGAATGGGAGCTGCCGAACGGCGCCCGCGCCATGCGCTTCGACCAGGACCGGTTCGCGGCGTTCGAACTGCACATCCTGCAGCGCCCGGAAGCCGCGGCGGAATATTCGCAAGCCGCGCAAGCCCGGGCGAAGCAGCTTCATGCCGGCATGACGCAGGCCGATATCGATTACCTCGTCAAGGTGATCGCCAGCGCGCTGCCGGGATCGACCACCGAACCCCTGACAATTCCGCAATTCCGCGACCGGCTGCAGCAGTATCGCGGGATCAATTCGGCGGTGCTGCGCCGGCACCTGATCGAGTTTCTCGCCCGCGTCACGCCCGTGGCCGAAGCGCTCGGCGTGACGTTGACGTTGCATCCGGACGACCCGCCGCGCCCGCTGTTCGGCCTGCCGCGTATCGCCTCGTCCGTCGAAGATTATCAGGCGCTGTTCGATGCGGTTCCTTCCAGGGCGAACGGCATCTGCTTCTGCACCGGCTCGCTCGGGGTGCGCGCGGAGAACGATTTGCCGGCGATGGCGAAGCGCTTCGCGCCGCGCATCGGATTTGCGCATTTGCGCGCGACAAAACGCGAGGCCGACGGCCTGTCGTTCTTCGAATCCGATCATCTCGACGGCGACGTCGACATGATCGCGGTGCTCAAGGTGCTGCTCGCCGAAAACCGCAAACGCTCGGCGAGCGACCGGATCGTGTTCCGGCCGGACCACGGCCATCGCATGCTGGACGATCTCGCCGAGACCAAGCGCACCAATCCCGGCTACACCGCGATCGGCCGGCTGCGGGGACTGGCCGAACTGCGCGGCGCGATCCGCGCCATCGAGCATGCGGGGTGAGCGTTAAATTCTTGTTTTGACGCGTTTTCTTCACGCGAACCGGTATCCACTTCACCCGAAAACGCTTTAGCGCTCGAAAATCTTCTCGCGATCGAACAGTTCCTGCGTGGCCGGTCCGTTGACCGGGTTCCTGATGATGCGCAGTTGCGCGCCGGCGCCGACGACTTCGAAGAATATCCTGTCGTCCTTCGCCTCCTGCCGCCAGCGGCCGGGCTCATCCGCCCAGATCACCCGGTTGCCTTCCAGCCGGCAGTGATAGGCCCAAACGAAATTGTCGAACGGGCGCGCATAGGTCAGCGCCACTACGCCGTCGGGGGCGTCGGTTGCCTGAAACAGCTTGAGGTCGCGCCCTGTGATCGCCGCGATCGCGGTCCGGCAAATCGCCTTGGCGTCGAATGTCCCTTCGGCGAAGGCGGGTGAGGGAGCTGCGATCAATATCGCGACCGCGAGCCATGGCCGGAAGGTGGGCATCGTTACCCCTCGGGAGAGTTTGCAACCTGTAAGCAATATAGGCCCCGAACGCCTCGGTCCCCACGTAGATCTGAGGAAAATCGCGCCGGAAATGCATATTCGGTCGAGTGTTCAGGCATTCCGTCCTCGGCTATAGTCCGCGAATCCAGATCGGCTTCCCACCATGCCTGACGGCTCCGCCACGGCCCACACCTATCGTCCGAAGCTCGCGACCGTGCTGGCCGAGGGATACAACCTTGGCCATTTTCGCAAGGATATGCTCGCCGCGCTCACGGTCGCGATCGTGGCGCTGCCGCTGTCGATGGCGATCGCCGTCGCCTCGGGCGTTTCGCCCGAGCGGGGCCTATACGCCGCCGTCATCGGCGGCTTTTTAGTCTCGGCGCTCGGCGGCAGCCGCTATCAGATCGGCGGCCCGGCCGGCGCGTTCATCGTCCTGGTCGCGGCGACAGTAACCAAATTCGGCCTCGACGGGCTTTTGCTGACGGTTTTCATCTCTGGATTCATGCTGACCCTGATCGGCCTGCTGCGGCTTGGATCGCTCATTCGCTACATACCGCATGCCGTGACCGTCGGTTTCACGTGCGGGATAGCTGTGACGATCTTCGCGAGCCAGCTCAAGGATCTCGGCGGTCTGAAACTCCCCGCGGCCGAACCCGGACAGCTGTTGCCCAAGCTTGCCATGCTCGGTCAGGCGCTGCCGACCATCAGTCCGGCGGCGCTCGCGGTTGGCGTCGGCTCGGCCGCCTTGATCTTCCTGTTGCGCCGCTTGTTGCCGAACTGGCCCGGTATGCTGATTGCCGTGGTGCTGGCCTCGCTGGCGGCGTGGCTGTTCCATTTGCCGATTGAGACCATCGGCAGCCATTTCGGCCAGCTCCCGGATGGATTGCCGGGACCCCGAATGCCGACGCTCTCGGTTTCGTCCGTGCTCGCAGTATTGCCGGCCGCGCTTTCGTTCACGCTGCTGGGCGCGGTCGAGAGCCTGCTGTCCGCCAAGGTGGCCGACGGCATGACGGGACGCAAGCACCGCTACAATATGGAGGTGGTGGCGCAAGGCGTCGCCAACGTCGCCTCAGCGATATTCGGCGGCATCAGCGTGACCGGAACCATCGCGCGCACCGCGACCAATATTCGCGCCGGCGGGGTGAGCCCGGTCTCCGGCATGATGCATGCGCTGTTCGTGCTGATCTTCATGGTGATCGCGTCCCCGCTGGCAAGCTTTATCCCGCTGTCGGCGCTGGCAGGCGTGCTGGTGGTGGTGTGCTGGAATATGGCGGAGAAGGATGACTTCCTTCTCCTGCTTCGCGACTGGCGCGGCGGCAGCGTACTGATGGCCACTTTCGGCCTCACGCTGATCGAGGACCTCACCGTCGGCATCATCGCCGGCTGCGTGCTGGCGGCGGTGTTCGCGGCCTTCGACCGCATCCGGCAGCGGCGCGCCAGTCCCTGAATACCCTGACCATCAAGAGCCCGTGCGGGATCTGATCGGGTGCTTCGGCATGGCTAACCGGCCTGCGGCCTCTTCCCATGTTTGATCGTTTTACCGAGGTCCTGGCTCGAATCGAGCGGCCCGCAAGTAACGGTGCGTCTGAGGTAGTCCTCATCGCCTACTGTTGTCGTGGTCGCCGTAGCCGGCATGAAAGTATCGCCCTCCGGCCTCAGTATGATGGGGTCCGACGTTTCGCAAAAATCGGGGAATGCGATGCCGTGTCCGTCGCGCCCTGCGAAGTTTCCGACCAGCAACTGGGACGCCTGCATTTTGGCTGCCGCCGACGATCGCATCGGGCGTTTTGGATCGAATGCGCGAGAGCACGGGAAATCGGTGTTGACGCGGAACGTATAGGTTACGGTGCAGGCCGCGCCGCCCGTTTTCACGAACGGTTCCTCCGGAGTGGCCGCCGCGCGGCGTTCAAACACCAGCATCTCCAGTTCCAGTTCCTCGCTGCTCGGCTCCGGATCGGTCGGCTTCCTCGGCTTGCCCGCAATTTCTCCGCGCGAAAAAACGAGCCTGGTCATTGGATCGGCCGCTTTGGTTTCAAGCACCAATACGGGCCGCAGCGCCCACGACGAATGCAAATCAACGTTGCTGCCATTCACGGAGAGGTTGACATTTTCAGGCGCCGGGACGCCTTTGGAAAAATCAATCATGCGAACGCCGACCGTCTCGTTCGACTTCTCCAGGCTGAGAAAGCGCAGGTCATTCTTCTTTTTCGTGATCGGCATCATCGGATCGAAACGGTCGTCGATGTCAAATGGCACCACCTTCCGGATCCTTGCCGTCAACTGTTCCTTGTAGGTTCCTGGCGCGATAAGATCGATGGCCAGCAAGTTTCCCCGGGAAGAGTAGGTATCGCCCAGGACGCGCTGCCGAACGCTTGTCTGCCACGAATCCGATTTCAGGACGACATCGCGCGCGAAGACGATCTGCTCTCCCGGCCGCACCACCGCAAAGTTCTGGAAAGCGCCAAGGCCGGCGCCGCCCGAAACCCTCGAGTCGGAGAACATGTGGCATCTGGCCTGGTCATCGTGCTTGAGTTTGTCGGGGTCCACCGGCCTGGATGCCGACCGCGAGCACAAGCTCAGGCTCAGACTGTCGTCCGCCGCCTTCTGCGCACTAAATCCGGTTGCGAAAATACGGTACGGCAGAGGCAGCTCCGGAATCTCGACCGGGAGCGGAGTGGTCGAGAACATGTCGACCTCCACCATGTCGAGCTGTGAAGCCGCATCGATGGAGCAGAGGTCGCGCCGCGGCAGTGTGTAGGTCATCAGTTTTGTTGCATCCGTCACAACGATGCAGGTGATGCTGTCGCCGGGATTGTTCCGGCTCATCCAGATCAGGTTATTCTTGCCTGTGCTGTCAACCAGCAGGTGGGGCGCCGCGTGATGGCGGCGCGGCGGCAACCAGATCGGGTTTGTATCGGACATGATTTGATCAAATGACGCTTGATCCCGTTGCAGTGAACCGTCCGAATCGCCCCTCGATCCGGATGGCGGCTTTAGAGCGAGGCCCTCCGGAAGGGTCTTCAACCCCACCGAGCGCAGTTCGGGACTGACGTCGTTAACGTCACGGCTCGACCGGGCGATCAGAAAGTTCTTGCAGGTGATACATGTAACGGTGAGGTTGGACCGAACGTTCTCGAACATCAAAATGATCTGATCGGAATCGCCGCGATACTTGGTCGGATCGACGGACTTGAAGGGGTGATCGACCACCCGGCTGACCCGGAATCCGGTGGAGCGCCAGGGATCCGGGTCGAATTCGAAGTAGGTCGAACGGTTCCATGCGCGATAAGCGTCGGAGCCGCCAATGCTCACCCCCGCCAGCACCATTTTTGAATCGGTCTGGCAGCGGGCCGCACTTTCCGCCTCGGTGCCGTTGCGGATGTACTGGCACAGCCTGAATGCCTCGTTCTGCAACAGGCGATCGCAATCGTTCTGGTTGTAGCCATAGGTCGCCAGACCGTGCCGATAGCACAAATCGTGGAAGACACATGCCTGCCTGAAACGCTGCAGGACGAGGTGGCGATGGCCGTTCGCATCCGCCTTGCCGTCGAACAAGACGTTGGCCCAGGGGGGAAGGCTGCAGTTCAGTCCTTCGCCGCTGCCGCCGATGGTGCTGACGACCTCTGGGCCCGATTGAAAGGAAGCAATGGTGGGTGGCATTTCGCCGTCATTGATGTCTTCGACATTCTTGTAGAGCGAATCGGCGAGAAATCCGGGGAGAAAAACCGCCGTCACCACGGCCGCTGCAATTGTCGCCAAGGACCAGACGAACAGTTTTTTTATCGACATGATATCCCCGCACGTTGTGGCGGTATCAGCTCAATACCCGATGGTCACCTGGGCCGGAAATCGCAAATGGCGTTCTGCCAAAATCCCGATACCCGTTCGCAACGTCATAAGAAAAGGCCAAAAAAGCCTGCTTTATATCAATTCGGGTAAATACAACCACAGGTTATCGCATTGTCAAGCTTGGACATCACAAGCCGATTGCAGCCGTGGATTGCAATTTCGTGATGGAGACCCGGCGCCAGATTGTCGCATCGGCGCGACGGCCTGATCTGCTGTTTCGCGCCTAGTCCTGTGCGCGAGGCCTGGTCGCGAATTGCGGGAATTTGTCGGCGACGATGGGTCCATCGGTGCGCCAGGAATGGCAGCCGTTGATGAAGAACGGCCGCTTGCCGGCGCCTTGCTGGCTTTCCGGTGAATCGCGGCTTTCCGGGTCGCTGTCGTGCGATATCGTCTGGAACAGCGTGGTCACGGCCGGGCCCATCAGCTCCGACAAATGTGTGCAGCCTTCGAGCCGGCCGATCTTGCGCCGGACCGCCTCGCGCCAACCGTTGCGGATATTCTCGCCGACCAGCCGCTGCAACACCGGTTCGACCTCGATGCAGGTGGGATACGGCGTTGCAGCCATGGTCGCTTCCGCTTCATGGACCGTCATGTGCGCGTCGACCGCGAGCCGCAGGCGGATATCGTGGACGGGGTCGCCGGGCTTCAACGCCTCGCGGTAGCGGTCGGCGTCTTGCGTGAACGGCTTGGTATCGACAAGCCGCGCCTCGACTTCCCAGAGTCCGTCGTCTCGAAGGTAGCCGTTGCATTCGATCGACCGCGTGTGCATCGGGCGACGGCCAGTCCGGTTGGCGACTTCTTCAGTCATTGTGTTGTCCTAAACGAATTTGACGATCATTTTGCCGAGCGCGGATCGCGATTGCATGGTCTTGAAAGCTTCACGAAAATTCTCGAACGGAACGACCTTGCCGACGACGGGATTCAACTGGCCGGAGGCCAGCCAGTCGAACAATTGCGCGATCAGGCGCGCATGCGTCTCCGGTTCGCGCTTCTGGATCTGGGCGAGATCGACGCCGAGCAACGCGCCGCCCTTGAGCAGCGGCAGGTTGAACGCCAGCGCCGGGATGGTGCCGGAGGCAAAGCCGACCACGAGATGCCGTCCGCGCCAGGCGATCGAGCGAAACGCCTGCAGCGCCACCTCGCCGCCGACGGGATCGAAGATCACGTCCGGGCCGTTGCCACCGGTTATCGTCTTCAGCGTGTCGCGCCAATCCGCCCTGGTGTAGTCGATGGTATCATCCGCGCCGTAACGCGTCGCGAAGTCGCGCTTCTCCGCGGTCGAGGCCGCCGCGATGACCCGCGCGCCCAGGAGCTTGCCGAGTTGCACGGCCGCGATGCCGACGCCGCCGGCGGCGCCGAGCACGAGGAGGATTTCACCTTTGCGAAGTTCGGCGCGTGCGCCGAGCGCATACAATCCGGTTAGATAGTTCGCCTGGAACGAGGCACCGGCCTCAAAGGGAATTTTCGGCGGCAAATCCTTCAGCGCCGCGGACGGCACCGAAATGTATTCCGCGAGCGCGCCGGAACGGGTCATGCCGATCACCGGCGCGCCCGGCTTGAACGCGCTGACATCGTCGGCGGCGGCGTCGACGATGCCGGCGAATTCCGTGCCCGGCACGAAAGGCAGCGGATCCCTGGTCTGATACAATCCCTGCACCTTCAGCCCGTCGACGAAGCCGACCGCCGCGGCGCCGATCTTTACGCGCACCTGGCCTGCCGCGATGCCGGGCAGCGGCACCTCCTTGATGGAAATACCGTCGATCGAATCGTAGTTCTCGACCACCACCGCCTTCATGCAATGCTTCCCTGCGCCGTACTGTGAGCCGGCACCTCGCGGTGTTTGCAGATTCGTATGCGCAACGCTACTCCGCGGCCTCGGCCTGCCGGTCGATTTGCGCGGCGCCGGCCTTGATGAGTGGAATGAGATCCCGTCCGATCGCCACCGTGTCTTGGGGGTTTTCAAAACCGCGCAGCAGGAACGAATGGATGCCGAGCCGGTAATATTCGAGTACCGCGGCCGCGACCT
>CAVUNH010000026.1:0-247639 GCA_963742665.1 uncultured Alphaproteobacteria bacterium
AGGTCTTGAGGGCGATAGAAGAAATTATAAGCGAACTGAAGAATCGAATTCTCGCTGCGTTTCTATCCTCCGCGTTTTTACACAGCCAGGCTGTGTGAAAACGCATCGAAGCGAAGGCGGAATCAATCAGTCGGCAAAGCTTCCTACGACAGGCCTTGGTAGGCGAGTGCCCAGGGCGGACGGAGGAAGCCGACTGCACGAACGTCCTGAGCCATCGCCCGAAGGGGCTTGATCGAGAATAGCTCGCGCCCCCAATCGCTTTCGACATCGACAGCAATGACGCCTCGGCGAGCTCGGCGATTGCGAGCTTGCCGCGTTGGACGCTTGGGGAGGCTGCGCCCTTTGTTGTGGAAGGTGTCGTAGCTGCAGGCGATGCCTAGCGCAGTGATCGCCAGCCGTGCGTTGTGCATTGATGGCCTTGGCGATCCGTCCAGATACCTCTCGCGCCATTCGGGCTCGCCTGTGGCCTGCTTCGCTTGGAGGGCCTGCAGGCGCTTGCGCTCGGCTTCGTCGGCTGTATTCTTCTTGCGCTTCGCCCTCACCATCTCGTCGAGGATCCGGTCAGCGCCGGGCTTGTCGCTAGTCTGGCGCGGCCAGGCGGGAACGTCAAGGGCTCGCCCAGGATCCAGGCGACGAAATTTTCGGCAAGCGGCTTGAGTTGTTAAAGGAGACTTTGTCAAACCTTTCGCGCGTAGGCGTTCTGTGGAATTCAGACTTTGCGCCCAATCAAAACCGGTTGAACTCGATGAAGGAGGCTGCCCGGCCGCTAGGATTGACGCTTGTTCCGGTCGAAGCTCGCGGATTGGCCGCACTCGAAGGAGCGTTTGCGACAATGGTCAGGGAGCGCATGCAGGCAGTCGTAGTGTTGGGCGATGCTGTACTGTTCGATTATCGCAGCCAGATTGTTGTCGCGGCTATCGGAAATCGACTGCCAGCCATCTCGGGTGCCAAACAATTCGCGGAGGCAGGTCTACTGCTGCACTACGGTATCGACTTTCGAGATCAGTTCCGCCGAGCGGCATTTTTCGTTGACAAAATTTTCAAGGGCGCGAATCCAGGCGATTTGCCGGTCGAGCAGCCCACTAAATTCGAACTGGTGGTGAACCTTAACACCGCAAAGGCGCTCGGCGTCGTGGTGCCGCCCGCGCTAATGCTGCGCGCCGACGAAGTGATCGAATAGTAAGTGCCAATTAACGCCGCACACAATGAACTCCCGTGGTGTTGGAAAGTTTGCTTTCGGACGGCTTGTCTGTGGATGGGGAGTGGAGAAAATGCCTCGGAAATTTCGACAGAAACATCCTGAAACCGAAATACTCCGCGACAGGGCTCAAAGATGTCGCCTACTTGCTGATGGTGTAGACGACTTGACGTTCGCGATAAGCTCCATGCACTCTCGGAAGAGTATGAGTGCGAAGCGAAACGGATGGACGCCAAAGGTCGCATTGGTTGGCGCTAGTACAGCGAGCACCCAGATAAAATACAGTCATAAGGTAGAAAGGGATCGTCGGGTACGCCGAAGGTATGGCATTCTGGGGCGTCGTTAAGGCGTACCACAAGAATAAGCGTACCGAGCCTTTAAAATAAGGCCCTCCGACCTTGGTTTATGATCGTACGCCGGAGCTTGAGGTATGACGAACTGGTTGATCCCTCTTGCGGTCCTGATAATCGCTATCGGGATTTTGCACTACGCCTTTTGGCGTTAGGTCGCCCAATGCGTACACACAAAATAAGACGGCCCGGCTTACCACATGATATGGTTTGCCACACGTCCAAGTCTGAGGCGCGTCCCGTCCTAATATTAGGGCGGTTTTTTAGCAAGTTGTTCATCACCGGTGACCGAAATTAGAACGGGCCCCGGCCGAGCGAGGCATAGCCTGCGCTGAAATTTACATGACAAGGTCTACGAACCGAAAAGTTACAATCCGGTCGAGTAGGAATGCTCAGCAGCGCGTCAACTATCCAGTAGGATGCCAAGAGAAAGACCGAAATGAAGGCGAGCGCCGCCAGGTTAGCCCTCGTACGCTCCCGATGATCATCCTCGCCCAGGGACATTCTCTTTTTGGGAAATTTGATTACGTTGTTTGTCATCTTGAACTCTCGAAGAGACAATAAGACTGACCTAATCTTCCCGGTAAGTATGTTTGTATAACCGAAAACGCGGTGATTTGCCCTACTACTTGCTGCCCTTCCACTAATCAGGAGGAGGAGTTCAAGATGCGATTGTTCTTGATCGCCGCAGGAGGGTTGGTCACATTTGAGCTGTTTGTGATTGATCAAAATCTGGACTCTCAAACAAGTCGCCATTCCCAACTGATGTCCTCTCGCCAACTTCGCCTAGCGGCTGAGTTCTTCGTTGAAGTACATTTCCGAAGACAGTCCTTACATGCGAAGCGAGCGGTAGGTGTCATCTCGATCGACGCGCGTGAAATCCCCACGTCAGTTCTGGACCGGTACAACCGGCACGTAGGGCGCGACCGGCATTGGGTCGGTCAACAGCGGCGGTGTGACGACCGGCTTGAGCGGACTATCGTCATCGAGGAATTTGTCGAGCATGCTATCGATCGTCGATTTGACGTCGTCAGGACCACGATCGCTCATGTCGGTGTGCTGGTAGCCGGTTTGTATGACCGTAATGCCAGATTTCTCGCGAACCGCTTTAGAAGGAATGACGCCGGGATCGGTCTTGAACCTCGGATCCTTCGAACGAAAAGACAGGATCTTGAATTTGCCGTCGGTCATAAACGGCACGCGCAAGTTATCGAGCGTCACAACCTTTTTGATGTGATTGGGATACATCTTGGCGAAATACATCGAGATGTCGGCGCCAGCGGAATGTCGTGCTGAGCCAGCGCAGACGGATCTGATCAAAACGGCGAAAGCCACCGCGGAGACTCCCCCTGGCAAACTGACACTTTCTTAATTGCAGCGTCAAAGAACGGCCCCAGCGCGGGGGCGAGCTGAGGCTGTTAGATATCGTCATTCAGCTTGTGTGCCGATTTGTTGGGATCGACGCGTTATAATTCGTAGGATTGCCACTTGTTCGAGAATTTTGGTACTGACCTGACCCCCTAATGGCTTAGTTTGAAGAGCAGTGGCCTAAATTCGATTTTATGCATGATCCCGGCGTTATGACCGAGAGCGATGCAGACAGGTACCGCCAAGAAGCGGAGGAGTGCCTAAAACTGGCGGAGGGAGCCAGGACCCAGGTAGATAAAGAAGGCTGGCTGCGGCTCGCCGCCGACTGGATGAAACTTGCGGAAGGCGCTGGGAAAGAGCGGCCGCGTTCGATCCGAAGGCAAAGTAAGGCCGCCTCAGTTGGCGGCCTCTTTGCGGCATCAAACATTACCCTTCCTGTCATACCGCGCCAGCGCTTCCCGTCTCGTCTCGGCGTACTGGTGCTGCCTCGCCTCGCGGAATGAATGGCGCGCGTGCACGGCGGCACGTCAGGGGCCAAGCAGCGGCTGAAGGAGGCACCTCGATTTACTTCTAAATCTATCTAATCGGTGATAAATGATTGCTCCGGGAGGCCGCAGGGACACGGTTTGCCGGAGCATTCATCTCGCTCTCTTTGTCTCCAAGCGACAAAACACAAGGGAGGGATACCGATGAATTCCAAAAAAGGCACTTGGCTCTCTCGGCGCCAGGCGATGCAACTACTCGGTGGCGGCGCCGCGCTGTCTGGGCTGCTGCCATCCCGTGTCTTCGCCCAAACCCGAAAAGATACTCTCGTGCTCGGCATCGACATCAGCGACACGATCACACTCGATCCGGCGAGGCTGGCGCAATACACATCGCCGATGACCGTCTCCGCCGCCTATGACTCGCTGGTCACCATGACGCCCGGCGAATACATCAACGTCGCGCCGTCGCTCGCCACTAAATGGGCACGCACGCCGGACGGCAAAGGCTGGCGCTTCACCTTGCGGGAGGGCGTCAAGTTCGCCTCCGGGGCGCCTATGACCGTGGAAGATCTCAAGTGGTCGTTCGAGCGCTGCATCAATCTAAAGGATCAGCCGTCGCAATATATCGAGAACATCGATCACGTCGCAATTGTCGACAAGAACACCTTCGACGTCGTGCTCAAGGTGCCGGAACAACCGATCCTCACCGTGCTGGCGGCGCCGGAATTCGTCGCCATGGAGCGCAAGGTAGTTGAAGCACAGGGCGGCACCGCGGGCGCAGACGCCAAGACCGCCGACAAGGCGACAACCTGGCTCAACGGGAACTCCGCTGGCACCGGCGCATATCAGGTCGCCGCCTGGGAGCGCAACTCGCAGATCCAGTTAGTGCGTAATGAACATTACTGGGGCGGCAAGCTGCCGTATGCGCGCGTCGTGATCCGTCACATCAGCGATGGCGCCGCGCAGACGCTTGCCGTGCGTCGCGGCGACGCTGATGCGGCGTTCAACCTGATCCCCGAGCAGATCACTACGCTCAAGACCGACCCGAACGTGCGGCTTGAGCCGCTCAAAAGCCTCGACTTCGTCTACATGGCACTGACGCAGGAGCCGGAGTTCAACAAGGCGCTGGCGATTAAGGAAAACCGTCAGGCGATCGGTTACGGCATCGACTATGACAGCATCAAGAACAACATGCTCGGCGGCGCGGCACTACGGCCGGCGCACTTCCTGCCGATCGGCGTCGAAGGTTCGACCGAGGAAATAGCTAAGAAGATTGGCTTCAACCACGATCCGGCCAAGGCCAAGGAGTTGCTCGCCAAGGCCGGCAATCCCGACGGGTTCGAGTTTGAGATCGCCTACGGCAACGCCGCGGTGCAGGGCGTGACCTATCAGGACCTTGGGCAGAAGATACAGTCCGACCTTGGCAAGATCGGCATTAAGGTCAACCTGAAGCCGATGGATCAGGTCAACCTGCGCACCACCTTTACCGGCGGCAAATCCCAAGGCGGCGTGCTGACGTTCTGGAATCCGCCGGCGGTCGACAATCTGCTATGGGCGGCGGCCGTGGTGCAGCGGGTTGCCAAGCGTGTGCATTGGACGGTACCGAAGGAAACCTACGACCTGGCGTTCAAAGCTTACGTCGAACCGGACGCCAAGAAACGCTTCGATATGTGGGTGGAATGGCAGAAGGTGATGGTTGATCAAGCCAATCACTTCATCCTGTTTCAGCCGGTCTACCAGATCGCGGTGCGCAAGTTGGTCGGCAAGTTCCCGCTGACGGCGGCGGGCTGGATGCTGGACCTCAACGGCGTGACGCCCGCGTAAGCTGCAGAGTCCTAAACCAACACGAAGAGCGGCCGCATTGGCCGCTCTTTTTTGCTTACCTTTGAACGCCGTCGGCGGTCGGCCGCGCTGCCTGTCGATTTCAAGATACTTTTGTGCTGGCGTTTCACTCGAGTCGTGTCTTGGTATTTTGGCTTGGCGTTGCTTCGGCGGATATCGTAGTTTGGATCTGACTTGACGCCACTAGAAATTTAAAACGATATAAATTCGTAAAATAAGCCTTTCTGGGAGGTAGCTCTGAGGATCCGTACGCCGCCCGAGGCGCCATCGCGCTTGCTCGTTTCTCCAGTGCGCGCGAGGGGCTAGCGCCATGCCGCGCTATATTGCCACGCGTCTCGGCATGGCCGTCGTCATGGCGGTGCTCGCGACGCTAGTAATTTTCCTGATTGCCAACACCGTGCCAGGCGACCCGGCGTTGGCGCAGCTCGGCGATCTCGCCGCTTCAAACCCGGAATTCCTAAAGGCCTTCCGGGCCAAATGGGCGCTCGACTTGCCGCTGTGGGAACGCTATTTCATTTTTCTCAAAGCATTACTGCACGGCGACCTCGGCATCTCGATTGCTTCGCAACGTCCGGTGCTGAACGACATCGCTGCTTACGCACCGGCAACCATCGAATTGGCGACGGCCGGGTTCCTTCTTTCCATCGTCATCGGCATTCCGCTGGGCGTCATCGCCGCGGTGCGGCGCGATTCATGGATCGATCACGTCGCGCGGTTGCTGTCGCTCCTCGGCGTGTCATCGCCGACGTTCTGGCTCGCCTTTATCGTGCTGGCGATCTTCTACGGTGAATTGCAGATCGCGCCTGGAACCGGACGGTTGGACGCTATTGCCTTTCCGCCGCCGGGCGTCACCGGCCTGTACCTCATCGACAGCATCGTCGCCAGCGATTGGGCCACCTTCCGCGACGCGCTGGCGCATCTGATCTTGCCCTCGACTGTCCTCGCCGCCGCGACCCTCGGACTCATTACCCGCACCACGCGCGCCAGCGTACTGGAATGTATGAATCAGGATTACGTCAAGGTCGCGCGCGCCAAGGGCTTGACCGAGCGCTATATCGTCATCCGCCACATTTTGCCCAATGCGCTTATACCCGTTGTGACGCTGGGCGGCCTCGCCTACGCCAACTTGTTGACGGGCGCCGTGATGACCGAGACGATCTTCTCGTGGCCGGGGCTCGGGCGCTACACGTTCCGCAGCGCCGCCGCACTCGATTTCCCGGCGATCATGGGAATCACGCTCACCGTCGCCGTAACTTATCTTGTCATCAACCTCTTGATCGACATCAGCTACGCCCTACTCGACCCGCGAGTGGTGAGATGACCTCGCTTAAATCTGGCGCACCGTTGGCCGTTGCCCTGTCCGCGCAAATCTGGCGGCGGACGCTGCGGCGTTACGGTCTGCCCAGCCTTGGCCTCGCCATTATCGTTACCTGGTTGATTGTCGCCATCCTAGCACCCTATCTTACCGGATATCCGCCCGATCTTGTCGACGTCGCCAAACGCTTGCAGCCGCCGTCTTGGTCGCATTGGCTGGGCACCGACCTTCTCGGTCGCGATGTGTTTACGCGGCTACTGTTCGGTTCGCGGATTTCGTTGTTCACTGGTATCGTCGTCGTTGTGGTCGCCGCCGTGTTCGGTACGCTGGTCGGCGGCATTGCCGCTTACGCGCGCGGCAAGACCGAAGAAATCGTCATGCGCATCACCGATCTGGTGCTGTGCTTCCCGCCGATCATTCTCGCCCTAGCAATTGCCGCCGCCCTCGGTATCGGCGCCACCAACACCATCATCGCCATGCTGGTGGTGTGGTGGCCGAAATTCGCACGGCTTGCCCGCAGCATGATCATCGTTCAACGCTCGCAGGAATATGTCGAAGCCGCCGTCGTCGTCGGGCTGCAGCCGTCACGTATTCTGATCCGACATATCATGCCGAACTCGATCGGACCGCTGATCGTGCTGGTGACGCTAGACGTGGGCAACGCCATTATCACCTTCGCTGGCCTCTCCTTCCTCGGCCTCGGAGTGGTGCCGCCGACGCCGGAATGGGGCTCGATGGTGTCAGAAGGCCGCGAATTGATCGAGCAATGGTGGGTGGCAGCCTTCCCCGGTCTCGCTATCCTGTCGATCGTGCTCGGCTTCAATTTCCTTGGCGACGGTGTGCGCGATTGGCTCGATCCCAAGTCGCGGCGCCGGTGAGGGCATGGCCGTGCACGAAGTCACTGGCCTAAAGGCCGCCGCGAAAGCAGACGCCTATAACGGCGACATCCTGCAGGTCCGCGACCTGAGCACGCATTTTTATACTGACGAAGGCGTCGTCCGCGCCGTCGATAACGTCAGCTTCTCGGTCGCCGCCGGCGAGACGCTGGGTATCGTCGGCGAATCCGGGTCGGGCAAAACCGTCGCCGCTTTGTCACTGATGCGGCTGATCGAGGAGCCGGCGCGCATCGCCAGCGGCCAGATTATGTTCCAGGGACGCGACATCGTGACGATGACTACCGAGGAATTGCGAAAAGTGCGCGGCGGCGGCATCGCCATGGTGTTTCAGGACCCGATGACGTCGCTCAATCCGGTCATCAAGATCGCGCGGCAATTGGCCGAGACCATGCTGGTGCATGGCAAGCTCACCAAGGAGCAGGCGCTGGAGCGGGCCATTACTTTGCTGGGTCGCATGGGTATCACCGCGCCGGAACGCGCTATCGACAGCTATCCGCACCAGTTCTCCGGCGGGATGCGCCAGCGGGTCATGCTGGCGATGGGATTTTCCAACGAGCCGGCGCTGCTGTTATGCGACGAGCCGACCACCGCGCTCGACGTTACCATTCAGGCGCAAATTCTCGAGCTAATCGTCGAGCTCAATCGCGATTTTAACACCGCAATCGTTCTCATCAGCCATAACCTGGGCGTCATCGCCAGCGTCTGTTCGCGCGTCATCGTCATGTATGGCGGCGAGGTGGTCGAGGAGGGGCCGACCGAGAAGATCCTCTCCGATCCGCGCCACCCCTATACTTGGGCGCTGATCAACGCGGTGCCACGCATCGACCGTCATTTGCCGGGGCAACGGCGGCTGGTCACCATCGAGGGGACGCCCCCCGACCCGCTTAACCAGCCGGAAGGCTGCCGCTTCGCCGCGCGCTGTCCGTTCCGCATCGCCAAATGCTACGAGCATCCCCAATTGCTGGAGGTCGCGACAGGCCGCAAGACGCGCTGCTGGGTAACGCAAGCGGGCGAAGACCTGCCGTCGCCGGCAACGCGCACCGATGTGCCCGCCGAAGCCAAGGCCAAAGCCGGCATGAATCACAATGCGGGCACCGTAATCAAGCGCGGCGAGCGCATGCTCGAACTGCGCAATGTGGTGAAGCATTTCCCGCTGCCGCGCGCAACTTTCTTCGGGCCACGCAAGGTCGTGCACGCGGTTAATGGCGTCGACCTCGATGTGGCGCAAGGCGAGACAGTCGGCCTCGTTGGCGAGTCGGGTTGTGGCAAATCGACACTGGCGCGCGTGGTAGCGCGCATCCACGAGCCTACTTCGGGCGAAGTTATTTTCCAAGGCCAGGACATCGCGCAGGCGTCGCAATCGCAGATCAGACCGCTGCGACGGCGAATGCAGATGGTGTTCCAGGACCCTTACGCCTCGCTCAACCCGCGCATGACGGTCGGCGATATTCTCGCCGAGCCGCTGCGCTTCCACCAGATTACAACGACCGAGGCGTCGACCCGCGACCGCATCGGCGAGTTGCTTGACGTCGTCGGCCTGACGCCGAAGGCGGCGCAGCGCTATCCGCACGAATTCTCCGGCGGCCAGCGTCAGCGCATCTCGATTGCCCGCGCGCTGTCGGTGCGACCGGACTTCATCATTGCCGACGAGCCGATTTCAGCGCTCGACGTCAATATCCAGGCGCAGATTATCAATCTGCTGATCGATCTGCAGGAGCGCTTCGGCCTCACTTATCTGTTTATCGCGCACGATCTCGCCGTGGTCCGCCACATCTCCGACCGCGTTGTCGTCCTGTATCTTGGCAAGGTTATGGAAGTGGCGTCGGCGGACGCGCTGTTCGGTGAGTCCCTGCATCCTTATACGCGTTATCTTCTATCGGCGGTGCCGATTCCGGATGCGGCGATTGAAGCTTCACGCAAACGTTTACCGTTGCAAGGCGAACCGCCGAGCGCCATCGATCCCCCGACAGGGTGTCCGTTCCGCACCCGATGCCCGATCGCAAAATCGGTATGTGCCGAAATTATGCCGCCCTTATTCGAGCAGCGGCCCGGCCATTTCGCGGCCTGTCATTTCCCCGGACAATTCTAGTAGTGGCGTTACGTAAGGCGCGTGACAGCGGGCGAAGCGGTAGCGGGAGCCTGTTTCTCGGCTGCGGAGGCATTTGAGATTGCACCGATTGGGGGGCTAGAGAAGCCAAAACCTTGCAATTTCGTTTGTGGATTCCCTTTCGCTTCGGATCATGATTCTGTGGTGCATCGGAGGGAACGATGCGGCCGAAGAAACATAAGACGACGGGGGTCGAACGACTTCGGGCCGTCAAATGTGGATCACGCGAAGGCGGCGGCCAAAGTATTGAAACCTGTGATGATGAAGTTTCTGGCGTGTGAGCATCACGCGCAGAAACATATCGTCAGACTCAACAACCAACAACCGTCATCGAGTTGCACAGAAAGGGTAGGCCAGCGGCCGACTTCTTCCATAACATTCGGTTCGCGAATCCGCCCTTGCAGTCCGAGAATAGCGCTAACGCGGCATCAGCCTCTGTACGAGCCAGCTAGCTGTCTGAGTTGGCTCAAATGAACGCGACCGGCGTGGGGTGGCCCGTTTCCGGTTCGCAAAGCAATTATTTCAAGACGCGGCGAACAAAAGCACGGATATCGCTGTTCGCAACACACGTCGATGACGCTGGTTTGCTGAGCGGACGCACCGTGACGTCTGTGTTTGACGCCAAAACCTTAGAGTAGCGATCATAGTAGCCGGTGATCTCGAGCCGAGACTCCATCACGGAGTCACCGGAGACTGATTCGGGAACGTCGAAGGAAAATTCAAATGCGTCTCCCCACAAAAGTTCAAGGCCGTCCCGGTGAAACGGCTGATTCGGAGTTAGCGTCAATGTTTCCCCA
Organism: uncultured Alphaproteobacteria bacterium; assembly: GCA_963742665.1. Classification (GTDB taxonomy): domain Bacteria; phylum Pseudomonadota; class Alphaproteobacteria; order Rhizobiales; family Xanthobacteraceae; genus Bradyrhizobium. Next base: position 10,359 of record CAVUNH010000026.1, read on the forward strand.
TTCCTTAGCCGAAGCGTTAGTGTGGGACGGCGAAGCCGCGCAACCTCCGGCTCTCTCTCTTCGAGCCTGAACTGGCTTACCAGTCCGGGAAAAGCAATGGTTTCCGAGGTCTCGCCCGCGACTCCCTTTGCCGTCTGGAGTATTTTTCCAGAGCTGATCCATTGATCGCTCGACTGTCGAAACAGCAGAATTGGACACGATCCACTATCGGCGCCTATCGTAATGTTCAAAGCCGTCTTCGTAGTTTCCTTGAAGTTGATTGTCGTGTTCGCGGTGCTGATTCCCGAGATACTTATTTCCGGTCCATAGACAAACTCTTTGAGATCGGGCGCCTTGTGAGCAGCAGTGTTCCCGGTAAATCCTTGACTTCCCCGTGATGCGAAAAGCTGCGCGGCCGTTTGCGGGTAGGAGAACTGGTCAACGCTTCCTTCTGAGGGAGCAAATGCAATTCTGGTGGGAACTAAGATGCGCTCGCCCGGTGCAAGCATAGCAGACTCAATGTTCAGCCGCAGCGCCCCGTCGAGGGATGAAGAGAGCGGGCGCAAGGTGGAGTCAGGCGAGCTTGCTCCGATAAAGTGATCGATGGTAATCGGCTTGTTCGAAAGGTTCTGGATTGACGTTGCATCCATAAATATTGATCGAGTATGGAACGTAAAACGCCAGCCAAGTGCCCCACCCCCAGTATAGTCAGAGCAACCGTCCTCCATCTTGTAACCCGCTAGCGTCACGAAGTCCTTTGGCCACGCCCCCTTCGATATATATTCGTACAACTTCAGCTCGCGCGGCACGGCCGGAGTGATCGTGTAGGTCTCTCGATCCTTGGCCTTCAATAATAGATTATACTGTTTGGCCCGGTCGCTATAACGAGTGATGTCGGTTGATTCCATACTCCGCCAGAACAGCATGGTTGTTTCAGAAGGCTTGAATTTGAAGCACTTGTTCTTGTCGTCGTGGATAATCGGGAATTCCGATTGGTCACGGCATGCAACCTCGTAGAAGTACGCAAGATCCGTAGGTATCACCTTAGTGCGAAGCTGTCGGATCTCTTCGATGGCCGGATAATCGAGGTTGGCCTCGCCCTCGCCGGTTAGCGTTCTGAGCTTGCCCCCTTGCAATTCGGCAATATCGTGGGACGCGACGTCGTCCTTGTCCCCGGGTATCGCAAGCGACGCGTAATAGTCGCCTTTCAGAACGGTTGTCTCGCCGAATTTGGATAACAAGTCAGCATACGTTTTGAGAACGTCGTTCTTTGCCGTCCGAAATTTGCCGACTACGTTGACAAGCGCCTTGAGAATTTGTCCCGACGCTATGATCGATGCTGCGGCGTCCGAAAATCGATACTGCTCAACCTTAACACGCACGTCGCTTCCGTCCGCTTTGCAAACGGCGCTCTTGAGGCGAGCGACATTATCTTTCTTGAGCGTTACTGTTCTCGTGTCTTCCTGACACTGCCCATAAGCAAGTTGCATGTTCGTTGCTAGCAGAAAGCCAGCGACTATTAGAGGAGCGCGGAAAGTTATGTTCTTCACAAGAAGTCCCCTGATGGAGCTCGTTGCTATTACGGCTGAGGCGCTCCGGGACCGGAGCCTCTGGAAACCTTGCGAATTGAGGACTTCATAAACTCTGCGCGAGTAGAAGATGCCGACGCAATGTCGGCTCCGATATTGATATGAGAGTATGGCTCGTAATATCCCCTACAGGCATAGCTTCTTATTCGCGAAGACCCATCCGGAAACGTGATCGTTCGGTCGTCCCGCAGGCAATCGGCGCCATGCGAGTCCTCGACAAGCGCTGCTATGAGGAGAGGCACGAGAAGTAGCGTTCGAACACCAAGCCTAAACGCGAATATCCGCTGCGGATCGAGTTTCATGGCGCCTCGAAATATGATTGGTAGCGATATGTTGCAGGTCAGTTGTTCCCAATAAGCTATTCGGATCTTCCACCTACGTCCGTTCTCGACGTCGCCGCGCTCAACAGCAGGCTAACGTAGCGCTCGTAATAGCCCGTGATAGTAAAGATGGATCGAACCACCTGCGAAGCTTTTAGATTTGACGGGAGTGCAAACGTAACCTCGATCTCGTCGTTGGCATAAAGCTCCGTTACGAATTCGTCGAGTTGTTGTGTGGTCAGCTCTTTCTTCTGCAATTTCGGATGCAGCGTGAGCATGCGACCATCGTCGAGTTCGAGCCGCAGCGACAACTCACGGATTGTTGCGCGCTCGAGCTCCTCCTCTGCAATGCGGAAGCGATGGACAAGGCCATCGAAATGCACGATCTCGCTCGCTTCGCGGGAGCGTGTCTGAGCGTGATGGAGGACTTTGCCGTGGCGAACCCATGTCCCCGTGCTTGAGTTCCAGCTATAGAGAATCGGACAGGAGCCAACTCCGCTACTTGCGGTGATCATTATGACATTCGACGGGGTCGCATCGAAAGTTATGGTTTCGCCACCAACGCCGAGGCCGGACAATGCCCATTCGGGCCCGAAGGCGAAATCGGAGCGGATCGGATAGCTCGGCGGCTTGTAGGTCTCGCGCACTTTGCGGATGACGTAGGTATCCTCCTTGCCGCGCGTATTGCCGCGCAACGCCGAGTAGAGTTCCGTCCTAAACACGGTCCCTTGCGGGTACGCCATCAGTTTCCTGAAGCTCTCGTCGGACTGCTTGCGCTCTTCGGCTTCGCTGGTAGCTCGCCCGAACCCGTCCGGAACCTCGGCGGCGAACACGAGCCTCAGCGGCACGACCACCCGTGACGAAGGGGCGAGTGTCACAGGTTCGCTGGGCAGCAACTGCTTCGCCGTTGTACTTAGTAACGCTGACGCGGCGCGAAGCTTATTGCTGCCAGCAGGTTGGCCGAAAAATTGGTTGATCGTGATCGGCTTGGCGGAGGCGTTCTCGATGATGGCGACCTCGACTACAAAGGAAGGTTGATTGATCTTGAAGTCCAGTGTGAGACAGGGTTCGGATTTGGATAACTCCGTCTTCGTGTACAGAAAATACTCCGGCCAGCCGTTGGCGGTCAGATAGTTCAGCAACTCCATCGATTTCGGTAGGGCCTTTCGTTCAAAATAACTGCGGTCAACCACGATTGCGTTGTAGCGTCGCAGCCGCTCGGCATACTGCTGCACGTCAGCCGCGGTTAGGTAGCGCCACAACGACAAAGCGTCCGCCGGCGACCCTTTTTCGTCCCGCGGTTGGCCATATGACATGTTGAGTGAGCTGGGCCAGGTCTGCTCATTGAGGATCTGCAGCGTTTCGTCGACGAGCGGAACGTCCGGCAATGGCGCGAGCTCGAACGACTTGACGACCTGACCTTTGCGCCAAGTGTGCCATGTCAGACAGCTCTCCGCTGGCAACTTGGGCGGGCGTGCCCGCCACCAGGCGCAGCGAGAGGATCTCGCCGGAGGCTTGGTCGACTTTCCGCGCGGCGGAGCCGAATCGGTCGATCAGCGTCTTATATTCTTTGAGGACGTCGTTATTGACGACCTGATAGTTGCCGTAAAGTGAAGAGAGCCACGGCGCAGAGCCACCGTTAAGCACTACCCCAGTTGCGAGCCCACTTAGGCGCTGGAACTGCACCCTTACCCTGGTCTGCGCATCCTGGTTGCTGGTGCAGAGATAGTCGAGAAGACGCGCAACATTGGCCTGGTCGACTTTGGTCTGACGCGTATCCTTGAGACATCCGCCGGCTGCGGCGGCAGTCTCCGCGGAAAGAGCGGCAATCGCGGCTACAACAAACGAGACTATGAGAGATCGAGGCAGCATCCGCTAATCCTCAGTCACGATGAGTACAGCTAGGGCGCAAACACTCCAGGTCGTTTCTTCCAGTCCTCCCAATTGATAGTGGGATCGTCGGGAAAATTGATTAGGATGCGTTTCTCGCCTTGGCTCTTGAGCTTGGCGTTTTGGTCCCACGCGCTGCCGCCAAAAGTCCGCACGGCTGCGTAGATTGCCGTGAGCTTTGCGCTGTCGACCTTGAGGTCCTGCATCGCCAGTTTGAGGATTTCATCGGCTTCCTCACGTGGCCGCTCCTGCGTCCAGTAGAGATGATCGTGAATGACGGCGGCATAGGCGTATTCGCCATCGGGGCGCAGCACCGAAAAGAAGATCGGCGGAATGCTCGCGAAGTCGGTCACGAAGCCGGTTGGCACCTCTACCCCTTTGTATCTGCCGGCGTCGCGCAGGTTGGGGGTCCAGGAAATCGGCGAGATCAGGAAATAGATCGGGTCTCGGAAGCGGGAGACGCGCAGGGCACCTCCAAGCTTCTTGTCGCTTGTCATCCATCAACTCATCCAGGACGCCACAGTCGACGTCGTCTTCGTCTTCTCGGGGGCAGCGTACGCAGATGGCCCCAAAAAGGCCTGTACCGTGCCTGCGATCGTCGCGCCCGCCAAAGTCTCAAGAATATTGCGTCGGTTTACCATCGCAGCCCCCTTGATCGGAACGAGACTACATCAGCGCAAACCCGTCGACAACTGCGGGTTGCTGGTGTAGAAATGATTTCATTTACTAAATCGGAGATTGCAGCTCGTTGATTTCGGTTCCTGGTCGAGCCTTTCGCTCATTGGCTGCTGCTATCCTGTCCGCCGCGCTCCTGGCGTGCGGCGGTACGCTGGCTTTTGCGCAAAATTCAAGTGAACATGCCTTGCGTGTAAAATCTCCCTTCGCCGGAGACGTCTGGCGCGCCGACGTGAGTGCCGACGAAAGCTACGTCTCTGTGTCGAGTGCTTACGCCTCGATATCCACCTGGGCGCTCGATGTCCCCGGCGTGCCCAATATCGCTCGGTTGCCGGTGCGCGAACGAAGAGCACAAGCGTGCGCATGCCGTTGCGCTCCATCCGTCCGGCGAGCTGGTGGCTTACAGCGCTCCGCCAGTGATTGCCGAGCGCGATAACTATCGGCCGGGCTCCGGCGTCATCTATCTGGTGTCGCGTACGACCGGCGACATCATACGCGTGCTAGGTCGGCCATCGGATGACATCGCGACGCGGCCGCAGGCCCTACGCTTCTCGCCCGACGGCAGACATCTCGCCTCGGTACTGAGCAGCGGATGCGGCCTGCGCGTGTGGTCGACGGAGAGTTGGGAACTCGAGGCCAAGGATGACGTCGGCTACGGTGGTGTTACCGGCGAAGATCTTTGCTGCCGCAGTGGCAGCATGGAGGCTTGCGATCGGTTACCCGACAGCAACGCCCTCGCTTTTCTTGCCGATGACAACGTAGCCAGATGGCAGTTGGTCACGTCCGGAGATACCGGCTTGCGCGTCTATCGGCTCACCAATAACCGTCTCGATCCAGATGTGCTGTTTGTCTCGCCGCGCGAAATTGACCTAGAGCGTCCGGCTGGCCTCGCTGTCAGCCCGGACGGCGCCTCGATCGTGGTCGGCGATCGCCGCGCGGCGAACGCGATTGTGCCGCTGCGCTTTCGAATCGCTGTTCTCAACCGTCAGACGCTGCAGCCGAGCCGCGCCGTGCTTGAACTCAGGGAATCTGCGCTCAGTTCAGGCGCATTTCTGCAGGCCGGCCCCCAGGTGCGCGATCTTTTGCAGTTCAACCTTGATCGCGTGGCCTGGTTGAGCCGCGGCGGCAGCGAATACATCTTTGCCGGCTCCATGCCCTGCATGATCGCGGCGCGGATACCTCCGGGCAGCACCCCGAGTGATATCTGTCTGCTGCGCTGGACCGCGGCGGCCGGCGACGGGGATCCAGAATTTGTCCCGGTCGGGATTGATCGCGTGCGCGACCTGATCGCTCTCAATCGTCGCCAAGGCCTTCTTGTTGCCTCTCCAAAACTGATTGCGCTGCTTGACCAAAACGGGGCGCCACTTCAGTCCAGCATCAATCGGGAGTTTGTGCAGCGGAACGCGGCGGCTGATTTCCGCAATCCTGAGCTCGCCTTCAAAATCTCGGCGGACGCACAGGTCGTGCGCTTCGAAACCTTTGAAGGCGGCATTGGGCCACCGCCCTCAACCACATTCAACCTTGGTAAGGTGCCACAGCCGCTTTCGTCGGACGACGACGCGCTGGCCACCGAAGACCCGAACCAGGATCCGAACATTGTCGAGGACTGGCGCAATAGTCGCGCTCCGCGCATCGTAGGGCAGCCGTTGCCTGGTGGCGAGACGCGCAAGGATGAATTCTTCCGCGCAGCCGCGGTGCAGATTAACCGCAAGATCGTTCTGCTTGGCAGCAGCGAGCTATTGCGTATTGTTGCATACGGCGATGGTTCGCCGGTTGTCGCCTGCCGGCTGCCGGTAACGGAGGAGGCATTCCGCGTCAACATCACGCCCGATGGCACCGTGGCAGTGTCAGCTCACAGTGATGGCACGATCCGCTGGCATCGCATCGTCTGGGCCGATCAGAGCTGTAGCTTTCAGTTGCTGCTGTCGGCAAGATTTGCACAGACTGTCTCCGGTAAGCTCGCTTGGATCGCCTGGCGACCCGACGGTCGGCACGCCCAGGATGCCGCGATGCGGGAGGGTCTGGAGTGGCAGGCGCTCGATGCATCCGGGCGGGTGATTCTGACCCCATTCGAGCGACTACAGGGTTGGTACAATCCCGACGCCATTAAAGGCGCACTTGTGGCGCCGGTGCAGATACGAACCGACGTGCTCGACCGCGATCGCGTCGTTGCGCAAGCGGTGCTCCGGCCGGTAATCGAAGTGCTCGGCAATCCACGTTCGGATCGCGCCGAGACGCCCGCGGTGACGCTTGGCTTACGTTTCACTGGCATCACGGATCAGCCACGCCAGCTGACCGTGCGTGTCAACAACACTCCCGTGACAGTCGACTGGCTCAATGAACGATACGGGCCCGGCCAGAATATCCCGATCACGGCTCAGCGCCTGATCCAAGGTCGTTTCGAATTTACGATTTTACTGCCGGAGAATGCGCGTACCATTCCCGGAGATTTTCAGCTGTGTTTCTACCTCGAGGGTCGACGCGATCGTTGTCACGTGATGGTTTGGGCGGGCGACTTGGTGAAGCCCGCGAAACGGCGGTTGTGGGGCGTGTTTGTCGGGGTATCGCGCTACGACGATTCAAATCTCAACCTGATGTTTGCTGACAATGATGTGCTCGACGTGGTCCGGCTGTTTGTCTCCGACTTTGAGAAGCGAATGCGCTCGCCACGCGGCACGAGCGCCGGCGCTGACTACCAAGAGATTCACATCAATCTGGCGTTGTCGGGAACGCAGCAAGGCGAAAAGGATGTTGCTGCGCTTGCGACCAAGTATCCTTATGTCAAGCGATTTGGCGCTACCCGCAATGACATTCTTGCGGCCATCAAGGACGCCATCGCGCAGCGGCAAGCGAACTCGGATGGCGTCGATCTCGGCGACGATCTGTTTGTGTTCTATTTCAGTGGACACGGCATCATCTCACCGACGGAGAAGGACCAGGGCCGGACCCTGTTCGCGACCTCACAGTCGCGACGCGAGAGCGTTCTCGCAGAGAAGGATCCCACGACGCTTGATAGTCTCGAGCTGCTCGATCTGTTCGAAGCAATGCCAGGTGATAAGCTCATTATCTTCGATGCTTGCCGCTCGCTTTCGGATGCACCGGAGGCCAGTGCTTTCGACCCCAATCTGCTCCTTAACGACCTCAAGACCCGCGCGCTGTCGGCCGACGTTTTCTTCAGCAGCGACGCGCGTCAGCCCTCACGCGAGGTTGCCGGGCTAGCATATGACAAAACGCGCCCAAAGGACCGTCAGGGCAACAGCCTTTTCACCTATGCCCTTCTGAAGGCGTTGACGACGGACGAATCGATCCTAAGCGGCGATCGAAGTCCGTTGGTCTCCGTGCGCGTGCTTGGTCTGGCTAACTATTTCGATTCGGTGTTTTTCAACGCATCGATCAAGGATGGTGAAGCCGCGCGTCTGATGAAGCGATACAGTTGGCCGAACATTCAGACGCCAAAGTTCTATCTGGCCCGCACCGGCAGGTTTAGCAGCGTGGTACGGACGTTTGTCAGGGTATCGACCAGCCGCTGACGTTCACGAGAACGCGCCGTCGTCAACAAAGCGCGGGGCTCGACGATGGGTCGACCCGATGTCTGTTCCGGGTCAATCGCTACCGAAATTGATAGTCCACCCCATGTCTGCTTCTGCCCCTATAGCGACCGCTGGACAGACATCGCGACATATCTCAAACGTCCCAACAGTTGGGTAGGGTCTCAGATCAAGTTCGCCAGGTGCGATCCTGCCGACCATGACGGCGGCAACGATCACCTCGGTGGTGCGCTTTTCTGTGAATCGGCTTACAATTTGACCCCCAATCGGCCCCCCACCGTGACCCTAGTCGGATGTCCAATTAATTCGTCGATACAATGCGTTGCCGTGCGTGGGCTGGGGTTCGACTTGGACGCCGATCGAGCGTCAGACCCCACGCCGAATAACAGCCTGTGCGCCCGCCAGCAACCGGGTCACCGGTGCCGCAGAGCATCCGTCGCCGTCAGCCGTCGCCGTCGTCGTCAGAAACCGAGGAGGCCGGGACGCGCTTGAAGCCAGCCGGCGTCGCCTCGTCTGCCTGCGCGACGCGCGGTCGTGACTTGGTGGGATGGGCGGTAGCAAGCGTGGTCCAATCGTAGTCGTAAACCTTGGCGAGATAGGCCGCGATCTCCTCGTCGTCGAAGATCAGGCTGGCGTCACGGTTGGTTTTCACGCCCTCGTTGGACCAGTTGTGGCTGCCGAACATGACGACCTTGCCGTCGACGATGATCGTCTTGTTGTGACATGCCGGCTGGAACCGGAACACTTCCTTTGGAAAATCCAGCGCGATCAGGACGTCCAGGCTCTCCTGCTTCATCAAGTCTCGGCAGATGATGCGGACCTCGATATTGTCGTCGATTTTCTCCTTGAGCGCCCCGACCAGCAGCTTGAATTCGGCGAAATCGTCGTCGGTGCCGCGGAAGTTGATATACTGGTTTTGAAACCAGACGCTCTTCTTGGCCGACTTGATCAGCTTCAGTGCATTTTCCGCATAATTGTCCGGGGTCAGCAACGGCTGAACGCTTACCACGCGGTTCAGCTGCAGCGGCTTGAACAGTTGCGGTGCCTTGGCGAAATCGACAGGTTCGTCTGGCGCGATCGGGACAAAAAGATCGAGTTGGGGGGAGAGATCCGGCTGCGCGAAGCTGACGTCCTGATCGGCCTGGGCGGCGGAAAGCTCGAAATCCCGCTTGATGTAGAATTCATAGATCGATGCGAGCTTGTCGTTCTTGATAATCGCGTGATAGTCGCGGTTATATTTGCGCTGGAAACCGGCGGGCAGATCGTCCGGGTTCTCGACGAACGGATGCACGTCCGGCTGGTTTGACGATTGCCAGTTGCCGCTGGAGAGCCAGACGGCGCTGCTGTCGCGCACCGCGACCTTGATATGATACGCCGAGGCAAAAAGACCTTCGGGATTTTTCTTCGATATCAGCGTGGCCCAGGTCTGCTCAAAGCGCTGTTTCATCTTCTCGTCGAGAGGATCGATCACGTCTTCCTGTTCGTTAAGGTCGTTGGCCTTGACGCCGCTCTTGGCCGGCTTTTCCGGAACCGGATGCAGGATCAACTCGAATTTGCGTTTGGCGGGGGTGACGGCGTCCTCGATCGCCTTGAAGATATGCGGCGCCGTGAACTGATACATCGCAACCGTCAGCGTCGATTCGGTTTCGCCGAGAAACGTCTCAAGTTCACTCCAGCCGGCTTCCGGACTGACGCAGATCGTCATCTCCATCCTCTCATTGACGAGCGGGAGGTTCGGTTTGTCCGGCTCCTTGTAGCTGCCAGTTTTGGGCGGCAGGAAATCCAGCACCGCCTCTCCTTTGAGCAGCGTTTCGAGCGCAGACACCATCGATCCGCCGGGCGTGCCGAACGAGACCGGGGCTTTTTGTGCGACCGTCAGCTGTTCTTCCACGGTGGCGTCGATCACCGTGAACGGAACGCCGAACTTGGTCTGCAATTCGGTTGCCTGCACCGGCGAGGTGCCGGGCCGGATCGCTACGACGATGGCCGGCACCGGTTTTCCTTGCGGCGGATACTGGTATCCCGGGCGGATCGCAATGACGTCCTTAACGTCTCGTCAGTTGCACGCGCATCGCACCGATCGTTTTCATGATCGGTTGAAATGAAGCCTTCGTGGCGTCGGAGAGCTGGGGAGTGTCTGTGTCGTCCATAATTGATCTCCCGATGGTGAAATTGACTATTTGACGTGCGACGTGACTGCTTCGTGACGGTCAGGTGAGGATATCGTTACGGATACGCACCGCCGGATCTCCCAGCAGAACGTAGTTCTGAGCATCGTTGCGTTCGATCCAGGCGTTGACCAGGGCACGATCTTCAAGCCTCATCGCAGCCGGTGCGGTCGGTGACGTCGCGCTTAGCAGAAGTGCGGACAATTCCGCGAACCGCGGGCCGAATTGTCCGCACACGGCACGCCCGACCGTCGTCCCTTCCAGGATAGAACCGATGCTGTTGCGGAACGGGGCGATCTGCGGTGTCGCGACACCGGGGGATTGCATCGAGAACCCCCACGCGCGATCAATATGGCCGATCACGGCCAGCGCAGCGCCTTTGGGATGGGCGAGCAGGCGACGCGGAAGCGCCGCGATGAACGGCTTCGGAGCCAGCGGCGGCGCCGTGTCGGCCTGCGACAGGTCCGTCAGGAATTGATCCTTGTCGGGCGTCCCCGCCCCGAAGCAGGCGAACAGGAATGCGATCATTCCCTTGACGTTGGCATCGTCGGCGATATCGGCGGCGGCCAGGAAATGTTCCGCTTTCACGCTGCCAAAGCCCGGCCAATCCTGACACAGCAACGCACCCTGACTGGAAATTTGCTCGGCTTGACCCGAATTGAACGCCATGCCGTGCGAGGCAGTGAACAGCACGGCGGGCGGCTTCGGGGCATGCAATGTCGCGAGCAGATTTGCCTTGGTTGCGTTCTTGGCAAGAAAGAGCTCCTGATCGTAACCGGCCAGCTTGCTGACGGGGTCCGGGTCGTCGTCCGGAATGCCGTTGATCAGGGGATCGAGCAGGAACGACGAACTGAGCTTGGTGGCACCGTCGCCAGGATGACGGGTTCCCCAAAACGAGATCTTCTTGGCGTTGGGGACGGATCCGGCGGTCTCGTAATCGATCGTCGAACTGACATATTGTTTGTAGTCATCAACGTTGTCGAACGCGAGACGGCCTACCCCATACTCGATGCCGAGCAGATACTGGAATTCGAACGGGATCTGGTCGGGCTGGCCGATCAGGAGCAGATAGTAGGGGACTCTGCTAAAACTGGGACCGGCCGGCGCAATTCCGTGACGCGTATACCAATCGCGCAACTGTTCGCCCGGGTTATAGTCGAGCACCTTAAGGCGTGCACCGGCTCGTTGACGACGAAACTCGATCAAGGGACCGAGCGCGTCCTTGATCGGCGCGGAAATGTCGGCGGGGAAGACGATGCCCCAGCCGATATCTTCCAGTTTTTCGCTGGATGGGGGTGCGAACGCCAGCGCCGCGCCCCGCGTTTTGCCGAATTTCTCCAGGCCCGGACGGCCCGACACCGACGCGGCGATGTCATCGATCGTCCTCGGCTTGAAAGCATAGTCTCCGGTATTGAAGTCGATACCGTTGACATAAATGAAGTTCGGATCGTCGGCGCCGGGACGGGCGGTGGCATTATTTCCGTTGGGCGCCATTTGCGTAACTCCGGAACTGGTTGTCGCGGGCTGGATATCGCGGATCGAGGTGACGGTTGAGGCGGCTGTCCCGGATGTCGCGCTGGCGTCCGCCGCATTGGCAATCGAAACCAGCCTGTCGCTGACGTGGCCATAGTGCTGATATGCTCCCCAGCTCGGGGACTCCGGATTGCAATTCAGCGCCATCTCGCGCGCCTTTTTCAGCGCTCTACCGATCGTGGCCTCGGACCAGCTGGGGGCGATGCCGTCGCCGGCGCGAGGACCGTTCAGGCCCATCAGACTGGCGTAGAACCATCGCGCGCATTCCACCGCGCAGAGATCGTCCACTTCCCAGCCGGCACCGATATAATTTGGAATGCCGCGTGCGAAGAACGCCTGCGCCAGACCGGCCATATGCTTTCGTTCTTCATTGTGGTCGCGGGCCACGGCCGAGAAGCACGCGTTCGCGAACACCAGCCGCGGCACCTGGCGGATGCTAAAAATGTCTTTTGCCGAGAGCACGCAATCCCCCGCAAAGACCCAGCCGGTCCGTCCGGACTCGGGATCGCAGATTCCGTGACCTGCGTAGTGGACGAGATCGTATTGATCGTTCACCAACAGCATCGCGAGTTCGAGCGGATCGCAAAGTTCGGCGCTTCTTACGATCGAGTTCTTGCGCAGCGCTTGCAGGATCTGTTGGGCGCGCTGGTTCGCCGGATCGTCCTTTGAACCGATGCGAACGGTGGCTTCCACCTGATATTGGTCACCCCAGGCGTCTTGCGCCTGTTGGAGCACTTCGACCACCGCCGCGCCCTCGGCCCGAGCACCGGGCAGCGACCAGTTGCCGGGCGCGGGATCGGCAATGATGAGAGCCTTGAGCTTGCTGTTGAGCGCCGGAGGTGAGGTCGGCGGAGGCGACAGCAAGGTGCGAAATTGACGGGAGATTGCAATATTCGTTCCCAGGAAAAATGCGTTCGAGATTTTGTTGTAGCCTGCCATTTCCCAGGGATAGACGGCCGTGGTGGCGTCGACTTCCAGCGTGACGCTTGCCGGTCCTTCGAGCAGTTTGCGGAAGTCGTCAGGGATCATGAGATTGGTGAAGAAATCGCCCTGCTGCGCGCATTCCTCCGCCGTGCAGGTCTTCGTCATCCGATCGACCAGGTCGCGCAATAACCGCGTGTTGACCTCCTGCTCGCGCAGCGGAACCACGGCAACTTCCGACAGTGCCGAGAACTCGAACACATTGCTGGGAAATAGATCGACCGTCGGCCGGGTTGCTGTTTTCCCGGGCGGCGCGGTGCACTGGTCGGGAGCCGGGGCACGTTTGTCGCGGCAGATTTGCTTCCTGTGACGCGCAGGTAGTTGACGTGCGCGTCAGGTTCGACGGCGATCGGGTCGTCCTTGGGTTTTGGATCGGGCTTCACGGGTTTGCCGACACCGACCGTAAACTTCACAATCCGGTCTGGCTTCTGGCTCGCTGCCTGTTCGAGCTCTTTCTTGACCTGATCGAGCTCGTTCCTGATCAGATTAATCTTGTCCTGATCGGAATCAACCAACACGAGCGAAAGCGGCGCATGAACGGTAGCTCGAAGACTCTCTTTGTCTTCGGTGACCGTCCTCAGCGATGGCCTTGATGCGCTCGTAACCGTCACCAATGCCCTGTAGCAGGCCGCGAACCGCTTCGCTGATCGGAAGTTCGTTCCTGCGCGTGCCGAGCACGCTGCAGGCAAATTCATTTGCGCCCATGGCCTTGATGGCGACGAAGATGTTGGAGAAGATGAATCGAAGGCTGTCCTGGGCGAAGCGGCCGGGCTCTCCCATGCCCGCCAGCAGCAACGTTTTCGCGCGCAGCTTCCCCGCCTTGTGAAATTGCTTCAGCTCGATCGGAAACAGCTGTCCTAATGCCGATCCGATGATTCCGAGATCGACCGCGCGTGTCAGCCACATATCGAGCGCCCTGTCGAACTGCTTAGTCGGTCCAGCGAAAGGCAGCCCGTCATAGCGGGCCCCGATCACGACCGGCGCCTTGACGTTGGTCAGGCCGCCGCAGACAAGCGTAATGCGGACTTCGATCTCGGACCCGGTGGTCGAAGGCCCGGCCTTGGCCTTCGCTTGATCGGGGGCTCCTTGAACGAAAGCCGGCTGGCTCGGCGCTGCTTGACCCGGCACGGCCTGGGCGGCCGCAGCTTGCATCGGTGCCGCTTGCATGGGGGCGGCCGTTCCAGGCGGTGCTACGACGCCGGAGCCAGGCGCAATGTCCACCTTCGCGGGATCGACGGACCCGCTCGCGTTCGGACGCCGACTTCGGTTGCCTGCCACGGTGAAACTCGCAAAATGCACGCTATGGTTTTAATATAAGCCGCCGCAAATCTAGATATAACTAAGAATGTTGCAGGATGCTGACACAACCGTTGGTTAAGTCAACGCGAGAGTTCACAGTGCGTGCTAAAATGTGCCGCAATGGGGAGCCCGCGGCAGTTCCTGCGAAAATCCAAGCGCGGGATGGCGTATCGAGCCCAAGACCCCAACAAAACTCCCGCCTGGATGCTTTCACGTGCGCTTGAAATCGTCGACAATGCTGTCCGCAGTCCGGAGCGCCAGTGCCGAAAGAGTGATCGTCGGATTGGCGGTCCCTACGGTCGGGAAAGTGCCGCTTCCAACCAGATAGAGGTTCGCGTGGTCGTGTGAACGCTGAAAGGAGTTGACGACGGATGTCTTTGGGTCATCGCCCATACGGTAGGTGCCCATGACGTGACCCGCGCCGCCATACGTAAGGCGTACCGTTTTGCCGTCGATCACCTGGTCGAAGCCTGCGGGATCGCTGTCACCAGTGTGTGTGAAGTCCTCAGCGCCCAGCTTGTTGAAGATCACGTTCTTCAGGCGAAACGCAGTGGCGATACCCTGCTTCGTATAGTCCGAAATATTGTAGGCGATCTTGGGACGCGGCAAATCCAAAGCGTCCTTGGCCGACGACAACGTCACTCGATTGTTGGCATCGGGACTTTGCTCGACCGCGAACGCGATCCGAAACTGCCGTGAGATCAGATTGCCGAGGGTATCGCGCAGCTGGGCGCCAATGAGCGCGCTGTTGTCCGCCAGTTTGGTGGAGTCCTTCTTGTTGAGGCCGCTGAGGTTTACCCCGTTGATGAAATCGAGGGTCGTCACGTGAGGATCGCCGCCCGAGCCGCCGACGGTCGCACTCCACGCTTCGTTGCCCAGACTGATCCGGAAGGCTGCACGCTGGGCGCGGAACGGACCGTCGCAGAGATCTCCGATGGCCGAAGTCACGAGCGGGCCGCGATAAGGGAATACCTGCACCGGCAGCAGCCCCCAGGAGAGAAATTGGGGGTGGTCCATCAAATTCCGCCCGACCATATCGCTACTGTTGGCCACGCCGTTGGCAGTCCGGCCCCCATTCTTTGACATCAGCAAGAGCCGCGGCGTCTCGATGCCATTCGCGGCAATGATGTATATCCTGGCCTTGATGCAACCACTTCCCGTCTTCGGACCAGCCTCGTCCTTGTACGTGATGAAGTTGATTCCACTGACACGATTGTTCGCGTCGACGAGAATCTCGCTTGCGACCGTACGATCCATCAGCTTCGCGCCGTTATTGGTCGCTTCGTTCAATGTAATGGTCGGATCATATTTGGCCTGGATCGGGCAAATCGGAATGCAACTGGTATTGCCCGCGCAGGCGCGGCGATTCTTGTAGGGTTGGGAATTTCGCGCCGCAGGCTGGCTCCGCACCGTGAGCGAGGTCACGGGCGCCGCCGTTCCGAGAAACTCGAGAGACGTGGTCTCGTCGTCGGTCAGATGCGAAAGCGTCTCGTTCACGTGCTGGTCGAAAAGCGACGGTGGGATCCTCGGCATCGGAAAGGCGTAGCCGGGGGAAAACGTCAGGCCGGCGAAACTATGGTCCGCCACGTCGCCGGAAACACCGAGCTCGGCTTCCGCCTTCTCGTACCATGGCATCAGCGTTTCATAGTCGATTGGCCAATTCGGGAACGGAAGCCTGTACTGCTCGTTCATGCGGAAATCGTTCGGCACGAGCCTGGGTGTGAGGCCCATCCAGTGCGATGTGCCGCCGGCAAGACGCTCGTAGGTGCTCTTGAAGGGAAGGGTGCTCCCTTCCTGATCGAGGTAGGCGAGCTCTGGCTTGTTCCAGTTGGAGGCGGACGTCATGAGTGACGTTGGCCTGCCGGCGGCGAGGGCGGATGGAGCACTGGCGAGCGCGGGGGGATATGGACTTTCCGGAACTTTGGCGCCGGCCTTGTAAAAACTCCTCATGTAGCCGTTGATATTCGGCTGAACGCCGGGACCGGCCTCGAGAATAACGACATTGAGCCGCCGCTTCCCGTTGGGGGTGTCGATGGGCTTCTGACTCAATTCTTTGGCGATCAAAGACCCGGCAAATCCGGAGCCGACGATCACGACGTCGCACTCAATGCAAGTGTCTGCCATGAATCCCTCCCTCAAGGACTCTTTGGGGTGGGTAGAAGGGGCTTTGTATCATTGGGATCGCGGGGTTTGCGCGACCAGTAGCCGAACTGCAAATTGCTGTAGCCCATCGGGTGCGCTCCCGCGATTTGCCAAACCAATCCCTGCGTGTATGCCTTCGGGGAGAGGACTTCCGAGGAATTAATCCGGTCGGGGTTGGCCGCGGTGGCTTGCTTTTGCAGATCCTTCGGCATCGTACCAGGAGCCGAGATACCACAGCAGGACAATGCTCCGAGCCAGGAATTTGATATCGTCGTTGCCCGCGTTCACAAAGGCGATGATATCGCTTTGCGATGACTTGGGATTGTCCTTCACAAACTTCAACAATGTGGCGAACGACGACGTCGAGTCCTTTGCGTTGATCCACCTGAAATAATCATTCTTGATATTGATCGGATCGGTGCCGGGCTTTGAACTGATTACATCATCCTTGTTGAGCTCCAACTCGGGCGCGAGAAGTAGTTTGTCAACTCCGGTGAGCGCTTCAGAAAGCAACAGAAAAGCCATCATGTCCTGCGGCGAACTCACGTCCGGTCCTGCGGCATAGGCCGAACCGGAAATGGGAGCTACGGCTGCTACGGCGGTCGTCGCTACCGTGCCGGCGAGCATGGCGCGGCGTGAAAATGAGCCGTCGTGTTCCGAGGGCGTCGCGCCTGGTCGATCGTTGTGACGATCCTTCGGTAGTGTGCCCATGGTGCTCCCCACCATTAGAGTCCAACTGATAGCGATTGATGGCGCCGGTCCGCCTACTGCGCCTTTTCCAGCATGAACGTGAAATCCGACTGGTTCAGGTTCGGTCTGCCGCCCTCCCGATTCGATGCGGTTCTCTGGAAGCCCACGGCGTTGCTGTGGCAGGCGATGCAGCTGGACGTGGCGAGAGGCACC
The DNA here is from genome assembly GCA_963742665.1 of uncultured Alphaproteobacteria bacterium. Classification (GTDB taxonomy): domain Bacteria; phylum Pseudomonadota; class Alphaproteobacteria; order Rhizobiales; family Xanthobacteraceae; genus Bradyrhizobium. Next base: position 27,386 of record CAVUNH010000026.1, read on the forward strand.
GCCGGAGAATCCCGGAGGGCTGGCCATGCTGTCTGCCTTGCTGTCTGCCGGCTTGTCTGCCTGGCTGTATGTCTCCAGCGTCGAGTTTGCGAGGTATGTCGGCGCCGGCGAGCAGGTCATGTCGGGCTGCTTGAAGAAATCGGTTTTGGGATCCGGCACGTTTTGCGACTGCAGCCCCGTGCAGTGAATAGCAAACGCGCTCGGCCATTGCGTGCTGAGCAGCATGTAATTCTGCCAGACGTTGTTGGCCGGAAGCATGCTGTGAAAGACCGCGTTCATGTTCTTGGCCGCGTCGGTCAATGGCGTCTCACGAACGATCTGGCTTTTGAACGAATCGTCCTTTCTGAAGCGCAGCTCGAGCGCCGGGTCGGGATCCCATGGGAAAGGCGGTGTCGCGTTCTCAGTCGGGCAGTCCGCCTTGCATTTGACGCTGAAGAAATTGTACGAACCACCCAGCTTGTTCGCCGCGACTTCAGTCCTGTCCGGCACGTTCTTCACGTGCTCGAAGGACGTCCAGATCCACTGCGGACGAGCTACGGTCTTGTGGACCGCATGGAAGCCGATCAGACCGAGGGTCCTGTCCAGACACGGCCGCTTCTCGCCCGGCGGCATCAAGACGAGCGCTCGCCTCATGTGGAAGGTCTTCGCCGCGATCTCTTCGGGCGTCAAAATCTTCCAGGAGACCTTGAGCATGAAGGAGCCGAATGCGGCGGACTGGGCAGGCTTGCCGGCCTGGGCAGGCCGGTCATTCTGGCCAGCTGGAAAGTCGACCGCCAGGTCCGCATTCGCGGCTTGTCCGGCTTTTGTATTCAGATGATTCACCGTGATGTACTCGAACATCTGCCGGTTCATCAGGATATCGAAGATGGCGTAATGCCCATGCTGATCGATGAGCGGGCCGGTCTTGAACGGCTCGTTGAAGCTCTCCTCGATCATCTTCACGATCATTCGATTGGGCTCATCCTCCTTCAGATCGGGCCTCTCCTTGAGGAGTTCGCGACATGCCTCTGGCATCAATCTCGCGCGCTCGGTCGTTCATCGCCGTCCGTGTCAGTCGGCCATATCGGGGGTTGCTGGTCGGCCGGAAGCATGACGTCAAGCAATTGCTTGAAGTTGTTCATGTGCTCCCATTGCGTCGGCGTGTCCGCCTGCGCTTCGCTGTCGATAGGCGTTCCGTCGGCAGGCGAATTCAGCGCGAGGAAAGTGCGCCACGAATAAAAATCGAAGCCTCGCTGCAGGTTTTCCAGACCGGTAGCTTCAATTCCAGCCGGATCCCCTTGCGCAACCGGACTCACGTTCTCCTGACAAGGCAGGCCCGACTTCAAAACCTTGTCTCTGCTTGCGGTGTCGATCGGAAGCAACCCCGGAGGTAAACCCGGACCAGCCAACCTGCCCTTGAAGGGATCAAATATCTGCGTGCCGTTACATTGGAGGCCAGGCGCTTGGACCGGAGACGCTGCCGGGACTGTTCTTTGAGCCAACGACGCCGCTGACAGCATCAACAAGATTCCGCCAGTCGCACTTGCGAGCTGGGTGGCACATGATCGGCTGCAGAGCATGATCGACATCCCTTTCCTCGCGACGGCGACGTCTCCGAAATAATAGAGTGTATCAAAAACCCTCAGAGATAGAATACCAGGCTTTACTACTCCATCAATGTCCATGCGATCGATCCCGTGATTTCATCTCCACGGGTTCAGCCGTCAACCGCCTTTTTCTCAATCGGTGGAGGGTTATTCGCAATAGCGGCTGCTGGCTATGTCGTCACCCTCCGCCGTTGAATAATATTTAGCCTACAAGAAAAAACCGAAAGAGAAGTTACACGCACCATCATTATCAATGCGGCCAACTATAGAGTGCCTTACACGAATCCGCAACTTTAAAATGTTTCATCGCTCGGGTTGTGAAACTCGGCGGGACGTGGCGATGATGAAGCAGGAAACATCGGGAGCCCGGGAAACGAGAAGGTCTGGCGACATGCGATAGTCGTCGTTCCGAGTTGCTTCGCGACGCCGGAATTACTGGAACGCTTGCACCTGAGTCGATTGTTGGAAATGCGGCAGCCGGCCTCGCTGGCGGGCGAACAGGGTGGCAATCCCGTTCGATATCGAGCCTCTGCGACGGGTGATCATCTGATGTGCCTGGCAAAAATGGGCGGCGACGATGCCAGCAACGGACTGCGGCGCAATCTGCGCCGCTATCGTAGCCGAAAAGGGCCGTTGCGCGGATGGAAGGACTATCACTGATGGCTGAGTTAGATCGCCCTGCGCTTCAACGGCCTGAATTTGGAGAAGCTCCTTCGGAGCAATCTTGATCGTCCATCGGCGCGGAGCGGTGGGTTCTTTGGGGCGAGCTCCTTCCGCCGCGTGATCACTGCTCGGCCGCGCCTCTAGGCGACCGCGCCAGTAACAACGTCCTCGACGATTCCATCCACACCCGCATCCGAGGTAGTCGCGTTCGGCCCCATCCCGAACCGACCGAACGCCGCCTGCGCCGCTTGGCGCACGGTCTGATGGGTTGTTCGCGAGATCCGTCGCTGGTCGAGCATATGATCGAGTGCAAGTAGGACCGCGTCGCGCGCTTGCAGGAACGACGGATTCGCCGGAGTTAGCTTCAGCCCATCGACCACAATTTGCCATCCGAGCCGGTATCCATCGACGTCATTGCCCAGCGCCGCCCGAATGCGGCGAACCATCATTAGCAGCGCCGCGCACCAGATCTCTCCGGTCTGATGCTCGTCGGGTAAGTCCGTCTCCGGAACCCGATCGAATGTGGTTACGTTGCCGTACGTGAACGGGTAACTGTCGTCATAGGGATTGGAGCGAATACCCGCGTTGTTGTTGATGACCCAGGGGCCGACCACAAGTCTCTCCGGTTGACCGGCCTTCGCCCGGAAAAAGTTCTGGATCGTGAGGGCGAAGAAGTCGCTCCAGCCCTCGCCCATGCCCTGGCTCTGCGGCGCCTCCAGCGTGTGGCCTTGGCGCGTGCCGCCGACGAGGCGGTTGGTCAAGCCATGCGTGTATTCATGGAATACCACATCGGAATCGAAGGCCGTGTGTCGCCCGGTGCTAGTGACAAGACCCATATTCATAACAGGGGGAGTACCATCCGCAGCGGTCGACATGTTGGCAGTGCCGTCGACTGCACCGCTATGGGCACGGGCACGGACAGGGTCTCCACCCGCCCCACTATGTGTGAGGTTCACCCGTTGGAAATTCCCGGCCGCCTCGTCGAAGCCGAGAATGAAGAGAAAGTCGTGCATGTAATTACAGAAGTAGAAGATGTTCAACAGCTTCTGATCATCCCCGAATTGGTCTTCCGGATTGAACTCGATGAAGTTGCCGTTCGGCCCCCCGGTCAACGAGGTAGTCGTAAAGTTGAGCGTTGCCATGGTCGAGTTGCCGACGGTGGCGACCGCGTCAACCCAGTCAACAGGGAAACCCGCGAGGGGTGTGCTGGGCATTATCGGATAATCGCTGACCGGTCGGGGCATCTCCATCTGGACGCGGTTTGCAATGCCGGGGCTAAATTCGAAGACGTTTCCACGCGCTCGGGCTTTATGCATCATGTCCTTGGAATACAGAATTTCGCCCGGCTTGGCATCGGCCGAGACAATGACCGCATACTGCTCATACTGTTCTTCGCGAGAAAACACGGCGTACCAGCCAAGGCGCGGCCCGCCCGGTTGATCGAAGATGAGAAGATGGGCCGGTATCGGCTTCGAGAACAACTTATCTGGAAGATCGCCGGTCCGCGTGGCCACCGCAACCCAGTCAACGACCGTCGGCTGTGTCGGCAGCATTGGGAAGCCGGCAATGACTTTCGGTTCGAATCCATCGAGCTTGAGCGGCTGTGCGGTGTATATCTCGCCGAACTCATCCTTCTTTTGCTGGCGCACGGTTGACGAGGCAAGGTGTTTAGCTGCCGCCGCAACCGCCTCAACCGCAAGCAAGGTCGGAGCTGTGTCGATCTCGGTGTCGAGCACGATGCTCTCACCGAGAACATCCGCGTCCTTGCCCTGGGGGGAGAAGCGCACCGTATTTCCCGTTCGAAATACAGGAACCCCTCGATAGAACTGCTGGAAGTGGACAACCTGCGCTCCGGAACTGGTCCGTTGGGGTACTGGATCCGCAATGAAGTCGGACTCGTCCGAACGGCGGGATGCCGCGAAACTCGAGGCCCGGGCTCGCTCGGTCCGCAACATCATCAAGGCGCGGCTGATAAGTGAGTCTGCGGGCAGGGGACCAGCAGCATTAGCTTCTTGGCGATCGATCGGGCTAAAGTCGACCGTGCCGGTGGTCTTTGCGTCAAGGCGCAGGCGACGAGAACCGGCGGTTCCAGCCGGCGGGTCAGCAGCAAGGGGACGACCAGTTGTTAGGAAATTGCCCGTGTCGATTTCGCGCGAAGCCATTTTAATTCCCTCCATTTTGAGATTGGTTGATCTTGCGGCGAACTGTGGCACCTCGGCCGTGCCGGCTTTCGCGGTAACCCAGGCCGCCGCGGCCACTGCCCGCGCGATATCAGCGGCGAAGTCTGCGACGATGACGGTGTCACCGGCCTTATGATAGTTGGGATTAGCCTGAGGCGCAGGGGACTCTGGATCAGGACCCACAAAGAAATCTTCGGAGACAACGCAAGCTGCGTAGCCCTGGCTTTGAAACGGCGCATGATCGCTGCGCCCTGCTGCGGGATCACCGGTCGGCGCCGTGCCACTCATATAGATTTGCGGCGGCTCAAGCCCTGGAGAGACGCTTGGTGACACGTCCCGCAGCATGCGGGCGAGCGCCAGCGAGCGAGCCTCAACTTCTGCCGACTGGTCATGGCCGACATGCACTTCCCAGCTTCGAGGCGGGCGTTCGTGGTAGCCAATCATGTCCATCTGATAGACGGCCAGGATCGGCGCTTCCCGCGCGCGCTGCTGCCGGGCATAAATGCGACTGCCGACGAGACCTTCCTCTTCCGCGTTGAATAAAACGAAGCGGATGGTTCGTTGAGGCGGCGCCGTCGCGGCGAACGAAGCGAAGCACTGGGCCGCAAGCAAGACAGCGGCGACACCGCTGGCATCGTCGTCCGCGCCAGGTGCGGCACCATGTGCCTCCTCGAAGTGCGGATCGTTTGCTGAGGTGGAGTCCAGATGCGCCGTCAACAGGACCAGTTCGGGCGACAAGCCCGGCAACTCGGCCTCGACATTGTGCAGCGTGAGGCCGCGATGGCTGAATTGGAGCAGTCGGACCTGCAGCCGCCCTTGACCCAGCGTTTCCAACTCACGCGCCAGAGCCGTTACGACGCGATGATTGTCGCCCTCCACCTCTGCGATATGCCGACTTCTGATCCGCTGAGGATCGCCAGGCGACAGCGGCTGCATACCACTATATCGTTCGACCAGGCTGAGAATGGCATCGCTGTTAATGCGCGACAGAGCTTGGCGCTCCCGGTCGGAAAGCAGTTCATTCGGCTCAGGTCCGGCGACGAACTGGCGCTGCCTGGCTCCGATCGCCGGCTCAAGCAAGAGCGCATCGGGCATCAGCTTGAGGGTATGGCCATGCCGCGCTTCGTTGAAATGGAACTGGCCCGGCGAGCGACCCGCCGGCAGCGCGACCAACAAGCCTTCTTCGGTCGCAGACAACAGCAACGACGCGTCATCGCTCGCGAAGAACTGGCGCGCCGCACCGTCCGAAGAGCCAAATCCGCTCTGCTTTGCCAGGTCGTCGCGAAGCAAATAGAGGTCCGAGCCATTGGGGACGTCTGGGCTACCCAAAAGATCGACCTTGAGCAGCATGTTGGCCAACTCGCCGGCTGTGCGCTGGCTTGTGATTCCATAGACAACCCGCCCGTTTCGGTCGGCAACGTGCACGGCAACGAAAGCATGTTGTCGCAGCAAATCATGCGCCGTGCGAACTTGCGCGGCTGGCGCCGTGACACGGACGTACCGCAAAGCCTGGCCTGCAAGCACTTCCGCGATCAAGAGAGGGTGCGGGCACGCGCGCATGCCAGCGGCAAGTGCGAATGCGCGCTCGGCGCTGTCCTCTCCTACGAACAGGCAGCGTTGCGGTGAGGCGGCAAGCCGCGCAAGTTCCGCGGCTTTTGTGAAGATGCGCGGCGAGTCCTTGGTCAGACCAATATCATGCGAGTAGAGCCGCAAACCCGGCTCGAAGTAATCCACGATGCCCACGGCACGAAGAACGGCATCGACCGTTTCCCTGCCGTCATCTCCGGTGTTTGAAATGATCCCGAGCCGTATTCCCTGGTGTTGCAAGTCTGATAGCAATTGGGAGACGGATGGGTACACATCGAACGCAACGAGGTGAATAGGTGGGGACAACAAGACAGCCGATCCCAGCGTATCACCCAGATCGAAGAAAATGACCTCAACTCTTTCCGACACGGGATATCTCCCGATTGCGGTGCCTGACGACTTCGAAATTTCCGAGCCATCAACGGCCCGCGTTCCAAAAAATGTATGGCATCAAATTTAAGTTCGGACCACTACGATTCTACGAGCGATCTACCCTAACAGTACGCCGAGGTTGCAGTGTGATTTGCTTCACGACTGCCGGCAATTGTTGTTCACGTGTTCGCGATCCACCCGGTTCGTTTATGTGCTGAAGGAAATCCGAGCCTGCCTTGAGGTGGAGATCCTGACCGACGTGCAACAGCGATTGGCTTGTACTGTCGCGAGACATGGAAAACCATAATGGTCAACGCGTCCTTCATCAGCCGGCTTTCTCACGCAGTTGACCTAATCAGAGGCGGAGCCACCCCAAACCGTCCGCTGAAGGTCGTGCAGGTCCGTTGTGGCCTTGGCGAGGACAGGAATGCGGCGCGAGATCGCGCGGCCCATCCCGAAGATCGGTGCGATTATCGTGATCTTCGAGTTTTACGAAGATGAGGGAACGGTCGACGAGCGCCAGGATTGTGGCGCGCCGGCCGGTGTAGGATAAAGGCACTCCGAATAAAACCACGCGTGCGATCAAGGAAGCAATCATTCTGGCCGCCGAGAAAAGCAAACACTCGAAGACGCATGACCTTGAAGGTTATATGCTGTATCTCGCTGACCATCGAGTAGAATAGCATCTCATCGTTTGATCCGGGTTCAAGCAAAAGTTCAGACACGATGGTGGTAATAGCACCGTCAACATTCTCAATCCGAGTTTATTGCCTCGATTAATGCCGGGTCTGATGCATTTTTCGCAATCATTGCTGTTCTTGCCCTCGTGCATGGTATCGGTTTGTATTAGTTCCTGAACAAGTCGCGGCTAGTTATGGAACGGCAACTTCGGCTTCAACCCTGCTTATGGCGCGATTGTTCGGTGCCGCACCTGGTAGGGTTAGCTTTGATTTTTTGGTTTGCCCGGGACGGCTCGTCGGAATGCACGCGTGGCGTGTTTATCGCTACCATTATCGGAAACACTGTCGGATTAATTGTAGTTGTTATGGGGACCGCAGCAGGTACGCTGAACTCAATGGGATGGGTCGCTGCTCTAATCTATCTCTTTGGAGCGGCGGGGTCTGGACTTCTTTGTGACGCCAGCAACCCAGCTAGCTTCGCGCTAAAATTCAATGTTGCGTCTCGTCGACAAGGATCGTAGGCCGCCCGATCTTCGATAATCGGGGGTCGAACCTGAGAGCCGCCTTCGGGCGGCTTTTTGTTTGCGAGCCATGTCCGGGTTTGGCACGAAACTGACATGTCAAGGTAGCAGGGCAATATCTGCTATCAGGGTGTGAACGGACGTAGCTCGAACGCCCCCCGGTGCATCGACGTCACAGAATACCGACGGTTCGGCCCGACTGCGAAAATCCAAATCCTTCCCGCTGCCAAGCTAAACCTTGAACAAGCGCGTCAACTTGGTCGTCGTGCCGTCCAGGAAATGCCAACAACTCATTGGTCAAGTCCTCCAGCCAAGGTGCCTTCTCTGGAAACAACACGGACCCGCCTTCAAACAGGTCGCATTGAGAAATGACCCGTGCGCGTTTATCCCTGTCTGGACGGAAGGTCACGACATTGATATGCGATTCCCTGAGTGACTGAATCAAGCCGTGGCTAATGGGTGATTCTTCAATCAGGAGCGTAGAGCCTCGACCGTAATGCTGTTTAACGGCCATGATTTGGCGCTTCAGGTGATCGAATGGAAATTTCCCGCGAATAACATCAAGAACGTAAAACGTTTCCTGTCGGCATAGCAGGACGACGCCTGCGGAATAATCGCCGCCTTCTGTTTCACTTAGTGCGATATCCCAGCTGATGAGAATGCGGTCGCGCGGTTCGTGACCTATCGAGCCGTACCGGGAAAGCCATCTGCGTTTGATAATTCGACCCCCTGGCGGGACTGGTGACTGCTGATATTGTGCTGAAAATGCATACGATCCCATGTTCTTCTTGAGCTCGCGCAGCACCTCAGCCGGTTCATGCGTCGGATGAAGCAATTCACCTCGCTTGCGCTGGTAAATCTGGCCTTCGCCGAGATCGTAGCTTGCATCAGATTGCGCGATAGCGGGCAAATTCAAGACTTCGAATCCGCCTTGTTCCAGGAGGTAGCCCACCAAGTCTTCCTCATGGATCCGCTGCATGACAACGACAATGCGCGCTGCCTTCTTGTCATCCGGGCGCGTTACCAAGGTGGAGCGGTACCACTCGATGCTTCGCGCCCGTGCAACCTCGGAGTGGGCGTCATTGGGTTTGAGCGGGTCATCGATAATCACGAGGTTGCCGCCCCGGCCGGTAAGCGTTCCCTCGATCGACGTTGCGTAACGCCGACCCCGCACGGTGGTATGGATCTCACTGTCGGTATCGCGGGACACCCGCATAGCCGGAAATGCCGCCTGATAGAGCGGATCGCTGACGACTTTTCGAAAATCGTTGGCATGGGTCTTTGCCAATGCATCGGAGTAGGAAACTGCGACGACCCGTTCGGAAGGGTTACGCCCCAAGAACCAGGCTGGCAAAGCGACCGATGCGCAGATTGATTTCAGATTGCGAGGAGGCAGCGTAACGATAAGCCGCTTGATCTCCCCGGACGCAATCTGAGACAGCTTATGAGCCATCGCGTCGATGTGCCAATTAGGACGAAAAGGCGTGCCCGGTCGGAGCACGCCGAAAGTGAATTCAATGAACGCGCGGAAATCGACTGCAATCATCGCGCGTAACGCGGTTTCCGGTGAGATCTCCTCGGGCAGCTTGGTCGGGACAATCAGGGTCACTTTTTCTTCTCCTCTACATCGTCGTCCAGGAGGTCGGCGGGAGCTATTACGCGTTCTCCGTCCGGTGCCGTCCCCTGTTTGCGGCGGATGAACGCTTCGATAATTTCCTGCTGGTTCGGTGCGAGGGCCTCCTTGATGGCTTGGGTTTGACCGGTCATGTCCAGGCCTAATTGCGCGGCATACGTGAACACATCGCGGCGCGCGTGGCGGTCGCCCTTTGCGTATTGGTGGACCAACTGTTCGATTCCCAGGGCTGCCTTGGTGAGCAGGACCTCGCGGTTGTTTCTGGTCACTTTGACTTTGTCGCTCAGGGCCAATTTCAGCGCCTCTTTAAGATCCGGATCCAGCGACTGGTGTTTGGGGGGCCGACCCTTTGGGTTCGGCGACGGCGCACCTTTCTTCCACCTGGTTTCTTTCGGGGGGCGCCCCGGACCTACCTTGTAATCCTCGTCATCCGCGTTGTTGCGTTCCAGCGCTGAAGGCTTGGTGTGGGCGGCGGCGTCCGTCATGACGAGACCCCTGCGCCCGTCGACCGTTCAGCTTCCACGTCCTCAAACGTCGCCCCGCCCTCAAGCGTCGCCGTTTTGCCGGTATAATCTTGCCAGCGCCGGACAATCAGGTCGCAGTAGTGGGGGGCATACTCGATCGCGCAACAGAGGCGACCGGTCTTTTCAGCGGCGATCAGGGTTGTTCCGCTGCCGGCGAAGGGGTCCAGGACGATCGCGCCCCGTTTGGTAACATCGCGGATGGCGTCCGCCATCATCGCGGTGGGCTTTACCGTCGGATGCATTGCGAGATCGTCAGCGCGACCAGCCCGAAACGTGTTTACGCCCGCGTATTCCCATATGTTGGTGCGATAGCGTCCATATTGACCCAGCTCAAAAGTATTGACGTGAGGGCCTTCGCCATTCTTGAACACGAAGCAAAGTTCGTGTTTTGAGCGATAGAACGTTCCCATGCCCGCATTGTCTTTGGCCCAGACAATCAGGTTCTTCAGCTTCAGACCGTTATTCCGGCCTGCGACCGTAAGTTCGAACAGATGGCGCCAATCCATGAAGACAAACAATATTGCGCCATCCCCGCAATGGTCTTTCGCAACGCCAATGCACTTGGTCAGGAAAGCTGTAAATTGCTCCTCGAACATCTCGCCGGATGCCATCGCGAATTCGGAATGCTGGACCTTGCCCAACCCAGAAACGTGTCCGTCGATGCGCACGTTGTAGGGCGGGTCGGTCAGAACGAGATCGGCCGGCCGTCCCGCCAATACGCGGCGGTAGTCCGCCTCCTCGCGAGCGTCACCGCAGGTCAGACGATGCGGCCCGAGATGCCACAGGTCTCCGCGACGGGAGACCGCGGCAGCATTGGTGGTCGGCAGTGAATCTTCGGGACCAGGCTCGGCCGCGTCTTTTTCAGACGCGTCGCTCAGGATGCCGTCAATCTCGCCCAGGGAAAACCCCGTGAGTTCCGGGTCATCGAACTGCAGGTCCAACAAGCCCTGCAGTTCGAGGGCTAGGAGCTCACGATCCCAGCCGGCCTTTTCCGCCAGCCGGTTGTCGGCGAGCACGTAGGCCCGTCGCTCGGCCTCTGACAGGGTTTCCACGACGATGATCGGGACCAACTTTAGACCGAGCAGGTTTGACGCCTGCAAGCGCCCGTTGTACCAGCACCTCTCCCCGACAAACAACCAAGGGACTCAAAAAGCCGAAACGCTCAATCGAATTGGCGATCTGTTTGATCTGCTTCTTCGAATGCGTCCGGGCGTTTCCGGCGTAGGGTCGCAAGGTCTGTGGCGCGACGTATTGGAGTTGGAAATTATTCATGACGGCGCGATCCTAGCTGCATCTAAGATCGTACCTTATAGATTATCTATTAGATACCACAATAGACCGGTGGTGCTCCTTCACGGCATGATTAACGTCCCGGCGCTTCAGCTAACCCTTGATGTGAATATCGATGGCATCCGGGCTCACGCCAAATTTCGCCGCAAGCCCAGCTTTTGCTTCGGCTATCGTGAGGGGCTTCACGCTGGGTGCCGGTTCAGCTATCGGCAGGCTTACGGTGGCTGGCGGAGCCGGCTTAAATTTGAGCTTTTTCAGCTCAATTCCGAGGTCTTCGAGGGTGGTATATCGGACGGGGTTACGCCAATCCCATTTACCTGGGTGCGTCAGGGCGGCGAAGTCGCTAATCTGGAAGAACCATCGCTGCTGACCGCGCCTGTCAACACCATGCTTTTGGACCCCGGCGATCTTGCCGACCAAAAAAGCCGCGCCATGGTCGTCCGTTCCCGTCGTAGCCTTCCGAACACAGACCAGATATTGCTGCTGCTTCACGCGTTCCTCTGCACCCACCCACGGTCCCGACCCGCCCTGGGCAAGCAGTGTGTCGAGGGTTTTGCCGGTGAACACCGCAATAGCCGCGTGAGTCAAAGGGTTTCAGCTCCCGAATCGATCTAAGGCTATCTATGAGGCGGGTAGCTTAAATCAAAATCTGGCCGGCGCAAATGCGGCCTGTTCCGGGCCCAGAAGCGTTGCTATTCCGGCCTGAACAACACCTGTTATTTCCCTGTTATCGACTTTAAAGGAAAGAGGAGAAATGGCTTTGAAATAAGGGTTTCTGGCCAATCGTCGTAACGCAAACCCTGTTTTTCTTAAAAATGACCCTGTTTTCGCCAATTAACACGGAGACCGGTTCGTAATTGACTGCGGACACCACCATCACATCTCGCCCATTTTTTTTCAGTCCGCAAAATCCCGCGTTGTGCCGAAACAACGCGTTTTTTGAATCGGCGCTCGTCTCCCGCTCTCCAGCCGTCGATATCGCGTCTTCCTCGCGCCTATCTGGATCGGACTCGCGCCTATCTGGATCGGAAATTTCCATTCCTTGACCCGTGAGCCGGTGAGGCCGTTCGACGACGGCGTGGCGGTCGGAGATTTTTTTCGCGCGCGACTTTTTCGAGGCTTGAACGAGAAAAGTCAATGTCGGGATACGATTTTGATTCGGATGAAGCCGAAACGCACGCGTCGCTTTTGAATTGCATTAAACTGTTTCGTGGGAAACTTTTTCCGTGTGCAGGAGGAATACGCAGGGAATATCCGGGTCTTGGTTCGCCCGAGCGTGTTGATTCCCTTTGCGCTCACAGTGCGTCATGCGCAGACATCAGATGAAAAACCAGCGAACATCCACAGGTTGCGAAATACTTCGATCGGTAGCTTCGTCCTCCGTTCGAATGATGACAACCGGGGCATCTCATCTATCGTCAAATGGCGAGAGTTGAACGCCGGGCGGTGAGTTCATCGTCAACACCGCGACGGCGGGCGATCAGGGAGAGCCCGCGATTACGGCGCTTTCCAACGGCGGCTTCGTCGTCACCTGGAACGACGCGAGCGGTACCGGTGGCGATACCAGCGGCTCGGTCAAGGCGCAGCTGTACAATGCCGGCGGCCAGAGGGTCGGCGGCGAGTTCCTGGTCAATACGCTGACGACCGGCGACCAGGACCGAGGTGTCGGTGGCGGCTCTTGCCGGTGGCGGCTTCGTTGCGACCTGGCAGGACAACAGCTTCCTGCGTGGCGACCTGACACGTTCCGGCTCGATCGTCGCCCAGAGATTCGACAACGCCGGCAACAAGGTCGGCGGCGAGATCCTCGTCGACACCAGGGGCATCAACTTCGTCAACGACGTCAACAACGTCGTCGGGCTGGCGAACGGCGGTTTCGCGGTGACCTGGCAGGCACAATCGAATGTCGGCGATTTCGACAATTCCTCGATCCAGATGCAGATCTTCGACGCCAACGGCAACAAGGTCGGCACCGAGATTCAGGTCAACACCAAGGAAGACGAATACCAGCAGGCCCCGAAGATCACGGAGCTGAGCAACGGGTACATCGTCGTGACCTGGGAGGATGTGGAAGATGCGCCGGGCGACGGGGGCCAGATCAAGGGGCAGGTCTTCGATGGGGAAGGCAACCGGGTCGGCGACGAGTTCACGATCAACTCGAACTCGCAGAACAACCAGCATTCGCCGGCGATCGCCGCACTTTCCGGCGGCCGCTTCATTGTCACCTGGACCGACAATAGCGGCATCGGAACCGACAACCAGGACGATGCCATCAGGGCGCAGATCTTCTCCGTCAGCAGTGCTCCTGGCCCGGGGGCGATCGATATCGCGGCAAGCCTTGGCGACAACGATGGCTCCGAAGTGCTCGCTCTCTCGGTTTCGGGCATTCCGGTCGGCGTCAGAATCTGCGGATGGGCTCCACAGCTTCACGGCGACGGCTGGCAATACCAGCGTCGATGTGACCGGCTGGTCGATCCATGGTCTGTCGGTTGTGCCGGCGCAGGGCTTCGTCGGCGACGTCACGATCACCGTGAACGCGACAACCACCGATCATGCGACGCTCGCGCCGGGTATGGCCACCGACACCAAGACGGTGTCGCAGACGATCACGCTGACCAATATCTCGGCCCTGGCGACGCTGACGGCGAGCGGTCCGGCCACTTCGGGCGGCACGGGCAATGATGTGCTGTTCGGCGGCTCGGGCAACGATGTGCTGACCGGAGGTGGCGGTAACGACACCTACCAGTTCGGACATGGCGGCGGACAGGACCGGATCGTCAACGGCACGGCGGCGAGTACGGCGCCGAGCGGCGAGCTTGACCTGGGCGCGGGCATCAGTGCCAACCAGCTCTGGTTCCAGCGCAACGGCAACGATCTGTCGATCTCGGTCATGGGCAGCCATGACCAGGTCACGGTCGGCGGCTGGTTCAGCGGCGCGGGATCACAACTGGCCGGGATCAAGACGGCCGACGGCATGACGATCGGCGCCGGCGTGTCGCAACTGGTCCAGGCGATGGCGGCCTATTCCTCCGCCCATGCCGACTTCGACCCGAGCGCGGTGGCGCAGGCGCCCAACGATCCGACCCTGCAGAACACCATTGCCGCGAGCTGGCACGCCTGAGCCGGGTATTCGCAACACAAACGCCGCGGCCGCCAACACGGCCGCGGCGTTTCGCGTTCTCCAGCGGAAATCGCTCGGGTGTGTGCGGTGCGGGGCACGAACAGGCGGCCACCCGCGCGCGGCACCTCTTCAGTGCACCGCCGCGTACATGATCTTCTCTTCGGTCGCCTCGAACGCGGAAAATTCCTCGACCACCTTGCCCTGCCGCGAGACCAGGATGCGGTCGGACAGCGCCATGATCTCGGGCAGATAGGACGAGATCACCACCACCGCCTTGCCCTCGTCGGCGAGCCGCTGGATCAGCTCGTGGATCTCGACGATGGCGCCGACGTCGACGCCGCGCGTCGGCTCGTCGAAGATGATCAGGTCCGGCTCCTGCACCAGCGATTTGGCGATCACGACCTTCTGCTGGTTGCCGCCCGACAGTTCGACGACCTTCATGTCGTTGCCGGTGGCGCGGACCTTGAGCTTCTCGACCCAGGTCCCGCCGATCTTGTCGGCCTCGCGCCGCGACAGGAAGAACCGCCCGCCGGGCAGCTTCGCCAGCAGGCCGAGATAGATGTTGCGGGCGATCGACATGGTCTCGAAGAAACCCTCGACCTTGCGGTCCTCGGTGACATAGGCGATGCCGGCCCGCACCGCCGGCGCCGGCACGCGGTAGCGCACCGGCTTGTCGTGCAGGATGACCTCGCCGCCGTGGAAGAAGTCGCGCTTCATGCACGCCGGCGACGATCTTGAACGTCTCGGTGCGGCCGGCGCCGACCAGTCCGAACACGCCGGTGATCTGGCCGGCGAACACCGACAGCGAATTGTTCTTGCACCATCGGCGCCATTTTCAGGTTCTGCACCGTCAGCACGCGCGCGCCGGCCGGGCGCATCGTGGTCTTGCGCGTGCCGTAGAGCGTGTTCGACAGATCGCGCCCGACCATCGCCTGCACGATGCGCGCGCGGTCGAACTTGTTGGCGTCGTCGGTCACGACATGCTTGCCGTCGCGCAGGATCGTGATCCGGTCGGCCAGGATCAGCGCTTCCTCCAGCGCGTGCGAGATGAACACGATCGAGACGCCGCGGCGCTTGAGGTCGCGCACCAGGTCGAAGAAGTATTTCTTCTCCTCCGGCGTCAGCGTCGCCGTCGGCTCGTCGAAGATGATGACCTTGGCCTCGTGCAGCACGGCGCGCGCGATCTCGACCATCTGCTTCTTGGCGGCGCCGAGCAGGCCGACGGTCGCCGTCGGCGTCACGTCGAAATTGAGCGATTGCAGGAATTGCTGGGCGGCGATGTAGATGCCGCGCAGCCGGTTGTAGAACTTCTCCTGGCCGAGAAACAGGTTCTGCGCCACCGTCATGGTCGGCACCAGGCTGTTTTCCTGGAACACCATCGCGATGCCGAGATTGCGCGCTTCGAGCGGCGTCTTCGGCGCAACCTCGACGCCGTTGATCTGCATCGTGCCCGACGTCAGCGTGACGACGCCGGCCATCACCTTGGTCAGGGTCGACTTGCCGGCGCCGTTCTCGCCGACCAGCGCATGAATCTCGCCGCGCCGAAGCTCGAAATCGACGCCCTCGATCGCGGGAACGCCGGCGTAGAGTTTTGTCGCCTTGCGGAGCGCGAGGATGATGTCGCTCATGCGCGCAATTCCTTCTCGATCATGGCGAGCGGCGCGCGCAGCAGGCGGCCCGGCCCCTTGGCGAGCGCGAACAGCGCGCCGTCCAATTCGACCGCCGCGACGATGCCGTGATTGACGCCGTCGACGCGGCTGTGCAGCGCGTAAAGCGGCACGCCGTCCGTCGTTGAGCCGGATCACGAGGCCGTAGGAGCGCGGCGGCGCCCACGGCTTGACGACGCCCATGGTCTTGAGGTGCGCGCCCTGCATCGGTTCGAGGAACGACTGGCCGGATTTCAGTTTCGGCGCGATCCAGTATTCCGGATCGATTTCCGCCATCATGCGGCGCCGGTAGGCGTTTTCGCGCAGCACGAACTCGACCAGCTGGGTGCGCGCCGCGAACGCGGTGAGCCAGAAGCCGCCGGATGCTGCCGGCGACAGCCGCGACGGATAGACCGGCAGATTGTCGAGCACGGCGCGCTGGCGTGCCGTCCGGCGCGATCGCGATCAGGCGATGCCGCCAGCTTTCGCTGACCAGGATACTCGTCGCCGGCGGCGCACGCCCCGAACGCGTATTGCAGTCTTGCGGCGATCGGTGCTGCACGCGCCGGCTGGCGATATCGAGCACCAGCACCCGCCCGCTGCGGCCGCGTTCCATCAGGTCGTGCGACCCATTGCCGCGTAAGGTCGCGTGCGTCGAGCCGTCGGTCGCGATCAGCGTTCCGTTCGGCCCCGGCGCCAGCGCGTTGATCGCGTTCATCGCGGGATCGGCGAATGGTCGCGCTCGGGGCCGTCGCCGACGGCGTCGCAAAGACCTGCACCTCGCGCCCGTCGAGCGCGACGGCGATGCCGCCGTCCGGCAGGCAGCACAGCGCGGTGATCGGGCGGTCGAAGCGCCGCACCTCGGTCATGGCATTGCGCCGTCGAGGCGGCGGATCGCGGCGCCGTCGGCGACGTAGAGCGCCTTGCCGTCGGTCGCGAGGTCTTCGGGCGCGTCGAGCTGCGCGACGGTCTCGGCCTTCTCGAGGATCTGGTTCGGCTTCAGCGCGCCGTCGAACGACGGCACCGTGATGGTGGCGTCGCCGCGCCCGAGCAGCCGGTCGGCGAACTCCTGCAGGCCGGCGATCATGCGCTCTTCCCCCAGCGCCGGTCGTACTGGACGAAGTCGGGGTCGGCATTGGCGAGCTTGTACCGGCCGATGCGGTTGTTCACGATGCCGCCGAGATAGAGATAGCCGCGATGCTCGCGCATCGAGGTGATCATCGGATGGTTCTCGCCGCGCAGGTCCCAGAACGATTCCAGCACCTCGCCGCGCTCGTTGAACTTGATCACGCAGCCGGTGTTGATGTTCGGGAACAGCCATTCGTCGATCGGAACGCGCTTGCCCATGCGCTTGCGGAAGCCCGGCATCTTCCAGGCCAGATCGAGCGCGGGGCTGCGCATGCCGACCATGGCGAGCCAGTAGTTGCCGTCGGAGGCGAGGTTGATGTTGTCGGGATAGCCCGGCAGATTGTCGATGACCATCTCGGTCGTGCCGGTCTTCGGGCCGTCGAACCAGTAGCGCTTGATGCGAGCAGCCGAAGGTCTCGGCGAACAGGATCGATTTGCCGTCGCTGGCGATGCAGATGCCGTTGGGGAATTTCAGGCCGCGCAGCACCGTGCGCGTGGTGCCGTTGTTCGGGTCGTAGCAGATGATGCGGCCGTTGCCGCGCGCTTCCAGCCCGTCGACCGGCCATTCGTGCATCTCGTAGCGCACGGTGGCTTCCGAGAAGAAGATGCGGCCGTCGTCGGCGATGTCGAGATCGTCGGCCAGCCGCAGCCGGCTGTCGTCGTTGACCGAATAGAGGCTGCGGTTGGTCTCGTCGGTGACCTTCTCGACCTTGCGCTCGGGCGTGATGCGGTAGAGCCCCATGCCGCCGATGCAGACATAGAGATTGTCGTTGCGGTCGAAGGCCATGCCGAGCGGCTGGCCGCCGATATGGGCGAAGACTTCCATCTCCTTGTAGTCGGGCGCCAGGAAACGCATGATGTCGCCGTGGCGCGAGCCGGCATAGAGATTGTCGTTGCGGTCGAGGATGACGTCTTCCGGCGCCTCGATGCGGCCGAGGCCGATCAGCGACACGTCGCGCAGCTTGTCGTTCTGCGCGAACGCCCCGCTGCCGGGCGCGGTCGAGGCCGCCGGCGCCAGCGCATGGAAGGTCGGGCTGACATAGACCTTGCTGATGATGCGGGTGCGGTTCTTCAGCCAGCGGATGTCGATGGTGGCGGCGACCAGCAGCACGCCGGCCAGCACCATGCGGTTGACGCCGCCGCGAGACCGACAGCGTGGTCAGGCCGTTGATCAGGAACAGCACGATCAGGGTGCCGACCAGCGCCTTGGTGACCGAGCCCTTGCCGCCGCCGAGGCTGATGCCGCCGAGCACGGTCGCGGTCAGCACCGTGACCTCGAGGCCGACGCCGACGTCGCCGCCGACGGTGCCGAGGCGGGCGGCGAAAAACAGCGCGCCGATCGAGGTCAGCACGCCGCTGGCGACGTAGCACAGCGCGATCGTGCGCCGCACCGGGATGCCGGAATTGTAGGCCGAGCGGCGCGAGCCGCCGATCGCGGTGATGTGCCAGCCCGGCCGCAGCCGGGTCAGGAAGACGTGCCCGAAGATCGGCGACGACGAGATAGACCAGCACGACGCTGGGCACGCCGAGGACGACGCCGCCGCCGATGAAATTCCACGACGGAAAGTCGGGGAAGGCGGCCGCGATCTTGTTGGAATAGTCGAACAGCAGCAGATCGTAGGCGGAGCGGTAGATGATCAGCGTGATCAGCGTGGTGATGAAGGCGCGCAGCCGCAGATAGCCGATCAGCAGGCCGTTGACGGCGCCGAGCGCCGCGCCGCAGGCGAGCGTCGCGACGATCACGGCCGGCACCGGCCAGTCCAGCACGTTGAGGCAGAACAGCGCGCAGAAATCGCACAGCGCGAACATCGAGCCGACCGAAAGGTCGATGCCGCCGACGATGACGACCAGCGCCATGCCGAGCACGACGAAACCGATTTCGCCGGCCTGCCGTCCGGTATCGGCGAGGCCGCCGGCCGACAGGAAGCCCGGGATCGCGCGGCTCAGCAGGATCGTGATGATCAGCAGCACGATCACCGGGATCGCGGTTTCGGTCCAGCGCTTGGACAGGATTTCGCCGAGCAGATGATCCGGCCAGTAGCGGTATCGCAAACGAAGGAGGACGTCTTGCATCGGCAGTCCGGGAAACGGAGGAAGCTGGGAGGGCAGGGGACTGATCCGGCGCGAGCGGCCATGCCGTGGCACGGCCGCTCGCCGGTCAGCCCGGAAGGCGGGCTACTTCTTGAGGTCGCTGAGATTCCAGCAGGCGGTGTCGCTGCCGGCGTTCTCCTTGGTGATCGGGATCAGCGTCGTGTACATCGATCCCTTGACCGAACCGGGCTTCACGCCCGACGAGACCAGCCACTTGATCATGCCGGCCATCTGTTCGGCCTGGGTCGGCACGTCGTAGCTGAGGTTGAGGTCGAACGCGCCCGACTTGACCAGTTCGCAGGCGCCCCGCCGCTCGCCGCCGCCGGAGGTCGCGACGAACACCTTGCCGGTGAGGCCGGCTTCCTTCACCGCGGCCGCGGTGCCGATGTCCATGCCGTCCCAGAAGCCGACGATGCCGCACAGATCCGGATTCTGCTTCAGCACCGTCTGCGTGATCGCCTTGGCCTTGGCGGCATCCCAGTCGGCGGCCTGGCTCGAGACCACCTTGATATCGGGATTCTTGGCCAGCACGTTTTCGACGCCCTTCAGCGTGTAGGCGCTGGCCGCCGCCGACAGCGCGCCCTGGACGATCGCGATCTTGTTCGATTTGCCCTTGCAGACATTGACCACCGCCTCGGTGTCGCGTTCGCCGATCTCGATCCAGTTGGCGCCGACAAAGGCCGAAGAGCGATAGCTCGAGCCCATGTTGATCTGGATGACGTAGATGCCTTCGTTCTCGGCGCGCTGCACCAGCTTGGCGTAGGTCTGCACGTCGGGATTGTGGAGGATCATCACCGCCGGCTTTTCGGTGATCAGCGTGGTCACCGCCTGCGCGCCGGCGTTGGTGCTCCAGTTCGGATCGCGCACGATCACCTTCATGCCGTAGGGTTCGAGCTCCTTCTTGAGGCCGGCGAACCAGCCTTCGGTCAGGTCGAAATTCATCGCCACCGGAACGTAGGCGACGGTCTTGCCGTCGAGCGCTTCCTTGAACGCGCCCTGAAACGGTTCGTCGAGGCCCTTCTGCGCCAGCGCCGGCGTGCATGCCGCCGCCGCCAGTCCAATTCCGAACAGCATTGTCTTGATGTCCGTCCGTCATGTCGTCCTCCCTGTTATGGTTCGTTGCGTTTATTTGCAGCCTCTAGATGTCGCCTTGTTGCGCCGTCTCCTCGTTGCGCGGATTCAGGAACGAATCCGCGATCACGGCGACCAGCAGCACCACGCCCTTGACGAGGTTCTGCCCGGAATAGGAGACGTCCATGATGGTCATGCCGTTGAGCATCGTGCCGATCAGCAGCGTGCCGATCACGACGTTGATGACGCCGCCGCGCCCGCCCGACAGGCCGATGCCGCCGAGCACGACCACCAGGATCACGTCGTAGATCAGCGTCGAGTTGAAGATGCGCGTCGGCATGCTGTTGACGGAGGCCGCCATGATCAGGCCGGCGACGCAGCCGATCAGCGCCGCCAGCACATATTGCAGCACGATGATGGGACGGGTCGGGATGCCGGTGACGCGCGCGCCGTTCGGATTGTCGCCGATCGCATAGATGTAGGCGCCGAGCCGCGTCTGCCGCAGCAGGAAGGCGACCGCGATGCAGGCCAGCGCGAACATCACGACCGGCATCGGGATGCCGAGCAGATTGCCCTGGCCGAGACGCTCGAACCCGTCGAGCCCCGGGCTCCACTGCACGACGTCGAGCTTGAACAACGCGGCCTGGCCGAGGCCGGCGAGAAACAATCCGGACGCCAGCGTCGTGAACAGCGACGGCACCTCGGCGTAGGCGATCAGCCAGCCGTTGACGAGGCCGAACACCGCCGTCAGCGCAAAGGCCGCCGCGAGCGAGAAGGGCAGCGAGTGACCGTCCTGCACCATCTGCAGCACCAGCCCCGGCGGCACCGCCAGCGCCGCGATCAGCGAAATGTCGATGCCGCGGCCGATCACGACGATCGCCATCGCGAGCCCGAGAATGCCGAGCACCGCCACGTTCTGCAGCAGCGTCAGCATATTCGCCGCGGTCAGAAAGCCGGGCAGGGCAAGCGCGAAGACGGCAAACAGCGCGGCAAAAACCGCAAACACGATTCCCTGCTGGCCGATGTTCTTGATTCCCATCCCGGCTTCTCTTATGCGTTCTTTTGTCGCAGATGTTGGCGCGCTTTGATGACCAATGCAAGCCGTCGCGCCAGTTCGCGCAGCGGGCGGTGGCGCATGGCGTCGCGCCGCCGCGCGATCGCGTGCCGACTTAATTTCGCGCAGCGGGAGAAAGTTGGTTCTACTAAAGTCGGCTCTACTGACGCGATGATGTGACGGCCGCGTGCGGATCGTTTCCGCTGATATGTCGTCCCGCGATATAGCCGAACGTCAGCGCCGGCCCGAGCGTGATGCCGGCGCCGGGATAGTTGCCGCCCATGATGCTCGCCATGTCGTTGCCGGCGGCATAGAGCCCTGCGATCGGCTGGCCGTCGGCGTCGAGCGCGCGCGCGTTCGCGTCGGTCCTGATGCCGGCATAGGTGCCGAGATCGCCGATCACCATTTTGATCGCGTAGAACGGTCCGTCCTTGATCGGCGCGATGCAGGGGTTCGGGCCATGCAGCGCGTCGCCCTGGTAGCGGTTATAGGCGCGCGAGCCCTTGCCGAAGGCCGGATCCTGCCCGTCGCGCGGCGGTCTTGTTGAACGCCGCGACCGTGGCCTCGAGTCCCTTGGCGTCGATGCCGGTTTGATGCGGCGAGTTCGGCAAGCGTCGCGCCACGCTTGAGATAGCCGGTGCGTAAGTGATGACCGAGCGGCATCGGAAACGGCGGCACGCAGCCGAGGCCGTATTTGCGCAAGGCGCGATGATCGCACAACAGAAACGCCGCGATCTCCTCGCCGGGCTTTGCCGTCTTCATCATCTCCTGCACGAAATCGTGGTAGGAATTGCCTTCATTGGCAAAGCGCGCGCCGTCGCGCGTCACCGCGATCACGCCGGGTTTGGCGCGGTCGATGAAATGCGGCATCACGCCCTTGCTGCCGTCCTTGCGCGTGGTGATCGAGACCGGCACCCAGGCCGCGGCGTTCGGCAGCGAATCCTGCGACGCCGCCGCCGGCGGCTTCCGCCAGCCGCAATCCGTCGCCGGTGTTGCCGGTGGGGCCGGGCGAGAAATGCTCGTTGCCGGTCGGCGCATGCGGAAACATCGCCTTGCGCCGCGCGACATCATGCGGAAAGCCGCCGCAGGCGAGCACCACGCCGCGCCTGGCGTTGACGCGAACACGGCGTCCGTCGCGCTCGACGATCGCGCCGCGCACCGCGCCATCCTCGACGATCAGTTCGCGCACCGGCGACGACAGCCACAGCGGAATTTTGAGGTCGAACGCCGATTTGGCGAGACGGCCGGCCAGCGCATTGCCGTTGGTGAGGTTCATGCCGCGGCCATGGCGCATGCACGTCGATGGCGTGCTTCGACAGCCGTTTCGCCACATACAGCGCCGAGGTCAGCGATTTCGTCGCGCGCATGAAATGGATGATCTCCTTGCCGGAGCCCAGCATCATGCCGAACACGGTGAGTTCGGGCAGCGGGCTGCCGAGATCCTTCAGATGCGCGCCCAGTTCATGGCCGTCGAACGGCCGCGTCACCATCGAGCGGCCGCCCTGCGCGCCGCCGGGGGCTTCGGCGTGATAGTCCGGAAAGGTCAGCGGCATGTCGAAGCGCACAGCGGTCTTTGTGGTGAAGAAATCGACCGCCTCGGGACCCGTGGTCAGGAACGCATCGACGCGGGCGGCATCGAAGGCGTTGCCGGCCTCATGGCGCAGATAGGTCCGCGCCTGCTCGGGGCTTTCGACGATGCCCCAGTCGCGCGCAAGCGAGGTGCCGGGAATCCACAGCCAGCCGCCGGAACGCGCGGTGGTGCCGCCAAAGCGCGGCTCCTTCTCGACGACAAGGACGTTGAGGCCGCGATGCCCCGCGGTGACCGCCGCCGACATGCCGGCGCATCCGGAGCCGACCACCAGCGCATCGCATTCGTAAGTTCTCTTCGCCGCCCGCCACGTGATCTCCCGGGATCTGTTTTTTACAATCTAGCCAGGTTTCGGAGCGTCTGTCTCCGGATAGTCCATCAACTTCCGTCTGCCGAAAGAAGTCCGTGAACGCGGGAGGCGAGGGCGGTCTCCGAGAACGGCTTCTGGATCAGCGATACGCCGGGATCAAGCCGTCCCTGATGCACGATGGCATTGCGGGAGTAACCGGTCATGTAAAGCACCTTCAGCCCCGGGCGGTGCTGTTTCGCGGCGTCACCAAGGACGCGGCCGTTCATTCCGGGCATCACGACATCGGTCAGCAGCAGGTCGATCCGCTCCGTCTGACGAACCAGCACAAGCGCGCCGTCGCCATCGGCGGCTTCCAGAACCCGGTAGTTGAGGCCGCGCAACGTGTCGGTGACAAAGGACCTGACCTCGGCATCGTCCTCCACCACCAGCACCGTTTCCAGGCTCCCCTTCGGGCTTTCCGGCGGCCGCGCTTCACCGGCCGGCTGCCGGCTGCCTGCAAAGCTGCGCGGCAGGTAGATCTTGACCGTGGTTCCTTCGCCGACCTCGCTGTAAATCCGGACGTGGCCGCCGCTCTGTCTTACGAAGCCGTCGACCTGGCTGAGGCCGAGCCCGGTGCCCGAGCCGGCCGGTTTGGTCGTGAAGAACGGATCGAACGCCTTGCCGATCAACTCCCGCGACATGCCGATGCCGGTATCCGATATCGCGATCATGACATATTGGCCGGGCTTTACTCCGTCCGCGGTCGCGCAATAGGCTTCATCCAGCGACGCATTGCCGGTCTCGATCGTCAGCTTGCCGCCCGCCTGCATCGCGTCGCGCGCGTTGATGGCAAGATTGAGCAGCGCCGATTCAAGTTCGGCCCTGTCGACCTCGGTCGGCCACAATCCGCCGCCCCGTATCGTTTCAATCGAGATGTTTTCGCCAAGCGTTCGGCCGAGAAGGTCGGACATGTCAGCGACCAGGCGGTTGGCGTCGATCGGACGAGGATCGAGCGGCTGGTTGCGCGAAAACGCCAGCAGGCGCTTGGTCAATTCGGCGGCGCGTTCGGCGGCGCGATGCACCCGCGTCAGCAATGTCCTCGGTCTTCCTTCCGGGGCCTGCCGCAACGCCAGTTCCAGGTTGCCGAGGATGATGGTCAGGAGATTGTTGAAGTCGTGGGCGACGCCGCCGGTCAGTTGTCCGACCGCTTCCATCTTTTGCGACTGGCGCAGGCTTGCTTCGGCCGCTTCCCGCCGTTCGGCCTCGGCATCAAGCTCGCTGGTCGTCCTCATCGCCAGCAGGATCAGCACGACGAAGAAGATCGTCGCGGGAACGCCGAAGACCAGATGGCCGGCCATCGTGCCACAGCCAGCCCTGAACGATATCCCGCGTCTCCAGGCTGGACGTGACATAGACGGGGAATCCCTCGAGCCGTCGCGCCGAGAATCGCCGCTCGCGCTGGTCGATGCCCGAAACCGAGGTGTACTCGCCGCCCTCCGGACTGCGCGCCACCAGCTGCACGAAACCGGTCGAGGCGTCGAGCTTGATGCCGGATGTGGCGGGCACCGGGTAGCGCGCAAGCACCGCGCCGTCTTCCCTGATCAGGGCAAAACTCGCGCTGGTGCGCTTGGCCAGCGGTTCGTAGAATCGTTCGAACGCCTGCGGCGAGACCGAAATTTCGGTGAAGCCGGAAAATGTTCCGGAGCTGTCCATCCGCCATTTGCTGACCGGAACGATCAGCCGGTCCCGCAGCTGGATCCGCAGCGCCTCGCCGATGTGAACGTTCGAATCGCGGGCGAGCTGGCCTTTCAGATACGCGCGCTCGGGCGCATTCGCGGCCGGCGGAATCGGGAACAGCAGCGAGGATACGATGGCGTCGCCCTGGGCGTTCAGGATCCAGATCGACGAAATGTCGGGCAGCGCATTGACGAATTGCTTGAGCCGTTCGCTCAGCTCCGCCTCGTTGATGTGGATGGTCTGTTCGGTGCGCCCGCGCGTAATCTGCTCGACGCTGTCGAAAGTCACGTTGATGGAACGGAACACCCGCAGCGCCTGCTCGGCGCTGAGATCCAGCGCCTGCTTGATCCGCTCATCGGCACGCTCGAAGGCGGTGTGGTAGCTTGTCCACGACACATAGCAAAACAGCAGCAAGGGCAGCACGACGCTCGCCACCAGCATTAACCGCAGGCTTCGCAGCGCGGCGTCACGTCGCGTTCGCATACGGAAAATCGCTCCCGGCTGAGTCGGTCGGCAATCGAATACCAGTTGGCATCGGTTTCCGCCAGTTCGGCGCTTTTTCCGGAGTCCCGGCTCCCGGTTTCGAACGGACAACCGGCGCCGGGTTTCGCGACATTCCTTCCAGAATACGTCGCGCAATCCAGGATAGTGACGATTTTCACACGCAATCGCGAAAGCGGCGAGGCCGATGTGCTCCAGGGGCAGGGCGGCCGCGCAGTTATACCCTTGCGCCGCCCGGGCAACGGCGGCACATTCGCACTGCGGCGCAACCGCCGCCAAAAATCACACCAAGGCGTTTTCGAAGAAAACGCGTCAGACTAGAGATTTAGGGAACCTCATGGCGGCCACGCGGATCGACTGCGATATCCATCCCGCGGTGGGCGGAACCCGCACCACGCTGCTGCCCTATCTCGACGATCACTGGAAGGAACAGGTGGTCAGCCGCGCCATCGACGGCCTCGATCTCAATTCCTATCCGCCGAGCATGCCGCTTTCCGGCCGCGCCGACTGGCGGCCGGCCAGTGGGCAAGCCGGGCAGCGACCTCGCCATGGTGCAGCGCGGCGCGTTCGACCAGCTCGGCGCCAGCCACGCCATCTGCAATGTGCTGTACGGCGCGCAGGCGGTGTTCGATCCCTATATGGCGGCGGCCTTCTGCAAGGCGATCAACGACTGGATCGCGGCCGAGTGGCTGTCGAAGGACACGCGGCTGCGCGCCTCGATCGTGGTGCCGATGCAGGCGCCGGATCTCGCGGTCGCCGAAATCGAGCGGCTTGCCGGGCGACAACCGCTTCGTCTCCGTGCTGGTGCTGGCGCAGGGCGACATGCTGCTCGGCAAGCGGCATTTCTGGCCGGTGTATCAGGCCGCCGAAAAACACAAACTGCCGATCGCGATCCATGCCGGCAGCCAGTACCGGGGCGCGCCGAGTTCGATCGGCTGGCCGTCCTACCGCTACGAATATTATCTGATGGAGGCGCAGGCGTTCCAGGCCCAGATCCTGAGCCTGATCTATGAGGGCGTGTTCGGCAAATTCCCCGGCCTCAAGGTGGTGCTGATGGAATCCGGCGTCAGCTGGCTGCCGGCCTTCATGTGGCGCGCCAACAAGACCTGGCGCGGGGTGCGCGTCGAGGTGCCCTGGGTCGAGCGCGAGCCGGCCGCGATCATCCGCGACCATATCCGCGTCACCATGCAGCCGTTCGACGGCCCGCCCGATGCGGCGGGCGTCGCCGACATCATCGAGCAGATCGGTTCCGACAAGATGTTCCTGTTTGCGTCCGATTATCCGCACTGGCAGTTCGACGGCGACGACCCGATGCCGCCGCATCTGCCGGCCAGTATCGTTTCGCGTATGTGCGCCGACAATCCGCTGGAGACCTTTCCGCGGCTGAAGCTTGCGGCATGAATAAACCATATCCAAGGAGGATCGCATGAGCGACGTCATCGACCGCCCGATTCTGGAGCAGGAAGTCGCCGCGAACAGCCGGCTGCGCATCATCGATTGCGACGTGCATCCGAGCATCCACGCGCAGAGCGATCTCTATCAGTTCATGCCAAAACGCTGGCAGGAGCATTTGAAGGAATATGGCAGCCATCTGCGCACGCCCTATATCGGCACCACGCCCTATCCGCGCTCCTCGCCCCTGATCGCGCGCCGCGACGCCTGGCCGCCGACCGGCGGGCCTCCGGGATCGGATCTCGCCTTCATGCAGAAGCAGCATCTCGATCCGCTCGATGTCGAGTACGGCATCTTGCAGGTGCTCGACCTCTTCATCTTCTCGCAGCAGAATCTCGAATTCGGTGCGGCGATCCAGCGCGCCATCAACGACTGGCAGCTGGCGTTCTGGTCCGACCGCGATCCGCGGCTGAAGGCCTCGATCCTCGCCGGCCAGGACGACACGCAGCTTGCGATCGCCGAGATCGAGCGCTGCGCCAAGATCGGCCGCTACGTGCAGATCAATGTCTGCCCGCGCGCCAACGAGCCGCTGGGACGGCGGCGCTACTGGCCGATCTACGAGCGCGCGCAGGAACTCGGCCTGCCGCTCGGCATCCATGTCGGCGGCTATGGCGGACACGCGCCGACCGGCGGCGGCTGGCCGTCTTATTATGTCGAGGAGCACCAGAGCAACGCGCACACGATGGCGGCGCAGCTGACCTCGCCTGGTGCTCGAAGGCATTCCGGAGCGTTTCCCGAAACTCAAGATCGTGTTCATCGAGGGCGGCTTTGGCTGGATCCCGCCGGCGACCTGGCGCATGGACCGGCATTTCGAAACCTTCCGCAGCGAGGTGCCGCATCTCAAGCGTCGGCCGTCGGAATATGTGAAGGAGCATTTCTGGTTCACGACGCAGCCGATCGACGAGCCGGATGAAGGAAAACATCTGCGCGCGCTGATCGAATGGGTCGGCGTCGACCGGCTGCTGTTCTCGTCGGACTATCCGCATTGGGATTTCGACGATCCGCGCTTTGCGTTCCGGACGCCGCTGACGGAGATCGAACGCAACAAGATCTTCTCAAGCAACGCCCGCGCGATCTACAAACTGTAACCGGCAAGCGTACGCGTAAGACATGACCCGGCACATCGTCGCCCGCACCACGGACATCCCGCCCGGCGGCAACAAGGTTTTTGGCGTCGACGGCCGCGACATCGTCGTGTTCCACGTCAATGGCGAGTTCTTCGCGCTGCTCAATCGCTGTCCGCACGCCGGCGCGCCGCTGGAGAAGGCGGCGTGCGTGGCGCGGCTGACCTCGCCGGAGCCCGGCGTCTATCGAGCGCTCGCGGGTCGGCGAGCTGCTTCGCTGCGCCTGGCACGGCTGGGAATTCGACATGCGCAACGGGCAATCCTGGTTCGATCCGAAACGCTTCAAGATCCGCTCCTATCCGGTCGCGATCGAAAGCGGCGAGGAAGTCGCCAAAGAACTGGCGAGGGACGGACGGGCTCGAGAAGGGTCCCTATGTGGCCGAGACCTTCCCGGTGCATGTCGAGGACAGCTACGTCATCATCGAGACCTGAGCATGATCCGGAAAAGTGGGAACCGGTTTTCCGAAAAGATCATGCTCAAGACAAAATAGAAATTAACCGCCACCATCCCTTTCGTCTTCATCTCACCCGAAGGAAGCACTCCATGACGCATGCCATCCGTTTTCACAAAACCGGCGGTCCCGAAGTTCTGGTCTGGGAAGAGGTCGCAGGTCGGCAAGCCCGGTCCGGGCGAGGCGCGCATCCGCCACACCGCGGTGGGGCTGAACTTCGTCGACATCTACAACCGCTCCGGCCTTTATCCGGCGCAACTGCCGAGCGGGCTCGGCGGCGAGGCGGCCGGCGTGGTCGAGGAAGTCGGCTCAGCGGCGTCACCGATCTCAAGCCCGGCGATCGCATCTGCTATGGCGCCGCGCCGATCGGCGCCTATGCCGAAGCGCGGCTGATTCCGGCCGATCGGCTGTTGAAGCTGCCTGATGGCATCGACGACAAGACCGCGGCCGCGATGATGCTGAAGGGCCTGACCACGCAATATCTGATCCGCCAGACCTATCGCGTCAAATCCGGCGACACCATTCTGCTGCATGCCGCCGCCGGCGGCGTCGGCCTGATCCTCAGCCAATGGGCCAAGCATCTCGGCGCCACCGTGATCGGCACCGTCGGCAGCGATGACAAGGCAAAGCTCGCCAAGGCCCATGGCTGCGCCCACACCATCGTCTATACGCGCGAGGATTTTGTGAAACGCGTCGACGAGATCACCGGCGGCAAGAAGGTGCCGTGGTCTATGATTCCGTCGGCAAGGACACTTCCTGAAATCGCTCGATTGCCTGGCGCCGCTCGGCGTCGCCGCGTTGTTCGGCCAGTCCTCCGGCAGCGTCGATCCGCTCAACCTCGGCCTCCTGGCCGCGAAAGGCTCGCTCTACGTCACCCGCCCGACGCTCAACACCTATGCCGCCAAGCGCGAAAACCTCGTCGCCATGGCGAACGAATTGTTCGAGGTGGTGAAGTCAGGCGCGGTCAAGATCGAGGTGCACCAGACCTATCCGCTGAAGGACGCGGCCAAGGCGCATGCCGATCTCGCCGCGCGCAAGACCACGGGATCGACGGTGCTGACGGTGTGAGGTTCAGTTTGTAGGGTGGGCAAAGCGAAGCGTGCCCACCATTCAGCGCGATGCTGTAGATGGTGGGCACGCGCAAACGCGCCTTTGCCCACCCTACGATTTCTACGATTCCTATCCCGCCAATCCCTCGACCATCGCCCGCACGATGGTCGCGATCTCGCGCCGCAACGCCTCGATCGGCACCGCGATCAGTTTCTGTTCGAGGCCGAGCAGCACCATGCCGTGCACGGCCGAGAACAGGCTGCGCGCGGTGACGCCGAGTTCTTCGGGCGATCGCCTGGGAAACAGCGCCGCCGAGCGGCGCGTAGATGTGGCGGAACAGATTCATCTGTTCGCTGACCGCCCATTCCGGGATCGGCTTGCCCGGCGTCATCCGGTGTTCGAACAGCGCGCGCCAGAGTTCGAGATTTTCGGCTGCGAAATCGCAATAGGCGACCGCGATCCGCACCAGCGTCTCGGCCGGCGAGGGCGGGCCGGCGCTTTCGGCTTCCGTCAGCGCTGCGTCGAGCCGCGCCAGCGTGCGCGATCCCACCAGCAGGATCAGTTCGTCGACGTCGTCGACGAGATTATAGACCGCGCCGTTGGCGCAGCCGATTTCCCGCGCCAGTTCCCGCGTCTTCAGGCCGGCCAATCCGCCCGCGGAAATGCTCCGTTCCGCCGCCAGGATCAGATCTTCCCGAAGTTTAGCTCGTCTTTCCAATGCTTTAGACATTTTTTACCATTTTCTTGAGCGTTGCTCAAATAATTCTTGAGCAATGCTCAAGTTGCTGCTACTAACTGATTCATGAGCAATGCTCATAACACAGGGAGCTGACCAATGTTCAAAACTGTTTTGACGCTCTTCCGGGGCAGCGTGGCCGCCGCCGGAGAAGAACTGGAAGACCGCTCGGCGCTGCTCATCCTCGACCAGCAGATGCGCGACGCCGGTACCGCCGTCGAGCGCTCCAAGCGGACGCTGGCGCTCGCGATCGCGCAGGACCAGCAGGAGGGCCGCCGGCTCGACGCCACCAACGCCCGGATCGCCGATCTCGAAGTCCGCGCCACCGCGGCGCTCGATGGCGGCCGCGAGGATCTGGCGCGCGAAGCCGCGCAGCAGATCGCCAATCTCGAAGCCGACCGCGACGCCGCGATGACCGCGCGCACGCTGTTCGCTTCGGAGATCACGCGCCTGAAGCGCCAGGTCGCGGGCGCCGAGGCGCGCATCACCGATCTCGATCGCGGCCGTCGTCTGGCCCGCGCCGCCGAAGCGGTTCGCGCCCTGCGCCGCGGCGGCATCGAAGCCGCGCGTCCTTACGAATCCACGCTGCCGGAAGCGGAGAACACGCTGAAGCGCCTGCGCGAACGGCAGATGGAAGCCCAGGCCGCCGACGAAGCCCTGATCGAACTCGATACCGCCAGCGGACCGCTGGCGACCGCCGAAAAGCTCGCAGAACAGGGCTTTGGACCACGACTGAAGTCGACCGCGGATGACGTGCTCGCGCGGCTGAACGCCAAACGCACGCAAGCAGCCTGAACCAGACCTTCTGAACCAAGCCTTCGATCAACAACCAACCTCAACACACACAGGAGACTATCATGAACCAGAATGTCCAACCCCACAGCTCCGCCTGGGTCACCTTCACCTATGTTTCGTTCTCCGCCTCCGCCTTCATGGTCGCCATCGGCGTGTTCTATCTGCCGATCGATCTCTGGATGAAGGGCTATCTCACGATGGGCATCATCATGCTGATCCAGTCCTGCGTCACCCTGACCAAGACGATCCGCGACATGCATGAGAGCGGCAAGATGGTGAACCGCATCGAAGACGCCAAGGCCGAACGCCTGCTGATGGAAGTTTCCAAGGCCGCGTAACCTGTGACGCGGGCTGGCGAAGGCGGACGGCGGGTGCTTTGGCATCCGCCGTTTGCTTCTATACCTCGCCCCGCTTGCGGGGAGAGGAAAGGAATTCCAGCAAAGCTCGGGGCGTCCCGCGCCGCAAGAATGTGAAACTGTGTCCGCCGTCATTGCGAGGAGCGAAGCGACGAAGCAATCCATGTCTCCGCGAGCGCCAATGTGGATTGCTTCGCTTCGCTCGCAATGACGTCTCTCACTCGTGTGCGACCCAAGCAGTCGACTCCCCCGACCAGACGATATTGGCTGTTCCCGTCATGAATGATTTGACGCCTCCGCTCAATTCATCATTTACCCTGCTGCAACCTGAGGGTGCCGGACTCATAGCTCCTTAACTGGCGCGGGCGCAGAAATCCTTGCGCGGAAAGTTCCGCAACGGATTTCGCGATCACTTAAACCCGCATCACAGGATGGCGTCATGAACCAGAATGTCCAACACAGCAGCGCGTGGGTCACCTTCACCTACGTCTCATTCGGCGCTTCGGCCTTCATGGTCGCGCTCGGCGTCTATTTCCTGCCGGTCGATCTCTGGATCAAGGGCTATCTCGCAATGGGCATCCTGATGCTCGTGCAGTGCTGCGTCACTTTGACCAAGACCGTGCGCGACATGCATGAAAGCAGCCGGATGGTGAACCGCATCGAGGATGCCAAGGCCGAGCGGCTGTTGATGGAAGTTTCGAAATCCTGATAGCAGGATTTCGTCACGAGACCGCGCAACCTGTGGCGCGGGCTGGCGAAGGCGGACGGCGGGTGCTCCGGCATCCGCCGTTTGCTTGCCGCGCAGGCGTTTGACGCCGCCAAGACATCGTTTACCTTCGGCCACCCCAACGTGCCGCACTCAGGGCCTCTTAACGGGCTTCGCGCACAATTCTTGCTCATGGTAAGGCAAGCGGCATGACGTCTTTCTGGAGCGGCAATTCGGCGATCCGCCATAGCCTGGGGCAGGTCCGCGCCGCGGCCGGACGCCTGCCCAGCCATGCCGCGTTCTGGCTGAAGGCGTTTTCGCAGGAAACCATCGATCTCACCTTGCGCACCCATACCGGCCTGCAGACGCGGATCGTCGAAAGTCCGGGGCTGTCGCTGTCGCAGCCCGATCTCGACGCACTGGTCGCGGATTTGCGCACCATTGCCGGCAAGACGCTGCCGGCCGGCAGCCTCACCTACGGCATCTTCTCCGGCGAGCGCGAACGGCTTTCGCGCGCCATCGTCACGCTGATCCGCGAAGAAGCGACCGGCCGCCCGATCGCCTTCAATGCGTTGTCGGTCATGGATGTCGAACTCGACGGCGAGCCGCAGCAGGTCACCCATCTCGGCCTCGTCATGGTCGATCCCGACGTGCAGGGGCAGGGGCTGTCCTGGGTGCTGTATGGCCTGACCACGCTGGTGCTGTTCGCCCGCGATGGCCTGCGGCCGAAATGGATTTCCAACGTGACCCAGGTGCCGGCGGTGTTCGGCATGGTCTGCGACACCTTCTCCGACGTGTTTCCGTCGCCGGACAAAGCGTTTTCTAGCGAAGTGGCCACCGGTTCGCGTCAAGAAAACGCGTCAAATCAAAAATCCGCCGCGCGGCAGAGCTTTGCCCATCTGCAACTGGCGCGCGGCATCATGCGCGATCATCGCGCGGTGTTCGGCGTCGGCAATGAGGCCGGCTTCGACGAGGCGCGCTTCGTCATCACCGATGCCTATACCGGCGGATCGGACGCGCTGAAGAAAATCGTACGATGTCGCGCCAAAGCATCGCGACGAGCAGTACAATGCGTTCTGCGCACGCGAACTCGACTACGCCAGGGGCGACGACGTGCTGCAGCTCGGCCGCATCGATCTCGCCGGCGCGCGGCGTTATCTGCAGCGCGAGGTGCCGGCCGGCTCGCTGCCGTCGCTGCTGGCGGCCTCCGCCGTGCTGGCGCTGCAGCGGCTGGTGCTGCCGGTGTTTCACTGGATGGACGATACCCGCGCGTTCGGCACCTTGCGGCCACGGAACGGGAGCGGCAGATGAGCCACGATGACTCCTGGCGTGATCGCCGATTCCATCGTCAATCTCTGCGGCGCGCTCGGCCTCTGCGTCGCCATGTTCGCGCTGCTACCGGCGCGATCCCAGAAGTCCGCTGA
This sequence comes from uncultured Alphaproteobacteria bacterium, assembly GCA_963742665.1. Lineage (GTDB taxonomy): Bacteria > Pseudomonadota > Alphaproteobacteria > Rhizobiales > Xanthobacteraceae > Bradyrhizobium. Next base: position 60,740 of record CAVUNH010000026.1, read on the forward strand.
CCCAGCGCCTGCTGCTGATGCTCGGCGTGGTCGCGTTGCTGTTCTTCACCCGCGGCGTCGGGTGGTGGACCGGCAGCGGCTGGCTCGACCGCCTGTCCTGATTCCGGCGGCCCTGGTGCCGCTCGGCGCGCTCATCGTCACCGAAGGCATTTTGCGGCGTCATGCGCCGCGCGCGGCCAAGATCGCGGCGGTGCCGGCGCCGTCGTGATCGGCCTTGGCGGCGCCTTCGGGCTGGAGAGTTACACCACGCCTTACGCGATCCTGCTGGCGCTGTTCCAGCTCGCGGGATTTGCGACCTGCGCGTGGCTGTTGGCGACGCGGGACCGCAGCACGCTGCTGGCGTCCGAGAACCGCAGCATCGGCCGGCTTGCGGCAGGCAGCCTGATCGTGATCCCCTTCATCGTCACGGATTTCCAGGCGCTGGCGCCGGATATTCCGGTCCGGCTCGGCGCGCTCGGGGCGCTGCTGGTCGTCACCGCGGTCCTGATCGCGGGCGGCGGCACCGAGACGCGGCGTCAGGGCATCTTGATGACGGCGCTGCGGCTTCTGAGTTCCGCACTGCTCGGCGCCGCCGCGGCGTGCGTTTCGCCCGATGTCGATGCCGCGCAGATCATGCGCTTCTCGCGCGATCGCGATCGCCGGCGTGCTGACGATCGGCCTGATGACCGACACCTTGCGCGCCTTGTTCGAGGCGCAGGTGCCGGGGGTACTCAATTCCGTCGCGGCGTCGGCGGCCCGCACCCGCGACGAACTGATCGCGGAACTGGCGCGCCACCCGATGTTCGAAAGCGCGCGCCGCTATCGCGAAGGCGATCTGGCCGCCTACGATCCACCGCTGCTGCGGAACTTCCTGTCGACGCGGCGAGTGCTGCGCCGTCCGGAGGCGCCGTGGGGGCTCGCCGCGACCGATCCCGCGGTCGAGCGGCTGATGTCGCTGATGAAAGCGCGGCAACGCCACCCACGTCGTCATCCTGTCGCATGACCCGGTCGACCTGCTGGTGCTCGCCGTGCCGGTCATTTCCGCCGATCCGGCCACCGAAACCGCGCTGGCGCTGGTGCGGCGTTTGCTCGCGTTGACGCCGGAAGCGGCGTGACGGCGGACCTCAAAATGTGATAGATGCCTGCTAACGGGCGCAGCGGACGTCTTCACGACAGGTGCGGCCGATGTCGAAGCAAGCGATGCGCGAGGAGGCCGAGCGCCTGATCCGCGAGACCATGGAAAAGAAAGCCCTCGTCGTCAAGCAGGGCAACACGCGGATCGAGACAACTTGCGGCAAATGCGGCGCACCCAACCGCGTCCAGGCGGAAAAAGGCGCCACCCGCGTCAAGTTCGCCTGCAAGCAATGCGGCCACAAGCAAGAGACGCTTTAAGCGGTGGCCAATGCGTCTCTCTCCGTCATTGCGAGCCAACGGGTCGCGCGAATGCGCGCCCGATGACAGGCTCCGCGAAGCAATCCATCGTTCGCCAAGCCGAGGTGTGGATTGCTTCGTCGCTTGCGCTCCTCGCAATGACGAAAAGACGCAAACGTGTAACCCGCTACTATCGCTTTTACAGGAGGTCCCCCATGAACCGCTCGCTTGTCGCCGCCGTGCTGTTGCTGACCGCTACGGCGGCGAACGCTCAAACGCCTTATGCCGGGATGCAAACGCGTTCGATCAAGGCGCTCTCCGAAACTCAAGTGGCCGACCTCGGAGCCGGTCGCGGTATGGGATTGGCGCTTGCGGCGGAGTTGAACGGATATCCCGGTCCGTCTCACGTCCTGGAACTCGCGGACAGGCTGGAACTGTCGGCGGATCAGCGCAGCCGCATCAAGGGGCTGTTCGATTCCATGAAAGCAGAAGCCGTGCCGCTCGGCTCGAAGCTGATCGAACAGGAAGCCGATCTGGACAGGCAATTCGCCAGCCGTACGGTGACGCCGGAGAGCCTCAAGGCAGTCGACCGCAGCGGTCGCCGTGACGCAAGGCGAACTCCGCGAAACACACCTCAAATATCATCTGTCGACGGTAGGCATTCTCAGCCCCGGGCAGATGCAGCGCTACGCCGAGTTGCGCGGCTATGGCGACAAGCCGATGCGCCATCATCATGCGCATTAGGGTGAAACAACCCGGTGACCTTGTACCTCCTCCGTCTCGGAATAACGGAGACAAAACCGGGCGATTTCAGCGGAACCGCCCGACGGGCAACACGTTCTGATTATCGGAATTCGTGTCAAGCCCCAGAATCAAAAATATTTCGCTTTATCCGAAGGCCAAATCAGGGGCATATCTATCGCCATCCCGTCCCGCCCAGAGGGGCGTCGGCCATCGTCACGATCGTGGGACGGGGATGCGGTGGACGCGGAAGCTGCGACTGACGAACGCGGCCTGATGCGTACGGCAAAGACGTGTGGTCCTGACGTCGCGGTGCTGGCGTCAACGCACCTGGAGGCAACTGCTTCTCAGGGCGCAACGGAGGCAAAAGAGCCGTTCTCCGGGGAGAGCACGTTATAAGCCGTAAAGCCATTGCGCAGGGAAGGCCGGATGCTCTCCGCTGGACCTGTATGCTCGTGTGCGCACTCTTTGTGCACATTGCACACGAGACCGCGGGTGCAGCGCGCACCCGGTCTTCCCTGCGCCCTCTGACCATCGAGGGCGAAGAGTTTCCAGCAAACCTCGGGCGCAATGCGTCGCGAGATCGCGAAGGCGTGTTTGTTCGTCATTGCGAAGCGAAGCGAAGCAATCCATCCAGACCGCGCGAAGAAAGAATGGATTGCTTCGTCGCTTCGCTTCTCGCAATGACGGTAAAGCCTGTTGTGAAAGATCAGATCGGACACAATATTCTCGCGTCGTCCCGGCCTTGAGCCGGGACGACAAGATCACGTCCCCTTCACAAACCTCGCGAACGCCTCCGCATAGTCCGGATGCCACCGCGACAGCGCCGGGCGGTTTTCGACGATGTCGCCGGCGGCCCACTGCATGCGGCGCTCGTCGAGTTGACGCGGCACGTCGTTGTCGGGGCAGAGGATGTAGAAATCGCCGGCGTCGATGCTGTGCAATCATGAAATCGACGGTCTGTTCCGGCGTCCAGGCGCCGGCCGGTTTCTCGGTGCGGCCGCGCGCGGTCAAACCCGTAAAGACATGACCGGGGATCAAGAGATGCGCGCTGATCTTGCAGCCCTCGGTGTTGCGCAGCTCGTGCTGCAGCGCTTCGGTCATCGCCTTCACGCCGGCCTTGGAGACGTTGTAGGCGGGATTGCCGGGCGGCGTGGTGATGCCTTGCTTGGAGCCGGTGTTGATGATGAGCCCGGCCCGCCCGCGTTCGATCATGTGCGGCGCGAACGCCTGCGTGCCGTGAATGATGCCCCAGAGGTTGACGGCGAGAATGCGCTGCCAGTTTTCCAGCGGCCCAAAACTGTTGCTGTCCGGGCCGATGCCGGCATTGTTCATCAGGATGTCGGTGCCGCCGAACCGCTTCTCGACCGCTGCCGCCAGCGCCGCGACCTGCTCGAAGCGGCTGACGTCGACCTCCGCCGTCATGACGTCGGCGTCGCCGCCTTTCGCGACCGACGACAGTTTTGTGGCGGCTTCCGCCAGCCGCCCGGCGCCGATATCGGCAATGCAAACTTTCATGCCGAGGCCGGCGAACCGCATCGCGGCGGCAAGCCCGATGCCGGAGGCGCCTCCGGTGATCACGGCGACATTATTGGCGGACATGGCGGCATGGGGCATGGGGACTTCCTCTCGACACAAATCAGGTTAGATTATTCATCAGGGCAAGGCGCGGTCCACCATGCACGAAGCGGCATGGGAGGTCTTCGTTGCCGGCTTCGCTTCGCGCGGCCGGCCCGCTTTACGGTTGCGCCCGGACGTTGTAGTTTCACGGATATAACGATCCCGAACATCAGAAAAGGCCGATCGACGCCGAGGGGTCGAAAGATTCCGGATCGATCATAAGGGAGTACCGACATGGCTGTCACGCAGGCAATTCCGATCACGCGCCATCCCTATGCGGATGGTTCCTACAAGAAGATGCTGATCGACGGCAAATGGGTCGATGCGGCCTCCGGCAAGAAGTTCGAGACCCATAACCCCGCGACCGGCGAATTGCTGGCGACCGTGGCCGAGGGCGACGCCGAGGACATCAACCGCGCGGTCGCCGCCGCCCGCCGCGCCTTCGAAGGCCCGTGGAGCAAGGTCAAGCCGTTCGAGCGGCAGGCCCTGCTGCTGAAGCTCGCCGACCTCGTCGAGAAGAACTTCGAGGAACTGTCGCAGCTCGACACGCTCGACATGGGCGCGCCGATCAGCCGCACCCGCGGCAACAAGCTGCGCGTGCTCGGCATGCTGCGTTATTACGCGGGACAGGCGACCGCGCTGCATGGCGAGACCATCGAGAACTCGCTGCCCGGCGAAATCTTCTCCTACACGCTGAAGGAACCCGTCGGCGTCGTCGGCGCCATCATTCCCTGGAACGGCCCGCTCAGCGCCAGCGTCTGGAAGATCGGCCCCGCGATTGCGACCGGCTGCACGGTGATCCTGAAGCCGGCCGAGGAATCGCCGCTGACCTCGCTGCGGCTGGCGGAACTTTGCATGGAAGCCGGCATTCCGCCCGGCGTCGTCAACGTGGTGCCGGGCTATGGCGAGACCGCGGGCGCGGCGCTTGCTTCGCACCCCGACGTCGACAAGGTCGCCTTCACCGGCTCGCATGTCACCGGGCAGTCGATCGTGAAGGCGTCCGCCGGCAACCTCAAGCGCGTCTCGCTCGAGCTCGGCGGCAAATCGCCCGACATCGTGTTCGCCGACGCCGATCTCGATGCGGCGGTGCCGGGTGCGGCGATGGCGGTGTTCGCCAATTCCGGGCAGATCTGCAGCGCCGGCACGCGGCTGTTCGTCGAGCACAAGATCTATGACGAGTTCGTCGGCCGCGTCGCCGAGTTCGGCAAGAAGCTGCAGGTCGGCAACGGCCTCGATCCGAACACGCAGATCGGACCGCTGGTGTCGGCGCAGCAGATGGAGCGCGTCTCCGGCTATCTCGCCATCGGCCAGAAGGAAGGCGCCAGGGCGCTGACCGGCGGCGCGCCGCTGACCGAGGGCGCATTGTCGAAGGGCTATTTCGTCGCGCCCACGGTGTTCGCCAACGTCCAGGACAATATGCGGATCGCGCAGGAGGAAATTTTCGGCCCGGTGATCTCGGCGATTTCGTTCAAGGACGGCGACGATTTGATCGCACGCGCCAACGCCACCACCTTCGGTCTCGGCAGCGGCGTCTGGACCAAGGATGTCAGCAAGGCGCACCAGGTCGCCAAAGCGCTGCGCGCCGGTTCGGTCTGGGTCAATTGCTACCAGGCGATGGACCCGGCGGTGCCGTTCGGCGGCTACAAGATGAGCGGCTACGGCCGCGAGTTCCGGCAAGCAGCATCTGGAGGAGTATCTCAACGTCAAGGCGGTCTGGATCAAGACGGGTTAGGACACTCGTCATGCCCGGGCTTGACCCGGGCATCCATCCAGCTTCGCAAGGAAGATTTTTCGAAGGTGATGGATTGCCGGGTCGAGCCCGGCAATGACAGCTTGGGTGAATCACCCCGCCCGCTTCTTCGCTCGCCCGATCTCGCTGCGCAGCGCCTGCAACTCCTTGCGCACCGCGCTGGCGGCGTCGCGTTCGATCTTGCGGTAACGCGTCACCAGCGAGAGGCCGAACGGGGTCAGCACCGCGCCGCCGCCGTTCTTGCCGCCGGTCTGCCGCTCGACGGCGGCCTGGCGGCAGATGCGGTTGATCTCGTCGACCAGGTCCCACGCCCGCTTGTAGGACATGTCCATTGCGCGCCCCGCGGCCGAGATCGAACCGTTTTTATGGATGTTCTCCAGCAACTGGATTTTGCCCGGCCCGATCCGCCCCTCGGAATCGAGATCGATCCGGACACTGAGCGAGGGAAGCGATTTAACGCTCGATTTCGGCATAAAAAATACTTTCCCACAAAATCGCCCTCGAGCGAAGCGGACATCGCCTCGCGGCAAACAAAAGCTCCTCAAGCCTTTTACGGGCAAGCGGAACCGGTTACATACTCGTATGAATACGGGGAATATCGGGAGTTGCATTCGAAGATGAACTATCCGTCATTGTTTTCACCGCTCAAGGTCGGTCCCTATCAGCTCAAGCATCGTCTCGCCTGCCGCGCCGCCTGCAACGCGGCTTCCCGCTGACGCCCTATGACCGCAAGACCTTCTATGGCGGCGACATCGCCGGCTATACCGATTACCCCGCGCATGACGAGTTGGCGCAGGCTTGAGCCACCACCGCGTCATTGCGAGCGCAGCGAAGCAATCCATGCCGCTGCAAAGAAAGTATGGATTGCTTCGCTTCGCTCCTTCGCACGCTCGGCTCGCAATGACGGAACGTGAGGACCGAACATGTTTCCCGAGCTCGAAGAAACCGAAAAGAAGAAATCAAAACCGGTGGCGCCGGGCAAACCCGCGTCCGGCCAATGCCTGTGCGGCAAGGTCTGCTTCGAGATCGACGTGCCGGCGCGCTGGGCCTGGCATGATCATACGCCGGCGAGCCGCCGCGCGCATGGCGCGGCCTATGCGACCTATGTCGGCAGCTGGCGCAAGCGTTTTCGCATCACCAAGGGCAAGACATCGATCACGCGCTACGAGGACGCCAGGACGAAAGCCGTGCGCAGCTTCTGCGCCAGTTGCGGCACGCCGATCGCCTATGAGCGCCCGCGCTCGCCGCACATGGTCAACATTCCCGCGCGCGCTGTTCTCGGGCCGCACCGGCCGGCAGCCGCTCTATCACATCGCGATCGAGGAATTGCAGGAATGGGCCTATACCGGCGAGCCGCTGGTGCCGCTGAAAGGCTTTCCCGGCGTGGTCTGGCAGCGCTCGAAAAAGAAGAAGCGCGGCGATCGCGAGGGGATGTTCTGAGTGGCGCTGCGGCAGATGTCACTTGGCGTCACGCAGACCGGCAAAAGCCTGATCGAGCCGCTGCGCCGCCGCCGCAAGCTTTCGCGCGCGTCGCATCGAGCCAGGCCTTGTCGGCGCCGATCCGGTCACTGGCAGCCGCAAGCATTCGCGCGACTTCGGCCGGCTGCGGGCCGCCAAGTCCCTTGCTGGCGGTCACCATGTTCTCCGCCGTCAGCGAGCGGCGGAATTGCTCCTCCGACAGCGGCAGTCTGGGTTCGACCTTCGCGGCCGTGGCGACCTCGGCATAGATCCGCTGCGCTTCCGCAAACGGAATGTCGCTGGCGCGCAGACGCTTGCCGCGGCCGTAGTTGACGAGTTCGGACGCGAAATGATGACCGATCCGGAACGGCACGTCGGCCTCGCGCTGCAGCGTGTCGGCGAGCTCGGTCGTGGTGGAGTAGTCGCTGTTGACTTCGTCGAGCGCGCGATCGGGACGGAACCGCATGCTCTTGATGACCGCCTCGGCATGCGCGAACAGCGCCGCCATGTCGCGCAGGATGACGTTGGGATACTCCTTCGGATTGCCGAAATCCTTGTAGTCGCTCATCCCGGGCGAGACGTTGTGCGCGATGAAAGCAAAGGTCGTGGCCTCGCCGATCAGATTGCTGGCTTCGGCGCGCAGCCGGACCAGACCGCTCGGATTGCGCTTTTGCGGCATGATGCTGCTGGTGCCGGTCTCCGCGCCTTCGACCAGCAAGATCCAGGGTTCGGTCTGGGCATATTGCGCCGTGACGTCGGCGATCAACGCGCCCAGGGTCAGCGCGCCCGAGGTCGCAAGGCCCGCGATTTCGGCGCCGCCGTCGATCGGCGAAATCTGGTTGGCGTCGAGCGAATTCTCGGCCACCGCATCGAAGCCGAGCAATTCCGCCAGCCGCGGCCGGTCGACCGGGAAGCTCGATGTTCCCAGCGCCGCCGCGCCCAGCGGCGACGGTTGAGACGGACGTAAGCCTCGCGCATCCGCGTGGCGGTGCGTTCGAACGCCGTGGCGTAGCCCGAGAGGTAATGGCCGAAGCGTAATGGGCTGCGCCTGCACGCCCCAGGTATAGGCCGGGATGATGGCGTTCGGCGCCTGCGCGGCCAGCGCCAACAGCGCATCGCGCATGCCGTTCAGCTTCTCGAACGCGGTGAGGAAATCGTCGCGCGTGATCAGCCGCTGCGTGGTCGATCCGATGTCCTGACGGCTGCGTCCGGAATGCAGCCGGCTGATATCGGGGCCGCCCGCCGCCATCAGGTCCTGCTCCACCTTCAGGTAGTCGCTCGCGCGCGCCGCGCCCGGCGCATCGCCGGCGGCATCGACGCGGGTGATGGCGTCGAAGATCTTCGCCCCGAGCGGCTTCGGCACGATGCCGCGCTCGACGATCATGACGGCCGAGGCGCGATTGATCTGCGACAGCCAGAAGAAGCGGTCGCGGGGCGCGGCAGATGCGGGATCGGCGAGGGTAGCCAGCCAGCAAAATGCCGGCGGCACAGGCGAAAGCGATGCGCGCCAAGATATCCTCCCTGCAGTCGTTTCAAGCGTTCAGCCGCAGCATAGCCGAGCGGCCCGCGCCCGTCAGCGCAGGGCAGCCATGACTGCGCTCCATTGCGCTGGTCATTCGAGATCGGCCATGATGGCTCGATCCCGGACGGTCAAAGAACCGCGGGCAGGAGGAGAAATGAAGAATCGCATTACCGGGCGCTCGGCCTTTCTCGCATTGCTGAAGGACGAGGGCATCACCCATCTGTTCGGCAATCCCGGCACCACCGAACTGCCGATCATGCACGCGCTGAAGGATCATCCCGACCTCACCTATGTGATGGCGATGCAGGAAAGCCTGGTGGTCGCGATCGCCGACGGCTACAGCCGCGCCTCGGGCAAGCTCGTCGCCTGCAACGTCCATGTCGCGCCCGGGCCTCGGCAACGCGATGGGCTCGCTGTTCAACGCGAGCTTCACCGGCACGCCGATGATCCTCACCGCCGGCCAGCAGGAGCAGGGCCACGGGCTGATGGAGCCGGTGCTGTACGGGCCGCTGGTGCAGATGGCGGAGCCGCTGGTGAAATGGGCGGTCGAGGTGACGCGGCTGGAGGATCTGCCGCGGATCGTGCGCCGCGCCGCCAAGATCGCGACCACGCCGCCGACCGGGCCGGTGTTCATCTCGCTGCCGGGCGACATCCTCAATGCCGAAGCCGGCATCGAACTCGGCCGCTCGACCCGCGTCGATACCCGCGTCAAACCGTCCGACGAAGCGCTGCAGGCGCTGGTCGCGCGCATCCTCAAGGCCGAGCGGCCGGTCATCATCACCGGCGACGAGATCGTCAAGAGCGATGCGCTGCAGGAGGCCGCGCAGTTCGCGGAAACGCTCGGCGCGCCCGCCTATCAATGCTCGACGCCGTACGGCGCGCATTTCCTGTCGGAAAGCCCGTGCTTCATGGGCGCGCTGTCGCGGCTGCAGAAGCAGGTGCGCGAGGTGCTGTCGCCCTACGATCTGATGATCGTGCTCGGCGCCGATCCGTTGCGGATGTCGGTCTACAGCGAGGTCGATCCGCTGCCGGACGGGCTCGGCATCGTGCAGATCGGCCTGGTCGACTGGGATCTCGCCAAGAATTACGGCGCCGAGATCGCGCTGAAGGCCGACGTGAAGGAAACGCTGCGCGCGCTGATGCCGGCGCTGAAGGCGGCCGGCGGCGGCGCGCTGGAGACGCGCGCCAAACAGGGCCTGGCAGCGCTGGCGCCGAAGAACTGGACCGCGAAACGCAAGGGCGTGATCGAGCAGATTTCGAAGGCCAGCAACAAATCGCCGATCGATCCGGACTGGCTGGCGCTGCAGGTGGTCGAGGCGATGCCCGACAATGCGATCCTGGTCGACGAAGGACTGACGTCGTCGCGCCAGATCCTGGCGCTGCGGCCGCATCGCGACCGCTACGGCTATCACGCGCTGGCCTCCGGCGGCATCGGCTGGGGCCTGCCGGCCTCCGTCGGCGTCAGCCTCGCCAATCCGGACCGGCCGGTGGTGTGCTACTCCGGCGACGGCAGTTCGATGTATTCGATCCAGTCGCTGTGGACCGCGGCCAACCACAAGCTGCCGCTGACCTTCGTCATCGTCAACAATGGCGGCTACCGCATCATCAAGCAGCGGCTGCTCGCCTTCCATGGCGACGATCATTATGTCGGCATGGACTTCGTCGATCCGCCGGTGGATTTCACCGGCGTCGCCAGATCGCTCGGGCTGGAGGCGATCAAGGTCACCGATCCCGGCCAGTTGAAGTCGGTGCTGTCGTCGGCGCTTCGGCCGCCCCGGCACGAAGCTGATCGAGGTGGTGGTCAACAATTCGGTGAATTGATCTTTGATCCATCAACCCGTCATTGCGAGCGCAGCGAAGCAATCCATGCATGCGAGCAATAAGTATGGATTGCTTCGCCGCAAGAGCTCCTCGCAATGACGGTTGATAGATCGGTGCCTCTACTCCGCCGCCTTCGCCCGCACATGCGGCCGATACTGCGCGGCCGGATGCTGCGCCGTCGAGCCGCGCGCGGCCCGCGCCGAACAGTTTTTCGCGCAGCGTGCCCTCGGCGTAGGCCGTCTTGTAGCGGCCGCGCCGGGTCAGTTCCGGCACCAGCATGTCGGCGATGTCCTCGAAATCGCCGGGCGAGACCGCGAACGGCATGTTGAGGCCGTCGACGTCGGTCTGGTCGAACCAGGCCTCGATCTCGTCGGCGACCTTCTCGGGCGTGCCGACCACGACCGGTCCGGCGCCGCCGATGCCGACATGCTCGGCGACCTCGCGCACGGTCCAGACCCGGTCCGGGTCGGCGCGGGTGACGTTGTCCATCGCGGAGCGGCCGGCGTCGTTCTCGACATGGCGGACCTGCTGGTCGAGGTCGTAGGTCGAGAAGTCGACGCCGGTCCAGCCCGACATCAGCGTCAGCGCGCCTTCGGGGCTGATGTGGCTGCGATAGTCGTCATATTTGGCCTTCGCCTCGGCCTCGGTGCGGCCGAGAATGACGGTGAACATGCTGAACATCAGGATTTCGGCCGGGTTGCGCCCGGCCTTGGCGGCGAGTTCGCGGATCGCCGCGACGCGCGGCCCGATGATCTTGGCCGACGGCCCCGACATGAACACGCATTCGGCGTGCTGGGCCGCGAACTGCCGGCCGCGCGGCGAGGTGCCGGCCTGGTACAGCACCGGCGTCCGCTGCGGCGACGGCTCGCTGAGATGAATGGCGTTGAGCCGGTAGTTGTTGCCCTCATGCGTGACGCGATGCACCTTCGAAGGATCGGCGAAGATGCCGCGCGCGCGGTCGCGCAGCACGGCGTCGTCCTCCCAGCTGCCTTCCCAGAGCTTGTAGACCACCTCCATATATTCGTCGGCGACGTCGTAGCGGTCGTCATGCGCGGTCTGCTTGTCCTTGCCGGCGCCGCGGGCGGCGCTGTCGAGATAGCCGGTCACCACGTTCCAGCCGATCCGTCCCTCGGTGAGATGGTCGAGCGTCGACATCCGCCGCGCGAACGGATAGGGCGGCTCGAACGACAGGTTGCTGGTGACGCCGAAGCCGAGATGTTTGGTCACCGCCGCCATCGCCGGGATCAGCATCAAGGGTTCGTTGGCCGGCGTCTGCGCCGCGTTGCGCAGCGCCGCGTCGGGGCTGCCGCCATAGACGTCGTAGACGCCGAGCACGTCGGCGAGAAACAGGCCGTCGAACCGGCCGCGCTCCAGCGTCTTCGCCAGATCGAGCCAGTAGGGCAGGCGGTTATAGTCGAGGGTGCGGTCGCGCGGATGGGTCCACAGCCCCGGCGATTGATGCGCCACGCAGTTCATGGCAAAGGCGTTGAGCCGGATCTGTTTCTTCATGATCGAAAAGCCTTGGGTATCACTTACGCCGCAGAGTTCCCTCTGTCAGTCGCCCGGTCGGATGCCGGGCTGTTGGGCCGAATTGTTGCATTCCCGGCGGTTTTGGCAAGGCCCATTCGACCACCATCGTGCCACTTCCAGCCGGCGAATTATCTGGCTAGGTTGACCGCCCCACACATTCGCGAGCGCGAAAGGAAAAAACATGGCGACGAGAGCCGACGCGATTGCAAACGCCCGACAGCATCTTCATTCCGGCGCCTTTCTCGGCGAACTCAATCGCCGGGTCGGCTTTCAGACGCAGAGCCAGGAGCCGTTGCCCGGCGATCCCTTGCGCGCCTATCTCGTGGAAGGACTGCAGCCTGCATTTGAAGAACTCGGGTTTTCGACCCGGCTGATCGAGTCACCGATCGGCAAGGGCCCTTATCTGCTGGCCGACTATCGCGAGGATCCTTCGTTGTTGACGGTCCTCTCCTACGGCCATGGCGATGTCGTCGGCGGCATGGTCGGTGAGTGGCGCGACAATCTCAATCCGTGGCAGACCACCACCAAAGGCGATCGCGTCTACGGCCGCGGCACCGCCGACAACAAGGGACAGCACAGCATCAATATGGCGGCGCTGCGCGCCGTCCGCGAAGCCCGCGGCGGCAAGCTCGGCTTCAATGCCAAATTCATCATCGAGACCAGCGAGGAGATCGGCTCGCCGGATCTGGCGCAGGTCTGCGAGTCGCTGCATCGACGAACTTAAGGCCGACCTGTTGCTTGCTTCCGACGGCCCACGGCTTTCGGCGGATCGCCCCACCATCTTCCTCGGCTGCCGCGGCGGCGTACGAATCCATCTCGACGTCAACCTGCGCGAAGGCGGCAATCATTCCGGCAATTGGGGTGGCCTGCTCGCCAACCCCGCGACCATTCTGGCAAACGCCATCGCCTCGCTGGTCGACCACAGGGGGCGGATGAAGCTGGAAGTGATGAAGCCGCCGCGCATCTCGAACAAGATCCGCGCAGCACTGGCGGATGTCGAGGTCGAGCCGACGGCGGATGAGCCGCAGGTTTCCGAGAACTGGGGCGAGGATGGCCTGTCGGCCGCCGAACGGGTCTATGCCTGGAATACGCTGGAAGTGCTGGCGATGTCATCGGGCAATATCGAGCAGCCGGCGAACGCGATACCGGGCGTGGCGCGCGCCGTGCTGCAGCTTCGCTTCGTGGTCGGCACCGAGTATGAAAAGGTGACCGACGCGGTTCGGACGCATCTGCATGCCAACGGCTTTCCGATGGTGGAGGTCAGCGGGCAGCAGAGGTTTGGCGCGTCGCGTACCGATTTCGACAGCCCCTGGGTCAACTGGGCGGCGAACTCGATCCGGCAGACCACGGGAAAGGCGCCGGCGATCCTGCCGAATATCGGCGGCTCGCTGCCCAACGGCGTGTTTGCGGAAGGGCTCGGCCTGCCGACGATCTGGATTCCGCATTCCTATCCCGGCTGCTCCCAGCACGCGCCGGACGAGCACATTCTGCTCCCCGTCACCGAGGAAGCGCTGGCCATCATGGCGGGCCTGTTCTGGGATCTCGGCGAGATGCCGCGCAAGGCCTGACGTCGCCAGGTGGTTCGTGTGGCGGAATAAGAATGATGCTGCGGCGCGAAAGCATCGTTTCGCGGCACAAAAATCGGCAAGACGTATCGTCAGATGAAATAATGCGCTGTCGCGCGCGCTCCGCTCTCTCTAGGATCAGGGGGCGTGGAGGCGCAACCGATGCAAGATGTCCGGTTCGGATTCCAGGCGGCCGCGGCTGATGCGGCCGGCGTTCCCGACGACCAGCTCTATCGCGGACTGATCGCGGATTGCGCGCTCGGTCACAAGCTCGGCTATGACGCCGCGTGGCTGCTCGAGCATCATTTCAGCGACTATTACCCGACGCCAAGTCCGCTGCTGATGATGGCGCATATCGCCGCGAAATTTCCCGACCTGTCGCTCGGCACCTCCGTGCTGGTGCTGCCCTGGTATCACCCGCTGCGGCTGGCGGAGGAAATCGCGATGCTCAACAGCCTGACGCAGGGCACCCTGCATCTCGGCATCGGGCGCGGTACCGCGAAGATGGAATACGACGCCTACAATATCGACATGAACGAAGGCCGCGCGCGCTTCTCCGAGGTGTTCAGGATCGTCGAACAGGGACTGGCGGGCAAGCCGTTCAGCCATCGCGGACAGTTCTGGAATATCGAGCGGCCGATCCGCATTCGTCCCGAGCCCGTCAACAAGCCCGTGCATTTCTACGGCGCGATCGGAAGCCCGGCGAGCGCCGAGGTGATGGGCGACCTCGGCATTCCCCCGATCTGCCTGTCGACTTTCCCGGACGGCCTGCTGGTGAAGATCCTGGAGCGCTGGCGCAGCCGGGCCGGCGCCAAGGCGAACGGCGCGATCCTGCCGATCTCGGTGAAGATGTTCATCGCCGACACCGACGAGGAGGCGCGCGAACTGGGCCGCCGCTATTACCCGCCCTATTTCGCGCTGCAGGCCGATCACTACGAGGCCGATGCCAATCCGTGGGTCGGCATCCCCGAATATGCCGACTTCAGCCGGATGTTCGCCAATTTGCGCAAGATGACCGATCCGGCCGAACTTGGGCCCGTTCCTGGATTCCAATCTGGTCGGCAGTCCCGCGACCATCTGCAAGCGCATCGACGCGCTGGTGTCGCTCGGCTTCAACTATTTCATGGTGTCCTGCGCGACGCCGGGCACGCCGCTCGCGATCAGGCAGCAAATGATGACACGCTTCGCGGAAGACATCTGTCCGCGTTATTCCAGCGCGATGCGCAAGGGCAGGGCGGCATGAACGCGGCATCGACCAGGAAAAAGCCGCTCGCTGTCCGTCGTCGGCCAGCCCGGCACGTTCAACGCCATTCAAAAGGTCTGCGCGATCATGCGCGTGCTGGCGCAGAACTCGCCGCTGCGGCTGACCGAGATTGCCGAGGCCACCTCGCTGAACAAGGCGACCACGCTGCGCATCCTGGTCTCGCTGATCGAGGAAGGCTTTGTCAGCCGCGTCGCCGGCGCCAAGACCTATGAACTCGGCCAGGAGGCGCGGGTGATGGCGATCAGCGCGCGCCGCACCGTCGATATCGCCGAACTGGCGCAGCCGAGCCTGCTGCGGCTGTCGGAGCGATCCGCCGACACGGCCTTGTTGTCGGTGCGCAGCGGCGTCGAGGCGCTGTATCTGGCGCGCTCGGTCGGCAGCCATCCGTTGCAGCCCAATTATCTGCAGATCGGCAGCCGGCGGCCGCTCGGCGTCGGCGCCGGCAGCCTCGCGCTGATGGTGTGGCTGCCGGACGCCGAGATCGATGCGATCATCGACGTCATCATGCCGCGACTGGCGAAATCGCCGCGCATCACGCCGAAATATCTGCGCGAGCGGATCATAGCGGCGCGCAAGCACGGTCACACCGTGCTGCTCGACGCCGCCTTTCCCGGCATGGGCGGGGTCGGCGTTCCCGTCCGCGACGACGCCGGCCAGGTGATTGCGGCGCTCAGCGTCGGCGCCTCCAGCGACCGGATCCGGCGGCGCGAAACCGAACTCGCCGAGATGCTGAAGAAGGAAGCGCTGATCCTGACGCGGGCGATGGCGCAGCCGGTCAAGCCGGGCGCGCTGAAGATGATCAAGGCGAGCTAAAGAGGGAGATCAGGCGCCCTCGTCCAGCGCGACCAGCTCGCGCTTCTTGCGCAGCGACGGCAACAGCGGCCCGACCAGCAGCACCACCGCCAGCGCCAGGCACGCGGCCGAGATCGGCCGCTGCACGAAGGTCAAGAGATCGCCCTGCGAGAGGATCAGCGACTTGCGCAGATTGTTCTCCAGCATCGGCCCGAGCACGAAGGCCAGCACCAGCGGCGCCGGCTCGTAGCCGAGCTTGCGCATGAAATAGCCGATCACGCCGAACGCGATCATGACGTAGACGTCGAACACGTTGTTGCTCGAGCAATAGACGCCGATGATGGTGAACAGGATGATCAGCGGGAACAGGATATTGTAGGGCAGCTTCAAGAGCTGAACCCACATCCCGATCATCGGCAGGTTGAGCACCAGCAGCATCACGTTGCCGATATACATGCTGGCGACGATGCCCCAGAACAGGCCGGGGTTTTGCGTGATCAGCAGCGGGCCGGGCTGCAGGCCGTGAATGACGAACGCGCCGAGCAGCAGCGCCATCACCACGTTCGGCGGAATGCCGAGCGTCATCAGCGGAATGAAGGCGCCGCCGGCGGCGGCGTTGTTGGCGGATTCAGGTCCCGCCACGCCTTCGATCGCGCCATGGCCGAAACGTTCCGGCGTCTTCGACAGCCGCTTCTCCAGCGCGTAGGACGCGAACGATGCCACCACCGCGCCGCCGCCCGGCAGGATGCCGAGGAAGAATCCGAGCATGGTGCCGCGCGCGACCGGCCCGGCGCTGGCTTTCCAGTCCGCCTTGCTCGGCAACAGCTGTGTGATTTTGGCGTTGATGATGTCGCGCTTGATGACCTGCTCGGTGTTGAGCAGCACCTCGGCGACGCCGAACAGGCCCATCACCACCGGGACGAGGCCGATGCCGTCGATCAGTTCCAGGCGGCCGAAGGTCAGGCGCGGCTGCGCGGTGATGCTGTCGAGCCCGATCAGGCCGAGCACGATGCCGATGCAGGCCATCAGCAGCGCCTTCGCCATCGATCCCTGCGTCAGGAAGGTCAGCACCACGAGGCCCAGCGCCATCAGGCTGAAATATTCGGCCGGCCCGAACGCGATCGCGACGCTGGCGAGCGACGGCGCCACCAGCATCAGCGCGACCAGCGCGAAGGTGCCGGCGATGAACGAGCCGAACGCGGAGATGCCGAGCGCGGGACCGGCGCGGCCCTGCTTCGCCATCTGGTGGCCGTCGATGCAGGTGACGACGGAGGCCGCTTCGCCGGGGATGTTGACCAGGATCGACGTGGTCGAGCCGCCATACATCGAGCCGTAATAGATGCCGGCCATCATGATGATGCCGGATTCCGGCGTTCCCGACAGCGTCACCGGCAGCAGCAGCGACATCGCCGAGATCGGCCCGATGCCGGGCAGCACGCCGACCAGCGTGCCGATGAAGACGCCGATGAAGCAATACAGCAGGTTGATCGGCAGCAGCGCGACGCCGAAGCCATGCGCGACATTGAGGAGCGTATCCATGGTGCGGTCAGCCGATTTCGAAGATGCCCGAAGGCAACTGGATCAGAAGCAGACGTTTCAGCACCCACCACATCCCGAGCGGAGCGAGCACCGCGATCGGGATCGTCAGCGACCAGCGCACCGGATCGATCACGCGCAGCAGCAGCACCATCAGCGGGATCGACGACAGCAGGAAGCCGAGCGGATCGAGCGCGAAGGAAAACGCGGTGAGGCAGGCGATGACCAGCAGCGGCTTGGTCCAGCGCGCGTTCTCCCAGCGCGAACCGAAGGTCGCGCCGCCCTCGGTGATGGCTGCGACGATGATCGAGGCGGCAAACAGGCACATCAGGATGCCGGTATAGAACAGCACGTAGCCGGAGCCGGGATCGTTGATGGTGCCGAGCTTGAGCTTGAGCCCGGACCAGATCACGAAAATGCCGAGCGCAAGCCCGATCAGTCCGCCCCACAGTTCGGAATTGTTGAGACGGAATTTGACGTTATTGTCGCTACTCATCGATTACGCTTTCAGATGATTGCTGTTCGTCTCGTCACCCCCGGGATGAACGCAATTGCGTTCACCCGAGAGGTGGCGTAGCGCAGCGAAACCCTCGAAGGGCGACGGTGCCCAAACCCATCCTTCGAGGCTCGCCACTAACGCGGTTCGCGCCTCCCGCGATGAGCGCAATTGCGCTCACGCGAGAGATGACGGCTCTCTTGGTGGCAATACCTAATTGGTCTTCTTCGCCAGCCCGAGCGCGTCGATCACCTTGCGCTCGGACTCGGTGACCTCGACGACGAACTTCTTGTAGTCCTCGGTGTTCTTGTAGTTCGGCACCATGTCGTATTTGGCGAGCGTCGCGATCACGGCCGGGTCCTCGATCGCCTTCTTGAAGGCGTCGTGCAGTTTGGCGACGATCTTCGGGTCCATGCCCTTCGGTCCGGCGATGCCGAACGGCAAGTCGTAGACCATGGGATAGCCGAGTTCTTTCAGCGTCGGCACGTCGGGGAAGTTCGGCGAGCGCACCGAGGTCCACACCATCAGCAGCCGCAGCTTGCCGGCGTCGACCAGCGGGCGCCATCCGGTCGAATCCGCCTGCAGCATGGTGTGCTGGCCGAGCACCGCGGCGTTGGTTTCCGCGCCGCCCTTGAACGGCACCTGCGTCAGCTTGATGCCGGCCATCGCCGCGATCTGCTCCATGCCGATATGCAGCGAGGTGCCGGTACCGGGCGTCGCATAGGTCACCTTGCCGGGATTCTGCTTGGCGAAGTCGATCACGTCCTTCCAGGTCTTGAACGGCGACTCGGCGTTGGTGGTGACGCCGAAGGTGTAGCCGGTGAGGTGGACGATGTAGGAGAAATCCTTCGACGGATCCCACGACACTTCCTGCATCAAGGGCAGGCGGAACACGGTGATCGGGAGCTGCGCGATGGTGTAGCCGTCGGGCTTGGAGGCCGCCGCCATCGTGGCCGGGACCGACGGTGCCGCCGCCGCCCGCCTTGTTGTCGACCGCGATCGGCTGTCCCAGCACTTTCGAGGCGCTGTCGGCGATCGCGCGCATCGCGATGTCGGTCGATCCCCCCGCCGGCCAGGGCACGATCAGGGTGATCGGCTTGGTGGGATAATCCTGCGCGCCGGCGGCGGCTGAAATCAGCATGCCCGCGGCGGCGACAGCGATCATCAAACGGCTTGGTCTGGACATTCTCGAACTCTCCAATGCGGTCCCGCCGGGTGCGAGACCTCCTTAATCAATACCTTCAATCTCTCTGAAAACACATGAGAAGAAAAGCGTATTGGCCGTTTTGGCGCGCACAACAGGCGCCTAAATTGGCCGCAAATGACAGCTGCGACAATTCGTCAACTGGAGAATTCCGGCCAGCGGAACTTGATCTGACCCAAAGGGCGACTTCAGCAATAATCAAGGTAAGCTCCATGGCGCGGTGCCTTGCGATGGGAGGAACTTCGGGCCATCATCCGATCGTATGATCCCACTTTCGGATTCCGCCGCTGACGCTGTCACAACAGCGTTCGCCGACATTCCCGTGCTACTGGAACAGACGCCGGCGCTGATCGCGCGCGGCCGCTTTCTCGACTGCGAATGCCTGCTCGGGCCGACCGGCCATCCCTTTCACGCCTCGATCCGCGCCGGCCGTATCGTGGAGCTGACGCCGGCGCCGGTCCTGATGCGGTCGTGGCGATTTTCCTACCGGGCGCAGCCCGCGGCCTGGGCGGAATATTGGCGGACCCCGCCGCGGCCGGGCTGGCACGATCTGCTCGCCCTGACCAAGCGCGGCGAGGCCGCGCTCGAAGGCGATTTGCATCCCTTCATGGCGAACCTGCAATATTTCAAGGACGTGCTGGCGCTGCCGCGCAATCATTTTGTGATTGCCCCGTCATGAGCGGTCATGTCGAGCCGATCATCGGCCGCTATGTCCATGTCGACATCGGCGGCGAGACGCACCGCATCTATTTCGAGGAGAACGGTGCGGGCATCCCTTTGGTATGTCTGCACACCGCGGGCTCCGACGGGCGGCAGTGGCGGCATCTGCTCACGGATGCGGAGTTTGCGGAAAATTTCCGCATCATCGCCTTCGACATGCCCTGGCATGGCAAATCGAATCCGCCGGCGGGCTGGAGCGGCGAGGAGTATCGGCTCACCACCGCGCGCTACACCGAGACCGTTCGCGCCTTCTGCAAGGCGCTGACGCTCGACAGGCCCGTGGTAATGGGATGCTCGATCGGCGGCCGCATCGTGCTCAATCTCGCGATCGATCATGCCGCCGAATTCCGCGCGCTGATCGGTCTTGAAGCCGCTGATTTTCAGACGCCGTGGTATGATACCACATGGCTCAACCGCCCCGACGTCCATGGCGGCGAAGTCTGCGCCGCGCTGGTGTCCGGGCTCATTGCGCCGCAGAGCCCGCAGGCCGCGCGGACCGAGACGCTATGGGCCTACAAACAGGGCGGGCCCGGCGTTTTCAAGGGCGATTTGTATTTTTATCGGGTCGACGGCGATTTGCGCGGTCGGGTCGAGACAATCGATACTAAAGTATGTCCGCTTTTCCTGCTGACGGGCGAGTATGATTTTTCCTGCACGCCGGAAGATACAGCAAGGACCGCTGCCGCCATCGGGGGCGCCAGTGTCACCATTATGGAGCAACTCGGTCATTTTCCGATGAGCGAGAATCCCGGGCAGTTTCGCCGCTACATTTCGCCGGTTCTCGGCGAAATCCTCAAGCAATCGATGCAAACCAAACAAGGAGTTAAACGTATGAAACGTAAAACCATGATCGGCTACGCGCTGGTCGCCACGCTATCGGCGGCGCCGGCGATGGCGCAGGAGCTCACGGGAACGCTGAAGAACATCAAGGACACCGGCGCCATCACGCTGGGCTTCCGGGATTCGTCGATTCCCTTCTCCTATCTCGACGACAACCAGAAGCCGATCGGCTTTGCGATGGACATCTGCTACAAGATCGTCGATGCCGTGAAGAAAGAGCTCAAGCTCGACAAGCTCGAGGTCAAGCTCAATCCGGTGACCTCGTCGACCCGCATTCCCTTGCTGGCCAACGGCACCATCGATCTCGAATGCGGCTCGACCACCAACAACGCCGAGCGCCAGAAGCAGATTTCCTTCACCAATACCCACTTCCTGACCGCCAGCCGCTACGTCTCGAAGAAGGCGAACAAGATCAACTCGATTGATGATCTCAAGGGCAAGTCGGTGGTCTCGACCGCCGGCACCACCAACATCAAGCAGCTGACCGAGGCCAATGCGGCCCGTAACCTCAACGTCAACATCATTCCGGCCAAGGACCACGCCGAGGCCTTCCTGATGGTCGAGACCGACCGCGCGGTGGCGTTCGTGATGGACGACATCCTGCTGGCGAGCCTGGTCGCCGGATCGAAGGCGCCGGACGACTATGTGATCTCCAAGGACGCGTTCTCCAAGCCGGAGCCCTACGGCATCATGCTGCGCAAGGACGACCCGGCCTTCAAGAAGGTGGTCGATGGTGCGACTGCGGCGCTCTATACGAGCGGCGAGGCCCAAAAGATCTACGACAAATGGTTTACCCAGAAGATCCCGCCGAAGGGCCTGAACCTGAACTCGCCGATCAGCGCGGAGCTGAAGAACGAGTTCGCCAAGCCCTCCGAACTCGCCGGACCCTGATTCCTACAAGTAATTCCTGCAAATAAGTGCGTCTCCGCCCATGCAATGGCCCGGCCATTGCATGGGTTGAGGGCCCTATGGCGTAACAGGCTGATATTCTGTTACGCTGTTTTGGCCCGATCCATGCTTTGATTGCGGTAGGCTGAACCACAATTATCCAAGCTGAGGAGAGACGAATGAAGCGCCTGCGTACGATCGGCCTTGTGATGGCCGCCACCTTCTGCGCCACGCAGGCCGATGCCCAGGAGCTCACCGGGACGCTCAAGAAGGTCAAGGAAACCGGCACCATCACCATCGGTTACCGCAACTCGTCAATCCCGTTTTCCTATCTCGACGACAACCAGAAGCCGATCGGCTTTGCGATCGACATCTGCCGCAGCATCGTGGAGGGGGTGAAGAAGGAGCTCAAGCTCGACAAGCTCCAGGTCGAATTCAGTCCGGTGACCTCGTCGACCCGCATTCCGTTGCTGGCCAACGGCACCATCGACCTCGAATGCGGCTCGACCACCAACAATGCCGACCGCCTGAAGCAGGTTGCCTTCACCAACACCCACTTCCTGACCGCGACCCGCTTCGTCTCGAAGAAGGCGAGCAAGCTCGGCTCGATCGACGATCTCAAGGGCAAGTCGGTGGCCTCGACGTCAGGCACCACCAACATCAAGCAACTCACCGAAGCCAATGCCGCGCGCAACCTCGGCATCAACATCATCCCGGCCAAGGAACATGCCGAATCGTTCCTGATGGTCGAGACCGATCGGGCCGTGGCGGCGGTGCTGGACGACATCCTGCTGGCGAGCTTCGTCGCCGGGTCGAAGGATCCGGACGCCTATGTCATTTCCGGGGACGCGTTCTCCAAGCCCGAGCCTTACGGGATCATGATGCGCAAGGACGATCCGGCCTTCAAGAAGGTGGTCGATGCCACGACCGCAGCGCTCTACCAGAGCGCAGACGGCCTCGAAGCTGTACGATAAATGGTTTATGCAGAAGATCCCGCCCAAGGGATTGAACCTCAACACGCCGATCGGCGCGGAGCTGAAACACAGTTTTTCCAAACCTTCCGATTCCCCGGATCCCGATTCCTACAAGGCGATGTGAAACGTACCTTCTCCTGCAATGGCCCGGCCGTTGCATGCGCTTTTCGACAGCGCAGCTCTGACGTACGGATAGCTCTGTGAACTATAACTGGAACTGGCACATCTTCCTCGAGCCGGCCCCGAACGGGACCGGCACCTATCTCGACATGCTGCTGTCCGGGCTGGTGCTGACGATCGAGACCGCGGTCTGTGCCTGGATCATTGCGCTGGTTACCGGATCGTTCATCGGCGTGCTCCGCACGCTGCCGTCGAAGGCCGCGTCCTGGATCGGCTTTTGCTACGTCGAATTCTTCCGCAACATGCCGCTCCTGGTGCAGCTGTTCCTCTGGTTCTTTGTGCTGCCCGAACTGCTGCCGCGGGCCGCGGGACTCTGGATGAAGCAGATGTCCAACGCGCCGTTCTATACGGCGGCGATCGGGATCGGGCTGTTCATGTCCGCGCGGGTTGCCGTGCAGCTGGAGGCGGGCGTCAATTCGATGCCGCGCGGGCAGAAGCAGGCCGCTACCGCACTCGGCCTGACGACATTGCAGACCTATCGCTATGTGCTGCTGCCGATGGCGTATCGAATCGTGCTGCCGCCGCTGACGTCGGAATTTCTCTCGACCATCAAGAACACGTCGGTCGCGATCACCATCGGCCTGATCGAGCTGACCGGCCAGGCGCGGGCGATGCAGGAGTTTTCCTTTCAGGTGTTCGAGGCCTTCACCGGTGCGACCGTGTTGTACCTCCTGATCAATATCGTGGTCGTCATCGGCATGCGCTTCGTCGAGCGCGCGGTGGCGATCCCCGGCTACATATCGGGGAAGTGAGCCGCCATGTTCGACAATTTCGATTTCGACGTCATCCGCCGCTCGCTTTGCGTACCTGTTCATCGACGGCATGACGTTCACGCTGACGCTGACGGGGCTCGGCGCGCTGGGAGGCCTGGTCTTCGGCACCATGATCGCGCTGATGCGGCTGTCCGGCTACAGACTGCTCGGCCGCATCGCCGGGCTTTATGTCGACCTGATGCGGTCGCTGCCGCTGGTGCTGGTGATCTTCTGGTTCTACTTCCTGGTGCCCTATATCGGGCAATGGCTGACCGGGGCGTCGCGGCCGATCCGCGTCGGCGCATTCACGTCCTCGCTGGTCACCTTCATCCTGTTCGAGGCGGCGTATTTCTCCGAAATCATGCGCGCCGGCATCCAGTCGATCTCGAAGGGCCAGCCCGCGGCGGCCCAGGCGCTCGGCCTGACCTACAGCCAGACCATGCGCTACATCGTGCTGCCGCAGGCGTTCCGCAACATGCTGCCGGTGCTGCTGACGCAGACCATCGTGCTGTTCCAGGACACCTCGCTGGTCTATGTGCTCTCGATCCCGGACTTCCTCGGCGCCGCCAGCAAGGTGGCGCAGCGCGACGGGCGGCTGGTCGAGATGTACCTGTTTGCGGCCATCGTCTATTTCACCATTTCCTGTATCGCGTCCTATGGCGTCCGCCGCCTGCAGACGCGCATTGCCATCGTTCGTTAGGGAAGCGCGCATGATCGAAATCAGCCACGTCAACAAATGGTACGGGCCGACCTTCCAGGCGCTGAAGGATTGCACGACCAAAGTCGCCAAGGGCGAGGTGGTGGTGGTGTGCGGCCCGTCGGGTTCCGGGAAAATCGACGCTGATCAAATGCGTCAACGCGCTGGAACCGTTCCAGGAGGGCGACATCATCCTCGACGGCATCAAGGTCAACGATCCCAAGACCGACCTGCCGAAGCTGCGCGCCCGGGTCGGCATGGTGTTCCAGCATTTTGAATTGTTCCCGCATTTGCGGATCGTCGAGAACCTGTGCCTGGCGCAGGAGAAGGTGCTGGGCCGCTCCCATGACGAGGCGATGGCCAAGGCCGCCAAGCTGCTCGACCGCGTCGGGCTGAACGACCACGCGAACAAGTACCCGGCCGAATTGTCCGGCGGACAGCAGCAGCGCGTGGCGATTGCGCGCGCGCTGGCGATGGACCCGATCGCCATGCTGTTCGACGAGCCGACCTCGGCGCTCGATCCCGAAATGATCAGCGAAGTGCTGGACGTGATGGTCGATCTCGCCCGCGAGGGCATGACCATGATGGTGGTGACCCATGAGATGGGGTTTGCCAGCAAGGTCGCCCACCGCGTGATCTTCATGGACCGGGGCGAAATCGTCGAGGACGCCGCCAAGACCGATTTCTTCGGCAGCCCCCGCAGCGACCGCGCGCAGAAGTTCCTGTCGAAGATTTTGTCGCATTAGGCCTCCATCCGTCATTCCGGGCTCGTGCTTCGTACGCCCCCGGAATGACGGTTTGAGGGTTTATCGGCGTTAACAATTTGCCTATAAGGTCCGCCGCAACCCCATCACGGCCCTCAGGAGAATTCGCTTGGAACAGATCGCCTACGTCAACGGTTCGTTCGTGCCCCTGGCCGACGCCAAGGTCTCGATCCTCGACCGCGGATTCCTGTTTGCCGACGGCATCTATGAGGTCGCCGCCGTGCTGGACGGCAAGCTGATCGACAACGCCTCGCACTTGGCGCGGCTGGAGCGTTCGGTCGGCGAGATCGAGCTGGCGCTGCCGGAAACCCCGGCGCGGATCCAGGAAATCCAGAAGGAGCTGGTGACGCGCAACAATCTCGTCAACGGCATGGTCTATCTGGAAGTGACGCGCGGCGCCGACACCGGCCGCGACTTTGCCTTTCCGAAGGGCGTCAAACCGACGCTGATCATGTTCACCTCGGTGAAAGACATCATCAACGCGCCGTCGGCCAAATCAGGCATCGCCGTCATCACCGTGCCCGACCTGCGCTGGACCCGCCGCGACATCAAGAGCGTGGCGCTGCTGGCGCAGGTGCTGGCAAAACAGGCCGCGGCCGCGGCCGGCGCCGGCGAAGCCTGGATGATCGAGGACGGCAAGGTCACCGAGGGTGGATCGTCCTCGGCCTTCATCCTGACCCATGACGACGTGCTGGTGACGCGGCAGAACGGCAGCGCGATCCTGCCCGGCTGCACCCGCAAGGCGGTGGTGGCGCTGGCCGAAGAACGCCAGCTCCGCGTCGAGGAGCGGCCGTTCACGGTCGAAGAGGCCTTGGCCGCCAAGGAAGCCTTCATCACCAGCGCCACCGTGTTCGTGCAGGCGGTGGTGTCGATCGACGGCAAGACGGTGGCCAACGGCAAACCCGGCCCGATGACCGATCGGCTGCGCGAGATCTATGTCGATTTCGCCAAGGCGACCGCGGTTTAGCCGCGTCATTGCCGTCATTGCCGGGCGGGACCCGGCAATCCATCACTTGGCAAGACTCTTTTGAAGATTGATGGAAGCGCGGGTCAAGCCCGCGCATGACGGAAGAGACTACGCCACTGCGGCCTTCGCCCTTACCGGATGAATGGCGCGGAAGCTGATCGCGATCCGGTTCCAGGCATTGATGCTGCCGATCAGCATGGTCAGGTTGACGGTCTCGGATTCCGAGAAATGGGCGCGGACGTCTTCGTAGAGATCGTCGGGCGCATGGGTTTCGGCGATCAGTGTCACCGCTTCCGTCCACGCCAGCGCGGCGCGTTCGCGCTCGGTATAGAGCGGCGACTCGCGCCAGGCGTTGAGCAGATATAGGCGCTCCTCGGTCTCGCCCTGCTTGCGGGCGTCGGCGGTGTGGACGCTGATGCAATAGGCGCAGCCGTTGATCTGCGAGGCGCGGGTCTTGACCAGTTCGATCAGCGATTTTTCGAGGCCGGAAGCCAGGATCTGCGCCTCCACCGCGCGCAGGGCTTTGATGGTTTCAGGTGCTGCCTGGTAGTAGTTCATCCGGGGTTTCATGGTCGTCTCCTTTTGCCGGGGTCGAATGCATATTCCTAGTGAGCGCCGCCGCTTTCAAGATGTTCGGGCTTCTTCAGGAGCAGGGCAGCCATGAGCGCGACGATGAGTGCGATACCGAGCAGATAGAAGGTGTCGCTGAACGCCAATGATGGCCCGCACGTGCCGTCCCTGTCATGACGGATGCTCCTCCCGCGCATGGCGCGCGTCCGTGTATAAGGAAGCTCCTCCTGGGATCGGCCGCTCCATGTCACGATGTCTGAGATCAATTCTGTTCGCGCTTGCAACATATGCGTTGCTGAATGGTTCGGCCGCGGCCGCCTATCCCGAGCGGATCATCAAGATCGTGGTGCCGTTCGCACCAGGCGGCGGCACCGATGTGGTGGCGCGCACGCTGGCGCAGGAGATGGCAAAGGATCTCGGCGCGTCCGTCATCATCGAGAACAAGCCGGGGGCGGGCACCATCATCGGAACGCAGTCGGTCGCGGCCAGCGCGGGCGACGGTTACACGCTGCTGATGGGCACGTTCGCCAACGCGGTCAATCCCAGCCTGAACCCGAAGCTGCCCTACGATCCGCACAAGGATTTCGCGGCGGTGGCGCTGGTGGCGCGTTCCTTCAATATCGTCGTGGTCAATCCAAAATCCCCGATCAAATCGATCGCGGACCTGATCGCGGCGGCAAGAGCGGAACCCGACAAATTGTCGTACGGCACCTACGGCACCGGCACCTCGGCGCATCTGGCGGGTGAACTGTTCAAGCACATGGCGAAGGTGAACCTGACCACGGTGCCCTACAAGGGCGCGGCGCCCGCGATCACCGATCTGCTCGGGGGACAGATCCAGGTGATCTTCACAACGGTTGCGAGTGCCGCTTCGCTGGTCGAAGGCGGTCAGTTGCGTGCGCTCGCGGTGACGTCGGCCGAGCGCTCGCCGGCCTTTCCGCAATTGCCGACAGTGTCGGAAGCCGGCGTTCCCGGCTACGCCGCCGAGGCCTGGTATGGCCTGTACGCGCCCGCCAAGACCCCGCCCGATATCATCGACCGCCTGAACAAATCGGCCGCCAAGGCCGTGCAGTCCGACGCGTTCAGGAAGCTCGGCGTCAATGAAGGCCTCGTCATGGTGGCGGAGCCGCCCGAGGCGCTCGACCGTTACTTCAGCAGCGAGGAGGAGCGCTGGCGCAAGGTGATCCAGGATGCCGGGATCAAGATCGAGTAGAGCGTTTTCAAGCGAAGTGGATACCGGTTCGCGTAAAGAAAACGCGTCAAAATAAAAGATAGAGCCCCGTTCCGATTCAATCGGAACGGAAAGGGCTCTAGGGAATTTTCGTTACTACCTGGGGTTTGCACCAATTGGCGAAAGTTTCCTTCGCCCCACCAGCGAACCGTCAAACGGTCGAATGCACCAGGGAGAATGACCATGTCAGGCATGGCACGACGCGCGTTTTCTGTCGCCGGCTTCGTTTCCATCGGCATGGTCTTGATTGGCGGGATTGCGCCGGCATCGGCGCAGGATGCCGTTCGTATCCGCGGCACCGTCGAACGGATCGAAGGTCCGGTTTACGTCGTCAAGAACCGTGACGGCGCGGAACTCAAACTGACCCTGACCGACAATCCGCTGTTTGTCGTGATCGTTCCGTCGAAAATGACCGACATCAAACAGGGCATGTTCGTCGGCTCCGCCGGCATGATGCAGGCCGACGGCGTCCAGAAGGCCATCGAGGTCCATATCTTTCCGGAATCGATGCGCGGCACCGGCGAAGGCCATTACGACTGGGACCTGCTGCCCAAAAGCAAGATGACCAATGCCAATGTCGAGCATGCCGTGTCCGGCGTCGAGGGGCACACTCTGTCGGTGAAATACAAGGACGGCGAAAAGAAGCTGCTCGTCACCCCCGAAACCGTCGTGGTGACCTATGAAATGGGCAAGCGCGAAGAGGTGCAGCCCGGAACCAAGATCTTCGTATCGAGCGCAAAGAAGCAGCCCGACGGAACCGTGCAGGCGCCGCGCATTACCTATGGCCGGAACGGCCAGGCGCCGGCGTTCTGAGCATGTGCCGTCCAATGCAGAAAAACTGTCCGAACCACCAACTCCATGGAGCCTATCTTGCGTAATATCGTATCAATGACACTGGCCGCCTGCGCCATCGCTGCAATCAGTTCGCCGGTTTCGGCGCAGGCGCCTGCCGCCACGCCGGCTGCGCCCCCGGCGCAACCGTCCGCGGGCGGAACGCCGGATGCGATGCCGTTTGATATTCCCTATGGGATATCGATCGGTCTCGAACGCGCCAAGCAGGCGATGACCGCCGCCGAAGCCGAGGCCAAGAAACGGAACTGGAAGATGAACATCGCGGTGGTCGATACCAATGGCGAGCTCGTTCATTTCTCGCGCATGGAAGGCGCCCAGATTGCATCCGTCAATATCTCGATCGGCAAGGCCCGCACATCGGCGCGCACCCGCCGCGAGTCCCGCCTGTTCTACAACGCCTTTGAGACCGGCCATGGCTATGTCGCGACGCTCGATCCTGGCCTGGTTGCGAGCCCCGGCGGATTTCCGCTCGTCGAAGGCGGCAAGCTGATCGGCGGGATCGGTTGCAGCGGCGGTACCGGCGATCAGGACGCGGTCATCTGCAAGGTCGGCGCTGAAATCGTTAAATAGCGCGCCTGCCTGGGAATCTGCCACCAACGCCGGCGCTGCCACGGAACCCGTGTGCAGCGCCGGTGCTTTTTGTGTGTCGCTTTTACATGCCGCGTGTCCACTTCGCTCGAAGCGCTCCAACCAAACCGGCGCTACTGCTCGATCCTGATATTGCTGGCCTTGGCGACGGCGCCCCAGCGCGCGATGTCGGCGGCGAGGATTTTCGAGAACTCTTCCGACGAATTGCCGACGGTGTCGATGCCGAGCGGTTTGAGGCGGGCGATCACGTCGGGATGTTTCGCGATCCGCATGAACTCGGCCTCGAGCTTTTTCACGATTCCCGGCGGCGTGTCCTTGGGCACAAAGATGCCGCTCCACAACACCGCCTCGACATCGGCGCCGGCCTCTTTCAGCGTCGGCACATCGGGCAGGTCTTCTATCCGCCTGGACGTGGCAACCGCCAGCGCGCGCGCCGTCCCGCTTTTGACCTGGCTGACCACCGGCCCGGCATCGGCAATGGTCGTGGTGACCTGGCCCGAGATCACCGCCAGCACCGATTCATTGGCGCTCTTGTAGGGGATGACCTGCATCGGCGCGCCCGTTTTCAGCTTGAACAGCTCGGTGACGAGCTGGAACGAGGCGGAGGAGCTGGCGTAATTGGTCTTGTCGGGGTTGGCCTTGGCGTAGGTCACGAGGTCCGCGACCGATTTGATCGGCGAGTTTGCGCTGACGATCATGATCAGCGGAAACGAGGCCAGTTCGGACACCGCGACGAAATCCTTCACCGCGTCGTAGGGCAGCTTGGCGTAGACGGCGGGATTGATCGATATGCCGCTGGCGCTCATCAGCAGCGTGTAGCCGTCGGGGGCGGATTTCGCGACATATTCGGTCGCAACGATCGCCCCGCCGCCGGGCTTGTTCTCGACGATCACGGGCTGGCCCAGGCTCTCGGCCAGCTTCTGTCCGAACACGCGTGCGATGATGTCATTGCCGCCGCCCGCGGCGAAGCCGACGATGAGGTGGATCGGCCGCGACGGATATTTTGCGGGGTCTTCCTGGGCGAAGGCGGGCGTGAGCGCACTTGCAACCAGCCCGGCAAATCCGAGGCACGCGGAAAAGCGAGAATATCGGTTCGGTATTCTCATGGAATGGGTCCTTTGTCAGGATTCAAAGCCGCGTGACCTGAATATGCAACACGGCCGCCTTGCCGTCGTCCAGTGCGGCCAACGCGCGATCGATCGCGGCGGCAAGTTCGTCCGGCTCGGCAACACATTCGCCAAAAGCGCCGAACGCCTTTGCCACCGCGGAAAAATCCCGGCGCTCGCCCTGGCGGCCCGACATCAGCCGCGACTGGAATTGATCGGTCTCGGCGGCGATGCCTTTCGGATAGACCCGCTGCACCGCGGACTTCACCGCCTGCCAGCCGCCATTGTCCAGCACGATCGTCAAAACCGGAATCTGGTATTGCTGCGCCACCGCATAGACGCTGTCGGGCGAGGAGAAATGAAATCCGCCGTCGCCGATCACCTGCACGATGCGGCGTTCGGGCTGCGCCAGTTTCAGCCCCAGCGCCATGCCGCCGGAAAAGCCGAGCCCGCCACCGGCAAGCCCGACATAGCTCTTCGGTTTGGTGCGCGTCAGATGCTCCTGCAGGATCGGTCCGTTGCGGATCGCCTCGTTGAGCACGACGTCATCGGGCGACAGTTTTGCGCCAAGCGCTGCGAACACAAAGGCGGGGTTCAGCGCGCCCGGAGATGCCCTTGTTGGCACTCGCGGTAGCGCGGCGCTTTGCGGCCGCCTCGCGGGCGCCGCCCCAGCTTGCGATCCGGTCGGCCACGCGCTTGCGATAGGCGTCGTCGGCGCGCGCCTCGACGGCATCGAGCACCTGCTGCAACACGATCGCGCAATCGCCCTGGATGCGCATGTCGGTCGGAAACCCCCACATCGGAAAATCCGCCTTCAGCGGATCGACGTCGATCTGGATCCATTTCATCGCGTTCGCCCGCTTGGCCGACTGCGGCACGAACGGCACGTCGGAGTCGAGCAGCAGGCCGAGATCGGCTCCCTCGAGCAAAGGCAGCGGATCGGCGCCTGCGAAACACGGCGAGTCCTGCGGGATGTTGAGATCGATCGCGTTGAACTCGGCGACGCGAATGCCGGTCGCACGCGCCAGCCGGTCGAGCACCGCAACCGCCTGCGGCTTGCGGCCGAGATAGGCCGCGAACGCCACCGGATTTTCCGCCGCCATCAGCGCCTGCGCGATCGCCTCCGCGCGTGCCGGCTCGACGCCGCCGGCCTGTACGCTGCCATAGCGCGCCGGCGGATAGGACGGCATCGCCGCCTCATCCCACTCCTCCGCCAGCGTTTCGCGCGGCAGCATCATGTAGACCGGGCCGGGCGGATCGCTGTGCGCAAAGGCCGAGGCGCGCGCCAGCGCCTCCTTCACGACGACGCCCGACGGCAATGAGTATTCCCATTTGACATAGGGCCGCACGATGCTGGCGATATCGAAGGGGTCCTGCACGAAGTGCACATAGGTGTCGCGCGAGCCGATGAGTTCGCCGTGCAGCGTGTGCGGCGCGCGTCCGGCGAACAGCATCACCGGCAGCCGGTAGCGAAACAGGTTCT
This sequence comes from uncultured Alphaproteobacteria bacterium, assembly GCA_963742665.1. Taxonomy (GTDB): domain Bacteria; phylum Pseudomonadota; class Alphaproteobacteria; order Rhizobiales; family Xanthobacteraceae; genus Bradyrhizobium. The sequence continues at coordinate 92,001 of CAVUNH010000026.1, forward strand.
GGATCGCCATGCAGGCGTTGGCCGTGCCGGCGTCGACATGCACCAGCACCGCTTGCGCACGGCCGGTCGCCAGCGCATAGCCGCCGGCCATGTGCACCGCGACGACCTCGTGCGGGCACAGGATCATCTCGGGATGCTTGCGCCCTTCCTTGTCCCAGCGCGCCATCTCCTCGATCAGCGACACGTGGTCGGTACCGAGATTGGCGAAGATGTACTCGACGCCGAGATCGACCAGGCCTTCGAGGAAGTAATGCGCGGTAGAATAGCGGCCCATGCCCTATCGCTTCTCGGCGACGAATTTGTTGCGCAGCGTGCCGATCCCGGTGATGTCGATCTCGACGACGTCGCCGGCCTTGATATCCGGCGAGGCGCCGTCGGTGCCCATCCAGATCACGTCGCCCGGCCACAGCGTGAAATACTTGGTCAGTTCGACGATGAACGGCACGATGCCGAAGATCATGTCGTTGGTCTTGAAGCGGCCGGTCTCCTTGTCGTTGACCCTGATCACGGTTTCCATCTTGTCGAGGTCGACGTCGGTCTCGATCCAGGGCCCCATCGGCTTGAAGGTGTCGGCGTTCTTGGCGCGCCACAGCCCGCGATCGGCCTTCTGCCAGGTGCGCTCGCTGACATCGTTGCCGATGGTATAGCCGAACACGCAGGACATCGCGTTGGCCTCGGTGAGATGTTTTGACTTTTTGCCGATGACGACGGCCAGTTCGCCCTCGTAGTGGATCTTCTCGGTCGCGGTCGCCGGGATCACCACGTCCTCGTCATGGGCGATCAGCGCGTTCTGGGCGCGGTAACCGATTTCGGGACGGTCCGGTATGTTCGGGACCGTGCCGGCCTTGTCGGCGGCTTCCTTGAGGTGCTTCAGGTAATTCAGGCCGACGCAATAGAACGTGCGCGGGACCAGCGGCAGTTCGATCTTGACGTCCTTCAGCGAAACGGCTTGCGCGGTGCGCTGCCATTCGCCGAAGGGGTCGCCGCTGACGGTGATGACCTTGTCGCCTTCGACGATGCCCCAGGATGTGTTGCCGGCGGCGGTGAATTTGAGCCAACGCATGGTCTGTTCCTCTTGTTCTTATTCGGCCGCGGCTTGCGGCCGGGTTTTCCATGCGCCGGCCACGGGCCGCCGCAAGCCGAGATTTTCGCGCAACGTCTTGCCGGCATAGTCCTTGTGGAACAGCCCGCGGCGCTGCAGTTCCGGCACGATATGCGTGACGAAGTCGGCGTAGGAGCCGGGCACATAGGTCGCCGCGATCACAAAGCCGTCGCAGCCGCGGCCGACGAACATTTCTTCCAGCCGGTCGGCGATCTCCTTCGGTCCGCCGACGATCGCGTCCTGGGTCTGGCCGCGGCCCGAGAACGTGATGAAGTCGCGCGTGCTCGGGTTGGTTTTGCCCGATGTCCTGAGCACGCCGTCGCGGATGCCGAGCATGCCCTGCATGCCCTGCAGTTCCTCAGTCGTCAGCGGCTCGTCGATGCCCTTGGCGGCAAAGTCGAAGTTCAGTCCCTCCGCCAGCAGCGACAGCGCGTCGATTTCCAGCGGCAGCTTGCCGATCAGCGCCATCTTGTCCTCGGCCTCGGCCTTGGTCGCGCCGGCTACCGGCGTGATCAGGTTGCAGAGGAACATCTGGTCGGGATCGCGGCCGACCTTGGCGGCTTCGTTGCGGATCGCGTCATAGCCCTGCTTGGCGCTCGCCAGATTGCGCGCCGCGGTGAAGATCACCTCGCCCCACCGGCCGGCAAAGCGCTGGCCGCGGCCGCTGGCGCCGGCCTGGATGACGACGGGATGGCCCTGGCTCGAACGCGGCACCGTGAACGGCCCGCGCGACTTGAAGAACGGCCCGTTGTGGTCGAGCCGTTTCACCTTGGTCGGATCGGCGAAGCGTCCGCTCTTCTTGTCGATGATCAGCGAGCCGTCTTCCCAGGAATCCCAGTGGCCGAGCACGACTTCCATGAATTCGTCGGCGCGGTCGTAGCGCAGGTCATGATCGAGGTGCTGCTCCTTGCCCATATTATGGGCTTCGCCGTCATTGACCGACGTCACGACGTTCCAGGCGGCGCGGCCGCCTGGTCATCAGGTCGAGGGTGGCGAAACGGCGGGCGACGTCGAACGGCTCGAAATAGGTGGTCGAACAGGTCGAGGCGAGGCCAAGCTTCTCGGTGACCATGCCCATCGTGGTCAGCACCACGATCGGATCCATCTTCACGCAGCGGATGCCGTATTCGACGGTGTGGGCGTGGTCGCTGCCGTAGCGGTCCGGCATGGCGAGCCGGTCGTCGAAGAACGCCATGTGGAATTTGCCGGCTTCGAGGATCCGGGCGATCTCCTGGTAGTAGTCGGCCGACATCGAATCGTCGCGCGATTCCGGATGCCGCCACGAACTCGGCAGATTGGTGCAGTTCTGCGCCTGCAGGAAGCCGACCATCGCCATTTGCCGTGTCATGTTGTTCTCCTTGTATCGGCTAAGCGGGCTTCACGTCAGATCGAGTTCTTTGGCGAGCTTGTAGTCGCCGGCCAGCGCGCGCAGTTTTTCCCAGGTGGCGTCCTCGATGTCGATGCCGGAAGCCTTGCGCTGTTGTTCGCGGATATATTCGACCTCGCCCGGATAGAACACGCCGGTGGAGCCTTCGGACAGCGGCGTCTCTTTCAGATAGCGCGCAAATTCGGCGACTTCCTTCTTGAATTGCTTCAGCGGGCGGAACGCCGCGACGTTGAACACCGCCATGAAGCATCCGTCATTGTGACGCCCGGTCGGTTCGACGCCGAAGCCAAGCCCGTGAGCAGCCCGCACAAGCACCTCGACCATCGCGGCCAGGCCGCTGCCCTTGTAGCCTTCGCTGCCGCCGAGCGGCAGCAGTGCGCCGCCCTTGCGGTATTCTTTGGGGTCGGTGGTATGGCGTCCCTCGCTGATCGACGATCCACCCGTGCGGGATTTCCTCGTTGCGCGACACCGCAAGCGCAATCTTGCCGGCGGCGACCGCCGAGGTCGCCATGTCCAGATAGAACGGCGCGTCGAGGTCGGACGGAACCGCGATCGAGATCGGGTTGGTGCCGAGCCGGGCCTCGCGGCCGCCAAACGGCGCCACGATTTTCGGCGAGCGGCCGGAATCGGCGGTCGCAAGGCCGATCATGCCCTCCCTGATCGCCATCAGGGGATAGGCGGCGAGCCGGCCGACATGGCTTTGGCGAAATACCGTGCAGGCCGCGACGTTGGCCGTCTTCGCCTTCTCGATCGTCAGCGCCATCGCCTTGGCGTTGACATGAAACCCGAAACCCCAATGGCCGTCGATCACGGTCGTGGTCGGCGATTCCTGCTCGATGGTCCATTTCGCGCCGGGCACGATATGGCCGGCCTTGATGCGGTCGATATAGGTCGGGATCGCGATGATGCCGTGGGAATCATGGCCGGCGAGGTTGGCGTTGACGCAGCCGGTGGCCACCGCGCTCGCTTCCTCGTCCGATGCGCCGGCAGCCCTGAGCAATGCCGCGCCGATGCGTGTAAGACGGTCGGCCTGAACGATCGGCATGGGGTTTCCTCACAAAATGCCCGCGCGATATGCGGGTCTTGTTCGATTGTCGCTTCCCGGCATGGTCTCAAAGCGGTGGCCCCAGAGCAAGGGCAGATTGTCCGCACCGGGCATGCCGCTGGCACGGTCCGGGTGAAGCGGATTTCATCTGGCGAAAAATGACGTGACCCGGGTGCGCCGAAATCCCCGGCACCGACGTTCGGCGGCCTCATGGCTGATAAATCGTGAACGGGACCGTAGTTCTTCGGAGCCGATCTTTGCGATGTTGGCTGGCCATTTACTCTGAATCGCAACTTCCGCCCGCCAATAACGTCCATTTAGGCGTCTGCCGCGCATAAAATCCCCGGGGGCAGGCCGTTGTTGCCTGCGCGGAGCTCGAGAACCTTGAAGACCAATATCGCGCGTACATTTGCGGCGTTGAACGCGACCAACGAAGCGATCCTGTACGCGAAATCGCCGGAAGAGCTGTACGAAAAGGTCTGTGAAGCCGCGTTTTCCAGCGGGGACTTCCTGGCGACGGCCGTCTTTTTGCTGGAGCCGGATACCAAACTGCTCCGGTTTGCCGCCGGTTTCGGCGAAGACATCGCAAGGCTGCGCGCCATCGATATTTCGATCGTGGCTGATACCCCTGAAGGCTCCGGCGTGTGCGGGCAGGCCTTTCGCGATCAGAAAGTATGCATCAGCAACGATTTTCTCAACGACGCGCGCTCGCTGGCCTGGCGCCAGGGCGCGGCGGCCGGACATGTCGGCGCGGCGGCGGGGTTGCCGCTGACCTGCAACGGCCGCAGCGTCGGCGTATTCCTCGTCACCCGGCGCGACGCGGGGTCGATCGACGCTCCGATCGTCGCGCTGCTCGAGCGGATGTCGGCAAATCTTTCCTTCGCGCTGGACAATTTCGATCACGAGGCCGCGCGCAAGGACGGCGAGCGGGCGATGCGGCGGCTGAACCGGATGTTCGGCGCCATCAGCGCGACCAATGAAGCCATTCTTGCGCGCCAAGACCGAACAGGAACTCTACCAGCGCGTTTGCGATGCCGCCGTCCACAGCGGAAAGTCCGTCGCCACGGTGGTGCTGTTGTCGGAGCCGGGCTCGATCTGGCTGAAGCCTGCCGCCGGCAGCGGCGAGAGTCTCGATCTGCTCACGCAGCACGCGCTTCTCGATCGATCCCGACAATGAGTATGGCAAGGGCATTGCCGGTCGGGCGTTCCGGACCCAGCGGCCTTGCGTCAACCACGACATCGCCAAGGGCGGGCCGTGGCAGCAGGCCGGACGTGAGGCCGGCGTCGTCGCCTGCGTCGCCGTGCCGCTGATCAAGGCCGGACAAAGCGTCGGCGTCGTGATGTTCTTTGTCGGCAAATCATGGGCGGCGGATGACGAGATCATCGCGCTGCTGGCGCGGATCGCCGAGAACGTCTCCTTTGCGCTCGACAATTTCGAGCGCGCGAACGCAAAGGCGAAGGCCGACGATCAGAAGAAGCGATTGACGCGGATGTTCGCCGCGCTCAGCGCCACCAACGAAGCGATCATGCGGGCGAGGTCGCGCACCGAAATGTTCGAACTGGTGTGCAAGGCGGCGGCGCAGGGCGGACGGTTCAATTCGACGAGCATCCTTCTCGCCAGGCCCGACAGCGACTATTTCGACATGGTCGCCGCCGCCGGGCCGACCGCGGACAACGCCCGCCGTCTGAAGGTTTCGATCAGCGAGGCGGTTCCGGAAGGGCGCGGGCGTCTGCGGGACGGCGTTCCGTTCGCGGCAGGCCTGCATCAACAACGATTTTCTCGGAAGTCCGCAAAACGGCGCGTTCAACCAGGTCATTCAAAGCGAGGGAGCAAGGTCGGGCGCCGCGTTTCCGCTGATGGTCGATGGACGGCCTGTCGGCGTGATGCTCTTCATCTCCTCCGAAACCGACACCTTCACGGCGGAGTTCGCCGAACTGCTGCAGCGGCTGGCCGACAATGTCTCCTTTGCGCTCGGAAGTTTCGATCGCGCCGACGAGAAGGCGAAGACCGAGGAACAGAAGGAGCGCTTGACGCGAATGTTCGCGGCGCTCGGCGCCACCAACGAAGCGATCATGCGGGCCAAGTCCCGAACGGAGCTGTTCGAACTGGTCTGCGAGGCCGCGACCGTCGGCGGCAATTTCACCTCGACGGCAATCGTTCTGGAGCGGCCAGGCGCCGATTTCCTGGAAAATGTCGCTTCCGCCGGACCCGATCGGGAGCGGGCCAGCAAGGTGCAATTGTCGGCCGATGCGGCAAGGCCCGAAGGGCAGGGCATCACCGGCATCGCGTTCCGTACCCGGCAGCCGTGCATCAGCAACGACTATCTGACCGATTTCGGCAGCTCCGGGCATTTCTACAAGGTGGTTCGCGACAGCGGAACCCGATCGGGCGCGGCGTTGCCGCTGCTGCAGGACATGGCAAAGCCGTCGGCGCCATTGTGTTTCTCTCCAGCGAACTCGGCGCGTTCAGCCCCGAATTGATCGAGCTGTTGCAGCGGCTCGCCGACAACGTGTCGTTCGCGCTCGAGAATTTCGATCGCGCCGACGAGAAGGCGAAGACCGAGGAGCAGAAGGAACGCCTGACGCGCATGCTCGCCGCGCTCAGCGCGACCAATGAGGCGATCGTACGGGCACGTTCGCGCAGCGAATTGTTCGATCTGGTGTGCCAGGCCACCGCGGAGGGCGGCAAGTTCACCGCCACATCCATCGGGCTGAGGCAGACCCGATAGCGATTATCTGGAGATCGTGGCAGCGGCCGGACCGACCGCCGCCAGCTCGCGCGAGGCGCGAGTGTCGGTCAATGAGGCCCATCCGGAAGGACGCGGGTCCAGCGGCATGGCGATCCGTTCGGGCAAGCCCTGCATCATCAACGACTATCTCGCCGATCCGCGCAGCCAGGCGTTTCATGCCCGTGCGCGCAGGGATGGTACGCGGGCCGGCGCGGCCTTCCCGCTGTTCGTGCGGGGGCAGGTCGTCGGCGTCATGATTTTCGTGGCGATCGAAAAGGACACGTTCACGCCGGAATTCGCCGAACTGCTGAAGCGGCTCACCGACAATGTGTCGTTCGCGCTGGAGAATTTCGACCGCGCCGACGAAAAGACCAAGGCGGATGAGCGGATCGAATATCTGGCCTCGCATGACAGCCTGACGAACCTGCCGAACCGCGAGATGTTCAACGGGTTGCTGCGCCGTACGATCGACGCCGCGGAGCGCTACCAGCGGCAGTTTGCCGTGCTGTTCATCGATCTCGACCGCTTCAAGGTCATCAACGATTCGCTGGGCCATGATGCCGGCGACATGTTGCTGGTGGAAATCGGGGGCAGGCTGCGCCGCGCGTTGCGTTCGAGCGACGTCGTGGCGCGGCTTGGCGGCGATGAATTCGTCGTCATCCTGGAGGAAACCGCCGAACGTCCCGAGGTCGAACGCATCGCCGGCGAGCTTCTTTCGGTGCTGAGCCAGCCCCTGCAATTGAGCGGGCACGAGTGCCACACCACGGCCTCGATCGGCATTGCGATGTACCCGTCCGACGGCTCCGACATGCAGACGCTGACCAAGAATGCCGACATGGCGATGTATCTCGCCAAGGAAGACGGCAAGAACGGCTTCCGCTTCTTCACCAGGGAGATCAAGGCGCAGTCGATCGAGCGCCTGACGCTGGAATCGCGCGCTGCGCCGCGCGCTGGAGCGCGAGCAGTTCTCGCTGCACTATCAGCCGAAGGTCGACATGGCGAGCGGCCAGATCACCGGCGTCGAGGCGCTGTTGCGCTGGAATCATCCCGAGCTTGGCCTGGTGTCGCCGGGGCAATTCATTCCGCTGGCGGAAGAGACCGGGCTGATCGTGCCGATCGGCCGCTGGGTGCTGAAGGAAGCCTGCGCGCAGAACATGGCCTGGCAACGCCGCGGGCTGCTGCCGGTGACGATGGCGGTCAACCTGTCGCCGCGGCAATTCGCCGACGCCCATTTGCTGCACGACGTCGACGAGGCGCTGCTGGCCAGCGGCATGTCGCCGGTGCTGCTGCAGCTCGAAGTCACCGAAAGCATGGTGATGCGCAACGTGTCGCGCGCCATCAAGGTGCTCGACGCGGTCCAGAGCCGCGGCATCCGTCTTGCGATCGACGATTTCGGCACCGGCTATTCGTCGATGTCGCTGATGAAGCAGTTCCCGATCGACACCATCAAGATCGACCGCTCCTTCGTTCGCGATCTGCCGAACGATTCCGAGGACCAGGCCATCGCGCAGGCGATCATCAGCATGGGCAAGGCGCTGGGGATGACCGTCATCGCCGAAGGCGTCGAGACCATCGAGCAGCAGACATTCCTGCGCAATCACGCCTGCGACGAGATGCAGGGCTTCCTGTTCTCCAAACCGTTGCCGCCGCGGCAGATGGCCGAGCTGCTTGCGACCGCGCCGCTGCTGGCCTCGCCGCCGCTGCAACCCGACTCCGGTGAGGCGGCCGCGGCCCCCGCGGCGCGGTCAAGGCTGAAAAGCGCTGTCGTCTGACGGCTGCACGTGCAGGTCGCGTACGTCGGAATCGGTGGACTTCACCTTGCTCGAGAAATCATACGGCCAGGGCTGGACGGTCTGGCCGGCCAGCGAACGGAACAGGACCTGCGCGCCGTCGGCGTAGGTCGCGCCATCGGGCAGGCCGAGCCGGACGTTGCCATGGGCCGGCAATTTCAAGTCGATATCCCGCATTTCTATCGCCGGTCCCCACCACCACGCGGGCGCGGGCGGCCGGTCGTCTTCGGGCAGCGCCCGCCATCGCGCAAACTCGACGATAATGCGCTCGAATTGCAGTTTGGCGGCCGGATGCATCGGAATTCCTCGCGTGGTTCCGATGATATGCGCATTCCGGGCCCCATTCTACTTTGCATGGGGTTGTTTTCGCAATTTTGCACCTAGGTCCTGGCTTTTGCCTTCGCCGGCAATCCCAGCAGCCGTTCGGCATTGCCGCCGGCCACCAGCGCCATGTCCTTTTGGCTGACGCCCTCGACCCGGCCGAGAAAGCCGACCGGATCAGGTTCGGCCATGTCGAACGGGTAATCGGTGCCGAGCATGATGTGGTCGGCGCCCCAGATATCGATCAGGTTTTTGAGCTGGCGCTCGTCGAACACGACGGTGTCGAAATAGAGCTTCTTCAGATATTCCGACGGCTTCTTCTTGATGGTGACGCGGCAATCCTCGCGATGCGCCCAGGCATGGTCGAAGCGCCCCCAATAGCCGGGGATATAACCGCCGCCATGGGCGATGCAGATCTTCAGCTTGGGAAAGCGTTCGAGGTAGCCGTCGAACACCAGTTGCCCGACGCACAGCGCGGAATCCAGGGGATGCCCGACCGTGTTGGGGAAATAGTGATCCTCCATGCGCCCGACCAGGCTGGTGCCGGACGGATGCAGGAAAATCATCACGTCGAGCTCTTCGACGCGCGCGAAGAAGTTTTCCAGTCCGGCGCGGGTGAGGTCGACGCCCCGGACGTTGGTGGACAGTTCGACGCCGCGGAAGCCGAGTTCCTTGACGGTGCGGTCGAGTTCGGCAACGGCCATGCCGGGATCCTGCAACGGCACGGTGCCCATGCCCATCAGCCGGTCGGGGTGTTTGGCCACCATGTCGGCGATGTGGTTATTGACCATATGGCAGCTGTCGCGCGCCACTTCCGGCGGCGCCGCGTAGACGAAGTGACCGGGATAGGGCGAGATCACCTGCACGTCGATGCCGTCGCGGTCCATGTCGGCGAGGCGGGTGTCAAGATCGGTCAGCTTTGGAAAGTCGATCTTGCCGCGCTGTGGCTGAATGCTCTTGGTCAGCGCATTGACATGGGCATTGGCGTTGGGCGTCTCGCCGCCGCCTGGTATGCCGGTGGCCTTCAGCACCATGGCATTCGCCTCCGGCACCATGCAGTGGCAGTGGATGTCGATGGTGCGCCAGGGTTTTGCCTTGCCGGAACGTAACGGCGCGCTGCCGTGATCGGTCGCGGGGCCGCAGACTTTGCATTGGAACAGCATGGGGTAGATCCATTCGGGATGTTGCGGGAGACTGCCGTACGGCTCGAGCGCCGCAAACGGGGATTAGTCGGCTTTCATGTCGCCGGCGCGAACGATGGCGCCGTAGAGTTCTTTTTCGCTGTGGACGTAGTCGCGCAGTTCGGCGAGCGAGAGCGGCGGCGATTCCGCACCCTGGTCGGTCAAGATTTTCCTGACGGCCGGATCGGTCAGCGCCTTGGCGATCTCGTCATGCAGCTTCTCGACGATCGGTTGCGGGGTGCCCGATGGGGCAAACAGCATCGCCCAGCCGTACATCCGGAAATTCCTGAACCCCTGTTCCTCCATGGTCGGCACGTCAGGCAGTTGCGGCGATCGCGCCGCCGAGGTCACCGCCAGCGGCTTGACGGTCTTCGCGTCCACGAAGGGCATCACGGCGTTGCTGGCCGCCACCATGAAGTTGACGTCGCCGCGCAACAGGCTGGTGAAGGTCGCGGGAACGCCGTTGTGCGGAACCCGCAGCATGTCGGTGCCGGTGTCGGCCTTGAATTTTTCGTCGATGAGGTGGTCGAGCGTGCCGTTGCCGCTGGCGCCATAGGCGACCCCGCCGGGCTTCTGTTTGGCGCGCGCGACAAGCTCGGCGATCGAGTTCAGCCCCGCCGAGGGCTGCACCACGAATACCATGGGAAAACGCGCGATCACCGCGAGCGGAACCAGGTCCTTCTCCACGTCGTACGACAGGTTGCGATAGAAGGTCGCATTGATGGCGATCGCGGCCGCGCTGGCCACCAGTGTGTAGCCGTCATGGGCGCCGCGGACCACGTTGGCCGTGCCGGTATTGCCGCCGGCGCCGGGCTGGTTGAGCACGACAAAGGTCTGCCCGAGATTCTTCGACAGCCGGTCGCAGATGATCCGGACCAATGGGTCGGTCGAGCCGCCGGCCGGATAGGGCACCACCACCTGCACGCTGCGCGCTGGATAGGCGTCCTCGGCGTAAGACGGCAGCGGAGAGAGCAGAAGCTGGATCGCGACTGCGAATTTCATCATCGATCGCATGGTGCGTTCGGCCCTCCGCTTGCGAATTGATGGCTGGAATAGACGTGCGGCGGCGGGGTTATTTCTCTTCCGCCGCCGTAGAAGTCGCCGGGCCCTCGCCCATGATCAGCAGCACCGCGTCCTCGTCCTTGGCGCCGTCCCAATGCACCTGCTTGCCGAAATGGGTGACGAAGCTGCCGGCCGGCATCGGCGTCGTATTGGCGGGATCGAATTTCGGGCCCGAGGCGACCCACCAGGTGCCTTGCAGCACGACGATGTAACGGTCGTTGGGATGGAAATGCGGCCGGCTGAAATGATTGCCCTTGGTCCATTTATTGTAGACCGCGTAGAAGCCGGGCTTGGTCGGATCCCCAACAACCACGGCACTCTGTGCGCCGGCGGCGTTGACCGGACCCCACGGGATCTGGTCCGGCAATTTGTAAATCACCGCGGCGGGATTGAGTTCGGCGGCGGAGCTGATACTCAGCATTCCGGCGAAAGCAAGCGGTGTTACGAGATAGCGCCAGGCCCGTTTCGTCGCCTTCATGGTTTTCTCCCTTTGCCGGTTCCGTGAGCTGTCATGGGCTCATCTCTGTTGCACGCATGCTAGCCGGTCTGGTTCCCGCCGGGCAAGCCGCGCGGATGCATGCGTGACAGGCCGTTCGCGCCGCAGCGCGGATCGGTTGCCCGCAGGGGAGTTGCTTTCAACGGGGAATGCTTGACCGCGAACCGGCTAACCCGTCTTCAGCGGGTGCGCCTTTTTGTGCCAGGCCCAGGCCGTGCGGATGATGGTCGGAAGGTCCGAATGGGCGGTGTGGAAGTTCAATGTCGCACGCGCGGCGGAAGCATCCGCGACCAGGTAGGTCGGGTCACCGGCGCGGCGCGGCTTGACGACATGGGGGACTTCGCGCCCGGTCTCGTTCGCGATCGCCGCGAGAATCTCCCGCACCGAAAAGCCTTTGCCGGTGCCGAGATTGAGGACGCCGCCGGTATGGCCTCCCAACAGCAGCGTGAGCGCCAGCACGTGGGCGGCCGCGAGGTCGGTGACATGGATGTAGTCGCGGATCGCGGTGCCGTCGGGCGACGGGTAATCGTCGCCGAACACCGCGAAGTCCGGCACGTGTCCCTGCAGGGCCATCATGGCGCGGGGAATCAGGTGGGTTTCCACCTCGCGCATTTCACCGATATCGCCGGAAGGATCGGCGCCGCCGGCGTTGAAGTAACGCAGCGCGAACGAGCCAAGGCCATAGGCGCCGCGATAATCCGCCAGCACGCGCTCGATCATCCATTTCGAGGCGCCGTAGGGATTGATCGGCGCGCAGGGATAATCCTCGGGCAGTGCCTTGCTGTCGGCATTGCCGTAGACCGCGCCGCTGGAAGAGAACACCAGACGGCGGCAGCCGGCGGTGCGCATCGCATCCAGCAGCGCGAGCGTGCCGGCCAGATTGTTGAGGTAGTATTTCTGCGGGTCGACCACGGATTCGCCGACCAGGCTTGAGGCGGCGAAGTGCATTACGGCTATGATGTCATGCTCGGCAAAGGCACGGGCGAGGGTGGTCTTGTCGGCGATGTCACCTGTGACCAGCGGCCCGGTGACGAAGCTCTGGTGGCCGGTCGAGAAATTGTCGTAGCAGACGGGCTGATAACCCGCCGCGTCCAGCGCCCGGCAGCAGTGCGAGCCGATATATCCCGCGCCGCCCGTGACAAGGATGGCCGGACGATTGCCAGTCAGTTTCGCGCCCATCAGTCGAGCGTCCGGTCGGTGACCGAGAGCCGGCTCCTGTCGAACGGCAAATACAGCGCGCGCGGAGTGGTGAGATAGCGCCAGAACAGGCGGCGCGGCCCCGTCGAACGGCGCACCGCAACGGGGGGTGTTGCAGAAGATCTCAATTCAGTCGAACGCATTCGCCCTGGTCTCGTTCCTGTAACGACAGGTTAGACCACACGCTCGACCATTCATAGCCATCTGGGCTGGGTCGGGATCAATCCCGATAGTAATCTTCGGACCTGTCGCCCTTGTAGGATTCGATGCTTCGCAACGCGACCGGATCGGCCTTGTTCAGGACGATGCCGACGATGCGATCGCGGATCATCTCTACGCTGGAGAGCGCATCGACAACCAAACTCTTCTTGGTCTGGCCCCATTCGACCACGAATACGAACCGGTCGATGAAGCGTTCGATCGTCTTCACGTCGACGACCGACATGATCGGGGCAATTTCGATGATGATATAATCGTAGGACTTGCGGGCCACCGCCAGCAGCTTCTCCATCTCGGGCGACCCAAGCAGCTCGGCCGCGTTCGGAATGCGGTCCGAGGAAGGGCAGGCCAGCACATCCAGTCCGGAATGACGTCTGGAGACGATCGCTCCGAGCCGGTGTGGATTTTCCAGCGCTTCCAGCAATCCCTCGCGTGCGCCGGGGGCCAGTCCGGCAGTAAGTTTACGAAGGTGCAGATCGCTGTCGATGATCAGCGTTCGGGCGCCCGACGAAGAAGTCATCAGGGCGGCCAGGTTGGCGGCAACGATCGTCTTTCCTTCATTGGGCAACGAGGAAACGACCACGGTGAAGCCGGAAATCGACGCCGCGATCTCGCGCGCGGCGGCGTAGACATAGGTCAAATCGGCATGGCCGTCGCCGCGCCGCGACGGCGTGCCGACGGCGATGAACACCGCATCGGCTTCCGCGACCGGCGCGGAGAGGTCGGTCGTGAAATCCAGCCGCTTGGCCTTGACGTTGGCGGCCACCAGCGCGTCGAGCCCGGGCTCGAAAATCGGGATCTCCCCGCGACGCAGGCTTGCGATCTTGTCGCCATCCTTGTCGACGCAGGTGACCTGGTGGCCGAAATCGGCAAAGCAGGCGCCGGAAACCAGCCCCACATAGCCCGTGCCAATCATGGCGATCCGCATGGTCTCCCCGACTTTCTCTTGGTTATTCGTTGAACTTGGAAAGCTGCAGCGGCAATTTACCAGCACGAGCCAGGACCGTTGGGGAATTCTCCTGTTAAGCTAAACAGTACCAGCCTCGAGCCTTTCCCTGCCGGTAATTGCTGCCGCAATCCTGTCGAGGCCGCCACAATGCATGGAAAAGGGGTTCGTTGCAGGGCGGACACACTCGTGCAAATCTGTCACACGCGGCCGGATTGTGTGGCCGTTCTTCCTGTGTTCGCAAGAGTTCATGATTGTATTCGAAAGCGGGGCGTAAGCTCGTGTTCGGGTCAAGGGTTACTGGTGAATGCTTCCGCGGGGAGAATAGTGATGCCAGCCTATATCCACCAGCACGATGACATCGAGCCGGCCTTCGTCATTTGCCCGAGCTGCGTCGGGCTTCCGATGTTCGTTCGGGACGTCGAGCCGCACTGGAGCATGGCGAAGATCGAGTTCACTTATGAATGCTCCGACTGCGGCGCCGAGCTTCGCCAGACCGTGATCAAGCCGCAGCTGCGGCACTAAGCTTCGTAGCGTGGGCAAAGGCGCGTTAGCGCCGTGCCCACCAAAATGTGCAATCGTGCAAAAAGTTGGTGGGCACGCGGAGCGTGTCAATATCCGCGCATTCGCTGGACCGCCCGCTGCAGTGACGGCTTTCCGCTGTTTGAAATCACCAAGCCGTCACGCCGATCTCACGATTTGGTGCATCCCGTGCAGCGGCGCTGGCCGCGCGAGGCGCGGTACAGGCTGATGCACCACCACCGCCGTGCAATCGCCTGCAGCGGATTGCGCACCAGTTGGGCGATAAAAAGCAGTTCGACCATAGCCGTATCCATCGCGCCCCAACGATGGAGATGGGGCGGCAACCGCAAAGGAGAATGCCGCCCCGATCGCATCAGCCATGCAGTTTTTTCGCGGTCTCCGCGATCACGCGTCCTTGATAACGCGCGCCGGCGAGTTCGTTTTCGCTGGGCTGTCGGCTGCCGTCACCGCCGGTGATCGTGGTGGCGCCGTAGGGCGCGCCGCCGGTGACCTCATCGAGCTTCATCTGGCCGGCAAACCCGTAATTGAGACCGACGATGGTCATACCAAAGTGCAAGAGGTTGGTGATGACCGAAAACAGCGTGGTCTCCTGGCCGCCATGCTGGGTCGCTGTTGCGGTGAATGCGCCGCCGACCTTGCCGTGCAGGGCGCCCCTGGCCCAGAGGCCGCCGGCCTGATCGAGGAAATTCGCCATCTGCGAGGCCATCCGGCCGAAGCGCGTGCCGGTGCCGACGATAATGGCGTCGTAATTGGCAAGCTCTTCGATCTTCGCGACCGGGGCTGGCTGGTCGAGCTTGTAGTGCGAAGCTTTCGCGACCTCGGCCGGCACCAGTTCGGGCACGCGCTTGATGTCGACCGTCGCGCCGGCTTCGCGCGCACCTGCCGCGATGGCATTCGCCATCGCCTCGATGTGACCGTAGGCGGAATAATAGAGCACGAGTACTTTGGCCATGATGGCTTTCCTTGGATTTCATTAAATAGGGACCGTCATTGCCGGGCTTGACCCGGCAATCCATCAACCTCGAAAAACCTTTGCGAAGCGGGATGGATGCCCGGGGCAAGCCCGGGCATGACGAGTGGGGACTACGCCGCGTCGACCAGCACCAGCTCTGTATCTTCCAGCGCCGTAATCGTCAGCTTCGCCTCATCGCGGATCGCGGCGCCGTCGCGGGCATTGACGCGCACGCCGTTGACTTCGACGCTGCCGGCCGCCGGCACCAGATAGAGGTGACGCTGCCTCTCGGGCGCGTATTCCGCGCGCTCGCCGGCCTTCAGCGTGGTGGCGAGCACGCGGGCATCGGCTCTAATCGGCAGCGCGTCCTGGTCGCCGGCAATGCCGCTGGCGATGGTGACGAGCTTGCCGGAACGATCCGACTTCGGAAACGGCTTCGCGCCCCAGGTCGGCTGGCCGCCTTTGGTGGTCGGCTCGATCCAGATCTGGAAGATCCGCGTCTTGGTCGGTTCGAGATTGTACTCGGAGTGACGAATGCCGGATCCGGCGCTCATCACCTGCACGTCGCCCGCCTCGGTGCGGCCCTGGTTGCCGAGCGAGTCCTGATGGGTGATCGCGCCTTCGCGGACATAGGTGATGATTTCCATATTGGCGTGGGGGTGGGCGGGAAAGCCGGTGTTCGGGGCGATCTCGTCGTCGTTCCACACCCGCAGCGACCCGTGGCCCATATTCTCGGGGTCATAATGGCTGCCGAAGGAGAAGTGATGCTTCGCCTTCAGCCAGCCGTGGTCGGCGCTGCCGAGTTTTGCGAAAGGTCTGAGTTCGATCATGGGAGTGCTCCTTTGAATCCATGGGAAGTCCGGGCGCTATCGCCTGGTTTCCATTGCGTGATTGCCGTTGGTCATGGGATATGTCTTCCCCGATGATATATAAATAGAAACTATTGAAACTCATTGTTTCTAAATATGATATAGGATGCTGCAAATGGCAAAACTTCCGGATTTCGAAGCGCTGGCGATTTTTGCCAAGGTCGTCGAGTTGCGCTCGTTTGCGTCCGCCTCGAGCGAACTGGCGCTGTCCAAGGCGACGGTGTCGAAGGCCGTCAGCCGGCTGGAGCAGCGGCTTGGCGCGCGGCTGTTCAACCGCACCTCGCGGCGGCTGGCGCTGACCGATGCCGGGCAAAAGCTCGCCGCGCGCGCCACGCAGCTGTTGGCCGACGGCGAGACGGCCGAGAACGAGGCGCTGTCGCAATCGATGTCGCCGCGCGGGCTGGTGCGGCTGGCGGTGCCGATGACCTTCGGGATCAAGGCGGTGGCGCCGATCCTGCCTGATTTTCTCACTCTATACCCGGAGGTCTCGATCGATCTGCATCTGAGCGACGCCACGGTGGATCTGATCGGCGAGGGCTTTGATGCCGGCCTGCGCATCGCGCGGTTGCCGGATTCGTCACTGATCGCGCGCCGGCTCTGCGAGATGCCGCGTTATACGGTGGCCACACCCTCCTATCTCAAGCGCCATGGCCGGCCGACGCATCCGATGCATCTCGCCCAGCACAAATGCTTCGGCTATATCTATCTCCCGAACCCCGACATCTGGCACTACACCAACGCGGCCGGCGAGCAGGCCAGCGTGCGCCCGGCCGGGCAGTTGCGCGTCAACAATGGCGAGGCGCTGCTACCCTCGGTCCTCGCCGGCCTCGGCATTGCCGATCTGCCCGGCTTCATCGTCGGCGACGCGATCGCATCCGGTGAGGTCGAAGTGATCCTGAAGGGCTGGAAGCAGCCGGAAGGTGCGCTGCATCTGGTGACGCCGCCCGGCGGCCCGCGCCCCGCCCGCGTCGAGGTGCTCGCGGATTTCTTGACGAAGCATTTCACCAAGGGGAAGAAGAAGTGAGTAGCTTCGTAGGGTGGGCAAAGCGAAGCGTGCCCACCTCATGCCGGATGATACATTTCAGATGCCTGAATATCGTCGAGCCAAATTCAAGGGTACGGTCTTCTTCTTCACGGTCGTTCTCGCCGATCGCTCAAGCAAACTGCTTGTGGATCGGGGAGGAGACGTGAAGGAAATCCGAGGGGCGTTCGGCGAATGAGTGGTGGGCACGCTGCGCTTTGCCCACCCTACGATTTCAGGCTAGGCTGTCTCCAACAACCAAAACAAAATCCTCGGGGGAAATACCAATGAATCGCCGCGAACTGCTCAAGGCCGCCGCCGCGCTGCCGCTGGTGCAAACTTCACTTGCAAACCCGGCATTCGCGCAAGGTGCCTATCCCTCCCGCAACATCACCATGATCGTGCCGTTCCCGCCCGGCGGCCAGGCCGATCTGGCGGCGCGGCCGGTGGCGCAGGCGCTGGAGCGGATCCTCGGCAAGCCCGTGATCGTCGACAACCGCGCCGGCGGCGCCGGTGGATCGATCGGCAATGCGGCGGCCGCGCGCGCCGAACCCGACGGCTACACCTTGGTGATGACGCTGTCGTCGCTTGCGGTGTTGCCCGAAGCCGACCGGCTGTTCGACCGGCCCGTCGCCTATGAAGTCTCGCAGTTCGCGCCGGTTGCGCGTGTGCTCGCCGATCCCACTCTGCTCGCGGTGCCGGCCTCGGCGCCGTGGAAGACGTTGCAGGATTTCGTCGACGACGCCAAAAAGCGTCCGGGCGAAATTCCCTACGGCTCGTCGGGCCCCTACGGCACGCTGCATGTGGCGATGGAAATGTTTGCAGCCAGCGCCGGGATCAAATTGCTGCACGTGCCGTTCCGCGGCGCAGGCCCTGCATTGACCGCGTTGCTGAGCGGCACGGTGATGGCGCTGGCCTCCGCGCCGGGCACGCTGAAGCAGCAGGTCGCCGACGGCAAGATGCGCGTGCTGGCGAACTGGGGCGCCGAGCGGATCGCGAGCTTTCCCGATCTGCCGACCTTCCGCGAACTCGGCTACAAGGATGTCGAGTTCTACATCTGGGCCGGCCTGTTCGCGCAAGCCGCGTTGCCCGCGCCGATCATGACGCGGTTGCGTGAGGCGATGGCGCAGGCCGTGAAGGCGCCGGAAGTCATCAAGACCTTCGAGACCGCGGGCAGTCCGGTCGCCTACATGGACGCGCCGGAGTTCTCGAAGTTCGTCGCCGACGACAGCGCGCGGCTGGTCGCGGCGGTGAAGAAAATCGGCAAGGTCGAGTAGGGAACCTAGCCTCACATTTTTTTGTTCGTGCGAACGTTGCCCGGCCTCATTCATTGGGCAGTGTCGTGGCGTGCTGGTGCGTGGAACCGGCACACCAACCCCACTGCACTCGAATGAAAGGACCGGACATGGCCGCGCAGCGTATTGTGCTCAGCCTTGCCCTCGCGATCGGAAGCGTTGGCGCCTTGCAAAATGTTGCATTTGCCCAGGAGTATCGCGGAACCTGGGAACAGCAGATCGCCTGCACGCCCGATGTGTGGCGACTGTGCAGTGATCAGGTTCCGGATGTAAACCGCATCGTGGCGTGTTTGCGGCAGAACACGCCGCAGCTCTCCAACAATTGCCGCGCCGTGTTCGAATCGCAGGCTAATGCGCAGCAACAGCAGCCAGCTAGCCGGCTGCCGCAGTCAATCGCTCCACGTGGCCGCGTCGCGCCGATAGCACCGCAACCGGATCGCGACGACGAGTAATCCAGGGTGTGTACCCAGAAATTCGAGACGCCTCTGGCTTGGGGATGTCTGCTGCCTTTGGAAACGGACATTCGGGCTAGCGTTCAGCATGTCCGTTTCGTGCCCCCAAGGCTGACCTTGCATCGATCCGTTAGCGATCGGCATTTTAATCCTGGGTGTTCCAAGGAAAGCTTCGGAGTCGTCCTGGGAGTGCCAGGTGGAACGGTCAGTACCCCGATTCGATTAGGTCACCCGGTGTCAGCTCCGACTTTCTTGCCTAACAGCTTTCTCAATTCCGTTTTAGAGGGCGACATAACCCTACTCGCTACAACTAAAGAAAAGTCCGAAAGTGTGTGGGATCAAGCGAGGTGAAGATTCGGTGTGGACTTCGATAACATTAGGTCTGAGGACCGATATTTCCGCGCGGCTCAGTTCAAAGTATGTAGATTGATAGTCAAGAGGCCGCGTCGCTTCTTCACTTTTCGGAAGTAGCTTCCCCGATGTGTCATGTCCGCTGTCGGGAGCAGAGCGGAAGTCGCATTTTAGGGCCGTGAAGGCAGCTTTTGACCCAGGCTGTGTGAAAACGCTGCGCTGCTGTTATGATTATCTCGTGATTTCCGCGGGGGAATTGATGGGGCGCTTTGTTGAAGAGGCGGATCGTGGGCAATCGGACGCTATTGCCCGAACGCCTGCGATGACTATTCATCGACGAGAGCAATCCCTGTTCGCGTGATCGACGTGTTTGTCGAAGCGCTCGATCTGGCTGAGATGAGCTTTGAGCGGGGTCGGAGCCGGCGAGCGACTGGTCGGCCGTCGTACCAGCCGGCGAGGTTCTCCTTGAAGCTTTACATCTACGGCATATCTGAACCGGGTTCAGTCGAGCCGGCGGCTCGAACGCGAGGCCGGGCGCAATGTCGAGATGGTCATGTGGCTGCTGCGGTCGGCTCGCACCGGATCACAAGACGATCGCAGACTTCCGCAAAGACAATGGCTTGGCGCTGCGCAAGGTATGTGCGCGCTTCGTCGAACTCTGCCGTGCAGATGGGTCTGCTCGCGACCGCGAGCGTTGCCATCGATGGCAGCAAGTTCAAGGCCGTGAACAACCGGGACAGGAACTTCACGCGGGCGAAGGTGGAACGGCGCCGTGCCCAGCTGGCGGAGAGCGTTGCGCGCTATCTGAGCCAGACTGACAGCGGCCGACCGGCAGGAGCCGACGGAGGCACTGGCCGCGAAGGTGACGAGGCTTACCGAGAAACTGACGAAGCTGAAGGAGGAAATGGGCAAGCTTGCCGTTTGCGAGAATGCAGATGCTTGCTTCGCCTGATCAGCAAATCTCACTGACCGATCCCGACAGCCGTTCGATGGCGACGAGCGGACGTGGTTCCGGCGTCGTCGGCTACAATGTGCAGGTCGCCGTGGATACCGAGCACCATCTGATTGTGACACATGAGGTAACGAACAGCGGCTCAGATCGGGCTCAACTAGCCAATGTGGCCAAGCAGGCCAAGGCTGTTCTCGAAACCGAGACGCTCGAGGCCGTTGCCGATCGCGGCTACTTCAGCGGCCTGGAGATCCTTGCGTGTCACGAGGCCGGCATCACGGTGACCCTGCCCAAGCCGCAGACGTCGGGTGCCAAGTCAGATGGCCGCTTCGGCAAGCAGGACTTTGTCTATTTGGCAGAGGAGGACGCCTATCGCTGTCCAGCCGGGGAGCAACTGCTCATATCGCTTTACGAGCGAGGAGGATGGCAAGCGGCTACGGCGCTACTGGACGACAGCCTGTCAAGATTGTGCGCTTAAATCGCAGTGTACGACAGGGCCAGAGCGGCGGATCCCACGATGGGAGCATGAGCATCTGCTCGAGGCTGTGCAGCAGCGACTTGATGCGAAACCCACAAGCCATGCGCGTGCGTCGCGAGACAGTCGAGCATCCGTTCGGCACGATGAAGGCCCGCATGGGAGCCACACACTTCCTCACCAAAACGCTTCCAAGAAGTAGCCGCCGAGATGGCGTCTATCGGTCCTGGCCTACAATCTGACGCGGGTCATGAACATCGTCGGGACTAAGCAGCTGGTGGCGGCGATCGTGGCCTGAGACCGAGCCGGTTCTAACCGACTTCCCTGGGAAGCAGGCGTTTTTACACGGCCAAGACCCGAAGCGGACATCGCCGGACAAGCAAGTAATTGTGTCCCGAACTCGTCTGAGCCATTAGAATGCCCAATCCTTGGGGCACGGGGGCATGTATGAGGCGGCGCTATTTCATAGCGGCTTTAGGCAGCGCAGCGGCGTTGTGGCCGCTTACAGCACGTGCCCAGCGGGGTGAGCGGGTACGCCGTGTCGGTGTGCTCATGAACTTGGCAGCGGACGATTTAGAAGCTAGTGCACGGATTTCTGCGCTCAAGCGGAGCCTACACGAGCTGGGCTGGGTTGAGCCGCGAAACATCGCTTTCGAGATAAAGTATGCGGACGGGAGGATTGACGTTTTACCTCGTCTCGCTTCGGAGCTCGTGGCCAATAGCGTCGACGTCATTGTCGGCGCCGGAACGCCAGTCCGTTCAAGCACTAAAAGCGCAAACCAATAGTATCCCCCTTGTCATTGGCGCCGTTGGTGATCCAGTCGGTGCCGGGCTCGTTTCCAGTTTGGCGCGACCGGGCGGAAACATCACCGGGTTCAGCTTGCAGTCAACGGAAGTAGTCACGAAACGCCTCCAATTGAGCGGGGAAATAGTTCCCGGCCTTACCCGCCTCGCGTTTCTGTGGGATCCCAACAACGCTAGCGTCGCCTTACAGTTCAAGGAGACGGAGGCCGCTGGCCGCGCAGTAGGCGTCCAAGTCCAGTCAGTCGAAGTTGCCAATGCCGCTCAAATAGAGGGAGGCATGCTGGCGGCTGCGAAGGCTCATGCCGATGCCATTTTCGCGTCAAGTGATGCAACTCAGACAGCCAACCGGGCACATATCGCGGCCCTTGCCATACAGCACAAGCTGCCACTGAGCGCTGAATTTAAGGTCGTCGCGAGCGCTGGGGCGCTATTCACCTACGGGCCGTCTGTTACTGATCTCTGGCGCCGTGCGGGCGGATATGTGGATCGCATCCTAAAAGGCGAGCAGCCCGGTGATCTGCCCGTGCAGCAGCCTACGAAATTCGAACTCGTGATCAACCTAAAGACCGCGAGGGCCCTGGAACTCACCATACCTCCCACGCTGCTCGCCCGCGCCGACGAGGTGATCGAGTAGGCGCAACGATGTCGCCTCTTGGCACTTCTCGGACCTCACCCAACTGTTTCGGAATGTCTGCTGCTTGTGCAGAAGCAGACTTGCGCTCGTGAGCGCACATGATCAAAAAACGAAATTCGCGAGAGCGGGGCGTGATGCAATACGAACGACCACTGTTTACAGTCCTCCATTGACGTCCCCAGTTGCTTCTTCGAATCGCGACCGTCACGGCGACCATGAAGTTCTTCGGCGTTTTTGTGTTTCGACCGCGACAATTGATCGGCTAGGATCGGCTGCATCTCAACCGGCGTGACGGTCGCGATTCGAGATCCCAACGGAAATTTGGAAACTTACTCAGGAGGAACGCTACAATGACCGACAGTCCCTTGCGCGCCAAAGGCCGTGCGATGCGCCGCAATCTCATGGGCGCGGCCTACGCCGACAAGCTAGATCAGCAGCTCTACACCGATCCGATCATGGAGAAATTTGCGGCGCTGACGCAGGAGACGGTGTTCGGCACGCTGTGGACGAGGCCCGGGCTCGACCTCAAGACCAGGACGTTGATCTGCGTCGTCTCCGACACCGCAACAGGGCGGACCCCAGAGCTGAAACTGCATATCCGCTTTGCGTGTAACCACGGCTGGACCGAGGACGAACTCGTCGAGGCCATTCTGCACCTGCTCGGCTATGTCGGCGCGCCTCTTGTGCGCGAGGCGCTGCTAGTCGCGAAGGAGACCTTTGCGGAGATGCGTGCCGAGAATCCGGTCAAGGCGGGCACATAACCCAAAGGATTGATCGTCCTGAAATCGCCCCCCTCACGCATCATGACCTTTGTGATTTCGGTTTCCTCGAAAGGGAGCCCGCATTCCAGCAAAACAATTCGCGTTGCAAGAGATGACGTTCCTCGTGCGAAATAGAGTCTCATGGCGCACTCCGATGCGGGGTGACTTACAGTTGAAATATTCTAAGTCAACTCACAGAGCATGTCTGCCCTTGGCACGAAGCTGCCGATCCAGGATGTCCGCAGTTCGGTCGCTATCGGGAGTAGACCGGACATCGTCCGAAACGTGCGATTCGGTAGGGATTGACCCCGGAACGGACATTAGTCGATTTGAATAAGGTCAGACTGAATCGTTGCGACTCGGGTTTACCTCATCGCGATGAGAGAGGTGAGCTCCCGATGCCGGGCGAGCGCAACCTTATATTTCAGGGCCTGACCTCGCAGACGTCGACCCATTCCGCCGACGTCAGTTCCGCCAGGCGCATCGGTGCGATGCGAACCGCGCTGTGGGTCGAGCCCGCTGCGGGCACCACGATGTCGAAAGCCTTCAGCGAGACATCGCAATAGACCGGCAGCGGCGACTTCAGCCCGAACGGGCAGACGCCGCCGACTTCATGGCCGGTGATCTCGGCGACTTCCTCGAGGCCGAGCATTTTCGGTTTTCCGCCGAACGCCGCCTTCATCTTCTTGTTGTCCATGCGCGCGGTGCCGGCGGCCACGACCAGCACCACGCGCTCGCCGACCCGCAAACTCAAGGTCTTGGCGATCCGCGCCGGCTCGACGCCATAGGCTTCGGCGGCAAGTGGGACGGTCGCCGAACTCATGGTCGATTCAATCACCGCGATGTCGGGCGCCTTCTCGGCGAAGAAGGCGCGGACGGATTCTATGCTCATGTGTCAGGACTTTCGGGAGGAAACCAGATCGGGCAGTTCGGCAAGCGCATGGATGCGATAGTCGGGCTCGAGCCCGAGTTCATCCATCTGGGTGCGGATCGCCTTGAACATCGTGAGGGGCGGGACGAGATTGCTTTCGGCGCAGGCCTGCGCCATCGCCTCCGGCGTCACCCGCTCGATCCAGGCGACGTTGAGCCCAAACGCCTTGGCGCCGCAGGCGTCCCAGGGATTGGAGGAGATGAACAGGACCTCGTGCGGCGGAATCCCAAGCGTGCTTTCGATCAAGGTGTAGGCGTCCGGGCTGGGTTTGAATATTTTCTTGCTATCGATGCTGATGGTGGCGTCGAGCATACGGTCGAGGCCGCTGTTCTTCACCAGCGCACCAAGCATATCAGGGCTGCCGTTGGAGAGTATCGCGAGCTTCAAGTCCTTCATCGCCGCCAGCGCGTCAAGCGCATCGGGATAGAGATCGAGATGCAGGTATTTGTCCATGATGCGCGCGAACGCCTGCTCGTCATATTTCAGGCCGAGGCAGCGCAGCGTGTAGGCAAGCGACTCCCGCGTCACGACCGAGAAATCCTCATAGCGCCGCATCAATGAGCGCAGCCAGGTATATTCCAGCTGCTTGATGCGCCAGACCTGGGTGATGATTTCGCCGTAGCCGGGAAAGGCTTGTTCGGTGACCGACGCCACCGACTGGATGTCGTAGAGCGTGCCATAGGCATCGAACACGACGGCTTTGATACTCACCTGACTTGGTCTCTCCTGCCGATCGTCGCGTCGAGGAACGCCTGAAGCGCCGTGATCGATTGGTCCGTTGCCGATTGGTTGAATTCGAGATGGTGCCCCAGCAGCATGACCGGGGTCGTGAGGTTGGATGCGTCGAAGCCGTGATAAGCGCCGGGATAGACCACGAGCTTGATCGGAACGCCCTGGTCCCTTTGTCTTGATATGCCCCAATCGTCGCGGCCGTCTACCATGTTGCGGCACTCCTTCGCCAACGTCCAGTCGTCGAGTTCGCCGATCAGGATCAGCGTCGGCACGGTCATGTTGCCCTTGAATCCCAGGCAGTTCGGATAGAAGGCGACCGCGGCGCGGAATTTGTTCGGCGACGCCTGTTCGAGAATGCCGCGTTCGACGGAGGAGAGAACCAGCCAGGCGCCTTGCGAAAATCCCACTGCGGCGACGCGGGCCGGATCGACGAAACGCTGCTGCACGAGGAAATCAAGCGCGCGGTAGGCGTCACGGGCGAGATCGACCGGCGCGCCGCTGCTGCAGGTATTTTTCAGGCCGCGCGGACCGAAACTATCGACGGTGAGCGTCACATAGCCCCAGGACGCGATCCGCTTGCCCCAGCGCTCATCGAGCCGCTGCCAGTTTCCGTTGCAACTATGCAGCAGGACGACGGCGGCCGAGGGGCCTGCATTATTCGGTTGCCGCAGATAGCCCTGCAGCGGCTGCGCTTTCGCCAGCGGGTTCTCGAATTCTACGACGGTTGCGAACGCATCGGCATGGGTCGCAGGACTACCGGCCGCGCTTCCGCCCAGAAGCGCGACAACGAAGGCAGCCGCTTTGGCGAGGTTCGTCACAGGCCACCGTCTTCGCTCACTCCGTCCGCCGCGTCGGGACGCCTCTATTATATACCCAAAATCTTCCGCGCGTTGGCCTTCAACACCTTGGGCCGGATCTCGTCGCGGATCTCGAGCTTGGCGAAATCCGCCAGCCAGCGGTCCGGCGTGATCACCGGCCAGTCCGAGCCGAACAGCATCTTGTCCTGCAGGATCGAGTTGATGTAGCGCACCAGGATCGGCGGGAAATATTTCGGCGACCAGCCGGAGAGGTCGATATAGACGTTCGGCTTGTGGGTCGCGACCGACAGCGCCTCTTCCTGCCAGGGGAAGGACGGGTGGGCGAGGATGATCTTCAGATCGGGGAAATCCGCCGCGACGTCGTCCATGTACATCGGGTTGGAATATTTCAGCCGCATGCCCATGCCGCCGGGCATGCCGCTGCCGACGCCGGTCTGCCCGGTGTGAAACAGCGCGATCGCGCCGCCGTCGTTGATCGCCTCATACAGCGGATAGGCCATGCGGTCGTTGGCGTAGAAGCCCTGCATGGTCGGATGGAATTTGAAGCCGCGGACGCCGTATTCCTCGATCAGCTTCTTCGCCTCGCGCACGCCGAGCTTGCCCTTGTGCGGATCGATGCTGACGAAGGGGATCAGGACGTCGAGATTGTCGGAGGCGACCTCCAGCATCTCGTAATTGTTGTAGCGGCGGAAACCGGTCTCGCGCTCGGCGTCGACCGGGAAGATCACGGCGGCGATCTTCTTGGAGCGGTAATAGGCCGCGGTTTCCGGCACCGTCGGCGGATGCTTGTGCGGCGACTTGAAATAGTCGGCCATCTGCGCCTGGAAGTCGTCATAGCCGTCGTCGCCATGCATGCCGCAGGGCTCTTCGGCATGGGTGTGGATGTCGATCGCCACGACGTCGTCGATGTCGGGCAGTTTCAGCTTGGGCATTTCGGGTTCCCGGCGGCTTGATTTTTCGGTCTGGGAAATTGATTATACTATATAACAAATTCCGCAAGGCGGCAGGAAAATATCGCGCAAAGATCGCGGAAAACAGGGAGCATGGCATGGCGCAGGCAGAGGCCTTCGAGACCGATTTCTGGAAAGACGCCAACCTGCGCAAGGCCTGGGACGACATCGTCCCGGGCGCGCCGCGCAAGACCATTCCCTACACGCTGACGAGAGAGGCGATCGAACTGTACTGCAAGTCGGTCGGCGAGGATCATCCGATCTATTTCGACGAGGCCTATGCCAAGACCACCCGCTATGGCGGGCTGATCGCGCCGCCCTCGATCCATATCCTCCTGATGTTTTCCTGCACGCCGGCGGATGACTGGATGCGCTCGCCGGGCACGGTCAATGCCGGGCAATCCTGGAGCTACAACATTCCGGCGCGGCCGAACGACGTCATCACCTTGCAGGCCCGCGCGCTCGACAAGTTCATCAAGCGCGAGCGGTTGTTCGTGGTGCACGACAACGTCTTCTTCAACCAGCATGGCGACGTGATCTGTTCCGGCCGCGGCTGGACCATCCGGCCGATGTTAAGGGAGCGCGACCATGACAACCACGTTCGAAAATCTCAACGCCGGCGACACCATCGACGGGCCGAAATTCGCGGTGTCGCGCGAATCGATCCGCCTGTTTTGCGACGCCTCGCTCGACTACAACCCGCTGCATCTCGACGACGACTACATGAAGGGCAATTTCGGCAAGACCAATTTCGGCGGCATCATCATGCACGGCATGAACAATTTCGGGCTGATCTCGCGCATGCTCACCGACTGGGCCTATCCGGCCGGCGCCATCCACCGCCGGCTGGAGACAAGATGGGTCAAGCCGGTCCGGCCCGGCGACACCATCCAGCCTTCCGGGATCGTCAAATCGAAGCAGGTGACCAAAAATTCGCGCTGGGTGCTGATCGACGTCATGGTGCGCAACCAGAACGACGAGAAGGTCGCGACCGGCGAGGCCATGGTCGAGTTCCCGAACTAGCGCGGGAACTTCTACTTTGCATGGGGTTGTTTTCACGATTTTGCGTCCGGGCCTGCGGTGGACCGCCCGTCGCGCGTCGAAGGCGGCTGGTTGACGCTGGATTCGGCGAGAAAGAGCTGGAGAATCAGTCCGATGCGGCCGGGAGCGCCGGATTGGACGGTTTTTGACCCGTTGATTGACATTCGGCCCTGCGATGGCTTAGAAACCGCCCCGTCCCGGGCGGTATGGCCGCTGGCGGGATTAATCCCATTTTGGCAACGCCATTTTGACAAGATTCGGCCTGTCCACACGGCCTTTCAAAGCATCAGGATTGTCCCATGAAGGTCCGTAACTCGCTGAAATCGCTGCGCGGTCGCCACCGCAACAACCGTCTGGTCCGCCGCAAGGGCCGGGTTTACGTGATCAACAAGGTGCAGCGCCGCTTCAAGGCCCGTCAGGGCTGAGGCCGGCTTTTAGCCCTTCAGACTCATCTCGTTTCACAGGTCTTTGACGACGCGCTGCTTTGCAGCGCGATTTTGCGCGTCTAGACTTCCCCCATGGCTTTGAGATTCCCGGACATCAGCAACTGCCGGATCGCGATCCTCGTCACCGCCGGTGCGATCCTCGTCACCGCCGTGATGATGGCTGCGCCGATCAGCGGCGTTCGCCGAGAACGACCCCCGGGTCATCCCGCCGCCGAAAGCGCAAAAGAAACTCCCGGAAGCGCCGAGCAAGCTGCCGAAGGTCGGCGCCGATCGCACGCGCGGCCTGGATTTCCTGTTCGGCGCGCTGAAGGCCGCGCCCGATGAGGCCAGCGCCAAGCATGTCGAGGCGCGGATCTGGGCGCTGTGGATGCAGACGCCGAGCGATACCGCGGCGCTGCTGATGTTGCGCGCCAAGGCGGCGATGGACGCGCAGAAGACCGACGTCGCGCTGAAGCTGCTGGATGCCGTGGTCAAGCTGCGCCCCGATTATATCGAGGGCTGGAACCGGCGCGCGACGCTCTATTACCTGAAGAACGACTACGCCCATTCGCTGGAGGACATCCAGCAGGTGCTGATCCGCGAGCCGCGCCATTTCGGCGCGCTGGCCGGGCTCGGCATGATCATGCAGGATATCGGCGACGAAAAGCGCGCGCTGGAAGCGTTCCGCAAGGCGCTCGCCGTCAACCCGCATCTCGAAAAGGTGCCGGAACTGGTCAAGACGCTGACCGAAAAGGTCGAAGGCCGCGATATCTGATTTCACGGCGGTTCGAGCCGTGACTTGCCGGACAGGCCGAAATGCTTCGACAGCCAACGCATTGACGCAGTTCGCGCCGTCAGCGCTTCTTGCAGCTGCCGGCGAAGATCTGCCGGAATGCCGTCGCGACTGCTGTGGCTGAACGCGTGCGACGGCAACGAGATGCAGCTGCACAGCGAGGATCAACGCGTCGGCAGAACTCTAGTTGCGCTCGCCGACGACATCGCGTGCCCGAAGATCGCCGAAAGCGAGCCGGATTCTAGTGCAGGAGGTTGCTGCCGCGGGCCATGCCGTCGAGGCCAACCGCCGCATAGAACTGCGCCAGTTCCGCCTCCAGCTGCTCGTTGACCATGCAGCAGCGCCTTCAGCGCGCCGCGCATGTCGCCGTTACAGGTGGCCACGATCTGGTCGATGGCCGCTTCGCTTGCGTCGGAAATCATCGCTAGTCCTCCGATTGTACTCATGAACAAAATGTTTGGTTCCCGCCCGCGTTCCTGTGAATGTTGGGTACAAGTGCAGGTGTTTGGCTACACCCCGATCAGACGCTCCGACACATGGCGAAAGTGTCAACGTCACTGTATAAAATCCCCGATGACGGCCGTATGACCCCGCTATCCACAGGGTTCGGGGCCTGTGGACAAGTCTTCGAAACCCGCACCCGCCAAAATCGTATCTCGTTGGTGCAGAACATCATTCGGACATTTTCAATGGTGGCAGTGATTGTCGTGGCGGCGCTGGCGATGCTGGCGCTGGCCACGCAGGCCGGGGTGTTGCTGACCCAGCGCGCCCATCCGGCAACGGGCCGGATGGTCGAGGTTTCAGGCGCGACCCTTCACATCGTCGATATCGGCCCGCGCGACGCCGCCGGTCCGCCGATCGTGATGCTGCATGGCGCGAGCGCCAATCTGGAAGTGATGCGGCAACCCGTTGGCGAGCGGCTGGCGAAAAATCATCGCGTGATCCTGATCGATCGCCCCGGGCACGGCTGGAGCACGCGCGCGCGCCTTGAGGACTCGACGCCCGAGATCCAGGGCCGGATGATCGAGGAGGCGCTGGCAAAGCTCGGCATCGGCCAGGCGATTTTCGTGGTGCATTCCTGGGCCGGCGCGCTCGGCGCGCGCATGGCGCTGGATTATCCGCAGCGCGTCGCGGGCCTCGTGATGCTGGCGCCGGTGGCCTATCCGTGGCCGGGCGGCGTCGGCCGCTACAACAACATCGTCACGACGCCGGTGATCGGACCGTTGCTGGCCTACACGATCACGCTGCCGCTCGGCACGCTGCTCGCCGAGCCCGGCGCCCGCGGCGTGTTCCTGCCGCAGGCGATGCCGGATGGATTTGTCGAGAACACGCGACGCGCTTGCTGCTGCGTCCGCGCGAATTTCTCGCCAATGCCTGGGATCTGGTGACGCTGAAGGCGGCCGTCGCCGAGCAGGCGCCGCGCTACGGCGAGATCAAGGCGCCGATCACGATCATCGCCGGCGACGTCGACAAGACGGTGTCGACCAACATCCATTCGCGGCCGCTGGCCGCGACCGCGCCGAACGCCAAACTGATCGTGCTGCCAGGCGTCGGCCACATGGTGCAGTACGCGGTGCCCGATCTCGTGGTCGCGGAGATCGAGGCGATGATCGGCGGAATGGCGCGAAGCACGGCGGCTGCCGCCAACTAGACCAGCGCCGTTCCTACTTTGCATGGGGTTGTTTTCGAGATTTTGTCGGGACCACGCCGCTACTTGGTCTTGCCGTCCTTGTCGTATTGCGCGAGGAACGCCCAGAGGTCGTTGGCCTCTTTCTCGTTCTTGATGCCGGCGAACACCATCTTGGTGCTGGGGATCTTCGCCTTCGGGTCCTTGATGTAATCGAGGAACTGATCCTTGTTCCAGGTGATGCCGGAATTCTTGTTGGCCTCCGAATAGGAATACCCCTC
Source organism: uncultured Alphaproteobacteria bacterium (assembly GCA_963742665.1). Lineage (GTDB taxonomy): Bacteria > Pseudomonadota > Alphaproteobacteria > Rhizobiales > Xanthobacteraceae > Bradyrhizobium. The sequence goes on from CAVUNH010000026.1 coordinate 122,180, forward strand.
CGCGGTGCCGGACTTGCGGCCGTCGAGCCCGTTCAGTTCGGGGCCGACCTTGTTCTTGGCGCCTTCGCCGATCGCATGGCAGGCGAGACATTTGTTGAACGAGGTCTTGCCGGCGGCGGCGTCCTGCGCCTGCGCGCCCGATGCCGCGGCCATGGCGGCGATGACGATCAGGGCGCTCGAAGTCGGTTTGTTCATGGGGGGCTCTTCATCTTTGGCGGACAGCGGTGCGGGATTGCTTGTGGCACGGCGGGCTTGGAATGGACAAGCCACGAAAGCTTGACGCGGTTCCGGACGTGCGGCGTTTTCCGCTTCCGTCAGGCCGCCTTCCGGGCGTCCATTGGCTTTACGCAGCCTACCCAAGCGCGCCCAGACGTGCTTGATTTGCCGCGACAAATCGATAACGCACTGGGGCCCCGGAGGAAACGCATGGCCATCATGATGCCGGCTTCCGATCAGGCGGTTCTGGATCGCCGCGACGCCATTGTGGCGGCCTTGCGCGCGATCGTGCCGGGCGAGGGCGTGATCGACAGTGCGGCCGAAATGATCCCCTACGAGTCCGACGGGCTGATGGCCTATCGCCAGCCGCCGATGGTCGTGGTGCTGCCTGATACGACCGAGCAGGTCTCGAGAGTCCTGAAATATTGCTTCGAGCAGGGCATCAAGGTGGTGCCGCGCGGCTCCGGCACCTCGCTGTCGGGCGGTGCGCTGCCGCTGGCCGACGGCGTGCTGCTGGGGCTCGGCAAATTCAAGCGCATCCGCGAGATCGATTTCGACAACCGCGTGGTGGTGACCGAACCCGGCGTCACCAATCTCGCCATCAGCCAGGCGGTGGCGCATGCCGGATTTTATTACGCGCCCGATCCGTCGTCGCAGATCGCCTGCTCGATCGGCGGCAATGTCGCGGAAAATTCCGGCGGCGTGCATTGCCTGAAATACGGCATGACCACCAACAACGTGCTGGGCTGCGAAATCGTGTTGATGTCCGGCGAGATCCTGCGCATCGGCGGCAAGTCGGCCGAGAACGCCGGCTACGATTTGATGGGCATCATCACCGGCTCGGAAGGCCTTTTGGGCGTCATCACCGAGGTCACGGTGCGGATCCTGCAAAAGCCGGAAACCGCGCGCGCGCTGATGGTCGGCTTCGCCGAGGTCGAGGCCGCCGGCGAATGCGTCGCCCGCATCATCGGCGCCGGCATCATTCCGGGCGGCATGGAGATGATGGACAAGCCTGCGATCCACGCCGCCGAAGCCTTTGTCCATGCCGGCTATCCGCTCGACGTCGAGGCGCTCCTGATCATCGAGCTCGATGGCCCCGGCGTCGAAGTCGACGAATTGATCGGCCGTGTCGAGGCCATCGCGAAGGGCTGCGGCTCGACCACGCTGCAGATTTCGACCTCCGAAGTCGAGCGCAATCTGTTCTGGGCCGGCCGCAAGGCGGCGTTTCCGGCCGTGGGGCGGATTTCGCCCGACTATCTCTGCATGGACGGCACCATTCCGCGCGGCGCGCTGCCCAAGGCGCTGGCGCGGATCCGCGACCTCTCGGTCAAATACGATCTGCGCGTCGCCAACGTGTTCCACGCCGGCGACGGCAATCTGCATCCGCTGATCCTCTACGACGCCAACCAGCCCGGCGAGATGGAGCGGGCCGAGGCGTTCGGCGCCGACATCCTGCGCTGCTTGCGTCGAGCTCGGCGGCGTGCTGACCGGCGAACATGGCGTCGGCATCGAGAAACGCGACCTGATGGGCGGAAATGTTCTCCGAGATCGATCTCAACCAGCAGCAGCGGCTGAAATGCGCGTTCGACGCCCAGGGCCTGCTCAATCCCGGCAAGGTGTTTCCGACGCTGCATCGCTGCGCCGAGCTTGGCCGCGTGCATGTCCACGGCGGCAAGCTGGCGTTTCCCGATCTGCCGCGGTTTTGAGCGTGGGCCGCCTGCCGGCTCAGCCGAACGTGGCCTTCACGAGCTGCGTATCCAAGTATTCGCGGCTTTCGATGATCTTTCCGCTCTCGAATTTGAAGACGAAGCAATAGGTGTTCTTGTAAGCGCGGCCATCCTTGGTCCGCGCTTCGCCTCGGGCTTCCACGATCACCGTGTCGTTCTCGGCGAGCGCGTTGGTCACGTTCATCCGGATAGTGCCATCCAGCACTTCGCGGATTGGGCCGAACAGGTTGTCGTAGATATCCGTTCTGCCCTTGAAAGTCCGCGCGAAGCGGTGGTCGCCGAACATGGTGATGCTGATGTCGTCGCTGAGCAGGTCCAGGTAGGGCGCGGGATTTCCGGCAGCCATGGCTGCGTAGGCATTCACGATGGCTTGTTTGTTGTCCGAGCTGTTCATGCGGTTTCCTTTCTGAGGCATCGCGGGTTTTCCCCGGCTACGAGGAAAGTCTAAGTTCTAAGTTCGTACTTAGAATGTATCATCTAGGTATATTTGTCAAACCCAGCTAGGACTGAGGCCATGGAGCCTGAGCGATTCAACTACGACCTCGAAAACTGCTCGATCAAACGGGCGCTCGACGTGCTGGGCGAGAAATGGACGCTGCTGGTGCTGCGCGAGGCCATTTACGGCGTCCGCAGGTTCGACGACTTTGCCCGCGCGCTGAAATGCGGCCGTGCGGTCCTGAGCGCCCGGCTGAAGACGCTGACCGAAGCGGGAATCCTCAAACGCGTCGAATATCGGGAAAGCGAACAGCGCGCCCGTGCCGAATATCACCTTGACGAAAAGGGCCTCGATCTCTTCACGACCATCTACGCGCTGTCGCAGTGGGGCGACCGATGGATGCCTCCGCCCGACGGGCCGGCGGCCAAGGTCACGGACCGCGGTTCGGGACGACCGGTGAAGGTCGTGCTGACCAGCGATCCCAAACCGAAATCGCTGTCGATGCGCGACCTGAAAATTGCGCCGGGACCCGGCGCGAAGCGGATCAAATAAGGGAACGGGAAGATGCGGCTTTGCGAAGGGCACCCGAGTTTGTTCCACCAGACTTGTGCCGGCCAGCCACATCTTTAGAACAAGCGGTTCAGAATGAGGCGAGGCGGCTGGCGTGGACACTCTCAAGGTACGTGACGCCAAAGATGTCGAGCAGGTGGTGCGGGCGGCGATCGCCAGCGAGCAACCGCTGGAGATCGTCGGCCATGGCTCCAAACGCCTGGTCGGCCAGCCGATGGCGACCAATGCGCTGCTGGAACTGTCGGCGCTGAACGCGGTCACCGCCTATGAACCGAACGAACTGATCATCACGGTGCAGGCGGGCGCGCCGCTCGCCGACGTCCAGTCGCTGATCGATTCCAGGAACCAGCAATTCGCGTTCGAGCCGGTCGACTTGTCGGCGCTGCTCGGCGTATCCGGCGCCGGCACCATCGGCGGCATGATCGGGGCAGGGCTGGCCGGCCCGCGCCGCATCAAGGCCGGCGGCGCTCGCGATCACCTTCTGGGGGCGCATGCGGTGTCCGGCTTCGGCGACAGCTTCAAAACCGGCGGGCGTGTGGTGAAGAACGTCACCGGCTACGATCTCTGCAAATTGCTGGCGGGCTCGTGGGGTACGCTCGCGGTCATGACCGAAGTGACCCTGAAGGTGATGCCGAAGCCCGAAAGCGAACGCACGCTGGTGCTGCGCGGACTGGACGATCCCACCGCCAACCGGGCGATGACGGCCGCACTCGGCTCGCCGTTCGACGTCTCAGGCGCGGCGCATCTGCCGAATTCCGCGTTTCGGCCCGCGGCCGGCGACCTGGCGAGCCTCGGCGCGCCGGGGCAGGCGGTCACCCTGCTGCGGCTCGAAGGCATTGCGGCGTCGGTCGCGGACCGCGCCAACTCGCTCGCCAAGTCGCTGGCGCCGTTTGGCGCCGTGGAAATCCTGCAGGATGCAATCTCGGCCGCGATCTGGCGTTCGATCCGCGACGTCCGGCCGTTTGCGGCTGCCGGCGCGCTGGGCGCGTGGCCGGTGTGGCGGATCGTCTGCCCGCCGGCCTCGGGCGGCGCGCTCGGCCAAGCCTTGGCGCGCGATACCGGGGGCGACGTGATCTACGATTGGGGCGGCGGGCTGATCTGGGCGGCATTGCCGCCCAAGCCGGATGCGCAGGCGGCGCTGGTGCGTCAGCGCGTCGAGGCCGCCGGGGGCCACGCGATGCTGGTCCGGGCATCCGAACTGGTTCGCCGCAATGTCGACGTGTTCCATCCGCAATCCGCCGGCCTGGCCGCCCTCGGCGAGCGCGTGCGTCACAGTTTCGATCCCAAGAACATCCTCAACCGGGGCCGCTTGATGCGGGCGGTCGCGACATGAAAACCGAATTCTCGCTCGCCCAGCTGGCCGATCCCGATATCGCCGAAGCCGACAAGATCCTGCGCGCCTGCGTGCATTGCGGCTTCTGCACCGCGACCTGTCCGACCTATGTGCTGCTTGGCGACGAACTCGATAGCCCGCGCGGCCGGATCTATCTCATCAAGGAGATGCTGGAAAAGGACCGCCCGCCGACGGCCGAAGTGGTCAAGCATATCGACCGCTGCCTGTCCTGCCTCGCCTGCATGACGACCTGCCCGTCGGGCGTGAACTACATGCATCTGGTCGATCAGGCGCGGGTCAGGATCGAACGGGACTATTCGAGGCCGCTGGCGGAACGTGCTTTGCGCGCGGTGCTGGCTTTGGTGCTGCCGCGGCCGGGATTGTTCCGCGCCGGCATGATCATGGCGCGGCTCGGCCGGCCGTTCGCGGCGTTGCTGCCGACGCCGAAGACGGCTTCAGCGACGCCCACCCTGCTGCGACGGATCAAGGCGATGCTGGCGCTGGCGCCCGGCCGCCTGCCGGCGCCGGGACCCGCTGCGGGCAGCGTTTTTCCGGCGATCGGGACGCAGCGCGGTCGGGTCGCGCTGCTGCAGGGCTGCGCCCAGCAGGTGCTGGCGCCGCGCATCAACCAGGCCGCCATCAATCTTCTGACGCGCCACGGCATCGAGGTGGTGCTGGTCAGGGACGAGCAATGCTGCGGCGCGCTAACCCATCACCTCGGCCGGGACGGCGACGCGCTGGCGCGCGCCCGCGCCAACGTCAGCGTGTGGCAAAGGGAAGCGGAACAAGGCGGCCTCGATGCCATCCTGGTGACGACGTCGGGCTGCGGCACCGTCATCAAGGACTACGGCTTCATGCTGCGCGAGGACCGTGAATTCGCAGGCCCTGCCGCGCGAATATCCGCGCTGGCAAAGGATATCACCGAGTATCTCGCCGGCATCGATCTTGCGCCATCGAGCCAGCAAGGCGACGTCACCATCGCTTATCACTCCGCTTGTTCGCTGCAGCACGGACAGAAAATCACGCACGTTCCGAAAGAATTGCTTTCCAAGAATGGATTCGTGGTGAAAGATGTACCCGAGAGCCATTTGTGTTGCGGTTCGGCGGGGACCTACAACATTCTCCAGCCCGACATTGCGAGCAGATTGCGCGATCGCAAGATCGCCAATATTGCGACAGTCAAACCGGACATGATCGCTGCAGGCAATATTGGGTGCATGGTGCAGATTGCCGGCGGTACATCAGTTCCTGTGGTGCACACGATTGAGCTTCTCGATTGGGCGACAGGAGGTCCAAGGCCTGGATTGTCAGGCTCAGGATTGAATTGATCGATCGGCTAAGGGGAACTATCGGCTAAGCGAACTAGTCCAGGCCCGGCTGACACGGACCAGCGGCAACAGGAGGACCACGATGGCTAAAGCGAAGAAGAGCAAGAAAAGCAAGAAGGCCAAAAAGGCCAAGAAGGCAGTAGCGGCGAAGAAGAAATCAGCGAAGAAGTCGTCGAAGAAGGCCGCCAGGAAACCGGCGAAGAAGGCCAAAAAAACTGCGAAGAAGGCCGCGAAGAAAAGCGTAAAGAAATCGGCCAAGAAAGGCAAGCGCGCCGAAGAAGGCTGCCAAGAAGAGCGCGCCGAAGAAGAAAGCCGCCGCCAAGCCCGCCGCACCCAAGCCGGCAGCCCCGATGGCGGCCTCGGCGCCAGAACCCGCGCCTGCCCCCGTTTCGAGCTGGGCGACGCCGAGTTCGGAGCCGTCCACCCCGTCATGGGGCACCAGTTCGTCCGACGGAGGCGATCAGCACTGACCGCCGGGCACGTCGCCCACCAAAGACGATCTTTCGAAAGGCCGCAGCGACCATCGCTGCGGCCTTTCTCGTGAAGTGGTTTCCAGAGTCGTCGAGGTCCTGGTTTTTGCCGGGACGATTGATTCGGCCGTGCTCCCGCGGACTTTGGCGGTTCGAGTGCTGCCTTCAGGGTGCGGATCTCGTCCTGCCGACACCAGGAACCGCCTAGATTGTTGTGGGAATGCAACACCTGCCAACAACATCTTTCGAAACCGTCAGAACGCCTAAAAAGGCGGCAGATGCCAGACTTTTTGGCTTCACCGCCATGACTGCCCGTACCAGATTGCAACCACATCTGGAATTTGGTTGCAGTCGGTTATCGCTTGCCCCAGGGGGCCTCCGGAACGGGACTGTCTTAAGAAGGTGATGGGGATCGTCATGAAGAAACTGGCTTTGTTGGCAACGGCGCTGGCAATGATATCGGGTTCGGCTCTTGCTGCGGATATGGTCGTGAAGGCCGTCAAGGCGCCGCCGCCGGCTCCGTTCGATCCCTGGGATGTCGCGTTCGGCAGCGCGGTCATGAACGACTACATCTTCCGCGGTATCACCCAGTCCAACCACAAGCCGTCGGTCGCCGCCTATTTCGAGCCGCGCTACAACATCACCAAGGACGTGCAGCTCTACGCCGGTATGGCCGCCGAGAGCATCTCGTTCCCGAACCGGGCCGCGGCTGAAGTCGACTTCTACGCCGGTATCCGCCCGACCATCGGCATGTTCGCCTTCGACTTCGGCGCCTGGGGTTATCTGTATCCGGGCGGACAGTGCTTCGGCGCTCAGGGTACGGTCCCGGCGCCGACCAACAACTGCGGATCCTTCGGCCAGGGAATCGACTTCGGCGTGCCTGGTATTGGCGGCCTGCCGATCAACGGCAACTTCGCCAAGAAGAGCGCGAGCTTCTACGAAGTCTACGGCAAGGTGAACATCACCATCAACGACCAGTTCCAGGTCGGCTTGAACGAGTACTATTCGCCGAACTTCCTGAACCTCGGCGCCTGGGGCAATTACGCGTCGATCACCGGCAAGTGGACCGCGCCCTCGACCACCTTCGGCGCCAGCGGCGTCGGCATGTACATCTCGGGTGAGTTCGGCCGGCAGTGGCTCGGAACTTCCGATGCGTTCTACGGCACCACCGTTGCAACCGCGTTCGGCGGCCCGTTCCCGAACGGCATTCCGGAGCCCAGCTACAACACCTGGAATATCGGCGTCGGCTTCACCTACAAGGTGTTCACGCTGGACATCCGCTATTCCGACACCAACCTCTCCAAGGGTGACTGCAACGCCTTCACCAGCGACTACAGCACCACGAGCTTCAGCCCGAACTTCGTCACCAAGATCAATCCCGGCAACGGCGTGTCGGCGTTCGGCTCCAACTGGTGCGGCGCGGCGGGTATCGTCAAGCTGTCGGCTGACCTGACCGCGATGACCAACCTGAAGTAAGCTCTTCATCCGGAAGATCTAAGGGGCGGCAGAGCAATCTGCCGCCCCTTTTGCTTTCATGGGGTGAGGGGACGTTCCCCTTCGCACCCTACTGGCGGGCGCGGTGCCGTTGACCGCGTTGGCCCATGTCTGGCCCTCGCGGGTGCGCCGCCGGCTACGGCCGCAGCGCCGGCTGCAATCGGGCTTCAGACCAATCAGACTTGCGCCGGCTTAGCCTCCATGGCTTCCCGCAGCGTGAACCGGTCGCCGTCACGGACCATGGCGACATGGCGCTGATGGAAGGCCTCCAGCGTCGAGCGGTGGCCGATCGAGACGATGGTGGTTTCCGGCAACTTCGAAGCAAGCAGGCCATACAGCGCGGCCTCCGACGGCTCATCGAGCGAAGCGGTCGCCTCGTCGAGGAACAGATATTTCGGTGCGTGCAACAGCGCGCGCGCGATCCCCAAACGCTGCTGTTCGCCGAGCGAGAGCATTCGGTTCCAGTGGGCGTCCTCTTCCAGGCGGGTAGCCAGCTGCGGCAGGCCCACCAGCGTGAGCGCTTCGCGAACCCGGTCCGGGCTGAAGCGTCCGCTTTCGCCGGGATAGGCGATCGCCCCGTGCAGGGTTCCGATCGGAAAGTATGGCCGCTGCGGCAGCATCATCAGCGATGCGCCGGCCGGAACGTCGATCTTGCCGGTTCCGAACGGCCAGATGCCGGCGATGGCGCGGAACAAGGTCGATTTGCCGGAGCCTGACGGGCCGGTGAGCAGCGTGCGCTCTCCGGCATGCAGGCTGAGCCCGTCGGCCGAGACCAGCGGCGTGCCGTTGGGCAGCCGCAGGATGAGCTGCCGCAGGTCGATCGCCTTGCTGCCGGCGGACGATACGACACCGATCGAGGCGCTTGAAGCTGCAAGGGTGGTGGCGCTTGCGATCGACGTCTCGAATCCGTCGAGACGGGCGACGATGGCGCGCCAGTCGGCCAGCGTGCGGTAGATCGTGACGAAGATCGACAAGGCCTTCTGCACGCTGCCGAAGGCGGATGCCGTCTGCGTCAGGCCGCCGAGCTGGATCTTTTTCGGCGAAATAGGCCGGCGTCACCAGGATGTATGGAAAGATCACCGCGGCCTGTGCATAGCTCGAGGTGAATGCCGTCAGCCGTTTGGTCCGGCTCATGATGCCGTACCAGTTTTCGACCACATGGTTGAAACGTTCCCACAGCCGCAGGCGCTCGGCGCTCTCGCCCTGCAACAGCGCGATCTGCTCGGAGTTTTCCCGCGCCCGAACCAGGTTGAAGCGGAAATCGGCCTCGAAGCGCTGCTGCCTGAAATCAAGCTGGACCAGCGGTGAGCCGATCCATTGCGTCAGCGCGGTCCCGAACACCGCATAGATCAGTGCTCCCCAGACCAGATAGCCGGGGATCGGATACTCCTTGCCGAACAGATGCAATGGCGCCGCCTCCGACAGCCCCCACAGGATGATGACGAACGAAAACAGCGTCACCACGGAATTCAGCAGGTTCAGTCCGATATCGAGCGTCCGCTCGACGAACAGTTTGACGTCGTCGGCGATGCGCTGGTCCGGATTGTCGGCCGCATCGCCCTGCAACTGCATGCGATAATGATTGGCGCCGTGCAGCCATTCGCCGAGATAATGTTTGGTCAGCCAGCGCCGCCAGCGGATTTGCAGCCATTGATTGAGGTAGAGCTGGTAGACGGCAAGTCCGATGAAGCACGTCGCCAGCACGCAAAAGACGCCGATCTCCCTGACGAACACGTCCCAATTGTATTCCTGCAGGCCGGTATAGAAGCGGTTGCTCCATTGGTTCAGCAGGACGTCGATCGCGACCAGTGCGAGTTCGATCGAGATCACGGCGGCAAGCAGCCCGCGGCCCGCCCATTTGTCCTCGGAACGGAAATAGGGGGCGGCGATGCGCCACACGGTGGCGAGCGTCGAGGAGATGTTGTTCACAGATTACCGCTCCGGGGGATGACCTTCAAAGGTCTGAAGAATCGGGACAATCGGGGTCGCTATAGACTAAAGTCGCAGGTATTATGGTCAGCGTTGGCTTGTCCCGGCATTCGAGTCAATCCTAGCATGGGCATAACGGCGAGGGGCGGGGGACCTTCATTCTCGCGAGGTTGTGAGCGCTTTCGGCGATGCCGAATTCGCAGGCAGATTCGCACATTTCAAGGTATTCCCGCGACCACGCAAACGCGCCTGACCGTCACGCTGGCAGGCCGCGCACCATAATGGCGTGGGGAGGATCCGCTTATGTGGAATCAAATCTATAATCCGCTGGGGAATGCGACGCTGTCGACGATCGCCGCCGCCATACCGGTGGTCACGTTGCTGGTGCTGATCGCCAGCGGCAAGGTCAAGGCGCATCTCGCCGCCATCATCGCGCTGATCGTCGCCAACATCATCACGATTTTCGTCTACACCATGCCCGTCGGCATGTCGGTCCGGGCGTCGCTGCTCGGCGTGGTGGTCGGTTTCTTCCCGATCGGCTGGATCGTCCTCAACGTCATTTTCCTGTATCGCGTCACGGTTGAGACCGGCCGCTTTGAATTGTTGAAGCGCGCGGTCGGCGGCGTCACCGAAGACCGGCGGCTGCAACTGTTGCTGATCGCGTTCGCATTCGGCGCATTTTTCGAAGGCGCCTCCGGCTTCGGCACGCCGGTTGCAATCACCGGCGCGGTCCTGATCGGTCTCGGCTTCTCGCCGCTGGCCGCCTCCGGCCTGTCGCTGATTGCCAACACCGCACCCGTCGCCTATGGCGCGCTCGGCACGCCGATCCAGGGCCTCGCTTCGGTCACCGGCCTCGATCCCTATATCCTCGGCGCGATGGTCGGCCGGCAATTGCCGGTGTTCTCGATGATCGTGCCGTTCTGGGTGGTGTGGGCCTTTGCCGGCTGGAAGGGCATGAAGGATGTGTGGCCGGCCATTCTGGTCACCGGACTTTCGTTCGCGATCCCGCAATTCGTGATCTCGAACTACATCAATCCCTGGATCGTCGACATCGGCGCTTCGCTGATCTCGATGGGGTGCCTGATCCTGTTCCTGAAAGTGTGGCAGCCCAAAGAGCTTTGGCTGTCGCCGGCCTTGCGCGGCAACGATGAATCGGCGGCGACCATGGCGACGCCGAAGCCGATGGACAAGACCCCGCTGACCCAGGCCGAACTGTGGAGCGCATTGCTTCCGTGGATCATCGTCTGCATCGTGATGCTGATCTGGGGCAGTGGCGTGTTCAAGGGCTGGGCCAACTCGATCTTCGTCTGGAACTATCCCGTTCCCGAACTGCACAACATGATCGCCTCGGTGCCGCCGGTGGCCGCCAAGCCGACCCCGCAAGGCGCGGTGTTCGCGTTCACCTATCTGTCCTTCACCGGCAGCGGCATGCTGATCGCCGCGATCATCTCGGGCTTCCTGATGGGTGTCGGACCGGCCAAGCTGATCGGCGAATACGGCCGCACCATCAAGCTGTGCGCGGTCTCGCTGATCACGATCTCGGCGATGCTCGCGATCGGCACGCTGACGCGCCTCTCCGGCGTCGACGCGACGCTCGGTCTGGCGTTCGCCGCGACCGGCGTGCTGTATCCCTTCTTCGGCACCTTGCTCGGCTGGCTGGGCGTGGCGCTGACCGGATCGGATACCGCCTCCAACGTGCTGTTCGGCAATCTGCAGAAGATCACGTCGGAGCAGTTGGGCCTGTCGCCGATCCTGATGGGCGCCGCCAACTCCTCCGGCGGCGTGATGGGCAAGATGATCGACGCGCAGTCGATCGTGGTCGCCTCGACCGCGACCAACTGGTACGGCCACGAAGGCTCGATCCTTCGTTACGTGTTCCTGCATTCGATCGTGCTGGCCTGCCTCGTCGGCGTGCTGGTGACGCTGCAGGCCTACGTCTATCCGTTCACGTTGATGGTCCTGAAATAGGACTGTACGGAAGCGGTTTGCGACAATCCCCGCGGCGTTTGCCGCGGGGATTTGCTTATTGGTGCGGTCATTTTGTCCATCTAGCCAATGCCGTACTTGTCCAATAGAACGGCGCGCGGTGGAGACCGCCCGGGATATTTTGAGAGGTCGCATGATTTCATTCGCACGGATGGTGAAGCAGGCGGCTGCCGCTGCGGTGCTGCTTTTGGCCGCCGCCCCCACGCCCGGCCACGCCCAGGCCGACAACGGCTTTCCGTTCGGACTTGAAATGACGCTGGACGTGGGGCGTCAGCCCGGATCCAAGCGGATACCGAATCTCGAGATCGGCGATGCCGGCGAGGTGGTGCTCGAACTCTGGTGCAAGGGCGGCAAGGGCCAGTTTTCGGTGGCGGGCAACACCGTGATCTTCGTCGCCGGCGCCATGGAGAATCGCACCTGCCCGCCGGATCGCGCGCAGGCCGACGACGATTTGATCGCCGCGCTGACGGATGCTGCGACCTGGAAACGGCAGGGCGACTTCGTCTCCTTCGTCGGCTCCAAGACACTGCGCTTCCGGCTCAATACCAACTAGGGCGCGGCTTCGGCAGATGGATGACGACGCCCGGCCGGCGTCAGTTCGACGCCTGATCCAGCTTGCCCCAGTCGCTGCTTCGTCATCGCCCGAACACCGCATCGGGAAGCCACAGCGTGAGCACCGGCACGTAGGTGATGATCGGCAAGCACGATCAGCAGGATCAGCGAGAAACGGCAGGATGCCGCGGATCACCTCGCCCATCGGCGCGACGGCGATCGACGAAAGCACGAAGAGGTTCAGGCCGACCGGCGGGTGGACGAGCCCGATCTCCATGTTGTGGGTGAAGATGATCGAGAAGTGGACCGGATCGACGCCCATCGGGCGCAGCGCCGGCGCGAGGATCGGCAGAACCAGAAGCAGCGTCGCGGTCACTTCCAGGAAGCAGCCGAGCACGAGCAGCAGGACGTTGATCGCCAGCAGGAACTGCCAGGTCGAGAAACTGATGGCTGAGCAGGAATGCGACGAGGCGGGCGGGAGCGCCCGATTCCGTCAGCCAGTGCCCGACCGCGAGCGCGGTCGCGATGATCAGCATGATGCTCGCGGCGCTGCGCAGTCCGCTCGCGACGACCGACAGCGTTTCGGTCCAGTGGAAGCCGCGATAGAACAGCAGCGAAACGCCGAGCGCCACGACCGCGGAGAGCGCCGCAGCCTCGGTCACCGTGACGAAGCCGCCGTAGATGCCGACCATGACGACGAACGGCACCAGCAGCGCGGGCAGGGCCGACAGCGTCACCCGCATCCGCTCCTTGAACGGCAACACCGGCTCGACCGGAAATTTGCGGCGGCGGGCTTCGTACAGCACCCAGAGGAAGAACGCGGCGGCCTGCAGCAGGCCCGGCAAGAATGCCGGCGAGGAACAGTCGCGGCACCGACTGCTCGGCGACGATGCCGTACAGGATCAGCGGCAGGCTCGGCGGAATGACGATGCCGATCGTTCCCGACGCCCCGACGACGCCCAAGCGCGAACGAGCGCGGATAGCCGCGCTCGAGCATCGCCGGGATCAGGATCGTCCCCATCGCCAGCGCGGTCGCGACGCTCGAGCCGCAGATCGCCGCAAACAGCGTGCAGGCGACGACGGTGACGAGTCCGAGCGATCCCGGAAGTCCGCCGAGCCAGGCCGCGGCCAGATCGACCAGCGCCTTGGCGATGCCGCCGAACCGCATGAATGTCGCCGCCATCACGAACAGCGGCAGCGCCATCAGGGTCGGCGAGTTGAGCTCGTTGATGACGAGCTGCGCGGCGCCGACCAGCGGCTGGCCGGATGCCGCGAACATGGCGCCGGCACACAGCCCCAGCACCAGGAAGACCGGCATTCCGGTGGCGAGCAGTCCGACAAACAGCGTGAGGAAACCCGTCATGTCGCGCGGCTCAATCGATGCCGGGCAGTTCATGACCGCCCGGACGGCGCGCGGCATGGCGCTCGCGGTCCGACGCGGCAACGAGCCCGACCAGCCTGATGACGTAGCGGATCAGCATCAGCAGGCCGCCGGTCGGCAGCGCCGCATAATAGATCCACATCGGAAACCGCAGATCCGAGGCGCTGCGCTCGTCGATCAGCAGCGCGATCTCGACGACCTGCCGGCCGTACCAGATCAGCGCGCCGCAGAACACGATGGCCGCGACGCAATTGAATATTTCCATCCACCGCGCCACACCGGCCGGAACGACGTTGAGCACGAGATCGGGCCTGACATGGCTGTCGGTGCGCACCAGCTGGCTGGACACGATCATGATGGCCCAGATCATCAGATAGACGATGACCTCCTCGGCATAGCTGATCGATTGCTGGGCGAAAGAAATAGCGCGACACGACCTGCCAAAGCGCAAAGGCGAGCGCGGCAAGGCCGAGCAGGCCGACGAGCGTCTGCTCGACGCGATTCCAGATCTTCATCATCGAAGGCCTTCCGATCTTCCGCCGGTCGCGTTCAGCCGGCGGCGACGAGTCGGCCGAAACCGCGGCGAGCATTTCGGGCGAGATCTTCGACAGTTTCGCGACCTGTTCCTGCTTCGCCATCATCTCCCGCCGCGTCGCCGCGAGCTCCTCCGCCGACGGCACGACGATCTTGATGCCGTGCGCCTGCACCATTGTCGCGGGCGCGCGCCTGCGCGGCCGCCATGTTGGCCCGATAGGCCGAGATGTTCTCGCGCCAGAGATCGGTGAATACCTGCTGCAGATCGGGAGACAGTTTCTGCCAGAAGGCGAGACTGACGATCGGAATGTATTCACCGATGAACTGGTGGTCTTCGAGGGCATGGCGGATTCCCGATTCCCAGAATTGTCCGCTCGCGACCGTCTCATGGGTCGTGATCAGGCCGTCGAACGTGCCTTGCGAAAGTCCGAGCGGCACGTTCGGCAACGGCGTGGTGTTCGGGATCGCGCCCATGAACTGCGTGCGCCACGCCTGGCCCGCGCCGCCGCTGTTGCGGATTTTCAGGCCCTTGAGGTCGCCGTAGGAATTCAGCGGCTTGCTGGTGCTGTACCAGTTGAAGAATCCAAGATCGAGCCAGGGACCGATCACGTGCGAATTGCAGCTGCTGCTCGATCTGCTGCGCCAGCAGCTGTCCCGGGCTTGCCGTCGACGACACGGTGCATCATTTCGATCGGGCGCCCGTAGAGGACGGGCAGTTGAAAGAAATCTGCATCGGGGACGATGCCGGTCAGCGACCAGCTTCCCGGTACCGCCATCTCGATCTGCCCCTGCAGCAGCGCCTTGCCGACCTGCAGATCGGGAAACAGCTGCCCGCTCTCGAACAGCTGGGTCTTGATCCTTCCGCCTGCGGCGGTCTCGATCCTTCCGAGATAGTCCCTGATGACGACGTTGCGGGTATGCGACGGCGCGGTCTCCAGCGAACAGCGCAGGATCAAGGGTGCGTCGGCCGCGGCTGCCCCTGTGCGAAGGGCAGGCGCTGCCACCATCGCCATTGCGGAAGCCACGAATGTGCGGCGGGATACCGATCGATTTCATGTTCATTCTCCTCTTTCTGTTGTTCGCCGCCGAACGCGGCGCAGGCGGGGTGCGTTGGTGGCTGCCGGGTGATGTCATGCGACTTGCGGGTGCAAGTCGTGCGCGATGCGGATTCGAGTCGTTCAAAGGATGAGGCCGACGCCGGACAAAATGAGCAACGCGTTGACGACGAGTTCGAATTGCCGATCCGAGAGCCGCTTGAAGATGCGCAGTCCGAACCAGGCGCCGAGCAGGGCGGCCGGAACGAAGGCGAGCGTCTTCCAGTCCAGTTGCGCTCGCGTCGGCGATGACGGCCGCATCAGATAGATGGCGATCAGCGTGACCGGCTGCATGCAGAGGATGAACGGCTGATACACGCCGCGCTGACGCGCCTTGTCCCATCCCTTCAGGCCGCACCAGATGGTGACGAACGCGCCGGGAAAGCCGGCAAGCCCGCCGGTGAGGCCGCCAAGAAATCCGGCGCAGCGTCCGACAGCGGTCCCGATCCGGAACGCGCGGACCGGCCATCGCAGCAGCAGATAGCCGCCATAGACGATGAGCAGGCCTCCGATCGACATTCCGATAGGTGCCGGTCGGAAGATGCAGCAGCAGATAGACGCCGACGGGCACGCCGAGAAAGCCGCCAACCAGGAAGACACGGCAGGCTGCGCCAATCGATCGTCGCGCCAGAGCGCAGCAACGCTGAGCAATTGGATCGCGATGCTGCAGACGATCATCACGTGGACGGCGTAGACCGGGCTGTCCATGAGATGAAACAGCAAGGCGCCGCACAGCGCCGAGAAGGCAAATCCGGCGATGCTGGAGACGGTGGAAGCCACGAAAACGGCGGTCAGGACATACGCCACGCCCGGAACGCCTTGCGCCGACAACATTGCGCCTTCCGCGGTCAAGAGTCCGAGGCCAAGAATGCCAACGAGGATCATGCCGGGCAGGCCGGGATCGAGGGCATTGCCGAGTAGTTTGCCGCGGTAAACGAGCGGCTTTGGCATTTCGCGCACCTGTGCATCGCGCCGCGGGCATGGACCATCGTCCGCCCGCGGTCGCCTTCAATGCTGTTGAATTGCCATTGCACGGCGGACCCGTGCGTTCGATGGACGCCGCCGCTATCGGGCAACAAGCGCCAAGCGCATGGCCCGCTATTTCATCGTCGCGTGCTCGCAGCTGACCTTCGGGTTCATGTCCGCGAAGGCGCCGTGCGGGTTCGCTTTCCAGGCCCAGACATGCAGCTCGTAGAACTGCGGCAGGCCGTAGCGGTTGGGCGTACCGTTGAAATTGAACAGGTGGCCCTCCAGCGAAGCGGGTCCCTTTGTCGTGATGTATTCGACCGCGATCAGCTCCATTTTGCCGTCGGGCTTCGGCTCGTACATGATCGCTTGCGGGTGCTTGATATCGACCGTCTCGCCGATCAGCTTCGCATTGACGTAGTGGATGCCCATCGCGCCGCCGTCGACGCCGCTGGCGCAGGGTATCGGCGCATAGCCCTCGGAAGTGGCCACCGCCACATCCTTGAACCGGTCATTGGCGGCGCGCACGTGGTCCGCGAGAGGGTTACGGCTACCCTCGGCGGCGATGGCGGTACCCGCCACGAACAGCGACAAAAGGGCGAGGCTCTTGCCCCAAGAAACAGTGTTCAATTTTTTTCTCCCTGGTCCAATCTGAAACAATTGTGCAGCCCCGTGGAAGTGAGCGTTGCAGTCTGCGTGGAAGTAACCGTTGGCATGCCGGCGATCTTGCCGTTGGAACCCGCCGTGGGGCCCATTTTCTGCAAGGGGCAGCCTGAGATGCCCGGTGCGGGGACGAAAGACTTTGCCCCTTGCTCTATTTTCCTCGTAGATGTACTTGATTTTCGTTCGATGAGACCGTCGCTCCCGGGGGGAACGAGTGCAGTTTCTCTTTGCCAATCATACGCTTGATACCGACCGGCGCGAGTTGCGCCGTGGCGGCACGCAGATTGCCGTCGAGCCGCAGGTCTTCGATCGTCCTGACCTTCCTGTTGGAAAATCGCGAGCGCGTCGTCAGCAAGGACGATCTTTTCGCCTCGGTCTGGCGCGGCCGGGTCGTGGCGGACTCGACTCTTGCCAGCCGCATCAACGCGGCGCGCAAGGCGGTCGGCGACAGCGCCGCGGAACAAAAACTGATCCGCACCATCGCACGCAGGGGCATCCGGTTTGTCGGCGACGTGGACTGCCAGCCCAAGGGCAACGCACCGGTGCCAGTCGCCGCTCCGCCGCGCCAAAGGTTCGAGCCGCGCCCATCGTCCCTGCCTCCTCTCGATCGGCCCGCGATCGCCGTCCTCGCTTTCGCCAACATGAGCGATGACCCGGAGCAGGAATATTTTTCCGATGGCATCAGCGAGGACATCATCACCGCGACTGTCCAAGTTGCGCTGGTTCTTCGTCATCGCGCGCAATTCTTCCTTCACCTACAAGGGCAAATCCGTACCCCTGAAGCAGATCGCCGAGGAACTCGGCGTCGGCTATGTCGTCGACGGCAGCGTACGCAAGAGCGGCGACCGCGTGCGAATTACCGTGCAGCTCAGTGACGTTGCTTCCGGCGCTCACCTCTGGTCGGAGCGTTACGACCACAAGCTGGAAGACGTTTTCGCGGTACAGGACGAGATCACCGACGCCATCGTCGCCGCCATCGAGCCGCAGGTCTACGCGGCGGAGAACTTCCGGGCCAGCCGCAAGCCTCCGGAAAGCCTCGACGCCTGGGATCTGGTGATGCGGGGGCTGGGGCATTTCTGGAAGGTGACGCCCCGAGGACAATCTTGCAGCCCAGGCGCTGCTCGAGCGGGCCATCGCCATCGACCCGCATTACGGCCAGGCACTCGGCCTGCTCGCCCTCAGCTATGTTTTCGGGACCCATATGGGCTGGAAGGAGAATCGCTGCGGAGATCGTGTCGGCTGCTGAACGCGCCGCGCTGGCAGCGGTCCGTGCCGACAGCGAGGATGCCTGTGCGCATCTCGCGCTTGCCGCCGTCTACATAAGTCTGGGGCGCTTCGACGATTCGCTGGCCGAATTCGAGCTCTCGTTACGCCTCAATCGGAATATGTCGCTGGCGCAAGGCCTGTATGGCCTTGCGCTGTCAGCTTGCGGACGCGGGAAGGAAGGCAGCGCCGCCGCCCGCCGCGCGCTGCGACTAAGCCCGCGCGGTCCGCTCTCTGCCATCTACAACGGCATTGCCGCCCATGCGGAGTTCGTCGGATGCAATTACGACGAAGCGATTCGCCAGGCGCGTGAGAGTATCCGTCAGCGGTTCGATCTCGTCGGCGCCCACCGCATACTCACCGCTGCCGCCGGCATGGCAGGCGAAATCGAAATCGCCAGGGCCGCGCTTCGCGATCTGCGCCGCGTGCAGCCCAACATCTCGCTTGCCTGGTTGGAGGGCCATATGCTGGTCAGGTCGCCTGCCGAGCGTGAGCGCTACCTGGAAGGCTTCCGCCGCGCCGGCCTGGAGTAGTCCGGTTTGCCGATCCGGACCACGGCCTTGAATGGTTCACCGCGGCCGCCGTCATGGCAAGCAGCTCTATTCCACCTTCAGCCCGAGCTGATGGACGAGTTTGCTCCACTTCTTTTCCTCCCGGTCGATGTCGTCGGCGTATTCGGCCGGCGTCGAGACCAGCGGGTCGCCGCCTTCGAGATGGATGCGTTTCTGCACCTCCGGATCGTTTCCGAGTTTGCGCAGCTCGGCGCTGAGGATTTCGACGATCTCCGGTGAGGTGCCGTGTGGCGCCAGCAGCCCGTAATGCAGCACAGCCTCGAAGCCCGGCATTCCCAACTCGTCGAACGTGGGCACGTCAGGCAATAGCGAGAAACGCGTCTTGCTGGTGACGGCGATGGCGCGCAGTTGGCCGGCCTGGAGATTGCCCAGCGCCGGCGGCAGCACGCCAAAGGCGACCGGCACGTGGCCGCCGAGCAGGTCGTTCATGACCGGCGCCGTGCCCTTGTAGGGGATGATCGCGATATCGATGCCGGCTTCGGCCTTGAACAGTTCGGCGCACATGTAGCCGCCGGTGCCGACCGGCGAGGTGCCGATGTTGAGGGTGCCCGGCGCCTTCCTTGCAAGCGCGACGACATCGGCGACGGTCTTCGCCGGAAACGAGGGATGGGCGAGCAGGGCCACCGGCATGGAAGCCACCAGGCCGATTGGCGCGAAGTCCTTGCGCGGGTCCATGCCGAGCTTGGTATAGAGGCTGGGGTTGATCGACAGCGTCCCGGTATGGCCGAGCAGCAGCGTGTAGCCGTCGGGTGCGGCGCGCGCGACAGCACGCGTGCCGATCGTTCCACCGCCGCCGCCGCGGTTGTCGACGGTCACCGTCTGGCGGAAAGCGTCGGACAGTTTTTGTGCCACCACGCGGGCCATGGCGTCGACGCCGCCGCCGGCCGGATACGGTACGACGAGCGTGATATTGCGGGTTGGAAATTCGGCCGCGTGCGCGGCCGTCATTGTTTCCGACGGGCTGATGAGAGCGATCGCCGATGCAATGGCGATCGCGACGGCAATGACGCCGTCGCGGCGCGATAGTCTATTCACCCGGTTGGCTCCCTGCTGGCGGACCGTATCATAGTGATCGCTCATCGGAGGCTTGGATAGGGGTTTAAGCAAGCAGGACCATCTCGTGGCGCAGCCGTTGGATGAGCGCATGTCGTTCCAACCTTGAACTGCCCGCCAAGGCCGCATAGGCTCGGTTCAGCAAACGCCTGCCGAGCCATTTTCAACGAGAAGCGGGACATTATCCGATCGATGCGGTCCACTGAGCGGCGCCCGTTCCCCCACCGCCGGGGCCTGATCATCGTTGCGACATTGGCCACCGCCTATGTTGCCAGCCATTTCTTCCGTTCTTCCAACGTCACCATCGGCCTCGACCTGATGCGCGACCTCGCCATCGGGCCGGAAGCCCTGGGCGCGCTGACCGGCGCGTTCTTCTTCGGCTTTGCCGCCATGCAGATTCCTTGCGGCTTCTTCTTCGATCATTTCGGCCCGCGCCGCACCGTAGCCGGCATGCTCGTGCTCGCCACCATCGGCGTCACCATCTTCACGCTGGCGCCGACCTGGCCGATCCTGCTTACCGGCCGTGTGCTGATGGGCGCCGGATTCGGCGCCATGCTGATCGGCAGCATGGTGGTGATCTCGCGCTGGTTCCCGCCGGATCGTTTCTCCACGCTCACCGCCATGGTTCTATCGATCGGCCTGCTTGGCAATCTGGCCGCCACCACGCCGCTGGCCTGGGCCTCAGAGGCCTCCGGCTGGCGCACCGTGTTCGGCGCCGTCGCCATCTTCACCGCACTCGCCACCATCGCGGTCTGGCTGGTGGTACGCGACGCGCCGCCCGGCCACCCGTTCCTGGCGCGCACTCCCGAGCCGCCGCGGCAGATGCTGCAGGGCCTGCTGGAGGTGC
The DNA here is from genome assembly GCA_963742665.1 of uncultured Alphaproteobacteria bacterium. Lineage (GTDB taxonomy): Bacteria > Pseudomonadota > Alphaproteobacteria > Rhizobiales > Xanthobacteraceae > Bradyrhizobium. Next base: position 142,594 of record CAVUNH010000026.1, read on the forward strand.
TGCGCAACCCGCGCCTGCGGCCGATCCTGGCGCTGAATTTTTGCAACTATGCCTGCACCTTCACCGTGCAGGGCCTGTGGGGAGGTCCGTTCCTGCGCGAGGTGCATGGGCTGAGCGCGATCGAGGCCGGCAACGTGCTGTTGTCTGCCGTGATCGCCTACCAGCTCGGCATGCTGGCGTTCGGCCCGCTCGATCGCCTGCTGGACACCCGCAAATGGATTGCCATCGGCGGCAGCCTGGTGATTATTTCGATCCTCGCCACGCTCGCGATCGCGTCGCACCCGCCCCTCTTTGTGCCGGTCGGCGCCATGATTGGCATCGGCTTCCTCAGCGCCTCCAGCACCATGGTGATGACGCATGGCCGCGGCATTTTCCCGGACCGGCTGATCGGACGCGGGATCGCGACCATCAATACCGCCGTGATGCTCGGCGTCGCCTGCATGCAGACGCTCTCCGGGATCATCATCGGCGCGTTCGAACCGCTGGCCGACGGCGCCCGCACCGAGACCGCCTACCGCGCGTTGTTCGGGGTGCTCACCGTGGTGCTGATCGCAGCGGTTGCGATCTACAGCCGGTCGCAGGACGTCAGGCCCAGCGACGAAATGCGGGCGCGGGCGGCCGCCGCGTGATGATGATTAACCTCAGGTCGCAGCAGCTTCACGCACGATCCCGGTCTTCTTGATCGTCGGCATCCATAGTCTTGCCAGCACCGGGATCACCAGCAGGCTGCAGACCGGGGACAGCAACATCCCTCCGACGATGACGCAGGCCAGCGGTTGCTGAACCTGCGAACCGATCCCGGTCGAGATCGCCGCCGGGACCAGGCCGATGCATGCCGACAGCCCGGTCATGAAGATCTGCCGCATTCTGGTTTCGGCGGCCCGGATGATGGCGTCCTCGGTCCCCATGCCTTCTTCGATGTCGCGGCGGATATAGGACATCAGCAGGATGCCATCCATTGCCGAGACGCCGAACAGCGAGATGAAGCCGACCGCGGCCGAGACGCTGAAATTCAGCCCGCCGATGTAGAGCCCGAGAATTCCGCCGGCGACCGCGAACGGAATCCCCGACAGCGCCAGCAGGCTGTCCCGTATCGAGTTGAACAGGCTGTAGAGCAGCATCAGGATCAAGAGCAGGCTCAACGGCACAATCAGCGCGAGCCGCTTCTTTGCGTCGACCAGTGCGCCGTATTCGCCCGACCATTCGAGCGAATAACCCTGCGGGAGCGGGACCTTCTTCTGCACCCTTTCCTGGGCCTCGACCACGGTCGAACCGAGATCGCGGTCGCGGACGCTGTACTTCAGCGGGATGAAGCGCTGGCTGTTCTCGCGGTAGATATAGGCAGCACCACTGACGAGCTTGATCTCGCCGAGATCGCCGAGCCTGATATAGGCGGTCGGCGTCTTCGGATCCGAATTCGGCAGCGCGACCGGGATCGCGCGGATGGCGTCGACGTCCTTGCGGAATTCAGGCGCCAGACGCACCGTCAGCGCGAAGATCATTTCGCCTTCATAGACCTTGGAAACTTCCTGGCCGCCGATCGCGGCCTGGACCACGGAATTGATGTCGCTGATCGAGAAGCCGTAGCGCGCGGTCTTGGCGCGATCGATCTGGACGATCAGATTGGGCTGGCCGAGCAGATTGAAACTGGCGGGGTCGGCGACGCCGCGGATGTCCGAGAGTTCGGTCTTCACCGATTTGGACAGCCGTTCCAGCTCGTTGAGGTCCCTGCCGAAGATCTTGATCGAGTTCTCGCCTTTGACGCCGGAGACCGCCTCCTCGATATTGTCCTGGATATATTGCGAGAAGTTGAAATCGACGCCGACGAATTCGCGGTTGAGCTTCTCGCTCATCTGCTTGACCATCTGCTCCTTGGTCAGCCCCGATGGCCAGGTGCTGGCCGGCTTGAGCGGGACGAAGAACTCGGCGAGAAACGAGCCGTCGGGATCGGTGCCTTCGTCGCCGCGGCCCTGTTCGGAAAACACCGTCTGCACCGGCGGATAGCTCGAGATGATGGCGCGGATCTTTGCCACCGTCTCCATCCCGGCCTCGAGCGTGATGGTCGGCGGCATCACGGCGCGGATCCAGAGGTTGCCCTCTTCAAGCTTGGGCAGGAACTCGGTGCCGAGCCTGAACGACAGGCTGAGGCACAGCACGAGAAAAACCGCGGCGAAAACCGCGGCGCGGCGATAATTGCGGACCGCGCGCACCAGGATCGCCTGGTAGAGGTTGCGGATATGCCGCACCAGGAAAGTTTCGACTTCCTGGACATGGGCCGGCAGCAGGATCGAGGCCAGCACCGGCGTCACCGTGAAGGTCGCGATCACGGCGCCGAGCAAGGCATAGGCGTAGGTCCGCGCCATCGGCCCGAAGATCTGGCCTTCGACGCCCTGCATCGTGAACAGCGGCAGGAAGGCCGCGATGGTGATGATGACCGAAAAGAGGATCGCCTTGTCGACCTCGACCGCGCCGGTCAGGACCCGGTGGAGCTTGTCGCTGAGCCTCGCCGGGCGCTCGGCCGTGACGCCCGGCGTGTGATGGGCGATATGGCGGAAGATGTTTTCCACCATGATCACGGTGCCGTCGACGATGATGCCGAGGTCGATGGCGCCGACCGACAGCAGGTTGGCGGACTCGCCCCGCATTACCGTGATGATCACCGCCAGGAACAGCGCCACCGGAATTGTCGCCGCGACGATCAGCGCGCAACGCAGATCGCCGAGGAACACCCACTGGATCAGAAAGATGAGCGCGATCCCGAACAGCAGGTTGTGCAGGACGGTCTGTACCGTGATCGCAACGAGATCGCCGCGATCGTAGAACGGCACGATCTTGACGCCGGACGGCAATGATCCGTCGGAGTTGATCCGCTCCACCGCGGCGCGGACGCGCTTGACCACATCCATCGTGCGTTCGAGTTTCTGCATCAGGACGATGCCGGTGACGACGTCGGTCTTGTCGTCGCGGCCGGCCAGACCGAGCCGGGGCGCGTAACCGATCTGGACCTTGGCGACGTCGGACACCAGCACCGGCACGCCGCCCTGCTGGGTCAACACGATGTTGCCGATGTCTTCCATCGAGGAGACGACGCCGATGCTGCGGACGTTGACCGATTGCTCGCCAATCGCGATGGTGCGCCCGCCGACGTTGGAATTGCTGGCCGAAATCGCCGTCATGATCTGCGGCAGCGTCAACCCGTAGGCCATCATGCGGTCGAGGTTGATCTCGGCCTGGAACTCCTTGGTCTTGCCGCCGAGCACGGCGACGTCGGCGATACCGGGCACGATGCGCAGCTTGCGTTCGACCACCCAGTCCTGCAGGGTCTTGAGCTTCATGACGTCCATGCCCGGAGGCCCGACGAGCTCGTAGCGGAAGATTTCGCTGATGCCGCCGGCAGGCGAAATCACCGGCAGGACGCCGGCCGGAAGAACCGCATCCTTCAGCCGGTTGATGGTCTGCTGACGAACGAAGTGGTAGTCGCGGCCGTATTCGAACTGCAGGCGGATGAAGCCGAGCCCGTAGACGGTGTTGGAGCGGATGAACTTCAGGCCCGGCGTGCTGGCGACCGCGATCTCGATCGGAATCGTGATGTAGCGCTCGACTTCCTCGGGCGACTGGCCCTGCTGCTGGGCGATGATCTCGATGATCGGCGGCGCCGGATCGGGGTAGGCCTCGATGTTGAGGGTCAGGAAGGCAACGAAGCCGAGCCCGAGAAAGGCCGCGAACGTGACCATCACCAGTAGCCGCCGCGACAGGCAGAATGCGATCAGACTACGCAGCATCAATGGCCCCGTACTGCCTGTTCATTGGCGCCACTCGTTGTCGACGAAGATCGCGCCGCGCGCCACCACCGATTCTCCGGAATCGAGACCCTTGCGAATTTGCGTCAGGCCGTCCTGCTGGATCCCGATGTCGACCACGCGGCGTTTGAACAGCATCGGCTCGGTCTCGACCCACACGGTGGCAACATCGCCTTCGCGGATCACGGCGTCCGTCGGCACCGCCGGGCTCGGTGGTGCATCGTCGATGCTGATCCGAAACATCGCGAACATCTCGGCCTTGAGCAGGCCGTCGGCATTCTCGATCTCGGCCCGGACGACGACACGGCGCGTCGTCAGGTCCGAAGCCGAGTTGATGGCGTTGATGCGGGCCTTGAACACCCTGTCCGGCACGGCGGAAACCCTGGCCTCGATCTCCTGGCCGATCCGCACCTGCGCGATATCCTGCTCGAAAATCTGGGCCTTCAGCCACATCGTCGAGAGATCGGCGATCGTATACAGCGCCTCTCCCGAATCGGCCTTGACGTGTTGTCCCGGCCCTACCTTGCGCGAAACGACGGTGCCGCTGATCGGCGCGGTGATCGTGGTCACGCGGCTGAGCGTGCCGGTCTGTTCGAGCTTCGAGATTTCCGCCTCGGTGCGGCCGACGATGCGCAGGCGGGCGCGCGCGGCTTCGAGCGTCGTGTCGGCCGATCGCAAGTCATTTTCGGCGCTGGCGAGCTGCGCCTCGGCCAGCTTGCAGATCCTTGGACGGGGCGGCCTTGCCTTCATGGAGATCGCGAACGCGTTTCTCGACGGTTTGCGCCAGATTGTGTTGGGCGACTGCCTTTCTTTTGGCCGCCTGCGCCGCGATGAAGTCGTTCTGCGGGACCAGTTGCTCGGGGCTGTCGATTTCCAACAGTGGATCACCGTTCCTGACCGCTTCGCCGGGCTTGGCAATCAGGCGGGTGACCCGGCCCGAGAATGGCGTCAGAACGATCGTGCTGGCGTCCTCGTTGTATCCGATCTGACCGATGGCCGACCTCTGGGCGCGGAACGCGTGCGTTCCGACCTTCACGACCTGCAGCTGATGCATTTGATCGGCGACGACGCGCAAGAAGTCCGCCCCTTTCATGGGGCCTTCGGCCACGACGGGCGATGTCATCAGCATCACACCGAACAGCGGAGCAATCCCTCGCAGCAAATGCGGTTTCACCCTGGTTGACATGCCTTGAAGGATACCTGTGCCGCGCGATCCAGAACAGAGTGAATACGGTCTTGTACTGCCCAGCGGAACGGGCAGCCGTTATGCTGGACCGCCGCTACGATTCGGAGAGTTCGGAATGATACCGCTCAAAGCGCTCGCGACCTATGACGATTTTGCCCGTCTTGATATCCGGATCGGACGAATTGTCGAAGTGCAGCCTTTTCCCAGAGCCCGCAATCCATCCTACAAGGTCGGTGTGGACGTGGCGGCGGGCGTATCATGTGGTCGAGCGCCCAGATTACGAACTATCAGCCGGACGAACTTGTGGGCTCGCTCGTGGTGTGCGTCTGCAACCTCGGCGGCAAGAACATCGCCGGCTTCACGTCGGAGCTTCTCATTCTCGGCGCAAAGGATGCGGAAGGCCGTGTCATAGCCCTGACGCCACGAAGCCAGGTCGCAGTCGGCGAGACAGTTTTCTAGCCACGCCGCTGGCCGATGGCACGACCCCTGACCAGCTATTTCCAGACCGATTTGTCGGCGTCCCAGCGCTGGCCCTTGAATTCCCTGGCGAGCGCCTCCACCGAGCCATTGTCATCCTCCGGCTCGCCGCCTTCCTCGTCGCCACTGGCGCCCTCGGACAAGTTCAGCTTGGGGCCGGCGCTTTCATCCGTGGTCGTGGTGACGGGGCTTGAGATCCAAAGTATCAGCCGGTCCGAAGCGCCCGGTTTGTCCGACGATACCAGCGCCGTAACCTCGATGCTCTCGGTGAGGCCGAGCGCGGGATAGGTCTGGCTCGGCCGCTTGAAGGTCAGTTTGAGTTTTCCGGTGTTGGCGTTCAATGCCGCGCCCGCGGCCTTGGCGATGAGCGTTTTGGACAGCACGCCGGACACCGCGGCTGCGATCTTGTCCTTGTTGACCTTGTCGCCATCGCGCCATTCGCCCGCTGCAAAACGGATGGTGCGGTCCATCTCGACGCTGCCGGTGGTCCAGCCCGCCGACACGATGCCGGGCACCGATTTGGCTTTCGCGATCAGCGCCGATGCGCGATCCGGATCGACCGTGAGGTTGATGGTCTGCTCGCCGGCGCGCAGCGCGTCGCAGGAAATGGTGAGGCTGCTGAGCCCGACTTCGACCGCCTCGCCCTTCAGGCCCTTGAGGAAGTCCAGCGCCGCATCCAGCTTCACCTTCACACCGATCGATTCCGGCGACACTTCGGTAAAGTCCTTGGGCTGTGGCGTGATGCCGTCCTCGCTGGTCTGGTTGTCCTGAAATTCCTTCTCGCTGAGATCGGAATTGTCGGTCGAGGCCACTTCGGTGACCTTCTGGCCGACGGTGATCTGGCCACGGAATTCGAAGCTGTCGCCGGCGGCTTTGCGCGCGAGTTTCACCGTGACAGGCAGTTTTTCACCGAGGCTTTGCGTCGAGCCGGTCAGGTTCTGGCCGCTGACGGTGAGGTTGGCGACAAAGCGGTCCTTGCGGTCGGAACCCTTTTCGACGGGGTAGCAGACGTCGAGCACGGCTGATGTGACGGTCTTGCCCTGGCGGGTCTCCTTGAGGATGACGTCGGCGTTGCCGTCCATCAGGCCGTCGATCGCGGTGAAATAGCGGACTTCGCTACCGCCCGGTGCCGCCTTGGAGGGGAGTTTCATTTGGGCGAAAACTGGCTCCGGGGCGGTCGTCGCCAGAGCGAACAGGAGAATTGCGATCGCGCGCATATGAAATTCCTCAAAGGTCCAAGAATCGCTGCCGTCGTAAGTAGCAAACCCGGAGGTCGTCAGGCAAAGAAGAACGCCGCTGGAGGCCGCCATGATCTCGCGGTCCCGCCGAGCGGTCACCGCGCCGATTGACGGCCGAGGTGCCCTGGCATTGAATGCGCGTGCCTCCTCGAGCAGGCACTAACAATGAAGTGGGTGGAAACGATGGCACGAATTGGCTCGCATGCAGCGATATCGGCAGGCTGTGTTCTCGCCGTGCTGGGGGTTGTGTCTTCCGCGCCGGCCGCCAGTATCGTCGGTGATCCCACGGCTACCTGTGGCGGTCTTGCCGGAGCGGCACCGAACGCCGTGCAGATCGATTCCGCCACGCTCCAGGCTGCGTCACCGCTTGCCGTCTCCGAGCGCGCGCCCACACCGGCGGCGCGCGTCACGCCGGCAAATCCGCCGTTCTGCAAGGTGCTCGGCCATATCGACCCCGTCGACCGCAACGCGCCCCCGATCAAATTTCAGGTCAACCTGCCGGTCGAATGGAATGGCCGTTCGCTGCAATATGGCGGCGGCGGCTTCAACGGCGTTCTCATCACGGGGCTCAGCCTGCCGCCGGCCTATCCCTTCGACAAGCCTTCCCCGCTCGCGCGCGGCTTCGTCACCTACGGCACCGATTCCGGTCATGAGAACAAGCCCGGCGAGCCGCCCCAGACCTTTGCGCTCAACGCCGAGGCTTTCGAGAATTTTACCCACCGCGCCTACAAGAAGGTGCGCGATGCCGCGGTTGCCGTGATGATGCGCGCCTATGGCCGCGCGCCGGAGAAGCTGTACTTCATGGGATCGTCTGAAGGCGGCCGCGAGGGGCTGGCCATGGCGCAGCGCTATCCGGACGACTTTGACGGCATTTTCGCGCGCGTCCCGGTCATCAACTGGGTTGGCTTGCAGCATGCGGGCTTGCGTTCGGGGCTGGCGACGATGGGGGAGGGCTGGATTCGCCCGGCGCAGGTGAAGCTGGTTGCGGAAGCCGTATTGAAGGCATGCGACAAGGCCGACGGCGTCGAGGATTCACTGGTGACCGATGCGGTGGGCTGCAAGGCCAGGTTCCGGCCCGAGTTGTTGCGCTGCGCCGAAGGCCAAAGCGGCGACGCCTGTCTGAGCGAGGCACAGGTCAAGGCGATCGATACGTTGCACGCCACCTACAAGTTCTCTTTTCCCTTGGCCAACGGCCTCGATGACTATCCGGGTTGGGGCGTGTCGGGCGAAGGCACGCCCTCGTTCGGTCCGACGGGAGGCTGGATTTCATGGTGGCTCGGCACCGCCGCGCCGGCACAACCGCCGGCCCAGAATAACGGCATCGCCTGGATCTACGGCGCCGGCGGCATTCAATATGTCTTCGCGCAGGACCCCAAGCTCGATGTCACGAAATACCGGCCCGAGGACCACAAAGCGCGGTTGCTCGAAGTCTCGCAGCTGATGGATTCGACCAATCCGGATCTCAGCCGTTTCCGTGCGCGGGGCGGCCGGCTCATCATCCTCGAGCACATGGCCGACTACGCGCAGAGCCCGTATGCCGGTATCCGCTATTTCGAAAACGTTCAGCGCACCCTCGGCAAGACGGAGACCGCAGAGTTCGCCCGGCTCTACACGGCGCCCGGCGTCGACCATGTCGGCTCGGGCGCGCCAGCCAATGTCGACATGCTGGGCGTGCTGGTCGATTGGGTCGAGAAGGGCCAGGCGCCGGCCGACCTCGAGGTCTCCGAGCAGAAGGTCGAGGCGCCGTCCTTTGCGGTCGTCCGTGCGCTGCCGCTGTGCCAATGGCCGGCCTGGCCGCATTTCAAATCCGGTCCGGTCAATGCCGCTTCCAGTTTCGCTTGCGCCCCCTGAAAGGCGGTTTCATCGATTTACCGGCCGTCGTCCAAAAAAGAAGGCCGCCCCGAGAGGCGGCCTTCGAATTTTTGCAGTCGGCCGGGTAGGGGCTCAGAAGCCCATGCCGCCCATTCCACCCATGCCGCCGCCACCGCCGGGCATCGGGGCGGCCTGTTCCTTCGGCAACTCGGCGACCATGGCTTCGGTCGTCACCAGAAGGCCGGCGACGGAGGACGCGTCCTGCAGCGCGGTGCGCACCACCTTGGCTGGGTCGATGATGCCCTTGTCGACCATGTCGACATATTCCTCGGTCTGGGCGTCGAAGCCGAAGGTCTCGGACTTGTTCTCGAGGATCTTGCCGACCACGATCGAGCCTTCGACGCCGGCATTCTCCGCGATCTGACGGACCGGGGCTTCCAGCGCCTTGAGCACGATGTTGATGCCGGCCTGAACGTCGGAATTGTCGTTGGTGATGCGGCCGACCGCCTTCTTGGCCCGCAGCAGCGCCACGCCGCCGCCCGGCACGATGCCTTCCTGCACGGCGGCACGGGTCGCGTTGAGGGCGTCCTCGACGCGATCCTTCTTTTCCTTGACCTCGACTTCGGTCGCACCACCGACGCGGATGATGGCGACGCCGCCGGCGAGCTTGGCCAGACGCTCCTGCAGCTTCTCGCGATCGTAGTCCGAGGTGGTTTCCTCGATCTGCGCCTTGATCTGGCCGACGCGGGCTTCGATGTCTTTCTTCTTGCCGCTGCCGTTGACGATCGTGGTGTTTTCCTTGTCGATCACCACTTTGCGCGCGCGTCCCAGCATGTTGACGGTGACGCTTTCGAGCTTCATGCCGAGTTCATCGGAGATCAGCTGACCGCCGGTCAGGATCGCGATGTCTTCCAGCATCGCCTTGCGGCGATCGCCGAAGCCCGGCGCCTTGACGGCGGCGACCTTCAACCCGCCGCGCAGGCGGTTGACCACCAGCGTCGCCAGCGCCTCGCCCTCGACGTCTTCGGCGATGATCAGCAGCGGACGGCCGGACTGCACCACGGCTTCCAGCACCGGCAGCATCGACTGTAGCCCGGAGAGCTTCTTCTCGTGCAGGAGCACGTAGACGTCCTCGAGTTCGGCCGTCATCTTCTCGGCATTGGTGATGAAGTAGGGCGACAGGTAGCCGCGGTCGAACTTCATGCCCTCGACGATGTCGACTTCGGTCTCGAGCGACTTGTTTTCCTCGACGGTGATGACGCCTTCATTGCCGACCTTCTGCATCGCCTGCGCGATCATCTTGCCGATGGCGGCGTCGCCATTGGCCGAGATGGTGCCGACCTGGGCGACTTCGGCGGAGGAGGCGACCGGCTTGGCGCGCTTCTCGATGTCCTTGACCACGGCCGTGACCGCGATGTTGATGCCGCGCTTGAGGTCCATCGGGTTCATGCCGGCTGCGACCGACTTGGCGCCTTCGCGGACGATCGCCTGGGCCAGCACGGTGGCGGTGGTGGTGCCGTCACCGGCGGTGTCGTTGGTCTTGGAGGCGACCTCGCGCAGCATCTGCGCGCCCATGTTCTCGAACTTGTCCTCGAGCTCGATCTCCTTGGCGACGGTGACGCCGTCCTTGGTGATGCGCGGGGCGCCGAAGCTCTTTTCGATCACGACATTGCGGCCCTTGGGGCCGAGCGTCACCTTTACCGCGTTGGCGAGGATGTCGACGCCGCGCAGCATGCGGTCGCGGGCGTCGCCGGAAAACTTAACGTCTTTTGCAGCCATTTTGTGAACTCCTGAAGGATTGGATACGGGGCCGGCCGCGCTCCCTGCCGTCATTGCCGGGCTTGACCCGGCAATCCATCTCCTTCGAAAAACTCTTTCGAAGTGCGATGGATGCCCGGGTCAAGCCCGGGCATGACGCGTGGTGCGTGGCGGGTGTTTGAATTCGTTAAACCAGCACGCCCATGATGTCGGACTCCTTCATGATCAGGAGCTCCTCGCCGTCGAGCTTGACCTCGGTGCCCGACCATTTGCCGAAAAGCACGCGGTCACCGACCTTGAGGTCGATCGGGATCAGCTTGCCGGCCTCGTCGCGGCCGCCCGGGCCGACGGCGGTGATTTCGCCCTGAGAGGGCTTTTCCTTGGCGCTGTCGGGGATGATGATGCCGCCCTTGGTCTTTTCTTCGGCGTCGATACGCTTGACCACGACGCGATCATGCAGCGGACGGAATTTGGATTTGGCCATGAAGTTTCCTCTTTAGTCCTCTTGGAGGCTTGGTTTCAGGTCTGTTGTCATCGAAAATGGCTGATAATGCCGGGATTTCGACACCGCGCCGGGTGGGGACGGCCAACTCCTTGGCCATCCCTACCTTAGCAATCGGGGTATTTGAGTGCTAATTGTGGGCCGGGGAATATGGCTTGGCGCCGATCCTGTCAAGCAAGGGGGTTAAGGCCTTGGTGAGGCCAATATAGGATGCTTCTTCAGAAACCAAATCGGGGCGCTGGCGTAATTTGATGGACGTCATTGCTCCGGCAGGCGTTTTACGATTGGCTGCGGGACGGGAGCGGCCAGGAAATTGCTCGGGGGAATGCGATGATCGGGTCCGGTAATGCGCGCAACGTTGCCAATCTGGCGATCGCCGCCGCGCTGACGATATTCCTGGGGGCGTGCAGCAGCATGAGCCTGCCGTCGCTGTCGTCCACTTCATCGCCCGAGCCCGTCGAGCCCGGGGTAGCTCCGGAGATGCCGGCCAGCATTCGCGCCGACGAAATCGTCGGCCGCTGGGGCCTGGCCTCGTTCCAGAATCCCAATGACCGTGCCCGGACCGAAGCCGCCGCCCGCGGCCAGTGCAAGCAGCCTTATGTGATCAGCGCCGGCACCTCCGGCGGCGTGGTCATGCACCTGGCCGACCAGGCCACGCCGCAGGAACTTCGCCTCAAGGGCAGCCCGAGCGGCAAGAACTATATCGGCCCGGCCGGGCCGACCCCCGGCGAGCAGGACCGCGAGATCGTCTCGTTCGACGGCCGCGTGCTGATCACCCGCTTCGTCGACAAGGATGCCGGGGTCCGTTACGGCAACATGGTCTATGTCCGCTGCGCGCCCCGCGCCTGAGCGAACAAAAGCCTTAACCTAACCCGCAACAAAAAACGCCGGCATCGAGCCGGCGTTTTCTTTTCGTGTTCCCGGGATGAGGCCGGCCTCGCGCCGCCTCCGGGCGCAAATTCTAGTCGAACAGTGCGTCGATATCGTCCTGGGAGGCATGACCGATGTCGCCGTCCAGCTTCGGGCCGTTGAGCAGCTTGGCGTCGCCTTCGCGGGCATCGACGATCGGCGCCGCGTGCGCCTTGAGGGCATCGACGCCGCCCCAGATGTCCATCATCACGTTGATGTGGCTTTCGATGAACTTCATCGTGGTCATCACCTTGCTGATGCGCTGACCGGTGAGATCCTGGAAGTTGCAGGCTTCGAAAATCGAGATGACGCGTTCCTGGATTTCCTCGCTGAGCAGCTTCTGCTGGTCCGGCGAGGTGTTCTTGGAGAGCGCGGTCGCCGCCTGGTCAATCGCCTCGGTGGCTTCGAGAATCTGCTGGGTGGCCTGTTCGGTGCCGCCGACCACGGCGCCAAGCTCGCCATTGACCTTGGCCATTTCGCCGCCGTCGAAGCTCTTGCCGTGCAGGGTGGCGATTTCCCGCTTGGTGCGGTTGATGGCGTCGTGGATCAGGTCGAGTTCGACCTTGAGCTTTTCGCACTGCTCGATCTGGGCGCGATAGGTTTCCAGCAATGTTTGGGCTTCGGCAACTTCACGCGTGATCTGCGCTTCGGTGGAATTGACAGGACGCCCCGCCGCAGCCATCTGCGCGCGCATCGAGCGCAACTCGGCCATGATCTCGCGATGCATCGGGCCAATGTCGCCGCCTTCGGCAACCGGCATGGACATTGCCACTTCGCCCATAAAGGCTTCTTCGATACGAAAACGTTTGCGACTTACCGACATGACTTTTCCACCCCATACTCCGTGCCGTGTTTTAGACCATGCCATTTAACGTGAGGTTCACGCGGGAACTGCGTCGTGACAGTCGCCGTCCGCGCGAGCACACCAGCGATTAACCATGTGTGTCCGGCGTTCACTCAAAATAAACGCTACCGGTCAAATCAGCGCGCAATCGGCGACGTGGTGAATCGAAACGCCGTTTCTGTTTACCAAACCGACGTGGTTTTGACCCTTTATTGACCACGTGCAGCGGCGCCGTCTCGCGCGATGCCGGCTGCTCACAGTGACGAAACAGTACAGAGTACGTCGATGTTCAGAAAAATGTCCCTTGCGCTCCTCGCGGGCGCGTCCTGCCTTGTGTTCGCCGATCAGGCCGCAGCGATCGACGCCTCGCCGCTCGCAGAACCCACCGTAATCTACGCCAATCAGCCCGCGCCGCCTGCGCCGGTCCGCATCGCCTATGCCGAACGTGCGCAGATGGGCGGCGGCTTCATCGAATTCCTGTTCGGTGATGAACGACAGCAGGGCGGTCGCTATCAGCAACAGCCCGCCTACCAGCAGCAGCCGTCTTACGGCTACGGCCCGCAGCGTGCGCCATATCCGGGCGCGGATCCGCAACAATCGATGCGCCCGCAGGAAGAGGCCCGCGATCCGGCGCAGCGCTCGATGGATCCCAAATACGAAAAGCAACTCGTCGAGTATCACGGCAAGGAAGGCGCCGGCACCATCGTCGTCGACACGCCGAACAAGTTCCTGTTCCTGGTGCAGGGCGACGGCAAGGCGCTGCGCTACGGCATCGGCGTTGGCCGCCCGGGCTTCACCTGGTCCGGCGTCAAGACGATCTCGGCGAAGAAGGAATGGCCGGCCTGGACCCCGCCGCCGGAAATGCTGGCGCGGCGTCCCGATCTGCCGCGGCATATGGAAGGCGGTCCGAGCAACCCGCTCGGCGCGCGCGCGATGTATCTGGGATCGTCGCTCTATCGTATCCATGGCTCCAATGAGCCTTGGACCATCGGCACCAACGTGTCGTCGGGCTGTATCCGGATGCGCAATGAAGACGTGATCGATCTCTACGGCCGCGTCGGCGTCGGCGCCAGGGTTGTCGTGATCTGATACTGTTCCGGCGTAGCGTTTTCGAGCGAGGTGGATACCGGCTTGCGTAAAGAAAACGCGTCAAAATCCCCTAAAGAACAACGGCCGCTCGATCGAGCGGCCGTTTTTTCTTTCAGGCCTGAAGTCGCCTGGGCCTAGTCGTTGTCGCCGCCGTCATCGTCGAAACCGTCGGAATCGTGATCGCCGTCGTCATCGTTCGACGCGCTGTCGAAGAATCCGGCGCGCGAACCATCGTTGCTGTCATTGCTGTCCAACAGCCCCGTGCGCGAGCTTCCGGATGAACCAATGTCGTTGATTCCGGCATCCCGCGCCAGGTCGCTGCCCGATTGATCGCCCGTAGGCCGCCGATCTTCGATGCTGCCCCGATGGCCGGAGGTATCGCCGAAGGCCTGCTGATGGCTACCGCCCATCATCGAGCGGATGCTGCCGAGCAGGAGCGAACCACCGACCACACCGGCCGCTGCCGCGGCTGCGGTTCCGAGGAACGATCCGCCACCGCCGCCGCCGAACGGCGCTTGCTGCGCGCCGTAAGGCTGGCCATAAGCGGGCTGACCGTAACCGGGCGCTTGACCATACTGGCCGCCGCCTTGTTGTCCGCCCTGAGTCTGCTGCACCACCTCGCCGCTGTTCCAAACCGGGCGCCCACCCACGCCGGGGGCGCGGACATTCGGCACCGAGCCTTGTGGCACAGAGCCGCGCGGCTGGTTCTGCCCGAAAATCGCATCGCGCATCGAATTGAGGAAGCCGCCGGATTGATTCTGTTCGCCTCCATGCCCACCCTCCAGTTCCTGGATGCGTTCGTGGGCGCGCTTCAGCGCTTCGTCCTGCACCAGAGCGGTTTGCACCAGCGCATAGACGGCATTCGGCGCCTGACGAAGGCCCTGCATGATCGCAGACATGGCTTCAGGATCGCGCGGGGTGCTCTCCAGCCTGGCAAGCCGGTCGAAAAGATCGTCAATCAATTGGCGTTCTTGCGGTGTCATGGCTTTCTCCATCGCGTCGAAGTGCCTCGAAGCGCGGGGGAGATGTAGGGCGGGCTTTGTGTCGCAAGTAGTGGGCGGGCGCATTAAATTTCGGTATGCGACAAAACGACCAGACAGCTTCTTGCGGCTTTCCTGAACGATGTCAGGACAATGTAACATTATTCGCCGCCAGCAGCGGCGGGAATTGGGGACCAGCCAGAAACGCGTGCTCGTTTTCGCGCTGGGTGGTCAGGGGATCGAGGCTGACCAGCGCCTCGTCGACAAAGCCGGGGTGGCACATCACAAGGCCGCCATCCGGCAGACCATCGAGGAATTGCCGCATCAGGACGCCAAAATCGGGAGCCTTCGAGAAATCATAGGCGCCGGCAAACGCCGGATTGAACGGGATGTTGGCCTTCGCGGCGCGCTTGCGAAACTGCGTGCTTAAGATGTCGAGCACCAGCGCCTTGGGCGCGCCGAGCCGTTGCGCCAGCGGCTGAGATCGTCCGCCCTGGCGGACCCAGGCGCCGGGCGCCGCCTGCTTCACGGCCAGGAGAAACGCGTCGCGCACCTGCGGGAACAATTGCGCATGCTGGTGGCCGTCGACGAAATCCGGCGGCCGGCCGAACAATTCCCGGAACGCCGCCAGCTGCACCATCAGTTCGCCGTGGATCATTTCCGGATCGAGCCGGTGCAACAGGCCAGATCGCAGCAGTTTCGGAAACGCCGGGAACATGCCGCCATCGGTCGGCCGGAAATGCATCGTCAGCGGACGGAACGGCGCGCTCAGCGTCGCGTGCAGGCCGATGGCGCAGCGCGGGCTCCTGCCGGCTGTGTCCTGCAGCGCCTTGACCTCGTCGCGGCCGATCGCAGCGCCAACTACCATCACCGAGGTCGCGTTGAGACGCCCGTTTCCGATCAGGTCGCGAATGGCGCGGTTGACGCCCTCGGCGATCCCGTAATCATCGGCGCACAGCCAGATACGGCGCGGCGGCGCGGTATCGTTCATTCGGCCGCGGTCCGTTCGCTGGCGCTCGCGGCGGTTTCGCCGTCCGCGCGTTTCTCGGTGTGCTCGGCGACGAAATAGATCGGCCGCGCTTTCAGCTCCGACAGGATCTTGCCGATATATTCGCCGACGATCCCGATCATGATGAGCTGTACGCCGCCGATCGTCATCAGGCCGATCACCAGCGAGGGATAGCCGGGAACCGATTTACCGGTGGTCCAGGTCTCCCAGAGGATCGACAGGCCGAACAGGAACGCCACCGTCGCCAGCAATACGCCAAGCAGGCTCGCGAACCGCAGCGGCGCCACCGAGAACGAGGTCAGTCCCTCGATCGACAGGCCGACCAGCCGACCGGGCGAGAAGGTGGTGACGCCATGCGCGCGCGGCGCCGGTTCATAGTCGACGCGAATCTGGCGGAAGCCGATCCAGCTCGCCAGCCCCTTGAAGAAGCGGTTGCGCTCGGGGAGTTGCCGGAGTGCGGCGGCCGCCCGCGGCGACAGCAGGCGGAAGTCGCCGGCATCCTCGGGGATTTTCTGCCGCGCGCCATAATTGATCAGGGCGTAGAAGCCGTGCACCGCAAGCCGGCGCAGGAACGATTCATTGTCGCGATGCGCCTTCGCGGTATAGACGACGTCATATCCGTCATCGATCCAGTGCCCGACCAGCTTCTCGACCAGGGTCGGCGGGTGCTGGCCGTCGCCGTCCATGAACAGCACCGCGCCGCGCCTTGCGTGATCCAGTCCCGCCATAAGAGCGGCTTCCTTGCCGAAATTGCGCGACAGCGATACCACCTGGACGTCGAGCGCGTCGGCCTTGAGCCCGTGCGCGATGCTCAGCGTGGCATCGGCGCTGCCGTCGTCGACATAGATCACTTCGCAGGCGAGGGCGTAGCGCTGCCGCAGCGTCCTGGCGAGGCCGATCAGACGCTCATGCAGCGATGCGAGGCCGGCCGCCTCGTTGAACAGCGGCACGACAATCGACAGACCCTGCGCCGCCGCCGCGCTGGCCGCGGTGGTGGCGAGGCCGGAAACGTCAGAGCCCAGCGTCATCAAGTCAGGTTCCCAATCATCCCAACAGCATATGTTACCAAACGCCGGCTGTCGCTACGATGAACGAAAGCGCAAGACCGCCTTATTGTCGCAAGAACGCCTCGAGCCTGGCGAACAGCGGGTTTTCGCGATCGAGCACGTAGTCCAGCGAGGCCACCGAAACCGTGTCGGCGCCGTGTTCGCGCAGGAAACTGCCGAGCGCGTAGAGCTTGGCCGGCGGGCAGTGCAGCGTGAGCATGCCGGAGGAGGTCGGTCCGCCGAACGGGGCGACCACGCCGAAGCGGTTATGCGCCTCCGCCAGCAGCGCGTCGTTGCAGCCGGTAAAGCGGGTGCGGACTTCGCGATATTTGCTGGCGCGGGCGCGGGCGGCGATGTGATCGAGGATGACGCGCGCGGTCTCGCGGGCCTCGCCCGACCAGTCGGCATCCCTGGAGGCCACGAGATTGGCCTGGCTGCGCAGGATCACGCCGTCGTCCAGCACCTTCAGCCCGTTGGCGGCCAGCGTTGCGCCCGTCGTCGTGATGTCGACGATCATCTCGGCGGTGCCGACGGCCGGCGCGCCTTCGGTGGCGCCGGCGCTCTCGACGATGCGGTAATCGACCACGCCGTGGGTGGCAAAGAAATTCCGCGTCAGGTTGATGTATTTGGTCGCGACCCGCATCCGGCGATTATGCTGCGCGCGAAAACCGGTCGTGACGTCGTCAAGGTCGGCCATGGTGCGGACGTCGATCCAGGCCTGCGGCACCGCGACCACCACATTGGCGCTGCCGAAGCCGAGATTGTCGATCAACAGGACGCGCTTGTCGGCGTCGACGATGCTCTCGCGCAGCAGGTCTTCGCCGGTGACGCCGAGATGCACCATGCCGCGCGCGAGCTGGAAAGCGATGTCGCTCGCCGACAGATAGGCGATCTCGACATTGTCGAGGCCTGCGATGGTGCCGCGATAGTCGCGCGCGCCGCGCGGCTTCGCCAGCGAAAGCCCGGCGCGGGTGAAGAACGCCTCGGCGTTTTCCTGCAAGCGGCCCTTGGAGGGAACGGCGAGGACGAAGGGCGCGGTCATGATGCGCTCCCGCCAGCTTTGCCGATTTGCGTAAGCATCTCGATCCAGACCGAGAATCCGACCGCGGGGATCGGGGTTGCCGCGCCGAGCTGGGTCATCAGCCCGTCATAGCGCCCGCCCGCCACCAGCGGCTCGATGCCGTTGTCCTTGGCGTGCAGTTCGAACTCGAAGCCGGTGTAATAGTCGAGGCCGCGTCCGAACGAGGTCGAGAAGCGCGTCAGACTTGTGTCGATGCCGCGCGCGGCCATGAAGCCGACCCGGCTTTCGAGCTGATCGATCGCCGCCGTTAGATTGAGTTTGGTGTCGTCGGCGAGGCTGCGCAGCTGCGCCACCGCATCGTCCGGGTCGCCCGCGATCGCGAGGAAGCGCTTGATGGTGGCGAGCGCGTCGCGCGGCAGTGCGCCGCTTTTCAGCGTCGACTGTTCGAGGAAGCGGTCGGCGATTTCGGCAACCGTGCGGCCGCCGACATTGGTGGTGCCGGCGATCGACATCAGGTCGGTCACCAGCGCCAGCGCCGCCTTGCGGTCGGAGCCGGCAAGGGCCGCCAGCACGCCCTCATATTCGTTGCGGCCGGGCGCGGTCGCGAGCGTCAGCCGTTCGATGTCGTCGGTGAGGCTGATCTTGCGGTTGAAATCCTTGATCAGCCGCCGCCGCCAGACCGGATAAAGGTCGAGCGCGTCGATCAGCGCGTTGAACAGCGCGACGTCGCCGGTGCGGATTTCGACATCGGTCAATCCAAACGCCGAGGTCGCCTCCAGCGCCAGCGCCAGCATTTCGGCGTCGGCCGCGGCGCGATCCTGCCGTCCGAAGGATTCGATGCCGGCCTGCAGGAACTGGCTCGGCTGACCGCCGCGATGACGAAACACCGGGCCGAGATAGCTGAAGCCCGCGGGCTCGCCGGCGCGCCCGGAGGCGAGATAGTCCCGCGCCACCGGAATGGTGAGATCGGGGCGCAGGCAAAGCTCCTCGCCGCTGGCGTCGGTGGTCAGATAAAGGCTCTTGCGGATGTCCTCGCCGGAGAGATCGAGAAACGGCTCGGCCGGCTGCAGGATCGCGGGCTCGGCCTGGACGTAGCCGGCCTGCGCAAACGACAACAGCAGCGCGTCCGCCCAGGCGGCGGATCCGGCAACACCATTGATGGCGGCGGTCACAGTCATTTCGACGTCCAAATGTCCGGAAAAGCGGGTTCCGGGAGGTCCAAAGGGTTCGTTGGCGCAGGCCTTAGCATGGCCAAGGCGGGGTTTCGACAGGGATTGGGCAGGGATTCGTCAAGTCCCTTAATGGCCTGCTTAAGCGGTGGCTTAACGGCTTGGGCCCCCCTTGGCTACCCGGGCCCGGCCCAGTCGCCCAGCGCGGCCTGCACCAGCGCCAGAGCGGCGACACCTGCGGTATCCGCCCGCAGGATCCGGGGCCCCAAAGCGAGCCGCAGGGTGTTGGGCTGGCGCAGCAGCAAAGCGCGCTCCTCCTCGGCAAATCCGCCTTCGGGACCGATCAGGATGTCGATGCCGTCCTTGGCCGTTGACCCCTGCTGCAAGGCCCCGAGCGGGGAGGTGGTTTCCGCCGCCTCGTCGCAGAAAACCAATAGCCGCTGCGACAGGCGCTGGCTGACAAAGCGATCGAGCGGCACCGGCTCGGCCACCGCGGCAAGTGAGAGGATCCCGCATTGTTCGGCGGCTTCGATCACATTGGCGCGCATCCGCTCGCCATTGACTCGCGAGACCTGGGTGAAGCGCGTCAGGACCGGCTGCAATTGCGATGCGCCCATTTCGACCGCCTTCTGCACCATGTAGTCGAGCCTTGCGTGTTTCAGCGGCGCGAACACATAGGCGATGTCGGGCAGACGGTCCTGCGGCCGCCTCTGGGTCAGGATATCGAGGCTGTCGGGCCGCTTGCGGCCTGCAATCCGGGCCTGCCATTCGCCGTCGCGCCCGTTGAACACCAGCACGGATTCGCCGGCGGCAAGCCGCAGCACGTTGCCGAGATAATTGCTCTGGTTTCGCTCGAGCGCGACCGTCTCGCCCGGGCTCAAGGGGGCGTCGACGAACAGGCGGGGGCTGCGAAAATCGAGTTCAGGCATCTGTGATTATTCCGTCCGGTGCTACCTTTTAGCCTAAAGGGTTAGAATCCGGGGGTAATTTAATGATTCGGAGCGGCCCTGCGCCGCGCTGTTGCCCCATTCGACGGGTTGTTAAGGGCATTCAGCAATCGTAAAAAGCCCTCGTGATCGTGCTTCGTTCGGAACACGTTGGGGCTTGCTGGACCGTTACCGGAGAAACACCTTTGATGATCCGCCGCCTGATTGTGCCGCTGACCCTTGCCGTCGTGACCCTCCACGCGGGTCAGGCCTTTGCGCAGGGCGCGTTTCCGGCGCCATTGCCCGGCCAGAGCGCGGCGCCAGCCAATGCTTCGCCGTTTCCGCCGGTAAATGGGGCAGCACCCTCGGCATCGGTCGGCGCTCCCTCGCCATTTCCATCGAACGGCGCCGCACCGGTCGCCGGCGGCGGGTTCGGCGGCGGACCGCCGCCGCCATCGGCCGGCCCGTCCGATGCCTGCATGAAGAATTTCGTCCCCTTGCGCGAAGAGGCGGAGAAGCGCGGCAAGATGATCAAGGCCGCGAGCGATCGCAAGGCAACGCCGGACGAGGCCTGCAAGCTGATCGGAAATTACAGCAAGGCCGAGCAGAAGATGATCAGCTATGTCGCAGCCAATTCGGCGAAATGCGGAATTCCGCCGCAGATCGGCGATCAGCTCAGGGCCGCTCACAAGAATACCGAGGCGATGCAGCAGAAGGTCTGCGCCGTCGCGGCGCAGCGGCCGACGGGACCGGCTGGCCCCAGTCTTAGCGAAGTGCTGGGCTCTTCGGCGGCACTTCCGGAAGCGTCACCTGTGAAGAAGGGTGGCAGCACCTTCGATACGCTGAACGGCAACGTTCTCACGCGATGACCCGGCTCCGATGAGCAACGCCACGGCCCGCGTTGCCGACGCCACCGGCAACTGGGTCGATACGCGCGCGCCGACCTGGTCGCGGCCCTATCTTCGTCTCTCCCGTTTCGACCGGCCGATCGGATCCTGGCTGTTGCTGATGCCATGCTGGTGGTCGGCGGCGCTGGCCGCCGGCATGGCGCACGAGGCGCGCCCGTTGCCGCTCGTCATCGTGCTGTTCTTCATCGGCGCCTTTGTGATGCGCGGGGCGGGGTGCACCTGGAACGACATCACCGATCGCGACCTCGATGCGCGGGTCGAGCGGACGCGGTCGCGCCCGATCCCGGCAGGGCAGGTGAGCGTGCCGCAGGCCTTCGCGTTCCTGGTCCTGCAGGCGCTGATCGGGCTTGCGGTGCTGCTGCAGTTCAACCGCTTCGCGATCATGACCGGCATCGCCTCGCTGGTCATCGTCGCGGTCTATCCCTTCATGAAGCGCATCACCTGGTGGCCGCAGGTCGTGCTGGGCCTCGCCTTCTCGTGGGGCGCGCTGATGGGCTTTGCGGTCATCCTCGGGCGGATCGATTTGACCGCGCTCGTGCTCTATGCCGGTTCGATCGCCTGGGTGATCGGTTACGACACCATCTACGCCCATCAGGACGCCGAGGACGACGCGCTGATCGGCATCAAGTCGACCGCGCGCCTGTTCGGCGCGGCCACGCATCGGGCGCTGGTGGTGTTTTACGGGCTCGCGGTGGTGCTGATCGGTCTGGCGCTGGTGCTGGGCGGGGCGCGATGGCCGGCATGGATCGGGCTGATCGCCTTTGCGGCGCATCTGGTCTGGCAGATCCGGCGGCTCGACATCGGCGATCCCGAGCTGTGCAAGCGCATCTTCAAATCCAACCGCGATGCCGGGCTGTTGCTGTTTGCGGGACTGCTGGTGGATGCGGTGATGCGCTGAAGCGTAGGGTGGGCAAATGCGCGCTTTCGCCGTTCGCTCTACCCATCCTGCAAATCGCACGCTTGCAACTCTACGTCAGTCTCGCGCGATGATCTCGCGTTCGCCCTGGTGAAGGTTCGCCGGGTTGAGCAGGTCGCCGGCGCGGCGGCGCACCAGGAATTTCGGGCGGCGGGCGCGGATCGCGTTGTGGCGGCGGCGGCGTTGGGCCGGTTCGCGCGGGCTATCTTCCGGCAATTGCGGAAGCGCGAAGATCTCGCTCCACATCTGCCAGGCCGAGGCGATCTCCTCGGCATCGGAACTGACGGCGAGCGGAATGTTCAGCGAGGGATCGCGATGCACCAGCACCAGCATCTGCGCGTCGTCGAGACCGCGCAACGCGACACCGAGAAAATCGCTGACGCGAACGTTGACGGCCATCTGCATGCCCTGGACGGCACGGCGCAGCACGACGCGTTCGCGATGAAGTTCGATCTGCCGCACGCCGCCGTCGGCGCGGGCATCCTGCGCATCGAAGCGGAGCGGAAGGGAAAGAGGGTCGAGCCGCAATGCGCGGCTCGACCCGGCGGGATTGATCCCGCTTGTTGCTGTTTGACGCCTCACGGCTTTAGTCTCCCCGCCGGGATTATGTTCCCGGTCGATACGTGAGACCTTAGCCGAGCCGTTTCCGTTTCGGCTTAAAAAGGCTGGTTAACCCGTCGTCACCTGCCACGCATCTGGGAGCATGATTGACAAGACCTTGGCTCACATGATTGACGAGACCTTGCGGCAATGCCGAAAATGATTGGCTTTTGACGCCGCAAAATGCTTGAAATCCCCGTGAATCAGGCACATCTGGTGGGGCGCGTGATTTGCGTGGAAACCCGCTTCAATGTCAGGGATTTTGTTTGTGAACTCTTCACCATCCAGCACTTCGCCGCTTTCCGCTTCCGCGACTTCCGACCTGTTCGACCAATCGGGCGCTCTCGACGCTGGCGCAGCGGCTGGTCGAAGCCGCCAGACGCGCCGGCGCGGATGCCGCGGATGCGGTCGCGGTGCGCGGCGTATCGCAAGGCGTCGAAGTGCGCGACGGCCGCGTCGAGGAATCCGAGCGATCCGAGGGCGACGATGTCGGCTTGCGCGTGCTGGTCGGGCAGCGCCAGGCCGTGGTCTCGACCAACGACGTCTCCGGCGACGGCATAGCGAAACTCGCCGAACGCGCGGTGGCCATGGCGCGGGTTGCGCCGGACGACAAATATGTCGGGCTTGCGGACCCTTCGCTGCTGGCGCGCGAATTCGCCGATCTCGATCTGCTCGATCGCACGGTTCCCTCGACCTCCGAACTCGAGCGCCGCGCCTGCGAGGCGGAGGCGGCGGGACTTGCGGTCAAGGGCGTGACCAAATCGGGCGGCGCGTCGGCGTCGAGCGGCATCGGCGGCATGGTGCTGGTGACCTCGACCGGTTTCCACGGCTCATATCTGCGCTCGAGCCAGGGCATCTCGATGACCGCGATATCCGGTGAGGGCACCGGCATGGAGCGCGACTATGATTACACGTCGGCGCCGCATGCGTCCGATCTGGCCGCGCCCGCAAGCGTCGGCCGCAAGGCCGGCGAGCGCACGGTGGCGCGCGCCAATCCGCGCAAGGTCGAAACCTGCAAGGTGCCGGTCGTGTTCGATCCAAGGGTGTCGGGCTCGCTGGTCGGCCATCTCGTCGGCGCGGTCAACGGCGCCTCGATCGCGCGCAAGACCAGTTTCCTGAAGGACCGCATGGGCGAACAGTTGTTCGCCAAGAATATCCGCATCATCGACGATCCCCTGCGGGTGCGTGGCTTGCGTTCGCAGACCTTCGACGCCGAGGGCGTCAGGGTGAAGAAGCTCGCGATCATCGACGAAGGTGTCTTGACGACGTGGCTGTTGGACACCGCGACCGCGCGCGAACTCGGGCTGGTCACCACCGGGCACGCCCATCGCGGCGTGTCGTCGTCGCCGTCGCCGGGATCGTACAATCTGCATCTGGAGGCGGGTGAACCGACGCCGGCGGAATTGATCTCGGACATCAAGCAGGGCTTTTACGTCACCGACCTGATCGGCTCCGGCGTCAACGGCGTGACCGGCGATTACAGCCGCGGCGCATCCGGCTTCTGGATCGAGAACGGCGAGATCACCTATCCCGTCAGCGAGGTGACGATCGCGGGGCACCTGCTGCCGATCTTCAAGTCGATGACGCCGGCCAACGATCTGGAATTCCGCTACGGCGTCAATGCGCCGACCGTGCGCATCGAGGGATTGACGCTTGGCGGACGCTGACACGCGTGAGGCGATCAAGGCGCGCGACGCCGCGCTGCTGACGGATACGGTGCGGCAGGCGGGGGCGCTGGCGCTGTCGTTGTTTCGCACCGAGTTGAAGAACTGGACCAAGGGCGCGTCGTCGCCGGTGTCGGAAGCCGACATCGCCGTCAACGATCTCGTCGAAACCCGGCTGCGTGCGGCGACGCCGGATTACGGCTGGCTGTCGGAAGAAAGCGCCGATGACGACACGCGCCTCGGCAAGCCGTTGGTCTGGATCGTCGATCCGATCGACGGCACCCGCGCCTATCTCGCGGGGCGCGAGGACTGGTGCGTGAGCGTGGCGCTGGTGGCCGACGCTGTGCCGGTGCTGGCGGCGGTGTTCGCGCCCGCCAGCGACGAGTTTTTCTTTGCGATGCGCGGGCAGGGCGCGAAGCGCAACGGCCAGGCGGTGTTCGCGACCTCCGGCACCGATCTGGATTTTTCCCGCATGGCCGGCCCAAAGCCGCTGGTGCAGCGGCTCAGCCCGTCATCGGATGAGATCACGCT
Organism: uncultured Alphaproteobacteria bacterium; assembly: GCA_963742665.1. Lineage (GTDB taxonomy): Bacteria > Pseudomonadota > Alphaproteobacteria > Rhizobiales > Xanthobacteraceae > Bradyrhizobium. Next base: position 166,979 of record CAVUNH010000026.1, read on the forward strand.
GTTCCCGCGAATCGGGTCGCTGGCGCTGCGGCTGTGCCGGGTTGCCGAAGGTAGCCTTGACGCCGCCTTTGCCGGCGGGCAAAGCCGCGACTGGGACCTTGCGGCGGCGAATTTGATCGTGCAGGAAGCGGATGGTAGGATGACTGCGCTCTCGGGGGATGCGATTGAGTATAATCGCCGGGAGGTGACGCACGGGGTGCTGGTGGCCGCGGGACACGATCGTCATGCACGCATTGTCGAGCATTTTCGAAACCGTCCGCTGCCCTGAACACGCCGGCGGCAAGCCTTTGATCTTGTTGCCGGCTATCCAGCGAACCGCGTCTCCTGCGAACTGTTTTTGCAAACCACGGACCAACCTTGCTTGCCGGGCACCTCGTTAGGGAAAACCATCATGCCAGATAGTGCCCAGCCGCAACTGCTCCATCTCGTCATCGGCGGCGAGTTGACCGACCTCGAACACACCACGTTCAAGGACCTCGACCAGGTCGAAATCGTCGGCGTGTTCCCCAACTACGCAACGGCTCATGCCGCCTGGAAAGCGAAGGCGCAGCAGACTGTGGACAATGCCCACATGCGCTACTTCGTCGTTCATCTCCACCGCTTGCTCGATCCGGGGCAAGAAACAAAGCCTTCCCGTTGAAACGTTTCTTTCGCGATCTGCTGCGCAGCAGCCGGGTTCAGCGCGCGCTGGGGGTGCTTGCGGCCGAATATCTGCGGCTGGTCTGGCTGACCAACAGGTTCAGCTACGAACCGGCCAATGTCTATGCGATCGTCGAGGCGGACATGCCGGCGATCCTGGCGTTCTGGCACGGCCAGCACTTCATGACGCCGTTCCTCAAGATCAAGGAGCGGCATCGCACCAAGGTCCTGATCTCGCGGCATCGCGACGGCGAGTTCAACGCGATTGCGGCCGAACGGCTCGGCATCGGCACCATCCGGGGCTCCGGTGATCATGGCGGGGCCTTTCACCGCAAGGGCGGCGTCGGCGCGTTCCGCGAAATGGTGCAGGCGCTTGAGGAAGACTGGAACGTCGCGACCACCGCGGATGTTCCCAAGCGCTCGCGGGTCGTCGGCCGCGGCCTAATCATGCTGGCGCGGGAGTCCGGACGGCCGATCATGCCGTTTGCGATGGTGACCAGCCGGTTCATCCGGTTGAAAAATTGGGATTCCACCACCATCAATTTGCCATTCGGACGCGGCGTCGTGTTAGGCATTGAACCGGTTCACGTGCCGCCGGACGCCGATGCCGAGACCATGGAAAGAATACGCCTGCAGATAGAGGCTTGTCTCAACGAAGTGACCCGTCGCGCCTATGCGGCCGTCGGGCGTCCGGAGGCCGCACTTGGCTGATCCACTGCCGATGACGCTGCGCGTCTACCGGAAACTGTCGTCCGCGATGGTGCCGCTGGCGCCTGCGCTGATCAACCGGCGGCTGAAGCTCGGCAAGGAAGATCCGGCGCGCGTCGGCGAACGCCGCGGCATGAGCGACGATGTCCGCCCGGCGGGGCCGCTGGTCTGGATTCACGGCGCAAGCGTCGGCGAGGTGCTGGCCTCCGCAGCCTTGATCGAGAAATTGCGGACACTTAACCTCCGCATCCTCCTGACCTCCGGCACCGTGACCTCGGCTGCGGTCGTCGCCAAGCGGTTTCCCCCCGACGTCATCCATCAATATGTGCCCTACGACTCGCCGCGTTACGTCGCGCGGTTCCTCGACCATTGGCGTCCCTCGTTGGCGCTGTTCATCGAAAGCGATCTGTGGCCGAACCTGATCCTGTCGAGCGCGGCGCGGCGCCTGCCGATGGTGCTGATCAACGGGCGGATGTCGCACCGCTCGTTTCCGCGCTGGCGCCGGCTCCAGGGCGCCATCTCGGCGCTGCTTGGCCGGATCGATATTTGCCTCGCGCAGTCGGAACTTGACGCCGACAGGTTTTCGGCGCTCGGCAGCCGCAACGTCGTGGTCACGGGCAATTTGAAGCTCGACGTTCCCGCACCACCGGCGGACGCCGCCAAACTGGAGCGGCTGATGTCGATGACGCGCGGCCGCCCGATCGTGGTCGCAGCCTCCACCCATTCCGGTGAAGACGAGTTGCTCATCGACGCCCACAAGACCCTGGCCGGGTTCTTCCCCAACCTGTTGACCGTGATCGTGCCGCGGCATCCCGACCGCGGCGAGGCGGTTGCGCGCATGGTCGCGGCCTCCGGCCTGCAACCGGGCCTGCGCTCGCGCGAGGAGTTGCCGACGGCCGCCACCGACATCTACGTCGCCGACACCATGGGCGAACTCGGATTGTTCTACCGCCTGTCGCCGATCGTGTTCATGGGCGGGTCGCTGGTTGAACATGGCGGGCAAAATCCGATCGAGGCGGTCAAGCTCGGGGCATCCGTCGTCCACGGTCCCCACGTCTTCAATTTCAGCGACGTCTACGAGGCGCTCGATCACGCCGGCGGCGCGCGAAAGGCCGACAGCCAGGAAGCCCTGGTGAAGCAGCTCGGTCAGTTGCTGGCCGATCCGGCCGCGCGCGACGCATCGCTTGCAGCCTCCGAGCGCGTGGTTGAACAGCTCGGCGGCGCGCTGGAGCGCACGCTCGCAGCGCTCGAGCCGTATCTGCTGCAGTTGCGGCTCGAAATGGGAGCCGCGAATGCGTGAGCCGGGCTTCTGGCACGGCCCGTCTTCGCTTAAATCGCATTTGTTGAGGCCGCTCGGCGCGCTCTACGGCGCGATTGCCGCGCGGCGCTTGCAACGCAAGGGACTGGATGCCGGCATTCCCGTGCTCTGCGTCGGCAATTATCACGTCGGCGGCGCCGGCAAGACGCCGACCGTGCTGGCGCTGGCGAAATTGTTGCGCGAACTCGGCGAAACACCGGTCGTGCTCAGCCGCGGCTATGGCGGCAAGTTGCGCGGACCAGTCAAGGTGGATCCGGCGCGGCATGCTGCCGCCGATGTCGGCGACGAGCCGCTGATGCTGGCAGCCACGCTGCCGGTGGTGGTCGCGCGCCATCGCGCCGACGGCATCCCGATGGCGCGTTCGCTAGGCGCCAGCGTGATCCTGATGGATGACGGCTTCCAAAGTCCTGTCGTGGTCAAGGATGCATCGCTGATCGTGATCGACGGCAGACCGCGGCCTCGGCAACGGCCAGGTGTTTCCCGCAGGCCCCTTGCGCGCGCCGCTATGCGGCCGCAGATCGCGCGCACCGATGCGCTGGTCATTGTCGGCAATGGCAGCGGCCGCCGACGCGGTTGCGGCCGAGATTGCCGGGCAGGGCAAGCCGGTGTTGCGCGCCCATCTCAAACCGGATGCAGCGTCGGTCGCGCCGCTTGGCGGCAAGCGCGTGCTGGCCTTTGCCGGCATCGGCGATCCCGCGCGGTTCTTTGCAACGCTCACGGCCAGCGGTATCGAAGTGGTCCGATCGCGCGCCTTCGCCGACCATCATCCGTTTTCGAAAGCCGAGATCGACGGTTTGATCGCCGAAGCCAGTCGCGACGCGCTGACGCCGGTGACGACGGAAAAGGATCTGGCGCGGCTGCGAACCGGCGGCGGTCCTGCCGGATTGGGCGAAAGCGATCGTGCCGTTCGCCGTGACGCTCGAGTTCGATGATGCGGCGGGCTTACGGAAATTCGTGGCCGACCGGCTGTTCATGGCGCGCGCCAGAAAAAAGTAGGCTGGGCAAAGCGACAGCGTGCCCACCATTCAAGACGAAGGCGCCGATAGATGGTGGGCACGGCGCAATGCGCCTTTGCCCACCCTACGATCTCAGCCCTGCGTCTTCAGCGCACCTGGAAAATGCCGTTGCAGCACGGCGGTCGGCAACGAATAGGCTTCCTGAAGATCGACGCTCCAGTATTTCAGCTCGTCGAGCGGGATCCGCACGTCCGATATGGCGCAGCGCACATAGGTTCCGGGTGAGACCACGCGGAAATCGCCATCCAGATATTGCACCTGCGCTTCGCCATGCCCCGAGGGACCAAACTTGTTCAGCACCGTCAAACGCTCCGATCGGCGGACCGCGGCGGGCCCGACTAAAGTTTATTCTCCAAATTCGACGTATCACAAATAAGGTGGGCTGTCCGCTCCGGAAAGCCACCTACTTGTGATGATTTTCCCGTCATCGCGCATGATAGCCTTCGACGTGTGGTTTACCGTGTCCCAGCGCCATAGTGACCGATCAAAGCCCGATGCGCCCTCTGTCAGCAAAACTGTTTCTGACGCTTGTTGCGGCGACCTGCGCCGCCGTTTCTGGCCGCGCGGACGCGGCGGCGTTGCCGGCGCCGCACCAGGTCGAGATCCCCGCCTCCAGCCTGACCTTGCATGCGCAGCTCTACAAGCCGGACGGCGATGGCCCGTTTTCCACCGTGATCGCGCTGCATGGTTGCGGCGGATTGGGCGGCCACGCCGAAGCCGTGCATGCCGCGCTACCGCGACTGGGCCGAACAATTGCTCAAGGCCGGCTATGCGGTGTTGCTGCCGGACAGTTACGGCTCGCGCGAACTCGGGCCGCAATGCCGCGTCAGGGAGCGCCGCGTGCTCGCCCGCCGCGAGCGGGTGGCCGACATCGTGGCGGCGCGGCGATGGCTGGCGCAGCAACCCTGGGCCGCGGCCGACCGCATCAGCCTGATCGGCTGGGCGAACGGGGCCAGCGCGTTGTTGTGGGCGGTGCGGCCGCAATCCTCGCGCCATGACGGGCCGGATTTCCGCTCGGCGATCGCGTTCTATCCGGACTGCCGGATTTCTTCCGGCCTCGGCTGGAGCACGCGGGTGCCGACGCTGCTGTTGATCGGCGCCAGGGACGACGTCAGTTCGCCCTCGGCCTGCCGCCAGATGGTGGAGGGCGCCCGCGGCCGCAGCGCGCTGACGCGGATCGAGGTCTATCCCGGCGCGCCGCATGATTTCGATCGCGCCAATCTGCCGCTGCACGCGATCGGCGGCGGCACGGACGCGAGCTTGCCGGAACGCGGCCACATCGGAACCGACGCAGACGCGCGCCTCGATTCGCAAAAGCGCGTCGCGGAGTGGCTGGCGCGATAAACTAAAACAAACTGCCCTGATCGACCGGCTTCGCCACACGCCTGGGCGCAATCGTCTTGGTTTCACGCCGGGCAAGTGCCGGCGCGCTCGCCGGCGTCGATGTCGCCGCCGGCCGGTCGGCGTCTGCGGTTGCCGCGACGCGGCCGTCGGCGAATTCGATCGACAGATGCGCGCCCGGTCCGATCGAGGCCGCGGCATGTACCGCGTGGCCCTGATCGTCGCGCACCAGTGCGAAGCCACGCGCCAGCACGCCGCGGTAGGACAGCGCCGACAGCAACTGGCCGCTATGGGCGACGCGGGCCTCAAGCCGCTGCATCGCGGTGACCAGCGCGCGGCGCGCGCGCTCGGCGAGCCGCTGCGTCCGTTCGCGGTCGCGTGCGATGGCGTTGCGCTGCGCTTGCGCGTTGGAGAGTTTCGACGCCTTCAGCCTGACCTCGAGGCCAACAAAGCGTTCGCGCCGGTGGCGCAGCAGGGCGCGGGCCGAGAGCGTGATGCGCTCGCCGGATACGATCAGCCGCTGCCGCGCCTGCGCCACCTGTCCGTGCAGTACCCGCAGCGTCAGGCCGGCGCTGAGTTGCGAGAAACGGCGATGGTGCGCATGGGTATTGGCCTTCAATCCGCGCGGCAGCGATGTCCCCGCGCTGTCCAGCCGCTGGCGCGGGATCGCCAGCAATTCGCTTAAGCCGGGCAGCGCCCGGGCCGCGGCCCGCAATTCGTTGCGGCGGCTTTCCTGACCGCGCTGCCAGCACACCATGGTGCGCCGCGCGAGGCCTGCAACCTCGACCATCAATTCGCTGCGCACCGGCACCGCCATTTCGGCAGCCGCCGTCGGCGTCGGCGCGCGCTTGTCGGCGGCGAAGTCGATCAGTGTGATGTCGGTCTCGTGGCCGACCGCCGAGATCAGCGGGATCATGCTTTCGGCCGCGGCGCGAACCACGATCTCCTCGTTGAACGACCACAAATCTTCCAGCGAACCGCCGCCGCGCGCGACAATCAGCAAATCCGGCCGCGGGATCTTGCCGCCTTGCGGCAGCGCGTTGAAGCCGCGAATGGCGGCGGCGACCTGTTCGGCCGAGCCTTCGCCCTGGACTTTGACCGGCCACACCAGCACGCGGCGGGGAAAGCGGTCTTCCAACCGGTGCAGGATGTCGCGAATCACCGCACCCGTCGGCGAGGTGACGACGCCGATCACTTCCGGCAGCCACGGCAACAACTGCTTGCGCGCGGCGTCGAACAGGCCCTCGGCGGCGAGCTTCTTCTTGCGCTCTTCCATCAGCGCCATCAGCGCGCCGACGCCGGCGGGCTCCAGCGCTTCAATGACGATCTGGTATTTCGACGAGCCCGGATAGGTCGTGAGCTTGCCGGTGGCGATGACTTCGAGTCCCTCCTGCGGTTTGAACCGCATCCTTGCGTGGGCAAATTTCCAGATCACCGCCTCGATCTTGGCGCTCTCGTCCTTCAGCGCGAAATAGCAGTGGCCGGAGGAGTGCGGCCCGCGAAAGCCGGAGATTTCGCCGCGCACGCGGACATGGCCGTAGGCGTCCTCGACCGTCCGCTTCAGGGCGGAGGACAGTTCCGAGACGGTGAATTCAGGCGCGTTGATCAGGTTTTCAACTGAGGTCATCGGCAAACGATTCGGACTTTTGGGGCATGCGCGCAAGGTAGGGATTTTTATCTATCCCCGCCAATCCGAGGCTTGCATGACCATATACTCTGTAGTATAGAGTACTCTATATTGTCAAATCATGCGAGGCCAACCCATGTTTTTTCTCCTGCTGCGTGGCTTCCGAAGCCTCCTGAGATGGGCCCTGTGTGCCACCGGCGCGCTGGCTCTGCTGGTCACCGCCCTGGTCGCCACCCCCCTGACGCGGCCCCCGGAGCTGCAATCGATCTCGGCGGCCCGCAGCACGGTCGATATGAGCACCTTGCCCGCGATCGAGCGGTTTCAGGCGCGAGACGGCACCGCGCTCGGCTTCCGCCACTATGCCCCGTCGAGCCCGGCGACGGGCCGTGCGGCGATCGTGGTCCATGGCTCCTCCGGATCGAGCGGCGGCAGCATTCATGCGCTGTCGGCGGCGCTGGCGGGTCGCGGCGTCGAGACCTGGGCGGTGGACATCCGCGGCCACGGCATCTCGGGCACGCGCGGCGACATCGGCTATGTCGGCCAGCTCGAGGACGATCTGTCGGATTTCGTCGCGTTGTTGCGCAAGTCGGCGCCATCAGCGCCGCTGACGCTGGTCGGCCATTCCTCCGGCGGCGGCTTCGCGCTGCGCATCGCCGGCTCGCCGATCCAGCACCTGTTCGAGCGGTCCGTGCTGCTCGCCCCCTATCTCGGCTACGACGCGCCGACCACGCGGCCGAATTCCGGCGGCTGGGCCAAGGCCGACATCCCGCGCATCATTGGCCTCTTGGCGCTGCGCAGCGCCGGCATCACCTGCTGCGAGGCGCTACCGGTGCTCGCCTTCGCGGTGCCGCCGAATTCCGAGAAGACTCTGGTCGGGAACCTATAGCGAGCGCCTGATGCGCAATTTTGCGGTAAGCCACGACTTCCGCCGCGATCTCGCGCGCGCCACAAGGCCGGTCACGGTGATCTCGGGCGCCGACGACGAACTGATGTTTGCCGACAAGTATTCCGAGGCGATGCAGGGCGCCAAGGTCGCGGTCGACGTCAGGCTGATCGAGGGCATCAACCACATGGGCATCGTCACCGTGCCCCGCGCGATATCCGCGATCGCTGACGACGTCGCCACCCGCGGCAGCGCCGGGAGCTGAAGCCATGACCATTCCGTCGCTGACACTGGCTGGCGCAATCCACGTCACCCTGGCGGTGCTGTGCATCGGCGTCGGGCTGACCCAGTTCCTCCGTCCGAAACGTGGCGCGGGCCATCGCGCGCGCGGCTACCTCTATGTTTACGCCATGCTGGTCGCCGACGGCACGGCGATGCTGGTCTATCAGTTCAGCGGCCGGTTCAACCTGTTCCATGCCGCCGCGATCATCAACTTCATCTGCATCGTGCTGGCGATCGTTCCGCTGCTGCGTAGCCCGCGGCCGGCAAACTGGCGATTGACCCACTATTATTTCATTGCCTGGTCCTATGTGTCGCTGATGTCTGCGGCCGCCACCGAAATCGTGGTACGGCTGGGGCTGGCTACGACGCGTGGGCAGATCGGGCTGGCGGCACTGGTACTGTCGATCGCGACAATGACGATTGCCTATGTCGTGATAGGAAAGCATCGGCCGCCGGCGGAAGCACCACCGTCATCTGCCGGCTTAGTGGGGCAAAGCGGGGCGCCATCGTGATCGACAGGGAACAGGCAAGCGCTGCGCTGGACGACATCAACGAAATGGTCCAGCGCGTCCGCCAATCGCGGATCTATCAGATATCCAGCGTCGTCATCATCATGTGGGGCGTGGTGTTGGTTTTGGCTTACATCGCCAACTACACCTGGCCGCGCCAGGGCTACACGATCTGGACCATCGCCAATCTCACCGGCCTCGTGATCTCCGTCGCCATCGGCGTCATCACCAATGCCCGCTCTGGTATCCAACCCTTTCCGATCCGCTCGCTGCTCACCTTCCTGCTGATCGGCGCGTTCGGCGTCTTCTGCTCGGTCGTGCTCGGGCATTTCGGGTCGCGCCAGATCATTACGTTCTGGGCCCTCTATGGCATGCTGTTTTATGCGATCGCCGGCCTGTGGTTCGGTTACGCCTTCATCGTGATCGCGCTCTGCACGAGCGCTCTGACGTTGATCGGCTACTACTACATCGGTGCGGCATTCCTGTTGTGGATGGCCGTGGTGCACGGCGGCGGGCTCGTGCTCGGCGGCCTCTGGATGCGCCGGAGTTCGTGATGGCCGAGCTCGACGACATCATCCATCAGCCGCTGCGCCTGCGGATCATGGCCGCCCTGAACGCGCTGCCGCCGGGCGCGGGACTTGAATTCGCCCGGCTGAAGAAACTGACCGGCGCCACCGACGGCAATCTCGGGGCCCATATCGAGACGCTGTCGAAGGCCGGCTACGTCGCGGTGGAAAAGGCCTTTGTCGGCAAGAAGCCGCAGACCACGGTGAGCGCGACCGCGGCCGGCCGCGCCGCCTTCGCCCGCCATGTCGCCATGCTCCAGGAAATCATCGCGGCGTCAGGGCGGTAAGCCACCGTTCTATCCGTCATTCCGGGGCGTGCGCAGCACGAGCCCGGAATCCATAACCACGATCTCGATTATGGATTCCGGGCCTGCGCCAAGTGGCGCATCCCGGAATGACGGCGTTTGTTGTCGAGCCGGCGGTTGCTGTTGATATCCCCTTGCAGGCGGCGGGAGATTCGTGCGACCGACATGGCCTCGAATTCCGTTGATCTGGCCTGTCCTCATGAACATCCTCCTGCTCGGTTCCGGCGGCCGCGAACACGCCCTCGCGTGGAAAATTGCCGCTTCGCCACTGCTGACCAAATTATGGTGCGCGCCGGGCAATGCCGGCATCGCCAATGAGGCCGAATGCGTCGCGCTCGATATCACCGACCACGCCGCGGTGATCGGCTTCTGCAGGGACAACAAGGTGGATTTTGTCGTGGTCGGCCCGGAGACGCCACTCGTCGCCGGGGTCGTCGACGATCTCGCGGCCGCCGGCATCAAGGCGTTCGGCCCCGGCAAAGCGGCCGCCCAGCTCGAAGGCTCCAAGGGATTTACCAAGGCGCTCTGCACCGAGTTCGATATTCCGACCGGAGCCTATGGCCGCTTCACCTCGGCCGATGACGCGCTCGCTTACCTGCGCGCACAGGGCGCGCCGATCGTGGTCAAGGCCGACGGGCTGGCGGCCGGCAAGGGCGTCGTCGTCGCGATGACGCTGGCCGAGGCCGAGGCCGCCATCGCCATGATGTTCGACGGTGCGTTCGGCGCCGCCGGCACCGAGGTCGTGATCGAGGAGTTTCTCGAAGGCCGCGAGATCAGCTTCTTTGCGCTGTGCGACGGCGAGACCGCGATCCCGCTGGCGTCGGCGCAGGACCACAAGCGCGTGTTCGACCATGACGAGGGACCGAACACCGGCGGCATGGGCGCCTATTCGCCGACGCCGTTCGTGACACCGGAAATTCACGACCAGATCATGGCGCGCATCATTCTGCCCACGGTATCAGGCATGAAGGCGCGCGGCACGCCGTTCCGTGGCGTGCTCTATGCCGGCGTGATGCTGACGGCCAAGGGTCCAAAGCTGTTCGAATACAATGTCCGCTTCGGCGATCCCGAAACCCAGGTGCACATGCTGCGGATGATGTCCGACATCGTGCCGGCGTTGCTCGCCGCCTGCGACGGCCAGTTGAGGAATTTCGACCTGCGCTGGTTTCCCGATCCCGCGCTGACGGTGGTGATGGCCGCCAATGGCTATCCCGGCAACTATGCGAAGGGCACGCGTATCGACGGCCTCGATGACGCCGCCACGATCGAGGGCGTCGAGATCTTCCACGCCGGCACGATCGCCAGGGACGGCGCCATTCTCGCCAATGGCGGCCGCGTGCTCAATGTCTGCGCCATGGGCAAGACGGTGCGCGAGGCGCAGAGCCGCGCCTATGCCGCGGTCGATCGCATCAAATGGCCGGAAGGTTTCTGCCGCCGCGATATCGCCTGGCAGGCGCTGGAGCAGGGTTAATCGTTACCACCGTCATTGCGGTCAGGGCGACAATCGGTCACTCACCCGCCCGAGACATCTGCAGTTCGGCGATGCGGTTGTCGGCGCGGCGCAGCCGCCGGCAAAGCTCGCGGTTGATGTTCTGCATCACCATCACATAGGCATGGATGTCGGTCTTGTAGCAGGTGTAGAGCTTTCCGGCCGCGAGCTCGTACAGCAATGTCGGGCTCTCGGCGATGACGGTGGCCGAGCGGTTCTGCATTTCGATCAGCGTCATTTCGCCGAAGAAATCGCCGGGCTCAAGACCCGACATGCGAATGCTGCGCCCGGAATCAAGCCGCCTGCTCACCACCAGCTGGCCGGCGTGAACGATGAACATCGAGCGTCCCGGCTCGCCTTCCGCGACCACGGTGGCGCCGGCGTCGAAGTGGCGCTCGACCAGCATCGAGACCATGAGATCGAGGCTTGCTTCCGGGAGGCCACCGAAGAAAGGTGTGCCGAGCAGGAACGCTTTCAGATCGGGGGAGCTGACAGCCATCGTTGCAGTATACTTCCGCTCTCCACGGCGGCAAGCGGGGCTGCGTCCGGAGGGGGCATATCTACGTGTCGGGCCGCCCTGTCGGGATTGAGACGTGCCGCCGCGCGATCATGATGTCCACTTCCGGCTGGATCGCAGGCTTCCGCCCGTCAAATTGCCGGAAGGCCGCGCATGAATTCAAGCAGCGCCGCGTTGACCTCGGCCGGCCGCTCTTGTTGAAGCCAGTGGCCGGCATCCTCCATCATCCGGACGAAGCGAAGATCGGTACACTGCTTACGCATCAACTCGACCATATCGATGCCGGGTACCATGCGCAGCACCGGCTCGAGGCTGCCGGCCAAAAAGGCGGTCGGGTGCGTAAATGGCTTGCCGTCATATGCGGCAAGCTGCTCGAAATCGCGTTCGGAGTTGCGATAGCGATTGAGCGGGCCCCGGAATCCACTGTTGCGAAACTGGCTGGCGTAGTACTCGAGATCAGCCTCGGTCAGCCAGGCCGGAAACGGATTTGGGTCGACGAGGCGATCGAGAAGGCCTGACCCTGTCGGATTTTCGATTCCGGCTTTTGCTATTTGCCTTTCGCCCGAGCTCCAGTAGTAAAACTTGCGCAGGCTTGTCAGTACGTCGGCTTCCAGTTCGGCCTCGGCCACACCGGGCTCCTGAAAATAGAGCTGGTAGAAGAAGCGATCCTTGTAGATGTCGCGAAACAGCTGGATGCTCGGCATCGACCCCCGGCCGAGATATGGCACGCCGAGCGCCGCCACGGCACGCACGCGTTCCGGATGAAACAGAGCCGTGCGGTAGGCGATCGCCGCGCCCCAGTCGTGGCCGACGACGATGGCGCGTTCCGCGCCCAGCGCCGTGATCAGGCCGCCGATGTCTGCACACATGTTCCTGATCGCGTAGGCCTCGATCGCGAGGGGTTTGTCGCTGCCGCCATAGCCGCGCATGTCCGGCGCAGCAACCCGATAGCCCGCGTCTGCCAGCGCCGGGATTTGGTGCCGCCACGAATACCAGCTCTCGGGAAAGCCATGGATCAATATGACAAGAGGGCCCTGTCCGGCCAGCGCCACGCGGAGGCGGATACCATTGGTATCGATAGTCTGCAGGTCCGGTTTCATGCGGCTGTTCCTGACGTGGATCGACTCAATCATGCGCCCAGGCCCTGGGCACTTTATTCCTTCAACGTCCCCTGCAGCAGCTTGATGCCGTCGGCCAGCGCGCGCTGCATCAATTGCGCGTCGACGCCGTAGGCGATCATGCGAAAGCCTTTGGCGCGGAAGTCGCGCGCCCACTTCTCGTCGCCGGCGAGAAAGCCGGGCGTCTTGCCGTGTTTCCTGCAGGCTTTGACCAGGCTGTCGACAGCCGCATGGAATTTGGGATTGTCGAACTGCCCCGGGATGCCCATGAAGTTCGTCAGGTCGTAGTGGCCGAGCCAGACCACGTCGACGCCCTCGACGGCTGCGATCGCATCGACGTTCGCGATGCCCTTCGCGGTCTCGACCAGCGCGATCACCATCGTGCGCGCGTTGGCTAGCGCGATCTTGTCGGCCTCGGCGCCGCCGGAATAGTCGTCGTGAGCTGCGACATTGAACGCGGCGCCGCGCCGCCCAACGGGGGGATATCTGGTGCAGTCGACGATCGCCTTGGCCTGCTCTGATGTTTCGACCATCGGCACCATGATGCCCATCGCGCCGATATCGAGCGCGCGTGCGATGTGGTGGTAGTCGCCGGAGGGAACGCGCACGAGCGGCACGAGATCGAGCCCGCGGCAGAAGGCGAACTGCGCCTTCATGGTCTCGAAAGAGACGCCCGAGTGCTCCATGTCATAGAGGATGAATTCGGCGCCGGCCTCGCGGCAGATCGCCGGGTAGCCGGGCGTGAAGAACTCGAACGTCATCGTTCCGAACGCGCAGCCGCCGGCCGCGAGCCGGGGTTTCAATGGATTTGGACGCAACGGAATTTCCCCCGGGAGGTGCTTCGGGCATCGGACATGGTGAACAGGCTCATTTGCCGCCGAACCTACCTCAGACGTGTCATTCCGATCAATGCTGCCGTCGGGAGCGGGCGCTTTGCGCGTGACAGCGTAAGCCGACGTTCCGGGAACGCCTTTCGCCGAATGGACATTGTACTTTGCGGAACGCGAGCTATAGCGTCGACCACCAGCGTCGGAGTGAGGTTGCGCGTATGGGCGGGACAGGTGTCAGTGACTTCCTGGGAGGAGGCGGCGAGCTTGGCGCTTTGACGCGAGCGTTCGACTGGTCAAAAACGCCGCTTGGCACCCCGGACACATGGCCGCAAAGTCTTCGGGTGACGGTGCGCCTCGTTCTCACCTCGCGCCACCCGATGTTCATCTGGTGGGGCCCGGAGCTCATCCAGTTCTACAACGACGCATACCGCGAGACGATGGGCCCCGAAAGGCATCCGAGCGCCCTGGGAGCGCGCGGCCGTGATTGCTGGCAAGAAATCTGGGACATCATCGGCCCCCAGATCGAGTACGTCATGGCGGGCAACGGCGCGACCTGGCATGAGGACCAGCTGGTGCCGGTAACCCGTCACGGTCGCCGCGAGGATGTCTGGTGGACTTATAGTTTTGGTCCGATCGATTTCGAAGGCAAAGTCGGCGGCGTACTTGTCGTCTGCAAGGATGTCACGTCCGAGCACATGGCAAGGGAAGCGCTGAACCTCATCAATGAGGAGCTGAAGCACCGGGTCAAGAACACGCTTACCGTGCTCGGTGCGGTGGCCACTCAGACATTTCGCGACGCATCGAGCAAGGCCGATCTGGAAAAATATCAAGGACGACTTGCTGCGTTCGGGCGGGCGCACGACCTTCTGACCGCGGCAAATTGGGCTGCCGCGCCCCTCCAGGATGTGATCAGCACGGCCCTGATCCCTTACAGGACAGGCGAAGGCCGTTTTGCGGTCTCGGGTCCCGCGCTTGTCGTCAGATCTCGGCAGGCCCTCGCTCTGTCACTGGCGATCCACGAGCTTGCGACCAACGCTATAAAGTATGGCGCTCTGACCGTGGCGAGCGGTGAGGTGTCGATCACATGGACGATCGAAGATCGGGAGGGTGGACCAAACTTCATTTTCCTCTGGCGGGAGTTGGGTGGCCCACCCGCGTCACAACCCGCCAGTGTTGGCTTTGGCTCGCGCCTCATTTCCAGGGTGCTGCAAGACGATTTCAGAGGTACAGTTGAGGTGACGTATGAATCAACCGGCTTTGTCTGTCGCCTGACGACGCCGGTCGAAAATCTGGCTTCTCCGACGGAAAGCTGACCGGATCGTTGGCATCGCCATCACGCTTCGAACGCGATAGCAGCGCGATCTTGCAAAAAGCCGCTACCGGTTCTCCGTCGCGCAAACGCGGAGCGCGTTCGCGTTGAGAACATCCTCAATCAAAAAGGCTTGTGCATACGCTTCCCGGTCGGCAGCCCTGAGGCCGCGTCGCGTGGGGACACGATTGTGTGTTGTACGTTGGTGGTGCCACCGGCGGCCTTCTCGAGCTGGTCTTCGGTCAGTTCGTTCTTCGAACCTTCGGTGGGTAGGTCGCGCGTCTTGTCTTTGGTCATCGGAGTCTCCTTCGCGGATGAGGCGATCTTAGCACCGACGGACGGATCGATTGTGAGCGGGGTCACAGAGCAGCCCCTCCGTCATCCCGGGGCGCCGCAAAGCACGAACCCGGAATGACGAAGTTGACGGGACACGCCGAAAAAAAGCAATCCCTACAGCAAATCCCCGCCGACAGCGCTCGCCGTCGTGCCATGCTCGCGGAACGCCTTGATGACGTTCTTGCCGATCTTCCACCTGTGCACCTCGTCCGGACCGTCAACCAGCCGCTGCGAGCGCACTTGCGTGTACCATTTGGCGAGCGGGGTATCCTGGCTGAAGCCGAGCGCGCCGTGCAGCTGGATCGCGGTGTCGATCACCTTGTGCACCATGTGCGCATGGTAGACCTTGGCGATCGAATTCTCCTGCCGGATGTCGAGGCCTTTCTCCGCCTTGTAGGCGATGTGCAGCAGCATCAAGCGGCCGATATAGAGTTGCTCGGCGCAATCGGCGAGCATGAACTGCACCGCCTGGCGGTCGGCGAGCAGCTGGCCGAAGGTCGAGCGCTTGGTGATGTGGCCGACCGCCATGTCGAGCGCGCGTTGCGCCTTGGCGACGTTGTGCATGCCGTGGCGCAGACGGCCGTAGGCGAGACGGTGTTGGCCCATGTTGAAACCGTTGCCTTCACCGCCGAGCAGATTGTCGGCCGGCACTTTCAGATCCCTGATCTCGATCTCGGAGTGGCCGCCGTGGATCACGTCGGCATGCGGGCCCTCGATCGCCATGTTGGCGACGTTGCGCTTGATCTTGTAGCCGGGGTTCGGCAGCTCGACGATGAAGGTCGAGTGCTGCTTGTGGCGCGGCGCGTTCGGATCGGTCCTGGCGACCACCAGCGCCATGTCGGCGACGCTGGCCGACGACGAAAACCACTTCTCGCCGTTGAGGATGTAGTTCTCGTTGCCGTCCTTGACCGCGGTGGTTTGCATGCCGGTGGCGTCGGCGCCGGCGGCCTTCTCGGTCATCGAGAAGCAGATCCGCTTGTCGCCGTTGAGCAGGGGTTTAAGGAACTTTTCCTTCTGATACTCCGTGCCGTGCGCGAGGATCGTCATCATCGAGGCGTCGTCGGGCCCCTGCGTGTTCATGGAAAGCGCGCCGAGCATGCTTTCGCCGAGCTCCATCTGCACCAGCGCGTTGGCGAGCGGCCCGAGCCCCATGCCGCCATATTCCTTCGGCACCCATGGGCACCACAGGCCGCGCGCGCGGGCCTTGGCCCGCAGCGGCCCCAGCACTTCGGCCAGCGGCTTGGTGTCGAGTTCCTTTTCCGCCGGGATGCACTCCTCCTGCACCCATTTGCGGACCTTCTCGCGGATCGCCTTGGCTTCGGCCGGAATTTCGAAATCGATCGACATGGCACTTCCTCGCTCTCGGTTCTTGTTGATTGGGCTTGACCGATGGCATAACGCCGGGACGTGCCGACGGCAACGCCGAACAATGTTTGAAGCAGCGGCCCGGGACCGTCATACCCCGCGCAGGCGGGGTATCCAGTACGCCGCGGCGCCTGTTGTCGATGGCGGTGGCTGGTGTTTACTGGATCATCCGCCGGAGCCTGTCATCGGGCGGCCATTCGGCCGACCCGGTGGCGGATGATGACATGGGAGTGTGATCATGCCCGATCTTGCCGATCTGTTTCCCGGTTATTCCGCCGAATGGATCAACACCGGGCTGGGCCGCATTTTCGCCCGCGTCGGCGGCAAGGGCCCGCCCTTGATGTTGCTGCACGGATTTTCGCAAACCCACGTGCAGTGGCACCGCGTGGCGCCGCTTCTGGCGGATAAGTTCACGCTGATCGTCGCCGATTTGCCGGGCTATGGCTGGTCGGACATGTCAGACAGCGACGAGGATCACACGCCCTACACCAAGCGCGCGATGGCGCAGGCCATGGTGGAGGTGATGGAGCAGCTCGGCCATGTGCATTTCGCGCTCGCCGGCCACGACCGCGGCGGACGGGTGGCCTATCGTCTCGCGCTCGATCATCCCGGCCGGCTGTCGAAGCTCGCCGTGCTCGATATCCTGCCGACTTATGACTACTGGGAGCGCATGAACCGGCTTTATGCGCTGAAGATCTATCACTGGGCGTTCCTGGCGCAGCCTTATCCGCTGCCGGAAACCCTGATCGGCGGCCATGGCGACTTCTTCCTCCGACAGAAGATGGCAAGCCAGACCAAGTCGAAAACGCTCGACGCCATCGACCCGCGCGCGCTGGAGCATTATCTGGCGCCGTTCCGCGATCCCTCCCGCATACACGCGATGTGCGAGGATTACCGCGCCGGCGCCTATGCCGATTACGAGATCGACAAGAAGGATCACGACGCCGGCAACAAGATCACGATCCCGATGCTCGCTCTGTGGGGCGACGCCGGCATCGCCAGCGCCGCCGCGACGCCGCTCGACACCTGGCAAACCTGGGCCACCAACGTCCGGGGCTCGCCGGTCGACAGCGGGCATTTCCTGACGGAGGAAAATCCCGATGTGACGGCGAAGATGTTGCGGGAGTTTTTTCTGGGTCGTGAGCAGGATCGGGCACAGGCATTTCCCCGTCATTGCGAGGAGCGAAGCGACGAAGCAATCCATCCATCCGTTATGCCGCGAGGTGGATTGCTTCGCGGAGCCTGTCATCGGGCAGCGCTTCGCGCTGACCCGTTGGCTCGCAATGACGGCGTGCCTCTACCTCCGCACCCGGAAAAATTCCTTCAGCAGCGTCGCCGCCTCGGTCTCGCCGACCGCCGAGTAGACCTCCGGCGCGTGGTGACAGGTCGGCTGTGCAAAGAACCGCACGCCGGAATCCACCGCGCCGCCCTTGGCGTCCACGGCGCCGTAATACAGCCGCCGGATGCGCGCAAACGAGATCGCGCCGGCGCACATCGTGCATGGCTCGAGCGTGACATAGAGGTCGCAATCGACCAGCCGCTCGGTCCCGATGGCCTCGGCGGCCTGGCGGATCGCCAGGATTTCGGCGTGGGCGGTCGGATCGCGGTCGGTCAGGGTCCGGTTGCCGGCGGTGGCGATCACCTCGTAACCCCGGACAATGACGCATCCGATCGGAACTTCGCCCGCCTTGGCGGCGTTTTTGGCCGTTTTCAGCGCCAAATCCATGAAAGAAGGGGCCGTCATCCCTCGTATCATCGGAAGAAACCTGCTACTAGGAGCGCCTTCAGCAAACGTGGATACCGGTTTTGCGTGAGATTGCGCCTCGAGCCAAGAGCGCGCGCGTTACCGCTATGACAGCCGATCCACATCCGCCTGATCGCCATTTCAGCTATTAAAGTGAGACTATTCATGCCCCGCGACAACGATAAAGACAACGATTCCCGCGGCCGGCGTGATCGTCCCGGCGGCGGCAAGGGCCGTTCGGGCGCGGCGAGGGGCCCGGAGAAGAAATTCGCCAAACGCGGCTTTGCGGGAAAAAGCGACGGCGACAAGCGTGACGGCGAGCGGCGCCCCTCAGCCGGGAAATCCGACGGCGCGCGATCGTTCGACAAAAAGCCCTATGCGGGTGGCGGCAAGCCCTACGCCGGCAAGCGCGACGGCGACCGTCCGCCGCGCCGGGATTTCGGCGATGCGCCGCGGCCCCGTTTTAACCGGGATGATGATCGCCCCCGCGGCGACCGGCCGTTTGCCGCCCGTCCACCGCGCGGTGGCGACGGTGAAAAGCGTTCGTTCAAACCGCGCGAAGACCGTGGCGGCGACAAGCGCCCGTATGCGCCGCGTGGCGACCGCCCGAACTTCAATCGCGACGACCGTCCGCCGCGCCGCGACCGCGACGATGCCCGGCCCGCATCGCGTTTCGGCGAAAAGAAATTCGGCGACAAGCGGCCCTTTACCCCGCGCGAGGATCGTGGCGAGAAGCGCCCCTACACGCCCGCGCGCGCGGCGATCGTCCCGAGCGAAAATTCGGCGGCGACAAGAAATTCTCCTCGCGCGGCGCGCCCGATCGTGGCCCGCGCAAGAATTTTGGCGATCGTCCCGATCGTGGCGATTCAAAGCCGTGGCAGAAGCGCGAGGATCGCGGCGAGCGGGATTCTCGTCCCCCCCGCGACGGCGCGCGGAGTTTCGACAAGCCGCGCTTTGATCGGCCGCGCGACGACCGTGGTGGCGATGAACGTCCGCGCTTCTCGCGTTCGCGCGAGGATCGCCCCGCTGGGCGATCGTCCGAAATTCGACCGACCGCGGCAGCGGCC
The DNA here is from genome assembly GCA_963742665.1 of uncultured Alphaproteobacteria bacterium. GTDB lineage: Bacteria > Pseudomonadota > Alphaproteobacteria > Rhizobiales > Xanthobacteraceae > Bradyrhizobium. The sequence continues at coordinate 185,948 of CAVUNH010000026.1, forward strand.
CGAAGGCCGCACCGACTGGCAGGAGCATCCGCGCAGCGACGCGCGGCGAGGAACGGCCGCGCCGCGAGAACGAGGACGACAGCAGGATTTTTGCAAAACGTCCGGCGTTCGGTGGCCGCGGCGCCTACCGCGAGCGCAAGACCGAGTTCGAAAAGCGCGGACCGCAGCCGCCGAAGGTCAAGAAATCAGGCGAACGCATCGCCAAGGTGGTGTCGCGCGCCGGCCTTGCCTCGCGCCGCGACGCCGAGGAATGGATCACGCAGGGCCGCGTCAGCGTCAACGGCCGCGTCATCAATTCGCCGGCGCTCGACGTCACCGCCAATGATGCGATCACCGTCGACGGCAAGCCGTTGCCGCCGCGCGAGCGCACGCGGCTGTTCATGTTCCACAAGCCGCGCGGGTTGATGACCACACATGCCGACCCCGAGGGGCGGCCGACGGTGTTCGACAATCTCCCTGAGGGCCTGCCGCGGCTGATCTCGATCGGCCGGCTCGATTTCAATACCGAAGGTCTGCTGCTGCTGACCAATGACGGCGGGCTGGCGCGCGCGCTCGAACTGCCGGACACCGGCTGGCTGCGGCGCTATCGCGTCCGCGCCCATGGCGAGGTGACGCAGGCGCAGCTCGACGAACTGAAAAAGGGCGTCGAGGTCGACGGCGTCAAATACGGCTCGATCGACGCCACGCTGGAACGCGACCAGGGCGCCAATGTCTGGCTGGTGTTTGCGATCCGCGAAGGCAAGAACCGCGAAGTGCGCAACGTGATGGCGCATCTCGGGCTCGAGGTGAACCGGCTGATCCGGGTGTCCTACGGGCCGTTCCAGCTCGGCGAACTCGCCGAGGGCCAGGTCGAGGAGGTCAAGACCCGCGTGCTGCGCGAGCAACTCGGCGAAAAGATCGCAACGCTCGCCGGCGCCGATTTCAACCGGCCGATGCCGGGCGAGAAATCGGACGACGAAAAATCCGAGGGCGACGACGCAGCAGCGCCGCGCGGCAAGAAGCCGTTCAAGCCGGCCGGCAAAAGCGGCCTGATCGCCGACCGCAAGGGCCGCCGCGTGCTGGTGCAGCGCACCGGCAGCGACGAAGCCCGCGCGCGCAACGAAGAAGAAGCCAACGGCTACGGCCCGCCGCGCCGCCCGCAGCGCGGCTATCACGGCAAGCGCGACCTGAAGCCGCGCGACGAGTAGTTGGCCTATGCGTGTCGTCGGCGGAAGGTTGAAGGGTCGCAATCTGGCCTCGCCCGCATCGCGCGAGATCCGCCCCACTGCGGATCGCCTGCGCGAGTCCGTGTTCAACATCCTCGTCCACGCCTATGACGATCCGATCGAAGGCGCGCGCGTGCTCGACCTGTTCGCCGGCACCGGCGCGCTCGGCATCGAAGCCACCTCGCGCGGCGCGGCGTTCACGCTGTTCGTCGACAATGGCGCGGAAGCCCGCGCATTGCTGCGCAACAATGTCGAGGCGCTCGGTCTCGGCGGCGTGACCAAAGTCTATCGCCGCGACGCCACCAATCTCGGTCCTGCGCATCCGATGGAGCCGTTCTCGCTGGTCTTCCTCGATCCGCCCTACGGCAAGGGCCTTGCCGAAAAGGCGCTGGCCTCGCTGCGCGACGGCGGCTGGCTGACGCCCGGCGCGCTACTGGTGGTGGAAGAAGCGAAAGCCGCGGCGTTCGCCGCGCCCGATGGCTTCGAGGAATTGGAGCGGCGAGCCTATGACGATACGGAGTTCGTGTTCCTGCGAGCGTTCAGGCTAGTCATTCCGCCGCGGATTGAAACTGATGGTTGCCGTAGAGCTCGCGCAATCTGGTCTTGAGGAGCTTGCCGGTCGCGCCGTGCGGGAGTTCGTCGACAAAGAGGACGTCATCCGGCATCCACCATTTGGCGATCTTGCCTTGATAGAAGGCCAGCAAATCGGTGGTGGTCAGCGTCGAGCCGGGCTTGCGGACGGCGATCGACCAGCGGCCGCTCGTCCCATTTTGGATGCTTGACCCCGATCACCGCCGCCTCCGCGATCTCGGGATGCGCCATCGCGAGATTTTCCAGTTCGATCGAACTGATCCATTCGCCGCCGGACTTGATGACGTCCTTGGAGCGGTCGGTAATCTGCATGAAACCTTCGGCGTCGATGGTCGCAACATCGCCGGTGAAGAACCAGCCGTCCGGCCTTTCGCCATCCTCCATCTTGTAATAGCAGCGCGCGATCCAGGGCCCGCGGATCAGCAAATCGCCAAAAGCCTGGCCGTCGCGCGGCAACTCCTTGTCGTCGCCATCGCGAATGCCGATTTCGACGCCGAACACCGCGCGTCCCTGCTTCACCTTGCGATCGCGCTGCGATTCCTTCGGCAAGGCCCGATGTCTGGTCTGGAGCTTGGAGATGGTCGCGACCGGGCTTGTCTCCGTCATTCCCCAGACATGCAGTATTTCGACGCCATAATCGTCCTCCAGCGCCGCCATCAGCGAGCGCGGGACGGCGGTGCCTCCCATCAGCACGCGTTTGAGCGTCGTCGGTTTCACGCCGGCGGCTTGCAGGTACTGCACATAGCCGAGCCAGACCGTCGGCACGCCGTTGGCAAAGGTCACCTGCTCCTGCTCGAACAACCTGTGCAGGCTTTCGCCGTCGACCTTCTGGCCGGGCATGACGAGCTTCGATCCCATCGCCGGCGCGCAGTAGGGCATGCCCCACGACATCGCATGGAACATCGGCGAGATGAACGCGACATTGTCCTGCAGCGAGATGTTGCAGGCATCCGGCAGGGCGGCGGCGAACGAATGCAATACGCCGCTGCGGTGGCTGTAGAGCACGCCTTTCGGATTGCCTGTCGTGCCCGACGTGTAGCAAAGCCCGGAGGCGGTGTTTTCGTCGAGCTGCGGCCAATCGAACGCATCAGACTGGCCCGCCATCAGCGCTTCATAAGCCGGCAGGCCGTCGATCCCAGCACCCCGCGCCTCTGCGGCGTCGCCGAGATAGATCCAGCGTTCGACGGTGGGGCATTGCGGCATCAATTGCTTCACCAGGTCGACGAAGCTGGCATCGAAAAAGATGAAGCGGTCCTCGGCGTGATTGATGATGTAGACGATCTGGTTGACGAACAGGCGCGGGTTGACGGTGTGGCAGACCGCGCCCATGCCGGAAATGCCGTAGTACAGTTCGAGGTGGCGATAGCCGTTCCAGGCCAGCGTGGCGACGCGGTCGCCCGGCTTGACGCCCAACGCGACCAGGGCGTTCGCCAGTTGCGAGCTGCGCTTGAGCAGTCCGGCGTAGTTGGTGCGGTGGTCCGGTCGGTCTGGCGATCGCGAGACGATTTCAACGTCGGGAAACGCGCGCGCGGCGTGGGTCAGGATCGAGGAAAGCAGCAGCGGCGTCTTCATCATCAGGCCGAGCATCTGAAAATCCCCCAATGTCAAAGATTGAAAATTGGCACGGAGCTTTCAGAACATCTAGCGAAAATTTTGGGCGCTAGCCCGGCGTCACCGCCGCCCGAACAGCTTCTCGATATCGGCGAGCTTCAGTTCGACATAGGTCGGGCGGCCGTGGTTGCACTGGCCGGAGTTCGGCGTGTCTTCCATCTCGCGCAGCAGCGCGTTCATCTCTTCCGGCTTCAGGCGACGCCCGGCGCGCACCGAGCCGTGGCAGGCCATGGTGGCGGCGACATGCATCAGCCGGCGCTCCAGCGGCAGCGCCTCGTCCCATTCCGCCATATGCTCGGCGAGATCGCGCAGCAGGCCTGCGGCGTTCGCCTTGCCGAGCAGCGACGGCGTCTCGCGCACCGCGACCGCGCCGGGGCCGAAAGTGTCGATCGCGAGACCAAACGACGCCAGTTCCACCGCGCGGTCGAGCAGCTTCTCGACGGTCGCCTCGTCGAGTTCGACGATCTCGGGGATCAGCAAGATCTGCCGCTGCACGCCGTTCTTCGCCAGCGAGGCCTTCAGCTTCTCGTAGACGATGCGCTCATGGGCGGCGTGCTGGTCGACCACGATCAAGCCGTCGCGGGTCTGCGACACGATATAGGTCTCGTGGATCTGCGTCCGCGCGGCGCCGAGCGGGCGGTCGAGCAGGTCGGCGCTTGGTTGCGCCTCGAAGCGCACGTCGGCGGTCGGCGTGCCGACATCGAACGCGGCCTGACCGGGTTCGGCAAACGCCGGCGCGGCCGAGCCTTCGAACGATGGCATTGGGCCGGCGGGATAGGACGGCGAACGCCGCCAGTCCCAATTGCCGGGCCGCGGCGCAAACGACGGGCGGAACGCGGCGATCGCCGCGCCGTCGGTGTTGGCGGCGGTGCGCCGGCCCTCGCGGGCGAGGCCGTCCTTCAGCGCATGCACGATCAGCGCGCGGACGAGACCGGCGTTGCGGAATCGCACCTCGGTCTTGGCCGGATGCACATTGGCATCGACCTCCTGCGGCGCCAGCGTCACGAACAGCGCCACGACAGGATGGCGGTCGCGCGGCAGATAGTCGGAATAGGCCGCGCGCACCGCGCCGAGAATGAGCTTGTCGCGCACCGGCCGGCCGTTGACGAACAGATATTGCCCGAGCGCATTGGCGCGCGTCAGCGAGGGGGCGGCGGCAAAACCTTCGACCACCACGCCTTCGCGCTCCGACGCGCACCTCGATGGCGCTGGAACGGAAATCCGCGCCCAGGATGTCGCCGAGCCGCGTCAGGCGGCCCGCCGCGCCGGGCAGCGCCGCGGCCCAGGTCACCGGCGCGCGCTCTTCGCCGGCCAGTGTGAAGGCGATGTCGGGCCGCGCCATCGCCAGCCGCCGAACCACTTCGCGGATCGCTTCGGCCTCGGTGCGGTCGGTCTTGAGGAATTTCAGCCGGGCAGGCGTCGCATAAAAGAGATCGCTGACCTCGACGCGGGTGCCCTGGCCGAGCGCGGCCGGCATGATCTCTGATTTCGCGCCGCCTTCGACCGACAGCGACCACGCGTGCGGCTCGGTGGCGTGGCGGGTGGTGATGCCCAGTCGCGCGACCGCGCCGATCGAGGGCAGCGCCTCGCCGCGGAAACCCAGCGTGCGAATGCGCAAGCAGATCCTCGTCGTCGAGCTTGGAGGTGGCGTGGCGGTCGACGGCGAGCGCCAGATCGGCGTGCGTCATGCCGCCGCCGTCGTCGGTGATGCCGATGCGCCGCCGTCCGCCGCCATCGGTGAAAATGTCGACCCGGCTGGCGCCGGCGTCGATGGCGTTTTCGACCAGTTCCTTGACCACGCTCGCAGGGCGCTCCACCACCTCGCCGGCGGCGATGCGGTTGACGAGCTGTTCGGGGAGCTGGCGGACGGGCATGGGCGTATGGGTAGCCGATTCAGGGGCGGGGCGGGACCCCGTCGGGCGCGATGTTCCCGGAATTCTCAGGCTAAATATAGTTGCGTTTCGGCGGACCGAAAGCTTGGCCGAGCCCTCAATCGTCGTACCGCGTGGCGCCGCGCTTGGCCTTGACGTCGCCGCGGCGCTTCTTGCCTTCCAGCCGCCGCTGCTTCGATCCGAAGGTCGGCTTGGTCGCCCGGCGCGGCACCGGCCGCACCATGGCCTCGCGCAAGCAGTTCGAGCAGGCGGTCGATGGCGTCGGCGCGGTTGCGCTCCTGGGTGCGGAAGCGCTGGGCGTGGATCACGATCACGCCGTCCTTGGTCATGCGCTGGCCGGCGAGCCGCGTCAGCCGCAGGCTTGCGTCATCCGGCAGCGTGACCTTGCGCGTGTCGAAACGCAGCTGCGCTGCGGTCGAGAGCTTGTTGACGTTCTGCCCGCCCGGGCCGGAGGCGCGGACGAAGCCGATCTCGATGTCGTTCTCGTCGATCGTGAGGTCGCGGGAAACCCGCAGCATGGCGTTCACCGGGGAAGACGTAGAATCGGTGAGCGCAGAATAGCAGCGCCGGCTTCGATTAGGTCGAAGAATTCAGTTTGCTTTGGGCGCCGGCACGGCCGCGGCCGCCGGCTGGGCGGCGGCTTGCGGGGCGCGGCCGACGATCACGGTGAGCAGGCCCTGGCCCCACAGACGCTGCGCGGCCTGTTTGGCGTCGTCGAGCGTCACGGCGTCGACCAGGGCGTTGCGCTTTTCGATGTAGTCGATCGGCAGCCTGTCGAGCTGGTATTGCAGCATCGCCGATGCGAGCTTCGAGGAGGTATCGAGCGCCAGCATCTGCGAGCCCTTCAGATAGGACTTGGCCTCGTCGAGTTCCTTCTGGGTCGGGCCGTCCTCGGCGATGCGGCGGATTTCCTTCTCGATGGCATCGACGGTTTCGCCGGCGCGGTCGGCGCGGGTGCCGGTATTGCCGACGAACAGCGCGGAGTGATCCATCCAGACCAGGGATTCGTAGACCGAATAGGCCAGGCCGCGCTTTTCGCGGACTTCCTTGTAGAGCCGCGACGACGACCCGCCGCCGAGGATGTGGTTCACGACATAGGCGGCCATGAAGTTCGGATCGTGGCGGCGGAATGCCGGGGCCGCCGAACGTCACCACGGTTTGCGGCACGTCGAGCGGAATGAAGGCGCGTTGCGGCGGTTTTGCCGCCTCGATGTCGGCGACCGGCGTCAGCCTGGCTTTCGCCGGCAATCCGCCGAATGTCTTGTCCAGCAGCTTGCCGAGCGTATCGGCATCGACGTCGCCGACCACCGATATCCGCAAGCTGTCCCTGGCGATGATGCGGGCGACATAATCCTTCATGTCGGCGGCGTCGATCTTCGGCACGCTGTCCAGCGTGCCGTTCGACGGCCGTGCCATAGGGATGATCGCCGAAGGCCGTTTCCAGGAACTTGCGGCTTGCCAGCGACGTCGGATTGGTGGTGTCGCGCCGCAGGCCCGAGATGATCTGCGCGCGAATGCGGTCGACGTCTTCGGCGTCGAAATGCGGCGAGGTCAGCGCCAGATGCAGCAGCTCGAAGGCCTCGTCCTTGTTGTCCTTCAGCATCCGCAGCGATCCGCGGAAATAATCCCGCGTCGCGGAGAAGCCGAGTTCGATGGCGCGGCGCTCGAGACGCTCGTGGAAGGTCTTGGAATCGAGATCGCCGGAGCCTTCGTCGATCAGGCTGGCGACCATGTTGCCGATGCCGGACTTGCCGGCCGGATCCTGGCTCGCGCCGCCGCTGAAGGCATACTCCATCGCGATCACGGGGACGGTGGCGTCCTGCACGAACCAGGCCTCGATGCCGCCGGGCGAGACCAGGCGCTGGATTTTCGCGGCGGCATGCGAAGGCGTCGCTGCCAGCAACAACAGCGCGGCGCAGGCAAGGACGGTCGATGCGAAGCGCGGCGCCAGCGCTTTTTCCGTTCCGATTGAATCGGAACGGAGCTCGGATTTTGTTTCGACGCGTTTTCTTCACGCGAACCGGCGTCCACTTCGCTGGAAAACGCTCTGGTCAAAAACGGGTCACGAGCGCTTCTCCTCGCGTTTCGGCGCGGAATCCCCGACCGGAGAATCCTTGATCAGATAGCCGGTCACCGAACGCTTCCTGTCGAGCCATTTTTGCGCGGCGTCGCGGACCTGTTCGGCGGTGACGGCGCGGATGCGATCCGGCCAGTTCCGGATGTCGTCGATGCCAAGCCCGGTGGTGAGCGCGCCGCCATACCAGCGCGCCAGCGTCGCCTGACTGTCCTGGGCGTAGATCGCGGCGGCGATCAACTGGGTCTTGACCCGCTCGAGATCCTCGGCGCGGGCGGGATTGCGGATCATGTCCGCGATCACGCCGTCGATCGCCTGCTCGATTTGCGAAAACTCGACGCCGGGCTTCGGCGAGACCGAGATCGAGAATTGCGACGGATCGAGCGAGGTGCCCTGGTATCCGGCGCCGGCGCTGATCGCGAGCGGGCGCTCGACCACGAGCGCGCGGTAGAGATAGGAGTTGGAGCCGCCGCCCATCAGCTGCGCCAGCACGTCGAGCGCCATGCTTTCACCGGGCGGCGGTCGTGGCCGAGGGAACGAGGTAATAGCGCCGCAAGCCGCTCTGTTCGACGCGCGGATCCGACAGCGTAACGGTGCGGGGCGCGGCGGGTTCCGGCTCCTGCGGACGGATGCGCTGCGCGGCAATGGCCGGCTGCGGGGGAATCGCGCCATAGGCCCGTTCCACCATCGGGCGAATCTCCGCGGCGTCGACGTCGCCGGCGATCACCAGGATCGCGTTGTTCGGCGCGTAGAAGCGCCTGTAGAACGCCAGCGCATCCTCGCGGTCGAGCTTCTCGATTTCCTGGCGCCAGCCGATGATCGGGCGGCCATAGGGATGATTGAGATACAGCGCCGCCATCATCTGCTCGGCCAGCCGCGCGTCCGGGTTGTTGGCGACCCGCATGTTGAATTCCTCGAGCACCACGTCGCGCTCGGGAAGGACATTCTCGTCCTTGAGAATGAGGCCGGTCATGCGGTCGGCCTCGAATTCCATCATGGCGGCGAGCTGCTCGCGCGGCACGCGCTGGTAATAGCCGGTGTAGTCGACCGAGGTGAAGGCGTTTTCGTTGCCGCCGATCCGGCGCACGGTCTCGGAGAATTCGCCGGCGGGATGCTTGGCCGTGCCCTTGAACATCAGATGTTCGAGGAAATGCGCCAGTCCCGATTTGCCTTGCGTCTCGTCGGCGGAGCCGACCTTGTACCAGATCATCTGCGTGACGACGGGCGTGCGGTGATCGGGGATCACGATCACTTGCAGGCCGTTGCCGAGGGTGAAGCTGGCGGGACGCTCCGAGGTGACCGTGGTCTGGGCCGGCGCGCCGCCGGCGGTGAAAGCAAGAGTCGAGATGACGGCTGCAGCGAACGAAACGGCAAAGCGGGGTGAGGACATCATGACCTGTCTGGAGGCCCGAACCGAAATGTTCGGGATATATCCGCCGAATCTACACCGCGCGGGTTAGGCCTGATGTCACGAAGCAGAGAGTGACGCGCCTGAATGCGCCGGCGCGGTCATCCACAGTCGAGCGGCCGGCCCAGGGCGTCAGCGATTGCCTGTCGCCGGCGACGACGTCGTAATAGCCCTTGTTCAGCGATTCACGCGGGCCGGTGCCGTAGGCAAAGTTCGGCGACGGCGTCTGGTAGCCGACCGGCGGTTCGACCAGCGATGAGCGCGGCGGCTCGCCCTTGAACTCGCCCACCTCGGGCTTGTTGCCGCCGAACAGATTGCCAATGCTGCCGTTCCAACCGAGCTGCGACGGGCTCATGATCGGGTAGTTGACGTTGTTGCCCGGCTTGTCCGAATCCATGCCGCTGCTGGGTGCGGTTGGAGGTAGCTTGCCGACACTGAGTTCTTCCGGCGTCAGCGGGCGCGCCGCCGCGCGCGGATCCTTATTGCTCTTTCTTGCGGGCCGCGATCGCAGCCTTGCGGCGCGCATCGTCCGGGTCCTTCGGCCAGTTCGGCGCCTTCACTTCGGCCTCCGCGCCGGCCGGCGGCGGCAGATCGAGCCTGGGCGGCACCACCAGCGGCGATCGCTCGCGGTACTCGATGCCCTTGCTCTCCATGTTCTTGCCGCCGATGCCGGTCATGAGGTTGTGGATGATCTTTTCCTCGAAGGTCCGGTCGTCGTCCTCGTCGTCATCGCCGGCGCGTACCGGCCCGGCGGCCATCACGAGGCCGACGCCGAGGGCAATGGCGGCAAGCCGCATCGCCCGCGTCAGCGAGGTGTTCTGCACCATCCAGAATCCGGCTTCGGTCTTGCGCATCGCGCTCGTTCCCATTCCAAGAATTCGGCACCGCAGGCAAGGCTTTGGGCATGATCCCGCGCTTGCAGGCAACATACCGGTGCCGCCAAGGGCCCGTATCGGCCGGGATCAGGGCGCTTTTGCGGCGGGTACCCCCAGGAACGAGTCATACAATAGGGCCGCTACCCCGGCAACAATGGCCACATCCGCAAGGTTAAACACGTACCAATTGTAGGTATTTCCCCCGATCTCGACGTGGAACAGGGCGAAATCGACCACCGCGCCATAGGCGACGCGGTCGATGGCGTTGCCGATGGCGCCGCCGATGATCAGGCCGAGCGCCACGGTGGCAAGCAGGTTACGCGAGCGCGCCATCCAGATCGCCAGCACGATCACCGCGACCGCCTTGATCGCGGTCAGGACCGCCTGGGCCAGCAGGCTGTCGTTCTGGAACCAGCCGAAGCTGATCCCGACATTCCAGGCCAGCACCAGGTCGAAAAACGGCGTGACCTTGACCACGCCGCGATGGGCGATGTCGAACACGAACAGCAGCCAGAGCTTCGAGGCCTGGTCGATCACCAGCGTGGCGATCCCGGCGATGACACCGGCGCGGAGGTGAGGGGTCAAACCGCCACTCCCAGCGCCTTCCATTCCCGCAGCGCCTGCGCGTCGCGCGGGGACACGTCGGGATATTCGGCGTCCTCGCCGACCGTCGGCAGGATCTTCCACGACCGCGCGCATTTGGTGCCGACCGCCTTTTCGACCACGACCGCGACGCCCCCGACATCGCCCAGCGTGAACGCGCCTGCCGGGGCGTCGTCATTGGTCACCATCGCGTTCGAGGTGATGCAGACCTCGGCCAGGTCGACGTCGAACAGCGTGTCGAAGATCGCCTTGTCGGAGACGTAGACCAGCGGCGAGGCCTCCAGCGACGAGCCGATGTTCTTGGCGGCGCGTTCCAGTTCGAGCGCGCCGGTGACGACGCGGCGGACGTTGCGGATGGTTTCCCACTTCGCCGCCAGCGCGTCGTCGCGGAAGGCGTCGAACTCGGTCGGGAACAGCGTCAGATGCACCGACGGCTCGGCGTCCGGCCGGTACATCCGCCAGGCTTCGTCGGTCGTGAAGCTCAGCACCGGCGCCAGCCATTTCAGGATCGCATCGCAGATGATGTCGATCGCGGTCAGCGCCGCCTTGCGCGCCAGCGACGACGGCGCGTCGCAATACAGCGTGTCCTTGCGGATGTCGAAATAGAACGCCGACAATTCGGTGTTCATGAACGCCGACAGGCTGGCGACCACCGTCTTGTAGTCGAACTCGGCATAGGCCTGCCGCACGATCGCGGCGCGCTTGGCGAGTTCATGCAGCATCAGCCGCTCGAGCTCCGGCATGTCGGACGGCGCGACCGCGTCGCCGGGCTTGAAGTGATGCAGCGTGCCGAGCATCCAGCGGATCGAGTTGCGCAGCTTGCGGTAGGTCTCGATGGTGTTCTTGAGGATTTCCGGGCCGATGCGCTGGTCGTCGGCATAGTCGGTGGCGCAGACCCAGAGCCGCAGGATGTCGGCGCCGGAATCCTTCATCACCTTTTGCGGCTCGACGGTGTTGCCGAGCGACTTCGACATCTTGCGGCCGTTCTCGTCCAGCGTGAAGCCGTGGGTCAGCACCACGTCATAGGGCGCGCGGCCGCGGGTGCCGGCGCTTTCCAGCAGCGAGGAATGGAACCAGCCGCGATGCTGGTCGCTTCCTTCCAGATACATCACGGTATCGTCGCCGCCGTCGACCTTGCGGACGATGTTGCCGAGATTGCGGAAAATTCTGGCGGTCTTCCAGCACGAAGGCGTGGGTCGAGCCGGAATCGAACCAGACGTCGCAGATGTCGTCGACCTTCTTCCAGTCCTCAGCCGCGCGGGATCCCGAGGAAGCGCTCGCGCGCGCCGTCCATGTACCAGGCGTCGGCGCCTTCCTCCATGAAGGCCTCGGCGATGCGCTGGTTGACGATTTCGTCCTGCAGGATTTCGGCGGAGCCGTCGCCCTTCTCGCGCACGAACACCGCGATCGGCACGCCCCAGGCGCGCTGGCGCGAGATCACCCAGTCGGGCCGGCCGGCGATCATGCCGTTGATGCGGTTCTGGCCCGGCGGGCGGCACCCATTGCGTCACCGAGATCGCGTGCAGCGCGCGGGCGCGCAGCGTGTCGCCGGGCTTCGCCTTGCCGTTGTCGGCGATCGGCTTGTCCATCGCGATGAACCATTGCGGCGTGTTGCGGAAGATCACCGGCTTCTTCGAGCGCCAGGAATGCGGGTACTGATGCTTGAGCCGGCCGCGCGCCAGCAGCTTGCCGGCCTCGACCAGCGCCTTGATCACGGCCTCGTTGGCGTCGCCCTTTTCGCCCTTGTCGTTGATCACGCGCTTGCCGGTGAAGCCCGGCGCGTGATCGGTGAAGGCGCCGTTCTCGTCGACGGTATAGGGGATCGCCGTGTTGATGCCGCGCGCTTCCAGCTCGCGCGCATTCGCGGTCCAGACGTCGAAGTCCTCGCGGCCATGGCCGGGCGCGGTGTGCACGAAGCCGGTGCCGGTGTCGTCGGTGACGTGGTCGCCGGCGAGCAGCGGCACGGTGAACTCGTATCCGCCGCCGAAGCCTTTCAGCGGATGGGCGCATTCCACCGCGTCGAGCGTGTCGGCCGGCAGATCGCGCACCTTCTCGTAGGCGGTGACGCGCGCCTGCTTGAACACGCTCTCGGCGAGCGCATCGGCGAGGATCAGGAGATCGCCGTTCTTCGCCCAGTTGTCCGCGGGCGCATCGGTGACCTTGTAGAGGCCGTAGGCGATCTTCGGCGAGAAGCTGATGGCGCGGTTGCCGGGCAGCGTCCAGGGCGTCGTGGTCCAGATCACGACGCGAAGCGTTGGCGAGCGCGCCATGCGCCGGCGAGGTGACCGGAAACTTCACCCACACCGTATCCGAGGTGTAGTCCTCGTATTCGACCTCGGCTTCGGCGAGCGCGGTCTTCTCCACCACGCTCCACATCACGGGCTTGGAGCCGCGATAGAGCGTGCCGTTGGCGGCGAACTTCATCAGCTCGCGCGCGATCTGCGCTTCGGCGGCATAGTCCATGGTGGCGTAGGGATGATCCCAGTCGCCGATGATGCCGAGCCGCTTGAATTCCTCGCGCTGCACGTTGAGCCAGTGCGTCGCATAGGCGCGGCACTCCTTGCGGAACGCCACCATCGCCGCGGAGTCGCGGAAGTCGGGCTTCTGCTTGCCCTTGGAGCGGTAGTTCTCTTCCTCGATCTTCCATTCGATCGGCAGGCCGTGGCAGTCCCAGCCCGGCACGTAGTTGGAATCGAAGCCGAGCATCTGCTGGCTCTTGGTCACGACGTCCTTGAGGATCTTGTTCAGCGCGTGGCCGATATGGATGTTGCCGTTGGCGTAGGGCGGGCCGTCATGCAGCACGAATTTGGCGCGGCCGCGCGCCGCTCTCGCGCAGCTTCTCGTAGAGGTCGATCTTGTTCCAGTAGCCGAGGATTTCCGGCTCGCGCTGCGGCAGGCCGGCGCGCATCGGGAATTCCGTCTGCGGCAGGAACAGGGTCTTGGAATAGTCGGGGGAATCGGACTTTTGCGGCTTTTCGGACATGAATGCTCTGGTTTGGCTCAAAGGCGCGCGAGATACGCTGGTCATTCGCGGGTGAAACGAGGAAATCCCGGTCTTGCGCCGAGCCGGAGCTCAGGCGGAAGCCGGGCCGCTAATGGGGATGGTGCGCCGCGCAAACATGGGGCTTTCCATAGCAGCCGGACGGCGAAATCGCAAAGGCCTGCCGGGCTTCCCCGATCAGGATGACGGCTGCCTGCGGCCGGGCCGGGTTTCCCGCCACCGTCACGCCCGCGCCGACGTCGCGGGTGACCACGCTGCCGGCGCCGATCAGGGCGCCGTCGCCGATGGTGATGCCGGGCAGGATGATGGCGCCGCCGCCGATCCAGACGTCGCTGCCGATCCGGACCGGACGGCCGAATTCGAGGCCCTCGCGCCGCGTTTCGGCGTCGCGCGGATGATCGGCGGCGTAGATCTGCACCGCGGGTCCGATCTGGGTGCGGTCGCCGATCGAGACTTCGACGACGTCGAGGATCACGCAGTTGAAGTTCAGGAACACGCCGTCGCCGAGCCGGATGTTGTAACCGTAGTCGCAAAAGAACGGCGGCCGGATCACGGCATCCTTGCCGACATGACCGAGACGTTCGCACAGGATGGCGTGCCGCTGCGATACCGGCAGCGCCAGCGCGGCGTTGTAGCGCGCGATCCAGTCCTTGGTGGCCGCCTGCTCGGCCGCCAGTTCGGCATCGGGGCGATACAGTTCGCCCGCGAGCATCTTTTGCTTTTCGGTTTTGCTCAACCGATGTCTCCGAGCTTCGGAAACGCGTCGGGCGCGGCGGCCAGCATGGCGCGGGCGCGGGCGCTGTCGTCGTCCATCTGCCGGATCAGCGCGTCGACGCCGTCGAACTTCAATTCGTCGCGGATGAAGCCGATAAAGGCGACGTCGAGCACCGCGCCGTAGAGATCGCCCGTGAAGTCGAACACGAACACTTCCAGCAGCGGCGCGCCGTTGTCGAAGGTCGGGCGGCGGCCGTAGCTCGCGACGCCATCGAGACGCCGGCTCCCGAGTCCGACCCGCACCGCATAGATGCCGTGCCTGAGCCCGCAGGTCTTGTCGAGGCGGATATTGGCGGTGGGATAGCCGAGGTCGCGGCCGCGCTTCTCGCCATGGATCACCTCGCCGGTCGCAAACCACGGCTGGCCCAGCATGGCGGTGGCGTCCTCGATCTGCCCCTCGGCCAGCGCCATCCGGATCGCGCTGGAGGAAACCGGCCGCTCGGCGATGTCGACATGGGCCTGGACGTCGACCTCGATGCCGAGGCGCGGCGCCTCGCTGACCAGAAGGCTCGGCGAGCCGACGCGGCCTTTGCCGAAATGGAAGTCGTAGCCGACCGCGATCCCGCTGATGCCGAGCCGCCCGATCAGGTCATGGTGAATGAAATCTTGCGCGCTGGTGCCGGCGCGGCCCTTGTCGAAGGTCATCACCACGGCGCCGGCAAGCCCGGTGCCGGCCAGCAGCCGCAGCTTGTTGGTCTCGTCGGAGAGGCGGAACTGGGGGCTGTTCGGGCTGAAGAAGCTGCGCGGGTGCGGCTCGAAGGTGACCGCAAACGCCGGTTTTCCGTGGGCGCGGCCCATGTCCAGCGCCGCGCCGATGACGGCGCGGTGGCCGAGGTGGACGCCGTCGAAATTGCCCATCGCGACCACGGCCCCCTTCGGGATCGCGGCGGCAGGGGTGGTGTCTCGGATGATTGTAAATCTAGGTATCATTACGGGGATTCTTGGACTCGGTGATCGCGGCCGGACCGTGACTTGGGGGCACGGTCGAAGTCAAGCGGGCGGGATCGGATCAAAACCGGCACAATCCGGCGGTGCCCGATTAACGCGCTGTTTAACGCCTTGATGCTAGTGCTGGCCGGGGACTGCGGGTCGCGCAGGCCGGTCGATAGTTAGTGGCGTAAGCGTCGAGTGGGGGAAAAGATGGCGGTTGATTTGTCCATGTCGGTTCTGGTGGTCGATGACTACAACACCATGATCCGGATCATCCGAAATCTTTTGAAGCAGCTCGGCTTTGACAATATCGACGATGCCAGCGACGGTTCGGAAGCGCTGAACAAGATGCGCGGCAAGAAGTATGGCCTCGTGATTTCCGACTGGAACATGGAGCCGATGACCGGCTACGACCTGCTCAAGGAAGTCCGCGCCGATCCCAATCTGGCCACCACGCCCTTCATCATGATCACGGCGGAATCCAAGACCGAGAACGTGATCGCCGCCAAGAAGGCCGGCGTGAACAATTACATCGTCAAGCCGTTCAACGCGGCGACGCTGAAGACCAAGATCGAGGCGGTCTTCCCGGACATGGCGACGGCGTAAGGCGCGCCTGAGCGCCAGCTGACTTCGGCACCAATTCCGTGATGCCCGGGCCAGTCCCGGGCATTGCTGTTTGAGCTGGTTAGGGCGCGTACCCGCAAATCGAGATTGATTGCCCCTCGAAGTCCGAGATGCGCCAGAAGCAGACATTCGGGCGAGGTTGGCTTGACCCAAAGCAAACATTCAGCCGCTTGGCTCTATGCAGCAAAGCCGTTACGCTGGAAGCACATCGGGGCAGAGGTCGGAATGAAGCGGCGAGAGTTCATCGCAGGGATCGGCGTCGCGGCGACGTGGCCGATAGTGGCGCGAGCGCAGCAGAAGTCGAAGCCTGTGATCGGCATCCTCGGCAGCGGCAGCGCCGATCCGGGCGCGCCGGGCTCGTGGGGTTTGCGCGCGTTTCTTCAAGGATTGCGGGAACTCGGTTACGTCGTGGGCAGCGACGTCCTGGTCGAATATCGTGGGGCGGCGGGGAAGTTGGAACGGTTTCCCACTCTCGCGGCCGAACTGGTTGCGCTCAAGGTCGATGTCATCCTTACCGCCGGAGGTACACGAGCCGCCCTTGCCGCCAAGCAAGCGACGACGACTATTCCTGTCGTTTTCGGTCCAGTTGGCGATCCAATATCGGACGGGATTGTCAGCAGCTTGGCGCGACCCGGTGGCAATGTCACGGGATTCTCCATCGTCGCCCCTGATCTGGTCGGCAAGCGGCTGGAGCTGCTCAAACAGGTTGTTCCAGAGGTCAGTCAGATTGCCATGCTCTGGAATGCCAGAATTCTGTGCCCGACCGCACCAGAGAGGTCAACCTGAGGGAAGCAGACGCCTCGGCGCAAGCGTTGGGCGTGCACCTTCACGTTGTCGAAGCGCGAAGTCCGGCTGACTTCGACAGAGCGTTCTCGGAGATATCCGGGAAGGGCGCGGGGGCTCTCCTCGTATCGCCGACGCCTGTGTATGACGCCGACCCGCAACCCATTGTGGATTTGGCGGCGGAGTACCGGCTGCCTTCGATGTATGTCAACAGGTACTATGTCGAGCGCGGGGGCCTTATGTCCTACGGGCCGAACCTCGCTGATCTGTATCGGCGGGCCGCTGGCTATGCGGACAAGATCCTCAAGGGCGCAAAGCCGTCTGACTTGCCGGTCGAGCAGCCGACCAAGTTTGACTTCGTCATTAACCTGAAGGCCGCGAAAGCGCTTGATCTGATCATTTCCCCGATGCTTCTCAGCCGCGCCAGCGAATTAATCGAATGAGGACGATTACTTCCGGTTTCTGGCACAGAACGGACTTGCACGGCTGATGATGTCCGCTCATGCGTCAGAGCGGACCTCGACGATGCGAGTGCCGACTTCCGCAAATGATCCAGGCTGTGTACGTTTTTACACAGCCAAGACCCTTAGCCGACATTTGGTCTGGAGAGCGTAGGCCGCAGTGATATAAATTTCCGTGGCTATTGAGAGAGGCGCCTCATGGACGAGTCCACGTTTCAACCCCCGCCCAAAGCATATCAAGCCATCATGGCCGATACGCGAAGGATCGGCTTCATGAAGTGGTGCTGGCCACCGGTGGGGGCCTTGCTTCGTGTCATGGCCGCTTTGAAACCCGGCGGTCGGATGCTTGAGATCGGCACCGGAACGGGTATCGGAACCTGCTGGCTGCTGGATGGCATGGATGCCGCGGCACGGCTAACCACGGTTGATATCGATCCCACTGTTCAGGCTATTGCTAGAACGCATCTGGGAATGGACCCGAGATTGACGATAGTCTCCGAGGATGCCGCTTTGACGATACGGCGTGAGCCCCCGAACTCCTTCGATCTCATCTTTGCCGATGGCGGTGCCGGAAAGCACACTCTTCTGGACGAAGCACTCGCATTACTGCGCCCTGGCGGTATCTACATCTGCGACGACACCAAGCCCCACCCGATGTGGCCGCCTGAACATGCGGTAAAGATTCCACGGCTCATGGAGGCGTTGGCCGCGAGGCAGGACTTTCGCCGTCTTTACATCGACTGGTCGAGCGGCGCTGTCGTTATGGTGAAGGAGAACATGCATATAATTTCGTTCAGGGGACGCTGCCGCGTGCAGGTTGGGGACGATGATAGAGCTTCGCAGGCGACCTTCATCGTGGGTGCAACAGCATCAAGGGAATGGCTCGGCTCACGTCGGCGGAAACACACCAGCGCAGACTGTGCTGAAGGCGGCGGTGAGATGCCGGAATGGACATAGATGCGGGCCTGCACTTTCGGCGCCGTCCCGGAACCAACTGGCGAACCGGAAAGCGCGCTTGGCTCGGTGAGCGCGAAGGTTCCCGTTCGCCGTCGATGGTCCCAGCAGGAATCGAGCGACGGGTCTATCATGACAAACCGCGGATCTGGGGAAAGCTGCTGTCGTTAGCAGCCGCGTGCGCGACAAGCGTGCGGAGCATGCTGTCGAATCCCTTCAACCCGGCCCGGCGTCGCAGGATCTCCCGTATCTCATTCATCATATCGGGCGAACAGCCACCTCGGCTCCTCCACCGGCACGATCGAGTGCCATGGATGTGGGCGCTGTTAAGGCTCCCACGATTCAGAGGAGCGAGCCATGCAGACGATAACGACAATCGGTTTAGACATCGCCAAGTCGGTTTTCCAGGTTCACGGCGTTGACGCTGGCGGCCAGGTGATTATCCGCCGCCAGTTGAAGCGTCGCTATGTGCTGGCGTTCTTCCAGAAGCTGCCACCATGCCTGGTTGGCATAGAGGCTTGCGCCTCGTCGCACCATTGGTCGCGCGAACTCCAGGCACTCGGTCATACCGTGCGGCTGATGCCGCCGGCTTACGTGAAGCCGTATGGTGCGCCCCGACGGCGCGTATTACCAGTGGAGGAAGGATCCATCCAGAGAGTTGTCGATTGATCTGGTAGCTGACGAGCGGGTTGGACGAGCAATCGGACGGACCGAAGCCTCGTGACAAAGGTCGCCTTGGGCGGCCGAGCAATCCAGTGGGCCGTAATGCGAGTGAAGCCTGAGCACGCCTCGAAAGTTACGATGTGAACGCCGACCCGATCGTATGGCGGGGAAGGCCGCGCAGACAGGGAAGCAATCGACATGTGCACCTGGCTGGTTCACCGGGGTAATTGGCACGGCACGCTGTAAAGGTAGTGCGGGTAATCGGGGGAGACCCGTTCTGGTCGAAGGTCGCGCCTTCAACACCGAGTACGTCGATGGACCGGACGGGAGTCGGACAGGGTCGTAGTACCGACGAAGCCGGGTAATTCCGGCGGAGGAAAGGACCCTGACTTCAGGTGCGCTTTTGAAGATGGTGAGGGAAAGGGTAGATTGGCGATGAGCCTTAAAACGCCCGATAAGATCAGGAGCCTTCAGAGAAAGCTTTATTGCAAGGCGAAGGCGGAGCCCGCCTTCCGCTTCTACGTGCTGTACGACAAGATCTGCCGTGAAGACATTCTGAGTCATGCCTATAAGCTTGCCCGCACCAACGCGGGTGCGCCAGGAGTGGACGGAATAACTTTCGAGCAAATCGACGCGTCTGGACTGGAAGCCTGGTTGGCGGGCCTGCGCGATGAACTCGTCACGAAGACCTACCGGCCCGATCCGGTGCGGCGGGTGATGATCCCGAAGCCCGGCGGCGGCGAACGTCCACTCGGTATCCCGACAATCCGGGACCGGGTCGTCCAGGCTGCTGCAAAGATCGTGGTTGAGCCGATCTTCGAGGCGGATTTTGAGGACGGCGCCTATGGATATCGCCCGCGTCGCAGCGCGGTCGATGCCGTCAAGGAAGTGCACCGGCTTGTGTGCCGGGGCTACACGGACGTTGTTGACGCCGATTTGTCGAAATACTTCGACACGATCCCGCACTCGGACCTCCTAAAATCGGTGGCCCGACGCATCGTTGACCGGAATGTGCTGCGGCTGATCAAGCTGTGGCTGCAAGCACCAGTCGAGGAGCGGGATAGCGACGGGAAACGGCGCATGAGCGGCGGTAAGAGCAACAAGCGGGGCACGCCACAGGGCGGTGTCGTCAGTCCGCTGCTCTCCGTCATCTACATGAATCGGTTCCTGAAGCATTGGCGTCTCAGCGGTCGGCGTGAAGCATTCCGTGCGTACGTCATCTCCTATGCTGACGACTTCGTCATTCTCAGCCGCGGCCACGCGGAGGAGTCATTGACGTGGACGAAAGCCGTGATGACCAAGCTTGGGTTGACTCTCAACGAGACGAAAACCTCGGTGAAGAACGCCCGATTGGAAAGCTTCGATTTCCTTGGCTACACGCTCGGACCCCGCCGTTTCCCAAACGGGGGACGGTGGTACCTGGGCGCGGCTCCGTCCAAGAAAAGTGTGCTGCGGATCAAGAGGAAGGTCAGCGAGCTGCTGAGGCCGGGCAATAAGGGCGCTTGGCCCGAAGTGCAAGCACGACTAAACCGCCTTCTGGGTGGCTGGTCCGCTTACTTCAGCTATGGCTCTCTTGCCACGGCCCATCAGGCTGTTGATCGACACGTCTTCGACCGCGTGCTCGCCTTTCTGCGTAGACGACACAATACGCCCGGCCGTGGCGTCAGACGGTTTTCCCGTGAGATCTATGGAAACCCTGGCGTGCTTGTGCTGAACCGCGTGCGCAAAGTGTCGCCGACGTGTGCCTTGTGATGAAGCCTGTCGGAAAGCCGGATGCGGGAAAACTGCACGTCCGGTTTGATGAGCGGGGAGGGGAAACGGAGCGCGCATAAACGCGCCACCGCGCCTCTCCTCAACTCTACTCAAGCGGCAGAAGAACGACGCGACTGACGCAGAGGCCATTTGCGAGGCGGTCACCAGAGCCAACATGCGGTTCGTGCCGACCAAGACACCCGAGCAGCAGAGCGGCCTGGTGCTTCACCGCACCCGCCATCTGTTCATCCGCCAGCAGACCTGCGGTGATCAATGCGATCCGGGCTCATCTTGCCGAGTTCGGGATCGTTGCGCCGGTTGGGCGTAACGGTGTCGAGGAACTGCTCAATGTCGTCGCCGATCCGAGCGACAAGCGGGTGCCGGAGATGGCCCGTGCGTGTCTTGCGGCACTCGGAGCTCAACTGCGCAGGATCAAGGAGCAGATTCTGGAGTTCGATCGGCTGATCAGGGCCTGGCACCGGTCCAACGAGACGAGCATGAGGCTCGATGAAGCTCCCGGCGTCGGTCCGGTGCTGGCGACTGCTCTGGTCGCAGCCGTTGCTGATCCAAAGTCCTTCCGATCAGGGCGCAACTTCTCGGCCTGGATTGGGCTGGTGCCGAAGCAGCACTCGAGCGGAGGCAAGAACAGGCTCGGCAGTATAAGCAAGCAAGGTGACCGCTATCTGCGCGGCCTGTTCGTGGCCGGCGCGCTCGCTGTCATCCGTTACGCCAAGATCCATGGCACCAAACATCGGCCCTGGCTTACGGCCTTGCTGGCGCGGCGGCCGACCAAGGTTGCGGCCATCGCGCTCGCCAACAAGATCGCGCGAATGGTCTGGGCCATGATGGCCAGGGGCGAGCGATACAAGGAACCCGTCGCGCTTGCGCGGTAAACGAGATCGCGCCGGACAACCGGCGTGATGTGAAGGTTGGGAGGGCGAACAGCACGTAATGCAGAGCCGGTCGATCCGGCGATCAGGACAACCCACTTGTGCCATAGCATTGCTCGAATGCGAGTTGTTGGTCGGGACCTGATCCGCGGAGGGCATTATGGCCAGCGGTCATGTGAACCGCATCAAAAGGCCGAACACATGGCTGCACCGACCAATGCTGCAAAACGTGAAGAAAGCTCTTGCCAACCCGGAGCCGTCCACACATGGCACTTTTGAGACATGCCGGCGGATGATAACGATGTCTGTCTATGGGGGCAGAGCAGAAATCGTCGGCATACGCTCAAAGCCGCGCGAGGAGCGGACATTGGGTCGCAGCGGCTAGGGATCGTTAAAGGCCAAGTGACACTAAGCCAGGCAGCTGAGCTCAACGAAGCAGCGATCATGGAGATGAAGGGAAAATGGGCATGACCTATTTTGATCTCGGACCATACAGCCGCAAAGTCACCACGTCGTCGCCCGATAGCCAGCTTTGGTTCGACCGAGGGCTCAACTGGCTGTTTGGGTTCAACCATGGCGAGGCGATCAAGTGCTTTCATGAGGCGCTGAAGCACGACCCCGAATGCGCCATGGCGCACTGGGGCGTAAGCTATGCCTCCGGGCCCAACTATAACCTGCCCTGGGTTCGCTATGATCCGCACGGCCGGCAGATGGCGTTGTCGGCATCTTACGATGCCATGCAGGGAGCGCTCGCGCATGCCGGGAAGGCAAGTGCGGTCGAGCGGTCGATGATCCAGGCCCTCACCGCGCGCTATCCCCAGCGCGAGGCGATCGAGGATATGGCGCCGTGGGACAAAGCCTACACGAGTGAAATGCGCAAGATCTTCGCTGCCTTTCCCGACGATCTCGAGGTCCGGGCGGTCTTTGCCGAGTCAATCATGAACGAGACGCCGTGGCAGATGTGGGACCTGCCCTCCGGCACACATGCCGAGGGAGCGGGCACCGAGGAATGCATTGCGGTGCTGGAAGACGCTTTCGACAGAATCCCGGCTGCGTGGGATCACCCGGGCCTGCTGCATCTCTATGTCCACCTGATGGAGATGTCGCCGTTTCCACAGCGGGCACTGCGGGCCGGTGACCGGTTGCGCGAGATCGTCCCGGACTCCGGTCACCTCATCCACATGCCGACGCACCTCGACGTGCTGTGCGGGCACTACAATGACGTCCTTGTCCACAACCAGAAGGCGTTGGCGACCGACCGCAGGTTCCTCGCCTATTCGGACGATCCGGGTGTCTATCTTGTCTACGTCATCCACAACTTCCACTTCGCGATCTACGGCGCAACGTTTCTTGGCCAGTACAAACCCGCAATCGCGGCGGCCGAGGAACTGATCGCGACGATCCCCGAGGCGGTGTTGCGCATTCAATCGCCACCGATGGCGGATTTCCTCGAGGGGTACGTGACGATGAAGCAGCACGTCCTCGTGCGCTTCGGCAAATGGCGCGAAATCATCGAACAAGAGCTACCGGCGGATCGAGACCTCTATTGCTCCAATGTTGCCATGATGCATTACGCCAAAGCGGTCGCTCATTCGGCGCTTGGCAATGTCGCCGAGGCCGAGATGGAGAAGGCATCGTTCATGGCGGCGAAGACCCGGGTGCCGGAGAGCCGCCGCGTGCACAACAATACCGTTGTCAGTCTGCTGAGCGTGGCCGAGGCGATGCTGAACGGCGAGTTGGAGTATCGAAAG
The DNA here is from genome assembly GCA_963742665.1 of uncultured Alphaproteobacteria bacterium. GTDB lineage: Bacteria > Pseudomonadota > Alphaproteobacteria > Rhizobiales > Xanthobacteraceae > Bradyrhizobium. Next base: position 208,790 of record CAVUNH010000026.1, read on the forward strand.
GGCAACCATGACGTGGCCTTCGCGCACCTGCGCAGGTCGGTCGAGCTCAGCGACTCGCTGCCCTATGACGAGCCCTGGGGATGGATGCAGCCAACCCGTCACGCACTCGGGGCACTTCTTCTCGAGCAGGGGCGGATCGAGGAGGCCGAGAAGGTGTATCGCTCTGATCTCGGTCTGGACGGCAGACTGAGCCGCGCCTGCCAGCACCCGGATAATCTGTGGTCGTTACACGGGCTGCACGAGTGCCTGGTCCGTCGCGGAGAAAAGGTCGAGACGCCTCTGGTCAGGCAGCGGCTCGACCTGGCGCAGGCGCGGGCGGAGAATCCGATAAGGGCGTCCTGCTTCTGCCGTCGGATGGACATAGCGGCCGCGTAGTCGTTCGCCCGAGAGATGGCTTCCATTGACCCATTGAGGGGCCCACACCCTACTAGATCTTGCGTTTTTTGAAGAGGGTGAGGCCCCATTCCTACTGTGCATGGGGTTGTTTTCGCAATTTTTGGTCCGGTCCGGCGATGCACCTACCACTTGAGCTCGCGCATCAGCGCGCGGGGCGGGTGGCCGAACAGCTCCTTCACCGAGGCCGGGTCGAGCTGGTCGATGCCTTCGAACTCCCCGGAATGGATGCCGCGGGTCACGAACAGGCAATCGATGCCGAAGCCGAGCGCGCCGGTCAGGTCGGTCCGCACGGAATCGCCGATCGCCAGCACCCGGTCGAGCGGCGCGGCATGGCCGCGGCGCTCGGCGGCGAGTTCCATGGCGCGTTCATAGATCGGCCGGTGCGGCTTGCCGTAGAAGATCACCTCGCCGCCGAGTTCGCGATAGAGCTCGGCGATCGCGCCCGCGCAATAGATCAGGCGGTCGCCGCGTTCGACGACGATGTCGGGGTTGGCGCAGATGAACGGCAGCTTTCGCGCGCGCGCCCGCAGCAGCATGTCGCGATAATCTTCCGCCGATTCGGTTTCGTCGTCGACCAGCCCGGTGCAGACGATGTAGTCGGCTTCTTCCAGCGGCGCGATCACGGGGTCGAGCCCGCGGTGGACCGCATCGTGGCGCTCCGAACCGATCCAGAACAATTTCTTGCCCGGATGATCGGCAACGAAATGCCGGGTCAGGTCGCCGGAAGAGACGATCGCGTCATAGACATCGTCGGCGACGCCGAGCTTGCGCAATTGCCGCTGCACGGAATCGGCGGGCCGTGGCGCGTTGGTGATGAGGATGACGGTGCCGCCGCGCTGGCGATAGGTGTGCAGCGCCTCGCAGGCTTCGGGAAACGACTCGAGCCCGTTATGCACCACGCCCCAGATATCGGAGAGGATCACCTCCACGCCATCGACGAGGTCGCGCAGCCTTTCGACGAAGCGAAGTGTGGTCATGACATCGGGCGCCGGTTAGCCCGGTCCGGCGGCGCGGCGCGCCAGTGCGGCATTGCCGGTCGCCCGCGGCGGAGGCTCGACGGCCGGTCCGGCGACCGGAGCAGTGGTCGGAGCATTGGAACCATTGGAACCATTGGATTCTTGGGCCTTGTTCGAAGTCGCCCCGCCAGTAGCAGATGCCCCCTCGGGCCGCAACGGACGGGGTGGCGCAAACAGGAAGCCCTGACCAAACCGCACGTCAAAGTCGAGCAGGTCGACCACCGCGCGTTCGCCCTCGATCCTTTCGGCGATCAGATCGATGCCGAAGCGGCCGAGCAGATCCGACAGGTCGGAGGGGTGGATGTCCGAGGTCGAGGCTTGCCTCGGATCGAGCAGCAGCGCCGCCGGAACCTTGATGAAGCGGACGCCGCGGTCGGCCAGTTCCCGCGGCTCGATCCGGAGGTCGCTGACATGGTCGATCGAGAAACGGTAGCCGCGCTGCGACAGCGCCGCGAGATGCTCGGTCTCGGTAGGCCCCAGATTGCGGAACGTGGCCTGCTTGAATTCGAGCACGAAGGACGGCGCCAGCGCGCGGTTGGCCTCGAGGAAGTCGAGGCATTGCGCGAAATTGACGGGGTTGCCGAGCGTCGCCGCGGACACGTTGCAGAACACGCCGACATCCTTGTTGCGCACCATCAGGCGGCGCAGCACCTGCACACAGCGCAACATCACCATGTGGTCGATGCGCCCGATCAGCCCGCCGACTTCGGCGGTGGCGATGAAATCGTCGGCGGCGAGAATCTGGTCCTTGTCGTCGCGCAGCCGCGTCACCGCCTCGTAGAAGCGCACCTTGCGCTGCGGCAGCGTCACCATCGGCTGCAGATAGATATCGAGCCGGTTTTCCTCGATGGCGTTTTTCACCGCGGCGAGCAGTTGGGTTACGTTGCGCGAAGGTGCGGCGGCAATTGGCGCTGCTGCCCGCGCAGGTGCTGCCGTGGCGACCGGTGCCGGCCTGGCGGCGACTGGCGCCGCGGGCTCGGTGGTGATGGCGGCTCGATCTCCGGCTCGAATTCCGGGGTGTCCGCTACCGCTGCTGGCGCCGGTGCCGCCGCGCGCGCCCGAGGCCAGCAGATCGTCATGGCTGGCGACGGAGGATGCGAGCTGCTTGACCAGCACGCCGAGTTCGTTGATTTCGCCGACCACTGCCAGGATGCGGTCGCTCCCGGCCGAATTCGCCGACACCACCCGGCCCTCGACGGCGGCGAGCCGGCGGCCGAATTCGGCGACCTGGCGGGCGAGGTCGGCGGTGCCGCGCGACAGATCGGCGATCTGGCTGCCGACGTCGGAGCGGTCGCGCAGCCGCATCGACACCGCGTTGTAGAGGATCAGGAAGGTGAGCGCGGTGAGCGCCACGATCGCGGATTCCGATCCGCTGATCCCGGCGACCGCATGCAGCACGAGGCCAAGGGATGCCGCGACCAGCACCATGCAGATGGCGATGAAAATCGTCGAAATGCGAATCATGTCGCGCGCGATGCCCTCAGGTCCGAACTGCCCCCACTCGGGAAAACACGGAAATCTTCAGGCACGGTCTGGTTTGCGCTCCCCCAAGCGCAGTGACCTTAGCATCAATGTTGATTCGCTTGGCTAGTGTTCTTTTGGCACGGCCGGAACCGAGCGGCCGACGTATCGGCCATGGGGCGCCGCGGGCGCCAAGCGGCTTTGGGATGCCGACCGTGGTGTCGGCCGCGGTCTGGTGCTCGATTTCCGAGTTCAGCTCCGCCCCGAACAGCACGATAATGGCCGACATCCACATCCACGTCATCAGGCCGATCGCGGCACCGAGCGAACCGTAGGTCGCGCTGTAATTGCCGAAATTCGACAGATACCAGGACAAAAGCGAGGAGCCGGCGATCCAGAGCAGGCGGCGGCCAGCGTGCCGATGCCGAGCCATTCCCATCGCGGCGGCGCGCCGGCTCGGGCCAAACCGGTAGAGGATGCCGAGCGCCGCCAGCAGGCCCGCGAACATCAGCGGCCATCGCGCCAGGCTGACGATGACACGGCTGTCCGGCGCCAGCCCGAGATGATCGAGCGCCAGCGGAAATGCCACCACGGCGCCGACCATCAGCAGCAGGGCGACGATCCCACCGATGGTGAAGGCCAGCGACAGCAGGTTCAACCGGATGAAGCCGCGCTTTTCGCGCTTCTTCATAGACCACGTTGAGCGCGTCGATCACGGCCTTGACGCCCGCATTGGCGCTCCAGATCGCAAGCGAAGTCCGAACAGGAAGGTCGCGCCCAGCGACGTGCTGCCCTTGGTCGAGCACGCGCGCGATCTGGTCCTGCACGATCTGGAATGATCCCTCCGGCAACATCAGCGCCAACGCTTGCAGATTGGCGCCGATGGTCGAGGGATCGGCGAACAGTCCGTAGGACGAGACCAGCGCGGTGACGGCCGGAAACACTGCGAGCAGGCCGAAGAACACCACGCCGGCCGCAGTGGCGAGTAGACGGTCGTCGCTCGATCTGCTGATAGGTGCGCCACAGGATATCTTTCCAGCCGGTCCAGGGAATTTGCAGTGGATTGCGTGCAAGCCGCCCGTGCCCCGGCCGCGCGATATCGGAGACGGTCGCATTGCGTTCCGAGAGTGACGGCAACCGTGGGGCTGACGGATCCGGCCGTCGAAGTGGCGGCTGAAAATAGCGCTGCGCGGTCAGGACCAGGATCGTGGTGGCCGCGATCAGGATCAAATTGTCCGTGTGCTCGGAGCGGGCGCGGGGCATCAGATTTCTGCGTGTCGCCCCTGCTGCCGTCGCCGGATCACCGCCCACCCCAACAAGGTTGCCGTCAGGATCAGACCGGCCTGCAAGTTTCTGTTGTCACGTCCGGACACCCGCCGCCTCCGGTAAGGGCTGTCTTTGCCGGCGACGAGGGCGCACGCAGGATCGCGGCGGCGGTGTCCCTGACGGCCTCGATCTGATCGGGTTTGACAGGATTGGCTTTGATCGCCACCCGCAAGCGACTGGTGAGTGACGGGAAATGTGGGGGATGGCGGTTGAGCTTCATCACCGCCAGTCCGGCACTGATGGAAGCGATCACCACCAGCAGGGCGCCGATGGCGCCGAACGCCCAGAACTGTCCGTGATTGATTTCAATCCAGCGAAATAGCGCGATGGCTCCGACGAAGAGCGCGGCGATCAGAAAAATTCCGGCGGCGGCCAAAAGGCCGGCGGCAACGGCGTAGGAGGTGAGGGTGCTTGTGGCCTGATTGGTTCGGTCGCGCAGATAGGATCGCGTCGCAAGCTTGATCTGGTTGAGTTTTAGTTCAATCCCGGCGCTCAACAAGCCGCTCGAAGGCCCGAGCATGTCCGCCATTCCTCCACCGGCGGAAGCATGATTGCCTCCGCCAGGGGATGAACGCGCCTTGGTTTCGAATGTTCCGGGAAGCGGCTCACGCCGTCGCGCGGATCACCTTGGCGACCTTGTCGACGATTTCGCCGATCTGGTCTTCGCTGACGATCAAGGGCGGGGTCAGCGCCAGCGTATCGCCGGCGACCCGCAGCATCAGGTCGTTGTCGTGGAAGGCGCTGTTCAGCCCGTTGAAGCCGCGTTTTCCGGGCGCGTCCGCGATCGGCGCCAGGTCGATGCCGGCGGTCAGGCCGACGGTGCGGATATCCAGCACGCCCGGCTCCTTGCGCAGCGACATGACCGCGTCGGCGAATATCGGTTCGAGCTTGTTGGCGCGCTCGAACAGCTTTTCGTCGCGGTAGATGTCGAGGGTGGCGAGCCCCGCCGCACAGGCGATCGGGTGGGCCGAATAGGTGTAGCCATGGGTCAGTTCCACGGCATGCTCCGGGCCGCTCATGAAGGCGTCGTGGATGGTGTCGCGCACCAGCACGCCGCCCATCGGCGCTGCGCCATTGGTGATGCCCTTGGCGAAGGTCAGCATGTCCGGCAGCACGCCATAGCGTTCGGCGGCGAAGGCAAAGCCGAGCCGGCCATAGCCGGTGATGACCTCGTCGAAGATCAGCAGGATGCCGTGCTTCTGGGTGATCTCGCGCAGCCGCTTGAGATAGCCCTTCGGCGCCGGCAGCACGCCGGTCGATCCGGCCATCGGCTCGACGATCACGGCGGCGATGGTGTTGGCGCCGTGCAGATTGACCAGCCGCTCGACATCGTCGGCGAAATGCGCGCCGTATTCCGGCTCGCCCTTGCTGAAGGCCTGCTTCTCGCGGTCGTAAGTGTGGGAAATGTGATCGACGCCGGAGAGCAGCGAGCCGTAGATCTTGCGGTTGTTGACGATGCCGCCGACCGAGGTGCCGCCGAAGCCGACGCCGTGATAGCCGCGCTCGCGGCCGATCAGCCGGGTCCGCCCGCCCTGTCCGCTGATCTGGAAATAGGCCAGCGCGATCTTGAGCGCGGTGTCGGCCGCTTCCGAGCCGGAATTGCAGAAGAACACGTGGTCGAGGCCCTCAGGCGCCAGATCGGCGATGCGGCTGGCGAGTTCGAAGGCCTGCGGGATGCCGAACTGGAACGGCGGCGCGTAGTCGAGGTCGGCGGCCTGCTTGCCGATCGCCTCGGCGATCTGGCTGCGGCCGTGGCCGGCATTGCAGCACCACATGCCGGCGGCGCCGTCGATGATGTTGCGGCCGTCGACCGTGATGTAGTGCATGTCCTTGGCGCCGGCGAGCAGCCGCGGGTTCTTCTTGAACGCGCGGTTCGCGGTGAACGGCATCCAGTGCGCGGCGAGGTCGTTGGGAACGTTGACGGCGGGGCGGTTGGGGCTCTTGTCCAGCATGGGGGCCTCTTTGGCTTTTTGGGGCGTGGGGGTGGCGGCCACGCTATCAGCTTCGCCCTGCGTCGGGAACGGCAATACGCCGTGATATTTCCGCGCAATCAGCCGAGGTCGGCGGCCGTAATCCAGAACACTTCGGCTTGCGAATCCTCGGTATCGAGCCACAGCAACGGCAATTGCGGGTAGGCGGCCTCCAGCGCTTCGCGGCCGCGGCCGATCTCGCACAGCAATCCGCCCTGCGGGGTGAGGTGCGATGCGGCCTCATCGAGGATGCGCCTGACAATGTCGAGCCCGTCGGCGCCGCCGTCGAAGGCGAGCTTCGGCTCGGCGCGGCATTCGCGCGGCAGGCCCTGCCATGCCTTCGGCGTCGACATAGGGCGGGTTGGAAATGATGAGGTCGTAGCGGGCATTACCGAGCGGCTTGAACAGATCGCCGCGGTGCAGCGTCAGCCGGTGGTCGAGGCCGTAATCCCCGACATTGTGCGCGGCGACTTCGAGCGCAATCTTCGAGATATCGACCGCGTCGATGGTCGCATTGGGAAAATTCCGGCTCGCCAGGATAGCAAGGCAGCCCGAGCCGGTGCAGAGGTCGAGCACGCGTTCCACCGACAGCGGATCCGCGATCAGCGAACCGCCGGTTTCGTCGTCGTCGCCGCCGAAATGCGAGTCCAGTAATTCGCCGATGAAGGAGCGCGGCACGATGGCACGTGCGTCGACATAGAACGGCAGGCCGCGCATGTAGATCTTGTTGACGAGGTAGGCCGCCGGTGTCCGCGTGGTGACGCGGCGCTCGATCAGGTCGAGGATCGCCTTGCCCTCGGCCGCGGTGACGCGCGCCGTCGCAAACGCCTCGAACTGGTCGGGGTGAAGACGCAGGCTTTCGCAGACCAGGAACGCGGCCTCGGCGACGGGGTCGGTGGTGCCGTGCGCGAATACCAGTTCGGCTTCGATGAAGCGGCTCACTGCAAAGCGAACGAAATCCAGCAGCGTCAGCAATTCGCCGGCACGGACTCTCGGGAATTTCGGCTTCGTGTATTTCGGCAGCACGCGGCCACGTTTGACGGGAGGCTTGCTGCGCTTGGCCATCAGGATTTGGTCCAGCGGGCAGCGGCGTCATCGTCGTGATCGCGCGCGTCGATCCAGCTCGTTCCCCTGGCGCTTTCCTCGCGCTTCCAGAACGGCGCATTGGCCTTCAAATAGTCCATCAGGAACTCGGCCGCCTGGAACGCCGCCTGCCGGTGTTGCGAGGCCGCCAGCACCAGCACGATGTTCTCGCCCGGCGTAATGCGCCCGACGCGATGCACGACGGTCAGGCCCGTCAGCGGCCAGCGCGACATCGCTTCATCGGTGTGCCGCTTGATCTCGGCCTCCGCCATGCCGGGATAATGTTCGAGCGTCAGCGCCGCGATCGGCTCGCCGTTCTCGCTGCCGCGGCAGATGCCGCTGAACGTCACGACCGCGCCGACATCGCTGCGGCCGGCTGTGAGCGCCGCGATCTCCCGCGCGATGTCGAAATCGGCTTCTTGGATGCGGATGGTCGCGGCGAGGGTCATCGGTCTTTCTTCTTTTGACGCGTTTTCTTCACGCGAACCGGTACCCACTTCGCTTGAAAACGCTATGTTCAGCCGCCGGTCATCGGCGGAAAGAAGGCAATCTCGCGGGCGCCGGCGATTATCGCATCCGGCCTGACATGGGTGTGGTCGATCGCGGCGCGGATCACCTTGGGCTTCTCGAAGGCGTAAGCGTAGGCCTCGCCGCGCCCTGAGAGCCAGCCGATCAGATCGTCCACCGTGCGCACGCTGGCCGGCGGTTCGACCATTTCCTCGGCCAGCCCAACCCGTTCGCGCACCCAGGCGAAATATTTGACCTTCATCCCTCATCCTCCTTGATGAGGTGGTGGATGCCGGCGCGGAAATAGTCCCAGCCGGTATAGATGGTGAAAATCGCCGACGTCCACAACAGGAAGATCCCGATCATGGTGGTCGGCGGCAGGATCTGTTCGCCCGCTTCGCCCGCGATCAGAAAGCCGATCGCGACCAGCTGGATCGTGGTCTTCCATTTCGCAAGCCTGGTCACGGGGACGCTGACCCGCAACGCGGCGAGATATTCCCGCAAGCCTGACACCAGGATTTCGCGGCACAGGATCACGATGGCGGCCCACAGCGTCCAGCCATGGATGCTGTTGTCGGCCGCCAGCATCAACAGGCAGGACGCCACCAGCAGTTTGTCGGCGATCGGATCCAGCATCCGGCCGAAGGCGGATTGCTGGTCCCACATCCGGGCATAATAGCCATCGAGCACGTCGGTCACGCCGGCGGCGATGAAGACCGCCAGCGCCACCCAGCGCAGCCATAACGGGCCGTCCATCACGGATTGGGCATAGACGCAGCCGACCACCACCGGGATGGCGGCGATGCGGGCGTAGGTCAGGATATTCGGGAGGGACAGGCTCTTGGACTGGCCCTTGGTGGTCGCGATGTTCATTCGTCTTACCAATACCGCTCAGGCGTGAAGGTCAACCATGCTGGCCCAGATGATCTGTCGCAGGCGACGGCCATATGAATCAACACGTGAATCGACATGTGCAGTGGGCTCCTTTAACCCGGCTGGGCATGAAAAAACTCGAAAATCTTGCGGGCGCTTTCCGCGCTGACGCCCGGAACCTTGCCGAGGTCGGCGATCGAGGCCCGCTCGATCTCCTTCAGGGTTCCGAAGTGGTGCAGCAAGGCACGTTTGCGTGACGGGCCGATGCCCGGAATCTCCTGCAACCCGGCCTCGCGGATGTCCTTTTTGCGCAGTTTGCGGTGCGATCCGATCACGAAGCGATGCGCCTCGTCGCGCAGCCGCTGGATGAAATACAGCACGGGGTCGCGCGGCTCCAGCTTGATCGCCTCGCGGTCCGGCATGAACAGCGTTTCGCGGCCGGCGTCGCGCTCGGGCCCCTTGGCGACCCCGAGCAGCGACACCTGGGTCAGCCCGAGGGTCGCAAAAATCTCCCGGGCGGCGTTGAGCTGGCCGCGGCCGCCGTCGATGATGACGAGATCCGGCCATTGTGGAAACGAATCATCGTCGGCTTTGACCGGTGCGGCGTCGCCCTCCGGCGGCTTCAAGAGCCGCTTGAAGCGCCGTTCCAGCACCTCGCGCATCATTGCATAGTCGTCGCCGGGCGTAAGCCCCTCGGATTTGATGTTGAACTTGCGGTACTGGTTCTTGATGAAGCCATCCGGTCCGGCCACGATCATGGCGCCGACCGCGTTGGTGCCCTGGATGTGGCTGTTGTCGTAGACCTCGATCCGCTTTGGCGCATGCGGCAGCCCGAGCGTGGTGACCATGCCCTCCAGCAGGCGGGATTGCGTTGCGGTGTCGCTGAGCTTGCGGCCGAGCGCCTCGCGCGCATTGGTCAGGGCGTGGGCGATCAGCTCCTTTTTCTCGCCGCGCTTCGGCGTCGAGACCTCGACCTTGAAGCCTGCCTTGACGGCGAGCGCGTCGGCCAGCAACGCGCTTTCCTCGATCTCGTGCGACAGCAGGACGAGTTTCGGCGGCGGCTTGTCGTCGTAGAATTGCGCGAGGAACGAGGCCAGCACTTCCTCGGGCGTGAAGGATTTCTCCGCGCGGGGGAAGTAGGCGCGGTTGCCCCAGTTCTGCCCGGTGCGGAAGAAGAACACTTCGACGCAGGAATAGCCGCCCTCCTGATGGATGGCGAACACGTCGGCCTCTTCCACGGTGCGCGGGTTGATGCCCTGCTGCGACTGGATCGCCGACAGCGCGGCGAGGCGGTCGCGATAGAGCGCGGCGGTCTCGAATTCGAGCTCGGTGGAGGCCTTCTCCATCTCGCCGGCGAGTTCCTTTTTCACCAGATGGCTGCGGCCGGACAGGAAGTCGTTGGCCTCGCGCACCAGCTCGGTATAGCCGGGGAAGTCGATCTCGCCGGTGCAGGGCCCCGAGCAGCGGCGGATTTGATAGAGCAGGCAGGGCCGGGTGCGGCTTTCGAAGAACCCGTCGGTGCAGGAGCGGATCAAAAACGCGCGCTGCAGCGCCGTGATGGTGCGGTTGACGGCGCCTGCGTTCGCGAACGGTCCGAAATAGCGCCCCGGCCGGGACTGCGCGCCGCGGTGCTTGAGGATCTGCGGCGCCCAGTGGTCGCCGGATATCAGGATGTAGGGAAACGACTTGTCGTCGCGCAGTTGCACGTTGAAGCGCGGCCGCAGCTGCTTGATCAGGTTGGCCTCTAGCAGCAGCGCCTCGGTCTCGGTCGTGGTCGAGATGATCTCGACGGATACGGTGGCGGCGATCATGCGCAGGATCCGCGCCGGGAGCGGCGCGTTGACCCGGGCATAGGAGGCGAGGCGCTTGCGGACATTCTTCGCCTTGCCGACGTACAGCACGTCGTTGCCGGCGTTGAGCATGCGATAGACGCCGGGCGAGGTCGGCGCCAGGCGGACCGCATTTTCGATCGCGGCATGGCCGACCGCGAGCGGGCCCTCGGCTACGGTATCAACAGGTTCCTCGGCCGCTTCGGGCAGGCGCGCCTCATCCTCTTCCTCCGCCGTCGAGGTTTCCGGGTCGACGTCGGCGGAAGCGGGCTCTTGCGGCAGGTCCGGCTGGGAGCCCCGCCGCGGCTTGCGAGGGGTCTCGGGATTATCGGCAGAATCGTGATCCATGGGCCTAAATTAAGCGCTGGAAGGCGGCATCGCCAGCAGGCTGGCGCGTCAGGGCACCGCGCCTCGTAACACATTCTTAAGAATGATGAGCGGGCGGTAACCGGGCTTAACAAGCCTTTAACTTAAAACTCTCGATAAATCTTACCGGAAAAAAGTGGAATTCCGTGACCAAACCGGCCTTGCGGGCCGGCTGGGCGCGGTTGTTGCGTGGGTGGAGAGTGGGGATGGGCAGGGTTCTTTTGCGTGCGCTGGCGCTGGTTGCCGCCGCCTGGACCATGTCGGCGCAGGCAGCCGACATGAATTACGGATCGCGCGCCCCCTATACGGTCAATCAGCCGCTCAATGCCTATAGCTGGGCCGGCCCCTATCTCGGCGGCAATCTCGGCTATGCCTGGGGCTCGGTCGACAACAACCCGACCAAGCCGTCGGGCTTCGCGGGCGGCGTCCAGGCCGGCTACAACTGGCAGAGCGGGCAGTGGGTGTTCGGGGTCGAAGGCGACATCCAGGCGAGCGGCGCCGACAGACACCTTTGCGCCCTGGAAATTCTCCAACCCCTGGTTCGGAACGCTGCGCGGCCGGGTCGGCTACGCGCTCGGCAATGTCATGTTCTACGGCACCGGCGGTCTTGCCTTCGGCGAACTGCGCGCCACAACCTTCGGCCTGTCGGAATCTCACAGCACCGCGGGGTGGACGGCCGGCGTCGGCGCCGAAATGGGATTTGCGCCGAACTGGAGCGCCAAGGTCGAATATCTCTATGTCGACCTTTCCAACAGCAATTTCGTCATCACCGGAGCATCCAACGGTTATCGCTTCGGCCTGATCCGCGCCGGCGTGAACTATCACTTCTGAGGACAAGAAAACGGGAAGAAAACGTCGGATTACAGCCTCCCGGCGGCAATACGCCGCCGGGATTTTTTTGTCGCGTGACAGTGCAGGCTCGTGCGCCTAGCATTTGCCGATGCAGCCGGGGCAGCCAAGTCTGACGGCGTTGGGCGCCGCGCGGTTGCGTGCGGCGCATCAGGTGCTGGACGACGCATCGATCCTCGCCGACCCGCTGGCGTTGCGTATTCTCGGCGACGATATCCAGGTTTCGCTCGACCATGCGCGGGCCCATGTGTCCGGGCCGCGGTTGCGCTGGTTCATCGCCGCGCGCTCGCGCATCGCCGAGGAGGCGCTGACGAAGGCGGTGAATGCCGGCGCGACACAGCTCGTGGTGCTCGGCGCCGGGCTCGATACGCTGGCTTACCGGACGCCGTTGGCAGGCCGGTTACGGATCTTCGAGGTTGATTTCCCCGCAACACAGGCGCGCAAGCGCGAGATGCTGGCCGCTGCCGGAATCGCTGTGCCGGAAACGCTGAGCTATGTCGGGGTGGATTTCGAACGCGAGACGCTGGCCGACGCGCTTGAAGCGGCAGGTTTCGCCGCCACGCAGCGCAGTTTTTTCAGCTGGCTTGGCGTTGTGCCCTATTTGACGGAAGCCGCGGTGTTCTCGACGCTCGGTTACATCGCGCGCCTGACGGGCGGCAGTGAAGTGGTGTTCGACTACGCCAATCCGGCGGTCTCGGTCGCGCCGGCCGGCCGCGCCGCGAATCAGGCGTTGGCCGAACGGGTGGCCGCGGCCGGTGAACGTTTCCAGAGTTATTTCGACACCGCACCGCTGTGCACGAAAATGAGCACGACGGGTTTTCGCCATGTCGACGATATCGGCCCTGAAAGGGTCGCCGCCCGCTTCTACCCCGAGAGCGAACGCGCGGGCCCGACACGCGGCGGCCACATCATGCACGCCTCGACGATCTGAGCCGCGGCATCGCGCCCGACTTATTTATCCATCATCGTCAGCGCGGTCTCGCTGCTGTCGACCACGAAAATCGCCAGAATTTTTGCGGGCTCGGTATCGCTGGCATTCTCGCTGACGACGTGATGGGCGCCTGGCTTTTCCGTGAAGTGCTCGCCCGCCTTGAATGTCTGGACCGGCCCATCGTCGACCTGGCTGCGCACCGCGCCTGAGATCACGTAAGCGCTGATGAACGCCGATTTGGCGTGGTGATGCGAAGGTGTCTTTCCGCCCGGCGCGTATTCCACGAGGACAGCGGTCAGGCTTTTGCCCGGGATATTGGCGATCTCCTCCTTGAATGCGGGAGTGACCCTGTTCTGCTGTGCGAACGCGGCCGGGCCTGCGAGCGAGAAAGCGGCGAGGCATGCGAGCCCTGCGGCCGTTGAACGATGCGTCATGTGATCGGCTCCCATTTCCGGGTTTGATTTGTGTGCAATCCGGTGGGACGTGTTGTATCCGGGCGGTCACCGGGCGCAACGGCGCCACGCACTTCCGCGTTCAATATCTGTTGCATTGACCTGCGATCAGCCGGCGACTTTTGGCGGTCGCGGCCCGCGGCACGCCACGCCGCTCTGAGCCGCGGCATCGCGCTCAGCCCAAGGATTTTCGCAGGCAAAAATTCAGTCCGCTTTCACCGCCGGGCGTCAGCTCACGATCCAAGCCTCAGCTCACGATGAAATCACCAGGTTGACCGCCTTGGGGCCTTTGCCCTTCTTGTCCGGTTCGACCTCGAATGTAATGCGCTGTCCTTCTGTCAGATCCTTCAATCCGGCCCGCTCCACGGCGGTGATGTGAACGAACACATCGCGGCCGCCGTCATCGGGCTTGATGAAGCCGTAGCCGCGTTCTCCATTGAAGAACTTGACTGTCCCAGTCATGGCCATCGGGAAACTCCTCCCCCGTATTGCTCCGCCGCTACGCGCACCTCGCGTATCGGCCGACCGGACATTCACTGCCCGAAGCTTGGCCACCTGAACCGACGGGTCACGCCACCGATCGGCCTGGATTTTTTTAGGCCTTGTCACTCCGCCGCAACCATTCGCGGAAGCGGAACGTAAAGCCAGTCCCAACGGGGGTGAGCATAGTACGGTTCCCGGCAAATTGACTACGGCTTTTCAGCGCCAATGCGCCGGCTCAGGGTTTGGGCGTCTCGAGCCTGAAACGGCCGGCGCCGCCCTGGCCGAGCGGCTTTTCCAGTTCGGGCAAAATCGCCTTCAATTCGCCGGCCAGCGTCCACGGCGGATTGACGATCAGGAGCCCGGTGGAGGTGAGGGGGCCGCCCGCTTCTTGCGGCGCCACGCTGAATTCCAGCCGCAGACATTTGCCGGCCGGCTTGCTGGCCTCCGCCGTGGCGGCGACATGGCGCGCCAGCGCGTCGGTGACACGCCGGCTCTTCACCGGGTACCAGAGCAGATAGCTGCCGGTCGGCCATTTCGCGTAGGCCTCCGCAAAGCCGTCCGCCAGCTTTTCGAACTCGTTCTTTTGCTCGAACGAAGGGTCGATCAGCACCAGCCCGCGCCGCTCGTTCGGCGGCACGAAGGCCGGCAACGCCGTCCAGCCGTCGAGATCGACCACCCTTGCCTGGGTGTCGCGGCGCAGCGCGTCGATCAGTTGCTTGCGGGCATTCGGCTCGATTTCGCAGGCGGTGAGCCGGTCCTGCGGCCGCAGCAGCGCGCGCGCGATCAGGGGCGAGCCGGGATAGGCCTTCAACTCGCCCGGCGGGTTGAAGGCCCTGACGATGTCGAGATAGGGCGCAACCAGCGGCAGCGTGTTTTCCGAGAACCGCGCCTGCATCACCCGCGCGATCCCGGTCAGACACTCGCCGCCGCGGCGGGCCTCATCGCCGGTGAGATCGTAGCGCCCGGCGCCGGCATGGGTATCGATGACGCCGAAAGGCGGAAGGCTTTTCCTGCAGATAGGTCAGCATCCGCACCAGCACGATGTGCTTGATGACGTCGGCAAAGCCGCCGGCGTGAAAGGCGTGTCGGTAGTTCATGGAAGAATTCGCGAGCCGTTGGAGAAGACGTCTAACGTCTTCTACGCGTCATGGCCGGGCTTGTCCCGGCCATCCACGGTCTTGGACAACTGACAAAGAAAGACGTGGATGCCCGGGTCAAGCCCGGGCATGACGGCGGAGGGAATCTACCCGCCCCGCACGGGCGGCATCAGCACCTGGTCCCGGCGGCAGGCGCGGCGGTCGATTTCCTCGCAGGCGCGGAATTGCAGGTCCTTGCTGAGACAGACCCGCACTTCGCTGAGCCGCCGGCTGTCGCAGGTCACCGAGATCGCCGAACTGCTCAGCCCCGGATTGACCTTGATGAAGGCCTCCTCGAGATCGCCGGGCGCGATCGTTTTCGGCTCCGACAAGTCCAGGAATTGCTCGGGGATCTTCACCGCCGCACGGGCCTTGCGGATGGTCTCGAAATAGGCCCGCTCGCCAAGCCCCGAACAGGTGCCGTGCTTGTCCCATTCGTTGAAGATCAGCCCGGGCGCCGGCATCAGGTCCAGCATCGAGGTCATGATGTTGCGCGCGAGCCGCGGCGACGGCCGCTGGCAATATTCCGGAAAGCCGCGCTCATATTGCGGCCACAGGCCGTGGACCACGAAGGAGAACGGCCGGCCGCCGCACTGGGCCTGCTGCGAACGCCCGCTATTGCCGCGCTCGGAGGCCGCCTCGCAAAAGGACGGCGACCACGACAGCGACAGCACGTAGAAATCGAACTCACCGGGAGCGTTCTGCCGGCGGTCCTGGCGCTGAGGCGTAGCCCGCGGAGATGAGAACCAGTGCCAGCGAAATGAGCAGCCGCGAAACATTGACCGATCGAAACATCAAACACTCCCTTACCCGCAAAGCTTTTACTTGCCCGACTTGTCCGAAGCCTAGCAGGGAACCGGAACATTTCAAGAACAAAAATAGACACGGGCCGGCAACCGATCGGGCCGGCCCATCCTTATCGGCAGATTTCAGACGGGAATCAGGGCCTTGCTGCCTTGCAGCCGGGATTATAGGCCCAGTTGCGGTCAAGCCCGGTAACGCACCATTCGACACCCTGGCCGAAGCCGGCAAAGCCGCCGTCCTCGATGATCGAGTAGTGCACGGTGCGCAGCTTGCCGTCGCTCAGCATGACGTCGCCGCTGCAATAGCGGCGCGGGATGTTGTCGGATTGCCAGGGCCGGAACGCCGTTTCATGGACCCGGCCATAGGCGGTGATCGTCAGGGCCGAATTCCAGAAGTTGCTTTCCTTCTCCTGGAATTGCGAGGTGATGGTCGGCAGCGCCGCTTCGCACGGCTTGACACGCCCGTCATAACGGGGGCCGGAAAGCCCGAAATTCAACTCCAGCGGGTTGGCGGCCTGGGCCGCCTGGCCTGATGCCAGCAGGGCGAATGCCGCCGCAAGGCCAATGACCTTCAAGGGCCTGAGGGCTTTCAACGATGTAAAGAGGTTGCGCATGGGAATCCGCCGGTCATCCAACGGATGGGACGGTGCCGCGAAGCCCGGGCGAGGTCAAGTGCAACGCGGCAACACCTGACGGACAAGTCCATATCCCACCGTAACCCGTTCTTTTCACCGCCACCGGCGCCCTCTATGGTGGGGCGAGCGAAATGGAGTTTGCGATGCGAAGGATTGGGGCTGCGTGCCTGATTGCCATGTCCGGAATGCTGGCCGGCGCGCCGGCACAGGCCGACTGGGTGCCGCCGTTCAAGGGCAATGATACCGGCGGCATCATCGCCTTTTCGACGGCGACCCAGACCGATGCGCGCCAGCTCGCGGTCGATCACTGCGCGTTTTACGGCAAGGTGGTGAAATTCCTCGCCGTGCAGCCTTACGACGGCGGCTATATCTCGTTCGCCTGCCGCTGGGTGCCCTATGGCGCCGCCGAACAGCCGCTGCGCACGCTGTTCTGAGCGCCGCGCCGCCTGACGCCTGCAAGACCAAATAAAGAGGAGCGCGGCTCATGACGCGACGGCTTCTTTCATTTTGTTGGACGCTGGCCCTGCTGGCGCTGCTGCCCGCGGGTGACGCCGCCGCGGTGGAGTTGCCGGTTCGCAAGGCGGGCCTGTGGGAAATGAAGGTGCGTGCGGTCCGGCTCGCCGGTGCCCGACATGACGATGCAGCATTGCACCGACGAGACCACCGACAAGGAGATGAGCGACGACGGTCTCGCCGTCGGCCAAGGACATGTGCTCGAAACAGGATATCCAGAAGACCGCGACCGGCTATGTCAGCGATTCCGTCTGCAGCGTCGCCGGCATGTCGATCACCTCGCATGCCGAGATCGTCGGCGATTTCAACTCCGCCTATACCGTGAAGTCGACCTCGCACAGCGAGGGCGGTCCCGCCGGCGCGCCGCGCGACTACCACGACCACGATCGAGGCGAAGTGGCTCGGCGCCTGCAAGCCCGATCAGAAGGCCGGCGACATCGTGATGCCCGGCGGCATGAAGATGAACATCAAGGACATGGAAAAGCTGAAGGGCGGTCGGATCGAGCTGCCGAAGGCGCCGCCGAAGTAAGCATCCGAACGCTACGCGCTCAAATGATTCCGTCATGCCCGGGCAGAAGCGACGCCGTCCTTCGGACGCGCTATGCCCGGCCATGACGAATTGGTGGTGCAAGAGCGAGCGGGAAGAACTCACACCGGCACCCTTACCGCCGCCCGCAGGCCGCCCATCGGGCTGTCGCCGAGCGTGATGTCGCCGCCATGCGAGCGGGCGATGTCGCGGGCGATGGCGAGGCCTAGGCCGGTGCCGCCCTCGTCCTGGTTGCGGGCGTCGTCGAGCCGCAGGAACGGCTTGAACACTTCCTCGCGCATGCCGGCCGGAATGCCCGGGCCGTCGTCGTCGACCGTCACCGTCAGATAGCGGTGGTCGCGATGGCCGGTGATCGCAATGGTGTTGGCGTGCCGCGCCGCGTTGGAGACGAGGTTGGCGAGGCAGCGCTTGAACGAGGCCGGCTTCACCGTCACCACCGGCAGGCCGTGGAAAGTGACGGTCGCGGTGTGGCCGTTGCGTTCGGCGTCGCTGCGCAATTCCTCCAGCGCCAGGCTCATGTCGGTCGGCTGCGCGATCTCGCCGGAGTCGCCGCGGGCAAAGGCGAGATAGTCCTCCAGCATGCCGCTCATCTCGTCGACATCCTTGCGCATGCCGTCGACCTCGGGGCTGTCGCCGATCAGCGCGAGTTCGAGCTTGAAGCGGGTCAGGATGGTGCGCAGATCGTGGCTGACGCCGGCCAGCATCGCGGTGCGCTGCTCGATCGAGCGCTCGATGCGCGCCTTCATCTCGAGAAACGCCTGCGCCGCGCGCCGCACTTCGCGCGCGCCGCGCGGGCGGAAGTTCGGCGCCTCGCGGCCCTTGCCGAAGCTTTCGGCGGCGTCCGCCAGCCGCAGGATCGGCTTGATCTGGTTGCGCAGGAACAGGACCGCGACGATCAAGAGGATCGAGGATGTCCCCAGCATCCAGAAGATGAAGATTTCGGAGTTGGAGGCGTAGGCCGCGCTGCGCTGCGCGAAGATCCGCATCACGGCGTCGTCGAGCTGGACGCGGATTTCGACCAGGTTGGAATTGCCGACGGTGTCGATCCAGAACGGCCGGCGGATCTGGCGGCCAAGCTGCACCGACAGCGTCTGGTCGAGCAGCGAGAAGAACGGTTTTGGGCCGGGCGGCGGCATATCGCCGACCGGCAGGAAATCGACCACCAGCTGCAACCGCTCCCCGATCTTGCGCAGTTGTGCGCGGTCCTTGTCCTGCGGATAGCCCTTGTAGACGTCGATCAGGCTGGCGATGTCCTGCACCACGGCCGCCGATAGCCGCCGCGTCACCGTGTTCCAGTGCCGCTCCATGAACACGAACGCGACCACCGTCTGCAGCACCACCATCGGCACGATCATGATCAGGAGCGCGCGGGCGTAGAGGCCGGTCGGCATCCAGCTCTTGAACGCGTTGCCGATCCGGCCATTGGCCGCGGAGACACGGCCCGCGGCGGTGCGGATCAGCGTCAGGCCGGTGTCGAGCGTGCTCATCTCTCGGGGTTCATTGGGTGCTGGCTCAGGGCGATGCGACCAGGCGATAGCCGATGCCGCGCACCGCCTGCAGGAACAGCGGATTGGCCGGGTCTATTTCGATCTTGCGGCGCAGCCGGTTGATCTGCACGTCGACCGCGCGCTCGTTGACGGTGCCGCCGCCGGTCAAGGCCGCGCGCGGCACGGTCTCGCCCGGGCTCGCCGACAGGATGCGCAGCATCTCGCGTTCGCGGTCGGTCAGATGAATGATCTCGTCGGCCTGGCGCAGTTCGCCGCGTTCGAGATGGTAGACGTAGGGGCCGAACGCGATCTGCTCCAGCGTCTCCACCGGCGGCGGGGCGGTGCGCTTGAGGATATTGCCGATCCGCAGCACCAGTTCGCGCGGCTCGAACGGCTTTGCGACGTAATCGTCGGCGCCGATCTGCAGGCCCTCGATCCGGGCTTCCGCTTCATGGCGCGCCGTCAGCATGATGATCGGCACCGACGAGGAGGTGCGGATGAATCGCGCGAGATCGAAGCCGGTCTCGCCCGGCATCATGACGTCGAGGATCAGCAAATCGAAATGCAGGCCGAGCAGCTTGGCGCGGGCGTCGCTGGCGCTCGCCGCCGTGGTGACGCGATAGCCTTCGCCGGACAGAAAGCGCTGCAACAGGTCGCGGATGCGGCGGTCGTCGTCGACCAGCAGCAGATGCGGGGCGTCGTCGGCCGGCTGCGCCGGTATCCGCGCGGTAGCCGCCGCAATGGCGTTAGCTCCCTGCGCCACGGTCACTCCCTTGGTTTCTTGCCGCTGCCGAAGATCGTTTCCAGCACCTTGTCGGGCTCGTCGCGATCGATCATCGCGCGCAGGAACTGGCGGACCACTTCCTGGCCGGCGGAATCGATGCCCTGAATGGCGCGGTTGATGCGATCGGTCTGCAGGCCGGCGAGCTTCGCCACCAGGGCCTCGCCCTTTGCCGTGGCGTAAAGCAGGCGCTGCCGGCGGTCGTTATTGCCGGTCTTCTGCACGATATAGCCTTCGTCGAGCAGTTGCTTGAGCACCCGGCCGAGCGACTGCTTGGTGATGCGCAGCACGTCCAGGAGATCGGCGACCTTGAGCCCGGGATAGCGGTGGACGAAATGCATCACCCGGTGGTGGGCGCGGCCGAACCCGAACGCCTCGAGCTCATGGTCGGCGTCGCCGACGAAGTCGCGGTAGGCGAAGAACAGCAACTCGATGATGTCCCAGCGCAATTCGCCCGTTCGGGGGCCGGTCGAGGCGCCATCGGCGGCCTTCGAATCGGGGTCGCCTGGGGTTCGTGAGAAATTTATGTCAGTCATGTTGACATATCTTGGGTTCAATGTTACAAAACTGCCAGCCACGACGAAACTTTAAGTCGTTTCGGCATGGCGATGTTTCAAGTGGCCTGGAGTAAGCCAGCGATGGCGGCAACGGCCGCGAAGCGGACCACCGTGCGATTGTCGAGCGGCATATCGGCAAACATACTGGACTTCGGCATTCCACAAAAGCGTGTCCTGACGGAGACGCCGGCGATGGAAACCAGCGGCAAGGCTGGTGGTGGCGAGGTCCCGACCTGTCAAACGGCGCCGCGGCGCCAGGCGCGCGATCCGCGCGTCGATCCGGGAGAGAGCCCATGGGAGTTTCGTTCGATAAAATCGACGGCGTCATCTGGTACGATGGCAAACTGGTGCCGTGGGCCGATGCCAACGTCCATGTGCTGACCCATGGCCTGCATTATGCGAGCGCCGTGTTCGAGGGCGAGCGCGCCTATGGCGGCCGGGTGTTCAAGAGCACCGCGCATTCCGAGCGGCTGAAGAATTCGGCCAATATCCTCGATTTCGAGATTCCGTATTCGGTCGCCGAGATCGACGCCGCCAAGCAGCTCGTGATCGACAGCAACAACCTGCCGGATTCCTATCTTCGCCCGATCGCCTGGCGCGGTTCGGAGATGATGGGCGTGTCGGCCTCGACCAACACCATTCATCTGGCGATCGCCGCCTGGAATTGGCCGAGCTATTTCAGCCCGGCCGAGAAGCTGAAGGGCATCCGGATCGGCATGGCCGAATACCGGCGCCCCGATCCGGCGACGATCCCGGCGATGGCCAAGGCATCGGGCCTCTACATGATCTGCACCATCAGCAAGCACAAGGCGGAGCGCGCCGGCTATGCGGATGCGATGATGCTGGACTGGCAGGGGCGGGTCGCCGAATGCACCGGCGCCAACATCTTCTTCATCAAGGATGGCAAGATCCACACCCCGATCGCCGACTGCTTCCTCGCCGGCATCACCAGGGCGACCGCGATCGACCTCGCCAAGCGCCGCGGTATCGAGGTGATCGAACGGCGCATCATGCCGGACGAACTCTCCGGCTTCAGCGAGTGCTTCATCACCGGCTCCGCCGCCGAAGTGACGCCGGTGTCGGAGATCGCCGACTGGAAGTTCACGCCCGGCAAGATCTCGGCGCAGCTGATGGCGGATTACACCGCCGAAGTGCAGCCGAAGGACAAGGCGGTGGCGGCGTAGGGCTGGAGCGCTCTCTCCCCTCTCCCGCTTGCGGGGGAGGGTGCCGAGCAAAGCGAGGCGGGTGGGGGTTCTCTCCACGGGCGAACTCGCGGAGAGCAGCCCCCACCTCGGCCCTCCCCCGCAAGCGGGGAGAGGTGAGGAAGCAGGCTTGCCGCCTCTGGCTGGCGCTGGTACCAACGCGCGCCCATGGCCGACAAACCCAAAAAACCGCAGAAATTGAAGGCGCGCCTGCCGCGCGGGCTGGAGGATCGCGGCCCCGCCGCGATCGCGGCGACGCGGCAGATGGTCGAGAAAATCCGCGAAGTCTATGAGCGCTACGGCTTCGAGCCGGTGGAAACCCCGGCGATGGAGTTCACCGACGCGCTCGGCAAATTCCTGCCCGACCAGGACCGGCCGAACGAGGGCGTGTTCTCGTTCCAGGACGATGACGAGCAGTGGATCTCGCTGCGCTACGATCTGACCGCGCCGCTGGCGCGTTACGTGGCGGAGAATTTCGATCAGCTGCCAAAACCCTATCGCAGCTACCGCGCCGGCTATGTCTATCGCAACGAAAAGCCCGGCCCCGGCCGCTTCCGCCAGTTCATGCAGTTCGACGCCGACACGGTGGGCTCGGCGTCGCCGGCGGCCGACGCCGAGATGTGCATGATGGCGGCCGACACCATGGAAGCGCTCGGCATTCCCCGCGGCAGCTATGTGGTGAAGGTGAATAACCGCAAGGTGCTCGATGGGGTGCGAGACGCGCTTGGCATCGCGCGATGATGGCCAGTGGCTCACCGTCATGCGCGCGATCGACAAGCTCGATCGCCTTGGCATTGCCGGCGTTCAGCAATTGCTCGGCGACGGCCGCAAGGATGAGATCAGGCGACTTCACCAAGGGCGCAGGACTAGAAGGCCGATGACATCGCCCTGGTGGTCGGCTGCGGTCGAACCGGGCGCGCCGATTCGATGCGCGGCTGCGCGATAGCAGAATCGGACAGGAAGGCCGTCGACAGAACTCGACGCGATCAGCAAACTCGTGGTGGCATCCGGTTACGGCGCCGATCGGATCAAGATCGATCCCTCCGTCGTCCGCGGCCTCGAATACTACACGGGCCCCGTCTACGAGGTCGAACTCACGCTCGAAACCAAGGACGAAAAAGGCCGCCCCGTTCGCTTCGGCTCGGTCGGCGGCGGCGGGCGCTATGACGGTCTCGTCTCGCGCTTCCGCGGCGAGCCGGTGCCGGCGACTGGTTTCTCCATCGGCGTGTCGCGGCTGCAGGCCGCGCTGACGATGCTCGGCAAGCTCGACACCAAGCCGGCTTTCGGTCCGGTGGTCGTGACCGTGTTCGGCGGCGAGATCGCCGACTATCAAAAGATGGTCGCGACCCTGCGCAACGCCAACATCCGTGCCGAACTCTATCTCGGAAACCCCAAGCACAGCCTCGGCCAGCAGATGAAATATGCCGACCGGCGCAACGCGCCCTGCGCGATCGTGCAGGGCTCGGACGAGAGGGCGAACGGCAAGGTGCAGATCAAGGACCTCATCCTTGGCGCCGGGCTGACCGAAATCAAGGATCGCGAAGAGTACCTGAAGAAGCAGTCCGAGGCGCAATACGAGGTCGATCAGAGCAGGCTCGTGGAAGCCGTGCGCGAAGTGCTGGCCCGCCATGACGTGAGGTGGGGAACAGGCTAAACTCGTCATGCCCGCGAAGGCGGGCATCCAGTACGCCGTGAAGCCGATGTTGAACAAGAGCGGTGCGGAATACTGGATCATCCGCTTTCGCGGATGATGACATCGGTGCAAGATGTCGGACGCCTCAGGTGAGGACCGCGTAGCAAGAGCAAAGGGAGAGACGAAAATGCCCGAAATTACCGTCAGCATGGCCGCCGGCCGCACCGATGAACAGAAGGCCGGCATGATGCGCGACATCACCAAGGCGCTGGTCACCAACCTCGGCGTCGATGCCGACGCGGTCGTGATCCAGATCAACGAAGCGCCGCTCACCCACAAGATGAAGGGCGGCAAGACGTTCGTGGAGCGCGCGGCCGCTGCGAAGAAGTAAGGCAAGTACTCACCGCAAACACCAGTCCCGTCATTCCGGGATGCGCCCCTTGGCGCAGGCCCGGAATCCATAATCACGATCGGGAGATGGATTCCGGGCTCGCGCTTCGCGCGCCCCGGAATGACGACTATCGGGGATCACAACAGGACGCCCGCACTCCATCATTTGCCCGGCCACCCAATTCGGCTAGTCTCTTCGGGGACGAAGTCTGACGACCCCACTTTATTTCATCAATCGCTTTCGAGAAGACCGGCCCAAAAGTCCGGAATGGATTTCCAAACAATACTCCGGCCACTGCCACCACGCATTCAAGAAGACGTCACCTGCGATGTCTCGAAGACGGGAGGGGTTCATGCTGCGCCGAGAATTACTGGGGTTTGCTGCCGTCGCCGCGGGTGCGGGCGTCTTGACGCGGATCGCACCCGGTCAGGCCCAAAGCCTGAGCGGAAAGCAAATTCGCATCGTTGTTCCGTTCCCGGCTGGCGGGCCGACCGACATTGTGGCGCGACCCCTCGCGCAGATGCTCGGCGAGGCACTGAACGCGACCATCGTGGTCGACAATCGCGGCGGGGCAGGCGGTTCCATCGGTGCCGACGCCGTGGCCAAGTCTGCGCCGGACGGCCAATCTCTGCTCGTTGGCACGGTCGGCACCCATGCCATCAATCCTGCGCTCTACGCCAAGCTGCCTTACGATGCGGTGCGCGATTTCACGGCGATTGCCATGATCGCGCACGCACCAGTGGCGCTTGTCGTTCATCCGGCGCAACCCGTCAGCAATCTTTCCGATCTCGTCGCGCTTGCCAAACGAATGCCGGGTAAATTGAACTACGGATCAGCCGGCGTCGGCACGCCCGGTCACCTCACCGCCGAGATGTTTCGGGCCGCATCCGGCATCGACATCCAGCATGTACCCTATAAAGGCAGCGCACCTGCCGTGACCGATCTGATCGGCGGCCAAATCCAGATCATGTTCGATCCGCTGCAGTCGGTTTTTTCGAACATGCAGGCGGGCAAGTTGCGCGCGCTGGCGGTGTCAAGCAAGGCACGCTCGCCGGTCGCTCCTGATGTGCCGACGATTGCCGAGTTCGGCTATGACGGCTTTGAGGCGACGGCATGGTGGGGAGTTTTTGCGCCGGCGAAGATGCCGGACGCGCTGACCAGGGCGCTGGGGGCCGAGATCGAACGCATCGCCGGGAGCGCCGCATTCCGGAGCCGGCTCGAGCCGCTCGGTGTCACCGCCGTCGCCACGCTCAGTGGCCCGGCATTCGCGGACTTTCAGCGCGGCGAACTGGCGAAATGGGGCAAAGCCGTGCAGGATGCCGGTGTCAGGATCGATTGACCCAAGATGAAGCTGAACGACGAAGAAAACGAGATATTGGCCGGCAAGGCCGGTCCGGTCCCGCAACAGGCGTTGCAGCACCAGATCAAGGTCGGCGAGTTTTTTGACGCCGAAGATTTCGTGCCGGTCACGCAAGCCCACATCATGGCCGACACGGAAAGCCTCGGTGAAGCCGGCGTCCGCTGGCTCGAGGGGCTTGCCGCGGTCTCCCATGGGCAACGGCGCGTCCGCATCCCGACGATCACCGACCCCCGTGGCACCGATTTCGCAAACGCAAAGCTGTTGGGTCAGACCTCGGCGATGCTCGATCTCGAACGGCGGGCGATTGCCGCGTTCGAGCAATTGGGCGTCGCCATGACGAATACCTGCATCAACTATCAGACCATTCAGGCCCCGACCCGCAATGAGCATGCGGCCTTCGGCGACACCGGCGTCGTGATCTATTCGAATTCGGTTTGCGGCGCGCGCTCCAATTTCGAAGGTGGGCCGTCGGCGTTGGCCGCCGGCTTGACCGGGCGCACGCCACGCTATGGCTTCCATCTCCCCGAGCTCCGTCGCGGCACGTTACGGATCCAGGTGGATTATACCCCGACGACGCTCAACGGCTGGGGCGCGCTTGGCGGCGTCATCGGCCGTCTCGCCGGCAACTATTGGACGGTGCCGGTGGTGGAAGGCATCGAGGGTGCGGCGAAATCGGACCAGCTCAAGCATTTCGGCGCCTCGATGGCGAGCTTCGGCTCCGTTGCGCTGTTTCATTTGGTTGGGCTGACGCCGGAGGCCGGCAGGCTGGCTGACGTCGCGGACGAAGGCTTGCCGGTCCATCGCATCACCAAAGCCGATGCCGACGCGTTGCAACGATCCTATCACACCGACGATCAGGTCGACGTGGTGGTGTTCTCGGCGCCGCAACTGAGCCTGTACGAGTTGAGCGATCTGGCCGGGCTGTGCGACGGCCGGCGGTTTTCAGTTCCGCTGCTCGCGGTGACAAGCCCGCAGGTGAAACCGGATTGCGACCGCATGGGTTATACGGCGCGGATCGAGGCGGCCGGCGGCAACGTGCTGTCGGGCATGTGCTTCTATCAATCCTATGCGCGCGAGATTTCGGAAGCGCGCGGCTGGAAGCGTCTGGCGACCAACAGTGCGAAACTGGTCAACATCCTCGGCGGATATGGCTATCGGCCAATGCTGGCATCGATGGAGTCGTGCGTGGATGCGGCCGTCAACGGCAAGTTGGCGCGGACATGAGCGCCGGGGTCTTCAAGGCAAGGCACGCCATGGGACGGACCGTGCGCGGGCTTGCGCTGGTGGCGCACGACGGATTTTCCGCCCGCTACGATCTCGACCGCATCAAGGGTGTCTTCAGCCGGCCCGCGCACAAGCTGGCAGGCCAGTCCTAT
This sequence comes from uncultured Alphaproteobacteria bacterium, assembly GCA_963742665.1. Taxonomy (GTDB): domain Bacteria; phylum Pseudomonadota; class Alphaproteobacteria; order Rhizobiales; family Xanthobacteraceae; genus Bradyrhizobium. The sequence goes on from CAVUNH010000026.1 coordinate 234,753, forward strand.
GTCGGCCGGATCCTGGTGCTGGACACGGCCAAAGGCGGCGTCGCGACGGCCTGGATGCTGCATGAAATGCAATCGCGGGGCATCGTGCCGCTGGCGATCGTCCTGAACTCGGTCAATCCAATTCTCGCGCAAGGGGCCGCACTTGGCGACGTGCCGATGCTTGCCGGATTTGACGTGGATATCACCGCCGCCGTTCCCAACGGCGCCGAAGTAGAAGTAAATCCGCAAATGAGCTTGTTGACGGTCGCGTAGGCGAGCCCCGGGAATGCGGAGCAAATAACCCATGGACGCGCGCGAATTCATCAAGATCGGCATGAGCGCCGAGCGGACGCTGGTGGTGCCGGTCGAGCGCACGGTCGGGCATTTCGTGCCTGGCATGCCGATGGTCTATGCGACGCCGATGATGATTTTGGAAATGGAGATGGCGTCAGGCGATGCCATCCGCGGCCATCTTCAGCCGGGCTGGGTCACGGTCGGGACCGAGGTCGATATCCGCCATATCGGCGCGTCGCTGGTCGGCTCGACGGTGCGGACCACCGCAAAAGTGGTCGCGGTGGAACGCCGCGTGATCCGCTTCGAGGTCGAGGCGTTCGAAGGCGAGCGCAAGATCGGCGAGGGCCGCCATGCCCGCGGCCTCGTCAATGTCGAGCGTTTCAACAAGCGGCTGGGCGCGAAGTAACCGCTTCGTAGGGTGGGCAAAGGCGCGTCTTAGCGCCGTGCCCACCATCTTATCCGCGCACGCGCTCGCCAAGGTGGTGGGCACGCTTCGCTTTGCCCACCCTACGAAGGCGGAAACCTACTTCGCCAGATCCTTCGAGCGCTGTGTCGCCGCCGCGACCGCGCGCGTCATCAGTTTTTCCATGCCGTCCGGGCCCATCAGCACCTCGAGCGCCGCGGCCGTGGTGCCGCCGGGGGAGGTGACGTTCTGCCGCAGCGTCGCCGACGACACTTCCGAGCGGTGCAGCAACTCGCCGGAGCCGGCGACGGTTTCGCGCGCCAGTTTGGTCGCGAGTTCCGCCGGCAGTCCGGCCGCGACGCCGGCGCGCGCGAGTTCCTCGGCGAGCAGGAACACATAGGCCGGCCCCGAGCCGGAGACGGCGGTCACCGCGTCCATCAGGCTTTCGTTGTCGACCCATTCGACCGAACCGATGGCGCGCAGCAGTGCGTCGGCAACGGCGCGCTGGGCGGCGCTGACTTTTTTCGCCGGCACCGCCACCGTGATGCCGCGGCCGATCGCGGCCGGCGTGTTGGGCATGGCGCGGACCACGCTGCCGCCGCAGACCGCCTCGAGCGACGCAATCGGGATGCCCGCCATGATCGAGACCACCAGCGTCGAGGACCCCGTGAACGATTTCAGCATCGCGCCGGCCTCGGCGAACGATTGCGGTTTCACCGCGACCACCAGCGTGTCGACCTCGCCGGCGTCCTTTGCCGATGGATTGAGGCGGATGCCCTGGGCTGCGAGCGCGCTGATCTCGGCGGACGGTTTCAGTTCGATCACCACGACGCGCCTGGGGTCGAGCCCCTGCGCCAGCCAGCCGGTCAGCATCGCGCCGCCCATCTTGCCGGCGCCGGCCAGCGCGATGGTGCCGTGGACGTTTTTGAGGGCGTTGGTTGTGCTCACGGCGCTCACCACAAATACCGGTCGTCGTCCCGGCGAAGGCCGGGACCCATAACCACAAGCGGTTCTAGTGAAGCGAGCTGTTTGCAACAAGCATTTTGCGCCGCAATTGACGTCACGGCGTATGGGTCCCCCGTGCGCAATTGCGCATCTGAGATCGCGCTTCGCTTGTCCGGGACGACGGTTGGGGGCCCTACGCCTCGCCCTCGGTATCGAACATCGCCGCGCTCATGGCTTCAGCGGCGGTCTTGCCGGCCCAGACCACGAACTGGAACGCCGGGTAATAGCGTTCGCAGGCGTGGATGGCGCCGACCAGCATCGCCTCGCATTGCGCGGTCGAGGCGGTCAGATTGCCCGGCAGCACCAGCGCCTGCCGGTACATGACCATGCCGGTGTGGGTCCAGATGTCGAAATGGCCGACCCATAATTGCTCGTTGATCGCGGCGATCAGCCGCTGCACCTCGGCCGGCGCGCGGGCGGAATCTTCATGTCGAAGGCGCAGGCCAGATGCAGCGCCTCGATCTCGGCCATCCAGGTGAAGGAGAGCTGGTAGTCGGTCCAGTCGCCCTTGGAGACGATCGTCACCTCGTCTTCGCCGGAACGCTCATACGCCCAGTTGTTATCGGTAGCGATATCCTCGACCACCGCGAGCGGGTTGTTCCGGGAATCGATAATGCCTTCGAGGAGGGACATTCCGTCTCGACCTTGCCATTTCACTTGAGTTGATACGCACGTAGGACCGGCGCGAGGTGGTGCGTCGCTGCCGGCTGCAATCCCCTGATCGTTCCCGATCGTCTTCTTGATCGTCCCGGAGCTTGCCGGGCTCAAGTGATGTGATTTGCGGAATCTGCGCAACCGACCCCTGAGTCCGTCCACAACCAAAGCGCGGCTCGTCCACAGCTGATGTCCGTCATAATTATTAATTTGAGAACAAATCGGAATCGGATTCGCGAGGAGGCTGTGTGTCACGCTGTGGATGGACTGCAGTTCGCCATAATCGTTAATATTCGTTAACCCGCAATTGACAGCCGCTTCGGCCGGGGCGCATATTTTCCATCGGGTGGATACGACCCGCTGCTTGCGCCCGCTTTCACGGGTACGGTGAACGTATCGAGCCGTTCGAGGCACCCTTTGCCGAGCGAACGAGTCAGTAACGCAAGCGCCTGACATTCTCGTTCGCCACAGCAGAGGATGATCCCATGCGCGATTTCCGTGACGCTAAAGCTATGGCGCAAACCCTGCGCGAAGCCCTGAAGGCCAGATCGGTCTCACTTACCCACAGCGAAAGCCTGGAGCTGGTTGCCCGGACGCTTGGTTTGCCCGACTGGAATTATCTGGCCGCGCGAATTCAGGCGAGCCAGTCTCAAGCCACGCCGCCAGGTGCAACACTGCCGGCAGCAGCCTCAATCGCCGTCTCGCCGGCGGCGGCTATCCCGATCGTTCCGATGCGGGACTTTGTGCTGTTTCCACAAATGGTGGCGCCGATCTTCGTCGGCCGCGAAAAAACCAGGCGTGCGATCGAGCGCGCATTGGCAACCGACCGCCGCTTGCTCGTCGTCACGCAGCGTCGCAGCGCTGAAGATGATCCGGCGGTGGATGCGCTCCACCCAGTCGGCGTTATCGCCGGTGTGATCAATTGCGTCACACTGACCGACGGAACCCTCAGGCCCGTCGTCTCCGGTGTGGAGCGCGCCGCAATCGTCCGGCCTGTCGCGGATGAATTCCTCGCGGCCGAGGTTGCGCCGATCGAGGAGACCGGCGGCCAGACCGTCGAGGCCATCGCGCTGTCGCGCGCCGTCCTCGACGCGTACCGTACGTTTGCCAAGGTCGACTACTCCACGCTGCCGCAGCGGCTTCAGGCCCGCTTGCATCTTCCCGACATCGGGGACCCCGGTCCCATGGCCGATGCCGTCGCGCCATTGCTGCCGGTGACGATCGAGCAGCGGCAACAATTGCTGGAAACCAGCGATGTGGTCACGCGGCTTGAGGCGATCCTCGAACTGATGAAAGCCGGTCGGCAGGCCGCCTAGCGCGTAACAACCGCCGGGAATCCGCCGCTGCCCTGTTCCATCGGCATGGGGACATGCAGATTCCCGGTGCTCAAGGCGCTTGCTGACACCGCGGCCTTTGGTCATATTCGGCCTCAGGTCGTCCATTCCGGGCGGCCGATGTTCTCAGGGCGGGGTGAAAATCCCCACCGGCGGTAAGGGTGACGTAGCCCAAGCCCGCGAGCGCCTTCTTCTTCAGGAATCCTGTTCTTCGGGAATCCCAGGGAAAAAGGGTCAGCAGATTCGGTGTGATTCCGAAGCCGACGGTTAAAGTCCGGATGAAAGAGAACGGTTGCGGCGGCCCGCGCTTTTGCGTGGGTCAATCGTCGTTCCGTGTGCCCTGATTCTGGTCCTGAAAGAGGAAAGCCATGAATCAGATGTTGCAAGAGCCTGAAGCCAAATCCCACCAAACCGAAGTTCGAGTTCCCGAACGCAACAGCGTTCCCGACACCCCGGAGCGTCCGCCGGCGGTGGCCCATCCGCGGTTTGTCAAACCGCAGCGGGTCGCCTTCGTGCAGTCGTCCTGGCATCGCGACGTGGTCGAGGAATGCCGCATCGCGTTCCTCGAAGAGATCGAGGCGCGCCATATCTCGCGCGCGCAGGTCGACCTGTTCGAAGTGCCGGGCTCGTTCGAGATACCCTTGCATGCGCAACTGCTCGCCAAGACGCGGCGCTACACCGCGATCGTGGCGGCGGGGCTGGTGGTCGATGGCGGCATCTACCGCCATGAGTTCGTCGCCGACACCGTGATCAAGGCGCTGATGGACGTGCAGTTGAAAACCGAAGTGCCGGTGTTCTCGGCGGTGCTCACGCCGCAGCAATTCCACGAGAGCGCGGTGCACCACGATTTCTTCCGCAAGCATTTCGTCATCAAGGGCATCGAGGTGGCAGAGGCCTGCGCCAATACGCTGCATAGCCTTGAGCGCCTGCGCGGCCAGGTCGCGGCGGGGATTGTGTAGACGGGATCGCGTAGGGTGGGCAAAGCGAAAGCGTGCCCACCTCTTCGCATCCGTAAAACTGTTGGTGGGCACGGCGCATGCGCGCCTTTGCCCACCCTACGAAACCGGAATGGAGCGACCACATGACCCAACAAAATCCTTCCGACTGGCTTGGCCTGTCAGGCCGTGTGTGCGTGGTGACCGGTGGAGGCGGCGGCATCGGCCGGGCCGTTGCGTTGAGCCTCGCGCAGGCCGGCGCCCGCGTCGCGGCGATCGATCTCGATGAGCGCGGTCTCGACGTGACGGCCGCGGAGTTGCGCGAACTGGGCGCCGGCCATATTACCGCCCGCTGCGACACGTCGAGCGCCGAGAGCGTGACGGCTGTCTCCGAGGCGGTCGAAAAAGCACTGGGACCGGCGGCGTGCTGGTCAACGCCGCGGCGGTGCTGCGGCCCGGCGGGCTGGACAAGCTGACATTGGCCGAATGGAACGCTGTGCTGTCGATCAATCTGACCGGCTATTTCCTCTGCGCGCAGGTTTTCGGTCGCCAGATGCGCGCGCTCGGGCGCGGCAGCCTGGTGCATGTGGCGTCGATCGCCGGCAGCCATGCGCAGGGCCAGAGCGGCGCCTACAGCGTCAGCAAGGCCGGCGTCATCATGCTGTCGCGCCAGCTTGCCGAGCGAATGGGGGCCGCAAGGCATCCGCAGCAATGTCGTCAGCCCCGGGATGGTGATCACGCCGATGAGCCAGGCGTTTTACGATACGCCTGGGGTTACCGAACGCCGCTCGGCCGTGGTGCCGTCACGGCGGGTCGGCATGCCGCAGGACATTGCCGATGCCATCCTGTATCTCGCCAGCGACCGCGCGTCCTATGTCAATGGCGAGGAGATCACTCGTCGATGGCGGCTACGCCAACATGCTGATGAACCTGGTGCCGCGGCCGGGATATGAGTGAAGCGCCGGTGAACCACGTGAGGGTACGGCGTCACTTCAAGAGGATTACTGGCGGGATGACGATTTGAAGAAAGTCATCCCGCCATACGCTTACGCCGGGATCGGCGTGAACGGTGAATCGTAGCCGACATTGCTGTGGAACAGCCCGGTGGTCCGGATGTTGATGCCGTCGTCGTAGAGGACGGTCGGCTCCTTGTAGTCCGGCCGGAAGTGCACTTCCTTGAGATCGCCGCCGCTGACGAGATCAAGTTCCCTGAGGTTCAATTCGTAAGTCATGTCGCTCTCCTGCTGCTATGGGATGGACCCCTTGGAAGGGGTGACCGCAGGCGTACGCGCTCCGGTTTCAAGTCGCCGTGATGCACCTCACGCTGTTGCCTCCGGTTTGATCCGGCGCGCTCATTATTGCTTCTTCGGTAGATCAAGCTCTGCGCGTCCCGTCCTCGACGATCTCGACGATGCGCGACAAATCCTGCTGGGCGCGGCCCTGGAACACGCCGTGCTTGAGAACGAGCCGCATCGCCTGGCACACCCACATCGGCACGCCGAGTTCTTCGCCTTGTTCGATGGCGAGGTCGACGTCCTTCATCAGGATCTCGATGGTGGCGCCAAAGTCGAAACTGCCCGGCAGGATGGTCTTGGGAAAGACCTGCATCGTTATGAAATTGCGGCCGGTCCCGTTGTTGAGGACCTGCAGCATGGTCTCGGGTGGAATACCGGCCTGGCCCGACATCGTCATGGCCTCCGACGTCGCGACGAGGGCTACGGCAAAGAGCAAATTGTTGGTGAGCTTCATCGTCTGCGCGGCCCCCGGCCTGTCGCCGGCGACCACGACCGTCTTGCCCCACAGCTGGAACAGCGGCGTCAGTTCGGCAACCCTGGCCGGTTGGCCGGACACCATCACGGCCAGCGTGCCGGCCTCGGCGCCCGCGACGCCGCCGGAGATCGGGGCGTCGATGACGGTGACTCCGGCAGCAGTGCATTCCTGTTCGACCATGCGGATGAACGGCCCGCCAACCGTGCAGGTGTTGACCAGCGTCTTCAACGCCTTGCCCGCCAGCAAGCCGTCAGGTCCGGAAAGCGCATGCTGAAAAATCTCGAGCGTCGGCAGCGAGACGATCACCGTGTCGCAAATGTCGGCCAGCTCTTTGGGCGAGGCGGCCTGCCGCGCCTGCCGTTCGAGCAGCGGGCGCATGGCGTCCGCGCTGATGTCGTGGACGAAGAGTTCGTGCCCGGCGTCGAGCAACTTGCCCGCCATCGGGTTGACCCATCTTGCCGACGCCGAGATAGCCGATCCGCATCGCAGTACTCCCGTAAAAATGGACGAGCGCAGACTTATGGTTGACGCGTTTTCTTCACGCGAACCGGCTCCACCCCGGATCAGGTCCGGGGCAGGCTTTCGCTTGAAAACGCTATTTGGCTCACTCGTTGACCTGATGCACCTCGACGACGTTGCCGTCCGGATCGTGGAAGAAGATCTGGTGCCAGCCGTTCATGGCCCAGGTGCCGTAGTCCGAATAGGGCACGCCCTTTTCGTCGAGCCGCTTCTTGAAAGCGGCGATGTCGTCGGTCCTGAAGGCGATGTGTCCGCGCTCCAGCGGATTGACGAATTGCTTCTGGCGGAAACCGAGCGCGAGGTCGCGCTCGGACATGTGCACCTGGACGTGCCCGTCCGTCGCAAACGCGGTTTCGCCGGAATAGCCCTGGTTGGTGATGCGCGCGGCAGTCAGCGCAGGCTCCGCCGCGAGGCCCATGACGTTACGATAGAAGTCGTTCATCTTCGGCACGTTGGCCGTGGTCAAATTGAGGTGGTGCAGCGTCATCTTCATCGGAAAACTCCATGCTTCGAGGCTTGCTGGATTGCGATTGCATACTTCGATCGCCGCGGGAGCGCCAGCCGATGCCGCCGTCCGGCCAAGTCGGGCCGCACGCGCGCGCGAAATGGACGGGTTGGCAATCCGGCGGCGACCGGCTTTATTCAACCTTGATGCCTGCGAACTTGATCACCTTCGCCCACTTGTCGATGGCATCCGTGAGGATCGTCCCGAATTCCGCAGGCGAGCCGCCCAGCACTGTGCCACCCAGCTCGACGATCCGGGCCTTGATCTTGGGATCGGCGAGGCCGGCATTGAGCTCCTTGTTCAGCATTTGGATGATTTCAGGCGGGGTGCCCTTGGGCGCGCCAACGCCCGCAAAACCGCTGGCCTCATAACCCGGCACGAAATCCGCCACGGTCGGAACGTCCGGCAACACGTCCAGGCGACTCGTGGTCGTTACCCCCAAAGGGCGCAGCTTGCCGGCCTTGATGTGTTCGATCGCTTCCGACACCGGAGCGAAAATCGCCTGGATATGACCGCCGACCAGATCGGTGGTCGCCGGCGCGCCGCCCCGGTACGGGACGTGGACCAAATTCACCCCGGCCATCATCTTGAAGAGTTCGGCAGAAATATTCTGTGGGGTGCCGCTGCCGGCCGACCCGTAGTTGATCTTGCCCGGGTTGGCCTTGGCGTAGGCGATCAACTCGGGGATCGTCGTGATGGGGAGCGACGGATGCACGACGACCACGTAGGCCAGCCGCGCGGAGCAGACAATCGGAACGATGTCCCGGCTGAAGTCGAAATTGAGATTGCTGTAGAGCGCGGCATTGATCGCATTCGGGGTCACGATTTGCAGCAGGGTGTAGCCATCCGCGGGCGCCTTGGCGACCGCCTCGGTTCCGATGTTGCCGCTGGCGCCGGCGCGGTTCTCGATGATGAATTGCTGGCCGAGTTGATCCGACAGCCATTGACCCATCAGGCGCGCCTGGATGTCGGTCGCCCCGCCGGCCGGAAAGCCGACGATGATGCGGACCGGCCGGGACGGATAGGCTTGCGCCCGCGCAATGCGGGGCAGGGCCGGCAACGCAGCCGCGCCCACGGCCAGTTGCAGGAAAGTGCGGCGGGGAAATTTCATGATGCTCCCTCGACAGTTTCTGCTGCGTCGCGGGCATGCAATCCAGCCGGACGCGCCTTGCGCCAACAGACTACACGCGTTTTGCGAGGCGGTGGAAGGGGGCAATGCCTGCCATTGGCACTTATCGGAAGTGCCGGCCGGGATGCGTGATGCCCGCCGTTGGGTAAGAGCGGAAGTGGCATTAGGGTCGTGGGCTCAGCGTTTGACCCGATTCGGACATGGGCATCGGGTCCCGAAACAGCGTAGGGTGACGTGCGGTCAAGCGCATTGCATGCACGCGAGCTGCCTCAAAATCGGCGACTGGGACCCATGCGACGGCGAGAGTTCATCACGTTTGTTGGCGGCGCGGCGGCGATGTGGCCGGTCGCGGCGCGTGCGCAGCAATCCGAGCGGATGCGGAGTATCGGCGTGCTCGTGGGCCTCGCCGCGGACGATGCGAATATGATAGCGCGGCTAACGGCGCTGCGTCAGGGCCTGACAAGACGTGGATGGTCGGAAGGCCGCAATATCCGCATCGACTATCGTTACGCACCGGCCGGCGCTCGTGTGCAGGCGCTCGCAAATGAGCTCGTGGCATTGCAGCCCGACGTGATCCTCGCACATACGGCAACGGTTGCCGCCGCGTTGCAGAGGGAGAGCCGCACAATCCCGATTGTGTTCGTCAGTCTCAGTGATCCAATTGGTTCCGGCTTCATCGAAAGCCTGGCCCGGCCAGGCGGCAACCTCACAGGTCTTACGACCTTTGAACCTGGCATCGCCGGCAAATGGCTTTCGATGCTCAAGGAGGTTGCCCCCCGGATCAAACACGCCGCCTTTGTGGGCAATCCCGAAATCAAGAGCTATGATTTTTACCTGCGTGCGGCCCAGGCTCCGGCGGCCGCGCTCGCCATCGAGCTTGTGCCACGTCCCGTCAGGAATGTTGCCGAAATCACGAATGCGATCGAAGATTTTGCGCGCATGCCGGACAGTGGACTAATCGTGCCGCCTGATATTTTGACCGCCACCCATGGCGAATTCATCATCGCACTTGCGGCGCGGCATCGTCTGCCGGCCGTCTATGCCTTCGGTTACCTCGTCTCGGCTGGCGGCCTCATGTCTTACGGCACGGATCGCGTCGACGAGATGCGACAGGCGGCATCTTACATCGACCGCATCCTGCGCGGTGACAAACCGGCCGATCTTCCGGTGCAGACGCCGACAAGATTCGAGACGGTCGTTAATCTCAAGACGGCCAAGGCGCTTGGCGTTACGGTGCCTTCTGCGCTTCTTTTGGCTGCCGACGAGGTCATCGAATAGTCGAGTTGATGTCTCTTCATGGCGCAAAGCTGCCGTTCACGGGCACGTCTGCTGCTGGGGCAGAACGACATGCCACACCGGGTGGGCTGAGGTCGCCTTTTGACCCACAGCGGACATTCGGCCGCAGCGTCCGGTCCGATTAGTTTGCCCGTTCGCACTCGCTGCCCGGCCACAAAGTGCTAGGCTCCTCCTGATGCCAGTGCCTGCAGGGGGATCAATGCGACGGCGCGAGTTCATCACGCTGTTCGGCTGCGCGGCGACGGCATGGCCACTAGTGGTTCATCACAGTGATTTTGACTCTTTGGCGGTGGCTGGATAGGCGCGGCCGAGTTTGGCGCGGGCTTTGTCGGTTGTGAACATCCATTTGATGCGGGCTCGGGTTTTATTTCGCCGCCGTTGCCATGCTGCGATCTCGTTTCGGAGCCTTTTGGGGTCGTCGATGCGGCGGCCGAGACACTGGCGCTGCAGCACGCTGATCTCGCACTCGACCATGTTGAGCCAACTGGCGTGTTTCGGGGTGTAGTGGAATTCGAGGCGGCGCAGGATGCGTCGGGCCTCGGCGGGCGCGAAGGCCTCATACAGCGCCCCAGGTTTATGGATCGACAGATTGTCCTGCACGACACGGATGCAGGCGGCGTCGGGATAATGGACGTCGACGAGTTCACGCATGCAGTGGGCGTAGTCCACGGCGGCGCGGCGGTCGGTGACCTTGACGTTGCGCCAGCCGCGATGCGGATCGAAGGTGACGAAGAGATTGACGGTGCCGTTGCGGCGATACTCGTAATCGTAGCGCTCGCGCTGTCCCGGTTGGGCCGGGACCGGCTGGCGCACCTCGCCGATCAGCTGGACGGGGGTCTCGTCGAAGCAGACCAGCGGCCGGGCGGGATCCGGCGTCTCGGCGTAGAGGTCGAGCACGTCCTCCATGCGGGCGACGTATTCGCCATCGACATGGGGAATGCACCACATGTCCCTGCGCCATGGCTTGAGGTCGTTCTCGGCCAGCCGGCGGCGCACGGTCTCGCCCGACAGGCTGTCGTGATCGGTGAGCTTGACCATCGTGTCGGCCAGCAGCGTCAGCGTCCAGCGTTTGCGGCCGGCGGGCGGCTTGGCGCATGCGGTCGCCACTAGCAGGGCCTCCTCCTTGCCGGTCAGCTTGCGCTCTGCGCCCGGACGCGGCTCCTCGCTCAAGGCCCGCTCCAGATTACCTTCCACGAAGCGGCGCTTGGTCCGGCCGACGGTGGAGAGGCTGACACTCACGGTCCGGGCAATCTCCTCGTCGCGGCGGCCCCCATCGGCCGCCAGCAAAATCTGCGCCCGCTTGAGCTTGCGGGCGGCGTGTTTGCCGCCGCCGAGCATCGCCGTCAGTTCGTCGCGCTCGGCTTGGCTCAATTCGACCCGATAACGTACATTCATGCTTTGCCTCCTTGTCGGAGGCCGGGACGAATCCAACGATGAGTCAAAAATCAGGCGCGCGCTTCACCGAGAAGCAGGGTCATTACCTCGCTTTCATCCATACCTATTCGTACATGTTCGGAAGGCCGCCCGCCGAAGCCGACATTCAGCGCCATTTCCGCGTCAGCCCGCCGTCGGTCCACCAGATGATCGTCACCCTCGAACGAAACGGTTTCATTCGCCGTCAGCCCGGCGTTCCCCGAAGCATCGAAATCCTCGTGCCGCCCGAAAGCTTGCCGATCCTCCAATGGCTCGGTATCAAAACGTCAAAATCACTGTGATGAACCACTAGCCACCCGTGCGCAGCAGGCGGGAAAGCTGCCGACGATTGGTTTCCTGGGGACCCCTTCCGCTTCGACATGGGTTGCCTTTGTTGCGGCGTTTGTCCAGCGGCTGGGCGAACTCGGCTGGGTCGAAGGCCGCACCGTCGCGATCGAGTTTCGCTGGGCGGACGGACGTGAAGAGCGCTACGCCGAATTCGCCGCCGAGTTCGTCGGGCTGAAGGTCGATCTCATTGTCACCAGCGGCAGTGCGGTGCGAGCATCGAAGCAGGCGACCTCCGTCATTCCGATCGTCTTTGCGGTGGCCAACGACCCGCTGGGCAGCGGCATGGTCGCGAGCTTGGCGCGGCCGGGCGGTAATGTCACGGGACTATCGCTCCAGGCAGGCGATCTGGCCGGCAAGCGGCTCGGATTTTTGCGGGAAGCATTCCCTGGGTTACGTCGGATCGCGATCATGGGCGATACAAGTAATCCGGCATCCTTGTTGGAGATCGGTCAGGTGGAGACGGCCGCTCCCACACTCGGGATCGAAGCCATCAGGCTGGGAATCGAACGCGCCGAGGACATTCCCTTGGCCTTTGACGCGCTCAGGGGGAGCGCCGATGCACTGTATGGCTGCAGCGACCCATTAACGATCACCAATCGCGCGCGTATCAACGCCTTGGCGCGGGAAATACGGCTGCCGACCATTTATGGCCAACGAGCGGACGTGGAAGCGGGAGGTCTGATGTCCTACGGTCCCAATCTGCCAGACCTGTTCCGACGCGCCGCCAATTATGCGGACAAGATTTTGCGGGGGACCAGGGCGGGTGACATTCCGGTCGAGCAGCCGACTAGGCTCGATCTGGTGATTAATCTCAAGACCGCCAAGGCGCTCGGCGTCGACCTGCCGCCGGCACTGCTCGCCCGCGCCGATGAGGTGATCGAATAGTGGTAATGTTTTGCTGCGGTGCATGAGTTCGGCTACGGCAGATTTTGTTGCAAAAGTTGGTTGAGGCAGGCCGCGAACCAGGATCCCCTTACGTTGACACGAATCTCGGCGAAGTCGATCCAATGCCGTTCGAAGCGCTCGTTACTCAATCTTGTCGGCTGCTCCCGAGCGCCCGCCCTAGTCGTTCTAGTTCAAGGGTTGCACAAAATAACGCGAACAACGATGCAACCAGTTCCAGTCCACGGCGCGACATCAGCCAGGTATCGGCATCTTGATCGATCTCCGGCAGATGTCTGAAGAAGACGACAGCGAACAGCGAGCCACCGAAAATAAAGGTGAGGCGTCCCAGAAACAGCAATAAGTGGCTCAAGATCGTATTCGAGCCCTGGGAGGGAATTGAAACGCATCGCAGGCGATA
>CAVUNH010000027.1:0-481739 GCA_963742665.1 uncultured Alphaproteobacteria bacterium
ACCGACAATTTCGGACCTGGGACGTTAGCGCAAGGAGACGTCGGGCTCGTGGCTAAATTTTTGGACGCTACGTCTGCGAAAACATGGACCTATGAAGAGAAAAACCCGAGCTTCAACGCAAGGCCGCGCCTGATCGTAAGGCGGTGGGCGAACAACAGTCCAAGTGGCAATTGGAGATGGGCACCCATTGGTCCGTTGCTGGATATCAAAGGCGCATTTTACACGCCCGACAACAAGGAATTCGTCCCTTGGGAAAAAAGAGAACGCGCTTGCAACATCCATCGCTATGGCTTTTCATGATGGACGATCGCCTTTGGTCCGTCCAGGCCCTGCGAAAACTTTGGCCGCACGTCTGCCGCGTCGCCGCAGCTGCGCAGACGAAGACGGGCTCGATGTCCGACGAGCCCTAGATCATCGCCAGAACGATCGGCGCTGATGCTCGCTAAGCTCTCCACATGGCTCCATGAGGCGCACCAATATGTCCCCATGTTTCTTTGGCATCGAGATCAACACCGGATCGCGACACAAATGTGAACACAACAGGTGCATAGCGTTGAATTATCTGCGCTTTCGACACCCGTACTCTCCCTTGCGCAGGGAAGGCCGGATGCTCTCCGCTGGACCTGTATGCTCGTGTGCGCTCTCTTTGTGCACGTTGCAGCACGAGACCGCGGGTGCAGCGCGCACCCGGTCTTCCCTGCGCCCTCTGTTTAGAGGGCTAAGGAAATTTCCGGCAAAGCTCGGGCATCACAGGACGCGAGAACGCGAAGGTGTGTCTGTTCTGCAATTCGAAATCCTCTCGTCATTCCGAGATGCGCCACTTGGCGCAGGCCCGGAATCCATACTCCCGATCGTGCTTATCGATTCCGGGTTCGTGCTTCGCACGCCCCGGAATGACGGAGGCTTTAGAGTGTGCAAAGGCGCGCTTGCGCCGTGCCCACCATTGTCATGCGCGAATGCAATTGGGATGGTGGGCACGCTTGCGCTTTGCCCATCCTGCGAAGCTACAAACTATCCTAGTCGAACAAGCTCGACACCGACTCTTCCGAAGCGGTGCGGCTGATGGCCTCCGCGATCAGCGGCGCGATCGACAGCGTGCGGATGTTGGCGGCCTTCTTGACCGCCTCCGTCGGCAGGATCGAGTCGGTGATGACGAGCTCTTTCAGCCTGGAGGAGGCGATGCGGGCCGCAGCGCCCCCCGACAGCACGCCGTGCGAGATATAGGCGTAGACGTCCTTGGCGCCGTTGGCGATCAGGGCGTCGGCGGCGTTCACCAGCGTACCGCCGGAATCGACGATGTCGTCGATCAGGATGCAGGTATAGCCGGCGGCATCGCCGATCACGTTCATGACCTCGGATTCACCGGCGCGCTCGCGGCGCTTGTCGATGATGGCGAGCGGCGCGTTGATGCGCTTGGAGAGGCCGCGGGCGCGCACCACGCCGCCGACGTCGGGCGACACCACCATCACATTGGCGAGGTCGAAGCGTTCCTTGATATCGCGCACCATCAGCGGCGAGGCGTAGAGATTGTCGGTCGGGATGTCGAAGAAGCCCTGGATCTGGCCGGCGTGCAGGTCGAGCGTCATGACGCGGTCGACGCCGGCATGCGTGATCAGGTTGGCGACCAGCTTGGCCGAGATCGGCGCGCGCGAGCCGACCTTGCGGTCCTGCCTTGCGTAGCCGAAATAGGGAATCACCGCCGTGATGCGGCGCGCGGACGACCGGCGCAGCGCGTCGGTGATGATCAGCAGCTCCATCAGATGGTCGTTGGCCGGATAGCGACGTCGACTGGATGATGAACGCGTCCGAGCCGCGGACGTTCTCGAGCACCTCGACGAAGATCTCGTTGTCGGCGAAGCGGCGGACGCTGGCCTTGGTCAGCGGCAGATCGCAGCCCTTCGGCGATGGCCTGCGCCAGCGCCGGATTGGAGTTGCCGGCGACCAGTTTGATCGAGCCGTTCTTGGCGGACATCGACGCTTCTCCCCGCGCCTTGCTGGATACGACGTTCAGCATCTCAGATACCTGTAAACCGGCGGGTTTCGATGCGCGAGGAGATATCAGGCAGGTGGCGCGGCTGGCAACCCATTGGGCGTTCCGGTTTTCCCTGCAAAAATGGCCCCATACGGGGACATTACGGGGGTGCGTTAATGGCTGGTATAGGCGAGCGCCGCCATGCCGAACGCAGCCTCGGCGGGTGCGGGCCGCTCCGCGCTCGCCACCGCGGAGCCGCGCAGGCCGGGCGCGGGCGGTGGCGCATCCGGCGTGCCGTTGACCATGGCGCTGAGGCCGGCGAGGCCCGCTTGCGCGATTTTCCGCAGCACCAGATCGTCGGCCGCGGCCCAGGCGTCGCGTCCGGCCTTGCCGGCCGGCTTCCTCGCCGGAGAGCCGCAGCGCGCGCTGCTGGTTGTTGTCGTAGACGTCCCAGACCCAGGCGATCATGGTCCTGCCGCGCACCACCTGCGCCGAGAGATAGCTGCGCACGCGGTAGGAAGCCCCGCCTTCGCGCGACACGATCGACAGGTTCCGCAGCTTCGATTCGCTGTCGAGCACGCTGACCATGCGGTCGAACACCGCTGGCGGCGGACCGTCGATCGACTTCGAACGCGACCGTTGCGCCGCTGCCGCCGGAGGCCATCGCAAACGAGCCGCTGGCGGCACCGCCAGCGGCGCAGCCGCCAAGCGCGCAGGCCACGACCAGCAGCGCCGCGGCGATAATAGCGCGCGGCGTTCGCAGGCAAGGAGCTGGGATGGTGTCCCTCATCACCCCCTGCGTTATCGTTAAAATGCATTAAGGTCTAGGGCAGGGAAGCCACAGCGGCGCATGACGCGAATGAGGGTGTTCGCAATTTGGCCAAGGCTTCGGTCGACGCCGAAGCGACTGGCGCTATCCCGCTCCAGCGCGATCGCGTGAACGTGCCGGCCGTAGTCGGTCTCCTTGCGATGCACCGAGCGGCGGTAGCTGTAGAAGCGTTCGTCGGAATAGGTGTCGACGCCGATGTCGTCGATCATCAGCACGCCGGCATTTTCCAGCCGCATCCGGATGTAGCCGGCGAGATCGAACATCGAATGGCCCGACCGGTCCGAGGCAATGAAGAAAGCGGCATTGTCGGCGTCGGCATCGAGGAAACGCTCGACGAATTCGCCGCCGACCTCATAGGAGTGCTGGCGGATCAGGGGGCCGATCGCCGCCACCATGCCGCTGCGGTCGGCGCCGAGTTTTTCCATCGCGTCCACGGTGGATTCGATCATGCCGGTCAGCGCGCCCTTCCAGCCCGCATGCGCCGCGCCGATCACGCGGGCGGTGGGATCGACCAGCAGCACGGGGCCGCAATCGGCGGCGGTGACGCCGATCGCAAGCCCCTCGGTGCGCGTGACCATGGCGTCGGCCCGCGGCTTCGTCGCCCGGCCACGGTCCGGTCGCGACCACCGCGTCGGGCGAATGGATCTGGTGCAGGCTGAGCAGGCGATCCGGCGTGACCCCCATCTGCTCGGCCATCCGGCGGCGGTTTTCCGCGACATGCGCCGCATCGTCGTTCGAACCGAGGCCGCCATTGAGGCCTTGATAGATTCCGCCGGAAACGCCGCCCTCGCGGGTGAAGAAGGCGTGGCGCAGGCCAGGGATGGCCGACAGCAGCGACGAGCCGAACGTCATGGGGACTCGGCTCCGGACTCGGCCGACTCGTCGCTGAGGCCCGCGACCGAGGTGAGCTGCGGCTCGGTGATCGCCAGCACCTTGAACATCGAGCCCATGCCGCCGCGGCCCGAATCGGTCAGCCGCTTCAGCGCGCCGGCAATGTCGACGGAAACTTCGGGCGTGGTTTTCGCCTGCAGCGTCACCGCGCGGGTCTCGATGCCGAGCCGCTTGAGGAACTCGCCCTGCGTCACCGGGCCGTGCACGCGCGCGCCGAGATCCTCGGCCGCGCGCACCAGCGCCTGGAAATCGACATGGGCGGTGACGTCGGCCTGTCCGGGATTCTTCAGGGGATCGGCGAAGCTGTGGCGGGCGATGGCCTGGAAGGTGTCGCCGGCATCGCTGCGCAGATGGCCGTAGTCGATGATCAGCGCAGCACCATCCTGCTCGCGCACGCGACTTGCGATCTTCATGATCTCGGCATCGGGCCGCCATTCGAACACGGCGCCGATGGGCGCCGCACGCACCAGCGGCGGCAGCAGCACTTCGAAGCGCGGGATCGGCTCGGCCGCGGCGGCGAACACCAGCTTGCCGCTGTCGTCGATCTCCACCACGCGCTCGTGCCAGCCGGTCTCGCGCTTCACCACCTGGTGGATCGGCAGCACGTCGAAATATTCGTTGGCGAAGATGACCGCCGGCCCCTCGGGCACGTCGTCGATGCTGTCGTGCCAGGCGATGTTGCGCACGCCGGACAGCGTCGCGCGCTGCTTCTCGCGCAGCACCGGATTGACCTCGACGAGATGGATGCTGAGCGACTGATAGAGCGGCGGCAGCACCCGCAGCGCGCGCAGCGCATCCGCCATCATGGTGCCGCGGCCGGGGCCGAGTTCGACCAGCCGCAGCATCGGCGGCGAGCCGATCGCCTTCCAGACCGATGCCGCCCACAGGCCCAGCAGTTCGCCGAACATCTGGCTCACTTCGGGCGCGGTGGTGAAATCGCCCTCGCGGCCGAGCGGATCGCGCGACACGTAATAGCCGTGCTCGGGATGCATCAGGCACAGTTCCATGTAGCGCCAGACCGGCATCGGGCCTGACGATTTGATCAGCTTCCTGATCTCGGACTGCAGCGGCGAATATTCGGTCACGGCCTGCCTTCTTGCCTCAAATCGACTGCGGCAAATGCGCCGGCGCCTTGCGCCATGCCATCACAATCAGGATGGCTCCGGCAATGATCATCGGCACCGACAACAGCATACCCATAGTCAGACCGCCCCACAAAAATCCGAGCTGCGGGTCCGGCTCGCGGAAGAATTCGCTTACTATGCGCGCAATCGCGTAGATCGCGATGAAGCTGCCGAGGATCAGGCCCGGCCGCTTCAGGGCGCCCATCCGAATCATGACCGCCAGGACGGTAAACAGCAGGATGCCCTCGAGGCCGGCCTCATAGAGCTGGCTGGGATGGCGCGGCAGCGGCCCGCCATTGGGGAATACCATCGCCCAGGGCACGCTGGAATCGGCCGGCCGGCCCCACAATTCGCTGTTGATGAAGTTGGCGAGCCGCCCGAGGAACAGGCCGATCGGCCCGACGGCGGTGGTGATGTCGCCGAGCGACAGGATCGGCAGATTGTTGCGGCGGCAAAACAATATCACCGCGGCGACGCAGCCGAGGAAGCCGCCGTGGAACGACATGCCGCCCTTCCACAATTCGAGGATTTCGGCCGGGTGCTGCACGAAGAAAGCGAGATTGTAGAACAGCACGTAGCCGGTGCGGCCGCCGACGATGATGCCGATGGTGACCCAGAGGATGAAATCGTCGAGCTGCACCAGCGAGATCGGCGCCGGCCCGCCCCACAATCTCTCGTTCTTGACCAGCGCGCGCGCGTAGAGCCAGCCCAGCACGATGCCGCCGATATAGGCCAGCGCATACCAGCGGATCGCGATCGGCCCGATCGAGATCGCGATCGGGTCGAACACCGGAAAGGCGATGGTGAGGAAGGGCATCGGGTTCACAGGGCCTTGGTGTAGACGGCGTAGGCCGCGCCGAAGATCGGCGGCGCGTCATGGGCTTTGACGAAACCCATCCTGAGATACATCGGCAGCGCCACCGTCATGATCGGGCTGGTGTGGAGCGCAATGATCGGCGATCCGTCGCGTCTGGCCCTTGCGATGCATTCGTCGGTCAACGCGCGTCCGATCCCGTTGCCGCGAAACGCGGGGTCGACGACCAGCATGCGGATGATCGGCCAGCGTTGGTCGAAGAACGGCGCCTTTGGACGGTCCGGCCCGAAATAGGCGACGGCGCCGGCGAACGCGTGCTGCAGTTCGGCAATGATGACTTCTCCGCTGGCGCTGAGATCAGATGTCTTGGACAGGCCGGCGAGCATCGCCGGCCAGTCCTGGTAGTGTTCGCGAAACTGGCTGAAGGCAGCGATGGCGATCCGATTGAGATTGTCCGCATCCGAGCCTTGATAGTCCCTGATTCGGATGTCAGTCATTCGGAACCTTGGATCGGAACCTTGCGATCAGCTGACGAGGTTGCGGCGATAGAGCGCCAGCAGCCGCTCCCAGTGCCGCTCGGCGGCGTCGCGGTGGTAGACCGGCCGCTTCGGGAAGGCGAAGCCGTGATGCGTGCCGGGATAGACCTCGACCTCGTTCTTCGAGCCCTTCATGCCCTCGCTGCACCTTGTCGATGATTTCCTGCGGCGCGTAGACGTCGGTCTCGGCGCAGGCGAAATAGAGTTCGGCCTTGGTCTTGCCCGCGGCAAGATGCGGGCTGTCGGGCTGGTCGGTCGCCAGTTGCACGCCGTAGATCGAGGCGGCGGCCTTGACCCG
Organism: uncultured Alphaproteobacteria bacterium; assembly: GCA_963742665.1. GTDB lineage: Bacteria > Pseudomonadota > Alphaproteobacteria > Rhizobiales > Xanthobacteraceae > Bradyrhizobium. The sequence continues at coordinate 6,465 of CAVUNH010000027.1, forward strand.
ATCCGGGAAATGCGTGGCGGCGTTGACCGCGTAGCGGCCGCTCATGCAGTAGCCGACGGTGCCGACGATCTTGGTGTTCGCCGCGCCTTGCGTGGCGGCATAGGCGAGCAGGGCCTTGGTGTCTTCCATCACCAGGGGAATGTTGAGCGAGTTCATCAGCTCGAACATCCGCTTGCGCTCGGGCGCATTCGGGATCCGGCGGTGATCGGCCCGATCTCCATGACGCCGGCGCGGTAATACATGTTGGGCAGCATCACGTAATAGCCCGAGGTGGCGAGCCGCCGCGCCATGTCGCGCAGTTCCTCGCGGATCGCCGGCGCGTCCATGTAGAAGATGATGACCGGAAACGGCCCGCCGCGCTCGGGATGGGTGATGAAGGTGGTGGTCTTGCCGTCCTTGGTCGGAATCTCGATCTGCTGGTCGATCATGGGCGTTTCTTCCTGTTTTCTGGTTTCGTCGTTGGCGCTGAATACGATTGCAAGGAAAGGCGAGTATGACAAGGCAAACGGAGATCACGTTGGCCTCAAACCGCCCCTTGAACCTTGTCCTTGGGATCGCCATTGTCTTGGGCGTAGCTGCAGCGAGCGGAGCGTTCTGCGATGACCCAGACCAGCAATCGGTTTTTCGACGAGATCGGCCGCCTGATGAACGACGCCGCCGGCGCCGCCCAGGGCGTCAAGCGCGAGGTCGATGCGGTGGTGCGCAACCAGGCCGAACGCATCCTGCGCGACCTCGACCTCGTCAAGCGCGAGGAGTTCGAGGCGGTCAAGGACATGGCCCGGCTGGCGCGCGAGGAAAACGAGGCGCTGAAGACGCGCATCGCCGCGCTGGAGGCCAAGCTCGGCGTTTCGCCCGATCGGCAAGCTGAAGGGCGGCTAGGGGCGCGTTTTGCCCTCCGCCTCAGGGGCGGGTAAGGGCGAGAAAAATCCCCTCATTTCCTTGTCATTTCGGCACTTTGGGGCTAAAAGCCCGCCACGTCCGCAGCCCCCGCACCCCTGGAGGCTTGCTGTCGGACGCTACCGGGCCGCGTTGCGGCCTTTAACTTTTTAGAAAACAAGGACTTAACACAATGGCGACCGTCAAGGAATTGAAGGCGACCGCGCGTCCGAAGAGCGGCAAGGGGGCCGCCCGGGCAGAGCGTCGCGCCGGGAGAGTTCCCGGAGTGATCTATGGCAACAACCAGCCCCCGGTGACCATCTCGGTCGACGATCCCGAACTGCGCCAGCGCATCCTGGCCGGCCGGTTCCTGACCACGATTTACGACATCGATCTCGAGGGCAAGAAGCACCGCGTGATTCCGCGCGACTTCCATCTCGATCCGGTGCGCGACTTCCCGATCCATGTCGACTTCATGCGGCTCGGCGAAGGCGCCACCATCCGCGTCAGCGTTCCCCTGCACGTGGTGAACGGCGAAGCCTCGCCCGGCGTCAAGCGCGGCGGCACCGTCAACATCGTCACCCACACCATCGATCTCGAATGCTCGGTCGACAACATTCCGCAGTACATCGAGGCCGATGTCAGCGCGCTCGAGATCAGCCACTCGCTGCATCTGTCCGACATCAAGCTGCCGGCCGGCGTGAAGTCGCTGACGCGCGAAGACGCGACGCTCGTGACCATCGTGCCGCCGTCCGGCTACGCCGAAGAACAGAAGGCGGCTGCGGCTGCTGCGGCTGCCGGTCCGGCGGCTGCGGCTGCTCCGGGTGCTGCTGCGCCTGCCGCGGGTGCGGCGGCGGCTGCGCCTGCAGCGGGTGCTGCCGCTCCGGCGGCGGGTGCGAAGGCGCCTGCCGGTGGCGGCGACAAGAAGAAGTAAGCGGCACGCGGGGATGCCGCGTCATGCGCCTCTTTGTTGGCCTCGGTAATCCCGGCGCGAAATACGCGAACAACCGGCACAACATCGGGTTCATGGCCGTCGATGAAATTGCGCGGCGTCATGGTTTCGCACCATGGCGCCGTCGTTTTCAGGGCGAGACCTCGGAAGGCACGCTCGATCGCGAGCGCGTCGTGCTGCTCAAGCCGACGACCTTCATGAACGAGTCCGGGCGCGCGGTGCAGGAAGCGGCGAACTTCTTCAAGCTCGCGGCCGGCGACATCACCGTGTTTCAGGACGAACTCGAACTGCCGCCGGCGAAGGTGCGCGTCAAGGTCGGCGGCGGCATTGCCGGCCATAACGGGCTGCGCTCGATCTCCTCGCATATCGGCAACGACTATCGCCGGGTGCGGCTCGGGATCGGTCATCCCGGCGTCAAGGAACTGGTGCACAGCCACGTGCTGTCGGATTTCGCCAAGAGCGATCGGCCCTGGGTCGAGGCGCTGTGCGAGGCGATCGCCGACAATGCCGGCCTGCTCACGACCGAGCGCGACTCGACGTTTCAGAACAAGGTGCATCTGGCGCTGCAGGCCAAGGGATTTTTCGACAAGGGCGATGACGGCGCCGCGTAACGCGCCGCCGACCGCCCGCAACGGACTTCAGGACACGTTATGGGATTCAAATGCGGTATCGTCGGGCTGCCCAATGTCGGCAAGTCGACGCTGTTCAACGCGCTGACCGAGACGGCGGCGGCGCAGGCGGCGAATTATCCGTTCTGCACCATCGAGCCGAATGTCGGCGAGGTCGCGGTGCCCGATCCGCGGCTCGACAAGCTCGCGGAGATCGCCAAGTCGGCGCAGATCATCCCGACGCGGCTGACCTTCGTCGATATCGCAGGCCTGGTGCGCGGCGCCTCCAAGGGCGAAGGCCTCGGCAACCAGTTCCTCGCCACCATCCGCGAGGTCGATGCGATCGCGCATGTGGTGCGCTGCTTTGAGGATTCCGACATCACCCATGTCGAAGGCAAGATCGCGCCGCTGGCCGATATCGAGACCATCGAGACCGAGCTGATGCTCGCCGATCTCGACAGCCTCGAAAAGCGCGTCGACAATCTCACCAAGAAGGCCAAGGGCAACGACAAGGACGCCAAGGAGCAGCTCGACCTCGTCAACCGCGCGCTGGTGCTGCTGCGCGAGGGCAAGCCGGCGCGGTTCCTCGAGCGCAAGCCGGAGGAAGAGCGCGCCTTCGGCATGCTCGGGCTGCTGACGTCGAAGCCGGTGCTCTACGTCTGCAACGTCGAGGAAGGCTCGGCCAAGGACGGCAACAGCTTCTCGAAGCAGGTGTTCGAGCACGCCAAGAAGGAAGGCGCGGTCGCGGTCGTGATCTCCGCCAAGATCGAATCCGAGATCGCGACGCTGTCGCGCGAGGAGCGCACCGAGTTCCTCGAGACGCTCGGTCTCGAGGAAGCCGGCCTCGACCGCCTGATCCGCGCCGGCTACCAGCTGCTCGACCTCATCACCTATTTCACCGTCGGCCCGAAGGAAGCGCGCGCCTGGACCATCAACCGCGGCACCAAGGCGCCGGCGGCGGCCGGCGTGATCCATACCGATTTCGAAAAGGGCTTTATCCGCGCCGAGACCATCGCCTATGACGACTACGTCGCGCTGGGCGGCGAAGCCGGCGCCCGCGACGCCGGCAAGCTGCGGCTGGAAGGCAAGGAATACGTCGTCGCCGACGGCGACGTGATGCATTTCCGGTTCAATACCTAGCGCATCTGGCCCTGGTCGCGGATCGCGCCGAGGTGCTCGTTGATGCGGAACACGATCAGGATGAATTCGGCGGCGATGCGCGAGAACACGACGCCGACGACGACGCTGGCGATCGAGGACAGCAGCAGGATGAAGCCGCCGAACGGGCTGATCGCCATCGCGGCCAGGCCGGAGAAGATGCCGGAGATGCCGAACAGCACGATCAGTCCGATCACCAGCCAGTAGAACGTCTTGATGATCGTGGGCGTGATGAAGCGGTCCCACTGAAACAGATCCTGAAAATCGAACATCGGTGTTCTCCCGGCAAGTCGAATGTGATTCGCGTCCAACCTGGCTCCTGACAGCACAGGGCCTAGCTCCGAATAGCGTCCCGGGCAAGCCGGAGGCGAACACCGGTGCTGCGGTGTTCGCCCGTCGGGCACGAGCCATGCGGGTGGGCGGGTTGAGATTGCCGCAAATAACGGCCACAATCGGGCTTCCTCCGCAGCAAATCCCCATCATGACAACGCTGACCTTCGAAGATTTCAAACCCGGCCGTTTCGGCACGTTCGGACCGCGCCACGTCACGCGCGAGGAGATTCTCGCCTTCGCCGCGCGAGTTCGATCCGCAGCCGATGCATCTCGACGAGGAGGCCGCCAAGCAGTCGATGCTGAAGGGCCTGTCCGGCTCGGGCTGGCATCTCTGCTCGATCATGATGCGGATGATGTTCGACGGCTTCATCGGCCGCACCGCCTCGCTGGGCTCGCCCGGCGTCAACGAAGTGCGCTGGCTGGCGCCGCTGCGGCCGGGCGACGATCTGACGCTCGATGTCGACGTCGACGGAGGCGCGCGTCTCGCGCAGCCGCCCCGAGACCGGCATCGTGACCTTCAAGGGCGTGGTCGCGCAACGCGGCCGGCGTAGGCGCTGTGCGAGATGGACGTCGCCGATCATCGTGCGCCGCGCGCCGACGCCGCGGCGGAGCAGGATCAGCGATGCGTTTCTTCGAGGACATGGAGATCGGCCCGCGCCGCGAGGTCGGCTCGTTCACCTTCACCGCGGAGGCGATCAAGAAATTCGCCGCGCAGTTCGATCCGCAGCGCTTTCATCTCGACGAGGAGGAGGGACGCAAGTCGCTGTTCGGCGGGCTGGCGGCCTCGGGCTGGCATGTCGGCTCGGTCTGCATGAAGCTGCTGGTCGCCGACGGCCAGCGCCTGGCGAAGGAGGCCGCCGCGCGCGGCGAGAAGGTCGCGGTCTGGGGACCGTCGCCGGGCTTTCGCGAACTGCGCTGGATCAGGCCGGTGCTGGCCGGCGACACCATCAGCTTCTCGAGCGAGATCGAAACCAAGCGCACGTCGGAGAAGCGTCCCGAATGGGGCATCCTGCAGGCCCGCAACACCGGCACCAACCAGCGCGGCGAGCTGGTGTATTCGATCCTGGCGACCGCCTTCGTGCCGCGACGGAATGCGGGCGCCTGAGCCGGGCGACCAACATGGTTAGCGGATCGCTTATCGGCCCGGCGCAATTGACCGTCTTGCCGGAACGCATTTTTTCGCTAACGCATTTTGAACTTTCTGCCTGCCATATGTGACTTAGGGAAAGTACCGAGGGGACGACCATGGCGGATCGCAGCGCACCTGAAATTTGTCGGCTTTATCTTCGCAACCGTGACGCTTGCGGTGATGCTGACCACCGGGATGGTGGTGAAGGGCTATGCCGACGGCGGCTATACGCTCGAAGGCACCTCGTTCGCCCGCCGATAAGTCACGATTCGCTAACCATGGAAGCCGAACTGGCGCGACTGACCATCGCCAGGAATCAGCGGCTCCAGATCAGCGCCAGCACCACGACCGCCACCAGCAGCAGTCCGACAAACCGGATCATGATGGTGCCCATGCCTTGCTGCGCGAACGCCGCAGCGGAATCGGATCGGTATTGTCCGGCCGAATGCTTTCCATGAAAATTGTCCCCGAATATGCCGGCTTGAATGGCGCCTGCCGTTGGTCGCAGCTCGCAGCCGGCAAGTTCAAATCAATCCGGTCAAACGAAACCGCCGCGCTCCCGATCGGGAGGCGGCGGCAGGTCAAGACTTGACGTCAGGCGGTGACGTGACGTGATCAGCTGTTGCGCAGCCCGTCGGCGGCGCGTTTCCACTGCGTGACGTTGTCGGCGATCATGCGGGTCGATTTCATCGCGGCCTGGCTGAGCTGGGCATAGCCGGAGATCTCGCGCTGAACGCGCTGGCCTTCGGCATGCAGCAGGTCGCGCAGGCTTTCGAGTTCGGAGATCAGCTTCTCGATTTCGGCGAGCGAGGTGCCGGCGACGCGCTGGATCAGCGAGTTGACGTTGTTGACGGTGGCCTCGGCGCTCGGCATCGAGCGGCGCGGTTTCCGGGCTCGCCACCGCCGGCCGGCGCAGATAGGCAATGTCGTTGCGGACGAAGTCGCGGATGCCGGCCTCGACTTCGGAGACGGCGGCGAGATTGCTGTCGACTTCCTCGGTTGCTTCAATCTGTTTCGGAACGAATGGTAGCGTTCATCGGCTATTCCTCTGTTTCGCGTTGAGCGAGCGCGGACGTCCCCCGCACGACGAAGTGAAGCGGTGCCATCTGGGCTGCCGATTTTGACCGCATCTGGGCCAATATGCGGCAATGCTGGATCATTCCAGGGGGAGATTGGCGCAAGGGAAACGAATGGCTTACCAGCTGCGCTTGAAGCCGGCGCTGAAGCTCTTGTTGGTGGCGCCGTGCGGCGGTCTCGCCGATCGAGCCGGAGATGGTGACGCCGTCGAACAGCTTCTGCTCGGCGCCGACCTTGCGCAGCCATTTGTCGTCGGTGGTCGACAGCGTCTGGCCGGCCATGAAGCTGGTGCCGGTGTCGGTGATGCTCGAGCTTCGCCGACTGGTCGGTCTCGTAGTTGCGCGGCCGGGCGCGCGACGATGCCGGGCACCGGCACGATGCCCTGCTGGATCACGTTGTAGCCGTTCTGCAGGGTGAGCGAATATTGCTCGCTGAGCGGCACCGATTTGCTCAGGGAGGTGCCGAGCTTGCTCTGCTCCTGGCCGGGATCGACGCGGGCTTCGACCGCGGTCTTGTCCCAGATCGAGCCGACGCCGGGCGCGGTGATCGCGGCCCAGGCGGTGCCGGAGGATTGCGGCACGCTGCCGCCATTGGCGAGTTTCTCCGACAGCAGCTCCGAGGCCGTCAGCGTGCCCTGGCGGGCGACCGTCATGTCGGCGCCGATCCGGGTATCCCAGAACGGCGAGAGCGATTGCTTGACCGACACGGCGGACGCGCCGTTCGGCTTGTCGTTCGACGACCACGCGGCGTCCGCGCTCGCCGTGCTCTTCGGCGCGGCGCGCGCCTTCGGCGCAGCGCCCGGTCAGCGTCGAGGCGTCGACATTGAGCTGGCTCCAGTCGAGCTTGCTGACGTCGATGTCCTTCAGGATGTCGGGGTCGTTGACATCAGGCGCCACGGCAGCTTCTGCTGCGGCGCCGCGGTCTCCTCCGCTTCGGCATCATCGGTCGGCGGGCGGCGTCTGCGCCGCGCGCCAGCGCCGAGGCCAGGCTGAAGCCGGCCGCCAGCGTCAGCAGCCTTGCCCAGCCATATCCTGTCCTGGAAATCATCACCCGCCCGCATTCCAGATGCGTCCGACAATGCGTTCGCTCTGGTGCGAAATTATGGCGGGGCGCGTGCACGCGCCCTCGCCGCTCCGTCATGGCGCGGAATCCGTCGATCGCGCCCGGGGCTGGTGGGACCGACGCGGACGTCCCGGACATCAGCGCGAATGCGCGCTATGCCGGCCGTGACGGAGCGGATCGATGACGGCGCTAGACCGCCATCCGCGGCAGATGGATCGGATAGCCGACCGCCTGCTCGACCAGGTCGAAGGTGTCGACCAGGACGCGGATGCTGGTCAGCCGGCCGGCCTTGAACTGCGCGAAATGCGCGAGCCGCAGGCTGATCGGCTTGTTGGAATCGAGCGCGGTCAGCGAATAGCGCAGCATCGAGGCGGCCGAATCCACGCCCAGCATGATCGACTCGCGGTCGAAGCGGTGGACGCGGACATTGTCGGCGATCTGCCGGATCACCTCCAGCACGGCGGCCTTGCCGTGGCGCGCGCCGAAGAACGGAAACATGTCGATCGGGCCATAGATCGCCCAGTCGACATCCTCGTCGATCAGGGCTTCGAGATCGTCGAGCTGGCGTTCGTTGATCGCGCGATGCAACGCGCGCGAGAAACGCCAGAGACTGTGCTCTGTCATTTTGGTCTGGTCCCTGAACTGGATTTGCAAACAGCAACGGCCCTGACGGGCGTCATCAACGACGCCGTGCCGGTGGTTGCTGCATTCAATTATTTGAAGCTTCAAATAGAGCGATGTCTGGCCAAAACACAATCGACATTTTTGCATTGCACAAATGCAGCGATTCCCGTGGTTTTACCGCCTCCCGCGGCCGACATGGCTCGCGTTCGATGGCGATTTCGGCGTCGCGGATCGGCGATCACGCCGAACAGCAGGGCGCCGCCGAGGCCGCCGATCGCGGCGCCCAGCGGCATGAAGGTGAAGAACACCAGCATGCCGCTATAGCCTTCAAAATTCGAGGTTTTAAAGATTTCGACCCAGGCGAGCCCGGCCCCGATCCCGAGCGCGGCGCCGCCCAGCGCCCCCAGCACCAGACCCAGCAGAGCCAGCAACGCGATCTTCATATGTTCTTCTGGTCCGGAAACAGCCCTGTGGTGTGTCACGTCAGGCGCGGCGAGGTTCAATGCGGTGGAGACAAATAGCCGGAAGGGTCGCGCTGCTCAGCGGCTTTGCCGTTAATTCGGGCGTCGCGCCGGATGCGCCCGAAATCGAGGCTGTCACGACTCGCGACCGGCTCGCCCGGTCAGCACGGCGCTGACGTCGCGTTCGAGCACCTGCTCGACCAGGTCGAAGGTGTCGATGATCTCGCGGATCTCGGCGATGCGGCCGTCGCGCAGCGTGTAGAAGACCGCGATGTCGAACTGCACCATCCGCGTCGTTGCTGCGCTTGCGGAAGAACACGCGGATCAGCACCGCGACCTTGTCGCCCTCGGCGACGAGGATCGGCACCTCGTAGCGCATCTCGGAATAGCGGGCGTGGATGGTCGTCCACATCGCCCGCATCGCTCGGCCTTGCCGCGGCGGTGACCCATATGCGGCAGGATGATCGACCGGGGCGTTGGCGATGAACTCGACGTCGTCGGTGCAGCGCGCCAGCGCGCCCTCGATATCGCCGGCATAGAAGACCTCGAGGAAATTCAGCACGCGCTGCCGGTGAAGATCCTCGGTCATCTGCATTCTTCTCCGCCGGTGTTGGGCCCGACTCGCTTGGTTCCATCTTGAACGGAATGGCGCCGCGATCAATCGGCAAATGGATCAATTACGCGACACGTACCGGACGGCTGCCGTGCACATAGATGCACGTTCGGCCAGCACGGTCGCGGCACCGGTGGCACAACTGCATAGGGCCGCGCCGGTGAGGCGGCAGGTGCGCTGCGACAGGCCGTAACCGCGCCGCGGCCGGTTTATTCCGCCGGGCGCGCCGGTCAAATCTCGCGGCCGCCGGCTTGTCGCGCTCCGCGCACGGCCGTATCCTCGCCGCGAGGACGGTCACGAAGCCGTCAAAACGGGGGGAAACATGAAAGCGACGCGCGTCGCCTGTCTCGTTGCCGCCGGCCTGTTGCTGTCGCTGCCCGCCGCGGCGCACACGCCGCAACAGCCGCCGCATCAGCTCTACGGCGAAGGCGACCTCAAGCTCGAAAGCGGCGAGGCGATCAAGGATTTTTCGATCTCCTACGTCACCCACGGCACGCTCAACGCGAAAAAGTCCAACGCCATCCTGATGGTGACGGCGATCTCGGGCAATCATCACCGGCTCGACTTCATGATCGGCCCCGGCAAGGCGCTCGACACCGACAAATATTTCATCGTCTGCACCGATGCGATCGCCAACGGCTTCACGACCTCGCCGAGCAATTCCAAGGCGCAGCCGCGCATGCAATTTCCGAAATTCACCATCCGCGACATGGTGGAATCGCAGTACCGGCTGATGAAGGAAAAGCTCGGCATCGACCATGTCGTCGCCGTGGTCGGCCCGTCGATGGGCGGCATGCAGGTGCTGCAATGGGGCGTCAGCCATCCCGACTACATGGACGCGCTGGTGGCGATGGTGCCGCTGGCGAAGACGCCGGCCTGGACCGTCGCGGTGCTGGAAGCCTCGCGCAAGGCGATCATGACTCGATCCCGCCTGGAAGGACGGCAATTACGACGCGCCGCCGGAGAAGGGCATCCGGCTGTGGCGCGACATCCTCATCGCTGCTGTCGGCGCGCACGCCCGACATGTATGCGGCGCAGTTCAAGAACGGCATGGACGTGCTGCCCTGGATGGAGCGCAGGAGACCGCGCTGATGAAGGTGTTCGACGCCAACGACTGGATCTACCAGACCTGGGCCTATGAGCGGCACGACGTCGGCACCACGCCGGGCTTCGACGGCGACACCGCCAAGGCGCTGGCCTCGATCAAGGCCAAGACGCTGATCCTCACCGGCACCAAGGATCTGCTCAATCCGGAATTCGAGCCGATCGAAGCCGGCAAGAACATCGCCGGCGTCAAGATGATGACGATCAGCCCCGGCACCGTCACCGGCCACGCCGCCGCCGGCGGCGCGATTCCGGCCGATGTGGAGTTTCTCAACCGCGAGACGGGGGCGTTTCTCGACGGCGTGACCGAGGGCGGGAAGAAGCTGAATTGAGCGGGCGGGACGCCGACCGTGCCGCGTCGACGCCGCGATCCATTGCATCGCAGATTTTCGAAGCAGACTGGATGCCGTGTCCGCATCTCGCGGCGCGACGCGCCCGAGCTTTGAGCGAAATCCTCGCCCTCATCAAACAGAGGGCGCAGGGAAGACCGGGTGCGCGCTGCACCCGCGGTCTCGTGTGCATGCGCGTAGTAGGAAATGCGCACACGAGCATACAGGTTCAGCGGGAGCATCCCGGCCTTCCCTGCGCAATGGCTTTACGGCTTATAACGTGCTCTCCCCGGCGAACCGGCTCTGTTGCCTCCGTCGCGCGCCGAGAAGCAGTTGCCTCGCAGGCGCATTGACGCCAGCATCGCGGCGTCAGGACCACACGTCTTCGCCGTACGCTGCTCATGCCGTTCGCTATCGGCACTGCCAGCGTCCATCGCGCCCCGCCCCACGATCGTGGCGATCATGATGCGCCCCTCTGGCCGGGACGGGATGGCAGTGTGATGTAGCGGTGATTGTAGCCTTCGGATAAAGCGAAATATTTTTTATTTCGTGGGCTTGACAGTGATTTCCGAAAATCGGAAGTGATTTGCCCGTCGGGCAGAGGTCGCGGCAGCGTAGCCGATCGGCGTCGCAGCGAAGGCGAAAGCCGTCAGTTTGCGCTACCAGGCGCGGCAATGCTTGGTCGATGGCAAGCGGAAACGTTCGAGGCATTTCGCGGGCTGGGGAACGAGTGCGGCCTGCGCCGCGTTTTCCCGTATCGCAACGGAGAAGCGATGACGAAACTCCGACCAAAACCATCACGCCCGTTCCCGACGGACAACCAAAGCCACAAGGGCCCCGGCAGCGCGCCCAGCGTTCCCCTCGACACCACCAAGGGCCATCGCGACGACGAGAAGCACAACATCCGCGAGCAGGGCGATCACGGCAACTGGTGCAGAACACGAGCAACAAGCGGTCGGGGTGATATCTCTCCGTCATTCCGGGGCATCGCGAAGCGATCAGCTTGGCGCAGCGCCGGAATCCATAACCACGATCGTGCGTATGGATTCCGGGCTTGCGCCAAGCGGCGCATCCCGGAATGACGGGTAATGAGAGGTTGTGCGAGGCGTGTGACGCACGTCACATCCTGCGCGGATAAGCGGGTCTAGGTTGGCGGCATCGGATGACGGTCCCCGCCGGGGACGGTCCTCTCAAGGGGAACGCCGCCATGAACACCAACACGCTTCCGGAAACCGGCCGCCACAACGGCGCGACGCATTCATTTGCCGAAAAGCGCACGCGGCCGGCGGTATCGCTTCGCCTGCTGACCGTCGTCGCGGTGCTGCTGCTGGCGGTGGCCGCAGTGGCCCTGCGTCATCACCTGCCGGACTGCCAGCCGGCCCTGCAGCAGTTCGTCAACACCGTGGCGGACCTCTGGGAATACAACCGAAGCTGACGGTTCGCAGGAAACGCCGCCGCTGGCGCGGGTGATTTCCCTCTCGTCATTCCGGGATGCGCCGTAGGCGCAGGCCCGGAATCCATAACCACGATCATGAGCATGGATTCCGGACAGCCGCTCCGCGGCTTCCGAAATGACGAACTGTGGTTCGCGCGCCGCCGAACAACTACCTCTTCTTCCACCCGCCCCGATGCCCCGGCGCGCCGCCGCTGGAGCGGGGCGCAGGGCCGAACTCCGGGCCGGACTGGCGGGAGTCGGTGGGCTGGATGACCCTGCTGGTACTGCCGAACGGTTTTCGCGGCTTGGCGCCGTCGGGGCGGAAGGGCAGGGATTCCGGGCCGTGCATTTCGTCGAGATGGGGTTTGTGGACTTTGGAGGCACCGCCGCTGGCACCACCCGTGGATTGCCCCTCTCCCCGTGAAGGACGGGGCGAGGGGGCAGAGGCACCGCCGCTGCGGAAGGAAGAGGCCGCGCCGCGCATTCCGCCGCCGCGCTTCTTCATCGCGCCTGCCGGCAGGTTCGCGGCATCGCCGTATTTCTTCGTGCCGGCATAGGCGCCGGCTTTCGCCGCCACGCCGCGCTGCTTGATGGTGGGGTCGTCGACCACGGCGAGTTCGGTGGCGCGGAGGCGTTTGACTTCGTCGCGCAGGCGGGCGGCTTCCTCGAAGTTCAGGTCGGCGGCGGCTTCGCGCATCCGCGTTTCGAGGTCGGCCAGCACGGTCTCGAAATTGTGGCCGATACGAGATGACGTCGTCGGCCATGCCGCCGTCGCCGATCTCGACCAGCACGTGGTCGCGCTCGTAGACGCTGTTCATGATGTCGCCGATCGACTTCTTGATGCTCTCCGGCGTGATGCCGTGGGCGGTGTTGTATTCGACCTGCTTTTCGCGGCGGCGGTCGGTCTCGGCGATGGCGCGCTCCATCGAGCCGGTCATCTGGTCGGCATAGAGGATCACCTTGCCGTCGACGTTGCGCGCGGCGCGGCCGATGGTCTGGATCAGCGAGGTCTCGCTGCGCAAAAAGCCTTCCTTGTCGGCGTCGAGGATCGCGACCAGCGCGCATTCGGGAATGTCGAGGCCCTCGCGCAGCAGGTTGATGCCGACCAGCGCGTCGAACGCGCCGAGGCGGAGGTCGCGGATGATCTCGATGCGCTCGATGGTGTCGATATCGCTGTGCATGTAGCGCACGCGAATGCCCTGCTCGTGCAGATATTCGGTGAGGTCTTCCGCCATGCGTTTGGTCAGCACGGTGACCAGCGAGCGATAGCCGGCTTGCGCGGTGGCGCGGACCTCGCCGACGAGATCGTCGACCTGCGTGCGCGCGGGGCGGATGTGGACGGGCGGATCGATCAGGCCGGTCGGGCGGATCACCTGCTCGACGAACACGCCGCCGCTCTCGTTCAGCTCCCAGCCGCTCGGCGTCGCCGACACCGCGACCGATTGCGGGCGCATCATGTCCCATTCCTCGAAGCGCAGCGGGCGGTTGTCCATGCAGGAGGGCAGGCGGAAACCGTATTCGGCCAGCGTCGCCTTGCGGCGGAAGTCGCCTTTGAACATGCCGCCGATCTGCGGGCACGGTGACGTGGCTTTCGTCGGCGAACACCAGCGCGTTGTCGGGGACGTATTCGAACAGCGTCGGCGGCGGCTCGCCGGGGCGGCGTCCGGTGAGGTAGCGCGAATAGTTCTCGATGCCGGCGCAGCTGCCGGTGGCTTCCATCATTTCGAGATCGAAGGTGGTGCGCTGCTCCAGCCGCTGCGCTTCCAGCAGGCGGCCCTGGTTGTTGAGCTCGTCGAGCCGCAGCTTCAGTTCGGACTTGATCGACTTGATCGCCTGCACCAGCGTCGGCCGCGGCGTCACATAGTGCGAGTTGGCGTAGATCTTGATGAATTCGAGCTCGTCCTGCTTGTGGCCGGTGAGCGGATCGAATTCCTCGATATTTTCGACGGTGTCGCCGAACAGGTTCACGCGCCAGGCGCGGTCTTCATAGTGCGCCGGGAAGATGTCGATGACGTCGCCGCGCACGCGAAAGGTGCCGCGGGCAAAATCGGCCTGGGTGCGCTTGTATTGCAGCGCGACGAGGTCGGCGATCAGCTGCCGCTGGTCGATGCGCTCGCCCTTCTTCAGCGCGAAGGTCATCGCGGTGTAGGTCTCGACCGAGCCGATACCGTAGATGCAGGACACGGAGGCGACGATGATGACGTCGTCGCGCTCCAGCAGCGCGCGCGTCGCCGAATGGCGCATGCGGTCGATCTGCTCGTTGATCGACGAAGTCCTTCTCGATGTAGGTGTCGGTGCGCGGAACGTAGGCTTCCGGCTGGTAGTAGTCGTAGTAGCTGACAAAATATTCGACCGCGTTGTCGGGGAAGAAGCTCTTGAACTCGCCATAGAGCTGCGCGGCCAGCGTCTTGTTCGGCGCCAGGATGATGGCGGGGCGCTGCGTCGCCTCGATCACCTTGGCCATGGTGTAGGTCTTGCCGGAGCCGGTGACGCCGAGCAGCACTTGCGTGCGGTCGTTGCGGCCGATGCCCTCGACCAGTTCCTTGATCGCGGTCGGCTGGTCGCCCTTCGGCTCGTATTCGGACTTGATGACGAAGGGCTGGCCGCCTTCGGATTTGTCCGGGCGCGGCGGGCGGTGCGGCGTCCAGATTTTCACGCCGCCGTCCTCGCCCTTGAATTCGGGGCGGCCGTCGCGGATCAGCGCGTCCAGCGCGTCGGCGGTGGCGGCGACGCCGAGCGCCTCCATCTTGTTGCGCGGCGGCCGCGCCAGCGCGGCGAGGTCTTCCTCCTCGGTGGTGAAGCCGAATTGTTTGGCCAGTTCCGGATCGAGCGTCGGGATCGTGGCTGAGGTGCCGTAATTGGCTTGCGGGGCTTCGTCGAGTTCGTGCCGTGCGGAGAGACCCCCACCCTGACCCTCCCCCGCAAGCGGGAGAGGGGACGATGGTTGCGCGTTCACGGGCAAATCTCTTTCCGCAGTACCCGGCGTGAGCCGTCCGGAGCCCTCTCCCGCTTGCGGGGGAGGGTTGGGTGGGGGAGAGCCACGCGACGCGCTGCCAACCGACCATCGCGCTTCGCCACATCCTCGCTGGTCCCGCGCGTCGACGCGCGCGCGCGATGCGCGGCGGCTTCGCCGCCGGCGCGGCGATCCCAGGAATTATCCGGCGGCGGCTGCAGCCCGGTGCCCGATCCCATGCCGGCATCGCCGCGGTTGATCGCGGGATTGAGCAGTTCCGCCAGCGCCGGCCCGATCGGCTGCACGTCGGGCCGGCTTGGACTTGGGCTTTGGATTTCGGGGTTTTGCCGGATTTTTTGGGGGAGTCGGGTTTCTTCGCCATGGCCGGAATATGGGGCGAGTCCGGCGGCGAGAAAAGGGCAAAGCCGAGTGCGGATGGAGCAGCCCTGCTCAGGCTGTTCCATTGTCAGCAGATGTCAGCACGCGGTGGCGATCGCAGATCGCCAGCCTACTGAACCGTCGGCGCGGCTTCGGCCTGGACGATGTCGAGATGGATGCCGCCGCATCGGGTGCAGCGCATGGTCCAGTATTCGGCGCCGCCGCGGCCGGGGATGATGCGCAGCACGGCGAGGTCGGCGCTGCATTGCGGGCAGTTCGACATCACCGGTCTGGACGGTTTCGACACGGGCTCGGGCTCGGCTTGCGTCATCGGGGTGGCCATTTTCGACCCCGTCAAATGCGCCGTCGTATAGCGCTGGCTGTTCCGGTCGATATGGGCTTTCGCATCGGCGATCGCCGCGTCCGGATCGGACCATGCAAAGCCGACTTCGAGCGTCGGAAACGACATGCCATCGATGACGACCGGCGCGAGATCGGCTCGTTGAATCCTGGCGTGCCATTGCCCTCTCCCCGCTTCGAACGACTGAATTTCAAAGCCGCCGTAAATCATGGCGTGTCTCCCGGGATTGATCCGGATCAACAAGACCACGACTCGGCGCCCACCCCTGTGAACCGGTTCACAGTTCCCCGTATTTTTCCGGCAACGGAAAGGCGCAAGCGCGGCGGAATTCAGCCGCGGGCGGAAATATGATCGGCGAGCACGGCGGCATCGTCGCCGACGCCCGACAGGAAGGCGGAATGCATCTTCGACAGCCATTGCAGGCCGAGGAAATACAGGCCGGGGACGGCGGTGATGCCGCCGCGGTGGACCGGCTCGCCGCGCGCATCCAGGACCGGAATATCGATCCAGCCGAAATCGACGCCGTAGCCGGTGGCCCAGATCACCGCGCTGATGCCTTCCCGGCCGAGGTCGAGGCGCCGCAACGGCGTCGGTGACGCAAGGCGGGATCGGCCAGCACCGCACGCGCGGCGGGGTCGTCCGGCAGATTGAGGCCGTGGCGTTCGACATGGGCGTCCAGCATGTCGAGGAAGGTCGCATAATAGGCATCCCCGTCGGCGAGACTCTCGGCGAGACCGGGGGCGATATCGAGCACGCCGTCGCGCGCCGCCGCGATCCTGCCCGGCAGCGTGATGCCGTCGGCGGCGAAGCGGCGGAAGTCGATGGTGTGGCCGCCATAGGCGCCCGTGATCGAGGGATTGACCCGGTGCGTGCGCTGCTCCGGCGTCATATCAAACAGGCGCAGCGCGCCGAACCACCAGGTCAGATCCGCTCCGCGGTAGCGGCGCGGCATGCGGTTGTGCTGGCCGACCGCGAGAAAGACGCGGCGGCCGGCGCGGTGGAGTTCTTCGGCGATCTGCGCCCCCGACGCGCCGGCGCCGACCACCAGCACCGCGCCCGGTGGAAGCTGGCCGGGATTTTTGTAGCTGTCCGGCGTGGACCTGGAACACCGGATGATCGCGCAACAGGTCCGGCATCAGGGCGCGCTGATAGGGACCGGTCGCGACCACGACGTTGCTGGCCTCGATGGGCCCGATCGCGGTCTCCGCGATGAAGGCGGCGCCGCCATCGCCGCGCGCGAGCCGCGTCACCTCGACGCCGCAGCGGATCGGCGGGGCGGCAAACGCCGCAAAGGCCTCGATGAAGTTCGACGATCTCGGCGGATGACGCAAACGCGTCGGGCTCGGTTTGCGGAAACGGAAAATCCGGCAGCCGCACCGACCAGTTCGGAAACTGGAATTTCAACCCGTCCCAGCGTTCGCTGCGCCAGCGTTCGGCGATCCGCGCCCGCTCCAGCACCAGATGCGGAATGCCGCGCTGCTTCAGACGGTAGCTCATCACGAGCCCGGCCTGGCCGCCGCCGATCACCAGCGTGTCGATCCGTTCAGCCGGCATGGCGCGGACCCTTGCGGCGGACGGCGGGCCCGGCGGCGGCGCGGATGATCCAGCGCCGGAACGCGGCAAAATCGCGCTGCCCGGTGCGGAAGTCGCGATAGACCAGGTACCAGCGCTGCCCTTGGGCACGCTCAGCGCAAACGGCGCAATCAGTCGTCCGGCGGCGAGGTCGTCGTCGATATAGGGCCGGATGCCCATCGCAACGCCGAGGCCGTCGACCGCGGCCTGCAGCGCCTGGCCGTAATATTGCAACTCCGGCCCGCGCGCGCTGACGCGGGCGACGCCGGCGGCCTTCAGCCAGGACGGCCAGTCGTCCGGCGAATGCGCGACGCGCAGCAGGATCGGTCCCTTCAGATCGCCGGGCCGCTTGAGCCCGCTCGCGAGCCGCGGCGCGCAGACCGGCAGCAGGTCGGCGGCGAACAGCGGCTCGGCGATCAGGCCCGGGCCATTCGCCGTCGCCGAGCTGGATGCCGCAGCTCCAGTCGTCGCCGAACGGCGCCGCGGCGCCGCCGGTGGTGATGCGGACGTCGATATCAGGTTCTTCCTTGCGAAAATCCGCCAGCCGCGGGATCAGCCAGCGCATCGCAAAGGTCGGCCCGACGCCGATGGTCAGCACGCGGACGCCCGACGGCGCGGTGACCTGCGCGGTGAGGCTCGCCAGCGCATCGAAGATCGGCGTCAGCCCGCTCTGATAGGCGCGCCCCGCCGCCGTCGTGACCAGGCGATTGGCCTTGCGCTCGAACAGCGCGACGCCGAGCCGGTCTTCCAGCAGATGCACCATCCGGCTGATCGCCGCCGCCGAGACGTTGAGCTCGAGGCCGGCGGCGGCAAAGCTGCCGCTGCGGGCCGCGGCCTCGAACGCCTTGATGCCGTTGAGAAAGAGCAGCCGCCGCATGCGAACCTTCAACCCTCAGGAAAACTGATGCCAGGGCAAGATAACTCAGTTTGCGCGCGGCGTCCAAGCGCGGCAGAAAGAGCTTACGGAGATTCGAATGACACCGCTTGATGATTGCAGCGCTGGGCCTGCTGATGGTCGCGACAGCTTTCCTGTCGGGCCTGTTCGGCATGGCCGGCGGGCTGATCCTGATCGGCGTGCTGCTGACCCTGATGCCGCTGCCGACGGCGATGGTGCTGCACGCGATCACGCAGATGGCGTCGAACGGCTGGCGCGCCTTTCTGTGGCGCGCGCATATCCGCTGGCGGCCGGTGTTCGTCTATCTGATCGGCTGCGCGCTGGCGCTCGGCGCCTGGTCGATCATGCGCTACGTGCCGGACAAGCCGATCGCGCTGCTGCTGCTCGGGGTGACGCCGTTCATGGCGCGGCTGATGCCGGCCAGCATCAAGCCGAACCCGGACAGCATCTGGCAGGGCAGCTTCTACGGCTTCATCTGCATGGGGCTGATGCTGATGACCGGCGTTTCCGGGCCGCTGATGGACACGTTCTTCCTCGGCGGCAATTTCGGCCGCCGCGAGGTGGTGGCGACCAAGGCGACCTGCCAGGTGGCGAGCCATTTCACCAAGCTGATCTATTTCGGCGGCATCATCGACCAGGCCGCGACCCTCGATCCGGTGCTGGCGGCGGTGGCGATCGCGGCCTCGATGCTCGGCACGACACTGGCGCGGCGCATCCTGGAAGCGATGAGCGATGCGCAGTTTCGCACCTGGGCAGGAAGGCTGATCACGACGGTTGCCAGCTATTACATCCTCTATGGCGGCTGGCTGCTGTTCACGCGCTCGAGCGCCATGGCGTTCTGAGCTGGACGTCATCACTTTCGCGCGCCTCACGCGATGGCCATTGACAGGGTGGCGCGGCCCGACCACATTCATGCATCCGCATCCTTTTGCCGATGCGAGGCGAAACTCATCACTCAGGGACCGCGCCATGATCGACCTTCATTACTGGACCACGCCGAACGGCCACAAGATCACGATGTTCCTCGAAGAGACCGGGCTGAAATACAAGATTTTCCCGGTGCAGATCGGCAAGGGTGAACAGTTCAAGCCGGAATTCCTCGCGATCGCGCCGAACAACCGCATCCCGGCGATGGTCGACCATGAGCCGAAGGGCGGCGGAAAACCGATCTCGGTATTCGAGTCGGGTGCGATGCTGCTGTACCTGGCGGAGAAGACCGGCAAGTTCCTGCCCGCCGATCTCGCCGGCCGCTACGACGCGATCCAGTGGACGTTCTGGCAGATGGGCGGGCTCGGGCCGATGGCCGGGCAGAACCATCACTTCCGCAACTACGCCCAGGAGAAGATCAAATACGCCATCGACCGCTATGTGAACGAGACCAACCGGCTCTACGGCGTGCTCAACAAGCGACTCGCCGACCGCGAGTTCATCGCCGGCGATTACTCGATCGCGGACATGGCGAGCTATCCCTGGGTCGTGCCCTACAAGAACCAGGACCAGAACATCGACGACTTCCCGCATCTGAAGCGCTGGCTGGAGACCATCCGCGCCCGGCCTGCGACCGAGCGCGCCTACGCGCTGGCGAAGGAGGTCAATCCGAATTTCGGCCAGCCGGTGAACCGCACCGAGGAAGAGCGGAAGATCCTGTTCGGGCAAACCGCGTCGGTGGTGCGGTAAAGGGAAGCGTACGTCCATCAACGTCATTGCGAGGAGCGCAGCGACGAAGCAATCCACGCCTGTTCCTGTGGCAACATGGATTGCTTCGCTGCGCTCGCAATGACAGCTCTTGTGTGGGTGCCACCATTCGCGCACAATCTCCACATGACCCTCAAACTCTTCGAACTCGTCGGCACTGACGCAACCCGGCCCTTCAGCCCGTTCTGCTGGCGGACGCGGATGGCGCTGGCGCACAAGGGGTTTTCCGCGGAAACCATTCCGTGGTGCTTCACCGAGAAGGAAGCGATCGCGCCGCATCAATCCGAGAAGGTGCCGGTGCTGCTCGACGGTGACACCTCGGTCGTCAATTCCTGGACCATCGCAAACTACCTCGAAGACAAATATCCGGAGCGGCCGTCACTGTTCGGCGGCGAGGGCGGCCGCAGCGTCGGGCGGATGCTGAACTGGTGGGGCGACGTCACCGTGATCGCCGGCATATTTCCGCTCATCATCGCGGACATCCCGCTGGGCCTGAAGCCGGTCGACGCCGCCTATTTCAGGAAGTCGCGTGAAGCGCGCTTCGGCAGGCCGCTGGAAGACATCATGGCCGGCCGCGACAAGGCGGTCGAAGGCTTTCGCAAATCGATCGAGCCGCTGCGGTTGACATTGAAGACGCAAGCCTATCTCGGCGGCGAGAAGCCGAACTACGCCGACTATATCGTGTTCGGTCCGTTCCAGTGGGCGCGCGTGGTGAGCCCGTTCAAGCTGCTGGCTGCCGACGATCCCGTTTACGCCTGGCGCGAGCGGTTGCTCGACGCGTTCGACGGCATGGCGCGGAAGTCGCCGGGGCATGCGGTGTAGAGAATTCGTCATTTGCGACGAAATCAACGCCGCTTCAGCCCGCCGCGCTGATGCAGCATCTCCAGCACCGCGCCGAGGTCATCCACCACCGCCGCGCATCGGGCGCGCGACGCTTCCGTCGGCGGCAGTATGTCCGGCACCATGATCGTGATCGTCCCCGCGGCATGCGCGGATGTCACGCCGTGGTTGGAATCCTCGACGGCGACGCAGGATTCCGGCGGCATGCCGAGCTTTGAGGCCGCCAGCAGATAGAGGTCAGGGCTCGGCTTGCCGCGCCGTGACGTCGTCGATGGTCAGGATGGTGTCGAAACGGGTGCGGATTCCTGCAAGCGTCAAATGCGATTCCGCCGTGCGCCGCGACGACGAGGTCACGATCGCCATCGGGCATTCGGCGGCCTGCAGCGCATCCAGCAGTTCAATGGCGCCGCGCTTCAATGGCAAACCTGCGGCGAGGGTCTCGTCGCGCTGTGCGGCGTAAGCCTTGTTGATTGCGGGGAGCGGAAAATCCTCGCCATAGCGTGCGAGCAGCATGGCCTCGCAATCCGGACCGGGAAGTCCGACCATCGCATGGCACAGCGCTTCGACATCGTCAGTATAACCGAACGCGTTGAGCGCGCCGACGAGGCTGTCGAAATAGACCCGCTCGGTGTCGAGCAGCGTACCATCCATGTCGAGCAGGACGGCCCGGACGTCCCATCTGTCGGTCACGTCGCGGCCGCGCTTGCAGCGCGCGCCGCCGCCTTGCGCAGGCAATCCGGACACAGGCAGTCGCTGCCGTCCAGCGGCATCGGCAGACGGAAATCCTCATCGCTGCACCAGCACGGCCCCGACAGACTGCAGGTGAACTCGGTGCCGCAGCCGGCGCAGGCAAGGCGGCGTGAGGGTGGAATTTCTAACCGATTTGTCATGAATCGGGCGCTTTATGACCGGGTTTTCATTCGGGGTTCATCCCGAATGGCGTTATGATCTCTGCCAATCATATACCGGGGAAGTGCCGAGGGAAATCCGATGGCCCGCGATTCGCAAGCCGCGTTGGTTGCGCTCAATCGCTTCGGCTTCGGCGCGCGCGGCGGCGCATCGGGCGATTTCGTCAACGCCGCCTCCGATCCGCGCGGCTTCGTCAAGGCCGAGCTTGCCCGCCCCAACGGCGTGCTGCTCGAAGTGCCCGGCCTGCTCTCGACGCCGGCGCTCGGCAAGGCGGTGTTCGACTATCAGTTCGAGATCCAGCAGGCGCGAAACGCGGCGTCGAAATCGGCGCCGGCCGCCGCGACCGAGACGCCGCCGCAATCGACGCCGGATGCCAAGGGGCAAAAGCGAAACCTGTCGCTCAACAGCATCGCGATGGACATCACGGCCAAGGAGCCATCGGAAAAGCCGGCCGAAAATGCCAATGCGTCGATGGCGCCTCCTTCCGCGGCATCTCCCGAGACGATGCAGCCCGGCGCGCCAAAGCCGCCGCCGCAACCGCTCAACATCATCCAGAAGACGTTTCGCGCCGAGGCGCTGGCGCAACTGCAACGCGGCGTCATCGCCGATTGCGGCTTCACCGAACGGCTGGTCGTGTTCTGGTCCAATCATTTCTGCATCTCCGCCAGCAAGGGCGGGCTGGCGCGGATGTGGGCGGGTTCGTTCGAGCGCGAGGCGATCCGTCCCCACGTGCTCGGGCGCTTCGGCGACATGCTGAAGGCGGTCGAGCAGCATCCGGCGATGCTGTTCTTTCTCGACAACCAGCAATCGCTCGGGCCGGACTCGCGCGCCGGCCAAAACCGCAACCGCGGCCTGAACGAAAATCTCGCGCGCGAGATCATGGAGCTGCATACGCTCGGCGTCGGCGGCGGCTATTCGCAGGACGACGTCACCTCGCTGGCGCGCATCATCACGGGCTGGACCTATGCCGGGCGGCAGGGCCAGCTCGGCGCGCCCGGCACCTTCGTGTTCAACGCCAATGCGCACCAGCCGGGCGCGCAGGCCGTGATGGGAAAGATCTACGAGCCGAACGGCGTGGCGCAGGGCGAGGCGGTGCTGGCGGACATCGCGCGCCATCCCTCGACCGCGAAATTCATCGCCACCAAATTCGTCCGTCACTTCGTCGCCGACGATCCGCCGCCGGCTCTGGTGGCGCGGCTCGCGGACGTGTTCGGCAAGTCCGACGGCGATCTCAAGCTACTGGCGACGGCGCTGCTGGATTCCGACGAGGCCTGGAAGGCGCCGCTGACCAAGGTGCGCTCGCCTTACGAATTCCTGGTCGCGAGCGGCCGGCTGCTGGCGCAGATCCCGGATGACCCCACCCGCTATCTCAACGGCCTCAACGTGCTGGGCCAGCCGCTGTGGTCGCCCGCCGGACCGAACGGTTTTCCCGACACCAATGCGGCGTGGGCCGCGCCCGAAGGCATGAAGCTGCGGCTCGACATCTCCGCGCAGATCGCCTCGCGCCTCGCCGACAGCATCGATCCGCGCGACCTGCTCGAACTCGTGGCCGCGGACGCCGCGTCGCCGGAAACGCGGCGCACCATCGAGCGCGCCGAATCGCGGCAGCAGGCGCTGGCGCTGTTGCTGATGTCGCCGGAATTCCAGAGGAGATGACGCCAATGGAAACCATGGATTGCTGCGAAAGCCCGACATCGCGTCCTCGCGCCGCGCGCTGCTGCTCGGCGGCGCTTCGTTTGCGGCCTGGGCCTATTTGCCGAAATTCGCGCGCGCCGCCGACGGGCGCGATCCGCGGCTGATCGTCGTCATCCTGCGCGGCGCGCTCGACGGGCTCGCCACCGTCGCGCCGATCGGCGACCCCGATTATGCCGGCCTGCACGGTTCGATCGCGCTGACCTCGGGCGGGCCGAACGCCGCGCTGATGCTGGATTCCTTCTTCGCGCTGCATCCGGCGATGCCGGAATTCGCGCGGATGTACCGCGAGAAGCAGGCCGCCGTGGTTCACGCGGTGGCGACCTCCTATCGCGACCGCTCGCATTTCGACGGCCAGGACGTGCTCGAAAGCGGCTTTGCCGGTCCCGGCCGGGTGCAATCCGGCTGGCTCAACCGCGCGCTGGAAGCGCTGCCGAAAGGCGAGCGGGTGATGAGCGCGCTCGCGGTCGGCCCGACCACGCCGCTGGTGCTGCGCGGCGCGGCGCCGACCGTCGGCTGGGCGCCGGTGGCGCTGCCGCAGGCCGCCGACGACACCGCGATGCGTCTCGTCGAACTCTATCGCCATCGCGATCCCGCGCTGGCCGCGGCGTTGACGCAAGGCCTGCAGCTCGACAAGGCCGCGCAAGGCGACGACATGAAGCCGAAGCCCGGCACCAACGGCGCCGGCGCGATGCGGCTGGTGGCGCGCGGCGCGGCAAAGCTGATGGCGGCCGATGACGGTCCGCGGATCGCCGCGCTCGCCTTCGACGGCTGGGATACGCATGCCAATGAAGGCGGCCCGGTCGGCCGTCTGGCGCAACTGTTGTCGGGCCTCGACGGCGCGCTGGCGGAATTCGAAAGCGGGCTCGGGCGCGCGCTGGCGCGACACGGTGGTGGTCGTCGCCACCGAATTCGGCCGCACCGCGCGCATCAACGGCACCGAAGGCACCGATCACGGCACCGGCACCATCGCGCTGTTGGCCGGCGGCGCGGTGAAAGGCGGCCGGGTGATCTCGGACTGGCCGGGCCTGAAGCCCGCCAATCTCTACCAGGGCCGCGACCTCGCGCCGACCACGGACCTGCGCGCCGTCATCAAGGGCGTGCTGCACGATCAGTTCGGCCTCGCCGAGCGCGTGCTGGCGGAGACGGTGTTTCCCGACAGCGCACCGGTGAAGCCGATGAAGGGATTGGTGGGGTAGGGGCGACCACCACGAAGCTGTCATTCCGGGATGCGCCCCTGGCGCAGGCCCGGAATCCATACTCCCGATCGTGGTTATCGATTCTCTGATGTGCAATTGCACATCAGAGCTCGCGCTATGCGCGCCCCGGAATGACGAAACCCTACTTCGTGATCTCGTCGATCTCCGCGATCTCTTCCGCGCTCAGCGTCCAGCCGATCGCCTTGACGTTCTGCTCGACCTGCTCGACGCGGGTGGCGCCGGCGATCACGCTCGAGACCTGCGGCCGCGCGGCGAGCCAGGAGAAGGCGAGCTCCAGCATGGAGTGGCCGCGCGCCTTGCGCGAACGCCTGCAGCTTCTCGACGATGTCCTCGTTGCGCGGCGTGACGTAGCGGTCGCGCAGGCGCGGCACCTTGCCGAAGCGCGTGTCGTCGGGCGCCGCCTCGCCGCGCTTGTACTTGCCGGTCAGCAGTCCGCTCGCCAGCGGGAAGAACGGCAACAGGCCGAGCTTGTATTCCTGCGCCGCCGGCAGCAGATCCTTCTCGATGTCGCGCACGACGAGGCTGTATTCGTCCTGGCAGGAGACGAAACGGCTGACGTTCATCGCGCGCGCGACATATTCGGCTTCGGCGATGCGCCAGGCCGGAAAGTTGGAATTGCCGATGTAGCGCACCTTGCCCTGGCGCACGAGATCGTCGAGCGCGCGCAGCGTCTCCTCGATCGGCGTCAGCGGATCGTAATCGTGCTGCTGGTAGAGATCGATGTAGTCGGTCTTCAGCCGCTTCAGGCTCGCCTCGACCGCCTGGACATGATGTAGCGGCGCGAGGCGCCCTGCTTGGTGCCGTCCTCTGCCATCGGCTTGGAATATTTCGTCGCCAGCACGATGTCCTTGCGGCGGTCGCCGAGCACGTCGCCCAGCACGGTCTCCGAGCCGCCCATGTCCGCATAGATGTCGGCGGTGTCGAACAGGGTGATGCCGAGGTCGATCGCCTTGTGGATCACCTTGCGCGAGGCTTCGAGGTCGATGCGCTGGCCGAAATTGTTGCAGCCGAGGCCGACGGCGGAGACGCGCAGGCCGGAGCCGCCGAGATTGCGAATTTGCATGGAATGATCCTGTGGGGAGGTATGAGAGAGGCGCTGCATTGTGGCCTGCGCGCCCGGCAAGCCGCAAGGTGCGGGCGTACCGCCTGCCGGGCGTTGCTGCTGAGCTGCCATGCTGGCGCGTCGGCTAGCGGCACAAAAAATGCGGCCCCGGTCAGACGCGGCGACTGACGGGGACCGCTTGGGGCGCGTGATCTGAGACGGGGGGCCTGATCAGACGCAAGGCGCAACCTAGCCGGGCTTTGTTACGCGCCGGTGACAGCAGGATTTATCCACAGGGTGCCTCAGAGCAAGGCCGCATCAGAGCAGCTTGCGATAGACCACAAAGCCGGAACGCTCCGCGACCTTGTCGTAGAGCTGCATCGCCGTGTGGTTGGTCTCATGGGTCTGCCAGTAGACGCGCGACGATCCGGCGCGCCTCGCCTGTTCGTAGACGCCGTCGATCAGCGCGCGGCCGACGCCCTTGCCGCGCGCGGCCTCGTTGGTGAAGAGATCCTGCAGATAGCAGGTCGGTTCGATCGAGGTGGTGCTGCGATGAAACAGATAATGCGTCAGCCCGAGCAGTTTGCCGCCGCTCTCGGCGACCAGCGCATGCACCGGCTCATAGGCATCGAAGAAGCGCGCCCAGGTCATCGCCGTGATCTCAGGCGAAAGCGCGGTCGCGCCCGAGCGGCCGTAGAAGGCGTTGTAGCCGTCCCACAATGGAAGCCATTGTTCGTAGTCCTGACGCGTGACAGCGCGAATAGATACGTCGCCGGGCATATTTGTATTCCGTCCTCGATGGGGATTGCGGCGTCCTGGACGCGCGCGGCTTGACAGCCCGCCCTTACTACAGGCGCAACCGCAACGGATCAATCGTGTGGGGAGGATGCGCCCGGCGTGGCGCGGTCATTCCGCGGCGCGCAGATGCCGGGCAAGGCTGCGCTCGCCGCCGCCGCGCAGCGAGCGGAAGTAGTCGGCGTTGGCGGGATCGTCGGTGTGGCGGACGAGGTCGGTGACCGGCGTATAGCTCAGCATGCGCCCGCCGTCGGGCAGCGCCGTGCAGGAAAAGCGCAGCACCTGTCCGTCGGCGAGGTTGATGTTGATCGGCGTGGAATCGCCGGCCCGCATCATCTCGGTGCGCCGCGCGATGAAGGCGCTCAACTCGTCCTCCGGCAGTTCGTAGGCGCCGGTGTCGCGGCCGTGATACATCAGCGCGATGAAGGGCGGCTTGGCGTCGGCCTGCTCGTCGGACAGCGCAAAATAGTCGCGGAAGGCGCGGTTGATGAATTCCGCGCGGGTGTCGGCGTCGAGCAGCACGATGCCGATGTCGACCTGGTCGAGCGCCGCCGACAGCCGCATCGCGGTGGCATGGTGCTTCTGCTCCCAGGCGAAGGCGTCGATCCATTTTTGCCGCAGCATTCCGGTGATCACGGCGGTGCCGACCGCGGTCACCGCCAGCAGCCCCATGCGCGTCAGGTCGGAGGCGTCGTAGCCCGGCAGCGCACGGTGGTTGAGGAAGAACAGCGCCGAGAAGACCACCGCGATGGCGGCGCTGATCAGGCCGGAGGCAAGGCCGCTGAGCGAGCTGGCAAAGGCGACGATGCAGACGAACAGCGGCGCGGGATTGGGCACGGCAATGATGTGCCGGTCGACAAAGAAGGCGATCAACGCCGTCGCTGTCGTCAGAGCCGGACCTGAGATTGCGCGCCAGTCGAACTGCATGCCCGTTCTCGTTGCCTGCCAGAGATAAGGCACGCAGTCTGCAACAAGGTTTCAACAGCGGCGGGCTTTCTGCTTCTATTCTTAAGATGCTATTGACCGCGATGCGCCGAGGCTTTCGCGGTTTTGAATTCAAATGCTATGCGAAAACGGATGGAACCGGGTTCCGCGCGGTTGTTGGCGCGGGCACATTCAAGAGAGGACGCAATGCCGACTATTTCGCCCCAGATTCTGCCGATCCTGATGCTGTTTGCCTCCAACGTCTTCATGACCTTTGCCTGGTACGGCCATCTGAAATTCAAGGCCAGGCGCTGCCGCTCGTCATCATGGCGAGCTGGGGGATCGCCTTTTTCGAATACTGGCTGGCGGTGCCGGCCAACCGCTGGGGCAGCGCGGTGTATTCGGCGGCCCAGCTCAAGACCATGCAGGAGGTGATCACGCTGGTCGTGTTCGCCGGTTTCTCGGTGCTGTATCTGAAGGAGCCGCTGGGGTGGAATCACGCGCTGGGCTTTTTCCTGATCGCCGCCGGCGCGTTCCTGATCTTCCACAAATGGGGTTGAGCTGGATTCAGCCGCGCCGGCCGGTGATGGCGCGGTAATGGTCGATGAGGCTCTTGCCCGAATCGTAGATGATGTTGGCGATAAGCGGTTGGACCTGAGGGCTTGGTCACAGCCCGCAGGTCACGCGTTCACGTCACCGGTGCTTTGTCTTGCTGGAAGCGCCGTTATTTCGTGGCTGGCGAGATGATCCGCACCGCGGGATCGCGTACCTCACCGCGCGTGCCGGTGACGATCAAAAGCGACACCGCCAGCAGGATCGCTGCCGTCAGCGCCACGGTCACAAGTCCGACGGGTGATTTCAGTCCGGCAGGTGCTTTCATCATGGTCCGGTCGCGATGTTGATCATCGCGCGATGCTTTCACAGGAACGGAAGATGCCGGGATTTACGCCGGGATCGGCATCGCCATGGTCACCTTGATCGAGAGCACGGTCAGTGTGACGACGAGGCACAGCGACAGCGCGCCGATCGCCAGAGAGGTGGCAACGGCGTTGGTCAGTCGGGAAGACGCGACTGGCAGCAGGGCGGCTTCCAAAGCCTGCCGTGCCGGGCGACCGCATCATGGTCTAAATCCTTCAGGACGCGGACGAATCACCCGCGGCACCGGGGAATCTCACCAGTTGTCGCCGGCAATATTGCGGCGTGCTGGCGCCCGAAAACGGCCAAATCACGGCAAAGGTTGAACGTTATTCCCGCTGTTCTTAACCTTTGCCGGTTCCTTCAAGCGAATGTGAAGGGCGAGCGCGGCTCAAGCCCCGGCCGCGATGCTCGCGGGATCGTCGACCTCGGTTGCCGGCGGCGCAGTCCATGGCCACGAAACCCGGGGTCTGTTCGACCCGCCGCAGCCAGGCGCGGATGGCCGGGAAGGTCGCCAGATCATAGTCGCAGCGGTCGGCGACATGGGTGTAGCCGTACAGCGCGATGTCGGCGACGGTCAGCTGCCCGGCGGCGAAATAGGCCCGCGTCTTGAGGTGGTTTTCCATCACCTGAAGCGCGGCATAGCCGCGCTCCATCCAGTCCTCCAGCGCATGCGTCTGCAGGTCGCGGCCGCCCTTGACCAGCGACAGCCAGAAATAGGCGGCGCCGATATTGGGCTCCAGCGCGTGCTGTTCGAAGAACATCCACTGCAGCGCCTCGGCGCGCTCGACCCGCGACTCCGGCGCCAGCGGCGTGCCGCCGGCGACATACCACAGGATGGCGTTGGACTCGGCGAGGTAGCGTCCGTCGGCGACTTCCAGCAGCGGCACCTGTCCGCTCGGATTCTTCGCCAGGAAGTCCGGCGTGCGGCTTTCGCCGCGCAGGATGTCGACCTCGATCGCGCGATACGGCGCATTGAGCAACGCCAGCGCAAGGCGGACCTTGTAGCTGTTGCCGGAGCGCTGCATCGAATAGAGCTTGTACATCGTGAGGGGATTCATTCGATCGGGTTGGCGGCACGGCGCGAGCGGCGATTGTCGCGCCGCAACGCGGTTAAACAATGATGCCGTTGCCGGTGCGTCGCAAGACCCGCACCATGGAAAAAGTCGAAAACCTCTACCGCACTGCACGCGCGCAGAATGATTCCATCGAACACATCGCGACACGATGGATCACGCTTGCGCGACGCGCGCGGTGCGATCGACGATCGGTGCTGGCCGGGCGCGGTCTGAATCCATCGCGCGCGCGGTGCATCTTGCAGGCAGGCTGCCGCGACCGATCCGCGCAGAAAATGTCCTCGGAGCAATTCTCGCAGGCCGTTGGTTGATCCGGCCGCCGGAGCCTGCGAACCGGCCGCTCAACATCGGGACGGAATATGAGGAATTTTGCCGCAGAATTATTCGAATATTGCGCCGGCGGACGGGCATCCCCGGATCGTCAGCGAAAGTTCAGGCCTTTGGCGCCAAGCTTCTTGCGATGCAGCGTGCGCCGCTTTAGGGTGCGCCGATCCCAGCAAATAGAGTCGTGGATCGGTGGCGACACGTGGTGTGTTCGCACCTGCCTGCAAGGAGATGACGATGCCGTTTCTGTCCGCTGCGCTCGACCGTGTGAAGCCGTCCGCGACGATCGCGGTCACGGATAAAGCACGCGCGCTGAAAGCGGCCGGCCGCAACGTCATCGGCCTCGGCGCCGGCGAGCCCGATTTCGACACGCCCGCCAACATCAAGCTGGCGGCGATCCACGCCATCGAGGCCGGCAAGACCAAGTACACCGCGGTCGACGGCATTCCCGAGCTGAAGGAGGCGATCATCGCCAAGTTCCAGCGCGAGAACGGCCTGACCTACAAGCCGAACCAGATCATCATCGGCACCGGCGGCAAGCAGGTGCTCTACAACGCGCTGATGGCGACCATCAATCCGGGCGACGAGGTCATCATCCCCGCGCCCTATTGGGTCAGCTATCCCGAGATGGTGGCGCTGGCCGGCGGCGTGCCGGTCGCGGTGGTCTGCACGGCGGCGCAGGGCTTCAAGCTGCAGCCCGACGCGCTGGAAAAGGCGATCACGCCGAAGACCAAATGGATCATCCTCTGTTCGCCGTCGAACCCGACCGGCGCCGCCTATACGCGGAGCGAGCTGAAGGCGATCACCGACGTGCTGGTGAAGCACCCGCAACGTCTG
Organism: uncultured Alphaproteobacteria bacterium; assembly: GCA_963742665.1. GTDB lineage: Bacteria > Pseudomonadota > Alphaproteobacteria > Rhizobiales > Xanthobacteraceae > Bradyrhizobium. Next base: position 36,654 of record CAVUNH010000027.1, read on the forward strand.
GGTGATGACCGACGACATGTACGAGCACCTGGTCTATGACGACTTCGTGTTCACGACGCCGGCGCAGGTCGAACCGAAACTGTACGACCGCACGCTGACGGTGAACGGCGTCTCGAAGGCCTATTGCATGACCGGCTGGCGCATCGGTTATGCCGGCGGCCCGGCCGAGCTGATCAAGGCGATGGCGACGATCCAGTCGCAGTCGACCTCGAACCCGTCGTCGATCTCGCAGTGGGCCTCGGTCGAGGCGCTCAACGGTCCGCAGGACTTCATCCCCGCCAACAACAAGGTGTTCAAGGAACGCCGCGACCTCGCGGTGTCGATGCTCAACCAGGCCAGGGGCATCGAATGCCCGCGGCCCGAGGGCGCGTTCTACGTCTATCCGTCCTGCGCCGGCACCATCGGCAAGACCTCGCCGTCCGGCAAGGTGATCGAGAACGACGAGGACTTCGTCACCGAGCTGCTGGAGACCGAAGGCGTCGCCGTGGTGCAGGGTTCGGCGTTCGGCCTTGGGCCGGCGTTCCGGATCTCCTACGCCACCAAGACCTCCGATCTCGAAGACGCCTGCAAACGCATCCAGCGCTTTTGCGGCAATTTGCGATAGCGCGTTTTCGAGCGAAGCGGTTCCGCTGCGCGTCTGGAAAACGCGTCAGAAAAAAGGCGTGTCAAATCACTTCACGCGGCGAACGTCTGATGTTTTGACGGCTTCTTATGGAAGCGCCTTGTTTTGGACATGGCGCTTCCTTCCTGTCCCCCGCAGATTCAATTCACCAAGCGGGGATAAGACAATATGCACTTCTCGAAACGCCTTTCGACATTCGGCATCGCCATCGCTGCGCTGATGGCGTCGCTCGCTAGCGGCCGACGCGCTGCCGCCGGTGCGCGCCGGCATCCTGCAATGCCAGGGCGGCCAGAATGTCGGCTTTGTCGTCGGCTCGGTGACCAGTCTTGAATGCGTGTTTCAGAGTGAGGGCCGCCGGCCCGAACCTTACATCGCAACCGTGCGCCGGATTGGCGTCGATCTCGGCTTCACCCAGCAGACCCAGTTCTCCTGGGCGGTGAGTGCGCCGAACAGCCGGCTTGGACGCGGCGAACTGGCCGGCACCTATGGCGGTGTCGGCGCCAACGCGTCGATCGGCATCGGCGGCGGCGGCAATTTCCTGGTCGGCGGTCCGGCGAATTCCTACGCCTTGCAGCCGATCAGCGTGCAGGGCCAGACCGGGCTCAATGTCGCCGCCGGCGTCGCCGGCCTCGAACTGGAGGCCGTCCGCTTCGGCAGTCCGCGCCGGCACGTCCACCGGCATCGCCGTCACGGCTGAGCGCGATAGTTTGAACAGAAAGAGGCTCGCATCCGCGGGCCTCTTTTTTTGTTGATGAACGCGGCGCATTCGCCGGTTCCGCCAAATCTGGCACCGCAAAAGATGTTGTGGCATAGAGAAGCGCTCGTCACGCCAGTGGCGCTTTGTTTGATTGTCTGCCTGCATCACACTTTCCTTCCGGAGATTTCTTCATGCGTCGCTTCCTCCTTCTCTGCCGGTGCCGCCATCGCCATGCTGGCCACGTTCCGTTCGCCGGCACCAACGCGCAAGCGCCGATGACGCGGGTGCAGGTCGGCATCCTGGAATGCCGCGGCGGCGCCAGCATCGGCTTCATCGTCGGTTCCGTGACCAATCTCGGTTGCGTGCTGCGCGTCGACGGCATGCCGGAGGACCGTTACATCGCCACCATCCGCAAAGTGGGCCTCGATCTCGGTATCACCGCGGAATCGGCGCTGGCCTGGGGCGTCTACGCGCCGGTGGCGCGGCTCGGACCCGGCGAGCTCTCCGGCAACTATGCCGGCGCGCAGGGCAGCGCCACGCTCGGCGTCGGCGTCGGCGGCAATGTGCTGGTCGGCGGTTCGGCGCAATTCGATCGCGCTGCAGCCGCTGAGCGTGCAGGGCCAGGTCGGCATCAGCGTCGCCGCCGGGCTGGAAAGCCTGGAACTGCGGCCGGGAAGATAATTGCCGGGAAGATAACCTTAGCCTGGATTTATCGAAGGCAATCTTGACAGCGACCTCGCTTGCTCTTAAAAAGAATAAACGTTCTTTTTGAGGAGACGTCGGATGCGCAGTCAGGAAGTCAGTCGGACCGCCGAATTCATGGCGGTGTTTCGTGCCTCCGAACATGCCAGGGCGCCGAATGCGCGCGCGTTTGCCGATCCGCTCGCCGCGGCGCTGCTGCCGGGCGAACTTCGACTGGCGGCAAGACTTTTCAGGTTGCGCCCGGCGGCGGCGCTGTTGAACAACTACATCGACCGCCGCTGGCCAGGCGCGCGAACCTCCGGCATCGCCCGCACCAAATTGATCGACGACTGGATCGCAGAGGCGGCGGGCGAGATCGACCAGGTGGTGCTGCTCGGTGCCGGCTTCGACACCCGCGCCTGGCGCCTGGATGCGCTGGCAAGCGCCCGCATATTCGAAGTGGACCATCCCAACACCGCCAGCGTGAAGCAGGCGCGGCTGCGCTCGGCGGAAGCCGATTTGCGCAAGGCGACGTTCGTCAAGGTCGATTTCGAAGTCGACGACTACGATGCATTGCTTCGCGCCGCCGGCTTCGACGCATCGCGTCCCGCGATCGTGGTGTGGGAAGGCGTCAGCCAGTATCTCACGGGTGAGGCGGTATGCGGCGTGATGCGATGGGCGGGCCGCCTGGCGCCGGGAAGCCGCTTCATCTTCACCTACGTTCACGAGGGGGTGTTGAACGGCTCGGTTGCCTTCGCGGGCGCCGACAAGGCCATCGCCAAGGTGGACGGAACCGGCGAGCCCTGGCGGTTTGGACTGCTGCCGGAGCAACTGGCGGCGTTCCTGCGCGAGCGCGGGCTCAAGCTGCTGTGCGATCTCGGCGCCGACGAATATCGCGCGAAAGTGATGGGAGCGGCGGAGCCGTCAAATGCCGGGCTACGGCTTCTATCACACGGTGCTGGCGGAAGTGCCGCATGCCCAGGATTAGCGCGGCGCGAGCCAATGCCCAGCGCGAACGCATTCTCGATGCGGCGCTGACGTGTTTTGCGCGGGAAGGTTTTCACGCGGCGACGATGCAGGACATCGTCGCCGAATCCGGACTCAGTCCGGGCGCCATCTACGGATATTTCACAGGCAAGACCGAAGTCGTGATGGCGATCGCCTCCGAGCGGCACGCCATGGAGCGGCAGCGCATGCAGCAGGCGCTGGCCGCGGCCGATCTCGACACCAGCCTGGTGCGCCTGGTCGAGGGTTTCGTGCTCGGCTTGCGCGATCCGCAGGAAAAAACATGGCGCCGGCTCGCGGTGCAGCTATGGGCAGAGAGCCTGTCCAATCCGCGATTGAAGCGGGAGGCATTGGCGGGCGTCAGCCAGGCGGTCGAGATATTGTCGCCGATGATCCGCGCGGCGCAGCGCGAGGGACGGTGGCCGCGTCATCTCGATCCGCAATCGGCGGCGCGTGTCATGATTGCCATTCTCCAGGGTATCTCGCTGCAACTGGCCTGGGACGACACGATCGATATCGCAAGCGTTGCCGCCGCGTTGCGGATCATGATCGACCCGCCGGCGGTCTGACGGCCCCACGCCGCAGCGCAGCGACGATTTTCTGACTTGCCAAATCGTCGGGACGGGCGGAGCATCTGATCCGCCGACCCAATCACGGGCCGAGCTCCAAACAAGGAGGCGGCAATGGGACAAGACGTCAGAAGTCCCCGAGGTCCACGGTGCATCGCGCTGGTGGGCCCTTTCCAAAGCGGTAAAACCACACTTCTTGAAGCCATATTGGCGCGCACAGGCGCCATTCGTAACGCCGGCAGTGTCGATGCCGGAACTTCCGTCGGCGACGCCAGCCCCGAGGCGCGCCACCACAAGATGGGCGTCGGCCTGAGCGCCGCCACCACCAGTTTCATGGGCGACAGCTACACCTTTATCGACTGTCCCGGCTCGATCGAGTTCGCGCACGACATGCGCGCCGCACTTCCGGCGGTCGACGCCGCGATCGTGGTCTGCGAGGCGGACGAGAAGAAGCTGCCGCAACTGCAGATCATCCTGCGCGAGCTCGAGGAATTGGGCATTCCGCGCTTTCTGTTTCTGAACAAGATCGACAAGGCCAACAAGCGCATCCGCGAAACGCTGGCGACGTTGCAGCCGGCCTCGCGCGTACCGCTGGTGCTGCGTCAGATTCCGATCTGGAACGGCGAACTGATCGAAGGCTTCGTCGATCTCGCGCTGGAGCGCGCCTTCGTCTATCGCGAACACAAGCCCTCCGAAGTGGTGGCGCTGGAAGGCGGCAATCTCGACCGCGAGAAGGAAGCGCGCTTCTCGATGCTGGAAAAGCTCGCCGACCACGACGACGCGCTGATGGAGCAGTTGCTGGAAGACATCCAGCCGCCGCGCGACGCGGTGTTCGACGATCTCGCCCGCGAATTGCGCGAAGGCCTGATCTGCCCGGTGCTGCTGGGTGCCGCGACGCGCGAAAACGGCGTGCTGCGGCTGATGAAGGCGCTGCGGCATGAAGCGCCCGGCGTCGCCGAGACCGCCAAACGTCTCGGCGCGTCCTCACCGAAGGATGCGCTGGCCTATGTGTTCAAGACCATGCATCTGCAGCACGGCGGCAAGCTGTCGCTGGTGCGGCTGTTGGCCGGTCATCTCGATGACGGCGCGACGCTGCAGTCCTCCTCCGGCGAGACCGGGCGGGTGTCGGGCATCCTCGCGGTCAGTGGCGGGCACGAGAGCAAGCGCGCCGCGGCCGAAGCCGGCGACACCGTGGCGCTCGGCAAGCTCGACGCGATCAAGACCGGCGACACGCTCTCGAGCGGCAAGACCGCGCCGACCTCGCTCGGCCGCGTCGAGCCGACGCCGCCGGTGCTGGCGATGTCGCTGGCGGCGAACGACCGCAAGGACGACGTCAAGCTCGGCCAGGCGCTGTTGCGGCTGAACGAGGAGGATCCGTCGCTGACGATGATCCACAACACCCAGACCCACGACATCGTGCTGTGGGGGCAGGGCGAGATGCATCTGCGCGTCGCGCTCGAGCGCCTGCGCGACCGTTTCGGCGTCAACGTCAAATCGCAGACGCCGGCGATCGGTTATCAGGAGACGATCCGCAAGTCGATCACCCAGCGCGGCCGCCACAAGAAGCAGTCCGGCGGCCATGGCCAGTTCGGCGACGTGGTGCTGGAAATCAAGCCGATGCCGCGCGGCTCGGGCTTCGAATTCCACGAAAAGGTCGTCGGCGGTGCGGTGCCGCGCAACTATATCGGCGCGGTGGAAGAGGGCGTGGTCGACGGTCTGACGCGCGGGCCGCTCGGCTTCCCCGTCGTCGATCTCCACGTCACGCTGACGGACGGCTCCTATCACAGCGTCAATTCCTCCGACCTCGCGTTCCGCACCGCGGCGCGCGGCGGCATGAGCGAAGCGCTGCCGCAGTGCCAGCCGGTGCTGCTGGAGCCGATCCACCTGGTGGAGATCGTCTGCCCGACGGAAGCGACCGCGAAGATCAACGCCATCCTCTCGGCACGGCGCGGCCAGATCCTCGGCTTCGATACCCGCGAGGGCTGGACGGGCTGGGACTGCGTCCGCGCCACCATGCCGGAAGCCGAGATCGGCGATCTGATCGTGGAATTGCGGTCGGCCACCGCCGGCGCCGGCAGTTTCACCCGGCAGTTCGACCGCATGGCCGAAGTCACCGGACGCGCCGCCGACCAGATCATCGCCGCGCATCGCGACGCGGCGTGACGAACGGTACTGCGCTCCCTCGCCCCGCACAGAGCGGGGTCGAGGGGCTCTTCTTTCCGCTCACTCTGAATGCCGGCGGCATAGTGCGATTCCCCTCACCCGGAGGCACCGCTTCGCGCCGCCTCCTACCTCCCCCGCAAAGAGCGGGGTGAGGTAGGTCTTCTCGTGGCGGCGCAGTCGCGACAGCATTGACAGCGACGCCAGCTTGGCCGAATTGACTGCCATGACCTAGTGGAACCAGACCCCCCGCCGCGTGCCTGATCGGATGGCCGGCCGCGCATTCGCGCTCGCCGCTGATCCATCATTACTGGCTGCGGACGCTCGGCATCGAGGGCGGCTACGTCATCGAAGCCGTGCCGCCCGACGAATTCGGGGATTTCGTGTTCCGGCTTTCGCTGCGCGGCTTTGTCGGCGCCAACATCACCATTCCGCACAAGGAGCGCGCGCTGGCGCTGTCGAAGCCGGACGATCGCGCCCGCGCGGTCGGCGCCGCCAACACGCTGTGGTACGAGCAGGGCGAACTGCGCTCGACCAACACCGACGTCGAGGGCTTCATCAACAATCTCGACGCCTGCGCGCCCGGCTGGGACATGGCCGAGGATGCGCTGGTGCTTGGCGCCGGCGGCTCGTCGCGCGCCGTGCTGTTCGGACTTGATCGAACGCGGCATCAAGCGCGTGCATCTGGTCAATCGCACGATGGCGCGTGCGCGTGCGCTGGCCGATCAATTCGGCGCGAGCGTGTTGCCGGTCGCATGGGATGCTGTGGGTGACTTGCTGCCGCGCGCAAATCTGCTGGTGAATACGACGTCGCTCGGCATGCACGGCCAGCCGGCGCTCGAACTCGACGTCGGCCTACTGCCGTCAGATGCGGTGGTCGCCGATCTCGTTTACGTGCCGCTGGAAACGCCCCTGCTTACTGCTGCGCGCGAGCGAGGACTGAAGACCGCCGACGGGCTCGGCATGCTGCTGTACCAGGCGGTGCGCGGGTTCGAATTGTGGTTCGGCCGGCGCCCGGAAGTGACATCAGAACTTCGTGCGCTGATCGAAGCCGATCTCAAGAAAGTTTGAGCCGGGAATATCTGGCTTGCGTTTTGAAATTGGGGTCAATGGCTAGGTGGCAGCGCCCACCGGAGATTCCCTGATGTCCCAGCCATCGTTATCAGTTCGTTCGCCCGCTGTTCGCCGTCGCGATGGTCGCAGCCTCCTCGCTCTACGCGATCGCCCAGCAGCCGCCTTCGCCGACACGGGTTCGCGGCACCATCGAGGGCGTCGAGGGCGACGTGCTGGCGGTCAAGTCGCGCGGCGGCGAGGATTTCAAGCTGCGCATGGCAAGCGACATGCGCCTGGTCGGCATCACCAAAATTTCGCTGTCCGACATCAAGGTCGGTTCCTTCATCGGTACCACCACGGTGCCGGGACCGGACGGCGGCAACAACGCGGTCGAGGTTCACGTGTTTCCGGAGGACATGCGCGGCACCGGCGAGGGGTCGCGGCCGTTCGATCTGCGCCCCAACTCGACCATGACCAATGCCACGGTGGCTGAGAGCGTCGCGGGCAATGACGGCCACACCTTGCTGGTCAAATACAAGGACGGCGAGAAGAAGGTCGTGGTCTCGCCGGATACCCCTGTCGTGACCTATGTCCCCGCCGACAAGTCCGAACTGAAGGCCGGCGCCAAGGTGATCGCCTTCTTCAAAAAGCTGGCGGACGGCTCCTTCGAAGCCAACCGGATCAGCGTCGGCCTCAACGGGCTGACGCCGCCGATGTGACGCTGTCCTCGCCGGGTGGAGACCGGCCGGGAGGACGATGGAATAGGCACTCCCTTCCGGGGTTTGCGCTTGATTGGCCACCGAGATGGTCTTGTCTGAAAAGGTCTCGGGAGGGACACATGCTGACGACTTCACGCCTGCTCGCCGCTTCTACTGACATTTATCACCGCTGCTGGGTACGGCAGCATGGGCGCAACAGCCGCAGATGGTCCGGATCCGCGGCACCATCGAGGCCGTCGATGGCTCGACGCTGTCGATCAAGTCCCGCGAGGGCACCGACATGAAGGTCCGCATGACCGACAATGTCGCGGTGTTCGGCGTTGCCAAGACCGAACTGTCGGAGATCAAGGAAGGCTCCTATATCGGCGTCACCGCGATGCCGGAGCCGGACGGCACCCAGAAGGCGGTCGCCGTGCATATTTTCCCCGAGAACCAGCGCGGCGCGGCCGAAGGTTTCCGGCCCTGGGATCAGCGCCCGAACTCGCACCATGACCAACGCCACCGTCGCCCAGACCGTGAAGGGCACCGACGGCCAGAACATCCTGGTCAAATACAAGGACGGCGAAAAGAATGTCGTGGTGCCGCCGGATACGCCGATCGTCACCTTCGTCGCCGGCGACAAGTCCGAGCTGAAAGCCGGGCGCCAAGATCATCATCTTCGGTGCGGCGAAAAAAGACGACGGCACGCTCGAAGCCGACCGCGTCAATGTCGGCCGCGACGGGATCACGCCGCCGATGTGAGGCGGAGCGTCATTCCGGGATGCGCCACTTGGCGCAGGCCTCAGATGCGCAATTGCGCATCTGAGAATCCATACTCCCGATCGTGGTTATGGATTCTCTGATGTGCAATTGCACATCAGAGCTCGCGCTTCGCGCGCCCCGGAATGACGAAATCAAACCGCCAGCACGTGATCGTCGATCTCGGCGATGGTGTTGACGCCGCACAGGCCCATGGTGACGAGCAATTCGTTGCGGATCAGGTCGAGCGCCTTGGTGACGCCGGCCTCGCCGCCGGCGCCGAGGCCGTGAACGAAGGCGCGGCCGATCATGCAGGATTTGGCGCCGAGCGCGAGCGCCCGCATCACGTCCTGGCCCGAGCGTATGCCGCTGTCGAACATGATTTCCATTTTCCCGCCGACGGTATCGACGATCTCCGGCAGCGCTTCGATCGACGACGGCGCGCCGTCGAGCTGCCGGCCGCCATGGTTGGAGACCACCATGCGCGTGCGCGCCGGTCTTCACCGCTTCCTCGGCGTCCTCGACGTCGAGAATGCCCTTGAGGATCAGCTTGCCCGGCCAGATCGAGCGGATCCACTCGACGTCCTTCCAGTTCAGCGTGGTGTCGAACTGCGAGGCGGTCCACTGCGAGAGCTGGGTGGTGTTCTCGACGCCCTTGATGTGACCGACGATGTTGCCGAAGGTGCGACGCTTGCCGCGCATCACGCCGGCGATCCAGGCGGGCTTGCTGGCGAAATCGATCAGTTTCGACAGCGACCATTCCGGCGGCACCGTCATGCCGTTCTTGATGTCCTGGTGACGCTGCCCCAGGACCTGCAGGTCGACGGTCAGGACCAGCGCGCTGCATTTCGCCGCGATCGCGCGCTCGATCAGCGACTTGATGAAGCCGCGGTCCTTCATCACGTAAAGCTGGAACCAGAACGGCTTGTCGACGCTGGCAGCGACGTCCTCGATCGAGCAGATCGACATCGTGCTGAGCGTGAACGGGATGCCGGCGGCCTGCGCCGCGCGGCAGGCGGCGATTTCGCCGTCGCTGTGCTGCATGCCCAACAGTCCGACCGGCGCCAGGATCAGCGGCAGCGATGCGTTTTCGCCGAGGATCGTCGTCGAGGTATCGCGCTTTGAGATGTCGACCAGGATGCGCTGGCGAAACTTGATGGCCTCGAGATCGGCGCGGTTGGCGCGCAGCGTGTCCTCGGTATAGGAGCCGCGGTCCGCATAGTCGAAAAATGCCTTCGGCACCCGGCGCTTGTGCAACTGGCGCAGATCTTCGATGCAGGTAATGTGCTTCATGGACGTCCCGGCCCTTCCTCGATTTCCTGATCTCGGCAGTGATCTAGCACGGTTGGTAGAGCGGCCAAATCGCACCCGCGAGACCATCCAGGATAGGAATCCAGGACCCGTTTCCGGGCGCGCCAGGAAGCGCCGAAACAGCGCCGAAAAACGCCGGCTGGCAGGAGGGGCTGGAACAGACCTTTCCGGGCTCAGACCCGGTCAATGTCATCCAGCCGCCGCCGTCGAAGGGCGGACCGTCACGTCAAGCGGGCCGGCCAGCGCCTGGGTGTGGCGGGTCACGATGCAAAAATATCATTTTATAACAATGGGTTAGGCGTCAATCGCGGTTGCGGGCGGCGGTAATGATTCATCATATTTTTTGAAGCCATTTTATCGCCTGAAGGATTATAACGCCAAGCACGCTATGATGCGGGCATTCGCCGCTTCTTGCGGGCTGGAGGAGCGCCGAAGCTGTGGGGGTCACATGAGCCGCAAATATTTCGGTACCGACGGGATTCGGGGCCGCGCCAACGGTCTGATTACGCCGGAGCTCGCGCTCAAGGTGGGGCAGGCGGCCGGCCTGGTGTTTCAGCGCGGCGACCATCGCCACCGCGTCGTGATCGGCAAGGACACGCGGCTGTCCGGCTACATGATCGAATACGCCATGGTGGCGGGCTTCACCTCGGTCGGCATGGACGTGCTGCTGCTCGGCCCGATGCCGACGCCGGCGGTCGCGATGCTGACCAAGTCGATGCGCGCCGATCTCGGCGTCATGATCTCCGCCTCGCACAATCTGTTCGAGGACAACGGCATCAAGCTGTTCGGCCCGCAGGGCTTCAAACTGTCCGACGACGTCGAGAAGCAGATCGAGCAAATGCTCGACGAGCCGATCGACCGCCGGCTGGCGCAGAGCGCCAGCCTCGGACGCGCCCGCCGCATCGACGGCGTCCATGACCGCTACATCGAATTCGCCAAGCGGACGCTGCCGCGCGAACTCTCGCTCGACGGCCTGCGCGTGGTGGTCGATTGCGCCAATGGTGCTGCCTACAAGGTGGTGCCGGAAGCGCTGTGGGAGCTGGGCGCCGACGTGGTTTCGATCGGCGTCGAGCCGGACGGATTCAACATCAACAAGGATTGCGGGTCGACCTCGCCGGAAACGCTGAGCCGCAAGGTGCGCGAAATGCGCGCCGATATCGGCATTGCGCTGGATGGCGACGCCGATCGCGTCATCCTGGTCGATGAGCGCGGCCATGTGGTCGATGGCGACCAGTTGCTGGCGGTGATCGCGCAAAGCTGGAAGGACGACGGCCGTCTCGCCAGGCCCGGCATCGTCGCCACCGTGATGTCGAATCTCGGGCTCGAGCGCTTCCTCGAAGGCCAGGGGCTGGAGATGGTGCGCACGCCGGTCGGCGACCGCTACGTGCTCGAGCAGATGCTCAAGCAGGGCTACAATCTCGGCGGCGAGCCGTCCGGCCATATCATCCTGTCCGACTACGCGACGACCGGCGACGGCTTCGTCGCAGCGCTGCAGGTGCTGGCCGTGGTGCAAAAGCTCCGCCGCCCGGTGTCGGAAGTCTGCCACCGTTTCGATCCCTTGCCGCAGATCCTGAAGAACGTGCGTTATCGCAGCGGCAAGCCGCTCGACGATGCCGACGTGAAATCGGCGATCGTCGATGGCGAGAAACGCCTCAACGGCCACGGCCGTCTGCTGGTCCGCTCGTCCGGCACCGAGCCCGTGATCCGCGTGATGGGCGAGGGCGACGATCGCATCCTGGTCGAGGAAGTGGTCGATCACATCGTCAACGCGCTCGGCCACGCCGCGGCGGCGTGAACGCATCGCAGCCATTAGCTAATGGTGCTGGTCGGCGCCGCGACCCGCGGCGTAGAAAACCGGCATTGCCGCCAGCAAATCCTTTCGGGAATCCGCCCTTGAACAAGCCCGTCACCGTCTCCGAAGAAGCGCTCGTTGCGCCGGTGCTGGTGCCGGATGTGGCGCCTTCTCTCGCCGCCAAGGCGGCCGCGGCGGGACCGGCCTATATCGTGCTGGCCGGGATCAGCTTCTCGCATTTCCTCAACGACACCATGCAGTCGCTGATTGCGTCGGTCTATCCGATCCTGAAGGACGCTTACGCGCTCGACTACGCCCAGATCGGCCTGATCACGCTGGCGTTCCAGTTTACCGCCTCGCTGCTGCAGCCGGTGGTCGGGCATTTCACCGACAAGAAGGCGCAGCCGTTTTCGCTCGCGATCGGCATGGGGTTCACCTTCTTCGGATTGCTGCTGCTGAGCGTCGCGCATCAATACGCCATCATCCTGATCGCGGCGTCGCTGGTCGGCCTCGGATCGGCGGTGTTCCATCCGGAGTCGGCGCGGATCGCCCGCCTGGCCTCGGGCGGGCGCTATGGCTTCGCGCAATCGGTGTTTCAGCTCGGCGGCAGTTTCGGCACCTCGATGGGCCCGGTGCTGGCGGCCCTGATCGTGGTGCCGTTCGGCCAGCCCAGCATTGCCTGGTTCTCCTCGATCGCGTTTCTGGCGATCGTCATCCTGTGGCGGATCGGCGTCTGGTACCGGCCGCAAATCACCACCAAAAAATCCACCGTGGTCGAACGCCATCCCGATGCGCCGGATGCGCGACGGGTCCGGATCGCGCTGGTGGTGCTGGTGGCGCTGCTTGTTCTCCAAGCAGCTCTACGTGTCGAGCCTGTCGAGCTATTACATCTTCTATCTGATCGACAAATTCGGCGTCTCGACGCAGGCAGCCCAGCTCTATCTCTTCATCTTCCTCGCCGTCCAACGCGGCAGGCGCGTTCTTCGGCGGATCGCTCGGCGACCGCTTCGGCCGCAAATATGTCCTCTGGTTCTCGATCCTCGGCGCGTTGCCGTTCACGCTGGCGCTGCCCTATGCCGGCCTGTTTGGCAGTGCGGTGCTGACCGTGTTCATCGGCCTGATCCTGTCGTCGGCGACGTCGTCGATCATCGTGTTCGCGCAGGAACTGGTGCCGCACCGCTTCGGGATGATCTCGGGCGTGTTCTTCGGCGTCGCCTTCGGCATCGGCGGTCTCGGCGCCGCGGTGCTCGGCAAGCTCGCCGACCACACCGGGATCGCCTTCGTCTATCAGGTCTGCGCGTTCCTCCCTGCGCTCGGGCTGCTGGCGGTGTTCCTGCCGAAGATGCCGAAGCTCGCGCGCTAGCCGGGGCTCGAGCGAGCGTAGCGACGCCGTCCTTCAGACGGCCATGCCCGGTTCCCCGTTATTTTTGTCAACACATCGTTAGGATGTATGGCGGTTTCGCCATTTTCTGTGTCGCAAATGCATCAGTTGCAGGCTGCGGGCGGGCTGCAAAAAATCGGGAGCGCGATCGAAAAAGTGGATTCCGGTTTTTGTCCGATCGACTCCAAAAATATAAGTGGCACATGGCTTATCCGCCAAACCGCTCCCGTCGGCGGATCATGCGCAACGGATTATCAACCTTAAAAATTAGGGTTAAGCGCCGCTTAAGTATTTGGTGGCATCGTCCGCCCGTGGGTTTTTGATGTGGGGCCTCCGCAGTCGCCTCACCGGACAAAAGGACGAAGCCAATGCGTAGCGTTAAGTCTCTCGTTGCCGCCGGAGCGGCTACACTGTTGTCTTCGGCCGCGTTCGCTGCCGACATGGCCATCGCGCCGCCTCCTCAGATGTATGCACCGCCCCCGGTGGTCGAGGATTTCGGCGGATGGTATCTGCGCGGCGATATCGGCTTCAGCAACCAGCGGGTCGAGCGCCTCAACAACGCCCTCGACGTCACCAACACCTCGTCGGTCCAGAACCTCGGCTTCAACACCGCCGGCATCTTCGGCCTCGGCGTCGGTTACAAGATCAACAACTGGTTCCGCGCGGACGTCACCGGTGAGTACCGCGGCAATTCGCAGTTCTTCGGCACCGACCGCATCACCTTTCCGGGCGGCGTCGGCACCGACACCTACCACGCGACCAAGTCCGAGTGGGTCGTTCTCGCCAACGCCTATGTCGATCTCGGCACCTGGTGGTGCGTCACCCCGTTCATCGGCGCCGGTATCGGCGGCGCGCGGGTTGGTATCGCGAACTTCACCGACCTGGGCATTGCCAATCTTGGTGGCGGCGCGCTGCCCGGCCTGGCCTTCGGCGACAACGTGTCGAAGTGGAACATGGCCTGGGCGCTCCACGCCGGTCTCGCCTACAAGGTCACGCCGAACTTCACCGTCGAACTCGCCTATCGCTACCTCGATATGGGCGACGGCCTGACCGGCGACCTGCGCACCTTCGATGGCACCAACAACCTCGTCAATCCGACGACCTTCAAGAACATCACCTCGCATGACCTCAAGCTCGGCGTGCGCTGGAACCTGGAAAGCCCGCCGGTCTACGCGCCGCCGCTGATGCGCAAGGGTTAATTCCAGCCTTCATCGTTAACGATTGCCGACGGCGCGGGATCTTCCCGCGCCGTTTGCTTTTGGCGCGATCGCATCCCGAGGGCGTGCGCCGGGCGCCGAAATGGATTTCGGCTTTTTCCGACAAGATCACCCCCATCGGCAGCCGGCGATAACGATTGGTTAGGGTTAACGAGCGATGATCAGCGCGAAGTCAGAGTGTCCGATGGAGCGTTGCGATGCGTAGATTCTTGCTGGCGATGGCGATGTGCGGGATGACGGCCGGCGCGCAGGCGGCCGACCTCTCCGACCTTCCGATTCTTCGCGGCGGCTTCACCGACGGGCTGACCAGCACCAGGGTCAACTGGTCCGGCGTCTATGTCGGCGGCCACGTATCCCGTGGCGGCGCGGACATGGACTTCACGAATGCCAGCCAGGACCTGCTGGCCAAGCTCCTCAACAACATCGACGTCGAAACGCAGTTCGACATCTCGAAATGGCCCGTGGGCGAACGGGCTCACAGTTCGGGCACCGGCTATGGCGGCTTTGTCGGCTACAACCTGCAATGGACCGATGCGCTGCTCGGCGTTGAGCTGAACTACACGCACGGCACGCTGTTTGGTACTTCGAAGGGCTCCCAGTCGCGGTCGTTCCAGTTTCCGACCGACTACATAACGACCGCGGCGATATCGTCGGCCAGTTCGATGCGGCTGACCGATTACGGCTCGCTTCGCGTTCGTGGCGGTTATTCCGTCGGCAGCTTCCTGCCTTACGCATTCATCGGCGTGGCGATGGGACAGGCGGACATCACCCGCAGAGCCGATGCCACCCTTGACTATCTGTATGTCGGCACCAATGGACTTCCCAATTTGCACGCCAGCGGCTTCCTGACGGACAATGCGAACAGCCATTTCGTCACGGGCTTCGCTGCCGGCATGGGCGTCGACTGGATGATGTGCGCGGGCCTGTTCCTGCGCGCCGAGTGGGAGTATCTGCGCTTCACCTCCAAGGTCGATACCACGGTCAACACCGCCCGCGTCGGCATCGGCTACAAGTTCTGACCTCAGGCCAGGCGCCCGGCTTGACAGGAAACGGCGCGGCTGTTCCGATGTCCCCTCTGTCCAGAAGGGCGCGTGATGGCGATGAAGATCTACGGCGATACCAATTCCGGCAATTGCCTCAAGGTGAAATGGGTGTGCGACAAGCTCGCGCTGCCCTATAGCTGGATTGCCATCGACACGCTCAAGCGTGAGACGCGGACGTCGGAATTCCTCAAGCTCAACTATGCCGGCCAGGTGCCCACGGTTGAACTCGACGACGGCCGGACGCTGGCGCAATCCAACGCCATCATCCGCTATCTTGCCCGCGAGAGCGACCTCATTCCGCAGGACGCGTTCGCCACCGCGAAAATGGACGAATGGCTGTTCTGGGAACAATACAGCCACGAGCCCTATATCGCGGTATGCCGCTTCCAGATGGTCTATCTGGGCAAGCCGGCCTCCGATCTCGATCCCGACAAGATCAAGCGCGGCTATGCGGCGCTGGCGCGGATGGAGCACCAGCTCGCCGGCACGCCCTTCCTGGTCGGCGACGCGGTTTCGCTCGCCGACGTGTCGCTGCTGGCCTATACGCGGCTGGCGCATGAAGGCGGCTTCCATCTCGACGGTTACGCCGCCGTGCGCCGCTGGATCGGCGAGACCGAGAAATCGCTCGGGCTGCCGCCGGCGCGCTGAATTCAGTCGGAAAATATCGCGGCCGCCGTTGCAGTTTACATCCGCCGCACCCGCCGCGACGACGTCCGTTCCATCGTCGCCATGTCGGCATGACGATTTGTTTCCCAGCCTTCGCGTGTGCGCGGGGGTTGCGCGACAACACACGCATTGCCTCAGGTGGTCGCGACTCTGCGTTCCGGTTAACAGGCGATAAACTAACGTGACGTCCGTGATTTTGCGGAGAGGAACGTCTCCGCTATTTCAGCGTCTCCCATGGGGCGCGGGCAGCTTGGGGATTTCCGATGAAAGATTATTCCATCGTCCGGATCGGCAACGAATATGTCGTGCAGGCCGGCGAAAAAAGCGTTTTGAAAATTGGAAGCCGGCGGCGGGCTGCCAAGCTCGTCAACGACGCAGCCGGATTATTGGAGCGCGCGCCGGCGGTTTCCACAGCCGACGATCCATCAATCACCCGTGATATCAGGGTGATACCCGAGCCGCCCGAAGTTCCTTGACGATCGGGCGCGTTTCCCTTAATCACCGCGGCGGGACACCTCCCCCCAACGGGAGGCTTACTATCTGGAAGGATAGATCATGACCGTAGCGAAGCCCGCTTCGCGGCCCAATGTGCCGCATTTTTCCTCCGGCCCCTGCGCCAAGCGCCCCGGATGGAACTCACAAAATCTCAAGGACGCAACGCTCGGCCGTTCGCATCGTGCGAAGGTCGGCAAGGCCAAGCTCAAGCTCGCGATCGAATTGACGCGCGAAGTGCTTGAAGTGCCTGCCGGTTACAGGATCGGCATCGTGCCGGCATCCGACACCGGCGCGGTGGAGATGGCGCTGTGGTCGCTGCTCGGAGCAAAGCCCGTCACCACGATCGCGTGGGAATCCTTCGGCGAAGGCTGGGTCGGCGATATCGTCAAGGAATTGAAGCTCAAGGACGTCACCAGGCTGCATGCCGGCTATGGCGAGCTTCCGGATCTCGGCAAGGCGGATCCGGCCTCCGACATCGTCTTCACCTGGAACGGCACCACCTCGGGTGTGCGCGTGCCCAATGCCGACTGGATCAGCGCTACCCGCGAGGGCCTCACCATTTGCGACGCCACGTCGGCGGCGTTCGCGCAACCGCTCGACTGGGCCAAGCTCGATGTCGTGACCTTCTCCTGGCAGAAGGCGCTGGGCGGCGAAGCCGCGCACGGTATGCTGGTGCTTTCACCGCGCGCGGTCGAGCGGCTCGAAACCTACAAGCCGGCCTGGCCGCTGCCGAAGATCTTCCGCATGACCAAGGGCGGCAAGCTCAACGAAGGCATCTTCGAGGGCGAGACCATCAACACGCCGTCGATGCTCTGCGTCGAGGATTATCTCGACGCGCTGCACTGGGCGAAATCGATCGGCGGCCTCAAGGCGCTGATCGCACGCGCCGACGCCAACACCAGGGTGCTCGCCGACTGGAAGGCAAGGACGCCGTGGATCGACTTCCTGGCCAGGGATCCTGCGACCCGCTCCAACACCTCGGTGTGCTTGCGGTTCGTCGATCCCGCGATCACCTCGCTGACGGCGGACGCGCAGGCTGATTTCTCCAAGAAGCTGGTGGCGTTGGTCGAGAAGGAAGGCGCCGGTTACGACTTCGCGTATTACCGCGATGCACCGGCGGGCCTGCGGATCTGGTGCGGCGCCACCGTGGAAGCATCCGACGTCGCGGTGCTGACGCAGTGGATCGACTGGGCATTTGCCGAGACCAGGGCACAGCTTTCCAAAGCGGCGTGAGATGAACCGTGCGGAGTTTCCGCACGACACAAGTGCTTTCAGCCCCCAAACTGCTGCGAGCCTTCCATGTTCGAACCCGAAAACGATATCGAGCGATTGCTGATGCGTGCATCGACACAGCCGTCTGAGCGGCCCGCGTTCGCACGTGCGATCGTGGATGCGGAGGTTTTCGTGGTGCTGGTTGCCGATCGTCCGATCGTTCCCGGGCCCGACGGCAACACGAGCATTGCCGAGGGCACCAAATTGAGCTTGCCGAGCGCCGTGCGCGGCGAGGAGAAGCTGATACCGTTCTTTACGGCGCCTTCGCGGGCGCGGGCCTGGTACACCGGCGATCACGTCGTGGCACCCGAGCGGACGCGCGATCTGTTCGGCCGTTATCCCGATACGCCGTTCGTGCTCAACCCGGGGTCCGACTACGGCAAGGATTTCACGGCCCCCGAGGTGAAGCGGATGCTGGCCGGGCAATTCGAGCAGGGACCGCAAACCATCATCACGCAGGCGCCGGAGCAGATATTGCTGGCGCATCCGAAGCAAATTCCGACGGCCCTGATCGAGGCGCTGGCGCGCGAATTCGCCGGCCTCGACTCCGTGCGCGGCGCCTGGCTGATGCTGGCGATGCGCGCCGGCGAGAGCGAGCAAAGCTGGATGCTCGGCGTCGATCACAAGGGATCCTGGCAGGAGGTTCGCGACGCCATCGGCCGCGCCGTTGCCGGCGATGTCCTCGGCGGCCGCATGCTCGACGCCAAGCCGCTCGACAGCGGCGAACTCTCCGTCACCTTGCGTTCCGGAATTCCCGTCACCGCCGCCAAGCGCGGCTTCCTCCAGAAGCTTTTCAGGTAGAATTCAAATGTCCAAGCCCAGGGTTCTGATTTCCGACGCGCTGTCTCCCGCCGCCGTGCAGATCTTCAGGGATCGTGGCGTCGACGTCGACTTCCAGCCCAATCTCGGCAAGGACAAGGACAAGCTCGCCGAGATCATCGGTGATTATGACGGGCTTGCGATCCGTTCCGCGACCAAGGCGACCGCCAAGATCATCGAGAGGGCCAAGCGGCTCAAGGTGATCGGCCGCGCCGGCATCGGCGTCGACAATGTCGAGATTCCTGCGGCCACGGCCAAGGGCATCATCGTGATGAACACGCCGTTCGGAAATTCGATCACGACCGCCGAACACGCCATCACGCTGATGCTGGCGCTGGCGCGCGAGATTCCGCAGGCCGACGCCTCGACCCAGGCCGGCAAGTGGGAGAAGAACCGCTTCATGGGGGTCGAGATCACTGCCAAGACACTGGGCGTGATCGGCTGCGGCAATATCGGCGCGATCGTCGCCGACCGCGCGCTCGGCCTGCGCATGAAGGTGATTGCGTTCGATCCTTTCCTGTCGCCGGAGCGCGCCAGGGATATCGGCGTCGAGAAGGTCGATCTCGATGACTTGCTGAAGCGCGCGGACTTCATCACGCTGCATACGCCGCTGACCGAGAAGACCAGAAACATCATCGACGCCGGCGCGATCGCCAGGATGAAGAAGGGCGTTCGCCTCATCAATTGCGCCCGCGGCGGCCTGGTCGACGAGCAGGCGCTGGTCGATGCGCTGAATTCCAAGCATGTCGCGGGCGCGGCCTTCGACGTGTTCGTCGAGGAGCCGGCGACCTCGAACGTGCTGTTCGGCCATCCCAACGTGATCTGCACGCCGCATCTCGGCGCCGCCACGACAGAGGCGCAGGAAAACGTCGCCCTTCAGGTCGCCGAACAGATGTCGGATTACCTCCTGACCGGCGCGATCTCGAACGCGGTGAACTTCCCCTCGATCACGGCCGAGGAGGCGCCGAAGCTGAAGCCGTTCATCGAACTCGCCGAAAAGCTCGGCTCGTTCGCCGGCCAGCTTACCGAGAGCGGCATCCTCAAGGTTCAGATCACCTATGAAGGGCATGTCGCCGAGATGAAGATCAAGGCGATCACCTCGGCAGTGCTGTCGGGGCTGCTGCGGCCGATGCTGGGCGACGTCAACGTGGTCTCGGCGCCGGTCGTCGCCAAGGAGCGCGGCATGGTGGTCGACGAGATCGTGCGGGCGGCGCAGAGCGACTATGAGAGCCTGATCACCGTCACCGTCACCACCGAACGGCAGGAGCGCTCGGTGTCGGGCACGGTCTATGCCGACGGCAAGCCGCGGCTGGTCGACATCAAGGGCATCCGGGTCGACGCCGAGTTCGGCAAGTCGATGATCTACGTCACCAACGAGGACAAGCCGGGCTTCATCGGCAGTTTTGCCGGCCTGCTCGGCGACGCCAAGATCAATATCGCCACCTTCCATCTCGGCCGCGTCAAGCAGGGCGGCGACGCCATCGCTTTGGTCGAGATCGATGGCGCGATTCCTCCCGATGTGCTCGCCAAGGTGCAGGCGTTGCCGCAGGTCAAACAGGCCAAGGCGCTGGTGTTTTAGTCCGAACCTGCACCAGCGCTGACTACCAGCGGGCAAGCGCTGCGCGCTGGCCGTCGTCGCTGCGCCATTGGCTGATGCTGCAGCCGAAGCGTGCGCGAAACCAGCGCGCCATGGCGCTTTGCGCCGAGAAACCCAGCAACGCCGCCATCTCCTTCAGCGGCCGCTCGCCGTCCTCGATCAGCCGCATCGCGAGGTCGGATCGTTCGGTGTCGAGAATCTCGGAGAAGCTGGTGCCGCGCGCGGCCAGATGCCGGTGAATGGTCCGCCGGTCGCAGGCCAGATGCCCGGCCACCCGCTCGATCGAGCACTCTCCGGCCGGCAGCAGCGAGCGGACCAGTTCGGCGACCTTGTCGTCCCAGTTGCTGGATCGGTTCTCGATGGCCTCGACACGCTGGCGCAGATAATGCGCGATCAGCGGATGGGCGGAGGGAATCGGACGGTCGAGATCACGTGCTGCGAGCAGGATGGCGTCGATCTCCGAATTGAAGATGACGTTGCAGCGGAAAAAGCTCCGGTAGTAGCGGCGATTGCGCGGCGGCGCATGCCCCAGATGAACGTCGAGCGGCTGCCAGTCGTCGCCGAACAGCGAGCCGATGATGCGGTGGATGCTTCCGAGCGCCATCTCGGTCGACTGCCGCGGCGCCCGCGGCCGTCCGCCTCGCAGGGTGATGGATATCGTCACGACATCCTCATGGCGCTCGATCTTCAGGCGCATGCCCTCATGGTGGATGTGGATGAACCGCGACAGCGCTTCGATCGCATTGCCGATCGTCGCCTGTTCGCGCACGACCAGCGCCACCGATCCGAGATTCGAGAGGCCGCCGCGATCGGCCATACGCAGGCCGAATTCATCGATGCCGGCGGCGGCAGCGGAGGATTCCAGCAGGCGGCGGACGCCGGCGACCGCGATGCGCAGGTCGGGCCGCTCGAGGCAACTGACCGGCAGCCGGACCTTGCGCAGCATCTCCACGGGATCGAGCCCCACCGAACGGGCGACCTCGGCGTAATGGGTCAGGCAGGCGCTGCGAATGAGGTCGGTCATGCCGTGGTTTCCGGGCAATGTCCCGAAATGTAAAATATCTGTCCCGATTGGTCAAACCGCCTGGAACCGGGAGGTATTAATACGGGTCGAAATGTTGATGCACCGGCACAACGCCGGGCTCAATCGACCGCCGCAGTCACTGTCGACTTCATTTTCGATCGGTGCCGGCGGTCTCCACATTGAACCATTTATCGTTTCAAAAAACTCTTTGCCGGGGTGTTAGCTATGCCATGGAATGCGACTGCGACTTCCAAAGGAGAAATATTCGTCATCGACGAGGATGCGTCGATGCGGGAGAAATTATCGAAGACGATGGAGGAGCGGGGCTACGACGTCATCAGCTTCGCCGATGGCGCATCGCTGCTTTCCTATGTAAGGGCCCGCACGCCGGCCTGCATATTCGTTGAAGCGCGCGCCACCGACCGGTCCGGGTTGGATCTTCTGAAAAAGCTTCGCGCCGAAAATTGCGGGGCGCCGGTTTTCGTCACCTCGGCGACCGGCGCCATCTCGATGGCGGTCGATGCGGTCAGGAACGGCGCGTTCGATTTCATCGTCAAGCCGTTCTGCAGCCGGGAGGTTGCCCGCCGGGTCGAGGCGGCCATCGACGAGTATTGCGAACCGGCGAGCAACGACAATGTCGCCGGGATTTCGCTCCATGTCCCCGGCGGCCAGCCTCTGACCGAGCCGCGAACGCGAGGTGCTGGCGCAGATAGCCGTCGGCGAGACCAACAAGGAAACCGCGCGGCAGTTGGGCTTGAGCGCGCGGACCGTCGAGGGTTATCGGGCCAGCATCATGCGCAAGGTCGGCGTCAGGAACGCGGCCGAGCTGCTCCGCCGTGTCTTCAGCCAGGGCCGGCAAGCCTGAACCATGGATGTGAGCTGACCCGGTCCTCGCGATCGCCGGCCTCCTTCCGCCGCGGTCCCGCCGCGCATAAGCCTTACGGAAACCCCAATCGAACCGGTTCCTTCGTCGCGGCGTCTCATCACCAGGGGTGGTGGGATTTTCGCGTCGCCGTTCTGCGAACGGCTCAAGGAGGGAAACCAATGCGATTGATTGCCAATGCGTCTTGTCACGACCAGCCTGGTCGTGGTCGCGGCACTTGCCACCGCCCCGGTCGCGGGCCGCCGACGTGGACGCCAGTTCGACGGTCGATGCCGTGACCGTCTATCCCGACGGCGCCAGCGTCACCCGCCTCATCACGCTCGATCTGCCGGCCGGCGACAATTCGGCCGTCCTGAAGGATTTTCCGCTGACGCTGGATCCGTCCTCGCTGCGGGTCGAAGGCGAGGCGGGCACAAAACTCACCATCGGGTCGATCGACGCCAAGGCCGCCGCGCGCGGCGCCGCCGGTCAACCTGCCCGAACTCGACAGGCGCATCGAGGCGCTGAAGGATCAGCGCGCCGATCTGCAGGGCGCGATCAATGCCGCCGCGGCGCGGCGCAAATTCGCCGAGCGTTTTGCGGAAGCTTCGCCGGCCGGGATCGGCGACAAGGGCGAGGCGCGCCCGATCGCCGAATGGCGCACCGCCTTTGCCGCGGTCGGCTGAGGAAGTCGCGCTGCCGCGGACACCGCGATCCGCGACGCCGAGCGCAAGCAGCGCGAGCTCGACCGCGAGATTGCGCGGCTGGAATCCGACGGGCGCAGAAGCCGCCGAGCAAGCTCGAGGTCCGGATCGAGGTCGCCGCCGCCGCCGCGACCAGGGCGACGCTGCGGGTGACCTATGCGGTGCGCAACGCCCGCTGGACGCCGCTCTATGACGCCCGTCTCGACACCGGCGCCAAGGACCGCAAGCCCGCGCTCGAACTGGTGCGCCGCGCCGAAATCACCCAGAACACCGGCGAGGACTGGTCGAATGTCGCGCTCAGCGTTTCCACCGTGCGCACCGCGCGCGGCGGCAAGGCGCCGGATCTGAATTCGCTGATCGTGCAATATCCGCCGCCGCCGCGGGCCTCGGCGTCCGCGAGCGGCGCCATGGATACATGCGAGGCCGCTGCGCCGTGCCGCGCCGGCGCCGACGCAGAAACAGGCGGAGGTCGGCCGCCGAGTGCGCTGCGAGCGGGCCGATGAGCAGCAGGCCGCGGCCGAAGTCGGCAGCTTCCAGGTGGCGTTCAAGATTCCGGGCCGCGTCAGCCTCGGCGCCAGCGAGGGCGCCAAGAGCCTGCGCGTCTCCAGCGCGACCATCGCGCCCGATCTCGCGGTGCGCGCGGTGCCGGTGCTGGATCCGACCGCGTTCCTCGAAGCGAGCTTCAAGCAGAACGAGGACGCACCGCTGCTGCCCGGCCGGGTCGCGATCTATCGCGACGGCGTGTTCGTCGGCCGCGGCCAGATGGCCGCCGCCGGCAAGGATGAAACCGTGCGGCTCGGCTTCGGCGCCGACGACAAGATCAAGATCGAGCGCGCCGTGCGTCAAACGCAACGAAGGATCGGCCGGCCTGATCGTGACGACCTCGAAGACCGACGAACGTTCGTTCAAGACCACGATCCGCAACGGCCACGACTTCCCGATCAAGATCGCGATCGAGGATCAGTTGCCGGTCAGCGAGAACGAGGACATTCAGGTCGAAATGCTGCCGTCGACGACGCCGCCGACCGCGACCAATCTGCGCGACAAGCGCGGCGTGCTGGAATGGGCGTTCGAGGCCAAGGCCGGCGAAGTCCGCGATATCGGCTTCGCCTGGCGCGTGCGCTGGCCCAAGGACAAGGGCGTCGTCATGATCCCGGCGGGCTGATGGCTTCGAGCGGCGAGGTCCGCGGGGTGCTGGTCTGCGCCCCGCGGCCTTGCCGTTCCCGCGCTACTTCCTCTCTGATGTCGGCATCAGCTGCCGAGGACCGCCCAACAGGTCCGCGAACAGGGAGAAGCAGCCGATGTCCTATCAGCATATTCTCGTCGACGATCCCCGGCCGCGGGTTCGGCGCATCACGCTGAACCGCCCCGAGAAGCGCAATGCGCTGAACAATCGCCTGCGCGCGGAAGTGTTCGAGGTGCTGGAGCAGGCCGATCGCGATCCGGAAGTCTCGATCTCGATCGTGCGCGGCGCCGGGCCGTGCTTTTCCGCCGGCTACGATCTGTCGGCGGATAACCGCGTCGATCAGCCCTATCACTCGGCGGCGGGCCCCGGCCAATGGTCGCGCCACGTCGTCGAGGGCTGGTTCGGGATCTGGGACCTTGCCAAGCCTGTGATCGCGCAGGTGCACGGTTATTGCCTTGCCGGCGGCACCGAACTCGCGACCGCCTGCGATATCGTCTATGTCGCCGACGACGCCCAGATCGGCTATCCGCCGGTGCGGCTGATGAGCCCGCCCGACATGCAATATCACCCCTGGCTGGTCGGCATGCGCCGCGCCATGGAACTGATGCTGACGGGGGATGCGATGTCCGGCCGCGAGGCCGCCGAATGGGGTTTTGCGACGCGTTCGTTTCCGCTTGGCCGAACTCGATCAGCGCACGCTGGATTTCGCCGAGCGCGCCGCCAAGGTGCCGGTGGAATTGCAGCAGCTCAACAAGCGCTCGGTGCATCGCGCGATGGAGATCATGGGCGCGCGCGCCGCGATGCGCGCCGGCACCGAAATCCAGGCGCTGGCGTTCACCACCGAGGCCATCGCGCAACTACATGTCGACGTTCCGCCGCGATGGCGCAAGCGTCAAGTCGCAGCTCGACCAGCGCGACACGACGTTCGGGGATTACCGCACGCGGAAGGAGTAGGCGGACGCTTATTCCTTCACCGCGCCCGTCAGCGACGACACGTAGTAGTCGACGAACAGCGAATAGAACACCGCGACCGGCAGCGAGCCGAGCAGCGAGCCCGCCATCAGCGCGCCCCACTGATAGACGTCGCCGGAGACGAGTTCGGTCAGGATCGCCACCGGCACGGTCTTGTTGGCGCTGCTCTGGATGAAGGCGAGCGCGTAGATGAACTCGTTCCACGACAGCGTGAAGCTGAAGATGCCGGCCGAGATCAGGCCGGGCACCGCGAGCGGCAGCGTGATCCGCCGCAGGATCTGCAGCCGCGTGGCGCCGTCGACCAGCGCGCATTCCTCCAGCTCATAGGGGATCGACTTGAAATAGCCGATCAGGAGCCAGGTGCAGAACGGCACCAGGAAGGTCGGATAGACCAGGATCAGCGCCAGCGGACTGTCGAACAGGCCGAACTGCACCACGACGGTGGCGAGCGGAATGAACAGGATCGACGGCGGCACGAGATAGGCGAGATAGATGCCGAGCCCCACATAGGGGCTGCCGCGGAAGCGCAGGCGCTCGATCGCGTAGGCCGCGAGCGTGCTGGCGAACAGCGACAGGAAGGTCGAGCAGATCGCCACGAACATCGTGGTCTTCAGCCAGCTCGGATAGGCGGTGTTGAACAGCAGATGCTTGATATGGGCGAGCGTCGGCGAAGTAGATCCAGAACGGGTTGTGTATCCTTGTAATTGAGCAGTTCTCCGTTCGGTTTGAACGAGGTGATCGCCATCCAGTAGAACGGAAACAGCAGGATCAGCACGAAGCAGGACAGCGGCAGATAGATCATCATCACGCGCCGCGCGCGCGAATCCCATTCCATCGTGTCCGGCGTGGCGCTGGCGACATTGCTGTTGCCTGGTTGGGCCGCTACGTCAGTCATTGGCCTCTCCCTGCTGCCATTTGCGGCGGGCGAGGCCGAAGTAGCTGAACAATGTCGCGAACACCAGGAACGGGATCATCGACACCGCGATCGCCGCACCCTCGCCGAGTTCGCCGCCGGCGATGCCGCGCTGGAACGCCAGCGTCGCCAGAAGATGCGTCGAGTTGACCGGGCCGCCGCGGGTGATGGCGTAGACCAGCTGGAAGTCGGTGAAGGTGAAGATGATCGAGAACGTCATCACGATCGCCAGGATCGGCAGCATCATCGGGAAGGTGATGAAACGGAACCGCTGCCAGGCGCTGGCGCCGTCGAGCATCGCCGCCTCATAGAGCGACGGCGAGATGGTCTGCAGGCCCGCCAGAAGCGAGATCGCGACAAAGGGAATGCCGCGCCAGATGTTGGCGGCGATCAGCGAGAACCGCGCCGGCCACGCCGTTCCCAGGAAGTCGATATTGGTGGTGCGGATGTGCAGCACGTCGACCAGGAGATAGGAGATGATCGAGAATTGCGGGTCGTAGATCCACCAGAACGCCAGCGCCGACAGCACGGTCGGCACGATCCAGGGCAGCAGGATGATCGCGCGCAAGATGCTCTTGAACGGGAAGTGGTTGTTGAGCAGCAGCGCCAGATAGAAGCCGAGCGCGAATTTCCCGAAGGTCGCGATCCCGGTATAGACCACGCTGTAGAACACCGCGTTCCACCACAAGGGATCGGTGAGCAGATACTGGAAATTCTCGAAGCCGACGAACACGCCGCGCCGGCCGATGGTGGTGTCGGTGAAGGCGAGCCAGATGCCGAGGCCGAGCGGATAGGTGAGGAACACCGCCAGCAGTCCGATCGCCGGCGTCAGGCACATGACGATCAGGAACGGCTTGTAGTCGAACAGCCGGACGATCCAGCCCTGCTGCCGGTGCACCAGGGTGCGGGTGGGTCGGTGAGGTAGTGTCGTTACAGACATCGAGGCTCGTCCTGGTCTGACTCACTTCGTCATTCCGGGGCGATGCGAAGCATCGAACCCGGAATCTCGAGATTCCGGGCTCGGCCCTTCGGACCGTCCCGGAATGACGCCCTGCGTCACCTCCGGAAGTAACGCTTGGCGCGACGTTCCGCTTCGGCTGCGGCGGCCTCCGGGGTGGCGGCGTCGGTCGCGACCGAAGCGCACATCTGCACCAGCACGTAGTCGGCGTTGACGGCGCCGGTCGCGGTCGAGATCGGTCCCTTGTAGCCGTTGTAATAGGTGCTCTTCATGGTGTCCTTGAAGATCTTGACCTTGGGATCGCCGGACCACACCGCGGCATCCGCGTAGGCGGCGAGCGGCTGCGACCAGTAGCCGGAGTTGGCGTTGAGCCAGGGCTCGTATTGTTCCTTTTCCAGCATGAATTGCAGGAACGCCTTGGCGGCGTTGGGATACGGGCTGTGCTTGAACACCATGGCGTTCAAGCGTCAGTCCCGCCATCGGCGAGATCGGCGCCAGGCCCTTCGGCAGCAATTGATGCTCGCTGTCTTCGGCGATCGCGGCCGTCGCCGGATCGTTCTTCAGCGAGAAATACAGCGAGACGCCGTTAAAGGTCATGGCGATTTCGCCGGCCGAGTAGGCGCGGTTGTTGCTGACGTCGTTCCAGGACGGCGTGCCGGGGATCAAGGTCGGATACAGCTCCTTCAGATATTTGAGCGCGGCAATCGTCTCCTTGCTGTTGATGATGACGTTGCCTTCCTCATCCAGCAGCGAGGCGTTGTGCGACCACAGCAGCCAGCTCGCAAAGCCGTTGCCGTCGCCGACCGCGTTGCCGAGCGCAAAGCCCGCCGGCTTGCCGGCCTTCTGGAGCTTCTTGCAGAGTTCGAGAAATCCGGCGTGATCGTCCGGCGCCTTGTCGTAGCCGACCGATTGCAGGATCGATTTGCGGTAGATCAGCGGGCCGCCGCTGGCGCCGAACGGCAATCCGATCCAGGCGTTGCTCTTGTTGCGCTTGCCGTATTTCTGCGCGAGGTTGAGCCAGCCGCCATAGCGCTTGCCGAGATAGTCGGCGACGTCGGTCAGTTCGATCAGCTTGTCGACATAGATGTGCGGCGCGTCCGAGAAGCCGATGATGATGTCGGGGCCGGCGCCGGAGTTCGAGGTGACCGCGGTCTGCTGGTTGATGTCTTCCCAGCCGACGAAATCGACCTTGACCTCGACGCCCGTCTTCTCGGTGAATTTGGCGGCATTGGCGCGGAACACGTCTTCGTCGGCCTTGACGAAGCGGACCGGGCGCAGCATGCGCAAGGACGCGCCCTTTTCGATCGGCCACGCCGGCGCGGCAACGTCGGCGGCCTTGATGTTGGAAGCGGTCTGCGCCGAAGCGCCGGTGGTGGCGAGCGCGGCGGCGGAAATTCCCAATGCCAGCGCATCACGCCGGGTGATGTCGTTCGTCATGAAATCCTCCCTGTTTTCCCGTTCCCGGCGTTGACCACCGGTGAACACGCAAGCCTTCGGTTCACAGCGGAACCGAAGGGTCTCGACTTTCGTCGCATCCAGCGGGCGCGGACCGTTCGCCGCTTCGCCCGAAAACGCTTGTATCCGCCCTAGCTGTTGGGGCCGCGATCCATGCTGACAGGCTGCCAGCGTCGAAGCGAGGTGTTTTGCAGCACCGACGGATTGACGCAGCTTACCGGCCACATTCCGGACAATACCAGTGACAATTCGTAGCCCACACGGCGCTTGCGCGCCTCGTCGAAACGTGCCGAGGCCGAGGCGACATGCGCGGTCAGGGTGACGTTTTCCATGCTCAGCATCGGGTTGTTGTGCGACGGCGGTTCCGTCTCCAGCACGTCCAGCGCGGCGTGCGCGATCCAGCCCTCCTGCAGCGCCTTGATCAGCGCTTCCTCGTCCACGGTCGCCCCGCGGCCGGTATTGACGAATACCGCGGTCTTTTTCATCTGCTTGAAGTGCTTCTCGCCCAGCATGTGATGCACCTCGGGCCGCGCCGGGGCATGCATCGACAGGAAGTCCGACTGCGACAGCACCTCCGACAGCGTCGCCGGGAGCACGCCATGGTCGGAAATCAGCGTTTCCTGGATGAAGGGATCATAGGCGATCAGCCGCAGGCCGAACGGGGCGGCGCGCTTGGCGACCGCGCGGGCCACCCGGCCGAACGAGATGAAGCCGAGCGTCTGCCCCATCAGCCGCGGGATTTTCAAAAGCTGCGGGCGGCCCTCGGACCAGCGGCCGCTGCGCACCATCTTGTCCTGCTCGACCAGCCGGCGGAAGCCCGACAGCAGCAGCATCATGGCGTGGTCGGCGACTTCCTCGATGAAGGTGTCGGGCACGTTGGTGACGGGGATGCCGCGGGCGGTGGCGGCCTTGACGTCGACGCTGTCGACCCCGACGCTGCCGAGCGTGATGACCTTGCAGTTCTGCAAGCTGTCGATCACCTGCTTCGAAATCCGCATGCCCTTGGCGTAGATGGCGTCCGCTGTTTTGGCGGCAGCGATGAATTCGGCCTCGTTGGCAGGCGCCTCGACGATCTCGGCCCCGATCGCTTCGAGCGCCTCCATTTCATAGTCGTAACCGCCGCCGGCGACGGTGAAACTTGCGCCCTTCGGCGTCAGTATCCTGAATTTCGACATTTCGTGCTCCCGATTTGACTTTTTCGGTGTTGGTTATGGCCGCGGCACCGCGCCGTTGCCCCCGAATTCCCAAGCGTCCTGACCAGCTTCGCGCACAATCCCGGGGACCTCAAGAGCAAGGCTTTTTTCGCGTCCGGACTTCTACGGAGGGGCTTCGTAACAAAGCGCTAAAGGGTCGCATCATACCGTGCGGCGAATCATTTCGCTAATCGCATCCCGCGCGCAAAGTCCGGAGATTCCCCCGTGAAGCTGACAAACCTGAAGATCACCCCCAAACTCGGTATCTTGGTGGGTGTGACGCTGCTCGGCCTCTGCGTGGCCGGCGTGCTGGCGGGCTATTTGATGCAGCGCGAGATGCTGAACGCCCGCATCGACCAGACCAGGGCGATCGTCGAAATGGCCCTCAACATGGCCGCCGGCCTGAAGAAGCAGGTCGATGCCGGCCAGATGACCAAGGAAGCGGCACTGGCCGAATTCGGCAAACGCGCCAATTCCATGACCTATGACAAGGGCTCCGGCTATTTGTTCGGCACCGGATATAACGGCATCACCATCCTGAATCCCGACCCCAAGCTGGTCGGCGCCAACCGCCATTCAAGCTGACGGTCCAACGCTAGATGGTGGGCACGGCGCGATGAGTCTCTGCCCACCCTGCGGCGCCAAACTACTGCTTCTCGATCCCGGCGTCGGCGATCAGCTTTTCCCACAGCACCAGCTGCTGCTTCAGGAACGCGTCGAACTCTTCCGGCGTGCTCGAGAACGCCTCCATGCCGCGTTCGGCGAGCTGGCTCTTGATGTCCGGCCGCTCGACCACCTTGCGGATTTCCGCGTTCAGCTTCGTCACCATCTCCTTCGGCAGGTTGGCCGGGCCGAGATAGCCCTGCCATGAGGAGATATCAAAACCCTTCACCGTTGCGTCCATGGTGGGAAGCTGCGGCAGCAGGGCGGAAGGCTGCTTGGTGGTGACGGCCAGCGCCTTCAGCGCCTTGCCGTTGACATGGGGCAGGCCGGTCAGCACGTCGATGAACATCATGGAGACGCGGCCGGCGATCACGTCGGTCAGGGCCGGCGGCGAGCTCTTGTAGGGCACGTGCAGCAGATCGATGCCGGCGAGGCGGGCGAACGTCGCGCCCGACACGATCGCCGACGAGCTGCCGCTGGCATACGAGTATTTGCCTGGCTCCTTCTTGGCCAGCGCGATCAGTTCGGCGACCGAATTGGCCGGAATTTCCGGATTGATCACCAGCATGAAGGGCAGGTCGCCGGTCCGCGCGATCGGCGTGAAATCCTTGACCGGATCGTAGCTCAGGGTCTTCAGGAGATACGGATTGGCCGAATGCGTCGTATTGGTCGTGACGAACAGCGTGTAGCCGTCCGGCCGGCTGGCGGGCGACGTAGCTGGCGGCGATCGAGCCGTTGGCGCCGGCCTTGTTGTCGATCACCATGCCGACGCCGAGCGCGGTGCCGAGTTCCTTCGAGATGATCCGCGTCGTGGTGTCGGTGCCGCTGCCGGCGGCGAACGGCAGCACCAGCGTGATGGTGCGGCTGGGATAGGGGGCCTGCGCGGAAGCGACCGACGCCAGCGCGAATATCAGAGAGGTTGCCGCGGCAAGGCATCGGTATCGTTTCAACGTGCAATCATAAGGTCGTTTCCTCAGGGTATGTTTGACGGGTTGGCGGGCAAGCTAGCCTGCCACGGGTGAAAGCGAAAGCGGCTATGCGCCGCGTCCGGGACGCATAAATTCACGCCCTCGCCGAGGCCCGCCGCGATGCGATCACGACGCCGACCAGCACCAGCGCGTAGCCGGTCAGGTGAAACAGCTGGAGCTGCTCGCCGAGCAGCAGGATCGCCATCGCCGAGCCGAACACCGGCACCAGATGGAAGAACGGCGCGGCGCGGTTCGGGCCGATCAGCGCCAGGCCGCGGTTGAAGAACAGGTATGCCAGCGTCGAGGGAAAGATCAGGATATAGGCCAGCGTCAAAAGCGTCAGCGTATCGAACTTCAGCGTCGCGCCGGTGGAATATTCCCAGAGCGAGAACGGCACCAGCATCAGCGCGCCGCAGCAGGTGGTGAAGGAGATCAGCGACAATTGATGCGTCACCGGGCGGCGCGGCATCAGCGCCGAATAAAGCCCGAACGACACCAGCGAGGAGGCGAACATCACGTCGCCCTTGTTGAAGGAGATGCCGGCGAGCGCGCTGAAATCGCCGCGCAGGATGATGGTGAGCACGCCCGCGAGCGAAATCGCGATGCCGGCGAGTTGCGCGCCGGTCAGCCGCACCCCGAACAGGATCAGCGACCACAGCGCCACGAACAGCGGTCCCGACGACTGGATCAGCAGCGCGTTCAGCGCCTGGGTGTATTGCAGCGCCCAGTAGGAGATGGCGTTGTTGAAGGCGAATCCGATCGCCGACAGGAACAGCAGCAGCGGCAGATGGGCGCGCAGCACCGGCCAGTCGCGCTTGAGGTGCGGAAGAGCGAACGGCAGCAGGATCAGGAAGACGCCGAACCAGCGGATGGTGGTGAGCGTGATCGGCGGCACATGATCGCCGACGTGGCGGGCCAGCACGATGTTACCGGCCCAGAACAGCGAGGTCAGGCTCAACAGCAGATAGGGCTGGTTGTTGAGCCACCCGACCGGATCGCGGGCAGGCGGCGTTGGCGCGGGATGGGTCATGATTGATGCCGACAAGTTGTGCCGGATTCTCGCCGAACGACAAGCCCTGCACCTGCAATGCTACAATGTCTTTGGTATCGTGTTGAAATTGGCGTTGGGCTATCGGGAGCAGATTCATGGGCGTCGATCTGTTGAATGTCAGGGGGCTCGAGAAGCTGGAGCAACAGGCGCCGGTCGTGATGGTCAATCTGATGCGGTTTCGCGAACGCTCGCTCGACGGCGACGGCTCGGGCTGGGATGCTTACCTGCGCTACAGCGCGCTGACCGTGCCGATGATCAAGGCGCGCGGCGGCACGCTGCTGTGGACCGGCGACGCCAAGGCGGTCGCGCTCGGGGCCGAGGCGGGCCATCAATGGGATTACCTGGCGCTGGTGTATTATCCCGACCGTGGCCGCCTTCATCGACATGATGACCTCGGCCGACTACGAAAACCGCTGCGACCCGCACCGCACCAACGGCTGCGCCGAGCATGTGATCATCGCGACCAGCGAGGCGTACAGCAAGTTCAGGATCGGGTAAGCCGTGTCATCCCAGCGTAACGGCCAGGCCGTTTTCACCGTGCCGGTCAGCGAGCGTCTTGAACAAACCCAGCCGTTTTTGTTGCGCGATACTCGACATCGCTTGCAAGCGCGTCGAAACTGGCGAAGCTCTTGGCGTAATAGTCGATGCCTTCCTTGTTCTTCCATCCCGGCCGGAGACGTTGAGGAACCCGGACAAGCGCCTTCATCCTCACGAAATTGTTGAGCATGGCAACCCAGACATCGGGAACGGATTTCTGCAATCCAAGTACGCTGTCTGCTCGCACATACAATTTGTGCGAAAAGCGCTCGACGGCGGCGCGTCTCGAGCACCAATCACGTCGCCATCGACCTCGAAATTCTTGCCGTCGTCAAGACGCCAGGACCGCCTTCCCGCCAGGAAATGCATCCGGTTTACTTCCATTGGATCGTCCTCAGCCGGAAGGGAACAGCGATGAGACAGGGGTGATAAGGAAGCCGATGATGCCGGCCAACCTTGGTCAGGCCGTCCTCCGAAAGATCTCTGAACTCCCGCTTCAGCGTCTGCGCGGTAAATCCGAGGTTATCGTTGTCATCGATCTTTACGACCCAATCGCTGTGCGGTCTTGCGATATCGACATCCAGTGATCCACAACTTGCGGGCGGCGAACCTTCACCTGCCGGATCAGAATGGGCATCATTTTGATAACCATGAAAGTGAAACGTCGGCATCGTTGCGTAGGTCCTGTCCGTTTTCACGACCTTCGCGTATTTGCTCGTCAGATACTGCGGAAAATTGGTGACGAAATCTTTCGCGAGGAGTTGCTTGGACAATGTTGGGCGGCCGCATGAAGACGACACGATACCGGTTGAAGTGCCAATCGCCAGCTCCGCCATAGACCGGTAGCACCGTGAAATCACCCATGATGCAAGTTCTCCTGTAAACGCGCCAATGAACGCCGATGTTTACAAGGAGCTTTGTGCGTGTCGTCCTCCGAACGGATGAACTACTTCACTAGATCGATTTGCTCAGGCTAGCGTTTCGCGAGCATGTTGTGACTTTCGCCAATAACTGGGGATTGATCCCGCGGAAGGTGCGCGGGCTGTCGAAGAAGCGACAATTCCTGGCGCTTCTCGCCCCTCGAAACGGCGGTTGAAATGTTCTTCTAGAACTTCCGCACCAGGTCCGGCGTGATCTCGCTGAGCGAGCGGATGCCGAGCAGCGCGAGGTCGCGGTCGATCTCGGCGTGCAGCAGATTGATGGCGCGCTGTACGCCGGCCTCGCCGCCGGCAATCGCGGCGTAAAGGAACGGCCGGCCGATCCAGACGAAATGGGCGCCGAGCGCCAGGGCCTTGATCACGTCGGTGCCGCGGCGGATGCCGCCGTCGACCATGATGGTCATGCCCTTCGCTTCAGCCGCGATCTCGGGCAGCGTGCGCAGGCCCGACATGGTGTAGTCGAGCTGGCGGCCGCCATGGTTGGAGAGCATCACGCCGTCGACGCCGGACTCGCGCGCGATGCGGGCGTCCTGCGGCGCGATCAGTCCCTTGACGACGAGCTTGCCCTTCCAGCGCTTGCGGATCAGCTCGACATGCTTCCAGGAGAGCTGGTCGCGGTTGCCGATATTGCGCATCAAATCCTTCGCCACCGCCGGCGGGCCGCGCTGCGCGTCCATGTTCTCGAAATGGGGCATGCCGTGGTTCCTCAGGGTGCGGAGCCAGGTGCCGAACAGCCAGTGCGGATGGGTCACCGTATCCCAGGCCACCTGCGGCGTGATCGCGATGGGCACCCGGAAGCCGTTACGGATGTTGTTCTCGCGATTGGGCGGCACCGGCACGTCGGCCGTGACCACGAAAGTGTCGTAGCCGGCCGCCGCCACCCGGTCGACCAGCGGCTCGATGCGTTCAGGCACGCCCGCCAGATAGGCCTGATACCAGGCGTCGGGATTTTCGCGGCGGATATCCTCTAGCTTGATCAGCGAGGCGGCGGAGAGAATCATCGGCACATTTGCGGCCGCCGCCGCACGCGTCAGCACGAGGTCGCCGCGATAGGCGCAGAGCGCGGAAGAGCCCATCGGCGGAATGCCGAACGGCGAGGCGTAGGTCTTGCCGAACAACGTCGTGTTCTGGTCGCGGCCGGAGACGTCGTTGAGCACGCGCGGCACGAAGCCGTATTCGTCGAAAGCCTTGCGGTTGTCATGGACAGCAGCGTCGGTCTCGGCACCGCCGGAGATAAAGCCGTACAGGAACTTCGGAATTCGCCGCCGCGCTACAGCCTCGAAATCGTCGAGCGTGAGATAGCGCTTTAGCGCCCGCGGCACCTTGCTGACAGGGCGTGTCACGGTCGGCGGCGGGGCTGATGTCACGGTCGCGGATTTATCGAGCACGTCGGGCTTTCCCTGTTCTTGGTTATTGATGAGGTGGCAGGCTAACGCCGGGGCCCTTCGAATTTCTGGCCGGCCTTGTTGACGGACTGGCTGACCTCGCCGAGCATCTTGCGCGTCTCGGCGATCAGCTGGCCCGACTTCTTGTCGAAACTCTCGATCAGCTCGCGCAGCGAAATCACGGTCGGCAGCAGGTCGCCGCCATATTTGTCGCTGCCAAGACTGCCGAGGAAGTTCTGGGTCTTGCCGAGGGCGTCGTCGACCGCCGTGACGCCGGTCTCGGCTGAGCTGATGATGCTGGTGATCGTTTTGGCATTGCCGGACAGCGAGGCCGTGTAGGTTTCGAAATTGCGCAGCGTGTCTTTCACCGCCACCTCATTGTCCGATATCACCTTGTCGACGTTGCGCAGCGCCACGCGGATTTTTTCCTGCACGTCCAATAGCCCCTCGGGGTCGGCGGTAAGTTCGGGAATGCCGTCGGCGCCGAGCGGCACCGGCGGCGCATCGACCGTGCCGCCGGTAAAGGAGATTGCCGCAATCCCGGTCAGGCCCTGGAATTCGAGACCCACCTGGGTGTCGCGGCGTACCGGGGTGTTGCCGTCGATCATGGCGAGAGCCACGACGCGGCGCGGATTGTCGAGCTTCAACGACACCACCTGGCCGACCCGGATGCCGGCGAAATTCACGCTGCCGCCCTTGCGCAGGCCCGAGGCGGAACCCTCGAAGATCACCCGGAACGGGACCTGCTGATTGCGGCCGGCAAGCTTCTGCCAGGCGATGAACGTGCCGAGCGACCCGGCGATGACAGCCAGGGCCAGGGTCCCGATCATCAGATTGCTGGCGCGCGCCATCCCGAAGATTCCCACGAAGCGGTCTCAGAGATAGCGGATTTGCCGCGGCAAGTCACCGCAGTCATAGCGTTTTCGAGCGAAGTGGATACCGG
This sequence comes from uncultured Alphaproteobacteria bacterium, assembly GCA_963742665.1. GTDB lineage: Bacteria > Pseudomonadota > Alphaproteobacteria > Rhizobiales > Xanthobacteraceae > Bradyrhizobium. Next base: position 72,243 of record CAVUNH010000027.1, read on the forward strand.
TTCGCGCAAGGAAAACGCGTCAAATCAGGAACGGCCCGTTTTGGGCTTTCGCGACGCCACGAACACGCCGGTCAGGACCAGCGCAAAGCCCAGGAAGTGAAAGGCCTGCGGGTGCTCGCCGAGGAAGACGATCGACATCACGGTTCCGAACACCGGCACCACATGGAAGAAGGGCGCGGCGCGGTTGGCGCCGATCAGCTGCACGCCGCGATTGAAACAGAGATACGCCAGCGTCGAGGGAAACAGCGCGACGTAGAACAATGTCAGCAGGTTCGCGCTGTTGATCGCCATCAGAGGCCGCGTGAACAGCTCCCAGATGAACAGCGGGATCAGGCACGCCGCGCCGGCGCCGAAGGTGAAGGCGACGAACGACAGGCCGTGGATGGCGGGCCGCTTCAGCGACAGCACCGAATAGTACGCGAAGATCGAAAGCGCCACGATGAAGATGAGGTCGCCCTTGTTGAAGTCGATGTTCTTCAGCGTGGTCAGGTCGCCGTGCAGCAGGATGACCAGCACGCCGGCCAGCGACAGCACGACGCCAACGGCCTGCGCCGACGTCAGCCGCACCCCGAGCAGGATCAGCGACCAAAGTGCGACCACCAGCGGCGAGGCCGACTGCAGCAGCAGCATGTTGAGCGCCTGGGTGTGCTCCAGCGCCCAGTATTGCAGGGTGTTGAAAGCGCCGATGCCGGTGATCGACAGCACGACCATGATACCGAGACGGCCGCGAATGGCGCCCCAGTCGCGCGCCAGATGTTTCCAGGCAAAGGGCAGGATGACGAGGAAGGCCAGCGACCAGCGCAGGAACGACAGCGTCGCCGGCGCGATGTGGCCGGCGGCGAGGCGGCCGGCGATGGCGTTGCCGGCCCAGCACAGCGCGGTGATGCTGAGCAGGAGATAAGGCTGGTTGGCGATCCAGAGTTGGGAAGGCGCAGGCGCGGCGGGTTCGGAAGACATTAGATAAGGACCGGGCCTGGTTGATTGACGCCGCGGCCCGCCCGGCGCGAGGCCGGGCCGGAATAGTCCCGGCCCGTGTCACAGACACGGATTTCCGCCGTTCATCAATGGGGCAGACGCATCGCGACCATGCGCGGAAACCACCGCAGCGCGCCGTAGCGTAGCGTTTTCGAGCGAAGTGGGAACCGGTTCGCGTGAAGGAAACGCGTCAAAACAAAGAGACTAGCCGGCGTTGTCCGGGCGAGCCTGGCGCCTGACGATCTGCTCGGCGAGCTGGATCAGCATCCGCCGGCTATCGTGCTGCTGCAATTCGCGAAACACCCGCAGCAGCCGCAACTCGAGCAGCGTCTGCATCGTCTCGGTATCGGTATCGGTATTGGTGTCGAAGGATTCGCTCTTTCTGGCGGCGGGCGCCAGACCCTGGAACAGTTCGTGGGAAATGCCGAGCGCGTCGGCGACCTGCATCAGGCGGCCGGCATCGGGACGGCCCGATCCGTTGCCGGCCTTCGCTGCCGGCTGCAGCACCTCCGCAAGATCCTTCTGCGAAAGCCCGAGTGCGAGCCATCTTGCTTTCACAAGCTGATCGATGGGGCCTTCGGTCGAATTGCTCATTGCTCAGCTAACCTTGGACCGTGATTCTTTCATGAACCCGGCGAACAGATTCACGAGCGGCTCGCCCTTGTAGGATTTCTGCAAATCGTTGGGATGGACGAATTCATCCCGGAACCATGGATATTTGCGGCCGTCGAACGCCTGGATGGTCCATTCGATCAACTGCTTGACGCGCGGAATCCGCTTCGCATCGGGATGATAGGTGAGCCAGATGTCGAGCGGAAACTTGACGTCGATGTCGAGCGGAATCAAAGGCCCGGCGATCGCCGGGATGTAGGTCGGCAGCCAGCCGATGCCGGCGCCTTTCGAGACCGCCCAGACATGCGCGCTGGAAACGTTGTTGCGCATCGCGACAAAGCCGACCTGCGCGCGGCCGGCATGCTGGTCGTACATCTGCTGCGTCTTGGCTTTGGTCGGGTCGGTATCCTGCAGCACGATGCGGTGGTTTTGCCGGATGTCGTCCTCGTCCTTCGGCATGCCGTAGATCTCGACATAGGCCGGGCTGACGAAGGGCATGATGTGAAGGCGTCCGATCTTGACGCGCATCAGGTCGGGCTTGTCCGGCTCCTCCAGCTGGACGGCAACGTCGGCTTCGAGCCGGAGCACGTCGGCCGAGCGCATCTCGCATTTCAGGTCGACCAGCAGGCCGGGATACACCCGCTGAAATTCGATCAGCCGGGGCGCCACCCAGAAGGTGCCGAGGCCTTCGGTGATGGCGAAACGGACCTCGCCGCTCAATGCCGGCGTGCCCTGGCTGAGCGTCCGGTCCAGATCGAACGAAGCCTCCTCCATCCGCTTGGCCGCCTCGAGCACCTGCGACCCTTCCGGCGTCAGCCTCACGCCATCGACGTGACGGGTCATTAAGGTGGTCTTGTAGCAGCTCTCCAACTGCAAGATGTGCTTGCGCAGGTAATTGGCGGAAACGTTGAGTTCGATCGCCGCGGCCCGGAAGCTGCCAATCCGGGCGACTTCCAGGAAAATCCGGACCGAATCCCATTGCGGCGTGCGTCCCGGGGGGTGTGCACGGTGGTGAGCACCCCTGCGCTCAGGTGAGTGCATACAAATCGCCTCGTTTGTCGCCTTCTAAATTAACGGAACCAATTCTCTATTAGGAGCCAAAGCTTCTATTCGGAGCCAATCTTCTATTGTTGGCAGAAACCAAGGGATTCCACAACCTCGCGAGATCATTTGAATGACTGCGCTTGACCTCGATTTCGTCCGCAAGGCGGCCAGGAAGAGTGCCGCAGCGGGACCGGCCCGTTCTCTCGACAAGATGACCATGGTCCATCTGGCAAGGCGCACGGTGATTTTTACCGTGGACGCAGCCGGTATCGCGTCATTGATGGACGCGGCAAGAGAAGACATTCCGGGCCTCACCACCAACCGGATCGTTCAGACGGTTGCTAACCATAATCCCGATACGTTCTGGGCGATCGCCCGGCGCGACCAGTTCGATATCGCCGCACCCAGGGGCGAAGGCTTCCTCGCGGTGCTGCCGCTGACGCACGAAGGCACCCGTCGCCTGATCGATGGCAGCCTCGATACGCGCAATCCCGATCTTCACTGCGTGGCGCGGCAGTCGGAACGGCCGGCGGGCATCTATGTCTGGGCCATTCACGCCAAGGGCGCGATCGTCGCGGCGATACCGCTGGTGCTGCAGAAATTCTCGACGCCGCTTTACCAGGGCATCAACATCTACTCGCGGCCGATCACCAAGGAAGGCCTGCGGGTTCTGGAGCCCCTGGGGTTCACGCCGGGCGCGCGTTACGACGGGCTGTTCGCGCCGCACCTGCAGATGCTCGATCGCTCGCACGAGATGCCGGCGGTCAGGAAGCAGCAGCGGTCTTCGGTGTCGGTGCGCGTGGTGCGGTCGATGGATGAAATGACGCGCGTGATCGCGATCCGCAGCGCCGTCTACATGGGCGAACAGCATTGCCCGTTCGAGGAGGAATTCGACGGCAACGATTTCTCCGCCACCCATCTGATCTGCCACCGCGGACACGAGCCGGTCGGCTGCATGCGGATTCGCTATTTCGCGGATTTCGCCAAGCTCGAACGGCTGGCCGTTCGCAACGAGAGCCGCAACTCCGGCATCGCCGGCCAGATCGTGGACGCCGCCGTCGAGCTGTGCCGCAAGAAGGGCTATCGCGTCCTCTACGCGCATTCGCAGAAGCGGCTGCTCAAGTTCTGGGAGCAGCGCGGGTTCGAGCGCATGCCGGGCACCCGCGAATTCGCGTTCTCGGATTTCGACTATGTCGAGGTCAAGCTCGAAACCGAAAAGCATCCCCAGCGCATCACGCTGGGCGAGGACCCCTACGTCCTGATCCGTCCCGAGGGGCAATGGGATGTGCCGGGCATTCTCGAACTGTCCGCGGGCCGTGGCGCCGCTCCGCGGCCGAGCGCGGGTTAGTCGCATGAGCTCCGTCATCGACCTGCGAACCTATGTCGGCGCATCGAACTCCAGGTTGCTGGTCATGGTCGACCTGCAGCAGAAGAATTACGACGCCCTCGCCAGGGAGGATGAGGCCGGGCTGGCGCGCGCGCTGGACCGTTGCATGGCTGCGATCCGGCATGCGCGCAATTTCGGCATCCCGCTGGCGTTCACGCGCCAGAGCGACGGTCCGGAAGTGTTCGAGCGATCGGCGCCATCGGCCTGGATCTCCGGTTTCGAGCCGAAGCGCTCGGACATGGTGTTCGAGCGCCAGCAGCCTTCCTGCTACAGCAACCAGCTGTTCGCCAACGTGGTTTCGCAGGCCGAAAGTTTCGCCATCGCCGGTCTCGGCGCCGAAGAGAGCTGCCTTGCGACCGCGATCGACGCCTCGCGCCGCGGCCATCACGTGACCTTCCTGGGCGACGCGTCCGCGAGCCGCTGCCGGCGCAATACCGATACCGCCGCCGTGCACGCCGTGGCCACGAACGCCATCGAACTTTTTGCCGACGTCGCCAACACCGGCCACTGGCTGGTGGCGACGTCGCAGCGACCTCTCAAAGGGCATCGCTATGGATGAGTTGAGTGCGCGTCGTTTGCGTAACGTGATTCCGGTGCTGGTGGAGCAACGCAATATCCTGATTGCGGGAGGCGTCTCCTTTGCCGGCCATCTGGTCGATCTCGCGATCATGCAGTTGCGCCTGACGCTCCATGAGATTTCCGAAGACGAACTGTCCGAGTTCTCCGACGTGCTCAGCGTCGGTCTCGTCAGCCGCGAATCGACGGATTGATCGACCCGGGAGTGTTGCGATGTTGGGGCGCAGGTGGGTCATCCTTGCGGTGTTGTTCGCGGCGCGCGCGGCCACCGGCTTCCAGTTTCAATCGACGGGGTCCGCGACCAATCTCCTGATGACCGATCTCGGGATCGGCTATGCCGAGGTCGGCATGCTGCTCGGCGCCTATCTGTTGCCGGGTGTGCTCGTGGCGTTCCCGACCGGCCTGCTCGGCCGGCGCGTCAGCGACAAGACCCTTGGACTGGCGGGCCTGGTGCTGATGGCCGCGTCCGGCCTGGCGCTGAGCCATTCCACCGATCTTGCCTTTGCGCTGGCGGCGCGCCTGATCGGCGGGGTTGGCGCCACGATCGTCATTCTGGTTGCGACCAAGATGGTGGCGGACTGGTTCGACGCCCGCGAAATCGTGCTGGCGATGTCGCTGTTGCAGATGAGCTGGCCGTTCGGCGCCATGATCGCGCTGCCGATCCAGACCTGGATCGGGCAAACCCTGGGTCTGTCGGCGGTGATGGCGTCGGGCGCGGTCTGTGCGGTGGCGGTGCTGTGCGCGTTCGCGCTTGTTCCGCAGATCTCGACGCCGACGCAAACCGCTGCCGCCGGCGGCAAGCTGCCCGGTGCGGCGCTGATCCCGGTGGTGATCGCGGGCATCATCTGGGGCGTGATGAATCTCGCCTGCGTGCTGTTCTTCAGCTACGCGCCGCTGTTGATGGTGGCGCAGGGATCCTCGGCCACGGTGTCGGCCTCGCTGACCAGCCTCGCGATCTGGTTCACGATTCTCGCCATTCCGGCCGGCGGCTATCTGGTCCACCGTTCGGGGCGGCCGATCGCGGCGATCATCGCCTGCGGCGTGATCGCGGCCGCAGCGCTGGCGCTGTTCGTCGCGGATTTCCATCCGACCATCTCGTGCCTGGTCTTCGGGCTGGCGATCGGTCCGTTGTCGGGCGCGATCCTGTCGTTGCCGGCAAAAGTGCTGGAGCCGGCCGATCGCTCGGTGGGATTTGGCCTGTTCTATACCTGCTTCTACGTGCTGATGGCGGTCGGCCCCGCGGCGGCCGGCCGGCTGCAGGATGCCTGGGGCTCGCCCTCGGCCGCGCTCGTCGCCGGCGCCGTGCTGCTGCTGTCGATGGTGCCGCTGTCGCTTTCGTTCTGGTCGGTGTCGAAGCGCAGCCTGTTCGCGCAAGGCGGTGCGGCCAAGCTGCGCGCGGCGGGGTAGCTGCTCGCCTCACCCCGTGAAGAACGGGGAGAGGGAGAAGCGTCTTCCCGCAGCCCTCACACCGTCAGCGCCAGCGGGACCGCATCCAGCGCCATCACGGCATCGTTGGGGTTGATCTCGATCTGTAAACCGCGCTGTCCGCCGTTGAGGAAGACGGTGGTGTGGCCGAGCGCGCTTTCTTCGATGACGACCGGCACGCGCTTTTTCTGTCCGAACGGCGAGATGCCGCCGACATGATAGCCGGTGAGCCGTTCGGCATCCTGTGGCCGCATCATCTTCGCGACCTTGCTGCGGAAGGCTGACGCCAGTTTCTTCATGCTGACCTCGCGATCCGACGGCACCACGACGCAGACCGGCCTGTCGTCGACCTCGGCCATCAGCGTCTTCAGCATCCGGTATGGCGGAACGCCGAGCGCCTCGGCGGCCTGCAGGCCGATGCTTTCCGCGTCGGAATCGTAGACATAGGTGTGGAGTGCGAATTTCACGCCGAGCTTTTGCAGCGCCTTGGTTGCAGGGGTGGTTTTGGACATGCGCTTTCAAGTCCCTCAATGTTCATCGCCATGCCGCCGCAGGGCCATCCCGCGGCCACAAATTTTTGGGGGATATCAATGGGTTGGAGACCCCGCTCGGGTCTCTCATACTCCCTTCTTGCTTGCCTAGGGCGCTTGCTTCCTTTATCCGGTTGGGCTGCCTTGCATGCGAACGGCCCCGGCCGTGATTTTGGCTGGGCAAGCTAACCCATGATCCGGAAAAGTTGGGCACTTCTTTTCCGGCGAGATCATGCTGGAATCAGATTGAGTTGCAGGGAACACGAGCGAAATGGCCAATGTTGTCGTCGTCGGCGCCCAGTGGGGCGACGAGGGGAAGGGCAAGATCGTCGACTGGTTGTCGGAGCAGGCCGACATCGTCGTGCGCTTCCAGGGCGGCCACAATGCCGGCCATACGCTCGTCATCAACGGCGAGACCTACAAGCTGGCGCTGCTGCCGTCCGGCGTGCTGCGGCCGTCGAAGCTCGCGGTGATCGGCAATGGCGTGGTGTTCGATCCGCAGGCCTTCCTCGACGAGGTGGCGAAGCTGAGGGGCCAGGGCGTTGCCATCAGCCCGGAAAACCTGCGCGTCGCCGAAAACGTCACCCTGATCCTGCCGCTTGCATCGCGAGCTCGATGCGCTGCGCGAATCCTCCAACGCGGGCACCGCGATCGGCACCACCCGCCGCGGCATCGGACCCGCCTATGAGGACAAGGTCGGCCGCCGCGCCATCCGCCTGATGGATCTGGCCGACCTCGACACCCTGCCGCACAAGATCGACCGCCTGCTGGCGCACCACAACGCGCTGCGCCGCGGCCTCAATCTCGAAGAGTTCGACGGCCGGCCGCATCCTGAAAGAGCTGACCGCGTTCGCGCCGCAACTGCTGCCCTATGCCGAGACGGTGTGGCGGCTGCTCGACATCAAGCGCCGCGAGGGCAAGCGCATCCTGTTCGAGGGCGCGCAGGGCGCGCTGCTCGACGTCGATCACGGCACCTATCCCTATGTCACCTCGTCCAACACGGTGGCGGCGCAGGCGGCGACCGGCACCGGCATGGGCCCGGGCGCGGTCGGCTATGTGCTCGGCATCTGCAAGGCCTATACGACCCGGGTCGGCGAGGGCCCGTTCCCGACCGAGCTGAACAACGAGATCGGCGAGGAGATCGGCCGCCGCGGCAAGGAATTCGGCGTCAACACCGGGCGCAAGCGGCGCTGCGGCTGGTTCGACGCGGTGCTGGTGCGGCAGACCGTCCGCACCTCCGGCATCACCGGCCTGGCGCTGACCAAACTCGATATTCTCGACGGCTTCGACAGCATCGAGGTCTGCACCGGCTACATGCTGGACGGCAAGGAAATCGACCATCTGCCGGCCGGCGAGGGCGCCCAGGCCCGGGTGGTGCCGGTCTACGAGACCATCGAGGGCTGGAAGGAGCCGACCGCCAATGCCCGTTCCTGGGCGGATTTGCCGGCCCAGGCCATCAAATATGTCCGCCGGGTCGAGGAACTGGTGGGCTGTCCGATCGCCTTGCTTTCCACCAGCCCGGAACGCGAGGATACTATTCTGGTCCAAAACCCGTTCGAGGCTTAACGAGTTGTTACCCATAAGTCCGCATTGTTGAGTCGATATGGCTGACTATTACCCGCTGATCGCCCGCGCCATCGCCGGACTGGACCCCAGTGCCCCCGGTGAGAGCCGCCGTGCGCTCTATGAGCGGGCCCGTTCGGCGCTGATCGCGCAGTTGCGCAGCGTGCAGCCGCCTTTGAGCGAATCCGAGATCACCCGCGAACGGCTGTCGCTGGAAGAGGCCGTCCGCAAGGTCGAATCCGAGGCCGCCCAGCGCGCCCGCGAGCCTGTCGCGGCCGGGCGGCGGCCCCTCGCGTGGCGGCGACGCCTTCCGCCGCGCCAATGCGCGCCCGCCGGAAGCAGGCGGCTCCGCCGCTCCGCCAACATCAGCGCCGCGCCCGCGGCCGTCGCCGCCGTCCCGCGACGGCGACCCGGCGCGAAGCCAGCGCAGCCTGCGCCCCGACGCGCCGCCGCCCGCGCCACAGCGTCCGCAGCCGCCGCAGCTTCCGCTGCAGGAACCGCCGCTGCCGCCGACCCGCGAACGCTCCGGCAGCGCCGCGCCGCGGGCCCGATAATTCGGCGCCGCAGATGCCGCAGCCGCCCGGCCTGCGCGGCTTCCGCGACATCGCCGCCGACGCCGACGATCTCGGCCGCGCCGCGGCGCAGGCCAATCGCGCCGCGCGAAAGACCTATGCCAACGTGCCGTCGCCCTCGCCGGAATTCGACCGGCTCGAGCCCAGCATGGAGAACCGCGGCGCGATCCGGATGCGCCTTATTCCTACGACGAGTCGCCGGAGGAGGCCGACCGCTATTCGCCGCAATCCCCGCCGATGCAGCCGCCGCCGCAGCGCGCGCGGATCGGCCAGGGCGGCGAGCGCGAGCCGAAGAAGCGCGCGCGCACCGGTGCGGTATTTCCGTTCAAGAGCGCGATCGCGATCGGCGTCGTGCTGATCCTGGTCGGCGCCGGCATTTGTCTGGGGCAAGTCGGCGGTGACCATGGTCTCCGGCCTGTTCAAGTCGTCAGCCCGCGGTGGAAGCGCCCAAGGATGCGTCCGCCGCGCCGCAGTCGAAGCCGAAGATTCCCGATCGCGTCGGCCAGCCGTCGTCGTCGGACCAGGTGGCGCCGGTGGCGCAGCGCGTGGTGCTGTATGACGAGGACCCGTCGGATCCCGAAGGGCAAGCAATATGTCGGCTCGGTGATCTGGCGCACCGAACAGATCAAGGCGAGCGGCAACCAGAAGCCCGACATCGCCGTGCGCGCCGACATCGACATTCCCGACCGCAAGTTCAAGATGACGATGTCGTTCCGCCGCAACACCGACACCTCGCTGCCCGCCAGCCACACCGCGGAACTGACCTTCATCCTGCCGCAGGATTTTTCCGGCGGCGGCGTCGGCAACGTGCCGGGCATCCTGATGAAGTCCAACGAGCAGGCGCGCGGCACGCCGCTGGCGGGGCTCGCGGTCAAGGTCACCGACGGCTTCTTCCTGGTCGGCCTCTCCAACGTCGACGCCGACCGCACCCGCAATCTGCAGCTCCTGAAGGAGCGTTCGTGGTTCGACGTGCCGCTGGTCTACGTCAACCAGCGCCGCGCCATCATCGCGATCGAAAAGGGCGCACCGGGCGAGCGCGCGTTCAATGACGCGTTCGCGGCGTGGGGCGAGTAGGGGCGGGACGTTATTCGCGCCCGTGATACGCCCCAAACCTGTCGAATTCTTCGCAAAATCATCGTAGAACAGAAGCCGCATCTAATCCCGGGGTTGGAACAGGCTCATGAAACGCTATCTGATCTTCGCAGCCATCGGTCCGTTCGTCGGCGGCTTGCTGATGCTGTTCGCGACCACGGTGGCGTCCGGTTACTGGACCGACACCAACTGGATGGAGGTCCGCAAGTTCTTCTCGACCTTCTTCTGGACGGTGCAATTCAGCTATCTGATCGGCGTCGTGCCGGCGCTGATGATCGGCGCGATCGACGACATCCTGTTTCACTTTCCGCGCATCCGCCCGGTGCTGCGGATGCTGATCATGGGCGTGATCGGATTTGTCGCCGCGGAATTGATCTACGGCTCGCGCGGCCCGGATACGGGCGCGCTGCAGTTCGTGCTCTACGGGCTGGTCGGCCTGGTGCCCGCGATGCTGTCGTCGTGGCTGGCGCACAAATATGCCGACGCGCCGGCGGCGCCGGTGGTTTCGGCGTAGCTGGCGAACGGGCGCGCGATCTTGCCCGGCGCGGCAAGTCGTTTACGATATTCAGAAATTGTGTCAAGCCCCGAAATAAAAAATATTTCGCTTTATCCGAAGCGCGAACAGGGGCATATCTCCCGCCATCCCGTCCCACTCTGAGGGGCGTCGGCCGTCGTCACGAACGAGGGGCGGGTTGCGGTGGACGTGGAGGTGCCTTGACGACCGGCATCGAAGCGTACGGCAAAGGCGTGTGGTCCTGACGTCGCGGTGCTGGCGTCAAGTTCTGAAGAAGCTAACGCTTCTCAGGGCGCAACGGAGGCAAAAGAGCCGTTCTCCGGGGAGAGCACGCTATAAGCCGTAAAGCCATTGCGCAGGGAATGTCGGATGTTCTCCGCTGCCCTGTATGCTCATGCGCGCACTTTCTGTGCACATTGCGCACGAGACCGCGGGTGCAGCGCGCATCCGGCATTCCCTGCGCCCTCTGACTGACCGAGGGCGTAAGAATTTCTCGCAAACCTCGGGCGCAATGCGTCGCGAGAACGCGAAGGTCGTATCCGCCGTCATTCTCCGATGCGCAATCGCGCATCGTAGATGCGCGAAGCGCAGGCCCGGAATGACGGGCAGATGAAGCAAGCGAGGGTGATGTTTTGACGCAACTTGCGCCCGCCTTTTGCGTTACCATCTGATGGCCATGTCAAACGACGATATTTTTACGCCGAAGCGCGCACGCTCCGACCGGCCCTCACCCGGGCGGCGCGCAGGGCCGCGGGCCGGTGATCGATCAGGACGGACACGAAATCCCGGACGCGCCCTTGCGTGGCCCGGACGCGTCGCTGCGCGGACAGTTCGAGAATTTCCGCTTCGACTTCGGGCATTCCAGCGCCAACCCGTTCGGCAATCTCACCCGCGAGCAGCGGCTGGCGCGGCTCGATGCGCTGGCGAAACTGCTCGACGTCGCCTTCATCCTGCCCGGCACCAACATCCGCTACGGCATCGACGGCCTGATCGGATTGATCCCCGTGGTCGGCGACCTCATCACGACCGCGATCTCGCTGTGGCTGGTGCGCGAGGCGCGCGCGCTGGGCGCGCCCTGGCACATCACGACGCGGATGCTGGCCAATGTCGCGCTCGATGGCGTGGTCGGCATCGTGCCGATCGCGGGCGACGCCTTCGACGTCATGTTCCGCGCCAACGTCCGCAACGTGCGGATGCTCAAGCGCTGGATGGACAAGCAGCCGCGCATTTGACCCGGGCGATGCACGCGCAAAAAACAAGCCCCCGGACAGGGTCCAGGGGCTTATCGCGTGAACGCGAGATGCTTAGGCGGCGTCGGCGTTGGTGTCGGCGGCGACGGGCGCGCGGGGACGGCGCGGCAGCGGGAAGGCTTCGCTCTCATAGAGCGTGCGGATGCCGCTCTGGTCGAAACGGGCTTCCTCGACCTGCAGATAGGCGCCGTTCAGCGAGTCCGCCGGCAGTTCCTCGATCGCGAAGCGAACCGCTTCGGCCGCGGTGCCAAATCGCCGATACGCAAAGCCGGCCCGCTTCTTCTTGCGGATCGCGGCAGGAAACAGTTCGGCGGCGGTATCGTAACTGAAGGGACGCATGGTCTCTGACCTCAATCTTTTTGGCTCGTTCGTCGAGCGAATGGGGATTGGATGACGGCGGGCCGCATCCCGGCGGCGCGCCGTGTCGTCATTTCGACCCCCAATATAAGCCTGTTTGACAGAAATGCGACTCCCGAAGGCGCTGATCGGGGGTGATGATGAATCCGCGCATGGCTCGCTTTTGGACCGTTTCGGTCCAAAATAAATCCTGTTATTTCAATGATCTAGGAAGCTTACAGCTTGCCCAGCAGCAACAGGATGATGAGCACGATCAGAATCACGCCGCCGAGCCCCATGCCGGAATGGCCCATGCCATAGCCATAGCCGCCAAATCGGCCGCTGAAGCCGCCCAGCAGGAAAATGATCAGGATGATGATGAGTATCGTTCCAAGCGACATGGCACTCCCCCCCGAAAGTTGGCCGACGGCGTCAAAAACGCCTCGCGGCCCGGAGCAAAGCACATTCCGGGCCGCGAGTTCCTCGCTCCGCCGAAAGGGGGAAACGGCTACGCCGTTATTTCTTGCTCTCGTCGATCGGCAGCACCTTCAGCGGCGTTGCGTAGGGTTCGACGCGAAGCGCGTCGGACGCGAGCAGGCCGATCTTGTGCAGCGGCGCCTGTTCGAGGTCGCCGGAGGCCGATTTGTGCACGGCGTATTGCCAGACGGTCATCGAGCCCTTGGCGACCAGCATCTTGGCGATGCCGCCGGCGTTCTTGCCGTCGAGCTGCGCCAGCTCGTCGTCGGCGATCCCGATGACGATCTCGTCCTTCGCGGTAATGACCTTGAACAGCGAGACTTTATCGGCGGCGAATGCGGGCTGGATCACGACGCTCTCCATGATGAGGGTGGCAAGGCCGAGACCGAGCAGCAGACGTTTGGACATGTGCATCGAATTTTCCTCAGTTGCGCGCCGGGCAAAGGAAGGAAAAGCCCCCTGGACAGAAAAAACCCCGCGCGACCAGCTCTTGGTCGCACGGGGCATGAGACACGTTCGAAGGATAAGGCGTTTATTTCGGCTGCAGCTTCAGCGAGGCCGAATTGATGCAGTAGCGCAGGCCGGTCGGTCCCGGGCCGTCGTCGAAGACGTGGCCGAGATGGCCGTCGCATTTCGAGCACAACACCTCGGTGCGGATCATGCCGTGGGTCATGTCGCGTTCCTCGTCGACATGGCCGTCCACGGCCGGCGCGGTAAAACTCGGCCAGCCGCAGCCGGAATCGAACTTGGCGTCGGATTCGAACAGCGTCTGGCCGCAGCCGGCGCAGGTGTAGGTGCCCTTGCGCTGCTCATGCTCGTATTCGCCGGAGAACGGCCGCTCGGTCGCCTTCTCGCGCAGCACCGCATACTGCATCGGCGTCAGTTCGCGGCGCCACTCGGCCTCGCTCTTCTCGACCTTGCCGGTCGTCGTCTTGGTGTCGGACATGGGATCTCCTCTGAATTTGACATTGCGAGCGAAGCGAAGCAATCCAGTGTGAGGGACGCCATGGATTGCTTCGTCGCTCGCTCCTCGCAATGACGGGCGTGACCAGTTGGTGACCTTGGCGCTGCTCACCAGCGTCGGCTTCTCGATGTAGCTGTCCGCAAAGATCTTCTTCAGGTTCTCGACCTTCGGGATGTCGTTGAAGGCAATATAGGGCTGGTTCGGGTGCAGCGTCAGGTAGTCCTGGTGATAGGCCTCCGCCGGATAGAACGCCTCCAGCGGGCCGATCTTGGTCACGATCGGCTTCTTGTAGACCTTGGCGGCGTTGAGCTGGGCGATATAGGCCTCCGCCACCTTCTTCTGCTCGTCACTGGTGGTGAAGATCGCCGAGCGGTATTGCGTGCCGGTGTCCGGGCCCTGGCGGTTCAGCTGGGTCGGGTCGTGCACCACCGAGAAGAAGATCTGCAGGATCTTGCCGTAGCTGATCTTCTTCGGGTCGTATTTGATCTCGACCACTTCCGCGTGTCCCGTGGTCCCCATCGAGACCATGTTGTAGTCGGCGGTCGCCTTGCTGCCGCCGGCATAACCGGACACGGCATTGACCACGCCCGCGGTGTGCTGGAACACGCCCTGGACGCCCCAGAAGCAACCGCCGGCGATGACCGCGGTCTGGATGTCGCTGGCCGGCGCCACGTCGGTGGCGGGCGCGGGGATGATCACGGCTTCTTCCGCGGCGCGCGAGGGCGCTGCGGCAAACGCGGCAATGGCCAGCGCGCCGATGGCGGCGGCGCACAGCGAAAGACGGCTGAATTGGCTGCGGGACATGGTTTCCTCTTGGGGGCTGTTGGCAGGCAGTTTAGAGCGGGAGCCGCGTTTCGCAATCGGCCCGGCTCGCGTCGAGGTACCCCAAGATACGGGCCTGCAGCGGATTTGTTACGGCCCGCTCCACACGAGTTCGTGAATAAAACCACGCCGTCCCAAAGTGTTAGCAGCGCGCTTGACCCGGCGGTCGGCGTCCCTTTCCACAATGAACCACAGGTCGCCAGCGGCGACCAAAATTCATGCGCCGGAGCGTTTCGCGAATGTTACGCGGCTTTTTCCTGATCTTCGTCACGCTTGTCGGAGCCGGCCCGGCGCTGGCCGCGGGCGATATCGACACCTGCCGGAATGCGGCGGCGGAAGCCGGTCGCGCGGCTCGCCGCCTGCGAGAGCGTCATCGCCGACGACAAGATCACCGGCAAATCCAGGGGCTCCGCCTTCTGGTTCCGCGGCGATGCGCTGATGAAGAAGCGCGACTACGACGGCGCGATCGCGGCCTTCAGCGCGGCGCTTGACGCCGATCCCGACAATGTCGGCTACCTCAATTCACGCGGCATCGCCTACAGCAACAAGGGCGACGACGAGCACGCGCTGGCCGATTACGAAACGTGCCTGAAGCTGCGCCCGAATTTTGCCAGCGCCTACAACAATCGCGGCCTGATTTTCATGCGCAAGGGCGATCTCGATCGCGCGTTCGAGGAATTCAACTCGGCGGTCAAATATCCCGCCAACAATCAGTCCCGCTATATTCACCTTTACAACCGGGCACGCGTGCAGACCTTCCGGAAGCAGTACGATGCGGCGCTGGCCGACTTCGCCGAGGCGCAAAAGCTCAATCCCGACGGCTCGCAGGTCGCCAACTACCGCTGCATCACCTACACCGAGATGAGGAAATTCGACGAGGCGCTGGCGGATTGCAACGACGTGCTGGCGAAGTCGCCGAAGTCGATCTACACGCTGACCAGCCGCGGCAACGCCTATCTGGCGAAGGGCGATCTCGACGCCGCGCTGAATGATTACAACGAAGCGCTCAAGATCAACCCGAACTATATTCGCGCGCATGCCGGCCGCGGCCAGCTCTTCGAGAAGCGCCGCGACGCTCGCTGCCGCGCGTTCCGACTATCGCTCCGCCAGCGCCGCGCTGACGCAAATTCGACGAGATCGATACCGCGGTTGCGCGCCGCATCGCCAGGGAACGCCTGGCCGTGCTGACGGCGGCGCTGCCCGGCCCGCGACCGGCACCAGGCAAGCCGGCTCCCGGGAAAGCGACCGCGCCGGCGCCGCCGTCGGGCCCGCGCAAGGTCGCGCTGATCGTCGGCAACGGCGCCTACAAGAACGTGCAGCAGCTCGACAATCCGCCGCGCGACGCCAAGCTGATCGCAGACACGCTGCGCGGTCTCGGCTTCGCGACCGTGACGCTGGCCCCCGATCTCACCCGCGACAAATTCTTTGCGGCCCTGCACGAGTTCGGCAGCGAGGCCGAAAAGTCCGATTGGGCGGTGGTCTATTATGCCGGCCACGGCATGGAGATCGGCGGCGTCAACTATTTGATCCCGACCGACGCCAAGCTCGCGGCCGACCGCGATGCGGAGACGCAGGCGGTCGCGCTGGAGCAGGTGATCGCCGCGGTCTCCGGCGCGCGCAAGCTGCGGCTCGTGATGCTCGATGCCTGCCGCGACAATCCGTTCGAAAAGACCATGCAGCGGACCATCGCGCTGAAGCTGGTCAGCAAGGGCTTTTCCAACATCGAGCCGGAGGCCGGCTTCATGGTGGTCTACGCCGCCAAGCACGGCGAGACCGCGCTCGACGGCGATTCCAACAACAGCCCGTTCGCCACCGTGCTGGCGCGCGACATCAAGGAGCCGAAGGTCGAGGTGCGAAAACTGTTCGACATCGTCCGCGACGACGTCTGGGCCGCGACCAAGCACGCGCAGCAGCCCTTCACCTACGGCTCGCCGCCCGGACGGGAAGATTTTTATTTCGTGGCGGAGAAGTAGGTGTTGCCGTCATTGCGAGGAGCGCTTGCGACGAAGCAATCCATTCTTCCCGCGAGTACGCGAGATGGATTGCTTCGCTTCGCTCGCAATGACGGGAGAGGCAGCGGCGCTACACCACCACGCTCAGCCGCTTCGCGGCGCGCGTGATGCCGGTGTAGAGCCAGCGCGCGCGGCTGTCCTGGAACGCAAAGCTTTCGTCGAACAGCACCACGTCGTCCCATTGCGAGCCCTGCGACTTGTGCACGGTCAGCACGTAGCCGTAGTCGAACTCGTCATAGGGCTTGCGCTGCTCCCACGGGATGCTCTCGATCCCGCCGTCGAAGCAGTCGTGGCGCACCGAGACCTTGGTGACCTTGTGGCCGAACTCCTCGTCCGGCGAGAGCCGCATGCTGAGGATCTGCGATTTCGACCGCGGCTGCGTCCGCGATTTCACCCGCCACAGCCCGCCGTTGAACAGGCCCTTCTTGCGGTTGTTGCGCAGGCACACCAGCTTGTCGCCGGCGACCGGCAAGGGATCCTCGATGTTCTGCTTCTGCCGCACCCGCATGTTGTAGGCGCGGCGGGTGTTGTTGCGCCCGACCAGCACCTGGTCGGCGCGCATCACCCGGTCCGGATCGAGCTCGTTGCGCGACACCACCTCGCTCTCGCCGTGGCGGCCGATCTCGAGTTCGCGGCCCTCGCGGATGTCCATCGACATCCGCACGATCGGATCGTCCTGCGCCTGGCGATGCACCTCGGTCAGCATCGCGTCGGGCTCGCAGTCGGTGAAGAAGCCGCCGCCCTGGATCGGCGGCAGTTGCGCGGGATCGCCGAGCACCAGCAGCGGACAATCGAACGACATCAGGTCGCGGCCGAGTTCGGCATCGACCATCGAGCATTCGTCGATCACGATCAGCTTGGCCTTCGAGGCCGGCGCGTCGTCCCAGAGTTCGAAGCTCGGCTGCTCGACGCCGGATTCGCGCGCGCGGTAGATCAGCGAGTGGATGGTGGAGGCGTTGTCGCAACCCTTGTTGCGCATCACCAGCGCCGCCTTGCCGGTGAAGGCGGCGAATTTCACCTCGCCGTCGACGCCGTCGGCGATGTGCCGCGCCAGCGTGGTCTTGCCGGTTCCGGCATAGCCGAACAGGCGGAACACCGGCGGCGTGCCGTTCTTGCCGGGCTTGGCCTTCAGCCAGTCGGCAACGGCCTTCAGCGCGGAATCCTGATGCGGCGTAAACGTGGTCATGGGGTCTCGGCGGAGGGGAGAGCGGGCCGCTATCGGCCGCGACTCAACAGATCGCCAAGCTAACCATTCGCACGCGCCATGCAAGCCGACTTCCGCGGCGCGGAATTGATGTTTCACCGCCGAGGCTAGACTTGGGCCTTGCGGGGAATACACTGCCTGACAACAACGAGCGGTTTGGGAGAGACGTCATGAAATTCGGCATCTTTTACGAGCTGCAACTGCCGCGCCCGTGGCAAGACGGCGACGAGCTCAGGCTCTACCAGGACGCGCTGACGCAGCTCGAGACCGCCGACCGGCTCGGCTACGACCACGCCTGGGTGGTGGAGCATCATTTCCTGGAGGAATACTCGCACTCGCCGTCGCCGGAATCGTTCCTCGCCGCCGCCTCCCAGCGCACCAAGAAAATCCGGCTCGGCCACGGCATTTTCCAGCTCACCACCAACCATCCGGCCCGCGTCGCCGAGCGCGTCGCGGTGCTCGATCTCCTGAGCAACGGCCGCTGCGAATTCGGCATGGGCGAAAGCGCCTCGATCACCGAACTGACGCCGTTCGGCCGCGACATGGAGACCAAGCGCGAGGTGTTCGAGGAAGCGGTCGCAGCGATCTTCCCGATGTTCACCAAGGTGGGCACCGAGCATCACGGCAAATATTTCGACATTCCCTTGCGCAACGTGGTGCCGAAGCCGGTGCAGAAGCCGCATCCGCCGCTGTGGATGGCGTGTTCGCAACTGCAGACCATCGAACGCGCCGGCCAGAACGGTTTTGGCGCGCTCGGCTTCCAGTTCGTCAGCGCGGACGCGGCGCATGCCTGGGTGCATGCCTATTACAACGCGATCACCAAGCGGCTGAAGAAGCTCGCCGACTACGAGATCAATCCGAACATGGCGCTGGTGTCGTTCTTCATGTGCGCCAAGACCGACGAGGAGGCGCGGGCGCGCGCCGACGGCGCCACCTTCTTCCAGTTCGCGCTGCGCTTTTACGGCGCGTCGCAGAACCGGCAGCGTCCGGCTCCCGGCACCGTCAACATGTGGGACGAATACAACAAGTGGAAGCGGGAGAATCCGGAGGCGCAGGAGGCCGCGCTGCGCGGCGGCCTGATCGGCTCGCCCGAAACCATCCGCAAGAAGCTGCGGCGGTTCCGTTCCTCGCATATCGACCAGGTGATCCTGCTCAACCAGGCCGGCAAGAACAGCCACGAGCACATCTGCGAGTTGCTCGAACTGTTCGGCAAGGAAGTGATGCCGGAATTCCAGAACGATCCCGAGCACGACGCCTGGAAGGCCGGCGTGATGAGCGGCGCGATCCAGCTCGAGGAGATCGACACCGAGGCCTTCAAGGATCGCTACGGCAAACTGGCGGTCAGCGTCGCACCGGCGCCGAAAGTGGCGGCGGCCGGATAGTGGCTGCACTGATGGTCGGCGTGGTATCGTGATCTGATGAAGCGTATCGCGAGTCTGGGCTTTCTACGGTGTCGGCGCGCTCGCGATCGGCTATCTCGCGCTCTATGCCTATGCCGTCTTCACCGGGCGCGACCTGCAGCCCGGCGATCCCATCCACATCTTCCGCAAGCCGGACGCGCCGAGCTATTCGTGATGGCGCCATATCGCCGATGCGATGAGCCCCCTCGAGGGGGCTCATCCTACTTTGCATGGGGTTGTTTTCGAGATTTTGTGTTTAGGCCCCGGCCGGGCTCACGCTGGAGCGGTGCTGCGCCGGGTCTGGAAGCGCGAATCGTTACCCGGCCGCCGCAAAGCGCTGATAGTCACCGGCGCCCGCCGGCGTGATCGGCAGTCCGCCGTCGGCATATTCGTTCAGCTTGTTGCGCAGCGTGCGGATCGAGATGCCGAGGATGTTGGCCGCGTGGGTGCGATTGCCGAGGCAATGCTTGAGCGTCTCCAGGATGAGGTCGCGCTCGACGTCGGCGACCGTGCGCCCGACCAGCGCGCGGGTCACCTGCTCGGCGGCAAAGGTGGCGTGCGCCACGGCGGGTGCGGTCTTGGCGAGGTCGAGACGGTCGCCGTCGGGGGTCAGGATCGCATCCGCGCCGATCTCGTCGCCCTGCGCCATCAGCACCGAGCGGTGCATGGTGTTTTCCAGTTCGCGGACGTTGCCCTGCCAGCGGTTGGCGGTCAGCACCCGCCGCGCATCGGCGGAGATCGGGCGCAGCGGCACGCCGTTGGCTTCGGCATATTTCTTGGCGAAGTGCTGCGCCAGTTCGAGAATGTCCGCCGGGCGGTCGCGCAGCGGCGGGATCTTCAGATTGACGACATTGAGCCGGAACAGCAGATCCTCGCGGAAAGAGCCTTCGCGCACCGCATCGGCCAGATTGCGGTTCGAGGTTGCGATGATGCGGATATCGACCGGGACCGGCTTGGTGCCGCCGACGCGGTCGATCACGCGCTCCTGGATCGCGCGCAGCAATTTGGATTGCAGCCGGACGTCCATCTCGGAGATTTCGTCGAGCAGCAGCGTGCCGCCGGTGGCTTCCTCGAACTTTCCGATCCGCCGCGCCACCGCGCCGGTGAAGGCGCCCTTCTCGTGGCCGAACAGTTCGGATTCCAGCAGGTGCTCGGGGATCGCCGCGCAATTGATCGAGATGAACGGCCGTTTGGCGCGCTGCGAGCGGGTGTGGACATAGCGCGCCAGCACTTCCTTGCCGGTGCCGGATTCGCCGGTGATCATCACCGAGGCGTCCGAGCCCGCGATCTGCTGCGCCAGCTTGACGACCTTGCCCATGGCTTCGTCGCGATAGATGAGGTCGCGTGAATCATTGGCGACCGCGGCGAGCACGGCGGCGATCAATTCGGGATCGGGCGGCAGCGGGATGTATTCCTTGGCGCCGGCGTGGATCGCGGCGACCGCGGCGCGGGCGTCGTTGGAGATGCCGCAGGCCACGATCGGCACGTGGATGTGTTCGGCCTCGAGCCGCATCACGAGGTCGCGGATATCGAGGGCGACGTCGACCAGCAGGAGGTCGGCGCCCTTGCCGCCGCGCAGCACCGCCATCGCCTGTTCGATCGCCTCGGCGTGGGTCACCGAAGCGCCGTTGTCCATCGCGATCTTGGTGGCCGTCGTGAGCTGGCCCTTCAATGTGCCAACGATGAGAAGCCGCATCATAATCTCCTGTTCGTCTGTCCGCGCTCGCTCATGCGCGCGCCGTCAAAAACGTCTAGTTGCGTTCCGCCTTGATGATTTCCGTCATGGTCACGCCAAGCTTGTCTTCCACCAGCACGACTTCGCCCCGCGCCACCAGGCGGTTGTTGACATAGATGTCGATCGCTTCACCGACGCGGCGGTCGAGTTCGAGCACGGTGCCGGGTCCGAGTTTCAAGAGCTCGCCGACGTCCATCTTGGAGCGGCCGAGCACCGCCGAGACCTGCACCGGTACGTCGAACACGGCCTCGAGGTCGGCCGCGATGCGCGAAGCCTGTTCGTCTTCGTTATAGGCAAGATCGTCCGCCGGCTGCGCCTCAGCGGCGTTGAGATCTTGCAGCGGGACCTGCGTGTCGGTGTCGCTCATGGTTCAGTCCTCACGGCCTTCCGGCCTGATCGCGGGACGCCATGTAGCGCCCGACAAGTTCGTTGATCTTGGCTTCGATTGCCGAACGCTCCAGCACCACGCCACCATCCGCCCATTCGATTTTGCAGTCGCCGGTCGCGATTTCCGGCTCGGCCAGGATCACCAGCCGGCCCTCGAAGCCGCTCTGCGTGGCCTGCCGCTCGATCTTCTCGCGGGCCGCCTCGTAGAGGCTGTCGTGGATGCGGACCACGAGGTGCGGCGTCGAGACCAGGTGCGAGAAGCAATCGCTCACCAGGCCCGTGATCTCGCCGAGCGGCTCGGCGGCGATCAGTTCGCCGCACAGCTTGCGGGCGACCGCGACCGCGACGTCGACGGCCTCGGTCTCCATTCGCGCCTCGATGCCGGAAAAACGCGACGCGATACCCTTGATCGCAATCCCGATCTCCTCCAGCGCCAGCGCGGCGCGGCGGTCGCTTTCCGCCTTGGCCTCGCGCTGGGCGGCCTCGTAGCCGTCGCGATAGGCGCGGGCCTCGGCGGAGGCGATCTTCTCGACGATTTCGGCCGGCGTGGCCGGACGCTCGCGCGCCTTGTCAGGCGGCGAGAAGTCCATGTCGAACATGAATTTGGCGGGCGCGGCCATCAGTACACCAGCTCGTCGTCGGCGCGGTTCTTGGTGAGCGTGATTTCGCCCTTGGCGGCCATGTCCTTGGCGAGGTTGACGAGCAGCGCCTGCGCCTCGTCGACGTCGCGCAACCGCACCGGTCCCATCGCCGCCATGTCGTCCAGCAGCATCTTGCCGGCGCGCGACGACATGTTGCCGAGGAAGAAGGCGCGGACCTCCTCATTGGCGCTCTTCAGCGCGATGCCGAGCTTGTCCTTGTCGACATTGCGCATCAGCGTCTGCGCCGAGGCGGAGTCGAGCTTGATCAGGTCGTCGAAGGTGAACATCAGCGCCTTGATGCGTTCGGCGGATTCGCGATTTTCCTCTTCCAGCGAGGTGATGAAGCGGGTTTCGGTCTGGCGGTCGAAATTGTTGAAGATTTCCGCCATCACCTCGTGGGCATCGCGGCGGCGGGTCTGCGACAGGTTCGACATGAACTCGGTCCGCAGCGTCTGCTCGACGCGCTCGATGACTTCCTTCTGCACCGCTTCCATCTTCAGCATGCGCCCGACCACGTCGAGCGCCAGGTCCTCGGGCAGGATCGCGAGCACGCGGGCGGCGTGCTCCGGCTTCAGTTTCGACAGCACCACCGCAATGGTTTGCGGGTATTCGTTCTTGAGATAGTTGGCGAGCACTTCTTCCTGCACGTTGGAGAGCTTCTCCCACATGTTGCGGCCGGCGGGACCGCGGATTTCGTCCATGATGCCGACGACGCGCTCGCTCGGCAGATATTGCTGCAGCAGCCGTTCGGTGGCGTCGAAGGTGCCCATCAGCGCGCCGGAGGCCGACATCCGCGAGACGAATTCGAGCAGCAGGTCCTCGACCACGTCGGCCTCGACGGTGCCGAGCGTCGACATGTGGACCGACAATTCGCGCACCTCGTCGTCGTCGAGCAGCGACCAGACCTTGCCGCCATATTGCTCGCCCAGCGCCAGCATCAGGATGGCGGCGCGCTTCGGTCCGGACAGCGGCTTGGACTTGGGCCGGCCGCTCTGACGGCTCGCCAGCGCCGAGATGACGGTGGTGATGTCGTTGGTGTTGGTGATTTGCGGTACGGCCATGTCAGGTTACTCGGCAGGTTCGCTGAGCCATTGACGAACAATGGAAGCGGTCTCATTCGGATTTCGTTCGGCGAGTTCGCCGACCCGGTGCACGGCCTGGGCGTGGACCTGGCCTTGAACCTGGGCGACGTCGATCAGGGCGGCGGCGCCGCCGGGAATCAGGGCCTGGCCGGGCGCGCCATCGGCGCCTGCTTGCGCCGTGCCGTCGGTCAGCACCGGCGTCGAGCCTTGGGCCATCGCCGGGACGACTTCGGAGACCAGGATGCGCTTGACCAGCGGGCGGATCACCATGAACAGCACGACCAGGCCGAGCAGCATCATTACGCCGAGTTCGATGACGTACATGACGTCATCCTTGGTGAACTGGAACATGCCGAGCAGGCCGGTCGGCTCCGCGACCGGGGGGACGCTTGGGGCTTCGGCAAAGCGGAGGTTGACCACCTCGACCTGGTCGCCGCGCTTCTGGTCGAAGCCGATCGCCGAGCGAACCAGGGTCGCGATGCGGTCGAGCTGTTCCTTGCCACGGTCCGCATAGACCATCTCGCCTTTTTCATTCTTGGTATAGGCGCCGTCGACCAGCACCGCGACCGAGATCCGGTTGACCCGTCCGGCCTCGGTGACTTCGGTCTTGGTGACGCGGGAGATCTCGTAATTGTTGGTCTCTTCGCTCTTCTTGCTCTGGTCGCGCGCCGCCGCAGCGCCGTTGGCCTGGTTGCCGGGCAGCTCGTTGTTGACCGTGACCTGGCCGCTGTCGCCGGCGGTGGCCGAGGATTCCTCGCGGGTCTGGGTGGAGCGCAGCACCCGCCCTTCCGGATCGAACTTGTCCGAGGTCTGGGTGACCTTGTTGTAGTCGAAGTCGGCAGTGAGCTGGACGCGGGCGCGGCCCTGGCCGACCACCGAGGAGACGATCGCCTCGACCTCGCTGCGCATCCTTTTCTCGAAGGCGGTGCGGCGCTCCTCGCCGACCGCGTTCTCGGGATCGGTGCCGGCGCCGTCGGCAAGCAGCCGGCCGGCTTCGTCGACGATCGAGACCCGCTGCGGCTTCAGCCCGTTGACGGCGGAAGCCACCACATGGCGGATGGCGCGAATCTGCTGCGGTTCGAGGCTGCCGCGCACCCGCACCACGATGGAGGCCGACGGCTCCGGCGTTTCGCGCGAGAACAGCGGCCGTTCGGGCAGCACCAGATGGACTCTCGCTGCCTGGATGCGGTCGATGGCGCGGATGGTGCGGGAGAGTTCGCCCTCGAGCGCACGCAGATGATTGATGTTCTGGACGAAGCTCGTGGTGCCGAGCGCGTCGGATTTGTCGAAGATCTCGTAGCCGACGCCGCCGCCCTTGGGCAGACCGCCCTCGGCCAGCTTCATCCGCAGCCGGGTCACCTTGTCTTTCGGCACCATGATCACGGCGCCTTCGTTGCGCATCTCGAAGGGAATCGCCTGCCGTTCCAGATCCTTGATGATGCTGGAGGAGTCTTCGGCGGTGAGGTCGGTGAAGAGGGTGGTCATCTGCGGCGTCGTGACGCGCATGATCACGAACGCGAAGAAGCCGAGCAGTGCGGTTGTCACCGCGACCATCGCCATCAGCCGCGACGCACCCAGGCCTCTTAGGAAAGCAACGAGACTTTGCACCAACTGCCCCCAGGGATTCGGTCCCAGGGACCGACTGGGCAATTATTGCCTAGGGGATGGTTTCCATATGGTTAACAACCGTTAAAGACGGCGAAGGATTGTTCGACATGAAAAAAACCGGCTTCGCAAAACGAAGCCGGTTTTCATCAAATCTTTGGGTTCGGGAAGGTTTATTGCCGATATTGCTGGATACGGGTCGTCCGCAGGCCAGCCAGACCATGCTGATCGATCGAAAACTGCCAAGACAGGAATTCGTCCACCGTCAGCGTGTAGCGGCTGCAAGCCTCCTCGAGGGAGAGCAGGCCGCCGCGAACCGCGGCAACGACTTCGGCCTTGCGGCGGATCACCCACCGTTTGGTTCCGGGCGCGGGCAAGTCCGCAATTGTTAACGGACTGCCGTCAGGCCCGATGACGTATTTTACCCTCGGGCGATGGGGTTCTGTCATGGCGTACTCACAAACTCTCAACCACTGAACTCACGGGTAACAACCTACGCCGCGCAACTTAAAATTTGCCTAAGCCCAAGGGTTCAATACGAATCTCGTTGAACAGGCCGGGAACAAGCAAAGCCCCGGCGTCTGGCGACGCCGGGGCTTTGAGGCTGGAGGTGAGGCGAGAGGTCCTTGGGATGGTCGGATCGGGGGGCCCGGAAGCGGTCGCCTAGCCCGAACCGCCCGCGCGCATCACGCGTTTGATCTGGCTGGTCGTATAGTTCTGACCGTTGATCGAGAGCAGCGCCGGCGTGGCGGTAAGGTCGACCGAATCGACCACGCCCTGGACCTCGGTGGCGATCGCGACGTCATTGCCCGACGGATCCTTGGCGGTGGCGGTTAGCTTGTAGGCGCCGGCCGGCCACGTGACTGCCGTCGTTGCCCTTGCCATCCCAGACGAAACCGGTGCTGCCTTGCGTTCATACTGTAGTTGCCACTAAAGGCGGTCTGCCCGTTCGCGGCCGTGATCGTGATCTTTGCGGTCGTAGCCTTGTCAGCTTTCAGGTTCCAGGTCGCCGAACCGTTGAACTGTCGCGGTGCTGCCGTCGACAGCGACGGTGTTGCCGACATAGGCCAGCGCGGCCGTTGCCTGCGCGCTCTTTTCGATTTCGATCAGGGACTTCAATTGATCGTTGGACCTGAGCTGCTGTTCGACGCCGGCGAACTGCACGAGTTGCTGGGTGAACTGGTTGGTGTCGAGCGGATCCAGCGGGTTCTGGTTCTGGAGCTGGGTCGTCAGCAAGGTCAGGAAGGTCTGGAAATTGTCCGCGATCCCTGGCGTCGCCGTCGAGGCGGTGGTGGACTTTGAGCTTGTTACAGGCGTCGCGACGACCTGTGTCGGCGTGGCTGTATCGACTGACATGGCGATCTCCTAGACTCTGATGTCGACGCCGCCGCTCGAACCGAGCATGCGGCCATAGCTGCGGCCGGCGACGGCCGGCGGGATGGTGTCTTCCTCGGCCACGATCAGCCGATGGGCGTTGGGGTTGGATTGACTGTTGTCGTTCCGGCCCTGCGAGGATTGATCGCGCAGGCTGAACTGCAGCCCGCTGTTGCCGGTCGAAAGTCCGGCATTGTCGAGCGCGCGCTGCAACTGGTTGGCGTCCTGGCGCAGCATCGACAACGTCTCGGGCCGTTCGACCGTCAGATGCGACGTCACCTGGCCGTTGCGATCGACGTCGATGCGGACATCGATGCGGCCGAGGTCGGCCGGATCGAGCCGGATCTCGAAACGGCTCTTGCCGCTCTTGGCGGTTGCGACGATTTCCATCGCGAGCCCGCTCAGCGGCACCGCGGTTTGCGCCGTTGCTGCCGTCACGTTCAACTGCGGCGCGAGGGCCTGTGTGGTCGAAGGCGCGGCCGGCTGCTGCGGCTGGATCGCGCCGGCGGCCTGCAGGCTGCTGTCCGGTGCATTGACCAGGGTTTGGCTGGCCTCGGCGGTGGCCGCATGACCGGTACCGATCGCATGGCTTGGTGATGTCGGCGCGGAAGTGCCGGCGACGTCTGCCTTGGCGGCTTCGACGATGCCGCCCTCGGCCTTCGGTCTACCTGCGACTTCGGCCTGCGGCGTGACCGCGGGGACGGTGGTGGCCGGTGTCGTCGTCGTGGCGGCCGTGGTCGTGCTGTCCTGCTCGCTTGACGTTGCCGCGACTTCTTTAGCAACGACCGCCGTCTTGACCTGGGTTGCGCCTTTCGCTGTGCCTGGAGTGCTGGCGGCTGCGGAAGCTGCCTGCGCAATGCCCGTTGTGACGGTGGCCTCGTTGGATGCGACTTGTGCGGTGACGGCTTCACTGACCGTGGCCTGAGGATCGGCCTTGGCGCCATTGGACCTGGCTGCGTTTACGGTTGTGGTCGCCGTGGCGGTGGCGGCGGGATCGGTGCCGGTGGCGGCCGGCGCGGCAGCCGTGCCGCTGAGCGACGCAGTGGCCGCAATCGCGGCTGCGGCGATCGCAAGCGGCGCGGCGGCCTTGTCGGGCGCAGGCGCGGCGGCAGAGGTTTCCGCCGTTGCATTGGTGATCGGGATCACGGCGGCAATGGCGTTGGCCGTTGCCTCGGCGGTGCCATCCTGCGTCGTCTGGGTCTGACCGGTGACCGCGTCGGCATCGGCGGCAGCCGATGTCGATTCCGGCTTCGCTTCATCGGATTTCGCAGCGTCGGATTTCGAGGAGGCTGATTTCGATTTGGAGCTGCGGGCCGTTTCGCTGCTGGAATTCGCGTCGGCGTCGCTGCGCGAACTGATGGCTCCGTCGCGGTCGCTGGAATCGTTGCGAACCGCCTTGTCGGATGCGGCTTTGGCCGAGGCCGCCTGGTCGGATGCCGCGGTGTTATCGCGCGACCGGTTGTCCGGCGTGCCCGGCGAATCGTCGGCGCGGCGCGGGGCGGGCGTTTGCGCGGCGGAAGCATCCTGCGAACGCTTGTCGGCGTTGGCAGCGGCAGCATTGCTGTCGACCAGCGCCGCAAAACTGTCGTTTCCGGCGGACTGCTCGGATTCCGACCGCGCGGACCTCGCCGGCGCGCCCTGAAAAGACACGTTTGCCAATACTTCTGACGTAACACTAACCACGGGCAACCCTCGCGCTGAAACCTTGGCCAACTCTGAGCAAGGACCGGGCCACGCCGCGACTCGATTTATTATCGTGTTATTTCAATATCTTATGGAAGGGGCGGGCGAGCGGCGGAGGCTTTGCCGCGACCCCCTTTTCTGCCCGGCGGCAAGATTTGCCGTCCAATGCCGGGGCAAAGCCGGTCCGGCTGATTGCCTCCCGGGAATACGGCCTATATTAAAGAGCGGCTTCCGATCCGGATCGACCGGCCGGAAGTCGCCTTAAGGCCTTAAATCTAAAAGGCTTTTTGAATTCTGACCGCGAGGCAGGTTAATGCCCTCGCGATTTTTACCGATTGACCTGCCATGCCGAACAGTCTGGACCTCGAAGGCCGCCCCCAGGACACACGGATCGTGGTCGCCATGTCCGGCGGCGTCGACTCCTCGGTGACGGCTGCCTTGCTGAAGTCCGAAGGCTACGACGTGGTCGGCATCACGCTGCAGCTCTACGACCATGGCGCGGCAACCCATCGCAAGGGCGCCTGCTGCGCCGGCCGCGACATCCACGACGCGCGCAATGTGGCGGAACGGATCGGCATTCCGCATTACGTGCTCGACTATGAAAGCCGTTTCCGCGAATCCGTGATCGACAATTTCGCCGACAGCTACGCGCTCGGCGAGACGCCGGTGCCGTGCATCGAGTGCAACCGCTCGGTCAAGTTCCGCGATTTACTCTCGACTGCGCGCGAGCTTGGCGCCAGCGCGCTGGCGACCGGACATTACGTCGCCTCGCGCCGTCAAGGCGACGGTTCGCGGGCGCTGGTTTGCGCGGCCGATGCCGATCGCGACCAGAGTTATTTCCTGTTCGCGACCACGCGCGATCAGCTCGATTATTTGCGCTTTCCGCTCGGCGACATGACCAAGCAGCATGCGCGCGAACTGGCGCGGCGCTTTGGCCTCGAGGTCGCCGACAAGCAGGATAGCCAGGACATCTGCTTCGTGCCGACCGGGCGCTACACCGACATCATCGGCCGTCTGAAGCCGGGCGCGATCGAGCCGGGCGATATCGTCGATCTCGACGGCCGTGTGATCGGCCGGCATCAGGGCATCGTTCATTTCACCGTCGGCCAGCGCAAGGGATTGGGCATTGCATCGGCTGCGCCGCTCTATGTCGTCAAGCTTGATGCTGCCGGCCGCCGCGTCGTGGTCGGGCCGCGCGAGGCGTTGCGGATGGATCGCATCCGCTTGCGCGACGTCAACTGGATCGGCGACGGCGCGCTGGAGCGCGTTATCGGCGACGGTATCGAGATGTTCGTGCGCGTGCGATCGACGCGCGCGCCGCAGCCGGCCTGGTTGCGCGCGATCGACGGCGCCTACGAAGTCGAGCTGGTCGCCGGCGAAGAGGGCGTGTCGCCCGGCCAGGCCTGCGTGTTCTACGACGCGCCTTCGGGACAGGCGCGCGTGCTCGGCGGTGGATTCATCAAGAGTGCGGCCGCGAAGAATGCCGCGGCGAGAGCGGTGCAGGAGACCATTGCGCCGCCGCTTGTCGAGGCGATGCGCGGCTAGAAAATCGGGGCGTTGTGGGAATGGCTGGGGACATCGACCGCGAGGGGGTCGAAAAGGCTTATGGGCGCTGGGCGCCGGTCTACGATCTCGTCTTCGGCAAGGTGTTCGACCACGGCCGCCAGTCGACGATCGCCGAAGCCGACAAGATCGGCGGGCGCATTCTCGACGTCGGCGTCGGCACGGGATTGTCGCTGTCGGACTATTCGCGCAGCACCCGACTATGCGGCGTCGATATTTCCGAGCCGATGCTGCGCCGGGCGCTCAAGCGCGTTCGCACGCTCGGCCTCACCAATGTCGAAACGCTGGCGGTGATGGACGCCAAGAACCTCGCGTTCAAGGACGCCTTCTTCGACGCGGTGGTGGCGCAATACGTCATCACCGCGGTGCCGGATCCGGAGCGCACGCTGGATGATTTCATCCGGGTGCTGAAACCCGGCGGCGAGCTCATCCTGGTCAATCACATCGGCGCCGAAAGCGGGCCGCGCCGCCTGTTCGAACTGGCGTTTGCGCCGCTGGCGCGCCGGCTCGGCTGGCGGCCGGAATTCCCCTGGGAACGGTTGACCAATTGGGCCGCCAAACATGGCGGAGTCAGCCTGACCGAGCGGCGGCCGATGCCGCCTATGGGCCATTTCTCGCTGATCCGCTTCCGCAAATCCTGATTGCCGCGGCGCACGGGATCGGAACCTACTTCTCGCCGGAACTTCTTCAGCGACAAACCGTTTTCTCCGCATGGGAATAAAACGCGCATTATTGCTGTCGTGTCTGATGATGGCGGCCGCCGGCGTTGCGGGTGCCCAGGCCCCGCCTGGTCCGGTTACTCCGCCGGCCCCGACCGCGCCGCCATCGATCTCGCTTGCTGCGAATTGCGCGCCGATGCAGACGCCGCCGCGCCCCGGCGCGGTGGTGCCCGAAGGCACCACCACCGGTCAGCGGGCCGAGCCCCTTGGCGATAAACTGGCGCGGTCCGATGGTGTTTTGTGCCCGCCGGCGGGTATCGATCCCGAAATCCGCGCGCCAACGCCGGATGCGGGCAAAACGCCGGTGATTCCGCCGCCCGGCAGCCCCGGCGGCGATCCCTCGATCCGGCCCAAATAGCGCCGTTTGCAGGCTTTTTCCGCTACCGTCGGGTTTGCTTGACACGCCCCCGACCGGCTTCTTATATGCCGCGCGTTCGCGACTGCGGTATATCAAAACCGTGACGTTGAACCGTGGCGAGGTAGCTCAGCTGGTTAGAGCACGGGAATCATAATCCTGGGGTCGGGGGTTCGAGTCCCTCTCTCGCTACCATCGATCATCCCCCTTTATAGAACGAGCGGGGAACGCCGATTTTCCCATCAACTCCGACAGCCGGCCCTTCACCTCGACGGTGAAGCCGAGACCTTCGGCTCGGCGTGCATGATCACGTGCGCAACGGAGCCGCGCACGCAAAGCAGACCTTCGCAAACCATCGACCTCAGCTTTCCACGGCTGTTGGTCTATGGATGGTTTGCAATTCTCTCAGATCGCATCACGCGAGTTTTGTCAGGCAAAAATCCCGACGAAGCGCGAGGCAGGATCCCGAGGGGGCAGGTGAACGACGCTATGCAGCCTCCCCAAGAAGGCGCTAGAACAGGAACAACAACGAAGAATCCGATCGGGAGTCTTGGGAAATGCCGCTGCCCAGAGAAGACGTCGACGCCACCACGCCGAAGTTCCTGCGCGACAAATACGCCATCGTTGGCGTCGGTGAGACCGACTACACCCGCGGTTCGAACCGGACGACGCGGGCGCTGGCGACCACTGCGGTGCGCAACGCCATCCTCGATGCAGGGCTCAAACCGTCCGACATCGACGGCATGCTGTCGTATCAGTTCAACGACTCGACGTTCACGCCCTTTATTGCCGGCGACCTCGGCATCCGGCTCAATTTCTACATGGACGTGTTCGGCGGGGGCTCGTCGACCGAGGCGTTGATCGGCATCGCGATCGGCGTCATCGAGGCCGGCATGTGCAAAACGGTCGTGATCTTCCGCTCGATGAACGGTTTCTCGCAGGTGCGGATCGGCGGCACCGGCGCGCGCGCCGTAGCGCCTGTCGCCGGCGACATGCTGCACAACCGCGCCTATGGCTGGCAGAGCGCAGGGCAATCGTTCGCGCCGACCTTCATGCGCCACATGCACGATTTCGGCACCACCGCCGAGCAGGTCGCTCACGTTCGCGTTGCCCACAGCCACCACGCCTCGAATAATCCCAAGGCCTATTACAAGAAGCGCCTCACGGTGCAGGATGTCGTCGGCAGCCGCATGATCTGCAAACCGCTGCACCTGCTCGACTGTTGCGTCGAGACAGACAACGCCAATGCTATCATCGTGACCACAGCCGAGCGGGCGAAAGACCTGAAGCAGCCAATGGTGCGGATCCGGGGCGTGGTAGGCCGCTGCTCGAAGCCACGGGTCGACATGCACTACCAGGTCGGGCCGATCTCCACCGTCGCCGGCCATTACGCCAGGGAGATCCTGTGGCCGAATTCCGGCGTCGGTCCGGAGGACGTCGACCTCACGGGCTCCTATGACGCCTTCACCTTCACCACCATGCTGCAGCTCGAGGATTACGGCTTCTGCAAGAAGGGCGAGGGCGGCCACTATGTCTCGGACGGCACCATCATGCTCGGCGGAAAAAGACCCAACAATACGTCGGGCGGCCATCTCTGCGAGGGCTACACTCACGGCATCGCCATGGTGATCGAGAACGTTCGCCAGCTCCGCCACGATGCGGACGATAGCTGTCCGATCGGGCCCGATGGCAGACGCCAACACACCTACGACCATCGCGAGGGTGGTTGCCGCCAGGTGAAGAACGCCGAGGTATCGGCCAATCTCGGCTGGGCGATGCCCGGCACGGGATCGGCGATGGTGATGCGGCGGGGGTAGGGCCGAAAGGCTTCGACGGGAACAGAGCAAATGAAAGCATCGATCACGCGCGTTCGAGTGCGAGCGAGGAAAGCAAGGTGAGACAATGATATCCGCGCAATATCTCGGTATGCCGCTCGAGATCAATGATCTCGACCATGAGAACCTCACCTATTTCGGCTACTGCGCGAAGCACGATTTCCGCCTGCAGCGGTGCG
This sequence comes from uncultured Alphaproteobacteria bacterium, assembly GCA_963742665.1. GTDB lineage: Bacteria > Pseudomonadota > Alphaproteobacteria > Rhizobiales > Xanthobacteraceae > Bradyrhizobium. The sequence goes on from CAVUNH010000027.1 coordinate 104,156, forward strand.
CCGCGTGCAACCTGTTCCGCTACCCGCCGTCCACCGCCTGCCCGTGGTGCGCCGACCTGAAATCGGAATGGGTGTCGGTCGAGGGCCGGGGGACCGTGCATTCCTACACCGAGGTCCACCATGCTATTCAGCCGGCGTTCAAGGCGTTTACGCCATATCTCGTGCTGCTGGTCGAATTGGACACGCAAAGCGGTATACCGACAAAGGAGACGGGACTTCGCGTGATTGGCAACCTGACGCGGCCGGACGGCGTGCTCGCGCCCAAGAGCGAGGTCGAGCAGGTCGGCATCGGCACCCGCGTGCGCATGGTATTCACCGATGTCGCGCCGGGGCTCGCGCTGCCGCAATGGACCATTGACGAGAGCGCCGCCGGCGGCACGCCGTGGCGATACCGGGGGTAGGGAACGCAGCGTTCGCGTTGGATGGATATGGAACGTCCGCTTACGGCTACCCGAAACCGATACGCGTTCTAAGTTCCGGCTTCTGCGCGAGGACAGCGACCAGCCAGGGAACACATCGTTCGGCAGCGTCCAGTGCATCGGCAGGCGAAACATAGGCGATGCCGGAATAATACTGGACGGGTGTCCATTCCCCGCCGTCCTCAATGTCGCGTCGAAATTCTTCGAACCCATAGCTGCCGTCTGGTCGCGAGAAGATATCCACGCATCTGTCGTGTTCGGAATTTTCAACGCTGACGAAAACAGTCCATGACTTTTCGATGCGCTTCGACATGAGATTTTCGTGTCCACTTGCGCCCCGCAACGATGCTGTTGCGGAGACTGATTGTCGCGATTCTGCCAGGCCGGTGTTGCGACGAACGGAACACTATCACTGATGGCGCACTTAGCAGCTCATACCGCGGATGCGTCAGGCGCATTCGGTCTCTAAAGTATTGATTTTTCCAGAACAAACCCTAGAAATTGACTTCGCCGGAACTCTGGCACAGGACACAGCGGCAGAGTTTCCAATACTGCAAACCGAAATGGCAGATGCCTTTCATGGGCATCGCCGTTTCAGGGAAAAAACGACGGGAGGATGGTTTGGTTGAAGCGACGACACTGCGTGGGCTGCTGCGCAAGGACGGTTGTCTGACGCTTCCTGGCGTCTACGACGGCATTTCAGCGCGAGTGGCGGCGAATGCCGGTTTCGACGCGCTTTACATGACCGGATATGGTGTCGTTGCATCTGCCCTTGGCGTCGCTGACGCCGGCACCGCGACATTCACGGAGATGCTTGATCGTGTGCGTTGTGTTGCAGGCGCCACCAGCATTCCTTTCATCGCCGACGGCGATACCGGCTATGGCGGATTATTGAATGTTGATCGCACCGTGCGCGGCTATGCGGCCGCCGGCGCATCCGGCATCCAGCTCGAAGATCAGGAGTTCCCGAAGAAATGCGGCCACACCGAATTCCGCCGCGTCATCCCGGCCGCCGACGCCATAGCCAAGATCCGCGTCGCAGTCGATGCGCGGCCAGGCCGCGACTTTCTCATCGTTGCCCGGACTGACGCGCGCTACGCCGAAGGTATGGATGCGGCCTTGCGGCGGGCTGAGGGTTTCCTTAATGCCGGCGCCGACGTGCTGTTTGTCGAGAGTCCCGAGAGCCTGGAGGAACTGCGCCGCGTCGCCGAGACCTTCAAAGGCGCGTTACTGCTGGCGAACATGGTCGAGGGCGGCCGCACGCCGTATTTGTCGGCGAGCGAACTGGCGACAATGGGCTTCAAGATCGCGCTTTATCCGGCCTCGGGCTTCCTGACCGCGGCAGGCGCGCTCAAGCTTCTCTACGGCAACCTGAGAACCGCCGGAATTGGTACAGGCAGTGGAGCTCCCATGCTACCGTTCGCGGACATGAACAACCTGATGGGCTTTCCCGCCGTACATGCTTTCGAAAGACGTCATGGCCTGGCCGACAGCCACCAGGAATAGCAGCCCGTTCCAATTCGGAAGCCGAACCCTCGATCGGAGAAATCCGAAGACGGACCAATAGAAAAGGAAAACGTCATGGCAAAGGGAAGAACGCTTGCGCGAGTTGGGCTCATCGTCGGCCTCGCCGCCGCGATCGCCGGCTGGGATGCGCCGGCCGCACAGGCCGAGACCATCACCGTCACCCATTGGGGCGGGCAATTCTACGGCGTGCCTTATGCGGTTGCCATGGAAAAGGGTCTGTTCAAAAAGCACGGTGTCGATGTCACGGGTATCCTGACCGCCGCGGGTGGCGGAACCGCCGTGCGCAACACGCTCGCCGGCGGCATTCCGTTCGGCGAGGTTTCACTGGCGGCAGCCGTCCAGGCCATTAATTCCGGCCAGAAGCTGATCATTATCGCCGCCGGCGCGCAAACCGTGGCCGATCAGATGTGGGTGGTCAAGAAGGATTCAACGCTCACCGGCATCAAGGATCTGGTCGGCAAAAAGATCGCCTACACCGCGCCCGGTTCGGTCAGCAACATGGTGATCCTGATGGCGCTGAAGGCCAACGGCATCACCGCGCAGCAGGTCAAACTGGTGCCGGCCGGCGATCTCGGCGCCAACCTCTCCGCCGTCGGCAGCGGTGCGGTCGATGCCGGTTTCTCCGACGAGCTGGTGTTCGCGCAGAACAAGGAGATTGTGAAGCCGCTCTTCATGGTGCGCGACACCATGGATTCGCGCATGATGCAGACGGTGATGATCACGACCGCGGAATATGCCAAGGCGCATCCCGACATCATCAAGGGCCTGATCCTTGCTCGCCGCGAGGGGTTGGCCTATGCGCTGGAGCACCCGGATGAGGCCGCCGACATCACGGCGAAGGCCTACAACAATCCGAACGTCAATCTGTTCAGGTCGCATCTGCACAGTCTCATCAAGGAAAATTACTGGAGCGACGGCCGGCTCGATTACGCCGCCATGAACCACATGGTCGAGGGCCTGCAGATCACCGGGCAGATCAAGGGCGATGTCGACTGGCCGAAATACGTCGACACCACCTATTTGCCGCTCGATCTGCAACAACCCTCGCAATGAGCGACCCGGCCGTGAGCGAGCCTGCAGTGGCCGAATCCGGCATGTCGCGCTCGATGGGGTGGTCCGTCAATACGACGGGCCGCCCGTGGTGCAGGCGCTCGGCCCGATCGACCTGACGATCCGTCCCGGCGAGTTCTTCTCGGTGGTCGGGCCATCGGGCTGCGGCAAGTCGACCCTGCTCGATGTGCTGTGCGGCCTGGCGCGCCCGACCAGCGGCAGCGTGCGCTTCGAGGGCAAGGAATTGCACGGCGAGGTTCCGGACGGCATCGGCGTTGTGTTCCAGGAAGATGCCAGCATGCCCTGGCTGAACGTCCGCCAGAATGTCGCCTTTGGCCTGCGCACCTCCAGCCTGTCGAAAAAGGAAATCAATGAACGGGTCGATCATGCCGTCAGCTTCATGGGGCTCGCGCAATTTGCCGGTCACTATCCGGCGCAGCTCTCCGGCGGCATGCGGCAGCGGGTCTGCATTGCGCGGACGCTGGTGCTGCGGCCGCGGCTGATCCTGCTCGACGAGCCGTTCGGCGCGCTGGACCAGCAGACCCGGCTGTTGATGGGCGACGAATTGCTGCGGCTGTGGCGCGAGACCGGCGCCACCGTTCTGCTGATCACCCATGCGCTGGACGAGGCGGCGATGCTGTCGGATCGGGTCGGCGTCATGAGCGCAAGGCCCGGCCGCTTCATCGACATGGTGGAGACCGGCTGGCCGCGCGATCGCGACAGCCGGATCGTCTCGGATCCGGAATTCGGAACGGTAACGGCGCGCCTGTGGTCTTCGCTGCGCGAGGAGTCCCTCAAGACGATGGGGCGGGCGGCATGACGCGGCGGCGCGCCGTTCTGCTCGTCCGCATCGCCGTGCTGGCGGGGCTGGTGGCGGCGCTGGAAATCTGCTGCCGCACCGGCGTCATCGATCCCCTGACCGTCATCCCTCCCAGCGACATGGTCGCTTCGATGATCGAGCGCGTCAGCTCCGGCGAGATGGACGAAAGCATCGTCAATACCTTCTCGACCATCGCGCTCGCGTTCGTGCTGGCGATCGGTTGCGGCGTCCTCGCCGGTGCGCTGATCCATCGTTCATCGCGGCTGCGCGACGTCGCCGACCCCTTGCTGGCATCCTATTACTCGGTGCCGACTTTCATCTTCTATCCCCTGCTGGTGGCGATGCTCGGCCTCGGCCAGACGCCGCTGGTGGTGCTGGGCGTGCTCTCCGCCGCCCCCGCAGTCATGATCAGCACGCTGTCGGGGCTCGACAGCGTCTCGCCGGTGTTGCTGAAGCTGGCGCGCGTCCATCGGCTGAGCCCGGCGCGGATGCTGTGGTGGATCGTGCTGCCCGCCGCGCTGCCGCGGCTGTTCAGCGGCTTCAAGCTGGCGCTGAGCTATGCCCTGATCGGCGTCATCGCCGGCGAATTCATCCTGTCCGGCACCGGGCTCGGCTTTGCGATTTCCTTTGCCTATCAGAGCTTCGACAACCGCGCGATGTACGGCCTGATGCTGTTCGTGCTGCTGGTAGCGGTCACCGCCAACGGAATTCTCTACGTCTGGGAGGGGCGGCTGGCGCGCCGCCGTTCGAGAGGATGAGCGATCTCACCCTCGAAAACGCCGGATCCAGGCGCACTTCGCGCGGTCGCGTCCGTGCCTTCGATGCCACTGTGCTGACGCTGCTGGTTCTCGCGCTGTGGCAGGCGATCGGCAGCTGGACCCAGGGCGTCGCCGTTTCCCCGCCGCTGCAGACGCTGGCCTATCTGTTCGACCTCTTGCGCACGTCGATGTTCTGGGACCATGCCGCCGCGACATTGGGGGCATTCCTGCTGGCGTTCGCGCTCTCGTCGCTGATCGGTCTCGCGCTCGGCCTGATCTTCGGGGTGCAGCGTTTCACTGGCGAAGTCGCCGAGCCGGTCCTTGCGGGCTTCTATACCATCCCGAAAGTCACGCTCTATCCGGTCGTGCTCTTGATTTTCGGCCTCGGCATGTCTGCCAAGGTCGCCTTCGGCGTCATGCACGGGCTGGTGCCGATGACGCTGTTTACGCTCGGTGCGGTTCGCACGCTGCCGCCGGTGCTGATCCGCACCGCCAGGGTGATGCGGCTTTCGCCCGCCCGCACCATGCTGTGGGTGTTGGTGCCCGCCTGCCTGCCGGAGATCGTCAACGGTCTGCGCATCAGCTTTTCGCTGACCTTCCTTGGCGTATTGATCGGCGAAATGTTCTCCTCGCAACGCGGCCTCGGCTTCCTGCTGGTGAACGGCATGGCGCAGCACAATGTGCCGCTGTCGACGGCCGTCGTCACCGTGATCGTCGTGGTGTCGATCGCGGCCAATTCGATGATGCTGCGGCTGCGCGGTCGCACCGCGCACCGCTCGAACTGACTACCGAAGGAGGATAGCGATGAAAGCGCTGTTACGCCCAGCCTCGGCGGCCGAATAGGCCGCTATGGCGCGGGAAGCGCCCACGGCCGGGCCTTGCGGTCGGCGGCCCTGAATGCCGCGATCTCTTCGCGGAATGAATGGGTGACATCGAAGTCGTCCCAGCCGTTCAGCAGCCGGGTCCGGCGCGCGGGGTCGATCGTAAAGCGGCATCGCCATTCGCCGCACGCGATCGACTGCGATTCGAGATCGATCGTGACCGGCGATGCCGGCCCGCGCGTCAGCGCCGCAAGCAATGCGCCGTTGTCGGCCTCGCTCACCACAGCGGTCAGTAAGCCGTTCTTGGTGGCGTTCTGCGAGAAAATATCCCCGAACGACGGCGCGATGACGCAGCGGATCCCGTAGTCATAGAGCGCATAGACCGCGGCCTCGCGCGAGGAGCCTCCGCCGAAATTGCGCCCGGCCACGATAATCGCTGAGTCACGCCAGTCGGGCCGGTTGAGCGGGAAGTCCGGCCGTTCGTTGCCGGCGGCGTCGAAGCGCAAATCGTGAAACAGGACCTTGCCGTGTTCGCCCTTGCGCGGCAGCTTGAGATAGCGCGCCGGCAGGATCTGGTCGGTGTCGATATTCTCGGCCGGGAGCGGACAGACCGTGGCCGTTATGCGGATGAATTTTTCCATCGCCGTCTCCCTCAGTCCTTGCGCGCCGGCAGCGACCGGATATCGGCCAGATGACCGCTGACCGCGGCGGCGGCGACCATCGCCGGCGACATGATATGGGTGCGTGCGCCGACACCCTGGCGGCCGCGAAAGTTCCGATTGGTGGTGGAGGCGCAGCGTTCGCCGGCGGCGACCAGGTCGCCGTTGATTCCGACGCACATCGAACAACCGGAATCCGCCCATTCCAGCCCGGCGTCGCGAAATACCCGGTCGAGGCCTTCTGCTTCTGCCTGTCGCTTGACGCTGGACGAGCCCGGCGACACCAGGCCGGGTACCTTGCTGACGCGATGAGCGAGAATGGCCGCCGCGGCGCGCAGGTCCTCGATGCGCGCATTGGTGCAGGAGCCGATGAACACCCGGTCGATGGCGATATCGGTGAGCTTCCGGCCCGGCTCGAGCCCCATATATTCGACCGCGCCCTGGATATATTTCGCGCGTTCCGGACTTTGCTCGCGTGCGGGGTCGGGAACGCGGCCGTCGATCGGCAGCGCGTCTTCCGGGCTGGTGCCCCAGGTGACGAACGGCGCAATCGTCGTCGCGTCGATGGACACTTCGCGGTCGAACTGCGCTCCGGGATCGGATTTCAGCTCGGCTCCAGTCCTGCATCGCCTGGTCAAGCAGATCGCCCTTCGGCGCGAACTCGCGTCCCCTGAGATATTCGAATGTCGTCGCATCGGGAGCGACCATGCCACAGCGGCTGCCGGCCTCGATCGCCATGTTGCACAGGGTCATGCGCCCCTCCATCGAGAGCGCGCCAACCGCGGAGCCGGCGAATTCGATGGCGTGGCCGGCGGCGCCGTCGGCGCCGATTTTGGCGATGATCGCCAGCGCGAGGTCCTTGGCGCCGAGGCCTTCGGCAAGTTTGCCGAGGGCAGTGATGCGCATCCGTTTGGGCTTTTTCTGCCAGAGTGTCTGCGTCATCAGCACATGGGCCACTTCCGAGGCGCCGATGCCGAACGCAAACGCGCCGAAGGCGCCATGGGTCGAGGTGTGGCTGTCGCCGCAAACGATCAGCAGGCCCGGCAGCGTCAGGCCCAATTCCGGGCCGACCACATGCACGATGCCCTGGCGGCGGTCGTTGAGCCCGAACAAGGCGATGTGCTGATCGGCGGCATTCTTGTCCAACTGGCTGACCATGCGCGCGATTTCGGGATTGGCAATCGGCTGGCCGCGGCCGCGCGTCGGCACATAATGATCGGCGACGCCGAACGTCAGTTCCGGCTCCGCCACCGTGGCGCCACGCTCCGCCAGCCGGCTGAAAGCGTGGAACGAGCCTTCATGCACATAGTGGCGATCGGCCCAAAGCAGCGACTCGCCGTCGCGCTGCACGATCTCGTGCCGGGCCCAGAGCTTGTCGAACAGTGTGAGTGGCGTGGTCATGCGGCTATTTCGGGCTCGAGGGCATTGCGGTGCGAGCGCTATATTGTATGCTAAATAATACCTAGTAAAGCCAAGGCATTCGCCGGGGCAGCGCCTTGCAGGGAGTTTTTGGTGGCGGACCGGTTGCAGGAAGCCAAGGCGCGGCAAGTCTACCTGGTTTTGCGCGACCGCATCATGAGCGGCGCCATGGGTTTCGGCGCAAGGCTGCCCACTGAAAACGACCTGGCGCTGGCGCACGCCGTATCGCGCGTCACCGTGCGCCGCGCCCTTGGCGAACTGCAGCGCGAACATCTGATCGAGCGACGCCGCAGTGCCGGCACCCGGGTCGTCTACCGGGCACCACCGGCCCGGATGATGGCCGACATTTCCGGCGTGCTGGCGAACCTTGCCGACATGGGCCGCAGCACCAAGGTCCAATTGCTGTCGTTTTCCTACGTGCGGGCCAGTGGTCCTGCCGCCGAGGCGCTCGGCGCCGGCGAGCATGAATTGCTGCAGCGGTCGGTCCGCGTCCGCTCGGTCGATGGCTTGCCGTTTTCCTATCTGCTGGCGCATGTGCCGGAGCGTATCGGCGTCACGTTCAACGCCAGGGAACTGGGCGACCGGCCGTTGCTCGAACTGCTCGAACGGTCGGGCGTCAAGGTCGAGCGTGCGACGCAGCGGATTTCCGCAGCCCTTGCTGCGCCGGACGTTGCCCGCGCGCTTTGTATCGAGACCGGCTCGCCGCTGATCGAACTGGTGCGCACGGTCTATGACCGCGACGGACGCGGCGTCGAACATTTGTATGCCTTGTACCGGCCGGACCGTTACAGTTTCGAATTCGACCTGGTCCGCTCCGGGGCAGCCAGAAAACGGAGCTGGTCCGCTTCACCGCCCGCGGCGCGCAAACCGGCGGCAAAATCGAAATCGTCGAACACTATTCGATTCATCTAGGTCACAGGGGGCACCACCATGCCAAGCAACGACAACAGCGTTACCCGTCGCAAACTTCTGCAGACAACGGCGTTCACGGCTGCCGCGGCCGCCAGTGGCGTGCTGGCGGCGCCCTCTGTGCTGCGCGCGCAAGGCGGAGGCGTAAAGATCGGCTTCCTGCAGCCGGTATCGGGCGCGCTGGCCTATTCCGGCCAGCAGGGCCGGCTCGGCGCTTCGATCGCGGTCGACGAGATCAACGCTGCCGGCGGCATCAAGGAGGTCGGAAAAATCGAGCCGGTGCTCGGCGACGCGCAATCCACCCCCGATGGCGGCAATGCCGAGGTCGAGAAGATGAATTCGGCCGGCGTCTGCGCCATCGTCGGCGGATACGCCAGCGGCATCTGCCTCGCTACCACCCAGACCGCAGCGCGTTACGACTTGCCCTACGTCGTGGACGTCGGCGTCACCGACGCGATCGTCACCCGCGGCCTGAAGAATACTTTTCGGTTCGGCCCCGGCTTCGGCGTGATTGCCAAGACCGCGCTGGCAAATCTGATCGCCATCAACGAAAAGGCCGGCAAGCCCGCCAAGACCGCGATGATCGTGCACGAAGATTCCGCCTTTGGATCCGGCCTCGCCAAGCTGCTCAACGAACAGCTTCCACCGCAAGGCTTCGAAGTGCTGGAGACCATCCCGCATCCGACGCCGACGCGGGACTTCAACAACGTCGTGCTCAAGATCAAGGCAGCCAACCCGGACATCGTCATACCCGCCAACTACTATAATGAGTATGTGCTGCTCGCCCGCACCATGCAGCAACAGCGGGTCCGGCCGAAGGCGGCGATCTACTCGATCCTCGGCGGTGCCGCCTCGTCCTACAAATTCGTCAAGGAATTCCCGGAAGCAGCCCAGCACATCATGGACTGCAATCACTGGTTCGATCCGCGAAACCCGATGGCCCAGGCGCTGAAGAAGAAGGTCGAAGCGCAGGGCCAGTTCTTCACCTATGAGGTCTATCTGAACTACTCCGCGACACTGCTGCTCGCGGATGCCATCGAGCGGGCGAAGTCGTCCGACCGCGCCAAGATCATCGAGGCGCTCGGCAACTCCACCTTTGCCGGCCATGTGATGCCGTATGGGCCGACCAAATTCGTCAACGGCCAGAACCAGGGCGCGGCCCCGGCAAACACCCAGGTCATCGACGGCGACATCCAGGTCGTACTGCCCGAGGCCTTTGCATCGGCCAAGCCGGTCTATCCGATGCCACGGACCTGACATGACGCCGATCGAAGCGCCGGGGTCGGCCGGACAGCACCTGTGCATTTGAGTATTCTGCTTCCCGCTGTCGTCAACGGCGTGCTGACCGGCGCGCTGTACGCGCTGATCGCGCTTGGCCTGACGCTGGTCTATGGCGTGCTGCACATCATCAACTTTGCCCATGGCGCGCTGCTGACGGCGGCCCTGTTCGCGGCGTTCTTCATGCATAAGACCCTGGGAGTAGACCCCTATCTCGCCGTGCTGGTCCTGACCCCGGCATTTTTCGTGTTCGGCTACGGACTGCAGCGCTTCGTGATCGGCCCCGCATCGCATGGCAATGACGGCAATATCCTGCTGGTGACGCTCGGGTTGGCCGTGATCATCGAAAACGCGCTGCTGTTTGCGTTTCGCGGCGATACCAGAACGATCGACGTGGCCTATGGTTTTTCTGTCGTGCCGGTTGGCGGCATGTTCATTTCGGTGCCGCGCCTGATCGGATTTGGCGGCGCCATCGTCGTCGCGCTGCTGCTGTGGCTGCTGCTTGGCTGGACCGATACCGGCAAGGCCATTCGGGCGGCGGCAAAGGAGAAGCTCGGCGCGCAGCTCTGCGGCGTCGATGTCGCCCACATCTACGCGGTGACCTTTGGGCTCGGAACCGCCTGCGTCGCCATCGCTGCCTGCCTGCTGATTCCGACCTATTACGTCAACCCGCATGTCGGCAATGCCTTCGTGCTGATTGCGTTCACAACCGTCGTGCTGGGCGGTATGGGCTCGATTCCGGGCGCGCTGCTCGGCGGCTTGTTCGTCGGCGTGGTGGAAAGCCTGTGCGGGCTCTATCTCGGTGAATCCCTCGGCCAGATCGGCATTTTCCTGATGTTCATCCTGGTGCTGCTGTTTCGCCCGAGCGGCTTGTTGGGAGAACGCGCGTGAACGGCAGCGGCTTTTTTTCGATTGTCGCCGCGGTCGCTGCGCTGGCCTGTATTCCGCTTGTGATCGATTCCAACGTGGTGCTGAATTTTCTGGTGACGGCGCTGCTGCTGACGCTGGCCGGACAGGGCTGGAATATCCTCGGCGGCTATGGCGGCCAATATTCGTTCGGCCACGCGGCGTTTTTTGGCACCGGCGCCTACGCCACCGCGATCCTGCAGACGCGCTATGGACTCAATGCGTGGCCGGCTTTCGCCGCGGGCATCGCGGCCGGCGCCGGCGTTGGCGCGGCGATCGGCGCGCTGACCTTCCGTTCCGGGCTGCGCGGCTCCTACTTCGCGCTGGTTACGCTCGCCTTCGCCGAGGTGCTGCGCATCATCGCCAGCGTGGCGCCGATCACCGGCGCGGGCGTCGGTACGCTGATCAAACTCGATGTTGGCCCGCGCGCGCTCCAGTTTGCGAGCCGGGCTTCGTTCTATTGGTTGATCCTTGCGCTGGTGGCCATCGCGCTCGTTGTTACGCGTTTGATCGCGCAATCGCGCTTCGGCGCGCAGCTCGTGGCGGTGCGTGAAAACGAGGATGCCGCACGTGCGCTGGGCGTCGATGCAACCCGCGTCAAGCTCGGCGCGATAACCGTATCGGCGGCGATGGCGGCGGCCGCCGGCTGTTTCTATGCGCAGTATTTCTTGTTCATCGATGCTCCGATCGCCTACGGTCCGTGGATTTCGGTCGAGGCGCTGCTGGCGCCGATCATCGGCGGGGTCGGGACCGTGTTCGGGCCGCTGCTCGGCGCGCTGCTGATCAAGACGCTGGGCGAGGCGGCCAAGCTTGTTACCGGGGATGCGCCGGGCCTCGATCTCGTGGTCTACGGCGTCGTTCTGATCGTGGTCGTTGCCTTCGCGCCACGCGGGCTCGCCGGCGTCGTTGCCGGTTTCCGTGCATGGCTGCCGCCGCCGCGAAAACCCGGCGCGGGAGTCCACCCCGCATGAATGATCGGATATTAGCGGTCGAAGGCGTTTCCAAGCGGTTCGGTGGCTTGCAGGCCGTGCGCGATGCCTCGCTCACGGTTGATGCCGGCCGCATCACCGCCGTGATCGGGCCGAATGGCGCCGGCAAGACCACCTTGTTCGCGCTGATCTCCGGCTTCCAGACGCCGACCGGCGGGCGCATCGTCTACAACGGCGCCGACGTGACCGGAATGCCCGCGCATCGGCTGGCGATGCGGGGCATGGCGCGCACCTTCCAGATCGTGCAGCCGTTCGCCGGCCTTAACGTGCTGGAAAACATCGCGGTCGGCGCGCATCTGCGTATCGCTGGACGCGCCGCCGCTCTGGCCGCCGCCGGCGAGATCGCGAGCCTGGTCGGCCTCGAACATGTCCTGCAACAATCGGCCGCGACGCTTACGGTGGCGGGCCGCAAGCGGCTGGAGCTTGCCCGCGCGCTGGCGACGTCGCCGAAGCTGCTGCTGCTCGACGAGGTGCTGGCCGGCCTTAACCCGTCGGAAATTCGCGACATGGTGCCTATCATCCGCGCGATTCGCGAACGCGGCGTGACCGTCATGATGATCGAGCACGTCATGCAGGCGGTGATGAGCCTCGCCGAGCACATCTACGTGCTGGTCGAAGGCCACGTCATCGCGCAGGGGCCGCCGGCCGCCATCGTCGCCGATCCCAGGGTGATCGAGGCCTATCTCGGCGCCGGCGCCGCGGCCAGGCTCGCCGGAGGCGCCCATGGCCGATAATGCGCTGCTCAGTGTCCGCGGTCTGCACGCCGGCTATGGCGAGGTTGAAATCCTGCGCGGCATCGATCTCGTGGTCGGCTCCGGCGATATCGTCGCCGTGCTCGGCGCCAATGGCGCCGGAAAATCCACGCTCAACATGACGATCTCGGGGCTGGTTGCCGCGCGCCAGGGTGCAATCGAGTTCGATGGCCGCTCGATCCAGAACGCCGATCCGGCCGAGATCGTCGCCGCCGGCCTGGTGCACGTTCCGGAGGGCCGCCGCATTTTTCCAAATCTGTCGGTCGCCGACAATCTCGATCTCGGCAGCTATCGCCGGGCGTCGGCGCAGCGCGATGCGAACCGCAAGCGGGTTTATTCGATGTTTCCCCGGCTGCACGAACGCGCGACGCAGCGCGCCGGAACGCTTTCGGGCGGCGAGCAGCAGATGCTGGCGATCGGCCGCGGCCTGATGGCGGAGCCCAGGCTATTGATCCTGGATGAGCCCTCGCTCGGACTTTCGCCGTTATTGGTCGAGGAAATGTTCGCCATGATCCTGCGGCTCAACAAAGAAGGCCTCGCGGTGCTGCTGGTCGAGCAAAACGTCGTCCAGAGCCTCGATATCGTTCGCCGCGCCTATGTTCTCGAAAACGGCAGCTTTGTGATGTCGGGCAGCGCTGCCGATATTCGTTCCAACGCCGATCTCAAGCGCGCTTTTCTCGGATTATGATCATGAACCAATCCAATACCCTGCGCTCGCGCCTTTCGAAGCCGCCGATCGTCATCGCTCCCGGCATCTACGATCCGCTCACGGCCTTGCTCGCAACGCAAGCCGGCTTCCATTCGCTTTATATATCGGGTGCGGCGATCGCCTATACCCGGTTGGGACGGCCGGACATCGGGCTTGTCAGCGTCTCCGAGGTGATCGAAACGGTTGCCCTGATTCACGATCGGGTCGATGCTGATCTGATTGTCGACGCCGACAATGGTTATGGCAATGCACTCAACGTCGAGCGCACGGTGCGGCTGCTCGAGAAGGCGGGCGCGCACGCGATCCAGATCGAGGACCAGAGCTTTCCCAAGCGCTGCGGACATCTCGACGGAAAATCATTGATCCCGTCCGCTGAAATGGCCGGCAAGATCAAGGCCGCGGTCGATGCCCGCCACGCCAGGGACACCCTGATCATTGCCCGCACCGATGCGGTGGCGGTCGAAGGCTTGGACCGCGCGATCGAACGCGCGATGCTTTACCGCGACGCCGGCGCTGATCTGCTGTTCGTCGAGGCGCCGAAGGCGCGCGAGGATCTCGCCGACATCGTCAAACAGGTCGGCCGCGCCGTGCCGCTGGTCGCCAATATGGTCGAGGGCGGCAAGACACCCATGCTGTCGGGAGCCGAACTCGAGGCGCTCGGCTTCTCGCTCGTTATCTTCCCCGGCGGCATCGTGCGCACGCTGGCCAAAACGGCGACCGAATATTACGCCTCGCTCGCCACCCACGGCAGCACACAGCCGTTCCGCGACCGTATGTTCGATTTCAGCGAACTCAACAGCGTGATCGGGACGCCCGAAATGATCGAGCGCGGCAGGCGGCTTGGCGCCAGCGAGCCGGAGCAGGATCGATGAGCGCTATCGATCCTATCCTGCTTGCGGTGCTCAATGGCCGTCTGGTCCAGATCGCCGACGAGATGGATGCGACGCTGTACCGCTCGGCGTTCAATCCGATCATTGCCGAAGCCCATGACGCCTGCCACGGCCTTTACCACGCCCGAACCGGCGCCACGCTGGTGCAAGGCACCACTGGCCTGCCGATCTTCGTCGGCGCGATGGCCTTTGCAGTGAAAGCCGTGATCGACAAGGCCGCGCAGGACGGCAATCTGGCGGCCGGCGACACCTATCTGTTCAACGACCCCTATGACGGCGGCACCCATCTCAATGATTTTCGCCTGGTGCGGCCGCTGTTCTGGAACGGCAAATTGTTCGCATGGCTGGCCTCGGTCGGCCACTGGCTCGACGTCGGCGGCAACGTGCCGGGAAATTTCAACGCCAAGGCGACCGAAAGCTTCCAGGAGGGCTTCCGCGTTCCGCCGGTGAAGCTGGCCCGCGCCGGCGTGATCCAGCAGGACATCATCGACATCTTGGCGGCCAATTCGCGGGTCCCGCAGTCGAACTGGGGCGATCTCAACGGCCAGCTCAATGCGCTCGATCTGGGCGAGCGGCGGGTCCAGGCCCTGCTCGAGGATTACGGCGATGAACTGATTGTCTCGGCGCTCGATCTCTTGACCGCGCGCGCGGAAAAACTGATGCGCGCCAATATCGCGAGCCTGCCGGACGGCACCTATTCGTACGACGATTTTCTCGACAATGACGGCATCACCGACGTGCCGTTGCGCATTGCCCTCGATCTGGTCATTTCCGGCGACACGATGCGGCTCGACTTCTCGCGCTCGTCGCCGCCTTGCGACGGTCCGCTCAATATTGCGCTCTCGACCACGGTCGCCTGCTGCTACGTCGCACTCAAGCACATCTTCACCGACGTGCCGGCCAATGCCGGATGCCTGGCGCCGATCGAATTCGTGATCCCGAACACCACGCTGCTCGCTGTCTCCGCGCCGCGGCCGGTCGGCGGCTACACCGAGACGATCCTGCGCGTCATCGACACGGTGTTCGGCGCGTTTGCGAAAGTCGCGCCGCAACGCGCCAACGGCGGACCGTTCGCCACCATCAACGCGCTGTCGCTTTCCGGCTGGCGCGAGCACGGCCGTCGCTGGGTGATGTTCTGCTTTTTCGGCGGTGGCCTCGGCGGCAATCCGGAAACCGATGGATTGAATCACGGCAATAACCCGATCTCGACCGCCACCATTCCGCCGGCGGAAATCCTGGAGTCGCTGTATCCGGTGATGTTCACGCAATGGGCGCTGCGCCCGGATTCCGGCGGGCCCGGGTTCAACCGCGGCGGCCTCGGTGCGATCTATGAAATCGAAGCGCTGGCGGATGGCGCCACCGACGTATCGCTGCTGGGCGAGCGGGGTAAATTCCCGCCGTTCGGCGTCAACGGCGGCGGAAGCGCCGCGCTCAACCGCTTCATCTATCAGGACGACCGTGGCGAGCAGACCCCGCCGCTGGTCAGCAAGGTCACCGATATCAGGATCGTGGCGGGCCAGCACGTACGCCTGGAGACGCCTGGAGGCGGAGGGTTCGGCGATCCCATGACACGGGATCCGGTCCGCGTCGGCCGCGACGTCAATCTTGGTTACGTGACGAAGGCGGCCGCGCGTAGCGACTACGGCGTTGTCATCGGCGAAAATGGCGCGGTCGATGCCGCGGCGACGGCGGCTCTGAGAAATGGAGCCGGCCGATGAAGGTTTCGAGCGTCCTCGGCGTCGACGTCGGCGGGACTTTTACGGATCTCCTGCTGTTCGATGCGGAGACCAGGGCCTTTCGTACCGCCAAGGTGCCCTCGCAGCGCGGCGATGAGTCGGCGGGTTTCATGCAGGGCGTCGCCACGATCGGCACGGGAGTGAACATCGGCTCGATCGTGCACGGCACCACCGTCGGCACCAATACGCTGCTGGAACGGCGCGGGCCGAAGATCGGCGTGATCACGACAAGCGGCTTCCGCGACGTCCTGGAGATGCGCCGGCGCGACCGACGACAAACCTGGGGCTTGTGGGGTGATTTCACGCCGATCGTCGATCGCGATTTCCGCGTCGAAGTGGATGAGCGGACGCTCGCCGACGGCAGCATCCGCCGGCCGGTCGATGAAGCGGCCGTTCGCAAGGCTGCGCTGGCGCTGCGCCAGCGCGGCGCCGAGGCGCTGGCGATCATCTTCATCAACGCCTACGCCAATCCCGACAACGAGCGAAAGGCGCTTGTCGCGGCGAAATCCGCCTGGGACAATGAGTTTGTTTCCGCCTCGCACCAGGTGCTGCCTGAAATTCGCGAATTCGAACGTTCCTCCACCACGGCGCTCAACAGCTATCTGCAGCCGGTGGTCAGCAGTTATCTCGGCAAGCTCGAGCAAGCGCTCGTCCAGCAGCGCTTCGAGGGGAAATTCTACATCGTGCAGTCGAATGGCGGGGTGATGTCGACCGCGACTGCGCGGCGTTTTCCGGTGCGCACGGCGCTGTCGGGGCCGGCGGCCGGCGTGATCGCGGCCGCGACCATCGCGCGTCAAGCCGGCTACGAGAATGCGATCACCTGCGATCTCGGCGGCACCTCGTTCGACGTCTCCGTTATCGTCGGCGGCAAAGCCTCGCTGGCGGCGCAAACCACGATCGATTTCGGACTGGTCATTCGCACGCCGATGATCGAAATCACCACCATCGGCGCCGGCGGCGGATCGATCGCCTCGGTCGATCGCGGCGGGCTGTTGCAGGTGGGGCCGGAAAGCGCCGGTTCGATGCCGGGCCCGGCCTGCTACGGCCAGGGCAATGAGCGGCCGACCTTGACGGATGCGCATGTGGTGCTCGGTCGCATCAACGCGGACAAACCGATCGGCGGCAAGCTTGCGCGGCTCGATGCCGAGGCTGCCAGGCGGGCGATCATGACGCATGTCGGCGATCCGCTGGGCATCGACGTGCTGAAGGCGGCCGAGGCCATCGTGCGGGTCGCCGACGCCCGCATGGCCGGCGCGATCCGGCTGGTGTCGATCGAACGCGGCCATGACCCCTCGAAATTCGTCGGCGTGCCGTTCGGCGGCGGTGGCGCGCTGCACGTCAGTGCCATCATCAAGGAGATTGGCCTGGAGGTCGCGTTGGTGCCGCGGTTTCCCGGCGTCACCTCCGCGCTCGGCTGCGTTATCGCCGATCTGCGCCATGATCAGGTGCAGACACTCAACCTTCTGCTCGACGGCCTGGACATTGCCGCACTCGACCGCCGCATGGTCGCCGCGGGCGAGGAGGTCCGCGCGGTGGTGAGTTCCGCCGGCGCCATGATCGAGCGAATCGATCTCACCTTCGAGTTCGACATGCATTATGTCGGACAGACCCACACCGTCGCGGTACCGGTTCCGGTCACGCTGCAGGACGGCAGCACCGGCATTACGTCCGCGGTCATCAAGTCCGCGTTCGAGACCGCCTATGCGGCGTCGTTCAGCCGCCTGCTGTCCGGACTGCCGGTCCGCATCGTGTCGCTGCGCAGTGCGGCGATCGGCCGCCGCCCGGCGCTGGACCTTTCGGCGTTCGCGCCGGGGCCGGAAGCCACGGTCGAAAAGGCGAAACAGGGGACGCGTCCGGTATGGATCGACGGCGCCTGGCTCGACACCCGGATATGGTCGCGGCTCGATCTGCCGGTCGGCGCTGTCGTTGAGGCGCCCGCCATTCTGGAGCAACCTGACGCAACGATCTACATCGAACCGGGCCTGCGCGGTCGGGTGGACAAATTGGGCAATCTCATCGTTGAACGGGTCTCCAAATGATGGCGTCATCCGCGCTCCTGCTGCTCGACCTCCAGAACGATTTTCTGCATCCGAGCGGCGCCTATGGTCGTGCAGGCCAGAGCAGTCCGGATATCGCGGCGCTGCCGGCCAGGCTCAAGCCGCTCACCGATCTGTTGCGCAGGGAAGGTGGCTTGATCGGCGCGACCTTGTTTACCCTGGTGCCAGGCAAGGGCGGTGAGCCCCTGATTTCGCCACATCTGAAGACACTGCGACCGTTCCTGGCCAAGGGCGATTTCGCGCCGGGCAGCTGGGGTCAGGCGCTGGTCGATGAGTTACAGCCGGCGGATTTTTCGGTCGAGAAGATCGCCTTTTCGGCTTTCTACATGACGCGGCTGGAGTGGGTGCTGCGCAAGCATGATGTCAAGAAATTGTATTGTGCCGGTATCGTCACCAACGGAGGCGTTGCATCGACCGTGCGTGACGCCCATGTCCGGGACTTTGACGTCACCGTGCTGGAAGATGGTTGCGCGGCTTTTTCGAAAGATCTGCACCGTACCGCCATCGAAGGGCTGCGGCCGGTCGCAAGGATCGCGACCATCGCGGAAGCGATGCACGAATTCGCGATATCATGAGCAGGATCAAACCGGTCTCTGGTGTCACTCTCGACGCGCAGGTGCCGTTGCTGATCATCGGCGCCGGCGCCGCCGGCTTGTGCGCGGCGCTGGCGGCAAAGGAAGCGGGCGCCGAGCCCCTGGTGATCGAACGTGACGCGGTTCCGGCGGGATCGACGTCGTTGTCGGCCGGGCTCATTCCGGCGGCCGGTACGCGCTTTCAGCGGGCCAGGGGCATTGCCGACAGCCCGCAGCTGTTCGCCGCCGATATCCAGCGCAAGGCGAAGAACGACGCGGATGCGGCCGTCGTAGATGCGGTCGCGCAGGGTGCCGGACCACTGATCGAGTGGCTGGCCGATCGCCACGGCCTGCCGTTCGATGTGATCGACAACTTCAACTACCCCGGCCATTCCGCCTTGCGCATGCACGGCTTGCCCACGCGCACTGGATTGGAGTTGATCAACCGGCTGCGCAGCGCCGCCGAATCCAGCGGCATTTCCATTGTCTCCGGGCGTTTGGCAGAAACGCTCTTGATCGAGCCTCATGGTCAGGTTTGCGGCGTGGAAATCCTTCGCGGCGACGGCGCCCGCGAGCGCATCGGTTGCGAGGCGCTGATCCTCGCCTGCAACGGTTACGGCGGCAATCCCGATCTTGTCCGTCGCCATATCCCGGAGATGGCAAGCGCCCTTTATTTCGGCCATCCGGGAAATCGCGGCGACGCCATCCAGTGGGGCGAGGCGCTCGGCGCGCAACCGGCTCACCTCGGGGCCTATCAAGGCCACGGGTCGGTGGCGACGCCGCATAATATCCTGATCACCTGGGCGGTGATCATGCAGGGCGGCGTTCAGGTCAACATCGAGGGCCGGCGCTTCTGCGACGAGTCGCTGGGCTATTCCGAGCAGGCCGCCGAAGTCCTTCGCCAGCCGGGCGGCATCGTCTGGAGCATTTTCGACGCGCGCATTGCGGCGGTGGCGCGGCAGTTCGAGGATTTCCGCAATGCCGAGCGAACCGGCGCGATCGTCACGCGTCAAAGCGTACAAGCCCTTGCGGATGCCATCCATGTCCCGCCCGAAGCCTTCGCGGCGGAGTTGACCGAGACCGAAGCGCTCAAGACGAGCGCCGGGCGCGATCGGTATGGACGTCAGTTTGCCGCCGGGCAGCATTTCGCGCCGCCATTCCACGCGGTCAAGGTAACAGGCGCGCTGTTTCATACCCAGGGCGGTCTGCTGATTGATGCCGCCTGCCGGGTCAAGCGCACGGACGATACCGTTATCCCGAATTTGTTTGCGGCCGGCGGCGCTGCAGTTGGCGTATCGGGTTCGACGGCGGCGGGTTATCTGTCGGGAAACGGCCTTCTGACCGCAACCGTCCTTGGCCGTTTGGCGGGGCAAGCAGCCGCGCGCGGCCGCACTACCTGAAAAAATGAACGAGTCCGATGCTCAAGCCGAGCAGCAGCAGCAATGACAGGGTGACCGCGGCGGTGACGCGTCCGCCAAGGGTCGAGAGAACGCGCACGTCAACGCCGAGGCCGAGCGCCGCCATTGAGAGAACGGTCAGGATCGAGGCGGTCTTCGTTATCGGCGTGATCGCAAGATCCGGCACGATTTGAAACGAGCGCAGTGCGGCGAGCACGAGAAAGCCGATGATAAACCAGGGCACCAGCTTGAACGGGCTGATCGGGACGGCCCTGGTATGGTCGGCGTGGCGCTTGCGGCGGCGCGCCGCGACGAGCGAGAGACCCACCACGATCGGTCCCAGCATCAGCACGCGCACGAGTTTCACCAGTGTGCCGATTTGCGTACTGACGATGCCCGCGGGCACGGTCGCCGCCAGCACCTGTGGGACGGCGTAGACGGTGAGCCCCGCCAGAATGCCGTATTGCGTCGCGGACAGGCCGAGCAAGGGAATCAGCAGCGGCAGGCCGAGCACCATCAGCACGCCGAGAATCGCGGTGAACGAGATCGACGAGGCAACGTCGTCACCGTTCGCTCCGATCACGGGCGCCACCGCGGCAATTGCCGAATTGCCGCAGATCGAATTGCCGCAAGCGATCAGGATCGATAGTTTTACCGGCAGGCTGAGCATCCGGCTGAGGCCATAGCTGACCGCCAGCATGATGACGACCGTGCCGGCGATCGCGCCGACCAGCAGAAAGCCGGAGGCCGCGATCGCGGCGAAACTGACGGAGGCGCCGAGCAGCATGACGGCGACCTCGAGCAGTTGCTTGGCGCTGAAGGCGATGCCGGAAAGCCAGCGCTCCGATGGTTGCCAGGCGGCACGGATCGCCATCCCGAGCAAAATCGCAATGACCAGCGCCTCGACATAGGGATGGGCGAAGAAACGTTCCTCGATCCATTGGGCGCCAAGCGAAACAATGGTGACCCCGCCGCAGAGCACGATACCGGGAATGAGCGCCAGACTGCGCCCGAGCGCGCCGGCGCGGGCGGTTATCCCGTCAGGATCGTTTTGTTGTTGCGGCACATGCCCCCCGTTTTAGGGAACAGTTTATGCGCCGCCCCGGTCAGGTCTGGCAATAAATTTTCTGTCGACGCGGTTCGAGAGAGGAGGTTTTCTCTCGGGGACATCGGCCGGGAGTCTACGCAAACGGCCCGTCCTAGAACACGGTGACCAACCCCTGCGCCCATGCAAGCGCTCCGCTGAAGCTGAACGCGCCCGGCTCGAAATAGAGCGCGCGCGCCAGCACGATGATGCCGACCAGCCCCCAGAACAGGCCGACGCCGGCCGACTCCAGCCGTTTCGACGCCCTTTCCGGCGCAGTCACGGGATCGGTCGACGGGACCGGCTCTCCAAAGGGATCAAAGGCGGGTGGGCTCATGCTGGCTTCCGTAAGTGCACCACCTAATGTCGCTTACTTCGGCGCCGAAGCAAGGGTAGCGGAATGCATATTGTGGCGGCGGCTTGGAAGCGTCTTTTCCAGCGGCGCTACGGAAGAGGGTATTCTTCTCCTTGCCGATAATTCTGCCTGTTTCAGGTAGACCTTGGAGATTTGAAGCAATGCGATCGGCACATTTTCCGGGCCGGCATGTCGTCGATCACGCCGCCCAGCCCTGTCCACCGCCATCCACTCGCAGCACCTGGCCTGACACGAATGCGCCCAACGGGCCTGCGAACACTTCGACGACGCGCGCGACTTCATCGACGGTCGCGATGCGATCGAGCGTGCCGGTTTCGACCAGCCGGTTCTGATCGACCGTGCGCGTGCCCAAAAAGCGTCCGGTGCGGGTGTCGCCCGGCGCGATACAGTTCACGGTGATGTCGTAGGAGCGCAGCTGATCGGCGAGGCAGCGTGTGTAATGCGTCATGCCGGCCTTCGCCACTGCATAGATCGAGCCGTTGGTGCGGCCCTTGAAGGCTGCGACCGAGCCGATGGTGACGATACGGCCCTGGCGCCGCTTCATCATCTCCTGCGCCACCGCCTGGCAGGTCAGGATGGTAGAGAGCAGGTTGCGATCCAGCACCGCGCGAACGTCTTCCTCCTTGATGCCAATCGCATCGTTCGGATCCGGCTTGCCGCCGCGGGCGGCGATGTCGCCACCGGCGTTGTGGACGAGAATATCGATCGGCCCGAGTTCTCTCGTTGCCGTCTCGACCACGCGGGCGATATCGTCGCCGAGCGTGAGATCGCCGAGCACGCGAAGGGTCCGCACGCCATGCGCCGCGGCCACTTCTTCCGCCACCGCCGTCAGCGTCGATCCCTCGCCATATTCCGCCGGTCCGTTCTCGCGCATGCCGTGGATCGCGACGTCGGCGCCCAGGCCCGCGAGTTTTTCGGCGAAGGCGCGGCCAAGTCCGCGGCCCGCGCCGGTCACCAATGCAACCTTGCCCTTGAGCGTCGGCGCGCCGTCGTGTGATGCCATGACATGTTCTCCAGAATTTTGATGTGACGAACGATTGGAAGCGCCGCTCTAGTTCTTGATTGCATAGAGCGGCGTTCGGAGGGTCAGCTGGTAGGAAGGCTTCGGCGTCCACGCGATCTGCGCGGTGACGCCGAACAGGCGGTTGTCGTCGTCGTCCATCCGGTCGAGATCGAACCTCACGATCGGTTGGGTGAACGGCTGGAACGGCGTCAGGTTCAGAAGTTGCGCGCCGCCAAAGGACTGCACGCCGAAACGGCCGGTGAGTTTCCAGTTGTTGTCCCACTGATAATAGCCGCCGACATAGCCCATGACGGCGGGCTTGATCTCCGCGAACATCGTATCGACGAGGACCTTTGTGTATTGCACGCCGGCGAGCATCCCCCGCGTTTCATCGGTGTTCAGCGCGTAGTCGGCTTCGAGAATGGTGTTGTAGCTGGTGGTGGCAAGCGGCGCGGCTGGAATCGATCGCGTAACGTTGCTCTGAATGGTCAACGTCGGAAACAGTCCGCCGTTTTGCTGATAGATGTCGGCCTGAAATCCGAGCGTAAAGCTGTAGATATCGAACCACGTCCATGGCGAGGCGCCGGTTTGCGTCGAGCCGCCGCTGACCCCGCCATACACCGACAGCCAGTCGTTGACGTCCACCGTCAGCGGGAGATCGATGTTGATGTTTCGGCTGGACGGCGCAGTCAGGGTCGGTTGCGCGGTGAGGGCTGACAGCGTTGCGAGCAGCGGTGATGCGTTGAATCCGATCGAGAGCGCGCCTGATGGCACCGTGGTGTAGATGGTCCGTATGTCGAGATAGAGGTTCGGCAGCGCCGGTTTCGCCTTGGCAGCATCGTCATCATCGTCGCTGGCCAGCGCGAGGCCCGACAGGCACGATGCCAGCAACACACCGAGCACGAGTTGCCTGGCCAGTCGCGCCGCTCCGGCCAATAGACCGTGCGGAGCGGGAAGCGTTCCCCAACAACTGGGTCTCGTTCGACGATGCACTGGACTTACTCAAACCAACCGTTTGCCGACAGCAAATATGCGGCTACGGGTGGCCCACGTCCATCTATTTACGCGGGGACCCGGCGAGCCTATCGGCTGTTCCTTGAAGCCGCTTCGATGGCGACCGACAGCGCCAGTTTGGTCTGCTCGACGATATCTTCGACCAGTTCTTCCCGGCTGACATTGGCAAGCTGGCCGGTGAGCAGCCCCTGTTCGGCGAGCATGACGACGCCGTGCAGTGCCACCCAGACTTTCAGCGCGCTGCGTTCGCGCAGCGATCCGACCGCCGGCGCTTCCAGGGATTCCACCAGCAGATCGAAGGTCTCCATGCCGGCCGCGTGAAGCTCGCTGCCCTTGGGCGCGCTTGCCATCACCCGCGACGCGAACATCAGCCGGTAGATTCCGTTGCGTCGAAGACCGAAATCGAGCGTCGCCTGCGCGATACGCGACAGCTTCGATCGTTTCGACGGCTTCCTGATCTGCTCGCGCAGCATGGCGCTGAACTGGCGGAAGGCTTCGGCGGTGACCGCCACCAGCAAGGCCTCACGGTCGGCAAAATGCTTGTAGGGCGCCGGCTGCGAGACCCCGAGCTTCTTGGCCAGCGCGCTGATGCTGATCGCTTCCGGGCCTTCGAGTTCAACTTCCGCGAGCGCGGCCTGAACCAGGGCATCGCGAAGATCCCCGTGATGGTAGGTATTGAGCGGTTTGCGTGCGGGTCGGGGCGGCATAAGGGGTGATGATCTATAACTTTTCGCTTGACAGTACAACCGCGGCAATAATGTAATAGACTATAACTTAAAGAAGGCGCTCCGGCCGACCGGCCGGCTGCGTCCGTGGTCGTGTGGGAATGCGACGCGCTCGCGGAGTGCGTGGCCTGGAGGGATGTTCGTCATGCCGGGAAAGCTGAAGATCCGCGTCGACCAGGACAAGTGCCAGGGGCACGCGCGCTGCAAGGCGCTGGCGCCGGAGCTGTTCGAGCTCGACGAGTTCGGCAACGCCCATGAAATCGGCGACGGCTCCGTGCCCGCGGGCCTGGAAGACAAGGCTTGGCTGGCCCAGACCAATTGTCCCGAAATCGCGATCGAAGTGCAGGAAGAATGAGGGTTTGGGAATAGTCCTGTCTTGAAATCAGGCCGCCCCATCCGAGTTTGAACGAACCGACCAAAAGGAATTTTCGATGTCCGATTCCGTCAGCATGTTGCCCGAACATCCCCCGGTTACCGATTGGGTCAACGATTTCGATCACACCGATCCGCGCTGGACCGAAAACCCGTTCCCGATCTGGGACGAATTGCGCAGCGAATGCCCGGTGGTCCACACCAAGCGTTTCCTCGGCGTCTATCTGCCCACCACCTATCAGGCGGTGAAGGAAATCGCCTACGATACCGAGCATTTCTCCTCGCGCCGCGTCATCGTGCGCGACGTCCGTCCTGAAGTCACGCGCAACGCCGCGCCCCCGATCACCTCCGACCCGCCCGAGCACAAGCCCGCCAAGCAATTGCTGCTGCCGCCGTTCACGCCGGACGCCATGAAGAAGCTCGAGCCGCGGGTGCGCGCGATCTGCAACGAGCTGATCGACGAGTTCATCGCCGACGGCCAATGCGACGCAGCGGCGCGCTACACCAAGCACGTGCCGGTTCGCGCCATCGCCCACATGCTCGGTATCCCCGAAAAGGACGGCGATCTCTTCGTCAAATGGATCCACCAGATCCTCGAACTCAGCATCAAGGATGAAACGATGCTGGTTCAGGCGGTACAGGAGATGAGCGCCTATTTCGCCGGCGCATATCGAGTATCGCAAGACACATCCGACCGATGATTTGATCTCGACGCTGATGAAGGCGAGGGACAAGGACGGTCAGCCGCTGGAAGATTCACAGGTGCTGGGCTCGCTGCGGCTGCTGTTGATTGCCGGCATCGACACCACCTGGAGCGCGATCGGCTCCTCGCTGTGGCACCTGGCGAACACGCCCGCGGACCGCGATCGCCTGATCGCGGAGCCGGAACTGATGCCGAGCGCGATTGAGGAGTTCCTGCGGGCCTATTCGCCGGTGACGATGGCGCGCGAGGTGATGAAGGAAACCACCATCAGCGGCTGCCCGGTCAAGCCCGGCAACATGGTGCTGCTGTCGTTCCCCGCCGCCAACCGCGATCCGGCGATGTTTCCCGAAGCCGACAGGGTGGTGATCGACCGCAAGGAAAACCGCCACGCGGCGTTCGGCCTCGGCATTCACCGCTGCGTCGGCTCCAACCTCGCGCGCATGGAGATGACGGTGGCGATCGAGGAGTGGCTGAAGCGGATTCCCGACTTCAGGCTCGACCCGGCCGGCAAGGTCACCTGGTCGGAAGGCACGGTGCGCGGACCGCGGCAGTTGCCGATGCTGTTCGGCAAGAAGGCATAATTGCGCGCCGGCGCCGTCATTCGATCCCCGCTTCCACTTTCCTTGCGACCTCGTTCCAGATGGCGGTGGCGCCGTAGCGTCCCGGCAACGCCTGATTTGCCGACAGGCGCGGCGCCTGTATGGTGGCGGAAAGAAACGAGCGCCCGGGAGACGCGAATGGCAAGGCTACCCCTGATCGATCCGGAAAAGACCAGCGGCGACTCCCGCGTGGCCTTCGACAAAATGCCGGTCAAATTGAACATCCTGCGGATGCTGGCGCACGCCGAGACCAATTTTGTCCCGGTGATGCGGCTGGCCAACTCCATCCTGCATCGCCAGAAGCTCAGCCACGTCAATCGCGAATTGCTGATTCTCCAGGTCGCGCAGCGGCAAGGTGGCGCCTACGAATGGCACCAGCATATTCCGATCGCGCTGGGCTTGAACGTCACGCAAAGGCAGATCGATTGCGTCGAACAGGGCCAATATGCCGATGCCGCGTTCAATGACGCCGAGCGCGCGCTGTTGGCCTTCGGCCGCGAGGTGATCGATAACGTGCGGGTGCCGGATGCCGTCTTTGCCGGCATGCGCGCGCATTTCAGCGAACAGGAGATCGTCGAATCGATCGTGACGATCGGCTGTTACATGATGATGGCGCGCCTCACCGAGGCGACCGAGACCGATCTCGACGCCGCTGCCGGCATGACTCTCTTTAACGGCGGCCAGCGGCGCTAGGGCTGAAGGCTGATCCAGTCTCCATCGGTGCGTCTGCCGATTGACCCCGCCGGCGGTTGCAGCGATGGTTGCCGCCGGGTGCGGGAAAGCGGAGCGGATGCGATGACTGACTTGCCGGAGACGAGTGGGGTGCGATCCCTGGGCGAGATCGCCAGCTACCACGCCCACATCTATTACGATCCGGCGTCGACGCGGGCCGAGGCCGAACAATTGCGCGCCTGGATCGGCGAACGCTTTTCGGTGACGCTCGGCCGGTGGCACGACGTCAAGGTCGGTCCCCACGACCAGGCCATGTACCAGGTGGCCTTTGCCCGGGAGATATTTCCCGAACTGGTGCCCTGGCTGATGCTCAACCACGGCCGCTTGAGCGTCCTGGTCCATCCGAATACGACCAACCCGCGCCGGGATCACCTGGCCGATCCGATCTGGATCGGACCCGCGCTTGCCGTGCACGCCGACAAGCTGCCGGAGCATTCCGAGCTGGAAGCGGCGCCCGCGCCCAATACGAGCCCGACGCTGCGGCCTTAGGCACGAGCCGTCCGCTATCGCCACCCCCGGAACCGGTGTACCATTTACCAAGATTTGTCAGGGGCTTGCGGATTCGACCGATCGACATGGCCTTGGCCGCGTGTCTCGATTATGCCTTACTTTGAATTGCATTATGTTGGGGCTTATTCGGTGAATCCCTTGGGGAATCAGACGTGATTCCGAAGCGCCGAGCCGGGGACGGATGGATTACAGGACCACGAGCAGAACCGGGCGCACTTCGAGCCGCGGTACTTCATCGCTAGGCAAGGCGGCCTTCGCTCTTGCCGTGCTCGTCGTCATGTTGGGACTGGCGGCCTGGATGGCCGACGACCTCTCCAACTGGCTGGGAAATCCGAAAAGCACCGACGGCGCGCGCCTCTCCTCGTTCGATGACCGGTTTGGATCGGGTGCGGTGCGGAACGGGCCTTCGATCAGATACCCGTCGCGTCCCGTCACCCGCGCCGGGCGCTCGGATTTCGACGCCGAGTTCGGACATATCGAAAGCCAGCTGGCCGATCTGTCGCCGGACCCGCAGGCCGGCCAGGCGTCGTCAGCCGCAGAGCCGGCGATTCCGCTGCCGCGATCGCGGCCGGCCGAGGCCAATCTTGCCTTGAAGATCGACCCGCCGCCGGCGCGGCCGGATGACCGGACCATGTTCCAGAAGCTGGCCGATCTGGTGCCGCTGCGCTTCACACTGGCCTCGCTGACGCCGAACGACGGGCTGTTCGGCGAACGCCCCAATCTTGGCGCGCTCGGCTATGACGGCGTCACCGCCGTGTATGACATCTCGGCGCGCGCCGTTTACATGCCGAACGGCGTCAGGCTCGAGGCGCATTCGGGCCTCGGCGGCCTGATGGACGATCCCTCGCATGTCGCCGAGCGCAACGTCGGGGCGACGCCGCCGAACGTCTATGATTTGAAACCGCGGGAGCGGTTGTTCCACGGTGTGGCGGCGCTTCGCATGACACCCGTCGGTGAAAGCGACACCCTTGGGCGATCGGGTCTGCTGGTTCACAGCTACATGCTCGGCCCCAACGGCGATTCCAACGGCTGCGTTTCGATCAAGGAATACGACAAGTTCCTGCAGGCCTACCGGAACGGCGAGGTCAAGCGCCTGGTGGTCGTGCCGAGCCTGAAAGAGGGCTTGACCGCGTCGCGGCGTGCGACGTCGCCGTCATGATGCAGGTCGTCAGGGAAGCATCCGATTCCGACACGCCGCTGCGGGCCACGTTCAAGATCAATCTGAACGGCAAGACGGTTTCGATCGGCACCGTCGGCCAGGCTTACCGGTTCATCACCAATCTCAGCTCGGTCGAATGGATCGAATTCAAGTCGCTGCATGCCGATGCCGTCAGCGCACTTCAGGGCGCCGCCGGAAATGCAATGCTGACGGTGCAGGCGACCGCTGCGCTGCGCGCGCTGTTCGTGCGCGCAAGGTTGCTTTGAAGCGTCAGACCGCTCTTCTTTAGCTGATCTCTTTCCGCACCGTCGCCGCCGCGTCGCACATCGCTTTCAGCTTTCCGAACGCTGTGTGGCGCGGCATGTATTTCATGCCGCAATCGGGCGCCACCACCAGGCGGTCGGCCGCGACATGTTTCAGGCCGTTGCGGATCCGGTCTGCGACGGTCTCCGCGGTCTCGATCTCGGGATTGCCGAGGTCGAGCACCCCCAGCATGATCTTCTTCGACGACAGATCCTTGAGCACGCCGAGATCGAGCTTCGGCTGCGCCGCCTCGATCGAAATCTGTTCGGCATTGGTGTCGGCGAGTTCGGCGAGGAAGGAGTAACCCGCCGGCTTGGTCGATCCCGGCACCACCGCGGCATAGCCGAAGCACAGATGCACCACGGTCGGCACCGTAATGCCCTGCAACGCGCGGTTGATCGCCTTCACCGCATAGCGCCGGGCGAGGTCCGGATTGTTGCGCACCCAGGGCTCATCGAGCTGGATCACGTCCGCGCCGGCCTTTTGCAAATCCAGCGCTTCGGCGTTGACGGCTTCAGCAAACGCCATCGCGAGCTCTTCGTCGTCCTTGTAGAACTCGTTCTTCGCCTGCTGGCTCATGGTGAACGGGCCGGGCAAAGTGATCTTGGCGGCGCGATCGGTATTCTTGCGCAGGAATTCCATGTCGTGCAGTTCGACCGGGCCGCTGCGCTTCACTTTGCCGACCACGCGCGGCACCGGCGTCTGCGTCCCGTTCCGCGCGGTGATGATTGCGGGATTATCGGCGTCGATGCCGTCAAGCGCGGTCGCAAACCGGTTGGAGTAGCTCTCGCGGCGAATTTCACCGTCGGTGACGATGTCGATGCCGGCACGCTCCATGTCGCGGATCGCGACGATGGTGGCGTCGTCCTGCGCTTCCTCCAGATGCTCCCGCGGCAGCCGCCACATCGCATGCATGCGCGTGCGCGGAACTGATTTGGACAGCATCGCGCGGTCCACCAGCCATTCCGGCTGCGGATAACTCCCGACCACCGTGGTCGGCAACAAATGCTTTGGCAGGTTCATGATACTCTCCTTGTTCTTGTTATTGTCGTGCTGGCCTCAGGCCACAGGGTTCTGGGAATTGTGCGAACATGGCGGCTCCGTCAGGTCGCGGGCTGCAGCGGCAGGGCGCCGGCGGCGAGATCGTCGGCGGCATTCTGGCCGGCGCGCGTGCCGGTCTGCCAGATCGCGGCCTTGCGCTCGATCCATTTGATGGCGGCATTGAAGGCGATCGCCATCGCCAATACCATCAGCACGCCGGCAAAAACATGCGCGCTCTCCAGGATGGTGCGGTAGCGCGAGATCAGGTAGCCGATCCCGGCCGACGAAATCAGCATCTCGGATACGACGACGCCGACGATCACGAGCGCGCCGCCGACCCGCAAGCCCGACAGCACGGTCGGGATCGCTGCCGGAATGATCACGCGCACCAGCCGCTGGCTCAGCGTCGCGCCCATGCTGCGCGCGGCGAGCAGCAATTGCGGATCGATGGTCTGGATGCCGGCGGCGGTCGCCAGCATGGTCGGCAGGAAGCCATAGATCGACGCGAACGCGATCTTTGATTCCGAACCGATGCCGAGCCATACCGTGAACACGGGATAGAGGATGACGAGCGGCACCGCATAGAGGCTCGACACCATCGGCATGATCAGGATGCGCGGCCGCGGCAGGCTGCCGACGATGGCGCCGAGCAGGATGCCGCCGCCGCAGGCGAACGCCATCGAGATCGCGACCTCATAGAGCGTGACGGCGAGCGCGTGGCCGTATTCACGGGCCTCGCTCCAGCCGGCGATCAGCGTCGAGGACAGCGCGGGCAGGAACAGTTCGGGAATGAGGCCGGTGCGCGGGAGGACTTCCCACAGCACGATCAGGCAAATGACGATCAGCCGGCGGAGGGTTGCTGCTTTCATTGTGGCCTCACGCCGATTTCCGGATGTGGCGCCAGATGCGGTCGCGCAGGCTGCCGAAGGTGTCGCCGCTCAGCATCTCGTAGGTGCGCGGGCGCGGCAGCGAGACTTGCAGATGATCGACGATGCGGCCGGGACGTGGCGACATCACGATCACCTCGTCGGCGAGATAGACCGCCTCCGTCAGGCTGTGGGTGACGAACACCACCGTCTTGCCGGTCGCCGCCCAGATCCGGAGCAGTTCGTCGCCCATGGTCATGCGGGTCTGTTCGTCGAGCGCCGCGAACGGCTCGTCCATCAGCAGCACCGGCGGATCCTGCACCAAACCGCGCGCGATCGAGACGCGCTGCTTCATGCCGCCCGACAGTTCATGCGGATGCCGCGTGCCGAAGCCGTCGAGGCCGACCAGTTGCAGGGCGTCCTGCGCCTTGGCGCGGCGGTCGCTCTTGCTGACGCCGCGGAGCGCCAGCGGGAACTCGACATTCTCTTCCGCCGTCAGCCAGGGAAACAGGCTGGGCTCCTGAAACACCACGCCGACCCGGTCCGGATCCGGCTGCGGGATCGGCGCGCCGCTGATGGTGATGGTGCCGGAGGTTTGCTGGCGCAGCCCCGCCATCATCATCAGAAGCGTCGACTTGCCGCAGCCGCTCGGACCTACCAGCACGACGAAACGCCCGGGCTTGACCTCGAACGACACGTCCGACAGCGCGACCACGTCCTGCGACGTCGTCTTGAAGATCTGCCCGACATTGCGGACCTCGATCGCGCCGGCCGGCTTGAGCGGGGTTATGTTCGCCAATGGCTGCATCGCGTTTCCACCCATCGCACCAGTTCGTTGAAGGTCATGGCGATCGCGGCGATCATCACCACGCCGGCCAATAGCTGCCTCATCTGAAAGTTTTCGCCCCAGGTGGCGATCTGATGTCCGATGCCGTCGCGCGAGGCGTACATCTCGGCCAGAATGACGCCGGTCAGGTTGAAGATCATGGAAATCCGCAAGGCTTCCAGCAGCACCGGCAGCATGCTCGGCAGGTAGACGCGGAACGCGGTCTGCGCCGGCGTGGCCCCATAGGAGCGGGCAACGGTCAGATGCTCGACCTTGACCGACTCGACCGCGGTCGTCGTCGACATGATGACGATGAAGATCGTGGAGAAGAATCCGAAGCCGACCTTCTGCGAAAAGCCGACCCCGAACACCAGGATGAACATCGGCAGGAAGATCGATTTCGGAATGCTGAAGGCGAAGAACAATAGCGGCTTCGCCACTTCGGCGAAGTAACGATTCTCCGCGATCAGGAAGCCGATCAGCGCGCCGAAGGGGACGGCGAGCGCAAACGCGGTCAGGACCTCGCTTCCCGTGACCACGAGATCCTTGCGCACGCTGGCGCGCTGCAGCAGTTCGCCCAGCGTCGACAGCGTGTCGGAAGCGGAAGGCAGCAGCCGCGGATTGACGATGCCGGTCCGCGACAGAAATTCCCATAGCGCAAAGATCGCCACAACGATGGCGATCCGCGCCAGCTTTACGCCGATGCCGGCCATCGCCACTGCCTCAGGGTTTGGTCGGAACCGGCTTGAACTGCGTCGAGATGATCTCCGCGGCCGGCGCCAGGTCCTTCATGCCGCTGGACTTGGCCATGTCGAGCGCCAGCTGCATCTGCTCGGGAATATTGGGTCCGCTCATGCTGCCGTCGGTTTCCAGCTTCATGATGGTGTTTTCATATTCCAGCGTGGCGATCTCGGCGGGAATTTCGTAGAGATCGGAAATCAGTTTGACGGATACGTCCTTGTTGCTGCGCATGAACAGCAGCGCGCCGTAGAGTGCATTCAGCGTCTTTTGCACGATCTGCGGCTTTTCCTGCGCGTATTTGTCGAGCGCGATCCAGCCGGCGGTGAGATTGGGCGGCACTTCCTTGGAGAAGTCGATGATGGTGCGGGCTTCGCCCGATTTGGAGATCTGGAAGCTGAGCGGCGAATAGACCACCGCCGCGTCGACGTTGCTGGCGAGCAGGTTGGGTACCAGCCCGCCGCCGCCGACCGGAACGCGGGTGAAGTCGACCTTCTTGTTGGCAATGGTCCACAGCGCCAGCATGTCGGAGCCGGAGCCGGCCGACGTGATGGCGACCTTCTTGCTGTTGAGATCCTTGACCTCGAGCGGCGATTTCGAAAGCACCATCAGCTGCCAGCCGAAATAGCCCATGGCGGCGTTGGCGACGACTTTCGACATCACGCCCTTCTTGCGTCCGGCCGACACCAGCGACGTTGCGTCGAGAATGACGTCGGCCGCGCCCGCGGCCATCGCCTCGAACGTCTCGGCGCCGCCGCGGTAGATCGTCAGTTCCGCGGTGATGCCTTCCTTCTCGAACAGTTTTTGCCGCACGGCGGTCTCGGCGATCGTCGTCGGCCAATAGGTCTTGGTCGGCAGGCCGATGCGGACCATTTCCGCAGCGTTCGCCGTTCCGCAGAAGGCGAGCAGGACGGTTGCAGCGCTCGCTGCCAGCGCGTGGCGTCGTGTAATGCTCATTGTGACGTTCTCCCCTTTTGATTTTCTTGAATTGTTTCGTGGTCTGCGTGGTCGATCAGGTGATGCCGGCTGAGACTTTCGGCATCGGCAAGTTCGACGAGATGCATGGTGGTCAAAAAATGCTTCGAAAGTGCCGCGACCGCCGCGTCGGCGTCACGCTTGAGCACGGCGCGTACGATGGTGGCGTGTTCCGCTTCGACGTCGCGCGACTTTGCGGTGTCGCGGCGGATCGAAAGCCTTCGATAGCGTTCGCTCTGCTCGTGCAGCACGTCGCGAAACCCGAGCAGCCAGGGCGAGCCGCAGGCGCTGACCAGCGTGCGGTGGAAGATGCGGTGGCGCACCACCCATTCTTGGTAATGATGGGTCGGATCGTCAGGATAGGTGTAGGGAACCGCGCTCAGCGCCGCAAAAGTCCGGTCCACCGAGGACAACCATGCCTCATCGCCACGCTCGATCGATCGCCGCAGCGCCAAACCCTCGATATCGACGCGGGTCTGCGTGACGTCGCGCAGGTCGGCCGGCGATACCGGGCTGACGCGAAAGCCGCGCTGGTCGGAGGCCTGCACCAGCCCGTCGGCGACGAGCCGCGACAGCGCTTCGCGCACGGCGGCAAGACTGACGGAAAACTGCTTGGCGAGGCCGGCGATATGCAGCTTCTGGCCGGGCAGCAGCCGGGTCGACAGGATGTCCGCCCGCAGCCGTTCCTGAACGGCCGACGTCAGGCTTCTTGGCCGGTCGCCGGCCAGATCATCCCCAAAACTCAACCCGATACTGCTCATCGGGCCGCAGATTGGCGTTCGCAATTGCTGTCGTCAATCGAAAATCGATTTTTTGAGCCATTCCACCGGGTGTCGATTGACCGCATCTGGCGCCGCCGGTACCTCTTCAAGCGCACGCGAGCGTGCATTTGAATGACGGCCTTTGGTCCACGAGCCGTCATCACTTGCATCACGGGACGTGCCGCGCGCGGGGGAAACCAATGAACAATAATAATGACGCTTCCGAATTCGATTACGTCATCGTCGGCGCCGGCTCGGCCGGATGCGTGCTCGCCAATCGCCTGAGCGCGGACGGCAAGCATTCGGTGCTGCTGCTGGAGGCCGGACCGAAGGACACCAATCTCTGGATCCATGTGCCGCTCGGCTACGGCAAGCTGTTCAAGGAAAAATCCGTCAACTGGATGTACCAGACCGAGCCCGAGCCGGGGCTGAACGGCCGGCAGGTGTTTCAGCCGCGCGGAAAGGTGCTCGGCGGCTCGAGCTCGATCAACGGTTTGCTGTATGTGCGCGGCCAGCACGAGGATTACGACCGCTGGCGCCAGCGCGGCAATGCCGGCTGGGGCTATGACGACGTGCTGCCCTATTTCAAGAAGGCCGAGAACCAGCAGCGCGGCGCCGACAAATATCACGGCGCCGGCGGTCCGCTGCCGGTGTCGGACTGGCGCCACGCCGATCCGCTGTCGGAAGCCTTTGTGGTGGCGGCCGCCGAAACCGGCATTCCCACCAATCCCGATTTCAACGGCGCGACGCAGGAAGGCGCCGGCTTCTTCCAGACCACGACACGGCGCGGGCGGCGCGCCAGCTCGGCCTTCTCCTATCTTCGCCCGGCGAAGAACCGCAGCAATCTGCATATCGAAACATCGGCGCTGGCGCAGCGCATTTTGTTCGAAGGCCGCCGCGCCAGGGCGGTCGAGTACAGGCAGGAAGGGCGCGTCCGCACGGCGCGGGCGCGCAGGGAAATCCTGGTCTCGAGTGGCGCGTATAATTCGCCGCAATTGCTGCAGCTCTCCGGCGTGGGACCTGCGGATCTCCTGAAGAGCCACGGCATCGACATCGTGCTCGACGCGCCCGGCGTCGGCAACGATTTGCAGGATCACCTGCAGGTGCGGCTGGTGACGCGCTGCGCCCAATCCATCACGCTCAACGACATCGTCAACAACCCGGTTCGCCGCGTCATGGCCGGTCTGCAATACGCGGCGCTGCGCAAGGGACCGCTGACGATCGCGGCCGGCACGTCGGGCGCGTTCTTCAAGACCAATCCGCGGCTGGCCTCGCCCGATATCCAGATTCACTTCCTGCCGTTCTCGACCGACAAGATGGGCGAGAAGCTGCATGCGCAGTCCGGCTTTACGGCGTCCGTCTGCCAGTTGCGGCCCGAGAGCCGCGGGACGCTGCGGATCAAGAGCGCGGATCCGTCGGTGCCGCCGGCGATCCACATCAATTATCTCGCCGCCGAGACCGATCGCCGCGCCATGATCGATGGCGTCAGGATCCTGCGCAAGATTCTCGCCGCCCCGGCCATGAAGCCTTATGCGGTCGCCGAAGTCGATCCGGGGCCGAAGGTCGCGAGCGACGATGAGATCCTGGACTTCTGCCGCCGCACCGGCAGCACCGTCTACCATCCGACCTCGACCTGCCGGATGGGCAACGATCCGCTCGCGGTGGTGGATCAGCGCCTGAAGGTGCGCGGCATCGATGGCTTGCGCGTGGTCGACGCCTCGATCATGCCGGATCTGATGTCGGGCAATACCAATGCGCCCACCATCATGATCGCCGAAAAGGCGTCTGATATGATCCTGGAGGATGCGCGGTAAGCGCTAACCCTTGTACGCCCGCACCCGCTTCAGCATCTGCTCGACATGGGCGATCGGCGTCTCCGGCTGGATGCCGTGGCCGAGATTGAAGATCAGCCGTCCGCTCGCGTAATTCGCCAGCACGTCGTCGACGGCGCGGTCGAGCGCGGCGCCGCCCGCGATCAGCGCCAGCGGATCGAGATTGCCCTGCACGGCGACGCGGTTCTGCACGCGCTCGCGGATCAGCGACGGCTCGGCCGCCCAGTCGATGCTGACGGCATCGACGCCGGTCGCCTCGACATAGGACGGCAGCAGCGCGCCGGCGCCGCGGGGAAACCCGATGATCTTCGCGTCCGGCGCTTGCGCGCGCACGCCTGCGACGATGCGTTTTGTGGGTTCGATCGACCAGCGCTGAAATTCGCGCGGCGGCAGCACGCCGGCCCAGGTGTCGAAGATCTGCAGCACGTCGGCGCCGGCCTTGAGCTGGCCGAGCAGATAGCGGATCGAATTCTCGACGAGCACGTCGATGATTTTCGCAAACGCCTCGGGATGGCGATAGGCCATCATCCGCGCCGGCGCCTGGTCCGGCGTGCCCTGTCCGGCGACCATGTAGGTCGCAACCGTCCACGGCGCGCCGCAGAAGCCGATCAGCGCAATCTGTGGCGCGAGTTCGCGGCGGACGCGGCGCAGCGCTTCATATACCGGCTCGAGCTTGGTGAAGTCTGCCTGTGTGGCCAGCGTCGCCACCTGCTCCGGCGTATCCAGCGGATCGAGCCGCGGGCCTTCGCCGGCCTCGAAGCGCACCGAGCGGCCGAGCGCATAGGGGATGACGAGAATGTCGGAAAAGATGATCGCGGCATCGAAGTTGAAACGGCGGATCGGCTGCAGCGTCACCTCGGCGGCAAATTCCGGCGTGAAGCACAGGTCGAGAAAGCCGCCCGCCCTGGCGCGCAGCTCGCGATACTCCGGCAGATAACGGCCGGCCTGCCGCATCATCCAGACCGGCGGTACCGGCTGCCGATGGCCGGACAGCACGTCGAGAAACGGCGTTGCGGATTTCTGGGTCAATCGAAAGTTCCTGCGGCAACGGATGATATTTTCGCCTCTGATACACGCAGGTTCCGGCTTGGCCAAGGAGAGATATGGAACAAGCCCGAATCCGGGGCGTTATCTTCGGCAATGGAGGCCCCAAATGGCTGAGAAATTCGATCCCGCGGCGCATGACAAGCATGCCGACAATCCCCGTGACGCACTGTTGGCCGACCGGGAAACCCACGCAAAGCTCGAGGCCGGGTTGATGGGCAGCTTTCCGGCATCCGATCCGGTGAGCGCCGCGCAACCGGCGCCGTCGAAGGCCGATGGCGATCGTGAAAACGAATCGCTGTGGGACAAGTTGCGCGCAGCTTTCCGCTAACCGGTATTGGCGGGCGAGAGATGAAAACCGAATTCAACCACCCGGCCAATGATTCGCCGCGCAGCGGCAGCTCGAAAAAAATCTCGCCTGTCGTCGGCGCTGCGATCGTCTTCGCAATCATCGCGGTTGCGATCTGGCTGAAGATGCACGGATGATTTTCCCTGCTCGTAAATCGCGGAACAATTCACATTTCCACGAATTGCTCTTGCGATAATTTCATTGAGAGGAACATGCGATGATCAGGCATTTTGTAATAGCGACCGTCGCGCTGGCTGGAATTTCCGTCGTTCAGCCGGCGAGTGCGGAAGAATTCGGTGTCGGTGTTGGTCCGGCGGGCGTTGGCGTGACCGTAGGTTCCGGCCATGGCGACCGCTATCGCGACCGTGAAGTGATTCGCGAGCGTGAGTACCGCGATCGCGGTCGTGACGAGACCGTTGTGATCAAGAGGCACCGCGACTACGATCCCGACCGAAGGGTCATCATCGAACGCGAGCGCTATTGATCTGCGTTGAGTTTACTGGAACGGCCTCCCTTCGCGGAGGCCGTTTTTGTTTGCGGCTCAGTAATGCGGCGGCCGTTCGTTGACGGGCCCGCCGGCGTTGCTCTCGGCGTCCTGCAGCCGTTCTTTCAGCTCGGTGAGCTGGCGCGTCAGCGCGTCGATCTGCTTCCATTGCGCGGTGATGGTCTGGTTCAGCGTCTCGATGGTTTCGTCCTGAAACGTCAGCCGCATCTCCAGCGCGTCGATGCGCTCGCTCAGCGCCTTGGCGTCACTCATGGGCGGTCACTCATTCGCTTGCCGCTCCCGCAGGCCATGGCCGAGGGCCACGCGTTCGTCGAACACGAAGCATTCGCCGCGCCAGCGGCTCTGCTCCTGCGGCACGCCTTCGAGGTAGCGCAGGATGCCGCCCTTGAGGTGATAGACTTCGGAAAACCCCTGCGCCAGCAGATAGGCGCTGGCCTTTTCGCAGCGGATGCCGCCGGTGCAGAACATCGCGATCTTCCGGTGCTTTGCGGGGTCGAGATGGCGGGCGGCAAAATCCTTGAACTGGCCAAAACTCCTGATGCCGGGATCGACCGCGCCTTCGAACGTGCCCATCGCCACCTCGAATTCATTGCGGGTGTCGATCACGAGCGTGTCGGGTGCTGATATCAGCGCGTTCCAGTCGGACGGCTCGACATAGGTGCCGACCTGCCGGGTCGGATCCACGGCAGTATCGCCAAGGGTGACGATTTCCTTCTTCAGCCGGATCTTCAGCCGCGCGAACGGCATGACCGCAGCGTGCGAGAATTTGAGTTCGAGATTGTCGAGCCGGCCGCCGAACAGGGCGCCGCCTGCAACTCCTCGACCAGCGCGTCGATGGCTTTCGGCTCACCGGCCAGGGTGCCGTTGATGCCCTCCTGCGCCAGCAGCACGCTGCCCTTTAGCCCAAGGCCGGCGCAGATCGCGCGCAGCGGCTCGCGCAACTCCCGGAAATCCGGCAATCGCGGCGAATTGGTAGAAAGCGGCGACCTTGAGCGGCATGGCGACCGTTTATCAGGCGGGCAGGGGCCGGGAAACCCCTGCAAAATCCGCTGGTATCCCCGGCGTTTACCGGGATGCCGCGGCGGTCAAATCTCTGGCATACCACCATTGCCCTGGCCGGTATGAATATGCCAAGAACCCCCGTTGCAAGCCCGCGCCCGACAAGCGGGACGCCGAAAACGCTGAAAAGAAAGCTTTCCCGATGAGGAATTTCCATTTCGCCGGCCGCTCGACGGTCCATGCCCAGAACGCGATGGTGGCGACCTCGCATCCCGCCGCGGCGCTGGTGGCGGTCGACGTGATGCGCGCCGGCGGCACCGCCGCGGACGCCGCGGTCGCGGCCTGCGCGCTGCTCGGCGTGATCGAGCCGCAATCGACCGGGATCGGCGGCGATTGCTTCGCGCTGGTCCAGCCCAAGGGCGAGGGCAAGATCGTGGCCTATAACGGCTCCGGCCGGGCGCCGATGGCGGCGACCGCCGAATGGTATCTCGAACGCAAGATCAATTCGGTGCCGCTGACCTCGGCGCATGCCGTCAGCATTCCCGGCGCCGTCGATGCCTGGGACACGATCCTGCGCGACCACGGCAAGTTCGGGCTCGACAAGTTGCTGCAGCCCGCGATCAAGGCCGCCGAAGAGGGCTACATCGTCGCCCCGCGCAACGCTTTCGACTGGAAGAACGGCTTCGAAAAACTCAAGAACGGCACCAACACCGCGCGCTATCTGCTGCCGCACGGCAAGCCCGCGGTTGCCGGCGACGTGATCCGTCAGCCGGAACTCGGCAAGACGCTGCGCGCGATCGCGGCCAAGGGCCGCGACGCGTTCTATACCGGCGAGATCGCCGCCGACATGGTCGAGACCCTGCGCGGCATCGGCGGTCTGCACACGCTGGAAGATTTCGCCGCCCACGGCACCGAGACCACGTCGCCGATCGGCACCATGTATAAAGGGCCATGACGTCTGGCAGTGCCCGCCGAACGGCCCGGGCATCACCATGCTGGTCATGCTGAACATCCTGTCGCGCTTCGACCTGACGAAATTCCCGGCGCTCAGCGTCGAGCGGTTCCATCTCGAGGCCGAGGCCGCGCGCATCGCCTATATGATGCGCGAGCAATATGTCGGCGACCCCGCCCAGGTTCATGTCGACGTCGCCGGCATCCTGGCAAAGGAATTCGCCGAAGAGCACATCAGCAAGATCCGGATGGACGGGCTGCTCGACCTGCCCAACGTCGCGCCGCCGATGAATCCGTCCACGGTCTACATCACCGTGGTCGACAAGGACCGCAACGTCTGCTCGTTCATCAACTCGATCGCGCATTCCTTCGGCTCGGCGATCGTTTCCAACAAGACCGGCGTGCTGCTGCAAAACCGCGCCGGCGGTTTCCGGATCCAGCCCGGCCATCCCAATTGCATCGCGCCGGGCAAGCGGCCGCTGCATACGATCATTCCGAGCCTCGTCACCAAGAACGGCCGTGCGGTGATGCCGTTCGGCGTGATGGGCGGACAGTATCAGCCGGTCGGCCAGACCCATGTGCTGACCAACATGCTCGACTATGGCTGCGACGTGCAGGAAGCGATCGATATGCCGCGCGGCCTGCATTACGAGGGCTTCTACCAGCTCGAGGACAGCGTGCCTTCCGAGATCGTCGAGGGCCTGCAGAAGATCGGGCACAAGACCAGCAGCGTGGTCGGCCCGCTCGGCGGCGGCCAGGCGATCTGGATCGACTGGGACAAGGGCACGCTGGTCGGCGGCTCCGATCCCCGCAAGGACGGTTGCGCGCTGGGGTACTAAGCAGCCGGGCACTGCCGGTCTGTTTCCTCTGTTCACTGATATCGGAACCAGACCCATCGCTCTTCGTTGAGCGATGGGCGCAGGCGTGCGCCGTAGTCCGCGTCAGCCCGAGGTTTGTCATTAGCGTTCTGGATACTGACAATACCGAACAGGCCGACCTGCGCGGCGGCCGTTCGCCGTGGTTTGCCGCGGCCGGGCATCCGGCGCGCCGTGAAGTGGTCGAGAACATCAAATGCGATGCGTTGATCGTCGGCGCCGGGATCACCGGATCGCTGGTCGCCGAACGCCTGACGCGT
This sequence comes from uncultured Alphaproteobacteria bacterium, assembly GCA_963742665.1. Taxonomy (GTDB): domain Bacteria; phylum Pseudomonadota; class Alphaproteobacteria; order Rhizobiales; family Xanthobacteraceae; genus Bradyrhizobium. The sequence goes on from CAVUNH010000027.1 coordinate 144,426, forward strand.
CAGGGCCTCGATGTCGTCATCATCGATCGCGAATTACCGGGCCGTGGCAGCACCGCCGCCAGCACCTCGATGCTGCTGTGGGAAATCGACCGCTCGCTGACCGAACTGACGGAGGCTTACGGTTTCGAACGCGCATCGCGTGCCTATCGCGCCAGCCTGCAACGCGGTCATCGGCCTGAAATCGCTGGTGCTGCAACTCGGCATTGTCTGCGACCTGCGCGACAAGGATTCGATTTATCTGGCGGCAGGCGATACCGGCGGCGAGTTGATCGAGGAGCACAGATTGCGCCGGCGTGCGGGCCTGCCCGGCGATTATCTCGACCACGCCAGGCTGCTTGATACCTACGGCATCGCACGTGCCGGCGCGATCGTCTCGCCGGACGCAGCCGATGCCGATCCGCTGCAGTTGGCGCGCGGGCTTCTCAATGTCTCCGTTGCGCGCGGAGCCCGTCTGTTCGACGGCGAGACCGTGGCGTTCGATTCTGCCGGACGTTCGGTCGGTGTCGCCTTGGCCAACGGCCGTGAGATAGAGGCGCGCTCCGTCGTGCTCGCGACCGGCTATACGATGCCCGATATCGTGCATTCCACGGTGCAGGCGGTGTCGTCGAGCTGGGCGATCGCGACTTCGCCGCAGCCGCAGAATATCTGGAAGGAAGCCGCGCTGATCTGGGAGAACAGCAAGGATTATCTTTACGCGCGCACGACGCGGGCAGGGCGGATCATCATCGGCGGTGAGGACAGCGATGAGATCATCGAACCCGAGGCCCGCGATCGCCTGATCCCCGAAAAGTCCCGCTTGCTGGCGCAACGGCTTGCGGCGCTCTGGCCGGTCGCAAACACGGACATCGAATTCCGCTGGGCCGGCACCTTCGATACGACCCGCGACGGCCTGCCGTTGATCGGCCCCGTTCCCGGCGCCAAGGGCGTCTACGCGGCTTACGGCTATGGCGGCAACGGGATCACGTTCAGTTTCCTGGCGGCCAATTTGATCGGCGATCTGATTGCAGGTTCGACCTCGCCATTGCTGCGCGATTTCGCGCTGGACCGGGATGGGATTCACCGGCAGTTAGCGGTTGTATTGCTGGAACTGTTGCAATCGTCGCACGTTATCTCTGCAGTCATCAACATATGGAGGCTGACATGGGTTTCGGTCGAGGTGCACTGCTCTGGTTAATCGGAATTCCGCTTCCGATCATTCTTCTTCTCGCGCTGTTCTGGCATCATTAGTTGCGATTTTGAAGCCTTGAAGCCGGGGGTGCCTGACGGCACCTTCTGGCTCTTGCGCTTCCGCAAGGCAGCGAACAGAAGGTGCGTACAAGGCTCGGCCTATTGCGCCGGGCCTTTTTGCGTTGAAGGAACAAAGCATCGCAATGCCCGGTCAGAAAGCCAAGCCACAGAAGAAGAAAGGATCCGCTGAACACAGTGGTGGCTTCAGCCGGATCTTCGGTGATGTCGCGAACAAGACGTCGCAGGCCGCCGGCCGGGCGTCGGCATTCATGATTGCGGCTGGCGTCGTCCTCGTCTGGGCGATCACGGGACCCCTGTTTCAATATTCGGATACCTGGCAGCTCGTCATCAATACGGGGACGACGATCGTCACCTTCCTGATGGTGTTTTTGATCCAGAATTCCCAAAACCGCGACAGCGCCGCCATTCAGGTCAAGCTCGACGAACTCATTCGCGTCAGCACCGCGCATAATTCATTTGTCGGGATCGAACATCTCACCGACGACGAACTGGAAGAAATCCGCGACAAATGCGAGCGGCGTGCGGAAGCCGAAAAAGCCGGCGAGGAGTCCGTGAAGCGAGCGGGCAGGAAAGCGAAGGAAGCCGCCGATCGCGCGGTGGATTAAACGGCATCGATCGGCGTGCGGCAGGATTACCTGACGCGTGCGTGCATAAAAACGCGAGCCTTGCTTCGTTGTCGTTTGCGGTTCTTCTCCCAATCCATCTTTGATAAAAAGGCGATGAGCTCCTGGAACCATCGCGCGCACGGCACATTGTCGCGGCGTCTGAACAAGACACGGCACTTAAATCATCTTTGCCGTCAGCTGGGAGCGCGCCAAAATGGATGCAGTCGTTATTCAACCGGGAGTGGACACGAGCGTACCGTCCGTCTCCGCCGTTTCATGGCCGGCGGTTACAGCCGGCGCCGTTGTGAGTTGCGCGCTGACGTTGGTGTTATTGGCGTTCGGCATCGGTCTTGGTCTCTCCGTCGTCTCGCCCTGGAGTGGCGCCGGCGTCTCGGCGACGACCTTCAAGATCGGGACAGGCCTCTATCTGATAGTGATTGCCATGCTCTCCTCTTCGATCGGTGGTTACATCGCCGGCCGTTTGCGAACAGGATGGACCGGCGTTCACAGCGATGAAGTCTATTTCCGCGACACCGCGCACGGCTTCATCGCGTGGGCATTCGCATCCGTGCTCGGCGCGATCCTGTTGGCGTCGCCCGCGAGCAGCCTGATCGGCGGCGCGGCATCTGGCGCCATGCAGGCCGGCACGGCCGCTGCCAGTCAGGCAGGCCCGATGGACGGCTACGTCGATACGCTGATGCGGTCCGATGCTCCTCCCGCCGCAAATGCCGGCAACGCGCAGGACCCGCGCGGCGAGATGACCCGATTGTTCACCACCAGTTTTCGCAATGGCGGTGAATTGAAGCCGGCTGACAGAACCTACGTCGCCAAGGTTGTGTCCGCGCGCACCGGTCTCAGCCAGGCCGACGCCGAAAAACGCGTCAGCGACGTCGTCACCCAGGTCAAGAGCGATACGGATGCCGCCCGCAAGGCCACCGCGCAGCTGGCGTTCTGGCTGGTTGCCTCGCTTCTGATCGGTGCGTTCTGCGCCAGCCTTGCCGCGACCGAAGGCGGCGGCCTTCGCGATGGCACGTGGCGCCGTTCGGCCGTCCGCTAATTTCAACTCGAAAGGAAAGCACATGCCTATTCTTCTTTGGCTCGTCGGGATTCCGATTCCCCTGATCCTCTTAATTCTGCTGCTGCGATAGGTTCGCGTGGCTGAACCGGTCAAAAAGCACTGGACCACCCATATCGGGCAGGCGGCGGGTCATCCCGCCGCCTTTGTCGTTGTCATCGCTTACGCGGTGTTGTGGCTGTTCTCCAGTCCGGCGACTTTCGAATGGAATGCGGTCACGACCCTTGCCGTTTTCGTCATGACGCTGTTCATCCAGCGCGCCAACCGGCGCGATAATCTGGCTTTGCACGCCAAACTCGATGAGCTTCTGCGTGTGGATCATGATGCGAGATCAGAGCTTACTCAGCTTGACGAGCAGGAGCCCGAGGTCATCGAACGTCATCGCGACGAAGAAGTGCGCAAGAATGGCGGCTAGCGGGGTCGTTCCCGCCGTGGCGCCCAGCCATCGCATTTTTCGTGAACGAACGGGTTGGCAATGCGAGGTTTATTGCGCTAGACACCTTCCGATTTATCGAGAAAAGGTGCCCATGATGCGATCTTCCCGACGCACGATTATCCAGACCGCGTTCGCCGCCCTGGCGGCCGCGGCAAGTTCACCGCTCATTGCCGCGACGGCATCGGCCCAGACCGCAGGAAAACCCATGACCACAGCTTCAGGTTTGCAAATCATCGACAGCAAGGTCGGCGACGGCGCGTCGCCGAAATCCGGCCAGATCTGCGTCATGCATTACACCGGCTGGCTCTATGAGAACGGCCAGAAGGGCAAGAAGTTCGACAGCTCGGTCGATCGCAACGAGCCGTTCGAATTCCCGATCGGGCAGAAGCGGGTTATCGCCGGATGGGATGAGGGTGTCGCCTCGATGAAGGTCGGCGGCAAGCGCACGCTGATCATTCCGCCGGCGCTCGGCTACGGCGCGCGCGGCGCCGGCGGCGTCATTCCGCCCAACGCCACGCTGATGTTCGATGTCGAATTGCTGGCGGTGAAGTAGCCGCTGGTTCGCCAGGGGGAGAAGAGAAGGGGAAAATCGTGAAGGTCTCCATCCTCGACGATTATTTCGACACGCTGCGGACGCTGGACTGCTTTGGCAAGCTTGCCGGGCATGACGTGACGATCTGGAACGATCACGTCCAGGACGTCGACAAGCTCGCTGATCGCCTGCGCGACACCGAGGCTCTGGTCCTGATCCGCGAGCGGACGCAGATCCGCACGCCGCTGCTGGAACGGTTGCCGAAGCTGAAGCTGATCAGCCAGCGCAGCGTTTTTCCCCATATCGATATCGACACCTGCACGCGGCTCGGCATCGTCGTGTCGTCGGGCCAGCACGCCGATACGCCGTCCTATGCCACGGCCGAATTCACCTGGGGCCTGGTGCTGGCGGCAATGCGTTCGATCCCGCAGCAGATGGCGGCGATCAAATCCGGCAAATGGCAGATCGGCGTCGGCCACACCCTGCGCGGCAAGACGCTCGGCATCTATGGTTATGGCCGGATCGGCGCGGTCGTGGCCGGCTACGGCAAGGCGTTCGGGATGAAGGTGCTGGTGTGGGCGCGCGAGCCTGCGCTGGCCAAGGCGCGCGCCGATGGTTACGCGACGGCTGCCAGCAAGGCGGCGTTTTTCGAGCAATGCGACGTGCTGTCGCTGCACATGCGCCTGGTCGACGCCACCCGCGGCATCGTCACCGCGGAGGATCTCGCGCGCATGAAACCGACAGCGCTTTTGGTCAACACCAGCCGCGCGCCGCTGATTGCGCCGAACGCGCTGGTCAACGCGCTGCGCGCCGGGCGGCCCGGCATGGCGGCGGTGGATGTCTACGAGAAGGAGCCGCTGCGCGACGTCAACGATCCCTTGCTGACACTCGACAATGTGGTCGCCACGCCGCATCTCGGCTACGTCACGCGCGACGAATACGAACTCCAGTTCACGGATATTTTTGACCAGATCGTGGCCTACGCGGCGGGTACGCCGACCAATGTGGTCAATCCGGACGTGATGGACAAAAGGCGTTAGACTCCCTCGCCCCGCTCTTGCGGGGAGAGGGTTGGGGTGAGGGGCCTCTCTCCGAGCAAGAACGTCGAGAGACCGGTACCCCCTCACCCGGATTGCACCGGACGATGCTTCGCATCGCCGAGGCAATCCGACCTCTCCCCGCAAGCGGGGCGAGGTAAGAAAAAAGACCGGCCCCGAAGGACCGGTCTTTTCCGTTTAATCTTATCAGTGTCGATCAAAGATTCTTATTGGCCGAGGCGGCCGCCTTGTCGATGGCTTCCTTGGTGGCTTCCTTGGCGTCGCCGAGGGCCTTCTGGGCCTTGCCTTTGACTTCCTGGATCACGCCTTCGCCCTGCAGGCGGTCGGAACCGGTTGCTTCGCCGATGCCCTGCTTGGCCTTGCCGATGGCTTCGTTGGTGGCGCCTTTGACCTTGTCTGCTGTGCTACCCATGGAACACTCCTTTTGACAGCGTTGAGCTTCACAAAGACAAGTCTCGTATGCGCGGAATGTTCCGGTATTCGACTGGTTTGCCATCACGGTTTTATGTACCGTCTGCCCTCGAACAAACTAGCGAAAGCATCAAGATGTCAGGTTCTCACGACCACACCCATGATCACGGTCACGGCGATCATTCCCACAGCCACGATGCCGAGCGCTGGAAGCATGACGGCGTCCGCGTCATTCCCGGCAACCAGCTCGATCCCAACGTGCCGTCGACCGCGGGCATGGACCGCAAGGCCGCGATCAATTTCGCCCGCGTCGGCGCGCAGAAATTATGGGCGGGCACCGTCACCATCCGCCCCGACGCCAAGACCGGCGCGCATCATCACGGCCATCTCGAAAGCATCATCTATGTCGTGAAGGGCAAGGCGCGGATGCGCTGGGGCGAGAAGTCTGCAATTCACCGCCGAGGCAGGCCCCGGCGATTTCATCTTCGTGCCGCCCTACGTGCCGCATCAGGAGATCAACGCCAGCCGCGACGAGGCGCTGGAATGCGTGCTGGTGCGCAGCGACGGCGAGGCGGTCGCGATCAATCTCGATATCGAGCCGGTGGAAAAGCCGGAGACCGTGCTGTGGGTCGATCCGGTGCACAGGGATCCGGCGGAGAAGAAATGACGTTGTCATTCCGGGGCTCGCGAAGCGAGAACCCGGAATCCATTTCTCCATTAAACCTGCGGCACAATGGATTCCGGGCTCGCGCTTCGCGCGCCCCGGAATGACCACGGTAGCCTTACGCAAACACCCCGTGATCCATCGGCCCGTTCGGCACCACATAGCCGTAGCGGGTGTTGGAAGGCTCCGGTCCGGCCTTTTCATATTCGGCCTTCATCAGCGCAAAGCGGTCGCCCTTCAGTTCGAGCATCGCGCGTTTCGGCTGGATGTCGTAGAGCTGCGCATTGTTGCCGCCGAAGATCGCCGTCTTCACCGGGCCGTCGGCGGCGCCAAGCGGCGCGTAGCCGAATTTCTTCTGCATTTCTTCGGGGATTTCGAGCCGGCGCAGGCCCTCGATCTGCCATTGCGGCGCGCCGGTCCATAGCGCGTCGGTGCCCCAGCAGACATGATCGGCGCCGAGCCCCTTGATCAGCGTGCCCATCAGGGCGGCGCAGACATTCGGCTCCGCGACCAGCGTGGTCGCGAATAGTTGCCCGACATCGCCATAGACATTGCTGACGCCATATTGCGCGGGGATGTCGGCGAGATCGCTGGTCCAGGAGATCCGCCCGGTCCGCTCGAACTCGGCCAGCGCCTGTTTCGGATTGCCGCCGACATGGCGATAGGCGGAGTGATAGATGATGAAATTGAGCTGCGGCCAGTCTTTCGCGGCCTGGCCGACATCGGCGACGTCGGCAAAGCCGCGCAGATTGGGATATTGCTTCTCTACCCCCGGTGCGAACAGTCCCTTGTGGATGCAGACATTCTTGATGCCGGCCTTCACCATCCTCTCGTAGCCCTTGTAGGCGATTTTCTCGTCGTCCATCCGCCAGGGATAACGGCTGATCTCCTTGTGGGTGTTGTCGCCGACGGTGTAGCCCTTGCAGGATTCCGGCTTGAGTTCGAGCGCGGCGTCGAGCTTTTCAAGCCAGCCCGGCTGCCCGGGCGTGAAGATCGCATGCGCGAACAGCCGCCGCGAGCCGGCCTCGTCGTTGACCTTCTTGCGCGCATCCGCCATCTGCTGGTTGGTCAGGAACCAGTCCTGCTCGATGTCCGACGGCGCCGACGAGATCAGCGAGATCTTGGTGTCGCTGTCGAGGAACATCTCCTTCTTGTAATTATTGAACTTGAGATCCTCGATGGTCTGCTCGCGATCGGCGAGCTGCTTGTTCCAGCCGGCCTTGCCGACCGCCTTGCGCATCTCCACGAATCCCATGATGCGGGTGTCGTCGCGCAGGAAATGGGTGTGCATGTCCATGATGAACTGGTCTTTGAGCGCGCCGGCGCGTTCCTGCGCCATCGCGGGCGTGGCGGCTTCGGCCCGGGTGACATCGAACAGCGGTCCATAGACCTCGTTCATCGCCACGAAGGATGCGGCCATGCCGGCGGCGGTCTGGAAGAACCGGCGGCGGTCCAGCCCCTGTTTGCCGCCGAGATCGTCGGCCATGGCGAGCAGCCGCGCTTCCACCTCGCGCTGCTGTTCGTTCTGCGGGTCGGGATAGAATTCGTCGCTTGAGACGATCTGGGTCGGGATCGGCGTCTGGTACTGGCACAATTCGGACGGCATCAGTGCGGCAAGTTCGGCTTCCGTCAGTTGGTTGCTCATGATTTTTTTCCTCCCTGGCTCGAACGGCCGGCGGAAAGCATAGCCTGTGCAACTACCGGATGTCAGCCGGTTCCGCGTCCGCTCGCGCGATGGTGTTCTCGCGGTGCAGTGCACACCTGCTTTCAAAGCACGAGGCGCGCTGCTAGACTTTGATCAAGCAAGAACCTCAACCATGGGATGAAACCATGACCGATTCCGAACATCCGCTGGCGCGACGCACGCTGATCAAGGCGCTTGGAATTGGCGTGGCGGCGGGCGCAGCCGCCTCGCTGCCCTCGCAAGCCGCGACCGAGGTGCCGACCGAAGGCGGCGAGATCTGGAGCAGTGAATACTGGACCAAGAAGGGCGATATCCCCTTGTGGATGTACCGCAAACGGATCGGGGCGCCCAAGGCCGGCGAGCCGGCGCGACCCGTGGTGTTCTTCGTCCACGGCTCGTCGGTGACGTCAAGGGTGTTCGACCTCAACGTGCCGGGCAAAGGCGAATATTCCGCGATGAACGAGTTCGCCCGCTACGGGTTCGACTGCTGGACCATGGACCACGAGAATTACGGCAAGTCGGGCCGTACCTCGGGCAATGCCGATATCGCCAGCGGCGTCGAGGATTTGAAGGTCGCGGCCGAACTCGTCACCCGCGAAACCGGACAGAAGAAGTTTCATTTCATCGGCGAATCCTCCGGCGCCTTGCGCGCCGGCGCCTATGCCATGGTGGCGCCCGATCGCATCGACCGGCTGGTGTTCGCCGCCTTCACCTACAAGGGCGAGGGCTCGCCGACGCTCGCCAAACGCGCCGAGCAGCTCGCCTATTTCCGTACCCACAACATGCGCAAGCGCGACCGCGAGATGATCCGCTCGATCGCGACCCGCGACAAGCCCGGCACCAGCGATCCCGCCGCGATCGAGGCGCTGGCGGACGCGGAGATGGTGTTCGGCGACCAGATCCCGACCGGCACCTATTTCGACATGACCGCCAATTTGCCGGTCGTGCATCCCGAAAAGGTGCTGGCGCCGGTGCTGCTGGTGCGCGGCGAATATGACGGCATCGCCACCGTCGCCGACCTCGAGGAGTTTTATAACAAGCTGCCGAACGGCGACCGCCAGTTCATCATCCTGCCCGGCACCGCCCATTCGGTGGCGCTTGCCATCAACCGGCAATTGTTCTGGCACGTGACGCGCGCGTTCCTGACCATGCCGACGCCGATCGCGACTTAAGGCAATCTCTCCGTCATTGCGAGCGAAGCGAAGCAATCCATCGATCCGCAACGGAAGCATGGATTGCTTCGTCGCTTCCGCTTGACGTTTGGGGTCGGGTTCCGGCCCAAAATAGTTCGGCATCCCTTGTCGGCTCCGCCGCGGCCCGTTCGTCCTCGGCACGAACCCGCAAAAATGGAGCCGTTTATGCCCAAAATGATCTTCGTCAACCTGCCGGTCACCGACCTTGCCCGCGCCACCGCGTTCTACCAGGCGATCGGCGCCGAGAAGAACCCGCAATTTTCCGACGACACCGCGTCCTGCATGGTGTTTTCCGAGACCATCTACGCGATGCTGATGACTCACGACAAATTCAGGCAGTTCACCCCGAAGCCGATTTCGGACGCCAGGACGTCCAACCAGGTCCTGTTCTGCCTGTCGGCGGACAGCCGCGCCGAGGTCGACGACATCGTCGGCAGGGCACAGTCCGCTGGCGGTCGCGGCGATCCTTCGCCGAAGGACGAGTACGGCTGGATGTACGGCCGCAGCTTTGAGGATCCGGACGGTCACATGTGGGGAGTGAACTGGATGGATGTCGCGGCCGCCACTGCTGCGCAATCCGTCACGGCCGACGCGTGATTCTGGATCGGATGCGCAGGGTTTCTCAAACTCGCTAGTAACTGACCCGCAGTCCGACGCCGCCATGGATGGTGTTGCCGACCGGCTGCGGGCCGGCGGTGCCGTTGACGAAGAGGTCGGCGACCCAGCCCTGCGTGATCCGGAAGCCGAGGCGGCCGCCATACTCGAACCAGCTCTGGTTTCCGATCGTCGGCACCACGGTGCCGGTGCCGGTCACGGTGGCGACGATGCCGGATTGCGTTCCGAACGACTGCACGAAGCCGCCATTGATGTTGGCCTCGACACTGTTGCCGAACAGATGCGTCCACTGACCGCCGATCTTGACGAGATTGGTTTTGTCGGTGCCGCCGGCGATCGATGCGTCGAACGGATTGAGCGTGCCGGCCGGATCGGTGTAGCCCTTCACCCGCTGCCACATCTGCCAGATTTCGACGGAGGCTGCGACCTCGTCGCGCGGCGACAGCCGGCTGATCCATCCCGCGCGTCCGTAGACGCCGTAATTGTCCGCGGTGGTCTGGCTGTCCAGCGACACCACACCGAGGCTTGTCGCGTAGGTGCGGTGATAGCGCACCTTTTCATAGGGCGTCAGGATGGCGCCGATATCGAAGAACGGCCGCGACGATCCCCAGTCGACGAAATCATAGCGCAGCGCGAACGCGCCGATCGGCGCGCTGGTGACGCTGTATCCGCCTTCGCTGTAATGGGTGTAGGCGATGCCGGCCAGCAGCGACAGGTTGGCGGTCAGGTTCTTGCGGCCGTGAATGCCGGCCGAGAACGATCCGGCCGAGCCGAACGCGCTGACGCAATCGTTGCAGTTGACCTGTTCGTTGATGCCCAGCAGCACGGTGCCGAGCACCCGGTTGGTGATCATCTGGTTGAAGCGCTGCCTGGCCAGATCGTTGATCGAGCCCGCGCTGTTATCGGCGCCGGTAGTGGTTGGCGTCGGGGTCTGGCGTTGGGGTCGGCGTCGGGCTTGGTGTCGATATCGGAGTCGGAGATGGACTTGGTGAAGGTGACGGCGACGGAGAAGGCGAAGGGGTGGGCGAGGGCGACGCTGCCGGCTCCGGCGTCGGAGACGGCGTCGAGGTTGGTGTGTAGGTCGGCGTCGGCGTCGGTGTCGGCGTCGGCGTCCGGACAGATATGGTCGAAGCAGCCTTGCGCCAAGGCAGGCGATGTGGTCATCGGCGCCAGCACAAGCAAAATGCCCGCGGTCAGCGCGGCCGATACGACGAAGCGGCGGATGTGGTTTGCCATGGTCAGCGCCCGCACAGCATGCCGGTGGGATCGCTGCCGTCATCGACCGGAGGCGTGACCACAGGCGTCGCATCCGCATATTGCGTGGTGTTGCAAAGCCCGGCTGCGGCGCCGCATGTCTTGGCGAAGGTCCATGGCGAGGTGCTGGTCTTCTTGATCGTGGTCTTGCCACCGGCCGAAGTGATGATCGCGGTATCGCCGGGCTTGGTCAGCTGGATGCATTCGAAGGTAACGGTGCAGACCGTGGAGGCGCCTTCCTGCAGATTGACGATGGTCTGGCCGCGTTGCGACAGGATATCGAGCGTGGTGCCGCGGACGCCGATGGTCGCAAGCGGGGTCGTGATCTTGTAGGCGGCCTTGTCGGAATGACCGGTCACGAAGCGAAATGCGCCGGAGCTTAGCCGCACGGCGACATCGCGATAATGATGCTCGTCGTCGAACACGGCGCGGTCGAGTTTGAGCGACGCGCTCGGCCCAAGCGACAAGTTGGTGCTGTCGGCCATCACCAGCCGCGTGGCGCTGTCGAGCCCGGTGCGAACGACCTCGTCGCGCAGCAGCGCGTCGCCGACATTGATCTGGCTGGTCGAAGGTCCGGCGACGCGGAGCACTTCATTCTTGACAACGGCGGCTTCGCCGACGCGGGATTGCGCAAAAAGCGGACTTGTCGTCGAGAGGGTGATTGCAAGAAGTGCAGGAAGGAAGAGAGAGTAGTGACGTGATTTCATTTCAAAGCCAGGTTAATTGTCCCGCCCACCTATCAGATCGCGCCCGCGTCGGATGTAGCGGATTTATCACATGCAGCGCCTTACTGGCCCGTCTGTTGGTGACATCGAATTCGAACTGCGTTCAAAGCGATGGACACAGAAATTTATTCCGCGCACACTTTATTTTGATTTTGTCGTGACACTGTTGAGCCGTGAACACCGTGCCTGAATCACCCTCCGTTCCCGATCTTTCGATCGTGCGGACCACCGTCTTTGCGGCAATCATCTTTGTTGTCGCGCATTTTGCGATGCTGATCGGCATCACCACGCCCGAGAAATTTTATTTCGACGAGGTGCATTACGTGCCGGCGGCGCGGCAGATGCTCGAACCTGTCATGCCGCAGCCGATGCTCAACCCGATGCATCCGCCGCTGGCCAAGCAAATCATCGCGGCTGTCGATCCACCAGTTTGGCGACGTGCCGCTGGGATGGCGATATCCGGCGGTGCTGTTCGGCGCGCTCGCGCTTGTCGCCGTGTATCTGTGCGGTCTTGCGCTGTTCGCCGCCCAGGGACCGGCGATCGCGGCGAGCCTGCTGGCCTTTTTCAACCAGATGCTGTTCGTGCAATCGCGAATCGCGATGCTGGATATTTTCGCGCTGACGTTCGGCCTGTTCGCCACCGCGGCGTTCCTGCATGGCTACCGCGCAGCGGCGGCCGCATCTCTGGTTCGCGCTGGCCGGGCTCGCCTCCGGCTTCTCGATCGCCTGCAAATGGAGCGGATTGTTCGTGCTGGCGGTTTGCATCGTCATCGTGGCGGCGATCCGCCTGATGCAAAGCTGGCGCACGCAATTCGCCGACGGCAATGCCGATGACTGGTACCGGCCCGACCTGTGGCCGACCTTCAAGGCATGGCATTTTGCGGCGTGCTTCCTGCTGATACCGGCGCTCGCCTATCTCTCGACCTTCGTCCCGCTCTACGGCCTGTCGGTGCCGGATATCTTGGAGGCGCAGCGCCGGATCTTCAGCGACAACACCACGACCGCGATCGCAGGCCACACCTATATGAGCTCGTGGCCGTCCTGGCCGCTGCTGATGCGCCCGGTCTGGTATCTCTTTGACAAGATCGCCGACGACCGGATCGATGCGGTGGTCTTCCTCGGCAATCCGCTGGTCCTGTGGCCGGCGCTGATTGCGGTGGCGATTTCCCTGCGGGACTGGATCGTGACGCGGCGGGCGGACGCCTTCCTGGTGCTGGCGTTTTATCTCGGACCCTATCTCGCCTGGGCGCTGCTGCCGCGAACGCTCGGTTTCATCTATTATTATCTGCCGGCGGCGACTACGGCGAGCCTGGTGCTGGTCTATGCGCTCCGTCGCGGCTCTACGCCGCGCTGGCTGCTGTGGGGCTTTGTTGCGATCGGCGGCGCAGGCTTCGCCGCGATGCTGCCGATCTCGGCGGCGTTCATCGGCACGTCGATGGCGACGTTCAACCGGCTGATGATTTTCCAGAACTGGATCTAGTTCCGCGGTGCCGACAAGCAAAATCCGCCTGCCGTCGTCGGCAGGCGGATCAATGCTGCGACGCGCGTTATTGCTTCGACGCGGTCTTGGTTTCCATGTTGACGACCTGAACGCGGCGGTTGGCCGGGTCCATCGGCGCATTCGCATCCTTCGGCTTGGTCTTGCCATAGCCGACGGTGACGAGGTTGGCGCCGTTGAGGCCGTACTTCTCGGTCAGGTATTTCTTGATCGTATCGGCGCGCCGCTCGGAGAGGTCCTGGTTATAGGTCTCGCCGCCGACCGCATCGGTGTGACCGGCAACCACGAAGGTCGAGTCCTTCAGGCTGGCGTTCGAAAGCGCCTTGCCGAGTTCCTGCACTGCCGGCATCGAACCCTTGCTGATGTCGGCCGAATTGTAGTCGAAGCGGATCTCGAGATCGATCTTCGGTTTGGTCGCGGCGATCTCGGCAATCTCCTCGCGCTCGCCGAGCGAGAGCGAGCGGGTTTTGCGGTTGCGCAGCTTGTCGACGAAGCTGGCTTCCTTGGCCTGTGCAGCGGTGTCGACCTGCGGGCCGGTCGAGAGGCCGCGGGTCGCCGACTTCGGCTTCAGCGCGTCCAGGATCTTGTCGGCCGATACGGTGTCACCGGCAAATGCCAGGCCCGCCGTCATCGACAGCGCGGCGCCGAATGTCACGATGGAAAGTCCATGAAAGCGGGTCATTGTTCGATCCTCACTGTTACGCCTGCAAATGGGCGTGCACGGCATTTGGATGCGCCAAGGCTAGGATAGGTTCAAAGTCGCGAACGTGATCTAGATCACATTTGAGCGTGGCGGGGCTTCGCCGGATGCGGAACCCCGCTGTCGCGGGCGGCCACGGCCGACCCGGCGGCCTGATCGGCAGCATGAAATCGCGACTACGCTGCGTGCCAGCCTCCGTCCACGAATAGCTCGACACCCGTGATATAGCGGCCTGCCTCCGAGCAGAGCAGAAGCGCGGCGCCAACACAATCATCAGGTTCACCGATCCGCCCCAGCGGAATTTGTGCCTCGACCCGCGCGCGGTAAGCCGGGTCGGCGAGGACGCCGGCGTTGCGATCGGTGGCAATCGCGCCCGGCGACAGCACATTGATGGTGATGCCGTCGCTCGCAAGCTGCCGTGCCAGATTCTTTGCGAGATTGACGTTCGCCGCCTTGAGTGCCGCATAGACGGTCAGCATCGGGTTCGGCCTGGCGCTCTGGATGCTCCCGATCAACAACACCCGTCCCCATTGGCGCTGCCGCCAGGTGACGGCGCGCCGCGGCGATCAGCGCCAGCGGTGCGCGGAGATTGACATCGACCTCGGTGTCGAAATCCTCGCTTGGCATCGCGTCCCAGGGATGCCGGTGCTCGACCGAAGCATTGAGCACGACAATGTCGAGGCGACCGAATCGCTCGACGACCTCAGCTATCAGCGTTGACGCAACGTCTTTGTTCGCGAGGTCGCCGCCAACCACCTCGCTCCGTCGCTTCAGGCCGCGGATGCTATCCGCCACCGCATTGGCCTCGGTGTCGCGCGTCGCGTAGTGCACGGCGATGTCGGCGCCGGCCTCGGCAAGACCGAGTGCCAATGACCGGCCGATGCCGCGGCTCGCGCCGGTTACCAGCGCAACCCGGCCCGACAGATCGAAGCGGCGTGCAATGCTGTCGCTCATCCCTTCACCGATCCCGCGGTAAGGCCCGCGATCAGGTATTTCTGCACCAGGACGACGAATGTCACTACCGGCAGCAGTTGGGTGGTCGCGGCCGCGAACAGGAGCCCCCAGTCGACGCCGTTCAGGCTTGCCATCATCTCGCTGATCACCACTGGTGCGGTCTTGGCGCGCGTCGTCGTGAAGATGAAGGCGAACAGATATTCATTCCAGGCATAGACGAAAACGAAAATGCTTGCCGCCACCGCTCCCTGTGCGCTCAAGGGTACAATGATGCGCCACAGGATTTGCAGCTCCGAGGCACCGTCGATGATCGCGGCCTGATCGAGTTCTTCCGGGATCCCGTCGATGAAGGTTTTGAGGATCATGGTGCCGAGCGACACGAAGAAGGTCGCGTAAAGCAGGATCAGCAAGGTGTAGCTGTCGCTGAGCTTCAGGAAATCGACGACGGGGTAGAGCGGCAGCGTGATGACGATCGGCGGCAACAGGCGGATTGCGACCAGGAAGACGGCCGAACCGGCCAGCGCACTGCTTCGATAACGCGAGTAGACGTAGCCGGCGAGCGCACTGGAGAATACCGTCAGCGCCATGGCGCACAGCGCGATGATCGCGCTATTGCGCAGGGTCAGGAAAAAGTCCGGCCACTTCTCCCATAATGTCCGGTAGTGCTCGAGCGTTGGCTCGAACAGCAGGGTCGGCGGGTAGGTGAATATGTCGGGTGTCGGCTTGAACGAGGACAGCACGATCATGCTTACCGGCACCACTGACCAGATCAGGAGCAGGCCGATCACAAGCGCTCGAAGCGCGATGCTGAGCCAGGATTTAGGCATTTGGTTCACGCATTCTGTCGAAACCCCCGCCGGTACAACAAGTGCAGGTAGGCTGCGGCAATCAGGCCCGACACCATGACCATCACCCATCCGGTCGCCGATCCCTTGCCGAACGAGGCATAGGTAAAGCTCTGCTTGTAGAGATAGATGGCCATCACTTCGGTGGTGCGCGCCGGGCCACCGGCAGTGAGCAGCCAGACCTCGCTGAACAGGCGAAACGAGATGATGTAGCGAAAGATCAGCGCGACAAACACCGCCGGAAGGATCGACGGCAGAGTGACATAGCGGAAACCTTGCCATGGGCTGGCGCCGTCGATGGTGGCGCTCTCGTACAGATCGCTCGGCACCGCCAGCATTGCGGCGTAGATGATGATCAGTGTGAACGGCAGGTTGAGCCAGATACTGATAAGGCTGACGAGGCCTAGCCCGTGCGTCGGGTTGGTCGCCCAATTGATGTCCGGCAACCCGGCGCTGGCCATCGCCTTGGCCAGTGCGCCGATATCGGGATCGAGCAGGAACTTCCAGATCACGACGGCCACGACCTCGCTGATCGCGTAGGGCATCAACACGACTGCGAGGATCAGGCGACGGAATGGCACGCCCTTGACCAGCACCGACGCGATCACGAAGGCGAGAATCAATTCTCCGTAGACGATGACGTTGACGACGATCAGGGTATTGATCAACGCGCGCCAGAAGTAGCGGTCGTTCCAGATCGCGACGTAGTTCTCCAGGCCAACGAACACCGGCGCCTTGCCGTAGGTCGATTCGGTGAAAGAGAGCCAGAACACATAAAGCGACGGCAGCAGGATGATGAAGATCAGCAGGCCCAGCGCAGGAGCCAGCATGACAAATTGGGTCAGACCAAACTTCCTCACGACCTGGCCCCTAGATGAACCGCGAGGGAAGCGCGCTCCCTCTCCCGCGCTTGCGGGGGAGGCGTAGGCGGCCTGCGGCCGCCGTCCTTGTCAAGAACGCCGATGCGCGGCATCGGCTATGGGTGGGGGTGTCGCCGCGAATCGTCGCGTCGATAGAGCCCCCACCCGGATCACATCTGCGATGTGATCCGACCTCCCCCGCAAGCGGGAGAGGTGCAGCGAGCCTGCCGCCGGACCGATTTAAACATAACTTCACCGCGCTACGCCTCACGACGCGCGCGGCAGCAATGGCTGGATGCGCTTCGTCATGTTCTTGGCGGAGACCTCCGGTGGCTGCAGACCGAGCATCGCCGCCTGCATCTCCTCGACGAAGATGTCCTTGGCCTCCGCCGACTTGTTGAACGCCGGCATCGGGACCCGCGCGGCCCTGAGCGCCTGCGCCTCGAGCGCCGCGTAGGGCACTTTCTCGATCAGCCGCGCGTCGGAATAGGCGGATGCCCGCACCGGCCCATTGCCGTTGATGGCCGCCTTGATGGTGTTCTCCCTGGTGGAGATTTCGCGGATCAGGCTCCAGGCCAGTTCCTTTGACTTGGAATTCTTCGGGATCATGGTCGCCCAGAACTCGGCGGTGGAAATCAGCTGCCCTTTCGCCAGCATCTCCTTCGAGACCACCGGCAGCGCCAGCTTGAACGCGCCCGGGAATTTCGACGACTTCGGATCATTGAAGATCACGGTGCGCCCGAACGGAAAATAGGTCATCGCGATCTGCCCGGTCTGCATCGCGGTGATCATATCGTTCTGTTTCATCGCCGTGATGTTCTTCGGAATCAGCCCTTCGGCATACATCGTCTTCAGGAGCGCCAGCGCCTTGATCATGCCGGGCCCGTCGGCGACGCATTTGTAGTCGTCGGTGATGAAGTCGCCGTCATAGGCGCGGGCGAGCATCACGACGTTCGGATAGTTGTCGGCTTCGAAGCCCCAGCCGTACACCTTGGTGCCGTCGGCCCGGGTGAAGGAGAGCTTGCGCGCGTAATCGAGCAAATCGTCGATGACTTTCGGCGGGCCATCCAGCCCGCGCTCCCTGAAGTAGGTGTCGTTGTAGTGAAGCGCGTTGACCGCGTGGCGGAATGGCACGCCATGACGCGCACCCTTGGCCGAGAACGCCTTGACCATGCCGGGCGACAGGTCGTCGAAGTCCTCGATGCCGGCCTTGGCCAGATAGGGCTCGAGCGACTCGAACAGGTCCATGATCTCCGGCACCGCGCGGGTGTTGAGCACGAAGTCGATGCCGACCTCGGAGCTTGTCAGTCCGGCTTCGCGAAATACCCGGTCGTGGATCGCGTTCAGGTCCAGTGTGACCCAGTCGAGCGTGGTGGTGTTCTGGTCGCTCCAGCCTTTGATCACGTTGCCGGACGGCCCTTCGGTCAGGGTCTGCTGGTGGACGCGGTGCGAGATGATGGTGAACTTTGTCGAAGTCTGTGCGCGCGCGGGGCTGGCGCCGGTCAGCGCAACGCCGGCGGCTGCAGCAGCCGTGACGAATTGACGGCGATTGAGTGCGGTCATGTCCACCCTCCCGGTCGATTGGCGTTTCGTTGTCCCGATGGGTCTGGTTTTATCGCCGACCTCATTTTCTTTCATGTTGCTACATCAAAGATGGAAGAGCAAGGTCGATTTTATCAGGCGTCGATTTTCACATTTATTAGTTGGAATGGAATATTTATGTGTATTTATAATATGATATGGAAAATATACCCCAGCGATCGGCGTAACGCGAACCAGCTTGACGTCGCGGGATCCGCACGTCATCTTTAGCAAAACTACATTTTCGAGCGGGAATTCTTTAATGGCGGGGAAGCTGGCGGTGCGGGATGCGCCTGTCACCAATCGACCGATCGCTCGCAGCAACCTGACCGGCGGGCGCAACATCCTTGCGCAATTGCGCGAGACGGACGGCGGCTTCAGCGTCTCCGAGCAGAAGCTGGCGGCGCTGGTGCTTGCGCAGACCGCGCAGGTGACGCGGATGAGTCTCGCGGTGTTTGCGACCGAGGCCGCGGTCAGTCAGCCGACTGCGATCCGCTTCTGCCGTGCGCTGGGCTGTGATGGTTTTCCCGATTTCAAGATCCGTCTCGCTCAGGCGCTGATGATCGGCCAGCCCTTCGTGCACGGCGAGATCGGCACCGGTGACGGCCTCGACGTCATCGCCAACAAGATCTTCGCATCCTCAATCGATGCACTCGAATTGATGCGCACGCAGCTCGACCTCGAGGTGGTCGAGCGTGTCGTCGACACGATCCTGAAAGCGCCGCGGATCGAGCTGTTCGCCAATGGGCTTTCCAGCGTTGCTGCGATCGACGCCCAGCAGAAGTTGATGCGGCTTGGCGTCCCGACCATCCATCATCCCGACAACCATCTGCAACGAATGTCGGCGGCAACGCTCAAGCCTGGCGACGTCGCCCTCGGCTTCGCCTACACCGGCCGCGTCCGCGACGTGCTGCTCACGGCGAAGATGGTGCGCCAGCAAGGTGCAACGCTGATCAGCTTCACACGCTCCGATTCGCCGCTCGCGCGCATCAGCGACATTGTCGTCGGCATCGACACGCTGGAGAACACCTTCGTCTACGCGCCGATGACGACGCGGCTTGCCCATCTCGCGGTGGTCGACGTTATTGCCACGGCCGTTGCGCAGCGCAGTGGGCGGGACGGCATGAAACTGATCAAGCGGGTCAAGGGTGCGCTGAAGGACGAGTGGATGGTGGGTACCGAGCTCCCGGACTGGGTCGGCGCAAAAGATGATGATGGGGACGACGATGAGTAATCCCGCGCGCGAGCCGGCGGATGCCTTTGCGCGCGATCACTTCGCCGGCCAGACCGTGTTCGTCACGGGAGCCGCTGGCGGCATGGGACTTGAGACCTCGCGTGTCTTTGCGCGCCACGGTGCAACGGTGATGCTCACCGACCGCGACGGAGCGGCCGTCGAGCGCGCCGCCGCCGGGATCGTGGCGCAGGGCGGCAGGGCCTTCGCGACGGCACTCGACGTCGGCAACTTCGAGAGCATTCGCGCGGCGTTCGCGTTCGCGGACCAAAAGCTCGGCAGGCTCGATCATGTCGTGACCTGTGCGGCGGTCATCACCGCCGTCAAGGCGCTGGATCAGACCTGGTCGCACTGGCACCGCGTGCTCGACATCAATCTGCTGGGGACATTCTTCGTCGCGCAGCAGGCGCTGCTGCGCATGATTCCGCAAGGCAGCGGAAGCATCGTCTGCGTCGCGTCCGATGCCGGCATTCGTGGCGGCGGTGGCCTGATCGCCGACGCCGCCTATGCCGCGAGCAAGGCCGGCGTGCAGTCGCTGGTGAAATCGCTGGCGCGCGAGATGGCCGGAAAAGGCATCCGCATCAACGCGCTCAATCCCGGCCCGTCCGACACGCCGATGCACGCCACCATCTCGCAGGAACTGAAGGATCGCATCGCCGAGGGCTTGCCGATGAAACGGATGGGTCATCCATCGGACATGGCCGGCGCGATCCTGTTTCTCTGCTCGTCCGCATCGAGTTTCGTCTATGGCGCCGGTCTCGATGCCGATGGCGGGTCGATGTTCCGCTAGATCGATTAAATCGCAAGCGCGCTGTCGCGCCGGAGTTAACTGCCGTGAATGTCTCGCCAGGTTCAATTTCTTTCCAACGCAACATCCCTGTGGAACCGCGTTACGACGTGGTCGTGGTCGGCGGTGGCCCGTCCGGCATCGCCGCGGCGATCGCTGCCGCCCGCCACGGCGCCCGCACGTTGTTGATCGAGCGCTACGGCTTTCTTGGCGGCAACCTGACCGCGGGCCTGGTCGGGCCGTGCATGACCTCGTTCTCGCTCGATGGCTCGCAGCAGTTGATCAAGGGCATCTTCGACGAGTTTGTCCGGCGCATGGAGGCTGATGGCGGCGCGTTGCACCCATCCGGCATTTCCGCGCGGAGTTCCTATTGTGGATTCATCGAGTACGGCCACGACAAGGTGACGCCGTTCGAGCCGGAGTCGGCCAAGATCGTGGCGCTGCGGATGTGCCGCGAGGCCGGCGTTGAGCTTCTGTTTCACACGCTGGTGGTCGATGCCATCACGGAGCCGGGTGCGAACGGTCTGCCGCGCGTCAGCGGTCTGGTTTGCGCCTCGAAGAGCGGCCTGCACATGCAACCGGCCGACATGATCGTGGACTGTTCGGCTGACGGCGATGTTGCGGCACTGTCCGGCGTCGAGATCGCGATCGGCCGTGACAGCGACGGCCTGATGCAACCGATGACGATGTTCTTTCGCATCGCCGACGTCGATGACGAGGTGGTCGAAAACTATGTCCACACCCATCCCGACGATTATCGTCCATATGCCTCGATCATCGCCAAGGCGACCGCGGAAGGGCGCTTCAACATCCCGCGCAAGGGCGTCGGCATGTACAAGACGCTGCAACCGGGCGTCTGGCGTATCAACACCTCGCGCGTGCTCAGGCGCAACGGCACGGATGTCGACGATCTCACCGCGGCCGAGATCGAGGGCCGCGAGCAGGTCCATACGCTTTTGAAATTCTTCCGCGAAAATCTGCCTGGTTTCGAGAAGTGCCGGCTGCTCGACACCGCAACGCATATCGGTGTGCGCGAAACCCGCCGCATCGTCGGCGAATATACGCTGACCCTCGGCGACCTGCAGAACGGCCGGCAGTTCGAGGATGTGATCGCCCTGTGCGGCTACCCGATCGACATCCACGACCCTACCGGCGCGGGCGGTGGCGCCGGTGCAGGTCCGCCCACGGCCAATATCTATGAAATCCCTTATCGGGTGATGGTGCCGGAGGCCGTTGACGGGCTGCTGGTGGCGGGCCGCGCGGTATCTTCGACCCATGAGGCCCTGAGCGCCATCCGCGTGATGCCGCCGTGCTTTGCGATGGGCGAAGCCGCCGGCACAGCCGCAGCGATCGCCAGGAAACGGGCGATCGCACCGCGCGCCGTTCCGATTCCCGATCTCCGCGACGCATTGCTTGCCGCCGGTGCCTATCTCGGTGCGGACAGGGAAATCTAGCGCCGAGCCCTGGCGCCGCAAAATCCGGGGACTCCCCACAGGCGCGAATCCGATTACATTGCCGGGCGATGCCCCGCACGATTCCACCCCATCCCCTGACCAAGGCCGAAGCCCGGCGAATCTGGCTGCGTTGCCAGCGGCTCGATACGCCGGACCCGTTCGGCGACGGGCCGGCGGCGGTCGCGGCCGCCGTGGATCATCTCGGCTATGTCCAGATCGACACCATCAACGTGATCGAGCGCTGCCATCACCACATCCTCTTTAGCCGCATCCCGAACTACCGGCGCGCCGATCTGCGGCAGGCCCAGAGCCTCGACAAGAGCGTGTTCGAATACTGGACGCACGCGCTGTCCTATGTGCCGTCGAAGGACTTTCGCTATTTCATCCCGGGCATGAAGCTGCACAAGCGCGAGGGCCATAGATGGTTCGCCAACGTCAAGCCTGTGGACACCCGCAAGGTGATGCGGCTGCTCCGGCGCGACGGCGCGCTGACCATCCGCGACATCGAGGACGACGTGCTGACGGAGAAGGAGCATCTGTGGGCGAGCCGCAAGCCCTCGAAGCGGGCGCTGCAGCTGGCCTTCTATACCGGCGAGGTGACGATCTCCGAACGATCAGGCATGCTGAAGACCTATGAGCTGATGACGCGGCATTTCGGCTGGGACAAGCCGCCGAAGCCGGCGTCGGTGGCGGAGACCACGGCCTATCTGCTCGACCGCGCGTTGCGCGCGCAGGGGCTCGTCAGCCTCGATTCGATCTGCCATCTCGACGCGCCGAGCAAGGCGGCGGTGCGCCGCCTGATCGCGGCGCGCGTTCGGCGCTAAGGAGATGGTGCCGGTCGCACTCGAAGGCGCGGGCAAGCAGGAGCATTGGGCACGCCCGGAGACATTGGAAGCAGGCCGCGAGGGCGATCGCCGGCCTGGTCCACATTCTCTCGCCGTTCGATCCCCTGATCATCCAGCGCAAGCGCACCGAATTGTTCTTCGACTACGGCCACCGTTTCGAGGCCTATGTGCCCCGGGAAAAGCGCCTGTTCGGCTATTTCGCGCTGCCGGTGCTGGTGGGTGAGGACATCGTCGCCGCGATCGACCTCAAGACCGACCGCAAGAACAAGAAATTGCTGATGCAGAAATGGAACTGGGTCGGCAAGGGTGCGGCAAAGGCGCCGCGCAAGGAATACAAGCGCCGCATCGAGGAAGAGCTCGATCGCTTCGCGCGGTTTCAACTGGCGGAGTGAGGTTCGCTCCAACGCTAACTCACCCCCTTGATCAGCATCCGGCAGGTATCGGCGATGAAGCTCTGCGCCTTCGGCGGCGCGACCTTCAGCCGCTTGTGCAGGATCTGCGTGACGATGCCCTGCAGCGAGGCGACGAAAATGGCGGTGCGCTCGACCACGATGCCGGGCGCCATGCCGGTGCCGGCAAAGCCAACCGCAAACACCTGCAGCGCGTCAATGATGGCGGCTTCGAGCGTCGGGAAATTCGCCTTCGATGATTGATGCGGGCGCCGCCCATCAGGTGAAACAGATTGGGGAATTCGCGCGCAAACTGGAAGAAGGCGACGCTGGCCGCGACCAGCGCGGGTTCGCCGGGCGCCTTGCCCGCGGTCGCCTTCTTCAGGCGTTGCCCGAGCCGTTGCCAGCCGCGTTCCGCTACCAGCGCCAGCAGCGTCAATTTGTCGGGGAAGTGCCGGTACACCGCGCGGTGATTGACGCCGGCGTCGCCGGCGAGATCGCGCAGGCTGATCGCCTCGATACCTTCGGCCTCGAGCCTCACCAGCGCGGCATCGATCAGCGCCTCCGGCAGGTTTCCATGCCGAAACGTCTCGCGCTTCGGCGGCGGCTTCGCGGCCATTTCCTCAGTCCCCACTGATTTCAAAGGTGAATTTATCACCCCTTGACGGCAAAGCGAAGTCTCCCATATGTCTCCAGTGGAGACAATTAGACCAATGCCTCCCGGCACCGGGCCACACCCGGTGCTGGTTCAAGAAATAACGCCAACTGAAGGACAGGAGTTGTTATGACCGACACCGCTTTTGACCGCCCCGACGTCGTCGTCTTCCCGCCCGTCATTCCGCTGACGACGCTCGTGATCGCCTGCCTGCTGCAATGGCTGATGCCGCTTGGATGGATCGCAGGCCTCGAGCCGCCGGTGCGGATCGGGATCGGCGCCATCATTGCACTTGCGGGACTGGTCACGACGTCGGCCGGACGACGCGCGCTGATCAAGGGCGGCACCAACGTCAATCCGTCGCAGCCGACCACGCGGCTCGTCACCGACGGCGTGTTCGGCCACACCCGCAACCCGCTCTATGTCGGGATATCGTTGCGCTGTGCGGGATCGCGCTGATCTTCGATCTCGACTGGGTGTTGCTGCTGATCGTGCCCAGCTCGCTATTCCTGCATTTCGCGGTGGTCCGGCGCGAGGAGCGCTATCTCGAGCAGAAATTCGGCGACGCCTACCGCCGCTACAAGGCGCGCGTTCCGCGCTATTTCGCGGGCAACTGAGCCGCATTCTCCGAAAGACACCGTTCGACAAGGAAAGATCATGATCAGATCCCTGTTTCGCATCAGCGTGTCCGTCGGCCTGCTCGGGATGGCCTTCGGCATTTTCATGGGCATCAGGCAGGAGTTTCGCGCTGGCGCCGGCGCATGCGCATCTCAATCTGCTCGGCTTCGTCACGATGTTTTTGTCGGCGCTGTATTATCGCGTCCATCCGATCGCCGCCGCAAGCCGCCTGGCGCGCTATCAGGCCGTCGTCAGCGTGGTCGGCGCGATCCTGTTTCCGAGTCGGCATCGCCGGCGTGCTGCTCGGCGGGCACGATCGCTTCGAGCCGCTCGTGGTCGGCGGCGCGCTCATTGTCTTTGCCGGCATGGTGCTGTTTGCCGTGATCGTGTACCGCACCGCCGGATCCGGCCGGTCGGTGGGACATTCGGCGCCGGGTAGGGTGATTTCCAGCGGTTACCTCACGAATTGGTGTTCACTGACGAATATTGACATTCGTCAGTGAACATTCGACACTCTTCATCAGATCCAGTCGATGGAGAGTCCGATGTTCGCTCCGTTCCGTTTTGTCCAGCTATTACAGGCTCTTGGCTGGAGTGATGCTGGCGCTGGCGGTGTGCGCCCTGACCGGCTGCAATGAGAAGGTGGCCGAAAAGGCCGCTCCCGGGCGCCCGGTTCTGGTCGCGACCGTGCATTATGAGGCGGAAACGCCGGAGCGCAGCTTCGTCGGCACCATCAAGCCCCGGATCGAGACCGACATGGGCTTCCGGGTCCCGGGCAAGGTCGCAAAGCGCCTGGTCGAAGTCGGCCAGACCGTCGATGTCGGCCAGCCGCTCGCCACCCTCGATGAAGTCGATCTGAAGCTGCAGGCCGAGCAGGCCGAGGCCGAATTCCGCGCCGCCACCGGCGTGCTGGCGCAGGCCGCCGCCTCCGAGCAGCGCGCCAGGGATCTGCGCGCCAAGGGCTGGACCACGGACGCGCAAATGGACCAGAGCCGCGCCGCCGCCGACGAAGCGCGCGCGCGGCTCAACCGCGCCGAACGTTCGGTCGAACTGACCAAGAACTCGCTCTCTTATGCAACGCTGGTCGCCGACACCCGCGGCGTCGTCACCGCGACCCTGATCGATGCGGGGCAGGTGGTTGCCTCCGGCCAGACCGCGATCCGCGTCGCGCGCTTTGCCGAGAAGGAAGCCGTGGTCGCGATCCCGGAAACGCTGGTCGGCCGCGCCAAGGATGGCACCGCCACCGTGACGCTGTGGTCGGATGCCGACAAGAAATACGCCGCGAAGCTGCGCGAGATCGCGCCGGCCGCCGATCCCGCGACGCGGACCTATCTCGCAAAATTCTCGCTGCCCGATGCCGGCGACAACGTCTCGCTCGGCATGACCGCGACGCTGACGCTGTCCGATGCGGCGACCGAACGCGTCGCAAGGCTGCCGCTGTCGGCGCTGTACAGCCAGGGCGGCGATCCCTCGCTCTATATCGTCGACGATGCCGGCGACGTGACGCTGAAGCCGGTCGCGGTGAAATCCTACGAGAGCAATTCCGTCGTCATCACCGGCGGCGTCGACGAAGGCGCCAGGGTGGTCGCGCTCGGCGTGCAGAAACTCGATCCGGCCCAGAAGGTCCGTGTCGTCTCGTCGCTGTCGTTCTAGTTCCGTCATTGCGAGCGAGCGAAGCAATCCATCGTGCGGCAGTAAGCTGGATTGCTTCGCTTCGCTCGCAATGACGGTCAGGTTTTCGAATTGGAGAGTGACATGAAGCGCTTCAATCTCTCGGGCTGGGCGGTGAGCCATCCGACGCTGATCCTGTTCCTGATGATCGCGCTCGGCGTCGCCGGCTTCTTCTCCTACCAGCGGCTCGGCCGCGCCGAGGATCCGTTCTTCACGGTGAAGGTGGTGAACGTCTCGGCGATCTGGCCGGGCGCCACCGCGCAGGAGATGCAGACCCAGGTCGCCGATCCCATCGAGAAGAAGCTGCAGGAACTGCCCTACTTCGAGAAGGTGCAGACCTATTCCAAGCCGGCCTTCACGGCGATGCAGGTCACCTTCAAGGATTCCACGCCGCCGACGCAGGTGCCGTATCTGTTCTATCTCCTGCGCAAGAAGCTCGCCGACGTGCAGGGCCAGTTGCCGGCGGGCCTGCTCGGCCCCGTCGTCAACGACGAGTTCAGCGACGTCGATTCGATCCTCTATATGATGACCGGCGACGGCGCCGACTATGCGCAGTTGAAGAAGGCCGCCGAAGGCATGCGCCAGCGGCTGTTGAAGGTGCCCGGCGTCACCAAGGTCGATCTCTACGGCACCCAGGACGAGCGCATCTTCGTCGAATTCTCGCACGCCAAGCTGGCGACGCTCGGCATCACGCCGCAGGCGCTGTTCGATTCGCTCGCCAAGCAGAACAATGTGACGCCGGCCGGCACGGTCGAAACCTCCTCGCAGCGCGTGCCGCTGCGCGTCACCGGCGCGCTCGACGGCGTCAAGGCGGTCGCGGAGACGCCGGTCGAGAGCAACGGCCGCGTGTTCCGGCTCGGCGATATCGCCACCGTCACCCACGGCTTCGTCGATCCGCCGACCTTTACGGTGCGCCAGGAAGGCAAGCCCGCGCTCGGCATCGGCGTCGTCACCGCCAAGGGCGCCAACATCCTCGAACTCGGCAAGGAGGTCGACGAACGCGACCGATGAATTCATGAAGGCCGTGCCGCAGGGCATCAATGTCGAGCAGATCGCCGACCAGCCCAAGGTGGTCGAGCGCGCCGTCGGCGAGTTCGTGCACTCCTTCATCGAGGCGCTGGCGATCGTGCTGTTCGTCTCGTTCGTGGCGCTCGGCTGGCGCACCGGCATCGTGGTGGCGATGTCGGTGCCGCTGGTGCTGGCGATCGTCTTCATCGTCATGAACGCGATGTCGATCGACCTGCATCGTATCACGCTCGGCGCGCTGATCATCGCGCTCGGCCTCCTGGTCGACGACGCCATCATCGCGGTCGAGATGATGGTGGTGAAGATGGAGCAGGGCTGGGACCGCGTCCGCGCGGCGTCCTTTGCCTGGGAATCAACCGCGTTTCCGATGCTCACGGGAACGCTGGTCACGGCCGCCGGCTTCCTCCCCATCGGCTTTGCCAATTCCGCGGTCGGCGAATATGCCGGCGGCATTTTCTGGATCGTGGCGATCGCGCTGGTCGCGTCCTGGTTCGTCGCGGTGATCTTCACGCCCTATATCGGCGTCAAGCTGCTGCCGAACATCACCGTCCATCACAACCACGATCCGCACGCGGTCTATGAGACCCGCATCTACCGCATCCTGCGCAGCATGGTGCAGTGGTGCGTCGATCACCGCATCACGGTGGTGCTGGCGACCGTCGGCGTGTTCGCGCTCTCGATCGTCGGCTTCGGCCATGTCCAGCAGCAGTTCTTCCCGCTGTCGGAGCGGCCCGAGCTGTTCCTGCAGCTGCGCCTGCCGGAAGGCACCGCGTTCAACGTCACCGAGAAATCCGTCAAGAAGGCCGAGGCGCTGCTCAAGGACGACAAGGACATCGCGACCTACACCTCCTATGTCGGCCAGGGCTCGCCGCGCTTCTGGCTCGGCCTCAACCCGCAACTGCCGAACGAGGCCTTCGCCGAGATCGTGATCGTCTCCAAGGACGTCGAGGCCCGCGAGCGCATCAAGGCGCGGATCGAGAAGGCGGTCGCCGACGGTGCGCTGACCGAGGCGCGCGTTCGCGTCGACCGCTTCAATTTCGGTCCGCCGGTCGGCTTCCCGGTCCAGTTCCGCGTCGATCGGCCCCGACGCCGGCAAGGTTCGCGACATCGCCTATCAGGTGCGCGACGTCGTCCGCCAGAATCCCAACGTCACGGAGCCGCAGCTCGACTGGAACGAGCAGTCGCCCTACCTCAAGCTCGTGGTCGATCAGGACCGCGCGCGCGCGCTCGGCCTCACCCCGCAGGACGTCTCGCAGGCGCTCTCGATGCTGATCTCGGGCGCGCCGGTCACGACCATCCGCGACGGCATCGAGAAGGTCGGCGTGATCGCGCGCGCCGTGCCGTCCGAACGGCTCGATCTCGGCCACGTCGGCGACCTCACCGTGACCTCGCGCAACGGCGTTGCCGTGCCGCTGCAGCAGATCGCCAAGATCGAATACGCCCATGAGGAGCCGATCCTGTGGCGGCGTAACCGCGACATGGCGATCACCGTGCGCACCGACGTCGCCGACGGCGTGCAGGCGCCCGACGTCACCAGCCAGATCTGGCCGAAGCTGCAGCAAATCCGCGACCATCTCGAGCCGGCCTACCGGATCGAGCCGGGCGGCGCGTTCGAGGAATCCGCCAAGGGCAACGCCTCGATCGCCGTGCTGTTTCCGGTGATGGCGCTGGTGATGCTGACGCTGCTGATGATCCAGCTGCAGAGCTTTTCGCGGCTGATCCTGGTGTTCCTGACCGCGCCGCTCGGCATCGTCGGCGCTTCGCTCGGCCTCAACATCGCCAACCAGCCGTTCGGCTTCGTGGCGCTGCTCGGGCTGATCGCGCTGGCCGGCATGATCATGCGCAACGCGGTCATTCTGGTCGACCAGATCGAGACCGATGTCTCCCATGGCCTGACGCGCAAGGAAGCCATCGTCGAAGCCACCGTCCGGCGCGCCCG
The DNA here is from genome assembly GCA_963742665.1 of uncultured Alphaproteobacteria bacterium. Classification (GTDB taxonomy): domain Bacteria; phylum Pseudomonadota; class Alphaproteobacteria; order Rhizobiales; family Xanthobacteraceae; genus Bradyrhizobium. Next base: position 172,979 of record CAVUNH010000027.1, read on the forward strand.
TCCGGTGATCCTGACGGCGCTGGCCGCGATCCTGGCCATGATCCCGCTGTCGCGCTCGGCCTTCTGGGGCCCGATGGCCATCACCATCATGGGCGGTTTGTTTGTTGCAACCTTCCTGACCTTGCTGTACTTGCCGGGCCTCTACGCGCTCTGGTTCCGCAAGAGCCTGGAAGAAAGCGGCCAAAGCGAGCAGCCTGATCTTGCGCCGCAGCATCAGGCCAAGGAAACTGTGACGGCCCCGCTCGCATTTCCGCTTGCCGACGCCGCGGAATAATTGAACATTGAGTTCTGACATGACGCTGGTTTCCGAACATATCGAACTCGACACCCGGGAACGGATTCTCGAGGTGGCGGAGCGTCTGTTCCGGCAGATCGGCTACCAGAAGACGACGGTGGCCGACATCGCCAAGGAACTGCGGATGAGCCCCGCCAACGTCTATCGCTTCTTCGATTCGAAGAAGGCGATCCACGAAGGCGTGGCGCGCGGCCTGATGGGCGGGGTCGAGATCGCGGCGCAAAGCATCGCAAACAGGCCGGGTCCGGCGGCGCCCCGCCTGCGCGAACTGATGAAGACCGTCCATCGCATGAACTCGGAACGCTATGTCGGCGATTCCAAGATGCATGAGATGGTCGAGATCGCGATGGAGGAGAGCTGGGACGTCTGTCGTCGCCCATATGGAGTTGATCACGGAGACCATCGGCAGCGTGATCGCGCAAGGCGTCGCGTCCGGCGAGTTCGAGGTGGACGACCTGCAGGCGGCGGCGCTGTGCGCCTGCACCGGCCATGATCCGGTTCTTCCATCCGCAGATGATCGCGCAGTCCGCCAACAAGCCGGGACCGACGATCGACCAGATGATCGACTTCATCATCGCAGGCCTGGCCCCGCGCGGCGACGGCGGCACGCAAATAGCCTGTTCCGTCATTGCGAGCGATAGCGAAGCAATCCATCTCGCCGCATAATGTGGTATGGATTCGCTTCGTCGCTACGCTCCTCGCAATGACGAAAAATGGATACAACCGGAATGGACGCCAAGAGCCAGAAAGACCTGCACTTTTACGAGCCGCGCAACGGCCACGGCCTCAAGCACGATCCCTTCAACGCCATCATCGCGCCGCGCCCGATCGGGTGGATTTCGTCGCGTGACGCCAGGGGCAACATCAACCTCGCGCCCTACAGCTTCTTCAACGGCTTCTGCTATCACCCGCCGATCATCGGCTTCGCCTCCACCTCCTGGAAGGACAGCGTCCAGAACGTCCAGGAGACCGGCGAGTTCGTCTGGAATCTCGCGACCCGCGATCTGGCGCAGCAGATGAACGCGACCGCGGCCCATGTCGCCCACGACGTCAGCGAATTCACGATCGCCGGCCTGACCGCGGTGCCCGGCAAGCTCGTCAACGTGCCCCGCGTCGCCGAAAGCCCGGTGTCGTTCGAGTGCAAGCTGACGCAGATCATCCAGTTGCAGGGCGCCAATGGCGAGAAGGCGCAGGCCTGGCTGACGCTCGGCGAGGTCGTCGCCGTCCACATCGACAAGGCCATGATCAGGGACGGCGTCTACCAGACCGCTCTGGCCCGCCCGATCGTGCGCGCGGGCAGACGCGGCGACTATTTCGAGATCAAGCCGGAAGACATGTTCGAGATGGTCCGGCCGGATTGAGCTTTTTCTTCCTCGCCCCGCTCTGCGCCGCGGGCTTGCGTTGAACTCGGCGACCGGCCCCATCGCAACAAGAAGGCGATCCCTCATGATTTCCGGCGTTAAGATCCCTGACAGCAAGATCGCGCGTGAAGCCGCCGAACTGGTGCGGCAGCACGAGTCCGAGTTGTTGTTCAACCATTCGGTTCGTGTCTTCCTGTTCGGCGCGATGAAAGGCATCCGCCAGAACCTTAAATTCGACTCCGAACTGCTCTACGTGGCCGCGCTGTTTCATGACCTGGGTCTCGTTGACGCCTATCATACCGAGAAAAAGCGGTTCGAGGTCGACGGCGCCGATGCAGCGCGCGAATTTCTCAAGAGCCATGGCATTCCCGAGCCGAAAGCGGATCTGGTCTGGGAAGCGATCGCCCTGCATACGACGCCCGGCATCCCGCAATATATGCGGCCTGAGATCGCTCTCACCAACGCGGGTGTGCTGGTGGACGTCGTTGGCGTTGGATATGACGACTATACACCGGAGCAGCGGGCCCAGGTGATCGCCGACTTTCCTCGCGGTGATTTCAAAAACGAATTCATCGAGGTTCAGACTTGCTCGGCCTTGAAGAAGCCTTTGACGACGTTCGGCACGGTCAATTTCGACTACATCCAGCACCGCGACCCGACATTTCACAAGCCGAACGCCTGCACCCGGATCCGAAACACGCCCTGGGCCAGCTGAACCGCCGTTACGCCCGCCAAATTGACCCGATGGGAAATCGTCTATTCTGATTTACAGAATAAGTGTCAAGCCCTAAATAAAAAAATATTTCGCTTTATCCGAAGGCCAAATCAGGGCTACATCTTCATCCATCCCGTCCCGCTCAGAGGGGCGTCGGCCATCGTCACGAACGAGGGACGGGGATGCGGTGGACGCGGATGGAGCCTGTGACGACGGCGCCAGACGCGTACGGCAAAGACGTGTGGTCCTGACGTCGCGGTGCTGGCGTCAACGCACCTGGAGGCAACTGCTTCTCAGGGCGCAACGGAGGCAAAAGAGCCGTTCTCCGGGGAGAGCACGTTATAAGCCGTAAAGCCATTGCGCAGGGAATGTCGGATGTTCTCCGCTGCCCTGTATGCTCATGCGCGCACTCTTTGTGCACATTGCGCATGAGATCGCGGGTGCAGCGCGCATCCGGCATTCCCTGCGCCCTCTGACTATCGAGGGCGAAGAGTTTCCAGCAAACCTCGGGCGCAATGCGCCGCGAGAACGCGAAGGTGTATCCATTTTCCCGTCATTGCGAGCGCAGCGAAGCGCGAGCCATGATTGCGCAGCTGCGAAGCAAGAATGGATTGCTTCGCTGCGCTCGCAATGACGGTTAGCGGACCCCGGGTCTCAACATCGGATTGACGCCGAGAAGCCTGCGTACAGATCGGCGCATCGCCGGGATGACCAGGTATCCGGAACTGCGCGCCGCCCGGCGCCGTTATCACCCGTCGCCCGTCCGCATCAATTTCTCGCACTTTCAAAGCGAAGTGTTCACCCAAGTCAGGCACTTTCCGCTAAAATGGCCTCCCGCGCCGCCGATTCATGAGGACCACGCCATGAGCTTCCGCCGCGATTTCATCACCAAGCCGATCTTTTCCTGGGCCCGCGGCGTGTTGCCGTCGATGTCCGACACCGAACGCGAGGCGCTGGAGGCCGGCGACGTCTGGTGGGACGCCGACCTCTTCACCGGCAATCCCGACTGGTCGAAATTGCTGGCCTACGCCCCGGCAACCCTGACAGATGAGGAGCGCGCCTTCCTCCACGGCCCGGTCGACGAACTCTGCGCCATGCTCGACGACTGGAAGATCAATTGGGAATGGCGCGACCTGCCGCCGGAGGCCTGGGACTTCATCAAGCGCCACAAATTCTTCGGCATGATCATTCCGAAAGAGTATGGCGGGCTCGGCTTCTCGCCCTACGCGCATTCCGAAGTGGTGCGCAAGATTTCGACCCGCTCGGTGACGGCGGCCGTGACCGTGATGGTGCCGAACTCGCTGGGCCCCGGCGAACTGCTGATGCGGTTCGGCACCAAAGCGCAGCAGCAGCAATGGCTGCCGCGGCTTGCGGACGGCCGCGACATTCCCTGCTTCGGATTGACCAGCCCCGAGGCCGGCTCGGACGCGGCGTCGATGATCGACACCGGCATCATCTGCAAGGGCCAGTTCGAGGGCCGCGAAGTGATCGGACTCCGCCTCAACTGGCACAAGCGCTACATCACGTTAGGTCCGGTCGCTACTCTGCTGGGCCTGGCCTTCAAGGCCCACGATCCCGATCACCTGGTAGGCCAGGAAGAAGACCTCGGAATTACCGTGGCCCTGATCCCGACGCACCTTCCGGGCGTCGAAATCGGCAAACGCCATCTGCCGGCGATGCAGGTGTTCCAGAACGGCCCGAACTGGGGCCGCGACGTCTTTATCCCGATGGACTACATCATCGGCGGGCAAGAGCGGCTCGGCCAGGGCTGGAAGATGCTGATGACGGCGCTTGCCGCCGGCCGCGGCATCTCGCTGCCGTCGCTGTCGGCCGCGGGCGCGGCCTATGCCGCGCGCACCACCGGCGCCTATGCCCGCATCCGCGAGCAGTTCGGCATCTCGATCTCCAAATTCGAAGGCATCGAGGAGCCGCTCGCGCGTATCGCCGGGATCGCCTATCAGCTCGACGCCGCGCGGCGGCTGACCTGTGCGGCGCTCAACCAGGGTCATCATCCCGCGGTCATTTCCGGCATCATGAAGCTGCACGCCACCGAGCGGCTGCGGACCGCGATCGACGACGCGATGGATATCCATGGCGGCAAGGCCGTGATCGACGGCCCGCAGAATTATCTCGGCGGCCTCTATCGCTCGGTGCCGGTCGCCATCACCGTCGAAGGCGCCAACATCCTGACCCGCAATCTGATCGTGTTCGGGCAGGGCGCGATCCGCGCCCATCCCTATCTGCTGCTCGAGATGAACGCGCTTGGCGAAGCCGACCACGCCAAGGGCCTCGACGCCTTCGACCAGGCGTTCTGGAAACATGTCGGCCACAGTTTTGCGACCATGTTCCGCGCCTGGGGCCGGAGCTGGAGCGGCGGCCTGTTTGCGCCCGCGCCCGATGCCGGCGATGCGACGCGGTTCTACCGCCAGCTATCTCGCTATTGTTCGGCGTTCGCGCTCTGCGCCGACATGGCGCTGCTGACGCTCGGCGGCGCGCTCAAGCGCAAGGAAATGCTGTCGGCTCGCTTCGGCGATATCCTCTCCGAACTCTATTTGCTGTCGGCGGCGCTGAAACGCTGGCAGGACGAGGGCTGGCAGCAAGCGGATTTCGCCGCGCTCGAATGGTGCATGGCGAGCGGCTTCCGGACCATCGAGAGCCGCTTTGCGGAAATCCTCGGCAATCTGCCCAATCGATTTGTCGCGGCAATCCTGAAATTCCTGATCCAGCCGCTTGGCGCCCGGGTGCTTGGTCCGACCGACCGGGTCGTCCATCAATGCGCGCAACTCGTGCTGTCGCCGTCGGCGGCGCGCGACCGGCTGACGGCGGACCTGTCGCATGTCGACGATGACGGCGGCGTGGCCCGGCTGGAAAAGGCGTTCCTGCTGGTCACGGCTGCCGAAGACATTTCGAAGAAGATGCACGCCGCGCGGCTGCACGACTGGAAGGAAGCGGTGCAGAAGGGCGTCATCACCCAGTCCGAGGGCGAGAAGCTCGCGGCAGCGCATGAGGCGGTCGCAAAGGTGATCGAAGTCGACGATTTTGCGCCCGAAGCGCTGTCGCCGATTTACAGGAAAGCCGCCGACGTGCATCAATTCTTCCAGGAACTGGGTGAGCAGAGGGCGGCGAGCTGATGGCGCGACCGGTTTTTATCGTTGACGGCAGCCGGACGCCGTTCCTCAAAGCCCGCAGCGGCCCCGGGCCGTTCACGCCCGTCGATCTCGCCGTTCAATGCGGCCGGCCGTTGTTGGCGCGGCAGCCGTTTGCGCCGACAGCCTTCGATCAGGTGATCCTGGGTTGCGTCAACGTCATCGCCGACGAGATGAACCCGGCACGGGTCGCAGCACTGCGGCTCGGCATGGGCGAGAAGATGGTCGCCTTCACCGTGCAGATCAATTGCGGCTCCGGCATGCAGTCGATCGATACCGGTTACCGCTACATCCGCGAAGGCGTCTCCGACCTGATCCTCGCCGGCGGCGCCGAGGCGCTGAGCCACGCCCCGCTGGTGTGGCCGCAGCAGGGCGTGCGCTGGTTTGCAGGGCTGGCGGGCGCCCGCGGCATCGGCGCCAGGATCATGGCGGCGCTGAAGCTGCAAGCCGTCCTATCTCAAGCCGATCATCGGGCTCGAGCGCGGGCTGACCGATCCGATCACCGAACTCAATATGGGCCAGACCGCCGAAGTGGTCGGCCACCTCTTCGGCATCAACCGCGCGCAGTCGGATGCTTACGCCGCCGAAAGCCACAAGCGTCTGGCGAATGCGCAAACACAGGGCTGGCTCAAGGGCGAGGTCGAGACGGCGTTTGCCCGCGACGGCAAGTTCTACGACCATGACGACGGCGTGCGGCCGGACTCGACGCCGGAGACGCTTGCGAAACTGAAGCCGGTGTTCGAACGTCCGTGGGGCCAGGTTACCGCCGGCAATTCCTCGCAGATCACCGACGGCGCGTCCTGGGTGATCCTTGCTTCCGAAAAGGCGGTGGCCAAACACGGGCTGACGCCGAAGGCGGTCATCCTCGACAGCCAATGGTCGGCGCTCGATCCCTCCATCATGGGCCTTGGGCCGGTGCTGTCGGCAACGGAACTCTTGAAGCGCAACAGCCTTACGCTCGGGGATATCGAGACCTGGGAGTTGAACGAGGCCTTTGCGACCCAGGTGCTGGGGTGTCTCGCCGCCTGGAACGACGACAAATTCTGCAAGGAGATTCTGGGCCTCGACGGCGCGGCCGGACAGATCGACCAGACCAAAATGAATGTCGATGGCGGCGCGATCAGCCTCGGCCATCCCGTCGGCTGCAGCGGCAACCGGATCGTGCTGCACCTCGTCAACGCCATGAAGCGGCTGGGTACACGGCGCGGCATCGCCACCGAATGCATCGGCGGCGGGCAGGGCGGCGCGATGCTGATAGAGACGGTGTGATCATGGACTCAGAGATCATGGACGTTCTCGGCGACCGCGTGATCGAACTCGGGCCGAAGCCCGATGCGAGCGGGCCGTACCGGAATTTCAAGCTGACCCGCGATGCCGACGGTGTCGCCTGGCTGTTGTTCGACCGCGAAGGCGTCAGCGCCAATACGCTGTCGGCGGACCTGATCGAGGAACTCGACAAGGTGCTGACGGAGCTGGAAAGCGCGCGGCCCGCCGGCCTCGTCATCCGTTCCGCGAAGACCTCCGGCTTCATCGCCGGCGCCGACGTCAACGCGTTTCGCGGCGCGACCGACCCGCAGGCGGTCGAGACCGACGATCGGCCGTGCGCATGCCGTGATCGACCGGCTCGAGGCGCTGCGCGTGCCGACGGTCGCCGTGATCCACGGCTTTTGTCTCGGCGGCGGGCTTGAAGTGGCGCTTGCCTGCCAGATGCGGATTGCGATCGACGATGCGCGCTTTGGTTTTCCCGAGGTGATGCTCGGCCTGCACCCGGGCCTCGGCGGCACGTTGCGCTTCACGCAACTGGTCAATCCCTTGCAATCGATGCCGCTGATGCTGACCGGCAAGACCATCGACGCGCGCAGGGCAAAATCGCTCGGACTGGTCGACGCGGTGACGCAGGAGCGGCACGTCCGCAACGCGGTAAAGGATGCGGTGTTCGGCCGCCTCAAGCGCGCCGCGCCCGGACTGCTCAATACCGTCTTGAACTGGAGCCCTGTGCGCGGCGTCCTCGCCTCGCGGATGCGCGCCGAGGCCGGCAAGGCGGCGCCCGAGGAACATTATCCTGCGCCCTACGCGCTGATCGATCTCTGGGAAAAGCACGGCGGCGACAAATCCGCGATGCTGCGCGCCGAGAAGGCCTCGTTCGCCAGGCTGATGGTGACGCCGACGGCGCAGAACCTGATCCGGGTGTTTTTTCTGCGCGAGCAGATGAAGAAACTCGCCGGAGGGGGCAACAAGATCAAACACGTCCATGTCATCGGCGCAGGCGCAATGGGCGGCGATATCGCCGCCTGGTGCGCGGGGCAAGACATGCGGGTGACGCTTGCCGACATGAAGGCCGAGCCGATCGCCGGCGCCATCAAGCGCGCCTCGGAGCTGTTCGGAAAAATCCTGCGCAAGCGCACCGATGTGCGCGATGCGCTGGATCGGTTGATGCCCGATATGGGCGGCGAGGGCGTCCGCAACGCCGATCTCATCATCGAGGCGGTGCCGGAAAAGCTGGCGCTGAAGCAGAAGGTCTATGCCGGGCTCGAGCCCGTCATGAAGCCGGGTGCGATCCTCGCCACCAACACCTCGAGCATCCCGTTGCAGGATCTGCGCACCAGTTTGCAAAAGCCGGAACGCCTGCTGGGCCTGCATTTCTTCAATCCGGTGTCGCGGCTGCAACTGGTCGAGGTGGTCAGTCATGACGGCGTCGATGCGCAATTGCTGAAGGAGGCGCTGGCCTTCGTCGGCGCCATCGATCGCCTGCCGCTGCCGGTGAAGAGTTCGCCGGGCTTTCTGGTCAACCGCGCGCTGACGCCCTACATGCTGGAGGCGATGGTGATGCTGGATGAGAAGATCGACAAAGCCGTCATCGATACCGCGGCGAAGAAGTTCGGCATGCCGATGGGCCCGATCGAACTCGCCGACCAGGTCGGCCTCGACATCTGTCTCGATGTCGGCGACATGCTGCGCTCGAAGTTCGGCGATCAGCTGCCGCCCACGCCGGCGTGGCTGCGCGAAAAAGTCGCCAAGGGCGAACTCGGCCGCAAGAGCGGCAAGGGGTTCTATGTGTGGCGCGACGGCAAGGCGGACAACACGCCGGCCTCGCCGTCTCCGACGGCGCCTTCGGCCGAGATGATCGACCGCCTGATCCTGCCGCTGTCGAACGTCTGCGTCGCCTGCCTGCGCGAAGGCATCGTCGACAATGCCGACGTGGTCGATGGCGCCGTGATCTTCGGCACCGGCTACGCGCCGTTCCGCGGCGGTCCGTTGAACTATGCGCGCACGCGCGGCGTGGAGAACGTGGTCTCCACCTTGCGTACGCTTGCCGAAAAGTTCGGCGGCAGGTTTACCCCCGATGCCGGCTGGGAGAATTTCAAGTGAGCGAGACCCAAGTGAGCGAGATCCACGTGCATGCCCCGACGAGCAACGAAAGCGAGCCGTGTGGCGAACTCTGCACCCGCACGCTGGCGATGCCGGCCGATACCAATCAGAATGGCGACATCTTCGGCGGCTGGCTGTTGAGCCAGATGGATATCGGCGGCGGCGTGTTCGCCTCCAAGATCGCGAAGTCGCGCACCGTGACGGTCGCGATCGACGCGATGAATTTTCGAAAGGCCGTCTATGTCGGCGACCTCGTTTCCGTGCACGCCAATCTGGTGCGGGTCGGCCGCACCTCGATCACGGTTCATCTCGAGGCCTGGGTGCTGCGCCGCAGGGACATGCCGACGCAGTCGATTCTGGTCACCGACGGCAACTTCACCTACGTCTCGATCGACGATCAGGGCCACCCGCAGGCGATCCAGCGGGATGGCGCATCGATCGCGACCTGAGGCTTACTTACTTATGGGCAGGGGCGCTCATAGCCATCGCGGCCGATGAACGTACCGCGGCGCGGGTTGTAGGTCGGAGAACGCATGCAGCGCGGGGTGTCGTCATAATAGCGCTGCTGCGGCGCCGGCGCGTATTGCGCCTCGACGCCGCAGTAGCGCGGCGAAACCGCAACCCAGCCGCCGGGTTGCTCGACATAGCAGCCGTTGTTGTAATAGCGGTAACCGCCCGGCCGCGGCTCACCCTGCGAGGCGATCGCAGCACCGGTGCCGGCGCCGATGATCGCACCAGCCGCCGCACCGCCGCGGCCACCGAGCGCGCCACCGACCACGCCGCCAAGGACGCCGCCGACGATCGCACCGCCGATCGGATCCTGCGCCGCCGCCTCCTGGACCGGTGCGCAAACCGCAACCGCAAGAAGCGCCGTAAGGGCGAATTTCGATATCATGTCTGTTCTCCGGCCTGTTGATTTTCTCAAATCACCCATCCGCGGGCGACACTGGCGGCGACTTTGGCGCAGGTCAAGCCTGCGGCCCGGCCGGGCCGTGCACAATAACGTTGACGTGCAAGGGGCGTCGTCAGGCCTGGCCGATCAGCCGTTTGCAGAAGGTGGCGCCGTCGCTGATCGCGTCGCGCCCCTTCCCGATCAGGCCGGTCAGCAAGCCGTTGCCGCGCGAGTTGCGCAGTTCCAGGATATGACCCGAGTTGGTCCGGAAAGCGGTTCACTTCGGCCTCCACGAGGACGGAGATCGCGTCCCTGATCCCGCCCATCCGGGTGCCCCATTCGGAGGCGTCGAATTCGCGGATCCGGACCCGAAGGGCGGCTTCGGTCCGGTTAATGTCGGCCAACACGTCGCGCGCGATGGTGGCGCGATTCTTTCTCAGGGCAACACGCAGCGCGATCCGTTTGTCGTCGATCTGGTCCAGCACCATCGAGACGGCGATTGCATAGGGTGTGGCAGCGACGTCGGCGGCGTTGCGGGTGCGCGCGGCCTTGGTGGCGATATGCATCAGTTCCCGCGGCGTCCTCAGACGTCCGGCGACCACCGCCAGCGCAAAGGGTACGGCGCCGGGATCCTGCTTGCGGAACGAATCCAGCAGCCCGGTGACCTTGTCGACCTGGGCGTCGTCGAATTTGAGAATTTTCTCCGGCAGCGCCGCGGCGAACTTCGCCAGCGCCTCGCTCGCGCGAAACACGCCCATCATCTTGACCAGGTCGCCATAGGCCGAGGGCGAAGCCGTGTAGAATGCGAGCTTGCTGCGTGCCCGTGCGGCACCCTCGGGCGAACGCAGGTTTCCCTCCAGCGACTTCGCCACCTTGGTCTGGAAGGCCGCCGCCGCCTGCTGCAGATCGCGTGCCTTGTTGGCCGCGATCAGCAATTTCATCTGTTCGTTGTAGTCGCGCGCCATCATCGGCAGCAGGTCGCGGCTGATCCATTCCCAGATCGGGACGAGCGAACTCCGCGCAATCCGCCCCGAATTGGCGTGCTCCGGCGCACCATCGACCAGCAAAGGGTCCAGGGGCGCGAAGAAATACTGCGACGGCGTTGGCGTGTTGTCGTTCGCGCCATCCGGGCGCAGTTCGGCCCGCAATTTGGCTTGCAGGTCGGCAGAGCCGGGCATGTCGATGCCGCACGACTCCATCCGCTCCAGTTCGGTGAGCAGGCAGCTACGCGTAAGCGGACTCAACCGCTGGAGGAATTCCCAGATCCGATCGATCCGCATCGTGACTTTTCCGAAATCTGGCGGGCGAAGGAGGCACGCTGCCCAGGCCAGTAGAGGGCCATAGGACCATGAAACCGTTAAGAACGGCAAAATTGCACCGTTGCCATGTCGCTTGCGCGTCGTGAAGTGCATATAAATCCGGCCGTCGTGCCCGGATCCTTTACTGATTGTTTACCGTGATAGCTGGGCGGGAGTTTGGTCCGGCGATTCATCTCCGGAAAAGGACAGAGAAGTGAAATTCGCCGCGATTGCAGACATCCACGGCAACTATGCCGCCCTCGAAGCGGTGCTTGCCGATATTGCGGCGCTCGGCATCGGCGAGGTCGTAAATCTTGGCGATCACCTGAGTGGCCCGCTCGAACCACAGCGGACCGCCGATCTCCTGATCGCGCGCGGCTTTCCTTCCATTCGCGGCGATCAGGACAGGATACTGGTCGAACTCGGGCCGGCTGGAACCTCGCGTCGCCTGGACCACAAGCGGTTGCAGCAAAGGCATCTCGACTGGCTCGCCGATTTGCCGCCGACATTGATCTATCGCGATGACGTTTTCCTTTGCCACGGTACGCCGGAGGACGATGCAGCCTTTTGGCTGGATCGGGTAACGGCGGATGGAAAGATCGAGGCGAGCCCGATCCGCGAAATCGAGGCCGAGGCCAATGGCGTCGGCGCCTCCCTGATCCTGTGCGGGCACACGCATATTCCGCGCGCGGTGCGGCTCGGGGATGGCCGCCTTGTCGTCAATCCCGGCAGCGTCGGTTGTCCGGGGTACGACAGTCCGAAACCGGTCTATCACAAGGGTCAGACCGGAACGCCCGATGCCAGCTACGCCATCCTCGAGCGAACCCCGCGGGGCTGGAGCGTCACGTTCCGCTATGTGCCGTACGACCACATGTCGATGGCGCGATTGGCGAGAGCCAATGGCCTGCCGGTTTGGGCCGATGCGCTCGCCACCGGCTGGGTTGAGTGAGGACTCCTTGGATGACGATCGGGCCTCGCCGCGCTGCAGCGTTGACCTGACCCCGGAACCGCCGCACCATGAGGCCCGATTTGCCGTAAGGTGCCGCCGTGGCCGGATTGTCCCACCGCCAGACCGAAATTCTCACCATCGCCCGCGCCTTCGGCCGGGTGATGGTGGAGGACCTCGCCAGGCGTTTCGAGGTTTCGGCGCAGACCATCCGCAAGGACCTCAACGATCTCTGCGACCAGCGTTCGCTGACGCGCATCCATGGCGGCGCCATTATCGCGTCCGGCGTCGAAAACCTCGCCTATGAAGCGCGGCGCTTCGTTGCCGCCGAGGAGAAGCGGGCGATCGGCATTGCCGCGGCATCGCGAATCCCGAACGGCTGTTCGCTGTTCATCAACATCGGCACCACCACGGAAGAAGTCGCGAGCGCGCTGACCTCGCATGAGGATCTGCTCGTCATCACCAACAACCTCAATGTCGCGATGCTGCTGTACCGTCATCCGCGTATCGAGGTGATCGTGGCCGGCGGCGCGGTGCGCCGGGCCGATGGCGCCGTGATCGGCTCGACCGCGATCAGCCTGATTGGCCAGTTCAAGGTCGACTACGCCATCATCGGCGCCTCCGCGATCGACGAGGAGGGTGCGCTGCTCGACTTCGACTATCGCGAAGTGCAGGCGGCGCAGGCGATCATTGCCAACGCGCGCAGCGTCATGCTGGTTGCCGACTCCACCAAACTTCGCCGCAGCGCGCCGGTGCGCATCGCCCATATCAGCCAGATCCAGACCTTCGTCACCGACGCTGCGCTGCCGGCGGGACTGGCCAACATCTGCCACACCCGCGGCATCGACGTGGTCGAGGCGATGGACAAGCCGGCTCCCGATATCGATGAGGCGGCGGAGCCTATTTCCCCGCCAGCGGCCGTTCGATTGCGATAGCGCGGCGAGCTATCGTGCCACGCCACGCCACCGCCGCTGCTTTTCGCGGTTGCCGCAACCTTTCATGCTGCACCACTGCCGGCGCCGTCCCTTGCTGGTGTCGAGGTAGTAGACGTCGCAGTCCGCAGCTCCGCATTTTCGAATTCTCTTGCGTGTCTTCACCGACGAGCAGACATTCGATGGCGAGCGAACAGGCATGCAGGGGAATTTCGCGCGCCAGCGCAGGAGACCAGCGGCGGTCGGCCAATCCGGGGGAGGGCGATGCGACCAGTTTCCGGGCCGCATGCGCCGCTCTGATCGCCGCAGACAGCGCATCGAGATCGGGCTGTCGCGCGGACCGTCCTGAATTTGCGGCAGCCAGCACATCATGAAGGTGCTCGCGAAGCCTGCGGGCGCTTTTCACGACAGTCGAGCCGGAGCGGCTATCCAGCCGTTCCAGGCCTGCGGCGGTCCGACGGTCGATGAGTCCTGCCAGCGCAGCGAACCGTGTCAGGTCATGGTACGTGGCCAGGTTCTCGATTGGCGCACCCGAGGGCCGCTCATCCAGTGTATTCACCAGGTCCAGAGCCGGGTGGCCGCCGCTCCATTCGAATGGATTGGCACGATTGCTCATTCTTCTTGCCCCATGTCGCGCTCGAGCATAACCTTTAAAATACCTTAAAGAGGTTATGCCGTCCATTCTTGTCCGGGAGCCGATGATGACGGATTTGGCCATCAGCGGGCGTACTCCTGCGGAATATGCCCGTGGCGCACTTTACGGCCTTGCAGCCGTCAGCATCTGGTCCGGATGGATCGTGGTGGCGCGCCTGGGACTCCGCACCAGCCTCACGCCCTGGGACATCGCGGCGCTTCGTTTTGGCGTGGCCGGCTTGCTGCTGCTGCCTTACGTCGCGCGCAAGGGTCTCGCCTTGAACCGCCTCGGCTGGATTGGGCTCGCGGCGATCGTGCTCGGCGGCGGCGCCCCCGTGCTGCTCGCGAATGCGGGCCTGATGTTCGCGCCCGCAGCGCATGCAGGCGCTTTGTTTCCCGGGGTCATGCCGCTGGCGGTGGCGCTTCTTGCCGCGGCCATCCTGCATGAACGTTTCACCGCCGCAAAGAAGATCGGATTCGTGCTGATCCTGTTCGGTGTCACTGGCATCGCATCGGCCGCGGGCGGCGCCATCGGATCCGGACAGAGCATCGGGCACGTATTGTTTCTCGGGTCCGCCGTGGCGTGGGCCTGCTACACGGTTGCGATGCGTCACGCGCAGCTTGATGGGTTGCATGCCGCGGGCATCGCCGCCGTCGGCGCCTTGTTTCTCTACGTACCGGCCTATTTTTTCGTTGAGGGCGTGAACCTCGCCAAAGCCCCATGGAGTGACCTGGCGCTTCAGGCGGTCGTGCAGGGGCTTCTGACAGCGATCGTTTCACTTGTTTTCTACGGGCGTGCGGTCAGCATTCTCGGTGCCTCGAGCGGAGCCGCGTTCGCAGCTCTGTCGCCGGCGATGACAGCCATCATGGCAATCCCGATCCTTGGCGAGTGGCCCGCGACGGTGGACTGGATCGCCATCGTCAGCATTTCCGTTGGCGTTTACGCCGTGAGCGGAGGTCCGTTGCCACAACGGCGGAGCTTGCTCCGCAGGTAGACTTGTCGCCGTTCCATACCCAATCCCCGTATTTCTACTTGTTTCTGCTTGCTTTCGTTTTTCTTTGTGATTTATTCCAATCCGAAAGCAAAATCGCCGAAATGAAGAAGCGCTCGCTTGGGGGACGCGTCTGTTGGATCGGATCTTCGACCTCGCCATTATCGGAGGCGGCATCAATGGCTGCGGCATCGCGCGCGATGCAGTGGGTCGAGGAAATTCAGTTTTCCTATGTGAAATGAATGACTTGGCGAGTGGGACGTCGTCCTGGTCGACCAAGCTGGTGCATGGCGGTCTGCGCTATCTCGAATATTACGAATTTCGTTTGGTGCGCGAGGCGCTGATCGAACGCGAAATTCTCTGGCAGATCGCGCCGCATATCATCCGCCCGCTTCGTTTCGTATTGCCGCACCATTCCGGCTTGCGCCCGGCCTGGCTGTTACGGCTGGGGTTGTTCCTGTACGACCACATCGGCGGCCGCCATCTGTTGCCGTCGACGCGTTCGGTCGATCTCACCCGTGACGAGGTGGGAAAGCCGCTGATCGCCAATCGCTACAGCAAGGGCTTTGAATATTCGGACTGCTTCGTCGACGACGCGCGCCTCGTCGTGCTCACCGCGCGCGACGCCGCCGATCGCGGCGCCGAAATCCGCACCCGCTCGCGCGCGGTCGAGATCAGGCAGGTCGACGGCGTCTGGCAACTCACCGTCGAGGATACGAGAAGCGGCACGCGCACCACCATCCAGTCGCGCGCGCTGGTCAATGCCGGCGGGCCCTGGGTCGAACAGGTGCTGTCGTCGGGTTCGGGCGTCAACGCGCGCGCAAAAGTTCGCCTGGTGCAGGGCTCGCACATCGTGGTGCGCAAACTCTACGAGCACGACCGCGCCTACATGTTCCAGAACGCCGACGGCCGCATCATCTTCGTCATTCCCTATCAGGGCGATTTCACGCTGATCGGCACCACCGATCGCGATTACGACGGCGACCCGGCCAAGGTAAAGGCGTCGGTCGAGGAGATCGAATACCTCTGCGCTTCGGCAAGCGAGTACCTGACCAAGCCCGTGAAGCCGGAGGATGTGGTCTGGACCTATTCCGGCGTTCGTCCACTGTATGACGACGGCGCCAGCGAAGCCAAGGCTGCGACCCGCGATTATGTGTTCGAACTCGACACGCCCGGCGGCGCGCCGCTGCTGTCGATCTATGGCGGCAAGATCACGACCTATCGGCGGCTCGCCGAAGAGGCGCTGGAACGGCTTGCACCCTATTTGCGCAGTTCCAAAGCGCGGGAGGGGTGGACCGGCAAGGCGGCGCTGCCCGGCGGCGACATGGATGTCTCTGCGGTCGCAGCGCTCTCGGCGGAACTGACGCGGGACTATCCGTTCCTTACCCCCGTTCACGCCAACCGGCTGGCGCATGCCTATGGCACCCGCGCCGCCAAGGTGCTGGGCACGGCGAAATCGCCGGCCGACCTCGGCCAGTCGTTCGGCGCGACCTTGACGGAGAGCGAAGTCAGGTACCTGATGTCGGCCGAGTGGGCCGTTACCGCCGACGATGTCGTGTGGCGCCGATCCAAGCTCGGATTGCGGCTGTCAGCGGGCGAGATCACCGCCCTCGACGAATGGATGGCCGCCCATCATACCCAAGGTGAACGTCCGCTGCGCGAAGCCGGAGGACGGACATGAGCGTCACGCTCGAACACGTCACGCGAACGGTGGATGGCATGCCGACCATCCGCGATGTCTCGCTGACGCTCGAGCGCGGCACACTGAGCGTGCTGCTCGGCCCGACGCTCGCCGGCAAGACCTCGATCATGCGGCTGCTCGCCGGTCTCGACAAACCGACGACGGGCCGCGTGCTGGTCGACGACAAGGACGTCACCGGCGTCGACGTGCGGCAGCGCTCGGTCGCGATGGTCTACCAGCAGTTCATCAATTATCCGTCGTTGACGGTCTATGAGAATATCGCCTCGCCGTTGCGGGTGCAGGGCAAGCCGCGCGCCGAGATCGAAAAGCGCGTCGCGGAGGCGGCGCGGCTCCTGAAACTCGAGCCGTATCTGAACCGCACGCCGTTGCAACTGTCCGGCGGCCAGCAGCAGCGCACCGCGATCGCGCGCGCACTGGTCAAGGGCGCCGATCTGGTGCTGCTCGACGAGCCGCTCGCCAATCTCGACTACAAGCTGCGCGAGGAGTTGCGCACCGAATTGCCGCGCATCTTCGAGGCGTCGGGCGCGATCTTCGTCTATGCGACCACCGAACCCTCCGAAGCGCTGCTGCTCGGCGGCCGCACGGTGTGCATGTGGGAAGGCCAGATCCTGCAGGCCGGCGACACCCCAAAAGTCTATCGCCATCCCGACACGCTGCGGGTGGCGCAGGTGTTCTCCGATCCGCCGCTCAATATCGTAGGCATCGAAAAGAAAAACGGTACCGTGCAATATGCCGGCGGCATCCAGGCGCCGGCCAGCGGCCTCTATGCCCAGCTTGCCGACGGCCCCTATCGGGTCGGCTTCCGCGCCCATCAGCTTGAGGTCGCCAACGGCATCGCCGGCCGCCACGCCTTCCAGGCCACCGTCACCGTGACCGAAATCACCGGTTCGGAAAGTTTCGTCCATCTCAACCGCGACGCCTCGAACTGGGTCGCGGTGCTGCAGGGCGTGCACGAATTCGAACCCGGCTACGTGCTCGATGCGGTACTCGACCCCGACAACGTCTTCGTGTTCGACGCCGCCGACCGTCTGGTCGCCGCTCCCCGCACTGCATTTTCAAGCGAAGAAAACGCGTCAACAAAACGCTCGAGCGCGTGAGGGAGATGCCGCATGGCCCGCATTGACCTCGTCGATCTCGCCCACTCCTACAGCGGCAATGACGCCGATCCCGAATCATATGCGCTGAAGCCGATCTCGATGACGTGGCGGCAGGGCGGCGCCTATGCGCTGCTCGGGCCGTCCGGCTGCGGCAAGACCACGCTCTTGAACCTGATTTCCGGCATCGTGACACCGTCGCGCGGCAAGATCCTGTTCGACGGCGCCGACATCACACCGCTGTCAACCCAGAAGCGCAATATCGCGCAGGTGTTCCAGTTTCCGGTGATCTACGACACCATGACGGTCGGCCAAAACCTTGCTTTCCCGCTGAAGAACCGCGGCGTCTCCAAGGCGGAGATCGACGCGCGGGTAAAGCAGATTGCCGATCTGCTCGATCTTGCGCCGCATCTCGATCGCAAGGCGACGCGACTGACCGCGGACGCCAAGCAGAAGATTTCACTCGGCCGCGGCCTGGTCCGATCAGACGTCGCCGCCATTCTGTTCGACGAGCCGCTGACGGTGATCGACCCCGAACTGAAGTGGCAGCTGCGCTCGAAGCTCAAGGCGCTGCATCGTGACCTCGATCTGACGATGATCTACGTCACCCACGACCAGACCGAGGCGCTGACCTTTGCCGATACGGTGGTGGTGATGCATGACGGGCGCGTGGTGCAGAGCGGCACCCCGGCCGAATTGTTCGACAAGCCCGCGCATACGTTCGTCGGCTATTTCATCGGCTCCCCCGGCATGAACATCGTGCCGGCCGAAGTAAGGGGACGCGAGGCCCGCATCTCTGGCCACCCGATCGCGCTCGATCGCAGCTACGACGCACTTCCGCCCGCCGCGAAGATCGAGGTAGGCGTGCGGCCGGAATTCGTCAGCGTTGCGCCGCCTGCGCCGGGACTGCTGTCGGCGAGCATCGAGCGCATCGACGATCTCGGCCGCGTCCGCTTCGCCCGGGTCCGGATTGGCGACGCCAAATTCGCTGCGCGCGTGCCGCCGGGCTTTTCGATTCCCGGCGAGACCGCCGGCCTCGTTTTCGATCCGTCGCATGTTCACGTCTATGCCGACAGTCGTCTGGTCGAGGGGACGGCGTGATGGACAAGACGATCAACCAAAAAGCCTGGTTCCTGGTGCTGCCGGTGTTTCTGGTGGTCGCGTTCTCCGCGATCCTGCCGCTGATGACGGTGGTGAACTATTCGATGCAGGACACCTTCGGCAACAACCAGTTCTTCTGGAACGGCGTCGGCTGGTTCAAGGAACTGCTGGATCCCTCGACCGATCTTGGCGGCCGCTTCCTGGATTCGCTCGGCCGCAACCTGTTCTTCTCGGCCGTGATTCTCGCGATCGAGGTGCCGCTCGGGATCGTGGTGGCGCTGTCGATGCCGCGCGAGGGCTGGACGGTCGCCGCCTGCCTCGTGATCCTGGCGCTGCCGCTGCTGATTCCGTGGAACGTGGTCGGAACCATCTGGCAGATTTTCGGCCGGCCCGACATCGGCCTGCTCGGCTACACGCTGAACAGCCTCGGCATCAACTACAATTACGTTTCCAACGAGTTCGACGCCTGGGCCACCGTCATCGTGATGGATGTCTGGCACTGGACCAGCCTGGTGGCGCTGTTGTGCTACGCCGGCCTGAAGTCGATCCCTGATGCGTATTACCAGGCCGCCCAGATCGACGGCGCCTCGCGCTGGGCGGTGTTCACCGCGATCCAGCTGCCGAAGATGAACCGCGTGCTGCTGATCGCGGTGCTGCTGCGCTTCATGGACAGTTTCATGATCTACACCGAACCGTTCGTGGTGACCGGCGGCGGCCCCGGCAACTCGACCACCTTCGTCTCGATCGAACTGGTCAAGATCGCGCTCGGGCAGTTCGACCTCGGCAAGGCCGCGGCGCTCTCGCTGGTCTACAATCTGATCATCCTGATCGTGTGCTGGATATTCTACACCGTGATGACCAACGCCGGCGCCGAGCGTCCGGCCAGGAAGGGAGTTGAATAATGCATTCGATCCCCGGCCGCCGCCTCATCCTGTCGGTATTCCTGATCTTCCTGCTGTTGCCGATCTACTGGCTCGTCAACATGAGCTTCAAGACCAACAACGAGATCGTCTCCACCATGACGCTGTGGCCGCACCAGCCGACCATCGCCAACTACATGCGCATCTTCACCGACGAGAGCTGGTATTCCGGCTACATCAATTCGCTGAAATACGTGCTGATCAACACCGTGATCTCGATCTCGGTGGCGCTGCCGGCGGCCTACGGTTTCTCGCGCTACCGCTTCCTCGGCGACAAGCATCTGTTCTTCTGGCTGCTGTCGAACCGCATGGCGCCGGCGGCGGTCTATGCGCTGCCGTTCTTCAACCTGTATTCGGCGATCAGCCTGTTCGATACGCCGTGGGCGGTGGCGCTGGCGCACTGCATTTTCAACGTGCCGCTGGCGGTATGGATCCTCGAAGGTTTCGTCTCCGGCGTGCCGCGCGAGATCGACGAGACCGCGTTCCTCGACGGTTATTCGTTTCCGCGATTCTTCGTCAAGATCCTGGTGCCGCTGATCGCGAGCGGCATCGGCGTCGCCGCGTTCTTCTGCTTCATGTTCTCCTGGGTCGAACTGCTGCTGGCGCGGACGCTGACGACGGTGAGTGCCAAGCCGATTTCGGCCATCATGACCCGCACCGTTTCGGCCGCCGGCATGGACTGGGGGCTGCTGGCCGCCGCCGGCGTGCTCACCATCATCCCCGGCGCGCTGGTGATCTGGTTCGTCCGCAACTACATCGCGCGTGGCTTCGCGCTCGGTCGGGTGTGAGGGGGCATCGGATGGAAAACATCGCATGGATGGCCTGGACGCTCCCGACCGCGATCTTCTTCGTGCTGATCTCGCTGACGCTCGGTGTCATGACGTGGCTTGCGGTCGCCTATCCGGAAGCCGAGCGCATCGGGATCTTGCGGATTCCGACCACGCGCGGCGACCGGCTGTTCATCTCGCTGGTCACGACCGCGGTCATTCATTTGCTGTGGATCGCCTTTTTCGGCACCGACACGATTCTGACGCTGCCGATCGGGGAAGGCGTTGAGATTTCGAGCCTGTGGCTCGCAACCGTGATTTCGCTTGTTTCGGCCGTGGCGATTTTCCGCACCGTCTGACGAGCGAAAAAGGGCAGATCCGGGATCAACCCGGGCCTGGGTTTAGTTTGTCGATGCAACCGGAGGAACCAACATGCGACGTTTGAGAAGGACGAAGGACAGTCTTTTGACGATGACCAGCGCAGTCGCGCTGATCGCGACATCCGTTACCATCGCCGCGCCGGCGCGAGCCGACGACGCCGTCAATCAGAAGTGGATCGACAGCGAATTTCAGCCTTCGACCCTGTCGAAGGCCGATCAGATGAAGGAACTGCAGTGGTTCGCCAAGGCCGCCGAACCGTTCAAGGGCATGGACATCAACATCGTGTCGGAAACCATCACGACGCACGAGTATGAGTCCAAGACGCTGGCCAAGGCGTTCACCGAAATCACCGGCATCAAGCTCAAGCACGACTTCATCCAGGAAGGCGACGTGGTCGAAAAGCTGCAGACCCAGATGCAGTCCGGCAAGAACGTCTATGACGGCTGGATCAACGATTCCGACCTGATCGGCACCCACTTCCGCTACGGCCAGACGGTCGTGCTGTCGGACTACATGACCGGCGAGGGCAAGGACGTCACCGATCCCGATCTCGACGTCAACGACTTCATCGGAAAGTCGTTCACCACGGCGCCGGACGGCAAGCTCTATCAGCTGCCCGACCAGCAGTTCGCGAACCTCTATTGGTTCCGCTACGACTGGTTCTCCAATCCCGACTACAAGGCCAAGTTCAAGGCCAAGTATGGCTACGATCTCGGCGTTCCCGTGAACTGGTCGGCCTATGAGGACATCGCCGAGTTCTTCACCAACGACATCAAGGAGATCAACGGCGTCAAGGTCTATGGTCACATGGACTACGGCAAGAAGGATCCCTCGCTCGGCTGGCGGTTCACCGACGCCTGGCTGTCGATGGCCGGCAACGGCGACAAGGGCATCCCGAACGGCCTGCCGGTCGACGAATGGGGTATCCGCATGGAAGGCTGCCGTCCGGTTGGTTCTTCCGTCGAGCGTGGCGGCGACACCAACGGTCCGGCGGCGGTCTATTCGATCGCCAAATATCTCGACTGGATGAAGAAGTATGCCCCGCCGCAGGCGCAAGGCATGACCTTCGGTGAATCCGGACCGGTGCCGGCGCAAGGCAAGATCGCCCAGCAGATCTTCTGGTACACCGCCTTCACCGCCGACATGGTGAAGCCGGGCATTGCCGTGATGAACGCCGACGGTACGCCGAAGTGGCGTATGGCGCCGTCGCCGCACGGCTCGTACTGGAAGGAAGGCATGAAGCTCGGCTACCAGGACGCCGGCTCGGCAACTCTGCTGAAGTCGACCCCGGCGGACCGCCGCAAGGCGGCCTGGCTCTATCTGCAGTTCATCATCTCCAAGACGGTGTCGCTGAAGAAGAGCCATGTCGGTCTCACCTTCATCCGTGAGTCCGACATCTGGGACAAGTCGTTCACCGAGCGTGCGCCGAAGCTCGGCGGCCTGATCGAGTTCTACCGCTCGCCCGCGCGCGTGCAGTGGACCCCGACCGGCAACAACGTGCCCGACTATCCGAAGCTCGCGCAATTGTGGTGGCAGAACATCGGCGATGCGTCGTCCGGTGCGAAGACCCCGCAGGCTGCGATGGACGCGCTGGCGGCAGCGCAGGACTCCGTGCTCGAGCGTCTGGAGAAGTCCGGCGTGCAGGGCGCCTGCGGGCCGAAGCTGAACAAGAAGGAGACGGCCGAATACTGGTTCGCCAAGTCCGAGAAGGACGGCACCATCGCGCCCCAGCGCAAGCTGGCGAACGAGAAGCCGAAGGGCGAAACCGTCGACTACGACACCCTCGTCAAGTCGTGGCCGGCCACGCCCCCGAAGCGAGCTGAGGCGAAGCAAGTTCGTAAACTGCGAGTGATGCAAAAACGAAAGGCCGGGAGCAATCCCGGCCTTTTTCTTTCGTCATTGCGAGCGAAGCGAAGCAATCCATAGCGCGGCATAACGGATGGATGATGGATTGCTTCGTCGCTTGCGCTCCTCGCAATGACGGGGAGAGTAATCGGGCCTACTCCGCCGCCTGCTTCGTCTCCAGCGTCGGATAATCCGTGTATCCCTTGGCGCCGCCGCCGTAGAACGTCGCCTTGTCGGGCGCGTTCAGCGGCGCGCCCTTCTTCAGGCGCTCGACCAGGTCGGGGTTGGAGATGAACGGCTTGCCGAACGCGATCAGGTCGGCGGCATCCGCCGCCAGCACCTTGGTCGCGAGCTCGAAATCATAGCCGTTGTTGGCGACATAGGCCTGCTTGAAGCGCTTGCGCAGGCTCGCATAGTCGAACGGCGCGATGTCGCGCGGGCCGCCGGTGGCGCCTTCGACGACGTGGATGTAGGTCAGCTTCAGCGCGTTGAGATGATCGACGATGTAGTCGAACAGCGGCTGCGGGTTGGAGTCGGAGACGTCGTTGGCCGGCGTCACCGGCGAGATGCGGATGCCGGTGCGCTCGGCGCCCGCCTCCGCCGCCACCACCTTGGAAACTTCCAGCATCAGCTTGGCGCGGTTCTCGATCGAGCCGCCATAGGCATCGGTGCGCTTGTTGGTGCCGTCCTTGGCGAACTGGTCGAGCAGATAGCCGTTGGCGCCGTGGATCTCGACGCCGTCGAAGCCGGCGGCCAGCGCGTTGTCGGTGCCGCGCTTGAAGTCTTCGATGATGCCGGGAATTTCCGAAAGCTCGAGCGCGCGCGGCTCGGAGATGTCGGTGAAGGTGCCGTTGACGAAGGTCTTGCCCTTGGCGCGGATCGCCGACGGCGCCACCGGCTTGCCGCCGCCCGGCTGCAGCGAATCGTGCGAGATGCGGCCGACATGCCAGATCTGGATGAAGATGCGCCCGCCGCGCTCATGCACGCGGTCGGTGACCTTGCGCCAGCCGGCGACCTGGTCCTTGGAGTAGATGCCGGGCGTGTCCTGATAGCCCTGGCCCTGCTGCGAGACCTGGCTGGCTTCGGTGATCAGCAGGCCCGCCGAGGCGCGCTGGCCGTAATATTCGATCGCAAGCGGGCTCGGCACCATGCCGGGCGGCACCGCGCGGTTGCGGGTCAGCGGCGCCATCACCAGGCGATTCGGCAGCGTGATCGGGCCAAGCTTGAAGGGCTCGAAGAGTTTGGTCGTGGCTCATGTAGGGATTCCGGACGATGAAACGATAGAGGAGAGTTGTGCATTGCGGCGGATAGCGCAATGCCCGAGCCATTCGCAACCTGCAGGCTAGGTCCGCACAATCCCCGCCATATGGCCGGCGTCGAGGAACGGCGTATGCGCGCTGACGTAGGATGATTCATTCGAAATCAGGAACAGCGCAGCATAGGCGACCTCCCGGCCGGTGCCCTGGCGGCCGAACGGGCGCGAAGTCGTCCCTGCTCGTCATTCCGCGGGTCGCGAAGCGAGAGCTCCGATGTGCGATTGCACATCGGAGAATCGATACTCACGATCGAGGTTGTGGATTCCGGGCCTGCGCCCAAGAGGGCGCATCCCGGAATGACGGTGCCAATCAATTCGACGCCCGAGGAAATCGCGCTTGCCGATTTCGACGCCGTTGTGGCGCAGGATGCCGTGGGCGGTGGCGGCGTGGAAGTAGAAATTCGGGAAGGCGAAGCTGGTGAGGAATTGCTGGCCCTTCAGCGTCATGGTCTTGGTCGGGCCGACCGGGAAGGTGACGTCCCTGGTATCGGCGCCTTCGAACTGCGCCGGCTTGAACGCCTTGACATAGTCGATGGTCTTGGCCAGCCGCTGCTTCAATTCCTCAAAGGTCTTTTCGGTGTCGGGCATCGACGGCACCTCGCTATGCGTCAGCCGCGCGCAGCCCTTGGCGGCGAAATCGCAGACGAGCTGGATCTGCTTGCTCAGCGGCAGCATGTCCGGATAAGAGCCGCGCGCCGAGCAGCACCTCGGGCTGGATATTCTTGGCCTCGCAATGCGCCTCGGCCTTGGTGAGCAGGCCGGAGAGGCTGTTGAGGATCTGCAGGAAGGCGGGAACGGTGGCGTCGTAGAAGGACATGTGATGCTCTTTTCGTGTTGTGGAATATTGTTGCGTGAAGAGACTGTGCTGCTCGACAGTGGGGCGGCGGCGCAGCGAATTACAACGCCTGCAAGGCGCTAATCGCGGTCAATTATCCCATGACGTGTCGTCGCCAGCTTGAAGCGGGGCATGACACCTACCGCAGCCGCCGCCATCGCGGCCGGCTCGGCGCGGGGGCCGCGCATCCGCGCCAGCAATTCGGCGGTCGGCCAGGAATCCGCCGGCAGGCCGTATTTGACCTGCATCGCCTTCACCGCGGTGCGGCTTTGCTGGCCCATGCACGCCGTCGACCTTGCCGACATTGAAGCCGGCGCGCACCAGGAGCTGCTGCAGTTCCTTGAGCTCGTTGAACGGCAGTTGCGCCACCGGCGCCGCGCGGCTGGCGCATCGGCGCTGCGCCGGCGATGCGGGTGGCGAGATAGCCGGCGGTGGTCGAATAGATCAGCGAGTTGTTCCACTCGGTGTAGGCGGCGAAATTCGCATAGGCCAGAAACGCCGGTCCGGTGCGGCCCATCGGCAGCAGCAGCGAGGCCGGCAGATCGTCGTTCGGCAGCGGCTTGCCGTCGGGATAGGTGACGCCGAACTGCGCCCATTTCGAGCGCGGCAGTTTGATGGTGAGGTCGGCCTGGTCCCACGGCAGATTCTGCGGCACGCGCACTTCCTGCAGCCACGGCTCGCCGCGCCGCCATTTCAAGCCGTTGGCGATGTAGTTCGCGGTCGAGCCGATCACGTCGGGCGCGCTGCTCAGGAGATTGCGATGGCCGTCGCCGTCGTAGTCGACGGCATAGTTGAAATAATGCGTCGGCAGAAATTGCGTCTGGCCGAGTTCGCCGGCCCACGATCCGATCATCTCGCTTGCCGAGAGATCGCCGCGGTCGATGATCTTCAACGCGGCGATGGTCTCGTTCTCGAACATCTCCGAGCGGCGGCAGTCATAGGCCAGCGACACCAGCGACGGCAGCGTCGGCAGCTTGCCCATGTTGGCGCCGAAATTGCTCTCCAGCCCCCAGAACGCGGCGATCACGGCCGGCGGCACGCCATATTCCTTCTCGGCGCGGGTGAACGCCGCCGCATGCATCCGGATCCGCGCCTGCGCATTTTTTGCTGCACCCTCGGACGCCCTGTTGCGGGCGAATTCGGTGAACACCTGGCCGAACACGCGCTGGCCGCGGTCGCGGTTGACGATGCCCTGGTCGTAGACGAGGTAGGGCGAGGCCTCCGCCAGCGCGCGCTGCGAGACGCCGGCCGCGACGGCCTGCTGCTTGAGGTCGGCGAGGAAGCGATCGAAGCTCATGCCGTTGTGGCAGGCCGCGCCGCCGCGTGGGGCCACTGCCGCGGGCCGCGCGACCGGTTGCTGGCCAGGCGTCGCAACCGGCTTGGGCAGAGGCGCGACCGCGGGCCGGGCAGGGGCGGGCCTGACGGGAGCGGGTGCCGGCTGGGCCGATACCGACGATGAAAGGACCAAAGAAGCGGCAATGGTTGTGACCATGGCGCGGAAAAAAGGCATCGGCATTATCGTCACCGGCTCACATCAGGAGGAAACCGGGATTTTTACAGCCTGTGAGCAGGATTTGCGCAAGCCTAATCGCCTCATACGCCCGCCTATCCACGGCTTGCAGCGTGGATCGGCGCACTTGTCCCGTAGCAGCTCAAAGAACGAAGGCGGCAGCCCAACCGGCCAAACGCCCACCTATCCAGCGACAAACCGGCGCAAGCGCGCTTGGCGCATAGGAGCCTGCCGCCAGAACCGCAGCCCGGAGGCTGTTCCAACCCGGTTTGCCCGTGTAGTCTGCCGCAACTGCAGGCCGGATAAGGCCGACGCCCATATGGGGCGGGCAGAAAAGGGAGATCACGGACCACCATGACGGAACTCCGATATTTGGCGCCCAATTCGCTTGATGAAGCGATCAGCGCATTCGCCGCAGCCGGAAGCGCAGGGCGCATCCTGGCCGGCGGAACTGACCTTCTGGTGCAGATGCGCGCCGGCGTCGTCAAGCCGGGCCTGATCGTCGACATCAAGAAAATCGCCGAGATGACGGCCATCGAGCAAACCGCCGATGGCGGTTTTCGCATCGGCGCCGCCGTCTCCGGCATGGCGCTGCACGACCATGCGAAATTCGGCAAGGTCTGGCCCGGCGTGCTGGAGGCCGTCAATCTGATCGGCTCCAAGCAGGTGCAGGGCCGGGCGTCCGCGGGCGGCAATCTCTGCAACGGCTCGCCGGCCGGCGACAGCGTGCCCGCGATGGTCGCGGCCGGCGCCATCGTCACGGTGCAGGGGCCGAACGGCCGCCGCGAGATGCCGGTGGAACAGGTGCCGGCCGGTCCCGGCCGCACCAATTTCAAGCCCGGCGAAATCCTCGTCAGCTTCACGCTGCCGCCGCGCCCGAAGGGTTCGAGCGATGCTTATTTGCGCATGATCCCGCGCACCGAAATGGACATCGCCGTGGTCGGCGTCGGCGTCAGCCTCACGCTGAAGGACGGCGTCTGCACCGCCGCCCGCGTCGGCCTCGGCGCGGTGGCGCCGACCGTGCTGCTGGTCGAAGCGGCCGCCAAAGCCCTGATCGGCAGCAAACTCGACGACGCCGCGCTCAACGCCGCGGCCGCCGCCTGCTCCGCCGCCTGCCGTCCGATCGACGACAAGCGCGGCACCATTGTCTACCGCACCAAAGTGGCCGGCGTGCTGCTGAAGCGCACCACCGCGATCGCCGCCAACGCGCCAAAGGGAATTGAAGTTCATGGCCAAGGTCCACGTATCCACCACCATCAACGGCGAGCCGATGGAGTTTCTCTGCGAGCCGAACGACACCATGCTCGACGCGCTGCGCGGGCCGCTCGGCCTCACCGGCTCCAAGGAAGGCTGCGCCTCCGGCGATTGCGGCGCCTGCAGCATCACGCTCGATGACAGCCTGGTCTGTTCCTGCCTGATGCTCGCGGTCGAATCCGAAGGCCATGAGCTCCGCACCATCGAAGGCATGGCGCACGGCGAGAAGCTGCATCCGCTGCAGCAGAAGTTTCTGGAATTGGCCGCGCTGCAATGTGGCATCTGCACCTCGGGCATGCTGGTGGCGTCGGACGCGCTGCTGCGGAGGAATCCGAATCCGAGCGAGGAAGAGGTTCGCTTCTGGCTCGCCGGCAATCTCTGCCGGTGCACCGGCTATGACAAGATCGTACGCGCGGTGATGGAAACCGCAGCCGAAATGCAAGGAGCAGCACAATGAACGTCGTTACCAACAACAAGTGGATCGGCCAGCGCACCATTCGCCCTGACGGCGTCGACAAGGTCACGGGCCGCGCGGCGTTTGCCGCCGACACCAATATGCCCGGCATGATCTGGGGCAAGGTGCTGCGCAGCCCGCATCCGCACGCGCGCATCAAGTCGATCGACACCTCGAAGGCGGAAGCGCTGCCCGGCGTCAAGGCGGTGGTCACCGCGCGCGACATCGTCGATTTCCCGCTCGACAAATCGGTCATGCTCGGCATCCAGGACATGCGCTGGATGTGCCGCAACGTGATGGCGCGCGAAAAGGCGCTGTTCCCCGGCCACCCCGTCGCCGCCGTGGCCGCCACCACGGAAGCGATCGCGGCGCAGGCCTGCGAGCTGATCGAGGTCGATTACGAAGTGCTGCCGTGGTCGATCGAGATCGACGACGCGCTCAAGCCGGACGCGCCGATCCTGCACGAGTTCAACAAGTTCGAAGGCAAGCCGTCCAACATCGCCGGCCGGCTCGAAGTCAAGAAGGGCGACATCGCGCAGGGTTTTGCCGAAGCCGAAGTCGTGGTCGAGCGCAGCTTCACCACCCGTCCGGTGCACCAGGGCTATATCGAGCCGCACGCCTGCCTGATCAGCGTCGGCGCCGACAACAAGACCACGATCTGGAGCTCGAGCCAGGGCCAGTTCATGGTGCGCGCGATGACGGCGCTATCTGACCGGCATCCCGCAGAGCGACATCCGCGCCATCCCCGCCGAAATCGGCGGCGGCTTTGGCGGCAAGACCATCGTCTATCTCGAACCGCTCGCGACCATGCTGGCGAAGAAATCCGGCCGTCCGGTCAAGATGGTGATGACCCGCGAGGAAGTGATGCGGGCGACGGGGCCGACGTCAGGCTCCAAGAGCACGGTCAAGATCGGCGCCAAGAAGGACGGCACCATCGTCGCCGCGCAAGGCACCTTCTATCTGCAGGCCGGCGCGTTCCCGGGCTCGCCGATCCGCGGCGCGGTCGGCTGCAGCTTTGCGCCCTACGATATCCCGCACGTGCTGTCGGTCGGCTTCGACGTGCTCTCCAACCGCTCCAAGGTCGCGGCCTATCGCGCGCCGGGCGCGCCGATCGGCGCCTATGCGGTCGAGTGCGTGCTCGACGAACTCGCCGAAGCGCTGAAGATGGATCCGCTGGAGCTGCGGCTGAAGAACGCCGCCAAGCAGGGCACCAAGGCCGCGCACGGCCCGGTCTATCCGCGCATCGGCTATATCGAGACGCTGGAAGCCGCCAAAGCGTCCGACACTACAAGGCGCCGCTCGGCAAACTGCAGGGCCGCGGCGTCGCTTCCGGCTTCTGGTTCAACGCCGGCGGCGAATCCTCCGCGCAAGTCAACATCACCGAGGACGGCAACGTCGTCGTCACCACGGGCCATCCCGATATCGGCGGCTCGCGCGCCGGCATCGCCAATATCTGCGCCGAACTGCTCGGCATCGACTACCGCCGCGTCTCGGTCCTGATCGGCGACACCGCGACCATCGGCTTCTCCAATCTCACCGGCGGCAGCCGCGTGCTGTTTGCCTCCTCGATCGTGGTGACGCAGTCGGTCGAGAAGGTGATCCACACCTTGCGCGAGCGCGCCGCAAAGATCTGGGAGATCGATCCCGAGGCGGTGAAATGGGAAAACGGCGCGGCGCATCCGGTCAGCCCCAACGCCGGCCAGTTCGAGCCGCTGACGCTGGCGGAACTCGCCGAAAAGGCGCCGTCGATGGGCGGGCCGATCGGCGCCGGCGTGCAGCTCAATACCGCAAGGCGCCGACGGCGGCTTCGGCACCCACATCGCGGACGTCGAGGTCGACGTCGATCTCGGCATCGTGCGCGTGATCCGCTACACCGCGATCCAGGACGTCGGCCGCGCCATCCATCCGAGCTATGTCGAGGGCCAGTTGCAGGGCGGCGTCTCGCAGGGCATCGGCTGGGCGCTCAACGAGGAGTACATCTACAACAAGGACGGCAAGGTCGATAATCCCGGCTTCCTCGACTATCGCATGCCGGTCTGTTCGGACCTGCCGATGATCGACACCATCATGGTCGAGGTGCCGAACCCGAAGCATCCGCAAGGCGTCAAGGGCGTCGGCGAAGTGCCGCTGATCCCGGTGATGTCGGCGATCGCCAACGCCGTCTACAACGCGCTCGGCAAACGCTTCTACAGCCTGCCGATGTCGCCGCCGAAGGTGCTGGAAGTGCTGGACGCGCCGGCGCCGCGTCAGGCGGCGGAGTAGAGGCGGCGACGCTTCGTTGCTGCGTAGGATGGGTGGAGCGAAGCGATACCCATCAGCTACCGTTCATGGGTCGTGATGG
Source organism: uncultured Alphaproteobacteria bacterium (assembly GCA_963742665.1). Taxonomy (GTDB): domain Bacteria; phylum Pseudomonadota; class Alphaproteobacteria; order Rhizobiales; family Xanthobacteraceae; genus Bradyrhizobium. Next base: position 203,077 of record CAVUNH010000027.1, read on the forward strand.
GTTTCGCTGCGCACTACCCATCCTGCGGCTGATCTCCATCATCGCGCGAGGCGGGCCAACCCGCCCGCGCTCATTTCAAGAATACGGGAGAGACCCCATGGAAGACATCGCGGCCCGGCGCGCAGCGCAATCGCTGCTCGCGGCACACAAGGCCAACACCCAGTTCAAGGCGCTCGGCCCGCCGGACAAGCCCACCACGATCTCGGACGCCTATGATATCCAGGACCGCTATGTCGCCCTTCTCCGCGGCGAGCACGGCGATGCCGTAGGCTACAAGGTCGGACTCACGTCGGCGACGATGCAGAAATTCTGCGGGATCGACCATCCGATCGCCGGCGTCGTGCTCGCAAGCCGCCTGCATCGATCGGGCGCGACCGTGCGCCGCGCGGATTTCGGGCGGCTCGGCCTCGAATTCGAAATCGCCGTTCGCATCAAATCCGACATTCCCGTCACGGGCGCGCCGTGTACCGCCGAAATGGTTGCGCCGCATATCGGCGGCGTGTGCGCGGCAGTCGAACTGGTGGACGATCGCAGCGCGGATTATGGCAATCTCGATGTGCTGTCGCTGGTTGCGGACAATTCCTGGAACGGCGGCATCGTGCTGTCGGAATTTGCGGCGAAATGGCCTGACCTCGAGCCCGTCGCCGGACGGGCAACCAAGGATGGCGCCGATATCGGCGAGGGCCATGGCCGCGACATTCTCGGCCATCCCTTCAACTCCGTCGCCTGGCTTGCCACGCAACTCAATTCGCGCGGCGAGGGGCTGAAAGCGGGTCAGGTGGTGATGACCGGAGCGGTCATGAAGACCGTGTTTCCCGACGCCGACGCAAGCTATCGCTTTGCCCTTGAGGGATTGGGCACGGTCGACGTGCAGGTGCGATAGGTCTCGCTCGACAAATCTCGAACTAATTATGGCGCGGTGCGGGCGGGTGTAAAAACCTGCGCCGCCTGTCGCGCCAGGGCTTATCAAATAGATGGTTGAACCACACCAACAGAGCAGGCATATCTGTCGGAGCGCCGACCGCGGCGCTCAACGCTGCCGTTGGCGCATCCGTGCCTGGGCCGAAAAGGAGACGCCGGGACCCACCCGGCGTGAGGACGTTTCGCGATGAATTTCGCCATGCCGTTAACTGCCCGCGCCATTCCGTCGGAATATCGCCTGCGCATGCCCGGTCCGGCCGCCATTCCGGAGCGCGTCCGCGCGGCGACCGCCTTGCCGATCCTGTCGCATCGCGGGCCGGAATTTCGCGTCATTCTTGACTGAAGTCACGCAGGCGATGCGCGGCATCCTCGGCACCACGCAGGACGTCTTCCTGCTCGGCGGCTCCGGGACCGCCGGGATGGAAGCGGCTCTCGTCAACGTGCTCTCGGCCGGCGATGCCGTGCTGGTGATCGAAAACGGACAGTTCGGCGAGCGCTTCTCGTCGATCGCCGAAGGGCTGCCGGTGCAGCTCGATCGGCTGCAAATTCCCTGGGGCGAGGTGCCTGACGCGGCCGCGATCGCCGAGCGGGTGAAGGCGAAGGCCTATCGCGCCGTCGTCGTCGTTCACAACGAGAGTGCGACCGGCGTCGTCGCCGACCTTGCGGCGATCGGCGCCGTGCTGCGCGACAGCGAAACGCTGCTGGTGGTCGATTCCGTCAGCGGCGCCGGCGGCATCGAGATGCGGATGGATGAATGGGGCGCGGACGTCGTGGTGACGGCCTCGCAAAAGTGCCTGATGAATCCGCCCGGCCTCGTGATGGCGGCCGTGAGCGCCAAGGCGATGCGCGTGGTACAGGCGGCGCACGGCATCCCGCGCTTCTATCTGGATTTTCGCCGCGCCAAGGCTTCCCTCGACAAGGGCGAGACGCCGTTTACGCCGCCGGCCTCGTTGATCCTGGGGCTGCGCGAGGCGCTCGCCATGATCGAGGAGGAGGGGCTTGCGGCGGTGCTCGCGCGCCACGCCAGGCTCGCCGCCGCTTTGCGCGCGGGCTTCGAGGCGCTCGGCTTTCCGATGTTTCCGGTTGCCCGGCCGTTCTCGAACACGGTCACCGTCGGCGTCGTCGCCGAGGGGCTCGATGGTGCGGCGATCGTCCGGCATATGCATGACAAGTACCGCACCGTGATCGCCGGCCAGCGCACCAAGCTGCGCAACAAGGTGATCCGCATCGGCACGATGGGATCGGTCGGCCCGGCCGACATCCTGGCCGACCTGCACTACCTCGAATGCACGCTGCGCGATCTCGGCCGACCGCCCTCGAAAGGCGCCGGCGTGCAGGCTGCCGCGGCGGTACTCGCGCAATAGGGATTCCCGGTATACGGTTCGGCGAGCGCATTTTGGAGATGACGATGCTGACACGACGGACGATGACAAAGCTGATGCTGGCGGGTGCGGTGGGCGTCGTCAGCCGGAGGCGCGAGAGCGGCCGGCAAGGTCGTCGTTTACACCTCCAATGATTCCAACCTCAACCGCTTCGTGTTCGAGGCCTTCACCAAGGAAACCGGCATCGAGGTCGAGCCGGTCGAGGCCGGATCGGGCGTCGTATTCCGCCGTGTCGTCTCCGAGCGCGAGCGCCCGCTCGGCGATATCGTCTGGGGCGTCAGCCGCACGCTGCTGCGCGCCAACAAGACGCTGCTGGCGCCCTATGCGTCGAAGAACAAGGACGCCGTGCCGGCCGTCTTTCGCGACGCGGACGATTTGTGGCTCGGCACCAACGTCCATCTGCTGGTGATCCTGCAGAACACCAAGCTCATTCCGGCCGACGCCGGCCCGAAAAGCTGGGCCGACCTGCTGGACCCGAAATGGAAGGGCAAGATCGCCTTTACCGATCCGGCGAATTCCGGCTCGGCCTATTCCAATCTCACCATGCTGGCGCAGCTCTGGGGCAACAATGACGCGGCGTGGGAAAAGGTCGGGCAGTTGCTGGCCAATACCAAGGTGCTCAACCGCTCCAGCCTCGTGTTTCAGGGCGTCGGCAGCGGCGAATTCGCGCTCGGCATGAGCCTCGAATATGCCGGCTATCAGTGGTCCTCGAACGGCGCGCCGGTGAAGGTGATCTATCCGCAGGACGGCACTATCGCGCAGATGGAAGGCGTCGCCATCATCAAGGGTGGACCGAATACCGAGAACGCGCAGGCGTTCTGCGATTACGTCTCGCGCAAGGACGTGCGGGAGAAGATCCTGGGGTTCGCGTTCCGGCGCGCCGCCCGCGGCGATCTCGACCTCTCGAAACTGCCCGGGCAAATGCCGCAGCTCACCGACGTCAAGCTGGTCGACTATGACGAGGACGCCTGGGTGGATAAGCGCGCCGAAACCGCGCAGAAGATCCAGGATATCATCCGGCGCACGCGCTGAGATAGAACATGATCCGGAGACGTGGGCACCGGTTTTCCTCGCGACAAACGCGTAGCGTTTGCGCGGAGATCATGTTCAAACATTGAAGACGAGGCTGGCGTGACCGCGATCAATATCGAAGGCGTGGCGCGCAGCTTTTCGGGGGTGCCGGCGGTCGACAATGTGTCGATCGCCATTCGCGACGGCGAGTTCTTCACGCTGCTCGGGCCCGTCCGGCTGCGGAAAGACCACGCTGCTGCGCATGGTCGCGGGCTTTTGCGAGCTCGACCGCGGCCGCATCCTGCTGGGCGAGCGCGGATCGACACGCTGCCGCCGCACAAGCGCAACACCGGCATGGTGTTCCAGAACTACGCGGTATTTCCCAACCTCACGGTCGGCGACAATGTCGCCTATGGCCTGCGCGCGCGCAAAGTGGGCAAGGAAGAAATTCGCGAACGGGTCGCGCGGGCGCTGAAGCTGGTTCAACTGCCTGATTATGGCGAGCGCTGGCCGCATCAATTGTCCGGCGGCCAGCTCCAGCGCGTCGCGATCGCGCGCGCGCTGGTGATCGAGCCGCACGTGCTGCTGCTCGACGAGCCGCTCTCCAATCTCGACGCCAAGCTGCGGGTCGAGATGCGCGGCGATATCCGCAAACTGCAGAAACAGCTCGGCATCACCGTGCTCTACGTGACGCACGACCAGGAGGAGGCGCTCGCGGTCTCCGATCGCATCGCCGTGATGCGCGCCGGCCGGATCGAGCAGGTCGCTTCGCCGCGCGCCATCTACGAGGCGCCGGAAACGCCGTTTGTCGCAAGCTTTGTCGGCACCACCAATCTTCTCGAAGGTATCGTTCAAAGCCGGGATGGCGAGTTCGCCGAGATCGCATGCGCCGGCACCGTGATGCGGACCAATAGCGCGCGGGGCAAGCCGGGGGACGCCGTCGTCATGTCGCTGCGGCCCGAGGCGCTGCGCCTGCTGGCGCCCGGGGAGGCGATGCTTCCGGGCTGGGCGACGCTGTCAGGCACGCTGGGCGAGATCGAATATCTCGGCCCGGTGACGCGCTTTGCCGTTACGCTGGCCGATGGCGCGCTGCTGCATCTGATGGCGCTCGAGCCGCCTTCGATGTCGGGCGCTGTCACGGTCGCGTATGATCCGCGGCGTGTCGTCGTGATGGGAGCGCCGCCGTGAGGCTGTTTCTCGCGCGCAATGCCTTTCCGCTCGCGGTCGGCACGGTCGCGGCCGCTGTTTCTCGGCCTGTTCTTTCTGCTTCCCGTGCTCAAGGTGTTCGGCGCCAGCATTCTCGATGCCTCCGGCAAGAGCTTTACGCTTTCGAACTACGTCAACATCCTGTCGAACCGGTTTTTCCTCAACGGCCTGACCAACAGCCTGACCATCGCCGCCGCGGCGGCCGTGTCCACCGTGCTGGTCGGCGTTCCCTTTGCCTTTTGTCTCGCGCGGCTGCCGATCGGCGGCAAGCCGGTGCTGCTGGCGCTCGCCGCACTGCCGCTGGTGCTGCCGTCGTTCGTCGGCGCCTATGCGCTGGTGCTGCTGTTCGGCCGCTCCGGGCTTGTGACCGGCATGCTGCAATCGATCGGCATTCCCTTCGAGTTCGATCTACGGCGCGAAGGGCATCATCGCCGTCTATACGCTGACGCTTTATCCTTACGTCGTGCTGCCGGTCACCGCCGCCTTCAAGTCGATCGATACTTCGGTCGAGGAGGCCGCGCAAAATCTCGGCTCCTCGCGTGCGCGCATGCTGCGCACCGTGACGCTGCCGCTGGTGTTGCCGTCGATCCTTGCCGGCGGCTTGCTGGTTTTCATCGAGGCGCTGGAGAATTTCGGCGTCCCCTTCGTGCTCGCCGAGGACAAGACCATCCTGTCGGTCGAGGCCTATAAGCTGTTCGTCGGCGAGACCACGGACAATCCTGCATCCGCCGGCGTGCTCGGCGTGCTGCTGGTCGTCTGCACGGTCGCCGCACTCCTGATCCAGCGCGCGATCCTGTCGCGGCGGCACTATGCGACCGGCGCGCGGCGCTCCGCGCCGCTGCTGGAGGTCAGTCCGCTGATACGCCGGCTCGGCGCCGCCTATTGCTGGATTGTCGTCGGCGCGGCGATCGTGCCGTTTGCCGCCGTCGTGGTGATCTCGTTCATGCAGTTCAGCGGGCCGGTGCTGCATTTCGGCCTCTCGACCGACAATTTCGCGCAGCTGTTCCAGCGCTCGTACCGGCCGCTCACCAACACGCTGCTGCTGGCGACGCTGGCGGCCTGCGGCGCCACGCTGATCGGCGTTCCCATCGGCTACATCGTCGCGCGCCATCGCTCAAGGGTGTCGGCGCTGATCGATGTGGTGGCGACCTCGCCGTTTGCGGTCGCCGGTACCGTGCTCGGTATCGGGCTGGTGATGGCCTACAGCAACGGCTTTCTGATCCTGACCGGGACGTCGGTGATCATCGTGCTCGCCTATATGGTCCGCAAGCTGCCGTTCTCGGTGCGCTCGGCCGGCGCGATCCTGCAGCAGATCGATCCGAGCCTCGAGGAGGCCTCGATCAATCTCGGCGTGCCTCCGGCCTTGACGTTCCTGCGCATCACCGTGCCGCTGATGCTCGGCGGCATTGTCGGCGGCTTCGTCCTGACCTTCGTGACCGTCGCCTCCGAATTGAGCGCGACCATCGTGCTCTACAGCGGTCCCTGGACCACCATGACGATTGCGATGTTCCAGGCGCTGGAGGGCACGAGCCCCGGCATCGCGGCCGCGGCCGCGACCGTGCTGATCATCTGCACGCTGGTGCCGGTGGCGCTGGTCTATCGCCTGCTGCGGCGGCACGAACTATCGATGCTCTGACGGGGTGAAACAGTCACCGAACTGCAACAGCTTTTTTGTATCCATCCACGAACTGCACCAACAGAAATGCAAGTGAACGGGGACAACGATGATGAAGCATTTTTGGACGACCGCGATGGTCGCCACCGTCGCGGCCGCCATAACGGCCGCGTCCGGCGCTGGCCGGCAAGGCGACCCTGAATCTCGTGCTCGTCGTCGACGGATTGCGGCCGGATTCGATCACGGCGCAGGAAACGCCCAATCTGTGGCGGCTGCGCGAGGAGGGGGTGAATTTTCCGAACGGGCACGCGGTGTTTCCGACCGTGACGCGGGCGAACGCGGCGGCGATCGGCACCGGCGTCTATCCCGACCGCAACGGCATTTTCGGCAATTCGCTCTATGTCCGGCAGGTCGATCCGAACCGTTCATTCAACAATGACGATCACAAGAACCTGCTCCGCCTCGACGCCGCCACGGGCGAGCGCATGGTGCTGGCGAAGACGCTTGGGGAAATTCTTGCCGAACGCGGCAAGACGCTTGCCGTCGTCAGTTCAGGCTCGACGGGCAGCGCGCTGCTGGTCAACCCGCGCGCACCAAAGGGTACAGGCATGCTGGTGAACGCCTATTGGGAGCCCGGCGTGCGGGTGGCGTTTCCGGACACGGTGAACGAGGCCATCCTGCGCCGCTTTCCGGCCGCACCCAAAAAGGGCGGCGCGAAGGATCCGTATGTCGAGCAGGTCACTTGGACCGAACAGGTGCTGCGCGACTACGTGCTGCCCGAGCTCAAGCCCGACGTGATCGTCAACTGGTTGACCGAGCCGGACCACATCCAGCACGCGGTGGGCGCGGGCTCCGATGAGGCCCGCGCCGCCATCCGCGGCAACGATCGCGAGATCGGTCTGGTGCTGGAGCGGCTTGCGTGAACTCGGCCTTGCCGACAAGACCAATATCATCGTCGTGTCCGACCATGGGTTCGGTCACGGCATCTTCGGGGTCAACGTCACAGGTGAACTGATCAAGGCCGGCCTGAAGGCCGGTCCGGATTCCGACGACGTCGTCGTCGCCAGTAGCGGACAGACCATGTCGCTGCACGTCCGCGACCGCAGCCCGGAGCGGATCGGCGCCATTGCCGGCTTCCTGCAGCAACAGAAATGGGTCGGCGTGATGTTCACCGCCGGCAAGCCGGGCAGCAGTTCCGGCGTGCGGGGAAGGGCGCGTGCCCGGCACCTTTGCGCTCGAACTCGTTCACCTCGCCAATGACGAGCGCGGCCCCGACATCGTGTTCACCTTTCCCTGGAGTTCGGCCAAAAGTCCGTCAGGCGTGAGCGGCACGGATTACACCGAAGCGTCCGCCACGGGTCCGCTCAACGGGGCCGCCGGCAACCACGGCAGCATGAGCCCATGGACCGTCCGCAACACCTTCATCGCCTGGGGCGCCGATTTCAAACGTGGCGTGACCGTGCGCACGCCTGCGAGCAATGTCGACTTGGCGCCGACCTTGCTGGCGCTGATGAATCTCGACCGCGAGGTCGACCTCGGCCGCTTTGACGGGCGGCCGCTGACCGAGGCTTTCGCTGACGGCCCGGACGAGGAACAGGTGCCGATCCAGGTCCGCACTTATTTCGTCAAAACGGATGACGACAGCTATCGCGCCGCTTTGCAGGTGACCGAAGTCGACCGGCAGCGCTACGTCGACAAGAGCTGGCGCATTCGCTGACGGCGACGCCGCAGTTCCTTCTCGCTAAAATTTCGCGTCGCATCTTTGCGCAATCGTTAACTACCGGGCGATGCCCCGGTAGCGGTCGGTTGCATCGGCCGTTAGTCACCACCAATCGTTAGGATTCTCGGTTGCAAGGTTTTTTCATGATTAGAGACGGCCAATATGCTGCCTGGTTCCGGACTTCGCTCGGCGAAGGCACCGGCCTCGTGCAACTCGCAAACGGCAGGATATCGGGCGGCGACAGCTTCTTCACCTATGGCGGCTCCTACGAGGCCGATGACGACCGCTTCACTGCCGTGCTGACGACCCAGAGGCACGCCGCGGGCCCGCTGACGGTTTTCGGCCTTGAGGAGGTCGAGGTAAAACTAGCCGGCAAAATTCAGGGCACCACGGCGTGGTGTACGGGAATAGCCGATCAGGCCCCCGGCGTGACCTTCGAGGCCACGCTGTTCCTCGGCCAGGACGCTTCCCCCGGGCCCGACGGGAAGCGCACGCCGTCTATCCCGAACGTGAACAGGCTTCCCAACGGCGCTGATGGCCGAGCCCGGGCACGCAATCCCTTTGCGCGCGGCTTGACCCAGCCCTAACCCTTCACCGCGCCCGCGGTCAGCCCGTGGATCAGATGCCGCTGCAGGAAGCTGAACAGCACCGCGACGGGGACCGTGCTCAGGATGACGCCGGCCGATAGCGGGCCCCATTGCACCTCGTACTGCCCGACCATGTAGAGCAGGCCTGCGGACAGCGTGCGCATGCTGGTCTCGGTGGTGAACGAGATCGCGAACAGCAATTCACTCCACGACACGACGAAAGCGAAGATCGCGGTCGCGGCGATGCCGGGGGCGGCGAGCGGCAAGACGATGCGGACCAGCGCGCCGAAATGGTTGCAGCCGTCGATCATCGCGCTTTCCTCGAGGTCGCGCGGGATCGAACAGAAATAGCCGACCATCATCCAGACCGTGAACGGCACCGTGAACGAGAAATTCGAATAGATCAGCGCTTGATAAGTATCGATCAGGCCGAGCGCGCGCCATTGCGTGAGCAGCGGCGCGATCAGCAGCACGCTCGGAAACATCTGTGTGGCCAGGAAGATCAGCAGCAGCGCGTCGCGCCCGGCGAAACGGAAGCGGGCGATGGCATAGCCGGCCAGCACCGACACGAACGTGGTCGCGACCATGGTGACCGAGCAGACCCAGAGGCTGTTGAGAAAGAACCGGCTGAACGGCGTCACCGGCGAAGTCCAGGCATCGACATAGTTTTCGAAGGTCGGGTGCACCGGCAAATATTGCAGCGGGGTCGCGTAGAGTTCGGTCCGGTCCTTCAGCGACGTCAGCAGCATCCAGAGAAACGGCCCGAGCGCAAAGGCGGTAAGCAGCACGAGGCCGATCCAGACCACCGGCCCGGCCAGCAGACGCTCGGCGAAATCCTTCGGGGCGTGGCGCGGGGTCATCCGGTTTCCTCGACGCCTTTGGTGACGCGCAGGTAGACGAACGTGAATGACAGCATCACGAGCAGCAGCACGACCGAGAGCGCGCCGGCATAGCCGAAATCGAGGCTCGAATAGGCCTGCAGCAGGGTGTAGGTCGACGTGATCTGCGTGGCGTTGGCCGGTCCGCCACCGGTCATGACGAAGATCAAATCGGCATAGTTGAAGGTCCAGATGATCCGCGTCGCGGTGGCGACGACGATGATCGGCCGCAGCAGCGGCAAGGTAATGTGCCAGAAACGGGAGAACACGCCGGCGCCGTCGACATGGGCGGCCTCATAGAGCTCGTCGGGCACCGACTGCAGCCCCGCCAGCAGCATGATGGCGAAAAACGGTATTCCGCGCCAGACATTGGTGAACACCACCGCCCCCATCGCGGTGTCCGGCGACGACAGCCAGGCCAGCCGCTCGTGCATCCAGCCCGCGCGGATCAGGAGGTCGTTGATGACGCCGTAGTTCGGCTGATAGAGCCACTGCCAGATCAACCCGACCACGACGCCCGGAATGATCCACGGCAGCAGCGTCAGCGTGCGCACCAGCGCGCGGCCCCGAAAGGCCTGCTGCAGCAACAACGCGGCGGCAAATCCGAAGATGAACTGCACGATGACCGAGCCGAACACCCAGATCACGGAATTCCACAGCGTCAGCCAGAATACCGGGTCCTCGATCAGCCGGACATAATTGCCGAGCCCGATGAAGCGATAGTCCTGCGGCTTGTACAGCACATCGGCATAGAGGCTCATCTTGATCGCGAGGATGATCGGCACCACCACGGTCGCGAGCATGCAGAGTGCCGCCGGAACCAGGTAGGAATAGCCGATCAACAGCTTTCGCACCCGCCAGCTGATCAGCGGACGGGTGCGGGGTTTTGCAATCGTGAGCGTAGTCATGATGACGTCGAACCAATGGACCGCATCATGACCTACGACATTTCCTTCTTCAGGATTTCGGCGAAGCGGTCGAGGCAGTCCTTGGCGGGGATCTTGCCGAGGATCGCCTGCTGGATCAGCGGCACGCCGTCGGAGTCGATCCTGCCGCCCCAGCCGGGATAGGCGAGATAGGGGCTGACGATGCCGATCGGGAACGAGTTGACGAAGCCGGCCAGCGTCGGGTCGTTGGCGAATTCCGGCTGTTTCAGGACCGACTGGCGCGCCGGCAGCAGGCCGAGCGTGGTGTTGTATTTGAGGCTCTGCTCGTCGTCGAGCATGAAGGTCATGAATTGCCAGGCGCCTTCCTTGTTCTTGGCGCCCTTGAACATGGTCAGCGTCTCGGAGAACCAGAACGAGGCGCGCTTCTTGGCAGGACCAATCGGCAGCGGCAGCGTGGCGAAGTTGGCGGCGCCGACGTTCTTCTTCTGCTGGCCGCTCGAACCTGAATTATGCTGGTACATGCTGGTGACGCCGCGCCCGAAGGTCTCGACGATTTCGACGAAGCCGTCGGTGGCCGCACTCGGTGGCGTCACCTTGTGCTTGAGCGCGAGATCGAGATACCAGGCAAGCGCATCGATCGCTTCCTTCGAGTTGATCACCACCTTGCCGTCCTTGAGCACTTCGGCGCCGTTGCCGTAGGCGAATTCGCTGGGATAGAGCAGCGCCCAGGTGCCGCCGCCGCGCATGCCGTAGCCGTACTGGTTCTTGTCCGCCTTGGTGAAACCCTTGGCAAGTGCCAGGAATTCGTCCCAGGTCCAGTCCGGTGTCGGCTCCTTGAGGCCGAGCTCCTTCAGGCGGTCGGTGCGGTAGTAGATGCCGTCGAGCGTGACCGCGAGCGGCAGCGAAACGATCTTGTCGTTGATGGTCACGGTCTGCCAGGCGGTGGGTGCTACATCGGCGTAATGCTTCCAGGCTTTCGCCCGCGCGGTGAGGTCCTCGACCGCGCCCATGCCGTTGAACTGGCCGACCCAGTTGTCCCAGACCTGGCAGAGGTCGGGCGGGTTGCCGCCGGTGATTGCGCTGATCAGTTTTTGCCGCGCCTGTGCCTGCGGCACGTATTCGATCTGGACCGCAAAATCCTTTTGCGACTGGTTGAAGCGCTCGACCATCGAGTTCATCAGCGCAATCCGCGTCTGATCCGGAACGCTCCACTGGAAGCGTACCGGCTCGGCGCCGAAGGCCCTGCGCGGGCCAATGTACGGTGCATCCCACCAGGCCAGATCGGTCGCGGCGATGACGCCGGCACCGGCCAATGTGTGCAGCAGCTTGCGACGAGATAGCGAAGTACGCTCATCCATGTTGGACCCCTCCCGCTGGCGTTGAGCCTTTTTCGGCTCTTGTGAGGTCATCCTGCCACAGCCATCCGCGCTGGAAAAGCGGCAAACGGCCGGTTGAGCCGCCCCATCGTCGCACCGCGCTGCTTCGCGCGATCCGCAGCGACATTTGCCATACCGGCGCTGCCAAGTATGATCGGCGCAAACGCCACCAAGGTGGGGATTGAAAAAGGGAGTGCCCATGCAAAAGGTCCTGGTCGAGAACAACGCCGACGGCACCACGCTGATCACGATCAACCGCGCCGAGCGCCGCAACGCGATCTGCGCCGAGACCGCGCTGTCGCTGCAAAAGGCGTTCCAGGAGTTCGAGCGCTCGCCGACGCAGCGGGCCGCGGTCATTACCGGCGCCGGCAATGAGGCGTTTTCCGGCGGCGCCGATACCGGCAATTTCCCCGAACTGTGGCGCTGCATTCCGACCGTCGGCTTCGAGACCGACAAGCCGATCATCTCGGCGGTCGCCGGCTGGTGCGTCGGCGGCGCGCTGGTGCTCTCGATGATGTGCGACCTGACGGTGGCGGCGGAGAACGCCAAATTCACCTATCCCGAGGCGCGGCTCGGTTTTACCGGCGGCCTCATCGCCGGCCTCGCGGCACGGATTCCGCACAAGGTCGCGATGGAGATGATGCTGCTCTGCCGCGTCGTCGATCCGCAGCGCGCGTTCAATATCGGCCTCGTCAACGAGGTGGTGCCGACCGGACAGCAGGTCGAGGCCGCGCTGAAGATGGCGCGCGAGATGACCACCTTCTCGCCGCTGGTGCTGAAGACGTTGAAGCGCTTCGTCACCGACGGCGTGCTGGCGCAGGGCCCGTCCGAACAGTCCGGCCGCGCCCAGCGCGCGCTCCACGAAGTCAAGGAGAGCGAAGACGCCGAGGAGGCGAAGCTCGCGGTAAAGGAAAGGCGCAAGGCGGCGTTCAAGGGACGGTAGCGGCCTTTCGTCATGGCCGGGCTGGAGCCGGCCAGCCGCGATCGTGCGTCAGGAGGACGGCCAAGACCGGCATCGTGGCGGATAGAGCTCCGCGCACCACGTCCAGAGCGATTCGCTACGGAGAACGCAGGCGCGTCACTCCGGCTTCAGCCCCGCCGCCTGCACCACCTTCGCCCATTTCTCCGGTCTCTTCCGCGATCAGTTTGCCGAAATCGGCCGGCGTGCCCGGCAGCGGTTCGCCGCCGATCGCGGCAAGGCGGGCCTTCATGCCGGGGTCGGCGATGGCGGCGTTGATCTCCTTGTTGAGCTTGCCGATGATTTCGGCCGGCGTCTTGCCCGGCGCGCACATGCCGTACCACTGGCTGGTCTCATAGCCCGGCACGAAGTCGCCGACCGGCGGCACGTCCGGCAGCACTTGCGCGCGCGCCGCCGTGGTCACGCCGAGCGCCCGCAATTTTCCGGTTGTGACGTATTCGGTGGTGCCGGGCGCGGTGGCGAACAGCACCTGCACCTCGCCGCCGAGCAGGTCGGTCAGCGCCGGGCCCTGGCCGCGATAGGGCACGTGCACCATGTCGACGCCGGCCATCATCTTGAACAGTTCGCCCGCCATATGCGGCGCGCTGCCATTGCCGGCGGACGCCATGTTGACCTTGCCCGGATTGGCCTTGGCATGGGCGATCAGTTCGGGGACGGTTTTCACCGGCACCGACGGATGCACCATGATGAACATCGGCACCCGGATGATGCCGGCGACGGGGGCGATGTCGCGGATGAAGTTGAACTTGAGGTTGGTGTAGAGCGAGGCGTTGACCGCGTTCGGCACGGTGGCGAGCAGCAGCGTGTAGCCGTCGGGGGCGGCCGTCACCACCGCCTCGGTGCCGATATTGCCGCCGGCGCCGGTGCGGTTCTCGACCACGAAGGATTGCCCGAGCTGCTCGTTCAGCCACTGGCCGATCAGGCGCGCGGTGATGTCGACCCCGCCGCCGGCGGCAAAGCCCGCGATGACGCGCACCGGCCGCGCCGGATAATCCTCCGCCAAAGCGAGATGCGAAAACGCCGGCGCGGCGACGCCGGCGGCCGTGAGTTGAAGGAATTTTCGGCGGTGAAGTTTCATGCCTGCCCCCTGATGGCGGCAGGCTAGCCCAATTGCGGGGACCGAAGTAAGGGGCCACATCGAAAGAAAAAGGCCCGCGCTCGGGCGGGCCTCCCAGTTCTGGCATTGCGTCGTTGCTAGATCGCAATCCCGTAATAGTCATTGACCGAACGGGTCCTGGCGGGGTCGGCCCAGTTCCAGGTGTTGTCGTTGCCGTATTTCGGCGCGCCCTTGAGCTGGCTCTCGGTAATGCCGGTTCGATAGCCGCCGAGACTGGTGTCGTATTTCAGCGACTGCCACGGCAGCGGATAGTGATCGTCGCCGATGCCGAGGAAGCCGCCGAAGCTCAGGACGGCATACGAGACCTTGCCGCTCATCTTGTCGATCATGACGCGCTCGATCGATCCGATCTTGGTGTCGCCGGCGCCATAGACGGCCGTGCCTTCCACCTTGTCGCTGCCGATCAGGGAACCTGTTTCTCTCACTTCCGTAACCATGGTTGCTCCTCCATTGCTTGAGAACGAGCAACCGGCAGCGCGACGAATTGTTCCGGCACAGCTTCGGCCGGCGATTTGCAGTTCGCCGGCCGGCCTTCAGCGATGAGAGGTGCGCTCGCCTCAGGCCATGCGGTGCAGGGCGCAGAGCTTGTTACCGTCGGGGTCGCGCATATAGGCGATATAGAGCTTGACCCCGGTGCCTTCGCGGATGCCCGGCGGGTTCTCGCAGGTCTTGCCGCCATGGGCGAGGCCGGCGGCGTGAAACGCGTCGGCCTGCTCCTTGGAAGCCGCCGAAAAACCGATCGTGCCGCCATTGGCGTGGCACGCCGGCTCGCCGTTGATCGGCTTGGTCACCGAAAACGTGCCGGTCTTGGTCCGCCAGAAAATCCGGTGGCGGTCGACCCGCCCGGGCGGAACGTCCAGCGTGCCCAGCAGCGCGTCATAGAACACCTTGGCTTTTTCCAGGTCGTTGGTTCCGATCATGATATGCGAAAACATTTTCGAATTTCCTCCCATGCTGGCCGGACGGTCACGGCCGCCCGGCTCCCGGAATAAACGTAACACGCTTGCGGAAATACGGAAGCGACCCCTGTGGTTTTCGCTTCCCGTTTGCCGGCATATCGCTAGGTTCGTACGCAGACCCGGGTAGAAACAACGAGACAAGCCAATGAAGATCAAGCACGTCCGTACCCATATCCTCGCAGGCCGGACTGTCGGAGCCTTTCGCGTATTCGCGCGCCTGGTACGACACGCGCACGGCCATGGTGGTCGAGATCGAGACCGACAACGGCCTGATCGGCTGGGGCGAATGCTACGGCCCGGCCCGGATGACGTCTGCCGTGGTCGCGAGCGTAGCGCCGTGGCTGATCGGCGAGGATCCGCTGCGCACCGATTTCCTGTGGCAGACGATCTACGCGCGGCTGCGCGATCACGGCCAGAAGGGCGTCGTGATCCAGGGACTGAGCGGCATCGACATCGCGCTCTGGGACATCAAGGGCAAGCACTTTGGCGTCCCCGCGCACCAGCTGCTGGGCGGGCGTATGCGCACCGAGGTACAGGCCTATGCGACCGGGCTCTACCGGCGCAAATCGGGTGACCCGCTGCGGTATCTGGCCGACGAAGCCGCAGGGTATGTCGCCGAAGGGCTTCAAGGCCGTGAAGCTGAAGGTCGGCTTCGGCGTGGAGGAGGACGCCGCCGTGACCCGCGCGGTGCGGGAAGCCATCGGCCCCGGCGATCGCTCTGATGGTCGATGCCAACCACGCTTTCGACGCGACCGCCGCGATCCGCCTCGGACGGGTGATCGAGGCGCACGACATCGCCTGGTTCGAGGAGCCGGTGCCGCCCGAGGATGTGGCGGGATACCGCGAGGTGAAAGGCGGCGTTGTCGATTCCGATCGCTGGCGGCGAATGCGAGTTCACGCGGTTCGGCTTCCGCGATTTGCTGGTCGCGCGCGCGATGGACATCATCCAGCCGGACACCTGCGCGGCGGGCGGCCTGTCGGAATGCAAGAAGATCGCCGACATGGCCGAAGCGTTCGGCGTCCGCTACAACCCGCATGTCTGGGGCACCGGCATCGCGATCGCCGCGTCGCTGCAACTCCTCGCCGTGCTGCCGACGCACACGCCGACCTCGCTGGCGCCGCTCGAGCCGATGCTGGAGTTCGACCGCACCGAGCATCCGATCCGTCAGGCGATCCTGAAGCAGCCGATCGAGCACGAACGCGGCGTGGTTCGCGTGCCCGACGGGCCCGGACTGGGGATCGAGGTGGATCGCGAAGCGCTGACGCGGTTTGCGGTGAAGTGAGCGACCGCTTTCCGCTGAGGAGTAGGCATAAGGCTATCAGATAGGCGAATAAGGCCGGCATGCGTTCGCCGCAAAGGTAAACGGCCCCGCCGGCCGAGGCAAACGGGCCCGATTGCCACTTGTTCCCGGTGGTGAGGCTTTATCACCGGCGGCTGATCGTGATCACGCGGACGTCGACTTTTTCGCCTGGATTTCGAAGGCATGAAGTCGAAATATGAGGCCACACCTGTTTGGAACAATCTTCATTCGAGGCTGTTTCGGCATCGGCTCTCTCGACCGGCGCGCGCGGTTCATCACCGGCGTTTGCCCACGTTCCAAAGCTTGCGTTCAGGAGCAGGGTGAGGGCGATTGCGGATAGAGATTTTTTCATTTGCTGTCCTTTGCGTCCTTTTGATTGCATTCGACAACAACAATTCCGAGTGAGCGTTCCGCAGCCCGAGTATTAAGTCTGTGCCGATTGCGGCGATGTTGATTGAGACACGAAAAAAGACGGCCCGCCGAAGCGGGCCGTCTCGATCTATCGCTTAACGGAGTCCAGCGCCGTAAAGCTGTCGCTCCTTGCGGACCTCGTCAGCACCGTAAGGCTTGCTGGCAGGATCGAACGATTTCCATCCCGTCTTTTGCCAGGCGGCGCTGCGGTCACGCAGGTTGACGGCGAACTCGTTCAACACCGCGTCGAGACGGGAACGGTCGGCATCGGCAACGCGCGCCGACACCAGCGTGCCGCCCGACGAACGCCCTCGGCGTAGGAGTGAGCATCCTCCTCTGACACGCCAGCTTCAGTGAGCGCGCCGACGACACCGCCGGTTGCGGCACCGGCGGCCGCGCCGACCGCGGTTGCGGCGAGCCAACCGGCTGCGACAACGGGTCCGAGGCCGGGGATCGCGAGCAGGCCCAGTCCGGCGAGCAGGCCGGCCGTGCCGCCGACGCCTGCGCCGATGCCGGCGCCCTTGCCGGCGCTTTCGGCGCGATCGTCGACGCCATCACGGTCGCGATCCACCTTCTTGTCGCTGTTGAACCAGCTGTCGGAGTTATTGGCGACGATGCTGATGTCCGAGTGCGGCACGCCGGCAGCTTCGAGGCGTCTGAACGGCCTGCTGAGCATCAGTGTGGTTGTCGTAAAGACGAGAAATTGTAACGGTCATGTTGAACTTTCCTTACTTGGCAGAATTGACGTTGCCTTGAAAATCGACGCTTACCGCAGCTGGCGGATCCGCCCTTGCTGGCTTTGCCGCGCCAAACACCGTTGTCGTCCTTTTTCAGTTCGGTGACGTTGGTGTAGCCGGCATCCTCGATTTTCGACTTGGCTTGTCCTTCGGTGAAACTGTTGCGACCGCGACAGGCGCATTGGAGTTGTTCTGACCGGGGCTGTTGACGGCGCTGTTGTTCGGTCCCGACTGTGCGGGCGGATTTTGCGCCGATGCGTGGTGACCGCCAGCAGTCCAATACAAGCGAAGAGAAGTGAGCGTTTCATGATTTCTCCAGAGTTTCAGGAGCGCTCGTAACCTCCCGTCACGGCTTTGGTTCCTCCAGCCGTGACGTTAAGCGGCTTTGGCTCGACGAAATTATTCATGCGTCATCACGATCAACCGACCATGATCGAAGACGCTTTATTGCCGTCGCCGAGGCGAACGGAAGCCGCTTGCACGACCGATGGAACCCAACATCAGGCGGAACGTTGCTGCCGCAGCATTCACTCTGGAGGAGGTACGGACATGTCACGCGGGATGCCATCGATGACGGCGTTATTGGGTTTGCTCGCGCTGGCGGGCTATCAAAACAGGGACAAGCTCGGCGAGTTGCTGAAAGGTGCCACCGGTAACACCGGACAACCCGGCGCGGGCGGCCAGCAGGGTCCTTTGGGTGGCCTGCTCGGGAATTTGGGCGGAGCGCTCGCCGGCGGCGGCGTTGGCGGCCTTCTAAACGGAGGGCTCGGAGAGTTGCTCGATCGGTTCAAGCAGAACGGTCAGGGAGACACCGCGGAAGTCCTGGATCGGCAAGGGTCCCAACAAGGAGCTTCCGCCGCCACAGCTGAAGCAGGCCATTGGAGCGGATGTCCTGGCCGCGCTGGAACAGCAAACGGGCCTGTCGCAGGAGGAACTGCTGGCGAGGCTTTCGCGAGAACTTCCTGCGGCGGTCGATCAATATACGCCGGACGGACGGATTCCGAACTAAACGTTCACAAATCGAGGATTTGACATGGGTATTATCTGGACGATCATCATTGGCTTCGTTGCGGGTGTCATCGCGAAATTCATCATGCCCGGGGACAACGAACCATCGGGTTTCATCCTCACAAGCATACTCGGCATCGTCGGCGCGTTTGTTGCGACGTTTCTCGGCCAGGCACTCGGCTGGTATCGGCCCGGCGAAGGCGCGGGCCTGATCGGCGCTGTCGTCGGCGCCATTGTGGTGTTGTTTGTTTACAGCCTGGTTGCAGGTCGTCGACGCGCGCTCTAGCGGCGCGTTGCTTCCGCACACCTGCATTGGCCTGGGTGATCCTGTTTCGGAGGATCGATGGCGCGCGACCGAATACATTTGCCCGACGGGCAAATGTATTCCGATTTTCGGAAATCGTGTCAAGCCCCGAAATAAAAAATATTTCGCTTTTCCCGAAGGCCAAATCAGGGCTACATCACATACATCCCGTCCCGACCAGAGGGGCGTTGGCGCACGTCACGAACGTGGGACGGGGATGCGGTGGACGCGGAGAGCTGCGACGGACGAGCGCGGCTGAAGCGTACGGCAAAGACGTGTGGTCCTGACGTCGCGGTGCTGGCGTCAACGCACCTGGAGGCAACTGCTTCTCAGGGCGCAACGGAGGCAAAAGAGCCGTTCTCCGGGGAGAGCACGTTATAAGCCGTAAAGCCATTGCGCAGGGAATGTCGGATGTTCTCCGCTGCCCTGTATGCTCATGCGCGCACTTTCTGTGCACACTGCGCATGAGACCGCGGGTGCAGCGCGCATCCGGCATTCCCTGCGCCCTCTGACTATCGAGGGCGAACAGTTTTCAGCAAACCTCGGGCGCAATGCGTCGCGGGATCGCGATTTTGTGTCTGGTGCGTCGCGTCGTTGCGAAGGATAGAATCTCTGCCGACGCTACCGATGACGGGAGAAGCTCCTCCGTGACGAGAGAACATCTGGGCCGTTCACGCCGGCGGATCATCCGCGCAGCAGTCACGGCAATCCCGGCTGCCGTGCTGTTCCGGATTTCACGGGCCGTGGCATCGGAAAAGATGACGCGGCAGCAGGCCGAATACCGGGACACGCCTGATGGCATCTATAGTTGCGCAATGTGCACGCTGTTCGAGAAACCGAACGCCTGCAAGGTGGTCGAAGGCGAAATCAGCGCGGACGGCTGGTGCAAGGCGTTTGCATTGCTGGATTAGGTCTCTGGCGATCGGCGATGGCTTCAGAGAGAGCGTGATCAGCGCGGCGTTGGTCCCGTATTCCATGAACGCGATGGAGCGAGAGCGACGACGACTGTCCGCCGTAGCTCAACGAGCGAAGGCGGAAGCAATCCATTCTCCACTGGTAGTGGCGATGGATTGCTTCGCGGAGCCTGTCATCGGGCGCGCATTCGCGCGACCCGTTGGCTCGCAATGACGATATCTTCTTTCGCTCCCTCACAGCCCCGCCGGATCCGCCACGGCCTCGATCGGGAGCAGCGGCGCGCCGACGATCGTGGCTTCGAAGGCGCGCAGGCGCTTATAGATCGAGATCAGGTCGACGATGGTGCTCCAGGAATTGACGAGATATTGAAACGAGTTGCTGACCTGCCCGAACGCTCTGGTGATCTGGTTCATTGTACCAAGCGTGATCTTGCCGGCCACGATGGTCGGTCCCAGCAGGATGTAGGCGAAGATGGCGTCGATCTGCAGGTAAACGATGCGGCCGACGTTGAAGTACAGGAAGTTCAAATAGAGCCGGAAATAGTTCCGGCGAATATTGCTGGAACAGCTCATTGAGCGTCGGCGGATCGGCGCGGGCCGGATCGTCTTCGCCGAGCACGAGTTCCTTGCGGTAGGCGGCTTCGACCCGCTGGTTGAAGAACTCGATGCCCGGCAGCCTGATGCCGATCAACGCCAGCGCGCCGGTTCCGAATATCGACCAGACGATCGCGGCGAACACCAGCGGATAGGGCATTGCGCCGATCAGCGGCAGCTCGGTGATGTTGCTGGAAAGCTTCACCAGCACCGGCAGGAAGGCGATCAGCGTCAGCATGGCGCTGATGAGATTGACGCCGAGGCCTTCGGTGATGGTGGCAAACCGCATGGTGTCTTCCTGCACGCGCTGCGAGGCGCCCTCGATGGTGCGCAGCCGCGGCCAGTTGGCGATGTAGAAGTCGTTCATCGCGGTGCGCCAGCGGAAGATGTAGTGGCTGACGAAGAAGCGCGTCAGCACGCCGACCACGACCGCGACCAGGGCGATGGCGGCGAAGGTCGACAGGTGGCCGTAGAACTCCGGCAGCGTCACCGGCCTCGTTTTCGCAAGCGCGGCCTGGATCAGGTCGTAGAACGGCCCGTACCAGCTGTTGATGGCGACGCTGACCTGGACCTGAAAATAAGTGGCGAACAGGATCAGCGCCGAGCCCAGGATCGACCAGAGCGCCCAGGGATGCGGCGAGTACCACATCCAGAAGCCCGCGAAAGATCGCGACGCAAATCGCAAAATAGAGGTCGAACCACAGCGAACGTGCCGTCCAGAAGATCGCCACGCCGACGGGGCCGGCCGCCGACGAGCCGATCAGTTCGGCGGCGAAGCTGTACCAGACCGTCATCGCCAGCGCCGTCCAGACGATCGCCGACAGGAAGAAGAGCTTTGGGCGGGGGAAGAATGAAACGAACATGCGGTTATCCAGTCTCGGTTAGGAGGATTGGTGGAATCCGGAACTCACAACTCCCGCGCATTGGAGAACGCAAACGACGACACCCGCCGCGTGTTCTCGTCCAGGATCAGCGTGCGCGTGATCGGCGGCTCGGCGCGCTGGCTGCAGTTTTCGCGTTCGCAGAGCCGGCAGTTGACGCCGATCGGCGTGCCCTCGGTTTTTTCCAGATCCATGCCGGTGGCGTAGACCAGTTTCGCGGCGTGGCGGATTTCGCAACCGAGGCCGATCGCAAAGCGCGGCTGCGGTTGCGGATGCGGCGCCACCGGCCGGCGCACCATCTGCGCGATCGAGAAATAGCGGATGCCGTCGGGCAGTTCGATGATCTGCTTGAGCAGCCGGTCCGGCGTGTCGAAGGTCGAATGCACGTTCCACAGCGGACAGGTGCCGCCGAATTTCGAGAACGGAAAGGTGCCGGAGGAAAACCGCTTGGAGACGTTGCCGGCATTGTCGACGCGCAGCAGGAAGAACGGCACGCCGCGCGCGTTCGGCCGCTGCAGCGTGGTCAGGCGATGGCAGACCTGCTCGAAGCCGGCATTGAAGCGCTGCGCCAGCACGTGGACGTCGTAGCTCAGCGCTTCGGCCGCGGCATGGAACGGCCTGATAGGGCATCATCACGGCGGCCGCGAAATAATTCGCCAGCGTAATCCGGTAGAGCCGGCGCGGCGTGTCGTCGAGCGGGCCGGCGCGGTTGACGATGGCATCGAAGCTGGCGCTGCATTCGGCAAGCCCGATCTGAAACGCGAGCTGGAAGGCGCGGCCGGGGCCGTCGACCAGTTCGGAGATCAGGAGTTGCCGGCGATGGCGGTCGAACCGCCGCAGCGTCTCGCGCATCACGTCGACCGGCATGATGCGGGTGACGATCGAATGCTTTTCGCGCAGCCGCGCGGCGAGCGCTGCGAACAATTCCTCCGACGGCACGCTCAGTTCGTCGCGCAGGGTTTCCGCGGCCTGTTCGAGTTCGGGGAAGTAATTGCGGTTGGCCTCGATCAGGTCGCGGACGCGCTCGATCGGATTGGCCTCGAATCGCGAGCCCTCGTCGCGGTCGGCCATTTGGGCGGCGACCAGGGTCTCGCCGCGGCGGGCTTCGGTATAGGCGGCGTACAGCCGTTGCAGGGAATGAGTCACACCGGGGCACAGTTCGGCGAGATCGCGCAGTTCCTGCTTCGGCAGGTCGATCTGCCGGAACAGCGGATCGGAGAAGATCTCGTTCAGTTCGGCGAAGAAGCGGTCCTCGTCGGCGGTGGCGAGATCGCGCAGATCGAGGTCATAGGTCTCCGCCAGCCGCAGCAGGATCTGCGCCGTCACCGGGCGCTGGTTGCGCTCTATCAGGTTGATATAGCTCGGAGAAATCTCGAGGCCCTCGGCCATCTGGGTCTGCGACAGGCCCAGTTGCTGGCGGATCCGCCGGAACCGGGGACCGACAAACAGCTTCTTTCCGGAATCGCTCGCCATGGCAGCCTCGCTGACGCATTTTGTGACAAACTTTACAAAATGACATCTATGACAAGTTCATATGTTACATGACATCACCATTCGAAATGCAAGCTATCTATACGAAATTGAGCGTTTTGGCGTTTAGCTCTCGCCACGTTTCGCAATGCACTGTCACGAATGTCGACAAGAGTGGCGAAGACGAACGCTGCAGATTGTCGTCACCGAAAGGATCACGCACATGAACTACCAGCCACGTGGGATCAGCGACCAGGCTATCCAGGGACCGGCTTCCTATCTGAGCGAGCTTGGAGCTGCCGAGGCGCTGCTCAAGACCCAGCCGACCTGGAACGGCGTCACCGCCGAAGCCGTGGCGCGCATGCGTCTGCAGAACCGCTTCAAGACCGGCCTGGACATCGCCCGGTACACCGCGGCGCTGATGCGCAGCGATATGGCTGCCTATGACGCCGATCCCACCAAGTACACCCAGTCGCTCGGTTGCTGGCATGGCTTCATCGCGCAGCAGAAGCTGATTTCGGTCAAGAAGCATTTCGGCACGACCGATCGCCGCTATCTGTATCTCTCCGGCTGGATGATCGCAGCACTTCGCTCCGAGTTCGGACCGCTTCCCGATCAGTCGATGCACGAGAAGACCTCGGTGCCGGCGCTGATCGAAGAGCTCTACACCTTCCTCCGTCAGGCGGACTCCCGTGAGCTCAACGATATCTTCCGCGCCCTCGACGCCGCTCGCAAGGCAGGCGACAAGGCGAAGGAAAAGGCGTTGATCGAAAAGATCGACAACTTCCAGACCCATGTCGTGCCCGTCATCGCCGACATCGACGCCGGTTTCGGCAATGCGGAGGCGACCTATCTGCTCGCCAAGAAGATGATCGAAGCAGGTGCGTGCGCGCTGCAGATCGAAAATCAGGTCTCCGACGAAAAGCAGTGCGGCCACCAGGACGGCAAGGTGACCGTGCCGCACGAGGTGTTCCTGGCGAAGATCCGGGCCTGCCGCCATGCCTTCCTCGAACTGGGCGTCGAAGACGGCATCATCGTGACCCGCACCGACTCGCTGGGTGCCGGTCTCACGCAGCAAATCGCCGTCAGCCACAAGCCCGGCGACCTCGGCGATCAGTACAACAGCTTCCTGGATTGCGAGGAAGTGACCGCCGCCAACGCCAGGAATGGCGATGTCATCATCAACCGCAACGGCAAGATGATGCGTCCGAAGCGGCTTGCCAGCAACCTCTATCAGTTCCGTGCCGGCACCGGCGAAGATCGCTGCGTGCTCGACAGCATCACCTCGCTGCAGAACGGCGCCGACCTGTTGTGGATCGAGACCGAGAAGCCGCATATCGAGCAGATCGCCAAGATGGTCGACCGCATTCGCGAGGTGATTCCGAACGCGAAGCTGGCCTACAACAATTCGCCCTCGTTCAACTGGACGCTCAACTTCCGTTGGCAGGTCTACGACGCGATGAAGGAAGCCGGCAAGGATGTCAGCAAGTACAATCGGGCCGACCTGATGAAGCCGGAATACGACGATACGCCGCTGGCCATTGAAGCCGACGAGCGCATCCGCACCTTCCAGGCCGATTCGGCAAAGCGTGCCGGCATCTTCCACCATCTGATCACGTTGCCGACCTATCACACGGCAGCTCTGTCGACCGACAATCTCGCAAGGAGTATTTCGGCGAGCAGGGCATGCTGGGCTATGTGAAGAATGTTCAGCGCCAGGAGATCCGTCAGGGTATCGCCTGCGCCAAGCATCAGAACATGGCCGGCTCCGATATCGGCGACGATCACAAGGAATATTTCGCCGGTGAAGCCGCCCTGAAGGCGGGCGGCGCCCACAACACGATGAACCAGTTCGGCTAACGGTAACAGCAGGAGACTGACATGACCAAAGGCAGCAATTTCTGGGTGATTGGCGGCGAGTTCGGTTCGATGAACTTCCACAAGCTCGTGGAAGGCTCGGCCCAGGTGCAGGGTCCGTTCAAGACCCGCAAGGAAGCCGAGGATGCCTGGCGCGTCGTCTCGGAAGAGAACCGCCACAAGGCCGGCGTGCGCTTTTCCATCGTGGAAGAGCCGTCCCGCGTCTCGGCCTAAGCCGGCTCGGCTGCTGCCGACTAGTTAGAAGAAACGTCCAAGGAAACGAGAGCGGCCCCATCCGGATTTCCGGGTGGGGCCGTTTGCTGTCCGGCGGGCGATTCCCAGGCTGAGCCGAAGGCGTAAGCCATTGGAAACAAACGGCCTTTGCGCAAAATATGGTTACTGATAGGTTAACGCCGCCAACCCTTCAGGACAAAGGCGGGCCGCCGATGTCAGACGTCTCAGAGTACCGCCAGCGAGCCGCGACCGACCGCGGCTGCGCGATGCGCTGCGCAAGGCGCGGATCGAGGCCGCCGACCGCACCGGCGTCGTCGTCGATCTGCGCGACGCCGAAGTCGCGCGGCTCGAGATTCTCAACGAGGCGCTCGATCCCCTGTTCGCGCAGGTCCCCGAAAAGGTCGATCTGTTCGATCGCGGCGTCAGCCAGGGCGAAACGCCGCGGCTGTGGATCGACGTGGTCGCGCATGTGCTGATGGGGCGCGACAAGCGCATCTACCGCTTCGTGCAGGACACCCGTTTCGGCCGCATCGTGCTCGCCGAGTCCCACGACGTCCCCGTGATCGTCGACGCCGTCACCGACTATGTCGCGCGCCGCATGATCGAGCGCGAGCACGCGATGGTGGCGACCCCGATGGCCGAGCCGGTCGCCGACGAGAAGCCGCGCCGCGGCGGCTTCTGGATGTTCGTGCTCGGCTTCCTGCTCGGCGCCGCCGCCCTGTTCGGCCTCGCGCTGTTTGCGGCCTTGCGGAATCTCTGAGCGATCCAGCGAAGTCGCGTCTGCCGCGAATTTCGCGCGAACGCCGAACAGATCATCGC
Organism: uncultured Alphaproteobacteria bacterium; assembly: GCA_963742665.1. Classification (GTDB taxonomy): domain Bacteria; phylum Pseudomonadota; class Alphaproteobacteria; order Rhizobiales; family Xanthobacteraceae; genus Bradyrhizobium. The sequence goes on from CAVUNH010000027.1 coordinate 228,245, forward strand.
TCGATGCCGCGCACGGTCTGCTCGCAGCGCCATCGGTCGCCGTCGCGCTCGATCGAAAACAGATTGTAGGCCGCGGCCGGATAATGCCGGTGCGCCAGCGCCGACGCCGACGGCACGCCGATCGCGGGGATCTGGCCGTCGGTGCCCTCGAACCACATCGTCGAATGGATGTGGTCGTGCCCGTGCAGCACCAGCTCGACGCCGTGCCGCTTCAGCAGCGCCCGGAGCTGCCGCGAATCCGTCAGCCGCTTGATTCGGGAATCCGAATGCAGGGGATGATGCACCAGCAGCACCCGAAACGCCTGTTCGGACGACAGTTGCGCCAGCATCCGCTCCAGCGCATCGAGCTGCGCGCGGCCGAGCCTGCCGGTCGCCATCAGCGGCGCGGTCGGCACCGCCGAGGATACGCCGATCAGCGCCAGCGGGCCGCGCCGGCGCACGAACGGAAACGGCGTGCCGTTGGCTTCCGCATCGCCGCGCAGATAGTCGCCGAACGCGCCGGCGAAGCGATGTTTGGTGGCGCGGACATAGGCGTCGTGATTGCCGGGAACGACGGTGACATGCTCCGGCGGGCCGACGCTTTGCAGCCAGGCCTGCGCCGGCGCGAACTCGGCTTCGAGCGCGAGATTGACGAGATCGCCGGTGACCGCGATGTGGTCCGGCCGCTGCGCCTGCATGTCGGCGACCAGCGCGTCGAGCACGTCGCGCCGGTGATATTTGTGGCGGTTGCGGGTCCAGTTGAGATAGCCGAGCGCGCGCTTGCCCGCGAGATCGCGAAACCGCGCCGCCGGCAGCGGCGGCAGATGCGGATCGGACAAATGCGCCAGCGTGAATGCGGCCATCAATGCGCCCCGGGAAAAGGCCGCCAACAGCATGGCTGCCGGCAGCATGGTCCGTGATATAGAACCTGCGCACGATCATTTCGGGATCATCCCACATTTGGGCCGGAAAGCCTCGCATGTATTGGCAAGCCGGCTCTCGCGGCGCAAGGATCAAACGTGATGTCTGTCTATCCGAGGTGTCCGTGACGGTCCTGCAGGATGTTCGAAAACGCCTCGAGCCGCAGCTGCGGCGGGTCTTTCATCTCTATTGGCGGATCGCCCGCGGCATGACGCTCGGGGTCCGCGCCGTCGTGCTCGACGGCGACAACAAGGTGTTTCTGGTCAAGCACAGCTATGTCTCCGGCTGGCATCTGCCGGGCGGCGGGGTCGAGGTCGGCGAGACCTTCCTCGAAGCGCTGCGGCGCGAACTGATGGAGGAGGGGCGGATCGAACTGACGGACGAGCCCGCCCTGCACGGCCTGTTTTTCAACGGCCACGTCTCCCGCCGCGACCATGTCGCGGTCTATGTCGTCAGGCATTTCCGGCAGGACCGCCTGCCGGAGCCCAACCGCGAGATCGTGGCCTGCGGGTTCTACGATGCGGCGGCGCTGCCGGCGGAGACCACACAGGGCACACGGCTGCGGATCGCGGAAGTGCTTGATGGCAAGGCGCGGATCGCGACCTGGCGCTGACGGCTTGGGCTTGGTTGCGTCCGGCTATCGCAGCGCCTAGAAGCGGATAAATTCAGGGCAGCCGCCGGTTCGAAATGGGCAGGATGAAACTCGTAAAACTTCTCTGCGGCATCGGCTTCCTGCTGGTGCTGGCGAGCAACATCTGGACCATCTCGCGCTGGAACGAAAGCCGCGGGGTCTATGACGACATCTGCTATTTGCGGCAGGCGCATCTGTTCAAGCAATTTGGCCTCGACGGGCTCAACACCGATATCAAGCGGGACGACGACCACTATCTCGTCGACAAGCTGAAGGCGATCGGCTTTCCCGAGTGGAATGATCCCGCGCGAATTCCCTGCCACCCGTGGAAGCCGGAGACCACCAAATACGTCATGCAATATCCGCCGGGAACCGGCTTTATGCTGGCGCTGTTTCCCGAGGGCTTTCAGGTCATCCCGCTTTACGCGCTCGCAAATGTCACGATCTTCGGCTTTGCGCTGCTCGGGTTGTACCGGGCGCGCGAACCGGCCTCGTTGACGCTCGCCGCGGTGTTCGGCTTTGCGGCGCTCTATCTGATGATCAATCCGACCAAGGCGAGCTATTCGGTGGCGCCGACCATGATGGTCTGCGCGCTGGCGGGCTACCTGACCGCGAAACTCTTTACCGATGCGCCGCGGCATCGATTTGTTCTGATTGCGCTGGTAGGCTTGCTGATCGGCATCGCCGTCAATTTCCGGCTGCCGAACCTGTTCCTGGCCGCGGGCTATGGCCTCTATCTCGCCGGCGCATTCCTGCTGGCGCGGAACAGGGACACATTCCTGCAAGGCGCAACTTTCGGCGTTGCCTGCCTGATCGGGATGGCGCCGACGCTGGTTGCGAACGCGATCAATGCGGGCAGTCCGTTCGCGACCACCTATGGCGCTGACGACGTCATACCGCCCGGGCTGAATGCGGGCATCCTGTTGCGGTATCTCATCGACGTGCAATTCACGCTGCTGGCGATCGCGGTCGCATGGACCGCATGGCTGTGGCGGTTCAATCCGGGGCATTGCGAGGCGGGTTGCGCTCGTCGTCGCCATTAATCTTGTCGGCGAACCTGATTTTTTTCATCACCCACCCGATCTTCACGCCTTATTACATCATCCCGATCGACATGCTCTCGCTCTGGACGCTGCTGTTTGCAACGCTGAATTTGCGCGGCCAGGCGGCTGGTTCGAACCGGCCGTTAACAAGAACCGAAACTGTCCGGATTTAGGCACGGCGGAACGATGGACCGCGCCGCCGCCAGATGCTATTCCGCGCCTCACCATGAGCGATCTCTCCGTCACGATATTGCCCGAAACGCCCAAGGATGCGCAGGCGATCGAACGCCTGCTTGAGCGCACGTTCGGGCCCGGCCGCTTCGTGCTCAGCGCCTACCGGCTGCGCGAACATGTCGACCATCTGCTCGATCTGTCGTTTACGGCGCGGATCGGCACGCTGATGGTGGGCTCGGTGCGCCAGCTACCGATCTGCATCGGCGATACGCCGGCCCTGATGCTCGGACCGTTGACGGTCGAGCCGCCGTTTCGCAGCCGCGGCGTCGGGCGCATGCTGCTCGACCGCTCGCTGAAGGACGCGAAGGAAAAGGGACATCGCCTGGTCATTCTGGTCGGCGACGAGCCCTATTACAGCCGCGTCGGCTTCAAGGTCATTCCGAAGGGACGGGCGACCATGCCGGGTCCGGTCGACTACAGCCGCCTGCTGATGATCGAACTTGTCGACGGCGCCTTCGATGGCGTCTCCGGCGCGATCGGCCCGGACTGGAGCAAGGCGCGCTGATCGCGCCTGCGCTCCAGCCTGATCTTCAGAACTTCAAATTCGCAAACGCCCGCACCCCGATGCCCGGCATCAGGACTTCGTCCTTGGTGTAGGACACCGAATTGCGGATGCTTTCGTTCAGAAGATTGTTGCCGACGAGGCCGACCGTCATTTCGCGCGCCCCGAACCAGGACGAATCCAGTTTGGTCTTGTAGCTGATCTCCGCCTTCAGCAAATTGTAGCCGGCGGTCGGCGTCTCGCCGATCACGGCGATGTCGTTCTGCGCGAAGGCGTGCAGCAGATTGACGCGCATGAACCAGTTGGCGTCGCGCCAGTACACGCCGCCGCCGACGCGCACCGGCGGAATCCGGGGCACGTTGGTGCCGTCGGTGAAGGTGGCGCGCACGACATCGAACTGGTCCTCGATGCCCCAGATGCCGCCATAGAGCGGCCCGATGTCGAGCTGGCTCTGGAATTCGCCGCCGCGGAAGGTGGCATCGCGTTGTGCATATCGCGCTTGCTGCAGCTCCAGCTGGTTTGGATTGGCGATATCCACACAAGCCGAACTGTCGCACGTGTTGCCAGTCAGTTGGCGGTATATGAAGCCGTTGAACTTCGTGTAGTAGCCGGTGAGTTCGAATCGCAACGGCCCCGTCGCCCGCCGTAAACCGACCTCGAGCGATTTTGCGGTCTCTATGCCGAGATTGGGATTGCCGATATCGAAGGTTGCGGTCGCGTCATGCGCGCCGCGCGAGAACAACTCGGCTGGTTTTGGCGCGCGCTCGACATATTGCGCCGTGATACTGCCGACGAGATCGTAAGGCAGGTTCTGAATTAGCCCGATGCTCGCACTTTTCGGCGTGAATTCCGGGTTGCGCGGCGTGGCGGGACCAATGCTGGCAGGGTCAATGTTGACGTCGAACACGTCAGGTATGAATGCCGGCGTTGTTCCGGAGAGATTGACGTGCTCGATGCGCCCGGCAATTTGGGCCTTGGTGACGTCCGAGAATTTGAACTCGTTGAAGACATAGCCCGCGACGCGGGTGTTGTTGTTGGGGTCCCACAATCCGTTGAGTGGGCTGCCGGGATTGTCAGGGCTCGGCGCGGTCAGTTCCTGATGTCCTGCCTGCAATCCGAAAGCGGTCGTGACGGCGGCAAAGCGCGCGTTGAACGGCATCAACTGTACTTCGAGCCGGCCTTCCTGCTCCTTGTTGGTGAACTGCTGCCGGATGCCGAGGGTCGAGGGATCATTGGGGTCGGCAAGCCCGATCTCGTTGTGGTGATAGTCGGTCGCACTGGTCCAGAACCTGACCGCGTCGACGACGGCCCCATGCGGATGATATTCACCCTTGGCGCTGAATTTGGTCTGGTGGCCGTCGATCCGGGTCTGGTGATCGGCGCCGTCGATACCGGGGATGCGGTACAGCGCGTCGTTCTGCGTGATCGCCGCGCCGATAAAACCGTCTTGGGAAGAAGTAGGAGCCGCCGATCGAGGCGCCGTCCGCCTGCGCCGCCGAGTTCGGCTGCCGGCCGTTGACCGGCCGGGTCTGGTCGAACAGATATGGATAGCTCGGGATGCCGTAATCGCCGGATTTGCGGCCGTAGGCGTCGGCATGGACCGCGACATTGTTGCCGCCGGCATCGAGCAGGATGCCGCCTTCGACGCCACGATCGACCGAACTCACCGCCGTCCGGGTCTCGACGTTCATGCAAGGGGAGGTCTGCGCATCGGCCAGCGGCGCCTTCACGGGCATCCCGTAACTCCTGAACGGCGCCGCCGGGCAGGTCGGCATCGCATCCGGAATACGATTATTGGTCGCGCTGACGACGCCGCCGATCGAGGTCGAGCCGTAACGAAGCGCTGCCGGGCCGCGCACGACCTCGACCTGGTTGGCGGCGAACGGATCGATCGGCACGAAGTGATCCTCGCCAAGGTCGGAGGCTCCTCCGCCGCCGGTGCCGTTTTCGACGATGCCGACGCGGTTGACGTCAAGGCCGCGGATGATCGGCCGGCTGGAGGCGCCCGGCGCGAAGCTCGAGCCGGTGATGCCGGGCTTGGCGAACAGGAGATCGCCGAGCGTGGCGGAACCGGAGCGCCGGAGTTCCTCGTTGGGAATGACGGTCACGGTTGCGAATTGATCGGTCACGACCGGCAGCACGCCCTGCTGGGGCGCGGGCGCGGCAGGCGCGGGCGGCGCGGCGGGCCGCTCGCGATTGCGGCCAGGTGCGGCGCGGGCAACGCGTGTCGGCGCGCGTGACGGAACGGTGCGATGCCGCTGAATCGGACTCGGCGCGGTCACGGTGATCTCGGGCAGTTGCGTCGAGGGGGCGGTCGCGGCCTCGTCCTGAGCCATCGCGCCATTGCCGATCGCGCATAGTATGAGCCAGCTTGCTCCACCGATGTGGAACGCTCGTCTTTTGTGGATTGTCATTGTCCGGATCCTGATTCCGTCGAACTGCGACGGACCGATTTCGATTTATCCCTTGATGGATCGGCCGCATGTCCCGCGGCGATCCCCTTCGGGGGCATCAATCAATCGATGTCAGGAGGCGGGAGGGGCGCGGGACTGGAACGCCGGATGGACCGGGTTCAGGTGAACGAACTCGGCGTCAACAGTCAGATACAGAAGTTCGATCGCTTGCGGCAGCTGCAATAGCGGCGGCGTCGAGAACAGCACATTGCCGGCCAGCGAGATGACGGCGCAGATCGCGCAGGCGTCGGCCGCGTGGTCGGTATCGGGGGTCGGAGGCCGCTGCTTCTGCCCGGCTTTGTTTGCCGTGTCCTGTGCGGCGAAGCTCCTGGCATGGTCGAGATCGGCCTGCGTCAGGCCGGTTGACGATCGCGGGTGCTGCCTGGGCAACGGCCCCATGGAAATGCCCGAACGACAGCGCAAACTGGATCGCGAGCGCAAACAGCGCCAGCCGCGAGCCGTGTTTGAGGTGCTTTCGGAACCACTTCATGCGGGTCTTCTTCCCAATGTTATATTATAACATCGGAAGGAAAGGGCGGTGTCAACCGTGGCTCGGGTGAGCTGAGGCTAATCCGCTTGTGCTGTGTGATTGATGCAACGCTAAAAGATCCGTCATCCTGAGGTGCGCGCCCTTGCGCGCCTCGAAGGATAGACGGCCACGCGATCAGCCGCTGATGGAAGATTATCGGCCGCTCATCCTTCGAGGCTCGCTGCGCTCGCACCTCAGGATGACGGGTCTGATAGAGTAGGGTTCGTTCGTCGCTCGATGCGCAAAACGAACGCCTTGTCACCGTCCCTCGCGCACCCACGTCGCGGCGAAGGCGCCGAGCAGCAGCAGCAGGCCGATCAGCCCGGCAAACATCGGCAGCACGCCGACGCCCTTGACGACGCTGGCGTCGCGCATCTTGACGCCCATCCAGCCGTCGCCGCGGAAGATGCTGGAGGCGCGCACCGGCACGATGCGCGGCAGGTCGATGCTCGAGCCGTCGACCACGCGCCGCGCGTCGCCGCCGGTTGCCTGCGCCAGCGGCTTCAGCATCTCGGTCGTCGAGGTGACTTCGGAAAATTCCTTCGGGTTGGTCGGCCCGACATTGATCAGCGCTTTCAGCGTGCCGTCGGTCGCCTGCCACAGGCCGAGTTCGTTGGCGGGCAGCGTCGCGCGCCACTGGCCGGGCTCGCCCGGGGCCAGCGTCAATTCACGCGTCGCGCCGCTCGGCGAGGTCACCGTCACCGGCGCGACATTGTCGGCCATGGTCTGGCGCAGCACCACAAGGTCCTTGCCCTGGACCTGCAGGCGCAGCGCCTCTTCGTCGAGGTCGGGCTGCTTCATCAGCCAGTGCGACATCCGCCGCAGCAGATCGAGATGCGGTCCGCCGCCCTCATAGCCGCGCGCCCACAGCCAGATATGATCCGACAGCAGCAGCGCGACGCGGCCCTCGCCGTAGCGCGACAGCAGCAGCAGCGGCTTGCCGTCGGCGCCGGTCATGACCGGCGCCGTGGTGGTGTTGCGCGTATCGACGGTGCGGAAGAACCGGCTCCAGCGCGGCGGCTCGCTGGCCGAGCCTTCGAGGCCGCGCGTCACCGGATGGCGTTTGCCGGCGTCGCTCAGATGCGCGTAGAACGGCTTCTCGGTGACGCCGACCGGTTCGGCCGGCAGCACCGAATCCAGCGGCGTGCGCCAGATGCTGGTGGTCGAGGCGTAATCGGGACCGGCCGACACCAGCACCGCGCCGCCGGCGCGCACATAGCGCGCGATGTTGTCGAAATAGGGGATCGGCAGCACGCCCTGGCGGGCGTAGCGGTCGAAGATGATCAACTGGAATTCGTTGATCTTCTGCTGGAACAATTCGCGGGTCGGAAACGCGATCAGCGACAGTTCGTTGATCGGCGTGCCGTCCTGCTTCTCCGGCGGGCGCAGAATGGTGAAGTGCACGAGATCGACGCTGGCGTCCGATTTCAAGAGGTTGCGCCAGGTGCGTTCGCCGGAATGCGGCTCGCCTGAGACCAGCAGCACCCGCAATTTGTCGCGCACGCCGTCGATCGCGACCACCGCGCGGTTGTTGACCAGCGTCAGTTCGTTCTCGAGCGGCGAGGCCTCGATCTCGACGATGTTCGGCCCGGCATGCTTGATGTCGATCTCGACGTTGGAGGTCTGGCCGCTCTGCAAGGTGCGCTCGCTGATCACCTCGCCGTCGCGGCGCACGACGATCTTGGCGCGCTCGCCGGTGACGCCCTGGTCGTCGAGCCGGTAGGTGATGGTCTGGGTCTGGCCGACGATGCCGAATCGGGGCGCGGCCGAAATCGCGATGCGGCGGTCGCGCTCGTCCTTGCGCCCGGTGATCAGCGCATGCACCGGCGCCTGGAAGCCGACCGCCGCGGCGTTGGCGGGAATGTCATGGACGCGGCCGTCGGTGATCAGGAAGGCGCCGGCGACGCGATCGACCGGCACATCCGACAGCGCCGACGACAGCGCGCCGAACAGTTTGGTGCCGTCGGTTTCGCCGTCGGCCTGTCCGGCCTCGACGACGCGCACTTCCAGTCCCTTGATCTTCTTCAGGCTGTCGACCAGCGCCTCCTGCGCCTTCGCGGTCTCCTGGTTGCGGGTGCCGAAATTCTGGCTCGGGCTCTTGTCGATCACGACGGCGGCGACCGAGGACAACGGCTCGCGGTCCTCGCGGGTGAAGGAGGGATTGGCGAGCGCCAGCAGGATCAGCGCCAGCGCGGTGACGCGCACCGCAGCACCGCGCGCGCGGCCGAGCAGCAGCAGCGCGGCGATCACGACGATCGCGGCGAGCGCGATCCACAGCACGAGCGTGGGAACGAGCGGGGTGAACGCGATGCCGTACTGCATGCGCTATTGCCCCAGCCGTTCGATCAGCGCCGGCGCGTGCACCAGGTCGGCCTTGTAGTTGCCGGTCAGCGTGTACATCACGATGTTGACGCCGGCGCGGAAGGCGAATTCGCGCTGCCGCGGCTCGCCCGGCGTCAGCGGCAGCATCGGCTGGCCGTCGGGGCGGATCGCCCAGGCGCCGGCAAGATCGTTCGAGGTGATGATGATCGGCGAGACGCCGTCGCCGCCGCGCGCCGGCCGCGATGCGGCCTCGTCGTCATCCTCGCGCGGCAGGGTTTCGACCCAGGTCTGGCCCGAGTTGAAGCGGCCGGGAAAATCGCGCAGCAGATAGAACGTCTTGGTCAGCACGTGTTCGCGCGGCACCGGCTCGAGTTCGGGCACGTCGAGCGAGGAGAGGATTTCGCGCAGGGTCCGCATGCCCGGCGTCTGCGACGCGCCGTTTTCTCCCGGCGGCGCCTCGATGGCGTCGCGGGTGTCGAACAGCACGGTGCCGCCCTGCTTCATGTAGGCGTCGATGCGGTTGATGGCGTCCTGCGGCGGCTTCGGCGCGCCCGGCACGACCGGCCAGTAGATCAGCGGGAAGAACGCCAGTTCGTCGTGCGCGGGATCGACGCCGACGGGATCGCCGGCTTCCAGCGCGGTGCGCTGCGCGAGGAACAGCGTCAGTCCGGACAGGCCGGCCTTGACGATGGAATCGACGTCGGCATTGCCGGTGACGACATAGGCGAGCCGGGTCTGCGACACCGCCTTGATGGCGAAGTCGTCATTGCTGTCGGCGCGCACCGGCGATGGCGCGATCGACGTCGCGGCCAATATCAGCGCCAGCACAAGCGCCGCGGGCGCCGCGCGCCGCCGCAACAGCGCGGCGAGGCCGGCGCCGAGCATCGCGACCACGATCGCGTCGATCAGGAACAGCGCCAGCGACGACGACAGCAGGATGCCGCGCAGATCGCGCGGTTCGGCGTTGGTGTAGCTGGCGCGGCGCGCGCGCAGGCCGCACGTATCGAGCGGCGCGATGCGATCGGCGGCCGCCAGCGTGTTGACCGCGAGCGGACCTTCGGCCGGGCCGTAGAAGCCGGGCGGATGATCCGCGGTCGCGCGGTCGCGATAATCGGCCGGCATCGGCTTCGCGGTCGAGGGCGGCGGCCCGAACGCGCCAAAACCGTCGAGCGTGCGCAGCGGCGCCACGGTCTCGACGTTCGTCGCTTCGCTGGCGACGCCCGCGCCGGGCTTCGAGGTGTAGCCGGACATGTCGACGATCCGCCGCAGCATCTCGACGAAGGTGCCGGACATCGGCAGATCCGACCAGCGCATGTCGGCGCTGACATGGAACAGGCTGACGATGCCCTTGCCGCGATGCTCGCCGGTGACCAGCGGCGTGCCGTCTTCCAGCGACGCCCAGCTCTTGGTCGCGAGCACCGCGTCCGGCTCGGCCAGCACCTGCCGGTTGACGGTGATGTCCTTCGGCACCTGCAGGCCGGCGAACGGGCCGTCGGCCGCGAACGAGGCCAGATGCTGCGGCTTTTCCCAGGTCAGGCTGCCGCCGAGGCTGCGGCCGCCGCGGCGCAGCTTCACCGGCACCAGATCGTCGTCGGCCTGCGCCAGGCGCGGACCGGCGAAGCGCACCAGCACGCCGCCCTGGTCGATCCAGGCGTTGAGGCGCTCGCGGATTTCCGGCGACAGCGTGCCGACATCGGCCAGCACGATCATCGGCAGCTTCTGGTCGAGGAATTGCGTGATCGCCTGCTGCGGCGCGCCGCGATCGCCGAGCCGCACATCGGCGAACGGCGCCAGCGCGCGGGTCAGATAGAAGGTCGACGCCAGCAGCGGCTGCGCGGTGTCGCTGGTCGCTCCGGTGACGATGCCGATGGCGCGCCGCCGCCATCGCTTGTCGAGCAGCTGCACCGCGCCGGCGGATCGCTCGCCGGCGATTTCCAGCCGCGCGATGTCGTTGCGCAGTTCGACCGGCAGGTCGAACGCGGCCTCGGTCTCGCGGTCCTGCGGCGCAAAGGCGTAACGGGCCTCGCCGATCGGCGAGCCCTTGGCGTCGATCGCGCGCACCACGCCGGCGGCGATGCCGCTGTCGGTGCGCAGCACCTTCACGGTCATCTTCGCCGCGGCATTTTCGGCCGCGACCAGCGCCAGCGGCGAGGACGCGCCGCCTTCGAAGATCGTCAGCGTGCGATCGCCGATCGTCTTGCCAAGGCTTTCCGTGAATTCGGTGCCGCGCCCGGTATCGACGCCGTCGGACAGCCAGGCGATCTCGGCGTCGCCGGTGGCTTTCAGGAAGCGTTCGAGCGCGGCGAGCGTTTCGACGCGCTCGACCGAATAGGGTTTTGGCGCGAGCTGGCGCAGCGCGACGCGCGCGGTGCCGCCCGGCATCAGCGTGATGTCGCGCGCCGGCTCCGACAGCGGCACCAGCGCGACGCCGCGGCGGTCGTTGTCGGCATTGGCGATCAGTTCGTCGGCGGCCTTGATCCGGATGTCCCAGCTCGAGGCCGCGCTCCAGCCGTCGTCGAGCAGGATCACCAGCGGCGCCTTGCTGCCGCCCGTAGCCGGTCTGCGGATTCCAGATCGGACCGGCGGCGGCGAGGATGACCAGCGCCGCGGCGGTCAGGCGCAACAGCGTCAGCCACCACGGCGTGCGCGAGGGCGTTTCTTCCTTCGGCGCGATGTCGAACAACAGCCGCGTCGGCGGAAACTCGATGCGCCGCGGCCGCGGCGGCATCACCCGCAGCAGCCACCACAGCACCGGCAGGCTCAGCAGGCCCAGCAGCAGCAGCGGTTCGGCAAAGGAGAGGGGGAGGCCGGCGATCATGCGCTTCGCCCCGCTTTGACGGTCGCGGTGCGCACGGCGCCCTTGCTCACCATCATGCCCGAGTGCAGGAACAGCAACAGTTCGGCGGCCGAGCGGCTGGTGGTGTGGGTCGAGAACAGCCAGTCGAGCTTGTTGGTCTCGGCGCGGATCTGGTCGCGATGCAGCGCCACGCGCGCGACATAGTCGTCGGCCCAGCTTTCGGCGCGGCCCGCGGTGATGACGCCGCCGCCTTCCGGCTCGACGAATTCGATGCGGCCGGAATAGGGGAAGGTTTCTTCGGCGGGATCGACGACCTGGATCAGCGTGCCGTGCGCGCCGGAGGCCGACAGCCCCGCGAGCATGCCGTTGATCTCGCTCATCGGCGACCAGAAATCCGACAGCACCACGATTTCGGCCAGCGCCGACGGCACGAAGGACGGCGGCAGGCTGAGGCGCGCGGCATCGTCATGCAGCATCGCCTGCGCCATCTTGTCGATCACGTTGCGGCTCGCGGTCGGGTTCATCAGGCCGGGAATGCCGACGCGTTCGCCGCCGGCGACCAGCAGTTCGGCCAGCGCGAAGGTCACGATCAGTCCGCGCTCCAGCTTGCTGTCGCGCGCCTGCCTGGAGGCAAACGCCATCGACGGCGAGCGGTCGGGCCACAGCCACACGGTGTGCGCGGCCTCCCATTCCTGCTCGCGGACATAGAGATGGTCGTCGCGCGCCGAGCGGCGCCAGTCGACGTTCTGCGACGGCTCGCCCGAGACGAAGCGGCGGTACTGCCAGAAACTTTCGCCGGAGCCGGCGCGGCGCCGGCCGTGCAGGCCGTGAATGACGTTGGCGGCGATGCGGCGGGCTTCAAGCACGAGACGCGGCAGCGATGCGGCGAGCGTTCGGCTTTCGCCATCGGCACGTCGGATTGCTGTGATCTCCTTGCCTGCGTGCCTGGTCTCTGCGGCCATCAACCGATCCGCGTCTTCAATTGCCTGATCACGTCGGGAATGGTGCGGCCTTCGGCGCGCGCCGAGAAGGTCAGCGCCATGCGGTGCTTGAGGATCGGTTCGGCGAGGTCGAGCACGTCGTCGATCGAGGGCGCGAGGCGGCCGTCGAGCAGCGCGCGGGCGCGCACCGCCAGCATCAGCGACTGGCTGGCGCGCGGACCCGGTCCCCAGGCGATCAGCTTGTCGCCCTCGCCTTCCGGACCGGGACGCGCGGAGCGCACCAGCGACAGGATCGCCTCGACCACGCAGTCGCCGACCGGCAGCCGCCGCACCAGCCGCTGCGCGGCGATCAGGATCTCGGCGTTCATCGACGCCTTGGCGAGCGTCTCTTCCGCGCCGGTGGTCTCGAACAGGATGCGGCGCTCGGCGTCGCGATCGGGATAGTCGACGTCGATCTCCATCAGGAAGCGGTCGAGCTGCGCTTCCGGCAGCGGATAGGTGCCTTCCTGCTCCAGCGGATTTTGCGTCGCCAGCACGTGGAACGGCTTCGGCAGATCATGGCGCGCGCCGGCAACCGTGATGTGCTGCTCCTGCATCGCCTGCAGCAGCGCCGACTGGGTGCGCGGGCTGGCGCGGTTGATTTCGTCGGCCATCAGAAGCTGCGCGAACACCGGACCGGAGATGAAGCGGAACGAGCGCTTGCCGGAACTGCTCTCGTCCAGCACTTCGGCGCCGAGAATGTCCGACGGCATCAGGTCGGGCGTGAACTGGATGCGCTTGGCGTCGAGGCCGAGCGTGATGCCGAGCGTTTCGACCAGCTTGGTCTTGGCGAGGCCGGGAACGCCGATCAGCAGCGCGTGACCGCCGGACAGGATCGTCACCAGGGTGTTTTCGATCACCCGTTCCTGGCCGAAGATGACGGTGGAGATCGCTTCCTTGGCGGCGCGGATCTGGCCGGCGACCTGTTCGGCCGAGCGGACGATCACGTCCTCGAGTTTTTCGACACTGTCTGCGCCAGCCATGTCTGTCTCCTTGACCGCTCCATGACCCACGCCGATTGCGTCGTCATGCCACGAACCTCATGCTAAACCTATGCAAAGGCCATGTATTCGCTGAGATTAAACTATCCCCACATTATCGGCATTTCGGGGTATGAACGGCATCACGATGTGGCGAGAATGACTGTCCCGCTCACGTCCCAACAGACGTGCACCAATCGTGCCAAATCGAGCCGCAGAAGCTTTAAGGCAAACAATGGCGAAGCAAGGGCAGACCAGCGACCCAGGCCGCGAAGCGCAAGGTCTTGAAGGCTCGGGCCGTGAAAGCACGGGTCTCGAAGGCCTGACCGCCGCAGCCACCAGCGCTGCGAACGCAAGCCCCGCCGGACAGGGCCTGCCGCCGGTGCATCTGTGGAATCCGCCGTTCTGCGGCGATCTCGACATGCGAATCGCCAGCGATGGTACGTGGTTCTACATGGGCACGCCAATCGGCCGGCCGGCGCTGGTCCGGCTGTTTTCGACCATCCTCAAGCGCGAGGACGGCAAGCACTTTCTCGTGACCCCGGTGGAGAAGGTCGGCATCCGCGTCGACGATGCGCCGTTTCTGGCGGTCGAGATGCAGAAGGAGCACGGCGAGCGCGGCCGGCTGCTGCGTTTCCGCACCAATGTCGACGACTGGGTGCCTTGCGACGCCGGGCACCGGCTGCGCTTCGAGGCGGCCGCCGACGGCGGGCTGACGCCCTATCTGCACGTCCGCGCCGATCTGTGGGCCAAGGTGACCCGCGCGCTCTATTACGATCTGGTTGACATGGGCGAGGAGCGGATGGTCGATGGTCAGCAGATGTTCGGGATCGAATCCGGCGGCGAATTCTTTGCGATGGCGGATGCGGAGCAGGTGAGGGACGCGCTTTGAACGAGCCGATGCTGAAGAACTGGAGCCGGCCGCGGTCAGCTCGGCGGAATTCTTCGCGCGGAGCCAGGCGCGGCTGCGCTTCGACGTGCCGCCCGGCCTGATCGATCCCAACATCATTCCGCGAACCGGCGATCCCGGCACCGACCGCATGCTCGAGATCATCGCGCGCGAACAGCCGGTGCGGCCGGCGGCGGTGCTGATCCCGGTGGTCGATCATCCGCGAGCCGACCGTGCTGCTGACGCAGCGCTCGGCGCATCTGAACAACCACGCCGGCCAGATTTCCTTTCCCGGCGGCAAGATCGATGCGACCGATGCCTCGCCGCTCGATGCCGCGCTGCGCGAGGCCGAGGAGGAGGTCGGGCTGAAGCGCGAATTCATCGAGCCGATCGGCTATCTCGATCTCTACGGCACCGCGTTCGGCTTTCGCATCCTGCCGACGGTGGCGCGGGTGAAGCCCGGCTTCAAGCTGAAGATCAACGAGGCCGAAGTCGACGACGCCTTCGAGGTGCCGCTGGCGTTCCTGATGAATCCCGCGAACCACCAGGTCCACAGCAAGGAATTCCGCGGCATGGAGCGCTCCTATTACGCGATGCCGTTTGCCGAGCGTTACATCTGGGGCGCGACCGCGGGAATCCTGCGCGTGCTGTACGAGCGGATCTATCTCTCATGATCCGTCCGGTGCTGACCGAAATCGGAATTTTCCTGATCCCGTTCGCGGTCTATGCGCTGTTTCTGATCGCGACCCGCTCCGGCCTGTTCGCGCAATCGTCCTGGCCGGCGCATCTGGTCGCCAAGCTGGTGCTCGGCTCGCTGCTGCTGGTCATCGTCAGCTTCGTCCTGCTCGCGCATTTCTCCGGCGCGCCGCCGAATTCGACCTACGTTCCCGCCCATATCGAGAACGGCAAGCTCGTGCCGGGCGTTGAGAACCCGGAGCCTCGAAATGAGCGAGGCGCGCGTGCTCGACGACGCGCCCTGGCTCACATCCGGTCCGGCCGCGCGCGTGCTCGGCCTGCTCAACGGCGACGGCGAGGAAGCGCGCGTGGTCGGCGGCGCGGTCCGCAACGCGCTGCTGAAAATCCCGACCGGCGATATCGATATCGCGACCACGGCGCTGCCCGACGAGGTGATCCGCCGCGCCAAGGCGGCCGGCATCAAGAGCGTGCCGACCGGCATCGAGCACGGCACCGTGACGCTGGTGGTCGACGGCGCATCCGTTCGAGGTCACGACGCTGCGCGAGGATACCGAGACCTTCGGCCGCAAGGCCAGGGTCGCGTTCGGCCGCGACTGGGTTCGCGACGCCGAGCGGCGCGACTTCACCATCAACGGCCTGTCGGTCGATGCCGACGGCGTCGTGCACGACCATGTCGGCGGGCTTGACGATATCGCCGCACGGCGCGTGCGCTTCATCGGCGATCCCGACCAGCGCATCGCCGAGGATTATCTGCGCATCCTGCGCTTCTTCCGCATCCATGCCGCCTATGGCGCGGGCGAGCCCGATCGCGCCGGCTATCTCGCCTGCATCGGCGGGCGCGCCGGCCTTGCAGCCTGTCGGCCGAGCGCGTGCGCATGGAGATGCTGAAGCTGCTGGTCGCGGACGGCGCGCTGGCTGCGGTCACCGCGATGGCGGACGGCGGCCTGCTGCTGCCGATCTTCGGCGGCGTCACCTATACCGGGCCGTTCGCGGCGATGATCGCGGCCGAAGCGGCTGCTGGGACTTGGCGCCGAACCCGGTCCGCCGGCTCGGCGCGCTCGCGGTCGCCGTCACCGAGGACGCCAGGCGCGTCGCCGCGCGGCTGCGGCTCACCAATGCGGAAACCAAGGCGCTGGATTCCATGGGCCATCGCTGGTGGCGGCTCGCCGGCATGGACGAGGCGACGGCGCGGCGGCGGCTCTACCGGCTCGGCGAGGACCGCTATCGCGACCGGCTGCTGCTGGCCTGGGCGCGCGCGGGAGGCGATAGCCGACGATGACGCCGCCATGGCGCGAACTCGCCGACGTCTGCCGCAGCGCTGGAGCGCGCCGAAATTTCCGCTGAAGGCGGCCGATTTCATCGCGCGCGGCATCGCCGAAGGGCCCGGCGCTCGGCCATGTGCTGACGCTGGCCGAAGACGCCTGGCTGGCGGCGGATTTTCCGCTCGATCCGATCCGCGCTGGCGGCCATCGCCGACCAGACCGTCGCCCGTTTCACGCGAGATCACCGCCTGTGATGATACGATCGTGAATCTTCTCGCAGGCTTTGCCGACATCTCGCTTGCGCAGCTGCTGCTGGTCGCCGGCGTCGCGCTGTTTGCCTCCGTGATCGGCGGGCTCGCCGGCTACGGCACCGGCGCGCTGATGCCGCTGGTGCTGGTGCCGCTGATCGGCGCCGAGCCGGTGGTGCCGATCATCGCGATCTCCGCGATCTTCACCAATCTCAGCCGCGCCACCGCCTATTTCCGCTATGCCGACCGCCGCCGCGCGCTGATCGTGATCGCGGCCGCGGCGCTGACGACCGCGCTCGGCGCCTACGGCTATACGCGGCTGACCAATGCCGGCGCGGCGCTGGTGATCGGCACCATGCTGATCCTGAGCGTGCCGCTGCGGCGGCTGGCCAGGCGCCGCGACGTCAGGATCGGCGACACCGGGCTTGGCGCCGGCGCGGTCGGCTACGGCGTCGTGGTCGGCGGCACCTCGGGCTCCGGCGTGATCCTGCTGTCGCTGTTGATGGCGGCGGGCCTGGAGGGCGCCGCCGTGATCGCGACCGACGCGGTGATCTCGGTCGTGACCAGCCTCATCAAGATTTCGGTGTTCGGCCTTGCCGGCGTCGTCACCGCGCAGGTGCTGGCCTTTGCGCTGCTGATCGGCGCCATCGCGCTGCCCGGCGCGTTCCTCGCCAAGGCCTTTGTCGAGCGCATGCCGGTGCATATCCACACCGCGATCCTCGATGTCGCCGTGATCGCCGGCGGCGTGGTGATGATCTCGGCGGCGGTGCGAAGTTTGGTTTAGGAGAATTTAGCGGGGAATTTCAAGGCGAGCATAAAAGGCCCCGGCGATGCCGGGGCCCAGTTGCCGGGATTTCGCGAGAATCAGTACCTGCCGACACCACCCCAGTTGAAGCGGTAGTTGATGCGAGCGGTGATGAGGTCCACATCCTGGCTGATAGAGTCGGTGCGGAATAGGCCGCCGACCGGTATGACAGCGGCACCCAAGACACCTGTCGATGTGAAGTCGCGACTATGGTTGCCCATGAACAGGTGATCGTACTCGACCGCAACCGACCAATTCGGTGCGAATCCGAATTCGATGCCCGTTCCGACGACACCACCCCAGCGCGTTTCATTCGCCGAATCGAACAGTGCGCCTGTGGCGGTCACCGTACCCCGGTATTTGTCGCTGGTCACGGCGGCGCCGCCCTTCACATACCAAAGGACGTTGTTCCAGGCATATCCGACCTGTCCGGTGAACAGGCCGAACGCATCGATCCTGGAATTGTTGGTCCAGGCGGGAATGAAAGCGCTGACATTGGATCCGTTCAAATCAGCCCAGTCGCCCTGCGCTTCGAGACCGAACACCCAACCGGCGCTCTGCCAACGGTAGCCAATCTGACCGCCAATCACGCCGCCCGACGCATCGTGACAACCTTCACGGAAGGTGGGAACGACAATTGCGCCGGGAAGTTCGTGAGATCCCAGCACTTGTGGCTCGATCCCCAACCGCCGTTGGCGCCGACATAGAAGCCGCTCCAGTCGTAGATCGCAGCCACGATCGGTGGCGGCGCCTTGGTATAGGGACGTGCAGCCAGATCAGCCGCCGACGCGGGAGCCGCCATCGCCAATGCTACGAGACCAATGGTGGCCGGCAGAAACTTCTTCATCCTGATTCTCCATCTCCGTCGCAGGTGATCTATCTCGATCGATGAACGCACTTGCGACCGCCGATACGCTTGTTGCAGACCGCTGCCACCCACAACCTAAGCGTTCAACTTCGGAAATGGCGTAACTTTAATGCAACAATCCGTTTTTCAAATATGACTGAAAAATGGCAGCTGCATCTCGGGGACAGATCTGCTGACCCTTCGAGCAAACGCCTGCTGGTTCAAAATGCTCAACTCAGTCGTGCGCGAGAACTGCGCGCTGGTGGACCGATGTGAGGTAGATCACTGAACGGCGCGGTCGCGGGCACTACCAATTGGCGCGACAACCCCCAGGAAGGATAACGCACATGAAGCACGACCCTGCAACGAAACCGGCCCCGAAGGAACTCAGTGCCGTTGAACTCGATAAGGTCACAGGTGGGAAGGGCGGCAAAGCCGACTTCCACGACTTCTCTTTCACTCATCTTTATGACAAGGCATCGCCGGTACTTATGCAGAAGTGACCGGCCAGCAGCGCGCGTCACATCAGGCACGGATGACGGATTGTTTCAGCATCACGTGATGCTGGCTGTTGGCACCACCAATCGCCAGCGCGTCCTGCTGCTGCGTTGGATCAGGGCGAGATCTGGCATAGGTAAAAAGTCGCGCGACCCACAGCGGACATTCGGCCGCTTGGAGCTACGCCGCAAAGCGCCTACGGTCGGGCTGGAGCAGCGGCGGAGGAGCGGCAATGAAGCGGCGCCAGTTCATCACGCTAATCGGCGGTGCGGCGGCGTCTTGGCCACTTACCGCGCGTGCGCAGAAATCGTTGCCTCGGATTGGGTGGCTTGTGTACGGCGACGCCAAATTGGGTCCGATCGATCAGTCGTTGAAGGACGCACTCACACAAGCGGGACTCGTTGATGGCCGCAACATCGAAATCGTCTTCCGCTATGCCAACGGCAGATCGGATCGACTAGCGGCGTTGTCCGCCGAACTTATCGCACAAAAGCCTGACCTGCTGCTCGCCGTTGGCGGTCCTGTTGTCATGCCGCTGTTCGAGGCAAGTAAAGGCGGCGTACCCATCGTTGGTGGCGTTAGCGAAAGTCCTATGCGGGCGGGAATCGCGGTGTCTCTTGCTCGGCCAGGTAAGAATTTCACCGGAGTTACGTTTTTCACGGATGAAATGGCGGCCAAGCGGATAGAACTTCTGAAGGAAGTGGCTCCCAACGCAAAACGGGTTGCGGTGATATTCAACCCCCAGCATTTCGACGACGAGGTGACGTTTGCGCGCCGCGGTGCGGAATCGCTCGGCATCGAGCTAACCACCCACCCGATAAATGACGTCACCGATCTCGATGCAGCGCTGCACACGGTAAGTGCGAGCGGGGCGGATAGCCTCCTCGTTATCTCGTCACGGCTGACCGGCATTGTTGCCGCCAATATTGCCCAATATGGCCAGCAGCATCGGCTCCCCGTGATTGCTTCGTGGCGCGAATTCGTATCCAGCGGCGCTTTGTTGTCCTACGGACCGAGTCGGATTTTCGAGGCCAAACGCTTGGCGGGCTATGTGCAAAGAGTTTTAAACGGCGAAAAGCCGGCAGATTTGCCTATCGAGCAACCCGTTAAATTCGAACTTGTTATCAATCTCAAAACCGCCAAGGCCCTGGGGCTCACGGTACCGCCTTCATTACTCGGTCGCGCCGACGAGGTGATTGAATGAAGCTGCTGTGTGCTGCAACGCATGGGTTCGGAAGTGGCACGTTTCGGACCAACGGCTGCGGTCTGGCGATGTCCGTTGCCGAGGGTAGACCGGAGTGCGCCGGGAGACCGGCAAGGAGTAGATGGTGGAAGTCCATCACGATGAAGGAGTAGCGAACCGCATCGACCCCAAGTTCATGCGCAGATGCCCGCGAGGGCCTCGGCGAAGCGTTGACAGGGGAGCGCATAGGCCAGCCATTGAGCCGCGAAAGTACCCTCATCCTGGGCGCCGACGTCGTTCCGGTGACGGAAGGCAACACGGCTGGGCGCGATAACGCAAGCGCCCAGACGGCCCGGCGTGGTCTTAGACACTGGCATGTGCGCACGCTCTTTGCTTGGGAACCGGGAGATCTCATGGTCGGCCAGCACCAGTATGCGTGCTGCACTGGCCCGCGTCGGGAAGGCGAGGAGCCGTAGCCGATGATGTACGATCATGAGAAGTCTGACCCCGCCATAGTAACTGTGAAGCCAACGAACAAAGCCGGGCAACCGGCTGCGGAGTTGGTGGAGCCAAGGGCGGGGGCCGAGGGGAATGTGAGTCAGCAAAGCACGGGCCGGGCACAGCACCGGGGAACCGTGTCACAGGCGCTGGAGCGCATACGGCAAGCTGCAAGGCAAAGGAAGAAGGAGAAGTTCACCGCGCTCTTCCATCACGTCAGTATTGATCACCTCGCAGAGGCATTCTCTGAACTGAAGGAGAATGCTGCAGCTGGAGTGGATGGGCTGGCATGTAAGGACTACGAGCAGCACCTCGAGCGCAATCTTGAGGACCTGCATGCTCGCGTCCATCGGGGAGCGTATCGGGCACTACCGTCGCGGCGGGTTTACATACCCAAGCCGGATGGTCGGCAACGCCCGATCGCGGTCGCCGCCCTTGAGGACAAGATCGTCCAGAGGGCCACGGCTGCGGTGCTGAGCGCGATCTACGAGGAAGATTTCCTCGGGTTCTCGTACGGATTCCGTCCCGGACGCGGCACGCACGATGCGATGGATGCGCTCTTGGTCGGGATCACCAGCACAAAGGTGAACTGGATACTGGACGCCGACATCCGCTCGTTCTTCGACACGGTGAGCCAGGAGTGGCTCATCAAGTTTGTGGAACATCGCGTCGGCGACCGACGTATCATCCGCCTGATCCAGAAATGGCTCAAGGCAGGCGTCCTGGAAGACGGAATCGTGACGGTCAGTGACAAGGGGACCGGGCAGGGATCGGTGATCTCACCGCTTCTGGCCAACCTCTACCTGCACTACGTCCTCGACCTCTGGGCTGAGCGCTGGCGACGGCGTGAGGCTGCGGGCGACATGATCATCGTGCGCTACGCCGACGACTTCATTGTCGGCTTCGAGCACGAGAGCGACGCCCGGCGCTTCCTCGACGAGATGCGTAAGCGGTTACAGGAGTTTGCGCTGTCGCTTCATTCGGAGAAGACCCGGTTGATCGAGTTTGGACGCTTGGCGGTGGAAAACCGCAAGCGGCGCGGGCTCGGCAAACCGGAGACCTTCACCTTCCTGGGCTTCACCTTTATCTGCGGCAAAACTCGCCGGGGCAAATTCCAAATCAAACGGAAGTCCCGGCGGGATCGAATGCGGGCAAAGCTGCAAGCCATCAAACAGGAACTGCGACGGAGCATGCATCAGCCGATTCCCAAGCAGGGAAGATGGTTGCAGCAGGTCGTCACCGGCTACTTCAACTACCACGCGGTGCCGACCAACAGTTCGTCACTGTCCGCGTTCCTATTCCACGTTACCAATCTCTGGCGGCGAACGCTGCAGTGGCGGAGCCAAAAAGATGGGATGACGTGGGAGCGGATCAAGCGGTTGGCCGACCACTGGCTCCCGAAACCGCGAATCCTTCATCCGTGGCCAGAGAGACGCTTCGCCGTCAGACACCCGAGGTGGGAGCCGTGTGCCCGAATTGGGCTCGCACGGATCTGTGCGGGGGGCGCGAGGTAACTCGCGTCCCTACCGCGAAAGTCGCTGGCTACGAGTCAAACCGACGCGATTGACCCAACAGCGACATTGCAAAGTGTTTAGCCACGGCTCAAAGTTGTCCTTGGCTGGCTGAAGGCTCAAACGGGGGGCATGGACATGGCGTTCAATGTTGGTTTTGTGATTTTCCCTGATGTGACTCAGTTAGATTTCACAGGTCCTCTGCAAGTACTCGCGGGACTTCCTCAATCGACGACATACATCATCGCAAAATCAATGTTGCCCGTTGTGAGTGACTGTCGGCTGGGTCTCGTACCGACGCACACGTTTGAGAACTGTCCGCCTCTCGACTTGATCTGTATTCCGGGCGGAAGCGAAGGCGTGGCCGGAGTTCTCAATGATCGCGAAACAATAACGTTCGTCCGCCAGCAGGCCGCTTCCGCAAAGTACGTCACGTCAGTTTGCACCGGATCATTTGTTTTGGGGGTGGCCGGGCTTTTGAAGGGGCGACGGGCTACAAGTCACTGGGCCTATACCGATCTCTTGCCCCTCGTAGGCGCCACACATGAAAAAGCGCGAGTTGTAATAGATGGTAACGTCATTACCGCAGGCGGCGTAACGTCGGGTATTGATTTCGGCCTTGCTGTGATTGCAGAAATTGCAGGCGAGAGCACCGCTAGGCGTGTTCAGCTCGGTATGGAATACGACCCAGCACCCCCGTTCAACTCCGGCCACCCGGACAAAGCGCCTACCATTAGGTCGGAGCTTATGTCTGCCCGCTACGACAAGTTCCGATCAATTTACCGCGCGCGCATTGAAGCGGCTCAGTTATGATCGCTGCGATTAAGTCGGCTGTTGGTTGCAAAGTCGAAAATCGGACAACCCCAAAAATCTCGCGAAAGTCGATCTTTGGAATTCTTTGCGGCTGCATCGCTTTTCAGCGCCACTACGGAGGCCTGTGATCGATTTTGGATGAAACGATATGGTCCCTCACGTCGCCGCGCGTAAGGCGCATCAACGGCTCTAGGAATTTTCGTTCGCTACCCCCAAAAAGAGTTTTGCAACAATATCGACCCAAAGCGGACATCGGCAGTTCGTGCTGAATGTGCCTGCGACGAAATCGTGACCCAATGCGGACTTTAGGTCGCAGCGTTTGGTGCCCGTTGTTTGTTCATTTCTCATTCACAGCCCCGCCGCAAATGCTAGGCTTTTTGCCTGATTTACGAAAATCTCTGATCATCGCCTAAAACTGGAGGCAGAGAGCTGCTGAGGGTAAGCACGATCCCCTCCGGCAGCGCCATTGCCAAGGAGAGGACCGATATGGCGATCCGCACACGTCTGACTGAGGAGTTGGGCATTAGCGCACCAATCTTTTCGGCGCCGATGGGATTCACCGCCGGCGGAAAGCTGGCAGCAGCGGTGAGCCGGGCGGGTGGTTTCGGGTTTTTGGGCGCCGGCGTCGGTGACACCGCGTGGATTGACCGTGAGTTCGCCGCCGCCGACGGTGCCCGGGTTGGCTGCGGCTTTATTACCTGGAGGTTGGCACGGACGTTGGAGAGACTCGATCTGGCGTTGTCGCATGCACCGGCCGCGCTGATGCTGTCCTTTGGCGATCCCACGCCCTTCGCTCCCCGGATTCTGGCGGCCGGTACGAAGCTAATATGTCAGGTCCAGACGATCGCACATGCGCGTGCCGCGCTGGACTGCGGCGCATCGGTTCTCGTTGCCCAAGGTACGGAGGCCGGTGGCCACGGCGCGCAGCGTGCGACCGTGACCCTGGTGCCTGAACTGGCGGACCTTCTCGCGCGCGAAAGCCCTCGGACGTTGCTGGTCGCCGCCGGCGGAATCGCCGACGGGAGGGGGTTGGCGGCCAGCCTGCTACTCGGCGCTGATGGGGTCATGATCGGCACGCGTTTCTGGACCTGCCCGGAATGCCTAAGCCATCCCGGTCATCAGCGAGCTGCCATCGCAGCAAACGGCGATGGTACGGTTCGGCAGATTGCCGCCGATATCGCCGAAGGCTGGGATTGGCCCGCCGAGTTCACCGGCCGGGTACTACGTAACAGTTTCGTGGAACGCTGGCATGGGCGAGAAGCAGACCACCGCACTGTTGCCGAAGCGGAACGCCCGGCCTACCGGGCAGCTTTTGCCGAGGGACGGCCGGATGAAATTGGTGTTTATGCCGGCGAGGCTGTCGGTCTGATACATGAGAGCCTGCCGGCCGCCGAAGTCCTTGCTCAGGTCGTAACTGAGGCGGAAACACTGCTGCGGGTACGTGCAGGAACGTTCCTCTCCTGAATTGACTTAAATGGCGCTCAGCGCGCAACCCTCGCTGTCCGTTCATGGCAGACCCTCAGCGGACATTGGGTCGCACCGCTGGCGGCGTTTGCTTGACCTTTCGCGTATTGCGCCCGGACGCAAAGTGCTAGTTTGCGGGTCCCACAACGCGGGCTTTGGGGGACAAATGCATCGGCGCGAATTCATCGGGCTGGCAGGCTTCGCGTCGATGGCGTGGCCGCTTCCTGCTCAGGCGCAACGACCTAACCAAATACCAAAAATTGGCATGCTGTGGCACGCAGGCAGCGCGAATGAAGAGGGAAACTATTTCACGTCATTGATGCGCGGCTTCGCGGATCTCGGATACGTGGATGGAAAAACCGCGCTGTTCGAACACCGTTACGCGGACGAGCAATACGACCGTTTTTCCAACATGGCTGAAGAGCTGGTGTTGACGAATGTAAACGTAATCATGGCGTCGATCCTGCCGGCGGCGCGTGCCGCAGCTCAGATTACCAAGACCATCCCGATCGTCTTTGTCATCGTGTCGGACCCGGTAACGAGCGGGCTTGCCGACAGCCTCGCGCGCCCCGGCCGAAACCTTACCGGAATGTCGAACGTGGCAGACGACCTGACCGCGAAGCGGGTTCAAATCTTCAAGCAGGCAATTCCGGGCCTCAGGCGCATGGGATTGATATTCAATCCAGAAGCACAAAGCCCGGTGCGTGACGAATATCGTGCTGCCGCGACGGCATTGGGAATCGAAACCACAGTGTTGGAGGTGCGTAGCCCGGCAGACATTGACGAGGCGTCACAAA
Organism: uncultured Alphaproteobacteria bacterium; assembly: GCA_963742665.1. GTDB lineage: Bacteria > Pseudomonadota > Alphaproteobacteria > Rhizobiales > Xanthobacteraceae > Bradyrhizobium. The sequence goes on from CAVUNH010000027.1 coordinate 253,127, forward strand.
TGCCGTCGCTCTACGGTTCGATGGCGTTGCGGCCGCCCCTGAATTCAATGATCTTCAATGCGCGGGAACGGCTGGCGGCATGGGCGTTGCGGCATCGTGTGCCGATGATGGGCGCTAACCTGGATACCGTGCAGGCCGGTGCATTGATCGCCTACGGCCCGAACCACGCCGATATTTTTCGGCGATCCGCAGCCATCGTTGACAAGATTCTGAAGGGTGAAAAGCCCGGCGACATCCCGGTGCAGCGACCGGTCAAGTTCAATCTTCGCGTCAATCTCAAAACCGCGAAGGTGCTTGGTGTCGATATTTCACCGGCTCTGCTGGTGCTAGCCGACGAGGTGATCGAATAACCGTCCACCCCCGATAATGGCACCACACGAACCAGCGAGGCGGTCTGTTAATGTCCGTTGTTGCGGGATCGATCGGAAGTGGGCAGACGGCAAAACCGACGCGTTTGAAACGGACCTGACAGACCTGGCTGACGATGGCTGTTATTGAGGCGAGAGCCGACTTCCGGTCACAAGCCCGGACTTCTCAGTTTGACCCACTTCCGGTACTGCGGCTGGCTGTACGACGCTGCGCTCGTCAGTCATCGGGAATCGGCGGGGGATGGGTGCAGGTTGGTTTCCGGCGGTATGGCGGTTGCGTCCACCCCCAGTCAGACGCCCAGAGCCCGCACGGATCAAGCGCATCGGCGTACTCTTTCGCCTCTGCTGACAACTGGACGCGCAGGGCGCTGTACCGTTTTCGTGCAGCAGTTGCAGCAATCGGGGTGGATCGACGGCCGCAATATACGGCTGGAAATTCGTTGGGGCAGGCAACGCCACCGATACGAACAAATACGCCGCGGAATTGCTCGCGCTCGCGCCGGACGTTATCTTTGTTACTGGCGGCGTGCCCCTCCTTCGCTACTTCAGTAACCGTGCCGATCGTATTTGCAATCGTCCCTGATCCAGTTGGCTCGGGCTTCGTGAGTCTGTCGCCGCCGGGCGGCAACGCAACCGGACTCATGCAGTTCGAATATCCTGAGCGCGAAATCGCCGGAACTGCTTAAAGAGATGGCGCCGGGCATAACCCGCGTCAGCAATGTTCGATGCCGATATCACGGCGGGGATCGGTCAGTTCGCCGTTATACAGTCCGTCGCCCCGGCGCTTGGGATGGAGGTAAGTCCGGTCAGCCTGCGCAACGTCAGCGAAATTGAGCGCGGTATCGCCGCCGTTGCGCGCTATGGCAACGGAGGTCTGTAATTTTGACCGCGGGCGCCTTGTCGTCAGTTAACCACGATCTGATTGTTTATCTTGCGGCTCGGCATCGACTGCCCACGATTTATTATCGAAAGGGCTGGCGTAGCTGACGGTGGCCTGCTCTCCTATGGTCCCGACTTCACCATAGAGTATCGGCGCGCTGCTGGATATGTCGATCGCATCTTGAATGGTGGGAACATCGCCAGCCTCTCGGTGCAGTCGCCGACCAAATACGAGTTGATTATCGATCTTGACGACCACAAAGCACTCGGCGTGGTCATGCGCCAGGCGTTGCTGAGCCGCGCCGACGAGGTGATCGAGTGAAGCGATCATGTCTGTTCGTGGGCACTTTTCGGACATGCCGATACTACCGACCTGAGCGGTGGCGCGGCTCACCCAGGGCGATGCAGACATCCCGCCACAGGGCCGCGACTTCTCGCTCTTCCATATGGAAGTCGGGCTGCCGGGCGATGAGTGGCGTCCGGTCGTGTCCATTCCGGCCATCCCACCGCTGCCCGATATCGGACGATGACTACGGCGGATCGGATGCCTCGCCGGTAAATACCTCGGTTCGAGGCGAAGTAGTCAATCTCGCCGCGCGCATGATCCGATATCCATTAGCTCCCTGTCATTCAGGCTGTACAATTCGGTTCGCAATCTGTCGCGCTCGCGCCATTGGTAAAACGCCGCCCAGCAACCCCCGAGAAAGTTGGATACGCGCTGCGTCGATCTGGTCGCCTGCTTCGGTTCTGCTGCACCAAGAGCCGTGTACATGACGGTCTGCGCGTTTTCCAGTCCGAGGAGAGTGCCAGAGGCACCAGCGGGCCCGCTTAACAGCAGGTTGATTTTCCTTACCGGCGGCTTATTCTACGCTTGCAACCGATGCGAGTGCCTCGACGATCGGAGGCCACCTAAGGGAATGGCAGCTTGCGCTATATCTTTGAGGAGTACGCATTCGACACCGACCGGCGCGAATTGCATCGCGGGGCGGACGTCGTCGCCGTCACGCCGCGGGTCTTCGACCTCCTCGATTATTTCGATTGGCGGGGACCGGGAGCGCGTCGTCAGCAAGGACGACCTCATCAACGTCATTTGGGATCGGGCGTAGCGTGTCCGATGCAGCGCTGACAACCCGTCTGAATGCCGCCCGGACCGCGATCGGCGATTCCGGGGCGAAGACACTCATCAAAACACTGCCGCGCAAGGGCTTCCGTTTCGTCGGACCATGCGGGAGGCTCAGGGACCCGCAGGCGCGGCAACCGCCGATAATCCGATAGAACCGCCGAGGCCAGTCCTCACGCTGCCCGATAAACCCTCAATCGCCATTCTCCCCTTCACCAATTTGAGTTCCGATCCGGAGCAGGACTACTTTTCGATGGAATGGCTGAGGACATCATCACGGCGCTGTCTCGTTTCAGGGCGCTGTTCGTCATCGCCCGCGACTCGAGCTTCACCTACAAGGGGCGCACTGTCGACGTGAAGGTGGTCGGGCGTGACCTGGGGGTGCGCTATGTGTTCCTGAAGGATTCCAAAGCGGCAAATCGAGTACGCATCACGGGACGACTCGTGGATACCGCCACTGGCGCACATCTGGGCAGACCGGTTTGATGGTGGGCTCAGCGACGTCTTCGATCTGCAGGACCAGGTGACCGAGAGCGTTGTCGGGGCGATCGCGCCGGCGGTAGAAGAGCCGAGATCGAGCGTGCCAAGCGCAAGCCGACCGAGAAAGTCTCGACGCCTATGCCCTCTATTTACGCGGTTTGGCCAGTTGTTATCAGCATTGGCAGCCGGCAAGCGAACAACAAGGCCATCCGGCTGTTCAACGGCGCGATCGAGTTAGACTCGGGTTAGCGTCTGCCTACGCCCTTGCTGCCTTGTGCTGCGTCTGGGCCAAGATTAATGGCTGGTTTTCAAACTCAGCGAACGACATTGCTGAAGTAACGAGAACTCGCCCGGCAGGCAGTTCATGGGCAAGGATGACGCGATCGCGCTCGCCGCTGGCGGGAATGCGCTAGTGCTCTGTTGTTCGCGATCTTGGGGTAGGCGCCGCCTTAATCGATCGCGCGCTGGTGCTCAATTCCAATTTGGCCGAGGCATGGTTTTACGGTGGCTGGGCCAAAAACTGGCTTGGCGAGCCGGAAGCGGCGATCGAGCGCTTCGCGCGTGCCATGCGCCTAAACCCACTTGATCCGCGAATGAGCGGGATGCGAGCCGGGACCGCGGCTGCACATTTCTTCCTGGGCCGCTATGAGATGGGGCCGCATCGTGGGCAGCAATGGCATTCCCGAGGCAATCCGGACTATCAACCCGGGCGGCTGGTCTGGCCGCCGCAAGCAACGCAATGGCCGACAGCCAGAGCAAGCACACAAGGCAGTGGCTCGGCTGCGGCAACTCAATCCCGCGCTACGTGTCTCCAGTCTCAAAGACGCGCTGGGCCCTTGGGCCTCCCGACGACCTCTCGCGATACAAAGAAGGATTGCGGCTAGCCGGGCTGCCCGAATGATCATCGGCGCCAAGGGATTTCGCCCGTGGCGACGAGATGATCGAACAGAGCGGCGAGTTCCGCACTTGGCACTTTTCGGACGTGACGCGATGTCGGACTTAATCCGGAATCCAAACCAAAGCGGACGTTCGCCAACCCTTTGACCCGCAAAAAGTGGGGAGAGGTGAAGTGAATTCCCGCGCGCTAAAGTCCGCACCCTGAATTAGTGCCGCTGATTTGCCCGACGTGTCAAATGGTGTCGCTGGCATCGCCCATGCCAGCGACCGGCCGGCTACTTTGCATGGGGTTGTTTTCGATATTTTGGTTGGGAGCGGGACCGGGTCCTGCTTTGGAGCGGCAAAAGCTTCACGCTGCTTCGTCAGGCAGCAACTCCGTCAGCGAGCGGATGATGCGGTCGGGCTTGACGGTGGAGTCCGCGGGCAGGCCGTCGCCATGCACGTCGATCCAGATCGCATAGATGCCGAGGCGCTGCGGCGCCTCGACTTCCCATTCCAGATTGTCGCCGATCATCCAGGTCTCGGGCGCGGTGACGCCGAGCGCCTCCATCGCGTGCAGATAGGCGCGCTCTTCCGGCTTGCCGAAACCGTGCTCGCCCTCGATCTGGATGTGATCGAAGCGGTGCGACAGCGCGAAGCGCTCGACCTTGGCGCGCTGCGGGTCGGCGGCGCCGTTGGTCACCAGCGCCAGTTTGACGCCGAGCGCCTTGAACGCATCGATCGCGTCATGCGCGCCCGGGAAGACGAACATCTCTTCTTCGCGATAGGCGTTGAAGCGGTCGGCGAGCCGTGTCGCCAGATCCAGCGACAGCGGCGCGTGGCCGGCGGCGGCAAGCGCGGCAAATCCGCCCTGCACCACCACGTGCCGGGCCTCGTCGAGCTTCAGCCGCCACGCGGCCTCGGCCGTCGCCCAGAATCTCCGGCCGACTCGACGATCTCAGCGGCGACCTGTTGCGACGAGATCGGCCGAATTCGTCGGCGAATTCCGCCGCGACCTTGTTCCAGGCGATCTCGGGGCGGCCATAGGCCGACAGGATGGTGTCGTCCATGTCGATCAGCATCGCGCGGGGCAGTTGCGTCATCGTGCTCACGGCCATTTCACTTCCGGCGGCATCGACGACAGGATCGAATCGACATTGCCGCCGGTCTTCAGCCCGAAGATGGTGCCGCGGTCGTAGAGCAGGTTGAATTCGACGTAGCGTCCGCGCCGGATCAGTTGCTCCTCGCGGTCGGCCGGCGTCCACGGCGTGGCGAAATTGCGCCGCACCAGTTCGGGATAGATTTTCAGGAAGGCGCGGCCGACGTCCTGGGTGAAGGCGAGGTCGGCATCCCAGTCGCCGCAATCGTGATGATCGTAGAAGATGCCGCCGATGCCGCGGGCTTCCTTGCGGTGCGGCAGGTAGAAATATTCGTCGCACCATTTCTTGTATTTGTCGTAGTCGGCAACGCCGATTATGCCCGTCGCAGGCGTCCTCCATCGCCCCGTGAAAGGCGATCGTGTCGGCGTCCTCCTGCGTCCGCCGCCGGTCGAGCACCGGCGTCAGGTCGGCGCCGCCGCCGAACCAGGCCTTGGTGGTGACGACGAAGCGGGTGTTCATGTGCACGGCCGGAACGTGCGGATTGCGCATATGCGCGATCAGCGAAATGCCGGACGCCCAGAACCGCGGATCGTCGGCGGCGCCCGGAATCTGCGCGCGGAATTCGGGGCGAATTCGCCGTGCACCGTCGAGCAATGCACGCCGACCTTCTCGAACAGCCGTCCGCGCATCATCGACATCACGCCGCCGCCGCCGGGCTCGCCGGTGTGGTCGGTGCGGTCCCAGGGCGTGCGCACGAAGCGCCCCGCGGCGCCCGGATAGAGCGAGGCCGGCGCATCGTCTTCCAGCCGCTCGAAGGCCGCGCAGATGTCGTCGCGCAGCGCCTCGAACCAGCTCCGCGCCCGCGCCTTGCGATCTTCGATCACGGACATGTCCATCGGCTCAGCCTTGCGGTCCGAAATAGGTGCAGCTCTCGTTGCAGCTGTCGCGGTGAACGCTGACGCGGGTGATCTGGCCGGCGTGCTGAACCCGCTCCCAGATGAAGCGCGACAGGTTTTCCAGCGTCGGCGGCCCCAGCGCCTCGACCTTGTTGAGCAGCTTGTGGTCGAGCATCTTCTGCACCTCCGCCATGCTGCGTTCGAGCAGGCCGAGATCGAGCACCATGCCGGTCGCGGGATCGGGCGTGCCGCGCACGGTCACCTCGGCGCGGAACGAGTGGCCGTGGATTTCCTCGCTGGCCGCGCCCAGCGTCGTTCCCGGCAGCGCATGCGCGGCCTCGAAGCGGAACGATTTCGTCAATTCCCACATCGTAAAACTCTAAGTCCTGATCTGATCTACCGATACCGAGCGTCTTGTGCGTCTGCAGGCTGAGCCGCCATTGCGGATGGCGCAGGCAATAGTCGATCGCGCGCGCGGTGTTCTCGACCACGTCGGGTCCGTCCATCGGCTGCAGCGAGAAGCGCTCGAAGGCGAGATCGGCGAAATCCTCCGGCGCCGCATCCGCCTGCGGATAGACCAGCTTGAGTTCATGGCCCCGGCGCACCACGAGATCGGCGCCGGCCTTCGGGCTGACGCAGATCCAGTCCATGCCGGCGGGCGGATCGATCGTGCCGTTGGTCTCGATGCCGATCTCGAAGCCGCGCGCATGCAGCGCGTCGATCAAGGGCGTATCGACCTGCAGCAGCGGCTCGCCGCCGGTCAGCACCACGTAGCGGTTTTGGCTTCGCGCCGGTCCATTGCGCGGCGATGGTGTCGGCGAGTTCCTCGGCCGAGGCATAGCGGCCGCCCAGCGTGCCGTCGGTGCCGACAAAATCGGTGTCGCAGAACTGGCAGGTCGCGGTGGCGCGGTCCTGTTCGCGGCCGCTCCAGAGATTGCAGCCGGAGAAACGGCAAAACACCGCCGCGCGGCCGGCATGCGCGCCTTCGCCCTGCAGGGTCAGAAAGATTTCTTTGACCGCGTAACTCACCACATCTCTCCTTAAGCCGCGGAACCGGTTTGCCGCAGCGCCTCGCCGAGCGCCATCGCGGCCGCCATCGCGACATTGAGCGAGCGCAGACCCGGCCGGATCGGGATCACCAGCCGCGCATCGGCGGCGGCCGCGACCTCGTCGGGGACGCCTGCGGATTCCCGCCCGAACAGCAGGATATCGTCCCGCCGGTAGCGATAATCAAGATAGGAGCCGGCCCCCTTGGTCGTGAACAGGATCAGCCGGAAACCCCCGTCGTTACGCCATTGCTCGAATTTTGACCATGAGTCGTGGCGCGTAATAGCGACCTGGTCGAGATAGTCCATGCCGGCCCGGCGGAAGTGCCGGTCGGAGACCGGAAAGCCGGCCGGCTCGATGATATGGGCCGCCACATCCAGGCACGCGCACAGGCGCAGAATCGTTCCGGTGTTCTGGGGGATGTCGGGCTGGAAAAGCGCAATCTGCATGCTGTGGGCGGCGTTGTGAAGTCCTGATGAAATGTCTGAATAATCACTGCCTGGCGCGGAATTAGTGCATTGCACGCTTGCGAGCCGATAGCGGGCTTGCGCTCTTCCGGCAAGGGTGCCAATAGAACAATTCTGGACTGCTTGTTCCGCCCGATTGGGTGGGGAAAAGCGGTCTTTCTGCCGCCGCGGGGGTCGCGGGCGCCGGCAGCCTCTTCCGGGCGCGTTTTCAGCGTCTCCGGGGCGGTTCCACCGGCTGCAGCTGAGAAAGGGTTTGGAATCGTGACGACAGCGTCTTCGGCGGATCATCCGACACGCCGTGATTTCCTCTTTGTTGCAACGGGAGCCGTCGCCGCCGTCGGCGCCGCTGCCACGGTGTGGCCGTTCATCTCCCAGATGAACCCGGACGCCTCGACGATTGCGGCCGGTGCGCCGATCGAGGTCGATCTGACGCCGATCGCCGAGGGACAGGACATCAAGGTGTTCTGGCGCGGCAAGCCGATCTACATCAGCCACCGCACCAAGAAGCAGATCGACGAGGCCCGCAAGGTGCCGGTCGCGAGCCTGCCCGATCCGCAGACCGACCAGGCCCGGGTCAAGGAAGGCCACGACCAGTGGCTGGTCGTGATCGGCATCTGCACCCATCTCGGCTGCATCCCGATCGCCCATGAGGGCAATTACGACGGCTTCTTCTGCCCCTGCCACGGCTCGCAATACGACTCCTCGGGTCGCATCCGCCAGGGACCCGCGCCCGCCAATCTGCCGGTGCCGCCCTACACCTTCGTTTCCGACACCAAAATCCAGATCGGCTAAGTCTCGGACCATCCGGGACCTCGAGCCAGATTTGGACCTCGCGTCGTCTTTCTTCCTCAGGATCGCATCATGAGCGGACCATCCGACTTCCAGCCGACCAATCCCGCCTTGAAGTGGATCGAACGGCGTCTGCCGATCATGGGGCTCGTGCACTCCTCGTTCGTGGCCTATCCGACGCCGCGTAACCTGAACTACTGGTGGACCTTCGGCGCCATCCTTTCGATGATGCTGGGCGTGCAGATCCTGACCGGCGTGATCCTGGCGATGCACTACACGCCGCATGCCGATCTGGCCTTCAAGTCGGTCGAAATGATCGTCCGCGACGTCAATTACGGCTGGCTGCTGCGCAACATGCACGCCAGCGGCGCCTCGATGTTCTTCTTCGCCGTCTACATCCACATGTTCCGCGGCCTGTATTACGGGTCGTACAAGGAGCCGCGCGAGATCCTCTGGATCCTCGGCGTCATCATCTACCTCCTGATGATGGCGACCGGCTTCATGGGCTACGTGCTGCCGTGGGGCCAGATGAGCTTCTGGGGCGCCACCGTCATCACCAATCTGTTCTCCGCCGTTCCCTATTTCGGCGAGAGCATCGTGACGCTGCTGTGGGGCGGCTATTCGGTCGGCAATCCGACGCTGAACCGCTTCTTCTCGCTGCACTACCTGCTGCCGTTCGTGATCGCCGGCGTGGTCGTGCTGCACGTCTGGGCGCTGCATGTCGCGGGCCAGAACAATCCGGCCGGCGTCGAGCCGAAGACCGAAAAGGACACCGTGCCGTTCACGCCCTACGCGACCATCAAGGATGCGTTCGGCGTCTCCTGCTTCATGCTGTTCTTCGCCTGGTTCATCTTCTACATGCCGAACTATCTCGGCGACGCCGACAACTACATCCCCGCCAATCCCGGCGTGACGCCCGCGCACATCGTGCCGGAATGGTACTACCTGCCGTTCTACGCGATCCTGCGCTCGATCCCGAACAAGCTCGCCGGCGTGGTCTGCGATGTTCGGCGCGATCATCATCCTGGCGTTCCTGCCCTGGCTCGATACCGCCAAGACCCGGTCGTCGAAGTATCGCCCGCTGGCCAAGCAGTTCTTCTGGATCTTCGTCGTGGTCTGCGTCCTGCTCGGCTATCTCGGCGCGCAGCCGCCGGAAGGCATCTATGTGATCGCCGGCCGCATCCTGACCGTTCTGCTACTTCGCCTATTTCCTGATCCTGCTGCCGCTGCTGAGCCGGATCGAGACGCCGCGTCCGGTGCCGAATTCGATCGCCGACGACGTGCTGGCGAAGACCGGCGGCAAGGTCGGCGCCGATGGTGTCGACGGTGATCGCGCTCGTGGTCGCCGGCGCCCTGTTCGTCGGCAGCGCGCAGAACGCCCGCGCCGAGGACCATTCGGACGCGCCGCCCTCGCAGAAGTGGTCGTTCGCCGGCCCGTTCGGCAAGTTCGATCGCGGCGCGCTGCAGCGCGGCCTGAAGGTCTACAAGGAAGTCTGCTCGGCCTGTCACGGCCTGTCCTACATCGCGTTCCGCAATCTCGCCGATCCCGGCGGTCCCGGCTATTCGGTGGCGCAGGCGGCGGCGCTCGCCTCCGAATACAAGATCAAGGACGGCCCGAACGACGCAGGGCGACATGTTCGAGCGGCCGGGCCGGCCGGCCGACTATTTCCCGTCGCCGTTCCCGAACGAGCAGGCCGCGCGCGCCGCCAATGGCGGCGCCTCGCCGCCGGACCTGTCGCTGATCACCAAGGCGCGCTCCTACGAGCGCGGCTTCCCGATGTTCATCTTCGACTTCTTCACCCAGTTCCAGGAGCAGGGCCCGAACTACGTCGACGCGCTGCTGCAGGGCTTTGAGGACAAGCCGCCGGCCGGCTTCACGCTGCCGGAGGGCTCCTACTACAACAAGTACTTCCCCGGCCACGCCATCAAGATGCCGAAGCCGCTCAGCGACGGCCAGGTGACCTTGACGACGGCTCGCCGGCGACCGTCGCGCAATACGCCAAGGACGTCACCACGTTCCTGATGTGGACCGCGGAGCCGCACATGGAGGCGCGCAAGCGGCTCGGCCTGCAGGTGTTCGTGTTCCTGATCCTGCTCGCCGGCCTGCTGTACTTCACCAAGAAGAAGGTCTGGGCCAACGCGCACTGAGGCGTCCGCGACAAGCGCGAATTCGGAAAAAGCCCCTGCGGGGGCTTTTTTGTTGCGCTTGCGCAATGCGTCGCGCAGCCGGACGATTGCTTCCTGCCCGCACAGCGGACAAAATGGCCGCCAATCACGCTGCCAAGAAAACTCACGGAGGAACCCATGGGTACCAGCATCACCTTCAAGCGTCCGGACGGCAAGGACGCCACCGGCTATCTCGCCAATGCCGCGCGCGGCAACGCGCCGGGCGTGGTCGTGATCCAGGAATGGTGGGGGCTGCAGGACCAGATCAAGGGCATGTGCGACCGCTTCGCGCTGGCCGGCTTCGATGCGCTGGCGCCCGATCTCTACAAGGGCAAGGTGGTGCCGTATCACGACACGGACGCCGCCGGCAAAGAGATGAACTCGCTCGATTTCATGGACGCCACCACGCAGACCGTGCGCGGCGCCGCGCAATATCTCGCCCGGAACGGCGCCAAGGTCGGCCTGACCGGCTTCTGCCTCGGCGGCGCGGTGACCATCATCGGCGCCACCAAAATTCCGGAACTGACCGCCGGCGTCGTGTTCTACGGCATCCCGCCGGAGCAGGCGGCAAAGCCCGCGGACGTGAAAATTCCGCTGCAGGCCCATTTCGCCAACAAGGACGACTGGTGCACGCCGGCGCTGGTCGACGGCTTCGAGAAGGCCATGAAGGCCGCCGGCAAGTCGCTCGAGCTGTTCCGCTATGACGCCGAGCACGGCTTCGTCAACGAGCAGCGCCTGTCGGTGCACGACCGGCAGTGCGCGGAACTGGCCTGGGGCCGCGCGACGGAGTTTTTCAAGAAGCATCTGGGGTGAGAACCTCACCGTCATTGCGAGCGAAGCGAAGCAATCCATGTCTCTGCTCGTGCTAGATGGATTGCTTCGTCGCTTCGCTCCTCGCAATGACGGTGCAGGCAATGACGATGGGCAGCATGAAAATCTTCTGCACGGGCGCGTCCGGCTATATCGGCGGATCGGTGGCCGCTCATCTCGTCGCCGCCGGACATCAGGTCACCGGCCTGGTTCGCTCGCCGGAAAAGGCCGATGCGGTTCGCGCCCGCGGCATCGAGCCGTTGATGGGAACGCTGGATGATGGCGAGCGCCTGGCGCAAGCGGCGCAGGCCGCCGACGTCGTCGTCAATGCGGCGAGCGCCGATCACAAGGGCGCGGTCGCGGCCCTGCTTGGCGCGCTGGCCGGAAGCGGCAAGCCGTTCATCCACACGTCGGGATCGAGCATCGTCGGCACACGCGCCAGGGGACGACGATCCGGCGCGATCTTTGACGAAAGCGTACCGGTCACGCCAACGCCTGCGCGCGCCGCCCGGGTCGCGCTGAACGATCGCATTCTCTCCTACCGCGACAAGGGCTGCCGTCCCGTCATCATCTGCCCGAGCCTGATCTACGGCCTCGGCCATGGCGTCGAGCCGCACAGCACGCAGGTGCCGCTGCTGATCGAGCTCGCCAAAAAGCGCGGCTGCGCGGCCCATGCCGGACCCGGCGAGAACATCTGGTCGAACGTGCATATCGACGATCTCGTGGCGCTCTATGCGCTTGCGATCGAGAACGCGCCGCCCGGAGCGTTCTTGTTCGCCGAGAACGGCGAGAATTCGATGCGCGAGGTTTGCGAGGCGATCAACCGCATGCTGGGTTATGCGGGACCGCCGATCGGCGATGTCGATGGAAGAGGCGGCCGCCGAATGGGGCGAGGGCACCGCCGAGGATACCATGGCGTCCAACAGCCGGGTGCGCGCGGTGCGGGCGCGGCAGCTCGGCTGGAAGCCGAAGGCGCGCGGCCTGATCGAAGAGATCGAGCAGGGGTGTTACCGGTAGCAGTCGCTGTCGTCCCGGCGAACGCCGGGACCCATACGCCGCGGCGATCATTGTTAGACGAATTGGTAGACGGCTTCGCTAAATAACAGCGCCCGTGGTTATGGGTCCCGGCGTTCGCCGGGACGACAGCGTTAGCCGCGCTGCTATTGCTTCACCCCGTCCCACCACGCGCACGTGCCCGACATCAGCTTGTAATTGCCTTCCATCACCTGCACCGGCGCGCGCAGGCCTTCGCCGCGGCGCGCATCCGCATCTCGCGCGCGACCTCGCGGTCTTTCGGCGGCAGCCAGACCCGCTCATGTCCCCACAGGCTCGGGCCGTGATGCATCTCGACCGGCTTCCATGTCGCCGGATCGATCTCGCGGCCGCCCCAGCCGCATTCGATCATGAAGGACGACGGCGTCTTGGCGTAGAACGAGGTCATGAAATCGTTGGTGTGACGGCCGAGCGTGACGCTGACGCGGTCCTGCTGGGTCAGCGCGACGTCATAGGACTGCCCGACATCGTCGAGCGAGAACAGTTCCACCATCAGATGATGCATGCCGTTCTTGCCGGTCTCGATCAGCGCGAGGCTGTGATGCCGCGCGTTGACGTGGAAGAAATAGGCGCGGAACGGCTTTTCGATGTAGTCGGACAAGCCCGAAGCCGAGCACGTCGACATAGAACGCCATCATCGGATCGATGTTCTCGACCGTCAGCACGGCGTGGCCGAGGCCGAGCGGGCCGGTGCGGAAACCGGAGATCGAGCGGCCCGGAGCTGAACGGCGTGTCGTCGATCTCGGCGCCGTAAAACGCCTCGAGCCGATTGCCGGCGGGATCGCGAAACGAAATCAGGCCGCGCACGCGCCTCGCGTCGGCGAGCGTCTGCGGCTCGGCCGTGACCTCGACGCCGGCCTGCTTCCAGCCGGGCCGCGAGCGCGTCGAGCGCGGCCGCGTCGGCGACCTCCCAGCCGAAGAAGCGCGCGCCTTCGCCCATCGCGCGGTCGATGACGATGCGCTGCTTGCGGTCGTCCATCCGGAACGCCAGCAGCGAATTGCCGCGCTCCACCGCCTGCAGGCCGACCAGGGCGGTGCCGAACTGCCGCCAGTCGTCGAGCGCATCCGACCCGAAGCCGGCATATCCCAGACCCTGCACCGCCATGCGCTTCCTCCGCCGCTTGTTATTCCCGCGCGCCACTTGGATCGAATCCTACGCGTATTTTTCGCCTTTCAAACCCCAAAAGATGGGCGTCGGGCCTTCTAGGACCCGCGAGCCTCCCTTGACATCGCGCCCGGCGGATGGTGATTAACCCCCATGAGCACCGTCGTCCGCCCATCCCGTCTTTGGTGGCGCACCTCCTAAAAGGTGGCCGGTGCGATTTCATTTCCCCAAATCGTCGGAGGTCGCCATCGCAGTGCGACGGCCTTTTCGTTTGTCCTGTGTGGCGTTCCCTCGGCAAGTTTCGTAAGAGGATCACATGAACAGGACAGTCTTCTCCCTGCCCGAGCACAGCGAATACCGCACCGCGAGCGGGCTCGCGGTCACGCGGGCCGTCGAGCAGTTCACCGGCGGCGCCAACCGGCTCGATGATCTGATCGACCTGCTCGACCGCCGCCGCGGCGTGGTGCTGTCGTCGGGCACCACGGTGCCGGGCCGCTACGAGAGTTTCGACCTCGGCTTTTCCGATCCGCCGCTGGTGCTGGAAACCACGGGCACGAACTTCTCGCTGACGGCGCTGAACGCGCGCGGCGAGGTGCTGATCGCCTTCCTCGGCGACGTCCTGCGCGAGCCCTGCGTCGTCATCACCGAGAAGAGCGCGACGCGGCTCGCCGGCCATATCGTGCGCGGCGCCGCGCCGGTCGAGGAAGACCAGCGCACCCGCCGCGCCAGCGTGATGTCGCTGGTGCGCGATCTCGTCGCGGCGCTTCGCCGCCAATGACGATCCGCTGCTCGGCCTGTTCGGCGCCTTCGCCTACGACCTCGTGTTCCAGATCGAGGACCTCGTGCAGAAGCGCGCGCGCGAGGCCGACCAGCGCGACATCGTGCTGTATGTGCCGGATCGCCTGCTGGCCTATGACCGCGCCACCGGCCGCGGCGTGGTGCTGAGCTACGATTTTGCCTGGAAGGGCAAGTCCACCGAGGGCCTGCCGCGCGAGACCGCCGAGAGCGTCTACGCCAAGACGCCGCGGCAGGGCTTTGCCGATCACGCGCCCGGCGAATATCAGGCCACGGTCGAGACCGCGCGCGCGGCGTTCGCGCGCGGCGATCTGTTCGAGGCGGTGCCGGGGCAATTGTTCGCCGAGCCCTGCGAGCGCTCGCCGGCGGAAGTGTTCCAGCGGCTGTGCCGGATCAATCCGTCGCCCTATGGCGCGCTGATGAATCTCGGCGACGGCGAATTCCTGGTGTCGGCCTCGCCGGAAATGTTCGTGCGCTCCGACGGCCGGCGGGTCGAGACCTGTCCGATCTCGGGCACCATCGCGCGCGGCGTCGATGCGATCGGCGATGCCGAGCAGATCCGGCAGCTGCTGAATTCGGAGAAGGACGAATTCGAACTCAACATGTGCACCGACGTCGACCGCAACGACAAGGCGCGGGTCTGCGTGCCCGGCACCATCAAGGTGCTGGCGCGGCGGCAGATCGAGACCTATTCAAAACTGTTTCACACCGTCGATCATGTCGAAGGCATGCTGCGGCCGGGCTTCGACTCGCTCGATGCGTTCCTGACCCACGCCTGGGCGGTGACGGTGACCGGCGCGCCGAAATTGTGGGCGATGCAGTTCGTCGAGGACCATGAGCGCTCGTCGCGGCGCTGGTATGCCGGCGCGATCGGCGCGGTGAATTTCGACGGCAGCATCAACACCGGGCTGACCATCCGCACCATCCGGATGAAGGACGGCCTCGCCGAAGTGCGGGTCGGCGCCACCTGCCTGTTCGATTCCGATCCCGCCGCCGAGGACCGCGAATGCCAGGTCAAGGCGGCGGCGCTGTTCCAGGCGCTGCGCGGCGATCCGCCAAAGCCGCTGTCGGCGTTCGCGCCCGATGCCACCGGCTCCGGCAAGCAGGTGCTGCTGATCGACCATGACGACAGTTTTGTGCACATGCTGGCGGATTATTTCCGCCAGGTCGGCGCCACCGTCACCGTGGTCCGGCACGTCCATGCGCAGGAGATGCTGAAGCAGAAGAGCTGGGATCTGCTGGTGCTGTCGCCGGGGCCGGGCCGGCCGGAGGATTTCGGGATCTCGAAGACCATCGACACGGCGCTCGAGAAGAAGCTGCCGATCTTCGGCGTCTGCCTCGGCGTGCAGGCGATCGGCGAATATTTCGGCGGCCAGCTCGGCCAGCTCGGCCAGCCCGCGCATGGCCGGCCGTCGCGGGTCCAGGTGCGCGGCGGGCGGCTGATGCAGAACCTGCCCAATGAGATCGTGATCGGCCGCTATCACTCGCTCTATGTCGAGCGCGACAGCATGCCCGACGTGCTGCAGGTCACCGCGACCACCGAGGACGGCGTCGCGATGGCGATCGAGCACAAGACCCTGCCGGTCGGCGGCGTGCAGTTTCACCCGGAATCGCTGATGTCGCTCGGCGGCGAGGTGGGCTTGCGCATCGTCGAGAATGCGTTCCGGCTTGGCGATGTTGCCGGCGAACTGAGGATCTGAGCGAGACACCGATGACTTTTGACCATGATCTGAAGGCCACCGTCCGCACCATTCCGGACTACCCGAAGCCGGGCATCCTGTTTCGCGACATCACCACGCTGCTTGGCGACGCGCGCGCGTTCCGCCGCGCGGTCGACGAACTGGTGCAGCCCTGGGCCGGCAACAAGATCGACAAGGTCGCCGGCATCGAGGCGCGCGGCTTCATCCTCGGCGGCGCGGTGGCGCATCAGGTCTCCGCCGGCTTCGTGCCGATCCGCAAGAAGGGCAAGCTGCCGCACACCACGGTGCGGATCGCCTATTCGCTGGAATACGGCCTCGACGAAATGGAGATGCATGCCGACGCCATCCATCCCGGCGAGCGCGTCATCCTGGTCGACGATCTCATCGCCACCGGCGGCACCGCGGAGGGCGCGGTGAAGCTGCTGCGCCAGATCGGCGCCAATGTGGTCGCGGCCTGCTTCATCATCGACCTGCCGGATCTCGGCGGCGCCGCGAAGCTGCGCGCGATGGACGTGCCGGTGCGCACGCTGATGTCGTTCGAGGGGCATTGAGCGTTCGAGCAAGTGGATCCGTTGCGTGAGAACGCGCTATGGCTGAGCGCACGCGCTCAGATCGCCTCGGCGCCGAGTTGCGCGCGCCAATGCATCAGGCGCTCCTTCAGCAGCGCGTCCCTGATGTAGGGCGTCTCTTCCTCGTCCAGCCGCTCGCACGCCTCGAACGTGAGATTCTCCGGCCCATGCGCGGTCCAGGCGGCCTGCAGGCTGCGGCAGGTGTGGCTGCCCTGGCGCAGCGTGAACCAGATCCGGTTCTGGATTTTCTCGAGGTTGGGAGACTGTCCCACCCATTGCTCGGCCGACGCCTTGGCTGCGGATGACGAAAATCCCGGCGACGGTTTTCCGCTCCTTGTAGGCCGCGATGGCTGCTTTTCTGTCAGATGTCACGGGATGGCCTCGCGCACTGGGAATGTTGCTCCCGGCGAGGGATATCAGACCGTCAGATCTTCGTCAATATTACCCGGGTAATATTATTCGAGACTTCACGACCGCTGCAGGATCAGGCTCAGCTCCAGCTCGCGGAAGCTGATGTAGTTCCTGCGGATCCACTGGTGCAGTTCGGTCGAGGAATCCTTCTCGTTGCGCAGATAGCCGGTGAACGAGAAGGTCAGCCGGTCGATATAGGTCTTCAGGAACACCGGCAGCGCCGAGATCCGCACGCACGCGTCCCCGTTCCATCGCCGCGGGCAATTCGCCGCGCACCACGTACTCGTTGTCGACCGCGATCAGCGCGTTCGGCGGGATCTGCTGCTGCAGCATGCCGTAGCCGGCGGCCGAGGTGCGGTCGGTGTCGGCGACGAACAGGATCACCGGCGCGACGCCGCGGCGCGCGGCTTCCTTCAGGAAGCCGATCTCGTCGGTCATCTTGAAGAACTCGTCGAAGGCGTGAAAGCCGAGGTCGATCACCTTGGCGACGCCGTCATTGACGATCAGGCGGTCCATCAGCTGCATCTTGCCGAAGGTGTCGATGACGTCGGCGGTCTCGGTGGTGCGCGGCAGATATTCGAGCAGCGACGGCTCCTTCAGGTTGATGTCGAAGGAGGTCACCGTGCCGTTCTTCAAGCAGCAGGAATTCGCTCAACAGCCGCGCGATCAGCGTCTTGCCGACCAGCGGGCGGGGCGAGCAGATGATGTAGACGGGCGTGGCACTCATCACGCGCTATATCAGGCGATTTTCGCGCCCAATCCAGCCCCATCACACCTGGCGCGGCGATTATTTTTCGCCGCCGCGCGTTGAGGATTTGCCGCCGACCAGGTCGGTCAGCTTGATGCGGTCGAATTCGCTCCAGACATTGGCGAGCCAGTGCCGGACATAGCCGCGCAGCACGAAGGAGTAGTTCGCGGCCTCGTCGTGCGTGCCCTTGTTGGCGACGAATTTGAGGAACGGCACCGAGGAGACCTCGACCTGCTCATAGGCCATTTCGTTGAGCTTCGGGATCGTGAGCTCGGTGGCGTCCTTGATGCGGTGGAAATAGGAATTGTAGGTCGCCTGGTCCCACTGGAAGAACTGGGTGTCGTTGATGAAGTTCTTCACCAGGAAATATTTGGCGCCCTGCATGAAGTTCGCGGTCTCGGCGATTTCGTCCAGCGAGGCGATCGAGGGGCCCAGGATATGGAACACGGCAAAGGTGATCTGGCCGGCTTTGGCCGCGTCGAGGAAGCCGATGTCGCGCAACGAGGCCAGCGACGGCGACAGCAGTCCGGCGCGGACGTCGATCACGGTGACCGAGGTGCCGGCGGCATTGAGCGTATCGAAGATCTTCATCTGGTCCGACGTCGTCGTCATGTCGACGATTTCGGTGATGTCGGGGTGGAAACGCTTCAGCGTGCCGCGCGGCGACTCGGTGTCGAACGCCCGGGTCGGCACGTTGTTGGCACTGAAATAATCCAAGCAGCGTCCGCGACACGGTCGTCTTGCCGACCCCGCCCTTGTCCGCGCCCACCACGATCACGACTGGCTTTGCCATGGAATTTCCTAACACGCGCCCCGATCGCGGGAGCGACCGGCAGGTCCCCATACCTGCTTTGGGCGCGAACATGGCAGAAACAAGGGAGAATTCAATTCCTTAAGCCGCCGCGCGCGGTAATTCATGCGGAATTCGTTAACGCTCTAAGGGCTTACGGGCGCAACGGAACGCTCAGCGGCGCCGGCCCCAGGGACCTCTAAAAGACCCCCCAAAAGGACCCTGCAGAGGCCCCGGCAGAGCACTTGGTTGTGGCGGCGCGAGGCGGGCCGCCGGCGGGCGCGCCGGCATCGCTCCAGGGGCCGCGGGGCACCGGGGGCGGCAACTGGTCCCGGCGATTGCGGTTCCGCCTGATCCTCCGCCTCATCGTCCGCATCGGACGGCAGGGCCAGCGGGCCGGGATCGTGGCCGCCGGCGAATTGCACCAGCGCCTTGACCCGCGAGTCCACCGACGGATGGGTCGCGAACAGATCGGCAAAGCCTTCGCGCGGATTGTCGACGCACAGTTCCATGACCGCCGAGGTCGCGCCGGGAAGCTCGCCGCGGTTCTCGATCTTGCGCAGCGCCGAGATCATGGCGTCCGGGTTCTTGGTCAGTTCGACCGAGCCGGCGTCCGCCAGCAATTCGCGCGACCGCGACAGCGCCAGTTTGACGACCTGCGACAACAGCCAGGCCAGCACGATCAGGGCGACCGCGATGATGACCACGACGATGGCGCCGCCGCCGCCGGAACCCTTGCTGTCGCTGTCCGACGATGACGAGGAGGACGAACGCGACGACGAGGACGACCAACTGCCGCCGGACGAATTCCACGACAGGTTGGTGAACATCCGGAAGAACAATTCGCCGAAGAAGCCGACCACGCCGGCGATGATCACCGCGACCACCATCAGCTGCACGTCGCCGTTGCGGATATGGGTCAGCTCGTGGCCCAGCACCGCCTCGATCTCCTGGTCGTTCAGCGCCTTCAACAAGGCCGGTGGTGACGGTGACGGCATATTGCCGCCGGTTGAGGCCGGTCGCGAACGCGTTCAGCGCCGGGCTGTCCATCACCTTCAGCTTCGGCATCGGAATGCCGCGCGAGATGCAGAGATTTTCCAGCAGATTGTAGAGCCGCGGCTGCTGCTGCCGCGTCACGTCCTCGCCGCCGGTGACGGCGTCGATCATGTTCTGGTGGAAGAAATAGGCGATCACGATCCACAGCGCGGCCACGATCGTCGCATAGGGAAAGGCCGTGATCAGGTCGCGCGATGCGGCCCGCAGATAATAGTCGACCGAGGCATCGCTGTTGATCACGACTTCCGCGAGCAGCGCGCCGGCATAGACCAGCACATAGATCAGCAGGAACAGGCCGCCGAGCAGCAGCATCGAACGAAACTTGTTCGATGCGATATGCGTGTAGAGCCCGTACGCGGCCATGATGTGCTGCTGCTTCTCGCCGGAATGCCGCGGCCGTTCAGAACTTCACGTTCGGCACGGTCTCGACTTCGGTGCGGCTGGCGCCGAGGTCGAAGAATTCCTTGCGGGTGAAGCCGAACATGCCGGCGAACAAGGCGGCCGGCATCTGCTGGATGCCGGTGTTGTATTCCTGGACCGCGTTGTTGAAGAAGCGGCGGCTGGCGGCGATCTTGTTCTCGAGGTCGGACAGTTCGCCGGCGAGCTGCTGGAAATTGGCGTTGGCCTTGAGGTCCGGATAGGCCTCCGACAGCGCGATCAGCCGGCCGAGCGCGCCGGAGAGCTGGTTTTCGGCGGCGGAGACCTGCGCCGGTCCCTGCGCCGACATCGCCGAGTTGCGGGCCTTGATCACGTCGTCGAGCGTGCCGCGCTCATGCGAGGCGTAGCCCTTCACGGTCTCGACCAGGTTCGGGATCAGATCGTGGCGCTGCTTGAGCTGCACGTCGATGTCGGCAAAGGCCTGACTGACGCGCTGGCCGAGCGCGACCAGGCGGTTATACGCACCGAAGGCAAACAGCACGAGAATGACGATGACGCCGAGAACGATCCAGCCGGTCGACATGGCAGACAACTCCTGATGGGACGGACAAAGAATGGGAGCAGGATAGACGAAAATGCAGTCGTGCGGCAGCCCGCCGCGAATTGGTATCTCTTTGGTCGGGTACAAGGCCGGATAAGTTCAAAACGGGGCGCGTCCCGCGAGAAGCCGGGAAGATGCTGCTCCCTCGGTCAAAGTGCGGCGGCAGGTCCATTTCCTGCGGATCGTGCACCGTCGCGTGTGAACGAGGAGCGATGGGCCGAGTTAGCGGTCGTCGAACGCCGCGGCCATGCGCCGCAAATAGTCGGCGAAATGCGCGATCTCTTCGGGGCTGAGCACGGATTCGATGGTCTGGTTGATCCGCTTGAAAGGCAGATCGATTCGTTTCAGCGCCGTGCGGCCGCCGTCGCTCAAGCGAAGCTGCCAGGCGCGCGCATCGGCCTCGTCGCGCACGCGCTCGAGCAGACCCATTCCGAGCAGACGGCGCGCCATCGCCGTGACCGCTGATTCGTTGAGGCCCAGTTGCGTGGCGACCTCGCGCTGGCTGACCGCGCCGCCCGCGACCAGCATCAGCACCGCGGCCTGCGCCGTCGTGATTTCGGCGGCCGCCAGCACGGCGCGATCGGCTGATTTCTGCAGCCGGTGCGCAGCCAGTTGCAGCCGATGATAGAGGCGTGATTTCGAGGCGGACATCCGGATTCAATAACCTGCTTGCCTGCCGACATCCATTGCCATATACTTCACTAGTGAAGCAATAGGAGAGCGCCCATGGGTGCAGTCGACGTTTGGGCGCAGATCACGACGGAACGGATGGCGAAGACGGCCCTGGCTGCAGACGCTGATGCGCTGGACGGGACGCGAGGGCGGCATGCTGGAGAGCACCGACAGCACGCTGCAGGCGATGGACGCCGCCGGCGTGGACATCGCGCTGCTGTCGGCATGGGTTGGCCCCGAGGGCGAACTCATCAGCAACGAAGAGGTGTCGGGGCAGATCGAGGCGGCCCCGGCGCGGTTTCGCGGCCTGGCCAGCGTCGATCTCTATCAGCCGATGAACGCGGTTCGCGATATCAGGCGCTGGGTCGACGGCAAGCGGTTTGTCGGCGTGCGCGTCGTGCCCTGGCTTTGGGATTTGCCGCCGAATGACCGGCGCTATTATCCAATCTACGCCGCTTGCGTGGAGGCTGGCGTGCCGTTCTGCACCCAGATCGGCCACACCGGCCCACTCAAGCGCTCGGAGACGGGACGGCTCATTCCCTACCTCGAAGACGTGATGCTGGACTTTCCCGAGCTTGTCGTCGTCGGCGGTCATGTCGGCTTTCCCTGGCTCGACGAACTCGTGACGCTCACGGTCAAGTTTCCCAATTTCCACGTCGACACGTCGGCCTACGCCCTGCATCGGCTGCCGCCGGCGTTCGTCGACTGGATGAAGGGGATGGGCAGGAGCCGGGTGATGTTCGGCACCAACTGGCCGATGCTCTCGCCGCAGAAATGTCTCGCGGGACTAAGCGGGCTCGGACTGTCGCATGAGCAATCCGAGGCATTCCTGTCCGGCAACGCGCGCCGGGTTTTCGCGCTCTGATGCGAGAGCCGTTGTCCCGGATGGAGGGATTTCAGCGTTCGTCCATCACCGCATCGCCCCAACGCCAGCGCCGGGCACGGGCATAATCCGCCTTGGCGCGGCGCGGCGTCCGGGCCAGCGTGACACCGGCCGGGGTGCAAAGCTTCGCCGTGACTTCGACCTTGGAGACGACGGGTTGCGCCAGCACCCGGGACGGGCGCGCGGCAACGGGCTCGCGCGTCAGCGCCACATAGGCGAATTTCTCGTCCTCGAACGGCAGCTCCGCGCCCTTGATCTGCTTGTGCGCCCGCGAGCGCTGCAGCCGCTGGGTGAAATGGCACCAGTCGGGCGCGACAAGCGGACATTTGCCGTCATGCGGGCAGGGCGCGGCGACGTGGGCGCCGGCCGCGATCAACCGCTCGCGCAGCGCGATGATCCGCGCATAGCCCGCGGGCGTACCGGGTTCGACCACCACGAGCGTATCGCGCGTCTTCGCCCACATCAGCGCGGCCAGCGCCGCCTGTTCGGCGTCGCCGATCTCGCCGATCATGTAGCTGGCGACGACGAGGTCGGCCGCTTCCGTCCTGGACAGCAAACCACGGGCTTCGCCGCGTTCGTAAACGGCCTTGCGCAGGCGAAAGCTGTCGCTGACAAGGTCGAGCGCCAGTTTGCGCAAGGCGTCGTTGGCGTCCAGCAGCCTGAAGTCCTGCAGCGACGAAAAGGCTTCCGCCGCCGCCCAGCTCGCCGTGCCCGGTCCGGCGCCGACATCGAGCAGGCTGATGGGCGCAAACTCGGGGCGGATTTCGCACAGCGCATTCAGGCTCGCCGTGACCGCGGCATAGGTCGCAGGCATCCGCGCCAGCGCATAGGCCAGCGCGTCGGTCTCGGAGCGGATCGCGCCGGAGCCGCCGCCGTCGCGGTAGGTCTTGGATATGGATGCCGAGCGTTCGGCCGCGTCGTTGCGCGAGAAGCCACGCAGCCTGGCGTCAAGCGCGGCTTTCAGTTCGGCGGGGAGGTCAGGTGAGGTCATTGCTTTTTCGTCATGTCGTGATTGCGAGCACCCGGGTCGCTGCGAACGCGCGCCCGATGACAGTCTCCGCGAAGCAATCCACCAAGTATCACACTCTTCGTCATTCCGGGGCAGCCCGCAGGGCTGAGCCCGGAATCCATGATCCACCAACTCTGCTGCGCGATGGATTCCGGGCCTGCGCCACGTGGCGCATCCCGGAATGACGAAAACACACCTTCGCGTTCTCGCCGACGCGTTTCGCGCGAGTTTTGCCTGGAACGTGTCGACCTCTCGAAAACAGAGGGCGCAGGGAATGCCGGGTGCGCGCTGCACCCGCGGTCTCATGTGCAATGGGTAGAAGAAGTGCGCACATGAGCATACAGGGCAGCGGAGAGCATCCGACATTCCCTGCGCAATGGCTTTACGGCTTATAACGTGCTCTCCCCGGAGAACGGCTCTTTTGCCTCCGTTGCGCCCTGAGAAGCAGTTGCCTCCAGGTGCATTGACGCCAGCACCGCGACGTCGGGACCACACGTCTTCGCCGTACGCTCTCACGCCGTTCGCTATCGGCGCTACCAGCGTCCACCGCGACCCGCCCCACGATCGTGGCGATCATGATACGCCCCTCTGAGCGGGACGGGATGGCGTGTTATGTAGCGCCGATCTGGCTTCGGATAAAGCGAAATATTTCTTGTGAATTTTGGGGCTTGACACGTATTTCCGTATAATCGGAAGTGATTTGCCCGTCGGGTCGCGGGCGAAGAGAGCGGAGTAGCGTCAAATCCGACCTGGTTAGAGCTGCCGCATTCACCGTTCGACTGCGAAGATCCGCCAATCGCCGGGAACGCCCTTGAGCGAATGATTGCCGCGGTCACAAAAGCGCAAGCCAGAACCCGCCACCAGGTCCTTGACGGTGCCCGACACCAACACCTCGCTCGCGCTGGCGAGCGCCGCCACGCGCGCACCGATGTGAACGGCAATGCCGCCGATATCATCGCCGATCATTTCGCACTCGCCGGTATGAAGCCCGGCGCGGACTTCAATCCCCAGCGGCCTGATTTCGTCTGCTATGGCGCAAGCGCAGCGCACGCGCGCGTGCGGGACCGTCGAAAGTAGCAAGAACGCCATCGCCGGTCGTCTTGACTTCGTGGCCGCGGAACCGCGAAAGGTTACGCCGTATCGCGGTGTGATGAGTGTGAAGGAGGTCGCGCCAACGATGGTCGCCGAGCGCGGCGGCTTTCTCGGTCGAGCCGACGATGTCGGTGAAGAGAACCGTGGCGAGCACGCGGTCGACTGCGACGGGGGCACGCGAGCCGGTCAGAAACTCCTCTATCGCATCGGCGATATCGCCGGCATTGTCGCCGACGAAGGGAAGGTGGTCGACCCCCGGGAATTCGAGATGGCGTGAGCCTGGAATTTGCTCGGCGAGAAAGCGACTGCCCTCGACGCTGACGACCCTGTCTTCCGTCCGATTGATGACGAGGGTCGGCACCCGGATCGTCGAGATGATGTCGCTAATGTCAATCAGATGGTTCATCCGCGCGTACGCGGCAGCGCCAGCGGGGCTATTGGATACTCGCTCGTTCTTGCCCCACCAGCGTTTGAACGCCGAGTCGGTCATGCGGGAGGGCGCATACATTGCCACGCTGCCGCCGCTGCCCCAGTGACGCTCGATATAGTAGAGAGCTTGCTCCAGCGTCGAGTGAGCAAATCTCGATGCCGGATAGGCGTTGCAGAGCACCAGCGCGCGGCAGCGACTGGGATAGGTCGCGGCGAACAGCGCCGACATCGTGCCGCCTTCAGAAATGCCGAGAAGCGCCGCCTGTTCTATGCCGATGGCGTCCATGACCGCCCGCAGGTCGTCCATGCGCTGGTCCAGGCCCGGGAAGTCAGCGACCCGGTCCGACAAGCCCGTACCGCGCTTGTCGAACAACACCACCCGGGCGTAGCTTGCCAGGCGCAGCAGCCAACGACTCACCTCCGGTTCGTCCCACCAGTGCTCGACGTTGGTAAAGGCCGGTGGAGCGAAGACAACGTTGAGCGGGCCCTCGCCGAACACTTGATAAGCGATGTGAACGTCGCCGCTCTTGGCGTATCGGGTGTCTGGCTGCATTAACGCTCCCCACGCTTGCCCGGGTTTTCCGGCCGACCCGGAATTATAGCGACAGCCTCAATTGTCGGAAGCGACTCAATGTCGCCTGTTGGACACGCTGTCGGTACCTCCTTCAATGCGAGAAGCTGCTTTATTGCCGGTCCGCCCGCGGCTAGCCTTGACTCATCTGTTCAGGCGACATCCACCTTACTTCCGCCGCGAGGCGGGAAATCGGAGCGTTCGCCTACTTCGAAAAGGACGACAGGATGCGGGCAGTGATTGTCGGTGCGGGAATGGGCGGGTTGATGACCGCATTGGCGCTGCGACAGTCCGGCGTCTTCGCATCGGTCGATATCTACGAGCAGACGAAGGTGCCCAGCACCGCAGGCGCCGGGTTGAACATCCCGCCCAACGGGGCGCGGATATGTCGCTGGCTCGGCGTCGACCTCGATGGCGGGGATCGCAAGGGCCCCGATGGGGCGATCGACGGTGGCCGGGCGGCAATTCTGGAGTCGACACGGCAGTTCAACGCGGATGGGAGCGTGACAAAGAGGCCGTTCGATCATGTCACCGCCGCGGGCGACGGCGCCGGGTTTCATCACATGCACAGGCTGGACCTGTTGATGTGCCTGTACAAGCGGGTGTTCGAATTCGGTCCCGACAGCGGGGCGCCGTGCCCGATCACCGTGCACATGGACTGCAGGCTGACGCAGTTGCGTCAGACCGCCGGCGAGGTGACGGCGACTTTTTCGAATGGTCGAACCGCCATCGGAGAGGTTCTCGTGGGTGCCGACGGGATCAACTCTGCCACGTTGCAGCTGGCGTGGCCGAACCCGCGTCCCAAGCGCTGGACCGAGGTGACCTGCTTTCGCGGACTCATTCCGCGGACGGCGGTCGCCTCGCTCCGCAAGGCCGACGGCAGCCCGCTGGACCACAATCCCATCGACTCCTTCAGCATGGACCGCCATCGGAACGACAAGAGCGGGGCGACGACGTACTGGGTGCGCGGCGGCGAGTTGTTGAACGTGTGGATCGCCCGCTATGAGCCCGACTCTGCCGCGTTCGAGCAGGAGGAGGGCGACTGGTTTCCCGTCAGCCAGGAGGAGATCCTTCGCGAGGTGGGCGAGGCATTCACGGGGAGCGCCGGTAGAGACGACCTGCTCGCTCTGGCGGGGGCGATCGTTCGTCCCACGAAGTGGGGCCTCTACGATCGAGACGCGCTCGAAACCTGGGTGCAAGGCCGTATCTGCCTGCTCGGGGACGCGGCGCACCCGATGCTTCCCACGTTTGGCCAGGGCGCCGCGCAATCCTTCGAGGACGCCGCCGCGCTCGCCAGCGCCTTCGCGCTGCACAAGCGCGATGTGGCTACAGCGATGTTGCATTACGAACGCGTGCGGCATTACCGCGCGACCCGCTTTCAGCTCGGTTCCAAATTCGCCTTCGACCACCTGCGGGCCAGGGATACCGCTGCGCAGAAGGCGCTGCTCGAGACGCTCGACGAGCGGGTGAGCCCGGCCTTTGCCCACGACAAGCGCGGCGGCGAGGACGACTCCTGGATCTACGCGTACGACGCCCGCAATATCGGCGCCGAATTGCCTTACAAGAGATTAGGGCCGTGGGACTTCCGCCGGGCCGCCAGGGCCAACTACGCCGCGATCACCGGCAAGCTCTGGATGCCGGCTGCTCCCGCCAAGGCTACACGCCCCGTCACGCGCGAAGAGGTCGCCCTGCACAACACCCGAGACGACTGCTGGATCATCGTCGCGGGAAAAGTCTACGACATCTCCGAGTGGGCACCCCATCACCCCGGTGGCGCCGGAATCGCCCGAATGTACGCCGGCAAGGAAGCCACGGCCGAGTTCGGTGACTACCACAGCCCTGAGGCTGTCGCGCACATGGCTCATTTCTGCATCGGCGACCTGATTGAGGCTCCAACCATCGTGCCGTGACGGAGCAGACCGAGAGAGCCTCTGCTTGGCGTCGAGCGCGGCCTTCAGGTCGGGTGAAGTCGTTGTGTTCTTTCCTTCTCCCCTTGTGGGAGAAGGTGGCGCGAAGCGCCGGATGAGGGGTATCTCACCGCGGAGATAGAACTCGCGGAGAGATAACGCCTCATCCGTCACGAGCACGCTTACGCGCGTTCGTGCCACCCTCTCCCACAAGGGGAGAGGGAAGCAAGATCTCACGCCACGTCCTGATCGAGGATCTTCACCGCGTCGTCGAGGCCGACCGAGACCAGTTGCGACACGCCGCGTTCGGCCATGGTGACGCCGAACAGCCGGTTCATCCGCGCCATCGTGATCGGATTGTGCGTGATGATGATGAAGCGGGTCTCCGTCGAGGCCGTCATCTCGTGCAGCAGATTGCAGAACCGCTCCACGTTGTGGTCGTCGAGCGGCGCGTCGACTTCGTCCAGCACGCAGATCGGCGACGGGTTGGTGAGGAACACCGCGAAGATCAGCGCCAGCGCGGTCAGCGCCTGCTCGCCGCCTGACAGCAGCGACAGCGTCTGCGGCTTCTTGCCGGGCGGCTTTGCGATGATTTCGAGGCCGGCTTCCAGCGGATCGTCGCTTTCGATCAGGTGCAACGCCGCTTCGCCGCCGCCGAACAGTTCGGTGAACAGCCGCTTGAAGTGCTCGTTGACGGTCTCGAACGAGGTCAACAGCCGCTCGCGCGCCTCGCGGTTGAGGCTCTGGATGCCCTGGCGCAGCCGCTTGATGGCTTCGACGAGGTCGTCGCGCTCGGTGGTCAGCGTCGTGTGCTGGGTCTCGACCTCGCGCAGCTCTTCCTCGGCGCGCAGATTGACGGCGCCGAGCCGCTCGCGGTCGCGGCGCAGCTTTTCGAGATTTTCCTCGATCTCGGCGAGCGGCGGCAATTCCGCGCCGGGCTCGATCTCGGCCAGTGCGGCCACCGCATGCGGCTCGACTTCGAGCATGTCGTGGATTTCGCGCTCGATGTCGGAAAGCCGGCGCTTGGTGCCGTCCATGCGTTCCTCGGCGCGGGCGCAGGCCTCGCGGGCGCTGGAGAGCGCTTCCAGCGAGATCTTCGCCGCGCGGTCGGTTTCCGCCATCACGGTTTCGGCCGCGGCCAGCGCATCGGCGGCGACGCGGCGGGCGCTCTCGGCGGATTCGATTTCGTTGATCAGCGCGCGGCGCTTCTCGGCAAACAGCGCCGGCGCATTGTCGAGCTCGGCGCGCTCGGCGGTCACTTCGGTGACGCGGGCCTCGATGGTCGCGACCTGCGAAGCCGCGCTCTGCTTGCGGTTCTGCCATTCGTTGCGCTCGGCGAGGATCGCCTGCACGCGGCGGTCGGCGAGTTCGGCCTCGCGCGCCAGCGCCTGCGCCTCGGCGCGCACCTGCGCGGCGAAGCGGCGATGGCCCTCGATGTCGGTGCGGACGGCGGCGAGTTTGGTTTCGGTCTCGAGGCTCGGCGGCAGCTCGGCCAGCGCCGCATTGGCGTTCTCATGCGCGGCGTCGGCCTCGCTGCGGTCGGCGGCAAGGCGGCTGTGGGCTTCGGTCAGCGCCGATTTGCGCGCGGCGTGGCGGTTGATCTCGCGCTCGGTCGCGGCATGGCGTTCGCGCGCGGCATCGGCCTCGCGCTGCGCGGCGCGCCAGGCCTCGCGGGCGGCGGACTCCGCGCTCGATGCCATCTTCAACTCGGTCTCGGCGTCTTCCAGCGCCTGCCGCTTGGCGGCGGCGTCGGTGCGGGCCTGCTCCAGTTCGTGCTCGATATCGACCAGGCGCGCGCGTTCGGCCAGACGCCGCGCGGCGCCGGTCGGTGCATGGGCGGCGGCCACAAAGCCGTCCCAGCGCCAGACGTCGCCTTCCAGCGACACCAGCCGCTGGCCGGTCTTCAGTTGCGACACCAGTTCCGCGCCGCGCTCCTTGGCGACGACGCCGATCTGCGCCAGCCGGCGCGCCAGTTCGATCGGGGCTTCGACATGGGCGGCAAGCGCTTCGACGCCGGCGGGCAGCGCCGGATCGTCGCTCGCTGCGCCGGCATTGGTCCAGCGCATCGGCGCGGACGGATCGACCGGCGCGTCGAGATCGTCGCCGAGCACGGCGCCGAGCGCCTTTTCATAGCCCTTGGTGACGGTGACGCCGTCGATGATCGGCGGCCACAGATTCTTGGTCTCGCCGTTGACGAGCTTTGAGATGGTGCGCGCTTCGGTCTCGAGCCGCTGCACGCGCTTGTCGGCCTCGGTCAGCGGCGCGCGGGATGCTTCGAGTTTTGCGCGCGCGGCGACGTGGCCGGCTCTCGCTGGCCTGCGCCGCGGCTTCCGATGCCGCCAGCGTTTCCTGCGCGGTCTCCATCGCGCCCGCCAGCGCGTCGATGTCGCCGAGATTGCCGGTTTCCTGCGCGAGTTTTGTCTCCTCGCTCTGGACGTTGGCGATTTCCTGGTCGAGCCGGGCCAGCCGGTCGCGATGGGTGCGCACGCCGGCTTCGAGCTGGTTGCGCTTGGCGGTGAGGTCGGCCAGTGCCGTCGTCAGTTCCGAGAACATGCGCTCGGCGGCGGCAAGCGTTGCCTCCGCTTCCGAGACGCGCTCATCGACGCCGCTGCGCTTCTCGACGCGCGACTTGATCTCTTCCTTGATTTCGGAATCTTCGGTGTCGAGCCGCAGCAGTGCGACTTCGGCGTCCGAGGTCTGCTGCTGTTCGCGGGCGATGTCGGCGGCGAACTGCGTCAGCCGGCGGTCGAGTTCGGCGACGCGCTCCTTGGCGCGCTCTTCCTCGCGGTCGAGCAGTTCGCGCGCATTGGTGAGGCGCTGCAGGCCGGCCGCGGCGCGGGCTTCGCCCTCGCGCAGCGCCGGCAGTTCGGAGGCGCGGATCGCCTGGATGCGGGCGGCTTCCGCCTGTTCGCGGGTGCGCTCGGCCATCTCGCGAACGTTGAGGTCGTGGGTCCGCGCGGCTTCGCCGACGTCGGCATTGGCTTCCAGCCAGCGCAGATGGAACAGCGTGGCCTCGGCCTTGCGCACCTTGGCGGCGACTTCGCGGAAGCGGATCGCCTGACGCGCCTGCTTCTTCAGGCCGTCGATCTGGCCGGCGAGCTGGCCGATCACGTCCTCGACGCGGGTGAGGTTGGTCTCGGCCGCCTTCAGCCGCAATTCGGCTTCGTGGCGGCGGGCGTGAAGGCCGGCGACGCCGGCGGCGTCTTCCAGCACGCGGCGGCGCTGTTCGGGTTTGGCCTGAATGATCTCGCCGATCTTGCCCTGGTGAACCAGCGCCGGCGAACGCGCGCCGGTCGCGGCATCGGCAAACAGGATCTGCACGTCGCGGGCGCGCACGTCGCGGCCGTTGATGCGATAGACCGAACCGGCCTCGCGCTCGATGCGGCGCGAGATTTCCAGAATCTCGCGATCGTTCACCGCCGACGGCGCCGAGCGATCGGCATTGTCGATCGTCATCACGACTTCGGCGTGGTTGCGCGCCGGACGGTTGCCGGAACCGGCGAAGATCACCGCGTCCATGTCGGCGGCGCGCAGCGATTTGTGCGAGGTCTCGCCCATCGCCCAGCGCAGCGCCTCGACCAGATTGGATTTGCCGCAGCCGTTCGGTCCGACCACGCCGGTCAGGCCCGGCTCGATCATGAAGTCGGTGGGTTCAACGAACGACTTGAAACCGTGAAGGCGAAGGCGCGTGAGTTTCATGAACACAATTCTCTGTTGGCAGGGCGCGAATCTCCCTGCCGTGACAATACCATAGAAGGCAATGTCGGTGTGTGGACGAGTCGCCCGATGCGGCTCTTATGGGGGCGACAATGGCGAGGCCGGGGCCGGAGGGCAACGGCCGCGGAGGGTTTTTCCAAGGCTTTTGTCGAGGCTTTTGCAGGGCTTACGGGAGCGTATGAATCCTGTGCGCGAATCAGGTTTTCAACAGGGATTTGACGCGTTTTTCGATCCGGGCTGAATTCCTCAGGCAACCCATCGAGCGACCGTGCGCCGCGGCTGGCCTGCTTGCCGATCAGTCTGGGGTTTT
The DNA here is from genome assembly GCA_963742665.1 of uncultured Alphaproteobacteria bacterium. Taxonomy (GTDB): domain Bacteria; phylum Pseudomonadota; class Alphaproteobacteria; order Rhizobiales; family Xanthobacteraceae; genus Bradyrhizobium. The sequence goes on from CAVUNH010000027.1 coordinate 283,921, forward strand.
CACGGTCCTTCCGTGTCTCGGAAAAATGCGCCGATCAGCTCTTCAGCATCGACTTGATGCGCTTCTCGAACTCTTCGAAGCTCTGCTCGCCCTTGATCATCTCGCCATTGATGAAGAAGGTCGGCGTCGAATTGACCTTCAACACCTCGGTGGCGAATTTCTGGTCGGCGGCGATCTTGTCGAGCAGCGCCTGGTCCTTCAGGCAATCCTCGACCTGCTGCTGGGTGAGGCCGGCCTGCTTGCCGATCCGGGTCAGCGTCTCCGTGGTGTTCTTCATCACCCAGTCGTTCTGCTGCTTGAACAGCATGTCGATGACGGCGAAATATTTCGGCGCGTCGTCCTTGGCGATGCAGCGCGCCAGCATCGAGCCGGCGGCGGCCTTGATGTCGAGCGGGAATTCGCGGAACACGAACCGGATCTTGCCGCTGTCGATGTATTCCGTCTTGATCTTCGGGAACACGTTTTCGGTGAACGCCGCGCAATGCGGGCAGGTCATCGAGGCGTATTCGGTGATGGTCACCGAGGCGTTGGCCGGGCCGAGCGCCATGTCGGGCAGCGATACCGGCTTGGCGACGTCGGCCGCGCTCTGCGCCATCGCGTCGGAGATCAGCCGCAGCGGCGAGAAGCCGGCGAGCAGGCAAGCCCGGTCAGCGACAGGGCGGCGGTGAAGGCGCGGCGCGTGATGATCAAGGTCTGCTCCCGATTGGCGCGGTCACGCCGAAGAACTTGCGAAAAACCAGCCTTCGCTAGCTTGAAACGATAATTGTGGCAATGGCGGGTTGCGGCGGCCAAACCGCGTCACAGGCTCAATTTCGCTTGATCGAGGCGCCCAGCCGCGCCAGCGCGGCGCGCAATTCCTCGTCCTCGACCGCGGACAGGGTTTTGGCGACCTCGGCCACCGCCTTCGGATCCGGTGCGGTCGACGGCTTCGGCTGATCCCGGCGCGACAGCGGCGCCTGCCGCAGCGCCAGCCGCCCGACCGCGCTCCAGCCGAAGAAGCGGTTGACCCGCTCCAGGATCACGTCGGAGGAATGCTGGATCTCCAGCGCCATCGGGCCCTCGACCCGCAGCACCAGCGTCGCCGGTTCCTGCGGCTGCCCCTCCACCGGCCGCGGCCATTGCATCTTCAGCGGCTCGGAATGGGCGGCAATGTCCTTGCCCGCGATCTCGGCCCAGCGCGTCACCAGTTCGCGCGCGGCAAATCCCTGCTTGGCATAGGCGTCGGAAAACACGTCGCCGAGCAGGACGGAAAGCGGTTTTGCGGTGATCGGGCCGGGTTTTGCCATGGGGGCTTATAGCATTGTTGCCGCGGGGTCGCGGCAGGAACCGCGGCAAAGAAAGACGTGGATGCCCGCGGCAAGCGCGGGCATGACGTGGAGAGATTTGTATCCAGCCATTAGAATGTCTGCATGAGTTCCCTTGCAGCGGCCAGGACCAAACGGCGAGACGCGCCTGATGCGGCCTCCGATCGCCCCGCGCTGCTGCTCGACTGGTACGACCGCCATCGCCGCCGGCTGCCGTGGCGGCCGCCGGCCGGCGAGCGCGCCGATCCGTACCGGGTCTGGCTGTCGGAGATCATGCTGCAGCAGACCGGCGTCAAAACGGTCGGGCCGTATTTCGAAAAGTTCGTGACGCGCTGGCCGGATGTCGCGGCGCTCGGCCGGGCCTCGCTCGACGATGTGCTGCGGATGTGGGCCGGGCTCGGCTATTATTCGCGGGCGCGCAATCTGCACGCCTGCGCGGTGGCGGTGCTGCGCGACCATGGCGGGGTGTTTCCGGACACGCGAAGAAGGCCTGCGCTCGCTGCCGGGGATCGGGCCCTACACGGCGGCGGCGATCGCGGCGATCGCGTTCGATCGCCGCACCATGCCGGTCGACGGCAATATCGAGCGCGTGGTGTCGCGGCTGTACGCGGTCGAGGAGCCGTTGCCGCAGGCCAAGCCGCTGATCCAGCAATTGGCGGCGACGCTGCTCGGTCCATCTCGCGCCGGCGACGAGAAGTCTCGCGCCGGCGACAGCGCGCAGGCGCTGATGGATCTCGGCTCCTCGATCTGCACGCCGAAGAAGCCGGCCTGCGCGCTGTGTCCGCTGAACGACGATTGCGCGGCGCGCGCGCGCGGCGACCAGGAGAGCTTTCCGCGCAAGGCGCCGAAGAAGACCGGAACGCTGCGCCGGGGCGCGGCCTTCGTCGTCACGCGCGGCGACGAGTTGCTGGTGCGCACCCGCGCCGAAAAAGGCCTGCTCGGCGGCATGACCGAAGTGCCGGGCTCGGACTGGCTCGCCGGACAGGACGACAAGGCGGCGTTGAAGCAGGCGCCCGCGCTCAAGGGTATCGCGAACTGGCATCGCAAGACCGGCGTCGTCACCCATGTGTTCACGCATTTTCCGCTGGAGCTTGTGGTCTACACGGCAAAGGTCGCCGCGCGCACGCGCGCGCCCGAGGGCATGCGCTGGGTGCCGATCGCGACGCTTGCCGGCGAGGCGCTGCCCAATGTGATGCGCAAGGTGATCGCGCATGGGCTGAATATCTGAAAGCCTGCTGACACCATGCTGGCAGCAGGCCTGCGCTCCACTATGCTGAGATCAGGAGGTTCCCATGATCGCAACCGCGCTCGACCATTTCACAGCGCCGCCATGCGCCAAGCTGCTCGGCTGGCATCTGCTCGACGCACGTCCCAAGGAGGGCTGGATCCGGATCGGCTTCGACGGCCGAACGGACTTCTGCAACCCGGCCGGCTTCGTGCAGGGCGGCATTCTCTCGGCCATGCTCGACGACACCATGGGTCCGGCGGTGTTCGTCATGACCGAGGGCAAGCTCTACACCGCGACGATCACCATGACCGTGAATTTCCTCGGCGCCGGCCAAACCGGGCAAGCTGATCGGCGAGGCGACCGTCACCCAGCTCGGCAAGACCGTCGCGTTCGTCGAGGGCAGGCTGATGGCCGAGGACGGCACGCTGCTCGCCACCGCCAGCGACCAGCGCGCGGCTGGTCGAGACCGCGAAGGCATGTTCGGCTAGCTAGCGCCCGCAGCGTCGGAGCTGCACGATCGGCGGCTTGGCGTTGAGGCCCTCGACCTGGAAACCGGCGACGCGCTTGTAGTTGGCGGCGATGTCTTCCAGCTCCTTCAGCGACAGCACGTCGGTGACGACGTCGAAACCGTCGGGCGCGCGCTCCTCGACCAGCTGCATCACCTGCTCCGGTCCGTTGCGGCGGTTGAGCATCACGAGATCGGTGGTCGCGGGCCGGCGCTCGGCCTCATAGGCGACGAGCGCGGCATTGGTCGGGCCGTTGCGCCAGGATTTCGCGGGTGAGCACGCGGGCATCGAGGATCGCCTGCGAGGCGCCGTTGGAGCCGATCGGGTACATCGGATGCGCGGCGTCGCCCATCAGCGTGGTCCGGCCGAAGGTCCATTGCGGGATCGGATCGCGATCGACCAGCGGATATTCGTAGGCATGCGGGCAATTCTCGGATCAGGCCGGGCACGTCGAGCCAGTCGAATGTCCAGTCCTTGAACCAGGGCAGAAACTCTTCGAGCTTTGCGGTCCGGTTATAGTCCTCGCGCCGCCACTGATAGGTCGGCGGCATGTGCCGCTCGGCCACCCAGTTGATCTTGAATTTGCCGTTGGCGTCCGCCTGCTTCGAAATCGGATAGCAGACGAATTTCAGGATTTCATGGCCGGCCATGATCATGGTGCGGCCGGACAGGAAGGCGTTGGCCTCGGTGATGCCGCGCCACAGGATGCGCCCGTTCCAGATCGGCGGGCCTTCCTGCGGATAGAGCTTTTCGCGGACCGCGGAATGGATGCCGTCGGCGGCGATCAGCAGGGCGCCGTCATGGCTGCCCGCCGGCTTGCCGGTCGCCTTGTCGATGAAATCGGCGCGCACGCCGTCGGCCGTCTCGGTCCAGCCGGAGAGGTGATGGCTGGTGAGGATGTTCTCCTGCCCAGCCGTTCGGTCGCGGCATCGAGCAGGATCTGCTGCAGCGTGCCGCGATGGATCGAGAATTGCGGCCATTTGTAGCCGGCCTCGATGCCGCGCGGCTCGCTCCAGATCGGTTTGCCGTGCTTGGAGAAATAGGCCAGTTCCCTGGTGCGCACGCCGGCCGCATCGAGCCGGTCGTGCAGGCCGAGTTCGATCAGTTCGCGCACCGCATGCGGCAGCACGTTGATGCCGACGCCGAGCGGCCTCAGTTCGGGCACGCTCTCGAAGACGCGGGCGGGAACGCCGATCTGGTGCAGGCTGAGCGCCAGCGTCAGCCCGCCGATGCCGCCGCCCGCGATGAGAACCGTCATGATACGCCCTCGATGCGCCGCCCGATCATGACAAGGTCATGACATGGGAGCGCGGCGGTGGGCAACCGCGAAAACCGCCGGCGCCGGCAGGATGGACGGCGGCGGGTTCGGCCGGTAACCTCCGGTAATCAGGAGAGGAAACCACCATGTACAAGCTCTACTACGCCCCCGGCACCTGCGCGCTTGCTTCCCATATCGCGCTGGAGGAGGCCGGCGCCGACTACAGCGCCGTGCGGCTCGACTTCAAGTCCAACCAGCAGCAGAGCCCGGAATATCTCAAGGTCAATCCGAAGGGCCGCGTGCCGGCGCTGGTGACCGACCACGGCGTCCTGACCGAGACGCCGGCGATCCTGGCCTACGTGGCGCAGACCTTTCCGCAGGCGAAACTGGCGCCGCCAGACGATGCCTTCGCCTTTGCGCAGGTGCAGTCGTTCAACAGCTACCTCTGCTCCACCGTGCATGTCGCGCACGCGCACAAGGGACGCGGTGCTCGCTGGGCGAGCGAGGAGTCTTCCTTTGCCGACATGAAGCGGATGGTGCCGAAAAGCGTGGCCGGCGCTTTCGCGCTGATCGAAAAGGGCATGTTGAAGGGCCCGTGGGTGATGGGCGAGCAGTACACGGTCTGCGATGCCTATCTCTACACGGTGGCGCTCTGGCTCGAGGGCGACGGCGTCGATCTCAAGACGTTGCCGCGGGTCGCCGATCACATGAAGCGCATGTCGGAACGCCCGGCGGTGAAGAAGGTGATCGGCGAACAGCAGGCCAAAGCCGCTTAAGTCTTCCTCGACCGTTCCATCTCGCGGCCGGTGCTGGCTGATCGAGGTCGAGGCGGTGGCCGCGATCGACTGACGCGGGAGACGAAAACGGCGCCCGCGAGGGCGCCGTTTTGCCATGCCGATGTGTTGTCCCGCTTCGGATCAGGCCACCTTGGTCTTGAGGTGGCGGAACATGAAGTTTCTCGCCTCGTCGTCCATCTCGGTCTTGAAGGTGAACTTGTCCTTCAGCGCGATCGCGCGGGGTGCTGCCGGGCGCGCCGAGATCTCGTCGACCAGGCGCTTCACGTTGGGATATTTCGCGGCGCCCTCTTCGCCGAGCACGAACGGCGCCAGCCGCGCCCAGCCCCAGAACGCCATGTCGACGATGGTGTAGGTGTCGCCGACCATGTACTTGCTCTTGGCCAGATGATCGTCGAGGATCTTGTAGTGGCGATGCGCCTCGTACAGATAGCGGTTGTGCGCGTATTCCAGGTCCTTCGGCGCGGCGTTCTTGAAATGCACGGCCTGGCCCGAATAGGGACCGAGGCCGGTGGCGATGAACATCAGCCATGACAGCGTCGCGGCGCGGTTGGCCGGCGTGTTCGCGGGGAGGAACTTGCCGGTCTTCTCGGCCGAGATAGAGCAGGATCGCGTTGGAGTCGAACACGAACACGCCGTCATCGTCGATCGCCGGCACCTTGCCGTTCGGATTCACCTTGAGGAATTCCGGCTTGAACTGGTCGCCCTTGCGGGTGTCGACCGGAATCAGTTCGCAGGGCAGGCCGGTCTCTTCCAGGAACAGCGCGATCTTGTTCGGGTTTGGCGCACCGTTGAAATAGAACTTGAGCATTTTGGAATTCTCCCTTGCGCGGCAGCACTGCCGCGGACGCGCATTTTCCATGCTCAAATTTTGGCAGGAAGCGCAAGCGACGAGTTCGTGGGCGAGGCATGCAGCGCCGTCATTGCATCAAACGACGGCCTGTTTGCCTGCGCTACAGGAACAGGCCGCACAGGCTGACGACGATGAAGGCAATGCCGGCGATGATGATGGCGGTTGCGGATCGGATCGCCGAATGCAGGTTTGACGCGTAGATCGCGCGTTCGGTGCCGCGCGCATAGCCCTCGACGACGATATGCTGGTTGAAGTCGTTGTTCGCATCGAGCGCGTCGGTCAGGCCGGCGGAAACCAGCAGGATGCCGAACATGCCGAGACCGGCCACCCCCAGCAACGCCATCATCAGCATGGGAAACATGCCGACCAGAAAGATCGGCAGCAGCGGCAACAGCAGCAGCGTGTCAGATTGCCTTCGCATCGGATTGCTCGACGCAATTGGGGGCCTTTGCCGAATGTAGGCTTCGCCTTGGCGGATTCAAGGGGCGAAATGCACCGGCTTTTGGCCTAGCCCGCCGCCATCCCGGAGCGGATTTCGGCGCGCAGCTCGTCGATCAGCCGGAGGCCCTTCTTGGTCTCGACGTGCCAGAAGGTCCAGCCGTTGCAGGCCCCGGATCCTTGCGCCACCGCGCCGATGCGGTGGATCGAGCCGACCTTGTCGCCGAGCATGATGGCGCCGTCGGCGCGGACCAGCGCGCCATGGCGCTTCTTGGCATCGACCAGTTTGGTGCCGGGCAGGATCATGCCGCGCTCGATCAGTTCGGAGAACGCCACGCGCGGCGCGTCGCGCGCGGTCATGAACGGGGCCAGTGTGGCTTCCGGCAGCGGTTCGACGGCGGCGATGCGCGCTTGCGCCGCATCCGCATAGGTCTGGTCGCGCTCGAAGCCGATGTAGCGGCGGCCGAGGCGTTTGGCCACGGCGCCCGTGGTGCCGGTGCCGTTGAAGGGATCGATCACGAGATCGCCGGGTTTCGACGACGACAGCAGCACGCGCGCCAGCAGGCCCTCGGGCTTCTGGGTCGGATGCACCTTCTTGCCGTCGCTTGCCCTTGAGGCGCTCTTCGCCGGTGCAGAGCGGGATCAGCCAGTCGGAACGCGCCTGCACGTCCTCGTTGGCGGCCTTCAGCGCTTCATAGTTGAAGGTATAGCCCTTGGCTTTTTCGTCGCGCGCCGCCCAGATCATGGTTTCGTGCGCGTTGGTGAAGCGGCGGCCGCGGAAATTCGGCATCGGGTTGGTCTTGCGCCAGACGATGTCGTTGAGGACCCAGAAGCCGAGGTCCTGCATGATGGCGCCGACGCGGAAAATATTGTGGTAGGAGCCGATCACCCACAGCGTCGCCGACGGTTTCATGACGCGGCGGCAGGCCAGCAGCCAGGCGCGGGTGAAATCGTCATAGGCGGCAAAGGATGAGAACTTGTCCCAGTCGTTGTTGACGGCGTCGACGTGGGATTCGTCGGGGCGCTTGAGATCGCCCTTGAGCTGCAGATTGTACGGCGGATCGGCGAACACCAGGTCGACGGAGCCGGCCGGAAGCTTCGACATCTCGGCGACGCAGTCGCCTACGACGATACGAGCGCTGGAGCAGGACTCAAATTTAGTGCGGGGCGCCCTTGCAGACGCCCCGCGACGCGACACAACCATGACTCAATTACTCTGACTCAGGCGACGCTGTCGGCGACGCGGGACTAAACAACCGACTGGCGATACATTGACCGGGCAAAGTAAAAATCGACTTAATCGGTAGTGCTACTGGGGCAGATTTGCCGGGACGGAAATGCCGCTTATGCGCGCTGGAGCGTTTTCCGGCAAAGGGGACCCGGTTCGCGCAAGGAAAACGCGTCAGAACAGGAATCCGGTGCCCGTTTCGATTCAATCGAAACGGAAGCGGCACTAGGCAATATTTGCCGGGCGGGTTATTGATTAACGGAATGGAAATTTTACGTGTCTGCTGCGTTGGGTTCTCGAGAGCAAATCAGCCGGGATGAGGAAATACCGCCATGCGTTACGATGATTTCCGCCGCAGCGACGACATCGATGACCGTCGCGACGACAGCGGCGGTGGCGGAATGGGCGGTGGCGGCGGCTTCGGTATCCCGATGGGCGGCGGTGGCGGGCTCGGCATCGGCACCATCATCGTGCTCGGCCTGGTCGGCTACGCCTTCGGCATCGATCCGCGCATCCTGATCGGCGGCGCGGAAATCCTCACCGGCGGCAATCAGGCGCCGAGCTACCAGACCGATCGCCGGTCGGGGCCGGCCAAGACCGGCGCGCCGACGGACGAGATGGGGAGCATGATCTCCGGCATCCTCGGCGAGATCGACGATCGCTGGAACGAGATCTTCCAGGCCAGCGGGCGAATCCTATACGGGGCCACGCATCGTGCTGTTCCGCAACGCCACCAATGGCGGGCGCTGCGGCATGGCGCAGTCGGCGATGGGGCCGTTCTACTGTCCGCCGGACAAGCAGATCTTCCTCGACACCAGCTTCTTCCGCGAGGTCGAGACCAAGTTTCGCGGCTGTTCGGGCAATGCCTGCAAATTCACCACCGCCTATATCATCGCGCATGAGGCCGGCCATCACATCCAGAACCTGCTCGGCATCCTGCCGCGGGTGACGCGGCTGCAGCAGCAGGCCGGCAGCAAGGCGGAAGCCAACGCGCTGCAGGTCAAGGTCGAGCTGCAGGCGGATTGCCTGTCCGGCGTCTGGGTCAACCGCGAGGAGAAGAAGCGTCCGGGCTTCGTCGAGCCCGGCGATATCGAAGCGGCGCTGACCACGGCGACCGCGATCGGCGACGACACGCTGCAGCGGCAGGCGACGGGCAGGGTGGTGCCCGACTCCTTCACCCACGGCTCCGCCGCGCAGCGCAAGCAATGGTTCATGACCGGCTATCAGCAGGGCACCGTGCAGGCCTGCAATACGTTCGGTCGAGTCTGTAATTGTAGTTCACGTCATCCCGGATGCTGCGCAGCGCGTTGGCGATGCGCTGCGAAGGATGCAGCGCCCGTGGCTCATCCTGTCGTAGGTCCCGGCTCTGCGGACGCAGCGCTGCATGCGCTGCACGCGTCCGGGACGTGAGGCGAAAGAGGTTGACAATGTCCTCCATCGACGAAACAAAGCAATTCGTGCCGCTCAACATCGCGGTGCTGACGATCTCGGACACGCGCTCGCTGGCCGACGACAAGTCGGGCACGACGCTGGCCGACCGGCTGACGGCCGCCGGTCATCATCTGGCGGCGCGCGAGATCATCGTCGACGACGTCGAGGCGATCCGCGTCATCATCAGGCGATGGATCGCCGATCCGGGCGTCGATGCCATCATCACCACCGGCGGCACCGGCTTTACCGGCCGCGACGTGACGCCGGAGGCGGTCGAGCCGCTGTTCGAAAAGCGGATGGACGGTTTTTCCATCGCCTTCCACATGCTGAGCCACGCCAAGATCGGCGCCTCGACGGTCCAGAGCCGCGCCACCGCGGGCGTTGCGGGCGCGACCTTCATCTTCTGCCTGCCGGGTTCGCCCGGCGCCTGCCGCGACGGCTGGGACGGCATCCTTGGCCCCCAGCTCGATTACCGCACGCGGCCCTGCAACTTCGTCGAGATCATGCCGCGGCTCGACGAACATCTGCGCCGCCCCAAGGCCAAGGGCGCGTCGGCGTAGCCCGTCATTCCGGGATGCGCCGCTTGGCGCAGGCCCGGAATCCATACTCCCGATCGTGGTTATGGATTCCACGATGTGCAATTGCACATCGTGGCTCGCGCTGCGCGCGCCCCGGAATGACGAAGGGAGGGTGTGGCCGCAGGATGGGTGGAGCGACTTGTCCGCTCGTAGCTCGAAGAGCGAAGGCGGAAGCGATACCCATCATCGTTCTTGCGTGATTGACGGATTTCGCAGAGTTTCTCACCGGGCGCCCATTCGCGCGACCGTTGGCTCTACCCAAGGCGAGGAATACACGATGAAGTTGGTCTATTTCGATGATTTCAAGCTCGGCGTGCTGAAGGGCGACACCGTGGTCGATGTCAGTGCCGAGGTGAATGACATCCCGCATACCGGTCCGGGCGATTTGATGAACGGGCTGATCGAACGTTGGGGCAGCTACAAGTCGCGGCTCGAGACGGCGGTCGCGCGAGGCGCAGGGGTGCCGGCATCCAGCGTGCGCATCCGCCCGCCGGTGCCGGGCCCGCGCACGATCGACTGCATGGCGGTCAACTACATGGAAGACGGCACGCGGAGCGCGCCGGCGCCGATCAACGCCTTCCACAAATCGCCGAGCGCGATCATCGGACACGGCGACACGATGGTGCTGCCCGACGTGCCGGCCGCGGTCTTCGAGGGCGAAGCCGAGATAGCGGTCGTCATCGGCAGGAAGTGCAGCCATGTCAGCGAAGCCGAGGCGATGAGCTACGTCTTCGGCTACATGAACTTCATCGACGGTTCGGCGCGCGGCCTGCCGCCGCCGGGCAACGTGTTCTTCCAGATGAAGAGCCGCGATACCTTTGCGCCGATCGGCCCCTGGCTCGTCACCGCCGACGAGATCAAGGACCCGCAGAAGCTGCAGATCAGGCTGTGGAACAACGGCGTGCTGATGCAGAACTTCAATACCGACGATATGGGCCACAAGATCGCCAAGTGCATCGCCTGGCTGTCGACCATCCACACGCTGCTGCCTGGCGACATCGTCGCCACCGGCACCAATCACCGGGGTCTCAACCCGTTCATGGACGGCGACACGATCGAGCTCGAAACCGAAGGGCTCGGCCGGTTGAGATTCGGCGTGAAGGACGATCTGAAGCGCAGCTGGGCGCGCAAGACCCGCCTCCAGGTCCACGAAGAGGCCAGGGAGAAGACCCCGGGCGCTCTACCCGGACATGACCCCGCAGCTTACGGGCAAATACGCGAAGTAGCTTTGGGTCTAAACCCGGCTTCGGCGATAGCCTTCACCGCGGCAAGTCCGTTTCGTGCCGAAGCGGACTTGCGCTTGCGAAACGCGAAACCACGGGGAGCGGCAGAGGATGTGCTGGCCGACGGGGCCAACTGCAGCTAGCCTCTGGCGTCGATCTCAATTCGCGAGCCAGGCATGCCAAAAATCCAGCGCATCATCGTTCCCGACATCCCAAATCCAGTCAGCCATTATTGCCACGTGACTCGCGCAGGCCCCCACGTCTGGGTCGCTGGCGTCGTTGGCCAGGCGCAGGACGGCAGTATACCGTCCGACGTTGTTGCCCAATTCGACATCGCCATCGCCGTGATGGACAAGTGCCTGAAGGCGGCTGGCGCCGGGCCCGAGCATGTCGTCAAGGTGCAGGTTTTCATGACCGACATTACGGAGCGACCGAAAATCAACCCACGCCGCATAGCGTATTTCGGCGAAAATCTGCCGGCCTCGACGCTCGTCGAGGTGAAGGGATTGGTCAATTCGCGAATGAAGGTCGAGATCGAGTGCCAGGCCTACGTTGACTAGGAACGGCGCGTGTCGCCGGCAGCGATGGCACCCAGACGCGTATCGGATTGCGAGAGACTTTCGGCCAATTACGGGATACTTACGACGGCCATAACGAACTCGCGGACCAGGCGGGCATGCCTGACGCTGTCGAGCCCGATGTCCATGTCACGGGAAAACGGTTCATGTGGTCCCAGAACGCGTTCACCGACAGGCTCAATCTCAAATGGCCGATCCTTCAGGCGCCGATGGGCTCGCATCAGTACACCTGCGCTCGCCGCCGCTGTCAGCAACGCTGGCGGCCTGGGGGGCCTCGGCATGTGGGGTTTTTCAGCCGAGGACGCAGAGCGGCGGATCGCCGGCTTTCAGCAGATGAGCGGCGGCGGCCTCAACGTCAACTATCCGCTCTGGCCGGAACCCAGCATTACCCCTGAAATCAGCGAGCCGATGCGGGCGCACCTGCAGGCACACTTCGACGCCAAGGGTCTGGGAGCGGTACCCGAGCCTAAAGGTGCGGCGGGTGAAGTGAGCCGCGAACATTTGTCGATGCTGATGCGGACCAAACCGCAGATGGTGAGCTTCCATTTTGGTCTGCCTGATCGGGAGGTCATCGACGCCATCAAGGACGCCGGGATTTTCATCGTCTCCAGCGCAACGACCGTGGCCGAGGCGAGGATGCTTGAGGAGCAAGGTGTCGACGCCATCATCGCGCAGGGTACCGAGGCCGGCGGGCATCGTGGTACCTTCACCGGTGTCGACATCAGTATGCAACCGGGCCTGTTCGCGCTGTTGCCGCAAGTGGTGGATGCCGTGAGGGTGCCGGTCATTGCCGCCGGCGGCGTGGCCGATGGGCGGACGGTGGCCGCGGCCTTTGTCCTTGGCGCGAGCGCGGTGCAGTTGGGTACGGCTTTCCTGCGCTGCGAGGAGGCCAACGTGCTCGACGCTCACCGCGCGGCGCTGCGCGAGCCCACGGACGCCTGTACGGTCGTCACGGACATGATTTCCGGCCGGCCGGCGCGCTTTGTGAAGAACGGACTGATTGAGGATCTCGTGGCCTCGGAGCTGAGGCCGGTGGCATTTCCCGGCCAGTACAGTCTCACTGCGCCGCTTGGCGGCACGGGAGACAGGGAGTTGACTGCATTGTTTGCCGGTCAATCCGCAGCACTTGCCAGCGACACGACTGCCGGCGCGTTGGTCGCTTCTCTTGCGGAAGCGACGTCAGAGTGCCTGCGCGGTTTTGCGCGTTCCTAGCCCTCTACTCATTTCGATTGCCATATCCACTCGGCGGCGCGCCGATTTCCGTTCCGGTTCAAAAGGCGACCTGACGGCCCCAAAATCCCACTTCCGTTATTTCCCGAACACCGGACATTGCCGACCGCCCCGGCCATGTCCGCTTCGTGCCGATACTGGAGGTGACCGCATCATTCGATCACATCACTCGCGGTGGCAAGCAATGCGGTAGGAATGCTGACGCCGAGTGTTTTGGCTGTTTTCAGGTTGAATACGAGCTCGAATTTGGTCGGCTGCTCGACCGGCAGATCGGCGGGTAAGGCCCCGTTGAGGATTTTGTCGACGTAGACCGCGGCCCGCCGCCATTGATCCTCTAAATTAGGCCCGTAGCTCATCAACAGACCCGCCTGCACGAATTGCCTCACGTTTATAATTCCGGGAAGCCGGTGCTTGAGCGCCGCGTCCGCAATCCTTTGTCGCAGGAAATAAACCAGTGGACTGCCGACTACCAACAGCGCTTCCACCCGCTTATTGACTATCGTTTCGAATGCGCTGTCGAGGTCTTCCGGACGTTGTATATCGGCGACCTCAAACGACACGTTGAGCATCCGTGAGACCGCATCGAGCTCAGCAAACTCGACACGGGTCGATACTCGACCGATCACTCCCACCCGCGATAGGTTTGGGACCACTTCCGTCAGCAGTGAGAGGAACTTGGCCCACTGTTCATGGCTTGCATCAGAAGCCAACCCGGTAATATTGCTCCCGGGTCGGGCTAGGCTCGCGACGAATCCGGCGCCCACTGGATCTGCAGCGTAGATCATCACGATGGGTATCGTTGAGGTCGCTTGTCGGGCTGCTTCAACGTGTAGGTTTGAACCAGTAACAATTACGTCTACGTTGAGCCGCACCAGCTCAGCCGCAAGCTCCGGGAGTCGGTCAATCCTACCGTCCGCATACCGCTGCAGGAAAGTGAAATTACGCTCCTCTACATATCCACGTTCGCGCAGCCCTTCCCGTAGCGCGTGGAATAGCGAAGCCGTAGATTCGGCAGAGGGCCCTATAAGAAAGCCGACCCGATATACTTTGGGCTGCTGCGCGCGGACACTGAGCGGCCATGCAGTAAGAGCGCCCAGTCCCGCGATGAACTTCCTCCGCCTCATGCCGTTCCCCGAATAGCAAGTGGTCGCAGACAGTCTAGCTGCAAATGGGAACCCTGGAAGGGTCAATAGCGACAAGGATGACTTCTCGACTGATGTCTGCTCGGGGTCAATCGCGTCGGTTTGACAGTCAGTCGCCCACTTCCGACCTTCCCCCGTAAGCGGACATCATCAGAGCCGGTCGGCAAGTCCTAAATACCAATAGGCGACATCGCAGTTCAACAATGGCATCGGCAGTGCCCACATCAACGGATGACACTCATATTGCCGCGCACCACAGGCAAAGACAACGCGCGGACGACGTGCTTTTGGAGTTCGCAGCGCCGTCGATACCGTGAACCGTGCGATAGCGATGCAAAAGTCGATGACGGATCGCAGCGACGCCAAATGTGACCAACGTCATCGGCAATCCCCGTATCAGCCGAACCGACTCAGTTATTTCCACTTCGCAAGGTAGAAGCGCGGTAGCTCGTCCGGATACGGGCTGAAGTCGAGCTGCTTGGAATAGCCGTAGGTCGTCACATAGGTATGCAGCGGTAAAAAATAAGCCTGTTCGGTGATCCGCTTGATCGCGGCCGAATAGGCCTTCGTGCGCACCTCGGGATCGTTGGTCGACCCACCCTCCATCAACCATTTCTGCACATCCGGATCGCGTGCATAGTCGTCGGCGCCGCCGTCAAAGAAGTTCGGCATGAAGGCCGACACGTCGTTGATCGAAAAACTGCCCCAGGTGCCGAGATAGGCGCGCAACTCTCCGGCTTTGGCGCGCTGGAGCAGCGCCCCCACCTGGAGCTGATTGAGCTTGGCGCGGATACCGACCGCAATCAGATAGTTCTGAACCGCCGAACCCCACTGGGGTAATATAAAGCTGGCCAACTCGACATCGAAGCCGTCCGGATAGCCTGCTTCGGCGAGAAGCTGCTTGGCCTTGGCAGGATTGTAGTCGTACAGCGTCGCAGCCTCGCCGTTGCAGCCGAATTGCGTCGGGAAACACGGCGCGCCCGGAACCCGGCTGCCGCCGGTGACGAGCTTGTCGGCAATCGCCTGCCGGTCGATCGCGTGCCAGATCGCCTGGCGCACCTTGAGCTTGGTCATCGGATTGTCCGCGCCGGTGCGGCCGGCCGCGTCGAGATAGAGATAGCCGACCCGCATCGACTCCTTGCGCACAGCCGCAAGGGTTGGAAGCTTGTTCAAGCTGTCGAACTGGTCCGGGTTCAGATTCCAGATCCAGTCCGCACGACCGGCCAGCAGTTCGGTCATTTCGGTCGCCGCGTCCGGCACGTAGCGCACGCTCATCTTCTTGATCGCGGGCTTGCCCTTGGGACTGCCGGCCCAGTAATCCTCGAACCGTTCGAAGTCGGTGGAGACGCCCGGCTCGACCTTCGTCATCTTGTAAGGACCTGCGCCTACCGGCGCCTTGGAATAAGCATCCGCGCCGACCTTCTCGCGATAGGCCTTGGGATAGATCGGGAGAACCATCGCGAAATAGTCCATCGCCGCGGGCGTCGGCCGCTTCAGCTTGACGCGGACCGACATGTCGCCGGTCTTCTCGGCCTTTTCGATCCAGTTGTAGTTCGCAGGCGTCGACAACTTGCTGGCGGGATCGGCCACCAGATTGAGCGTGTAGACGACGTCATCGGCGGTGAACGGACTTCCGTCGTGGAACTTCACGCCCGGCCGAAGCATGAACTCGATCGTGGTCGTATCCGGCAGCTTCCACTCGGTGGCGAGCAACGGCTCTAGTTTGAACGTGTCGGGATTGCGGTAAACCAATCCGTCCCAGCCCTGGTGATGCATGATCACGCCCGTGCGCTCGTTGTTATAGTAGGGATCGATGTTCGACAGCCCGGCGCGCATCGTGATCCGCAACGTGTCGGCGGATTTCTGCGCCGTCGCGGGAGAAGCGCCTGCGCCGAGCAGTGCCGCCGCGAGAACCGCCGCACCAAACCTGAATTGCACGCCCATGCTGCCCCCCGTTAATTCCGGCGCCCGACGATCTCAAAACGAATTTGAAGCACACCTCATGCCAAATAGCACCCTATCATAAGCTCGCGAACCATGCGCATCTGTGCCCGCGCCAGGGGGCGCGTCCCGGAATGACGAACGGAGGGAGTGTTGCGGCACCCCGCTTACAGTTCGCGCTCCCAGGTCTCGCCGACCAGACTTTGACCGAAACTTCGATGCGGCTCGCTCGCGACCAGCGTGAAGCCGGCGTCCTGATAGATCTTGCGCGCGGCGACCAGGATGCTTTGCGTCCACAGCGTCATCCGCTTGTAGCCCTTCTCGCGCGCGGAGCGGATGCATTGCTCGACCAGCGCGCGCCCGATGCCAAGCCCGCGCGCTTCTTTCTCCACCAGCAGCAGGCGCAGCTTGGCGAGGTCGTCGGAGGCCTTCACCAGGAAGACCGAGCCGAGCGGTTTGCCGTCTGCTTCCGCTATCCAGCAATGCTCGCGAGTGGCGTCGTAGTTCTTGATGAACTGGGCGCAGATCTCGGCGACGAGCGCCTCGTAGCTGATGTCCCAGCCATATTCATCGGCATAGGCGATGGACTGTCTCGAGATCACCCAGCCCATGTCGCCGACGCGATGGCTGCGCAGCAGGAAGGAGGGATGCGCGCGCGCCGGCGGCTCCAGCAGATTCTCGATCGTGGCCATGGCCTCGGTCAGGCGCCGGCCCTCGGTCGCCGAAAGTGCCGCCAGCATCGCGCCGACTTCGTCCTGCGAACTGCGTTCGAGCTTGGCCTGGGCCTGACGCCCCTTGGCGGTCAGCGCGAGCTGGTATTGCCGGCGATCCGACGCCAGCGGCTTGCGGATGATCAATCCATCTTCGTCGAAACTCTGCACGATGCGGCTGAGATAGCCGGCATCGAGCCCGAGTTCGGTCCCGATCTCCTTGGCCGAGAGGTCTTCCCGGTGGGCGATTTCGTAGAGCACCCGCGCCTCGCTCAGCGAGTACGGGCTTTTCATCAGATGCTGGTCGAGCACGCCGAGCTTGCGGGTGTAGAAGCGGTTGAAGGCGCGAACCGCCGCGATCTGGCTAAGGGGTTCTTCCTGGGGCATGGCGCTACCTCGATACTTGCCATTGTCAATTAATTATTTGACTTTGGCAAGTATATTTTGGCGCCAACCCGTTCCCGTTCTACTTTGCATGGGGTTGTTTTCGAGATTTTGAGTTTGGGGGCCCCGAGTCAGGCCACCATGATCCGGCTGCGCAGCATGGTGCGGGAGCGGCGGCCGAGCTGGCGCAGCAGCCGTGCCTCGGAGCGGCGGGCAGTCCGGCCGGTAGCCGCCGAGCCGGTCGTAATGATCGCGCGCGATCAGCAGGCCCTGTTCCGCCGAGGGGCCCGTCAACATGCGGGCGACGAATTTGACGCCGTCGCGGAAGCTTGGGTCGGCATAGGGCGAGCGGGCGTAGCGGAAGATCCCGGCGCGCGGCCGGCCGCCGGTCGATACGCTCTGGATGAACTGGCTGGTCTCTTCGATCCAGCCCGAATCGAGCACCGCGCCGGCGTGCAGGAACATCAGCCAGGGCGAGCGCGCCTGGCGTGCGCCGGCCGCCAGCGCCGCGGCACGGGTCCCCTCAAAGGCCAGGAAGCGGCAGCCGGCCACATCGGCCACCCGCTCGATCACGCCGGTGCCGGCACGGTCGACCAGCACGCACCTCGCGTATGAGGCCGGCCGCGGCGCCCGGCACCAGCGCGGCAAGCGTCGCGACGGCGGGCTGCTCGACGCCTTCGGTCGGGATGATCACGCTCAGCATGATTGAGGCTTCGGTGCTCAAAACAGTGAAAAACGCCGCACTGTTATCACCTTGTCACATTCAAAGCAGCCTTCGGCCTGCGGTTTTTTGCGGCAGATGTTTTGTGGATTTGTCGATTCATGTTCTTGATTTGTTCTCAAGACGTGTTACGTTCCATTCATGAGCCGAGCATCCTCTCATGCCCTCAAGCACCCGCCGGTCACGGCGCCCTCCGAGCCGGCGGGTGCGACTCCTTTTCCCGAACTGGCGGTCGCGATCGAACGCGACCGGCGGCGCGGCCGCGGCGCGCAGTCCAACGCCAGCGGCCGCTTCGAGGCCGAGGCGCGCGTCGCCTTCGACGATGGCTGGCAGAGCCTCGAAGACCTGCCGCCGTTCAAGACCACGGTCGCGCTCGACACCTCGCGCAAGGTGATCGCCCGCAACGACTCGCCCGATATCGGCTTCGACCGTTCGATCAACCCCTATCGCGGCTGCGAGCACGGCTGCGTCTACTGCTTCGCGCGGCCGACCCACGCCTATCTCGGCCTGTCGCCGGGGCTCGATTTCGAATCCAAGCTGCTCGCCAAGCCCGATGCGCCGGCGCTGCTGGAGAAGGAACTGGCGGCGCCGGATTACGAGCCGCGGATGATCGCGATCGGCACCAACACCGATCCCTATCAGCCGATCGAGCGCGAGCACAAGATCATGCGCGGCATTCTCGAAGTGCTGGAGCGCGCCGGCCATCCGGTCGGCATCGTCACCAAATCGGCGCTGGTGACGCGCGACATCGATATTCTGTCGCGGATGGCGAAGCGCAATCTGGTCAAGGTCGCGCTGTCGGTCACCACGCTCGATCCGAAACTGGCGCGCACCATGGAGCCGCGGGCCTCGACGCCGCCGAAGCGGCTGGAGGCGCTGCGGCAATTGTCGGACGCCGGCATTCCGACCACCGTGATGGTGGCGCCCGTGATCCCCGCGCTGAACGATTCCGAGATCGAGCGCATTCTCGATGCCGCCGCCCATGCCGGCGCCAAGGAGGCGAGCTACGTGCTGCTGCGGCTGCCGCTGGAAGTGCGCGATCTGTTTCGCGAATGGCTGATGGCGAATTATCCCGACCGCTATCGCCACGTCTTCACCCTGATCCGCGACATGCGCGGCGGCCGCGACTACGACTCGCAATGGGGAACGCGGATGAAGGGCACCGGGCCGATGGCCTGGATGATCGGACGCCGCTTCGAGATCGCCTGCGAGAAGCTTGGCCTGAACAAGCGGCGCTCGAAATTGACGACCGATCATTTCGCCAAGCCGAAGCGAAGCGGGCAGCAGTTGAGTTTGTTCTAGAGACCGCTGGTTCGTAATCGTCATTGCGAGCGAAGCGAAGCAATCCATAGTGCGGCGTACGGTGAGATGGATTGCTTCGTCGCTTCGCTCCTCGCAATGACGAAGGATGAGTAACATGAGTGAGAAACTGCCAGAGCCAATCCCGCGTTTCACCGTGATCACGCTCGGCGTCAGCGATATGCGCGCCAGCATCGCGTTCTACGAGGCGCTGGGGTTTGCGCGCAGGATTCGCGCGACCGGCGAGGCCGTGGCGTTCTTCGACACCGGCGGCACCGTGATCGGGCTGTTTCCCGTGGGACCAGCTCGCGCAGGACGTCACGCTCGCCAGACAGCCCGCGGCCCAAGACCTTCCGCGGCGTGACGCTCGCCTGGAACTGCGCTTCAAGGGCCGAGGTCGACGCGGTGCTGGATTTCGCGATCTCCAAAGGCGCCTCGCTGCTGAAGCCCGCGCATGAGACCGACTATGGCGGCTATTCCGGATATTTCGGCGATCCCGACAACCATCCCTGGGAAGTCGTGGTCGCGCCGGGCATCGAGGTCGGCGAGGACCGGCGCGTTCATCTGCCGGATTAGGGCGTGATCCCGGTTCGGAGGCGCGTACCGACCAAACTGAATAGCGGGAATTGATCCCGGTTCCCGGTTGCGCCGCTGCGCCGCGCTTGCGCACCATCCCGGCATGATTCGGGACAAATCCACAAAGAAGCAGGCCAAACTGCCGAAGGGCGTGATCGCGGTGGCGCCGCCGAGCTTTCGGCGCGAGCGCGCGCTGATCAAGCGCGGCGTCTGGCCGGTGGCCGGCTGCGACGAGGCCGGGCGCGGTCCGCTGGCCGGCCCGGTGGTCGCCGCCGCCGTCGTGCTCGATCCCAAGCGGATTCCGAAAGGCATCGACAATTCGAAGCGGCTGACGGCGGAGCGCCGCGAGGAACTGTTCGAGGAGATCTGCGCCACCGCGTCGTTTGCGGTCGCCTTTGCCTCGCCGGCGCGAATCGATCGCGACAATATCCTGCGCGCCTCGCTGTGGGCGCTGGCGCGCGCCGTGCGCGCGCTGCCGGAAATGCCGCAGCATGTGTTCGTCGACGGCCGCGACCGGATCGACACGCCCTGCGACTGCGACGCCGTGATCGGCGGCGACGGCATCGTGATGTCGATCGCGGCGGCCTCGATCATCGCCAAGGTGACGCGCGACCGCCTGATGTGCGCGCTGGCGCAGGATTGTCCGGGCTACGGTTTCGAGACCCACAAGGGCTACGCGGTGCCGGAACATCTCGAGGCGCTGGACCGGCTGGGGCCGAGCATCCACCATCGCCGCTTCTTCGCACCGGTGGTTGCCGCGCGCGAGAAGCACGAGCCCGGCACCATCGCCGAGCCCGATCTGTTCGCGGTCGAAACCCTCGACACGCCGGAAGTCGTCGGCGGCCGTTTGAGGCCGGTTGCCTCGGCGGCCGCGCGCCTCTATCAAATATTCTCGAACAAGGCCGGCTTACAGGATCGGCGCCCGCATTCCGGACGTTTCATGCGTTTCACCTCCCTGATTGTCGAACTGATCCGCGCCCGGCCGCGGCTGGTGGTCTGGCTCGTGGTGCTGCTGCAGGCCGCGCTGTGGCTGATCCTGCCGATGCTGCTCTATCGCAGCCCGCCCGGCGATCTCGCCACCGTGCTGGCGTTCGGCCGGGAATATCAGGTCGGCACCGATCTCGGGCCGCCGCTGGCGTTCTGGCTCGCCGACATCGCCTATCGCGCCGCCGGCAACCACATGTTCGGCGTCTATCTGCTGGCGCAGCTCTGCGCGGTCGCGACCTTCTTGGCGCTTCTATCAGCTGGCGCGCGCCATCGTCGGCGGCCAGCAGGCGGTGCTCGCGGTGCTGCTGACCATGACGGTGATGGCCTTCAGCTCGCCCGGCGTCGAATTCGGCCCGCTGGTGCTGGCGCGGCCGCTCTGGGCGCTGCTGCTGCTGCATTCCTGGCGATTGATCGGCCAGAACCGGCGCAACGCCTGGTTCGCCTGGTCGATCGAGGCCGGCCTGTTGCTGCTGACGACGTCGGCGGCGATCGGCCTGTTGCTGCTGATCGTCGGATTTTTCGTCGCCACCGCGCGCGGGCGGCGCCTGCTGATGTCGCTCGATCCGCTGTTTGCGCTGCTGGTGATCGTCGTGCTGGCGCTGCCCTATCTGATCTGGCTGATCCGCGCCGACGTGCTGGCAATGCCGCCGTGGCCGGCGATCGACGATCTTTCGACGCGCGCGATGCACTGGGGCGGGCTGCTCGGCGGCCTGGTGCTGGCGATGTCCGGCATCGTGCTGCTGGTGGTCCTCAATTCGGGCTGGTTCTCCCGCAACGCCGAGGAAGCGCCGATCATCTACCGGCCGCCGGTCGATCCGCTGGCGCGCGAATTCGTCTATTGCTTCGCGATCGCGCCGGCGCTCGGCGGCAGCCTGATCGCGGGCTTGTTCAATCTCGACCGCGTCGTCGGCGGCGCAGGCGTTGCGCTTCTGATGTCGGGGCTTGCCGTGATCGTTGCGACCGGCGATCTGGTGTACCTGCGGCGTCAGCGGCTGTTGCGCACGGTCTGGGCGGCGGCGATTGCGGCGCCCGCTTTCGTCGCGATCGCGACCACGCTGTTCCTGCCCTGGACCAGCAGCGCCGAAGTGCCGACCTCGCTGCCGGCTCGCGCGATCGCGCATTTCTTCGGCGACAGCTTTGAGCGGCGCACCAACCAGAAGCTGCGCGCGGTGACCGGCGATCCGCAATTGGCGAGCCTGATCGCGATGGATTCCGGGCGTCCGCATCTGTTGCTCGATGCGACGCCGGAGCGGACGCCGTGGCTCTCGATGGCGAAATTCAACGAAACCGGCGGCGTCGTGGTCTGGCGCGCCTCCGACACCTCGGGCACGCCGCCGGCCGACATCGCGCAGCGGTTTCCCGGGCTGGTGCCGGAAGTGCCGCGCGCGTTCGAATGGATGGTGAATGGCCGCCAGCCGCTGCTGCGGATCGGCTGGGCCATCGTGCGGCCGAAGGCGCCGTAGTTTCAGCTCGCGGACGCCTTCTCCAGCTCCTTCGCGATCGCGCGCAGATCCTGCCACGACATCCGCTTGTAGGACGGCGAGCGCAACAGATAGGCCGGGTGGAACGTCGCCATGGCGCGGATGGTGCGGGTGCCGGTGTCGTAGTCGAACCACTTGCCGCGGGTCTTCATGATGCCTTCGCGGGTCGACAGCAGCGTCTGCGTCGAGGGATTGCCGAGCGTCACCAGCACGTCCGGATTGACCAGTTCGATCTGCCGCTGGATGAACGGCAGGCAGATTTGCGTTTCCTGCGGCGTCGGCGTGCGGTTGCCGGGCGGCCGCCACGGAATCACGTTGGCGATATAGGCCTTGCTGCGGTCGAGCCCGATCGCCGCGATCATCCGGTCCAGCAGTTTGCCGGAACGTCCCGACGAACGGCAGTCCCTCGATATCCTCGTCGCGTCCGGGCGCCTCGCCGACGAACATGATGCGCGCTTACGGATTGCCGTCGGCAAACACCAGCCGCGTCGCGGTGTGCTTCAGCGCGCAGCCGTCGAAATTCTCCAGCAGCGCGCGCAGCGCCTCCAGCGACGGCGCGGTCCGCGCCGCTTCCCGTGCGGATGCAATCGCGGCCTCCGGCGCCGGCGCAATTTCGCTGCGCGAAACGGCCGGCATTGCCGGCGGGATTTCCCTGACCGGCGGCGCAACTTCGCGCACCGGTGCGGCCGTGCTGGCCATGGTAACGCTGTCAGGCTCGGCCAGCCGGTTGACCGGCTCATCCGTCAACGCGCAATCGACCCCGGCCTCCAGATAAAAGGCCAGCAATTGCTGAACGGTAGGGGCGGGATCGGGCGCGACGGGCATTGGCTTACTCTAGGCTGGATCGCAGCCGTCGCGAAACGCCTCAGATTTCATTTCCATGGTTGTCCTTCCGCAAAAATCGGAAACAAACGAACCTTGGAGCCGTTCTCAACCGGGCCGAGACCAGATCATGAGCACCGAAGAACTACCGCCGCGTGAGTCCATGGAATTCGACGTCGTGATCGTCGGCGCCGGGCCGTCCGGCCTGTCGGCGGCGATCCGGCTCAAGCAGCTCAACGCCGATCTCAACATCGTCGTGGTGGAGAAGGGTTCCGAAGTCGGCGCGCATATTCTCTCGGGCGCGGTGATCGATCCGGTCTCGCTCGACAAGCTGCTTCCGGACTGGCGCGAGGATGCGGATTGTCCGCTCAAGACACAGGTGAAGGACGACCGCTTCTACTGGATGACGGGTGGAACTGCGATCCGGCTGCCGAACTTCGCGATGCCGCCGCTGATGAACAATCATCATTGCTATATCGGCTCGCTCGGCAATGTCTGCCGCTGGCTGGCGCCGAAGGCCGAGGCGCTCGGCGTCGAAATCTATCCGGGCTTTGCCGCGACTGAGGTGCTCTATGACGACAAGGGCGCGGTGCGCGGCATTGCGACCGGCGACATGGGCATCGCCAAGGACGGCACCCACAAGGATTCGTTCACCCGCGGCATGGAACTGCTCGGCAAATACACGCTGTTCGCCGAAGGCGCGCGCGGCAGCCTCTCCAAGCAGCTGATCGCGAAATTCTCGCTCGATGCGAAGCAGCGAGCCGCCGAAATTCGGCATCGGGCTGAAGGAAGTCTGGGAGATCGATCCCGCCAAGCACCAGAAGGGCCTGATCCAGCATTCGTTCGGCTGGCCGCTGAACAATTCGACCGGCGGCGGCTCGTTCCTCTATCACTACGACGACAACAAGGTCGCGGTCGGCTTCGTCGTGCATCTCAATTACGACGATCCGTATCTGTCGCCGTTCGACGAATTCCAGCGCTTCAAGACCCATCCCGCGATCCGCACGCTGTTCGAAGGCGGCAAGCGGCTCGCCTATGGCGCGCGCGCCATCACCGAGGGCGGCTACCAGTCGGTGCCGCGGCTGAGTTTTCCGGGCGGCGCGCTGATCGGCTGCGCGGCGGGCTTCGTCAACGTGCCGCGCATCAAGGGCGTGCACAACGCGATGGGCAGCGGCATGCTCGCCGCCGAACATGTCGCGGCCGCGCTCGGCGCCGGCCGCGCCAATGATGAACTGGTCGAATACGAGAACGCCTGGCGCGGCTCGCAGGTCGGCAAGGACCTCTATCCGATCCGCAACGTCAAGCCGCTGTGGTCGAAGTTCGGCACCCTGATCGGCATTCCGCTCGGCGGCCTCGACATGTGGACCAACACGCTGTTCGGCTTCTCGCTGTTCGGCACCCTGTCGCATGCCAAGCCGGATCGCAAGACGCTGGATGCCGCCGCCAGCGCACACGCCGATCGCCCCGCCGAAGCCGGACGGCAAGCTGACCTTCGACAAGCTTTCGTCGGTATTCCTGTCCAACACCAACCATGAGGAGGACCAGCCGGTCCACCTCAAGGTCGCCGACCTCAATCTGCAGAAGACGTCCGAGCACGACGTCTTTGCCGGGCCGTCCAACCGCTATTGCCCGGCCGGCGTTTACGAATGGGTCGAGGAGGCCTCCGGTCCGCGCTTCCAGATCAACGCCCAGAACTGCGTCCACTGCAAAACCTGCGACGTGAAGGACCCGAACGGTAATATTACCTGGGTTCCGCCCGAAGGCGGCGGCGGACCCAATTACGAGGCGATGTAACCATTGCGTGAGGACATCATGGCGTTCTCGAGCGAAAGCCTGCCCGCACTTGATGCGGGGTGGTGCCAGGCGTGAAGAAAACGCGCCAAAAAACAGGCAAAGCCGGTAATCCCGGCACCGGCCACGATACCGCCACACTGAAAGCGTTTCCGGGGGGCGCCGGCTAAATCGGCCGCCTGATCGGCGGGTTTATTGACGATCCTGGGGGGCCTTGCTGCCAATCGAATCGCCACCCGTATCCTTGCGGTTCAACGCCAAAAGCGGCATTGTCGCCGGGCCTTGATGCCGCCGTTGTGTCCGCATTCGAGAGCGATCGAAGAGACGATCGTAAAGATCCTTGCCATAAATCCTGGAGCTAGGCGAACCGTGATGCTTTCCACTCGTTTCAATCGCTGGACGATCGCCGCCCTTACCGCCGCAGCAATTGTCGCGCCCGGCGCGGCCCTGGCGCAGACGCCCGAGCATACCGGGGACAATTCGGCGCAATTCCCGAGCAAGGCCGACCTGAAAGGGCTGACGACGTCCGGCAGCTATCTGGCCGCGCGCCATGCCAGCGTCGAACGCGACGCCAATTCGGCCGCGGCGTTCTATCGTTCGGCGCTACGCACCGATCCGAAGAACAACGAGCTGCTCGACCGCGCCTTCATCTCCTCGCTGGCCGATGGCGACATCGACGAGGCCGTCAAGCTTGCCGACCGCATCCTGACGCTGGACAAATCCAACCGCGTCGCCCGCCTCGTGGTCGGCGTCCGCGATCTCAAGCAGAAGAAATACGCGACCGCGCAGATCAACATCAATCAGTCGATCCGCGGACCGATCACCGACCTGGTGGCGACGCTGCTGTCGGGCTGGGCCACCTATGGCGCCGGCGATGCCAAGGCCGCGGTTGCCAATATCGACAAGCTGACCGGCCCGGAATGGTATCCGATCTTCAAGGACCTGCACGCCGGCATGATCCTGGAACTCGCCAACAAGGAAAAGGACGCAGGCAGCCGCTTCGAGCGCGCCTACAAGCTCGATGATTCCATGCTGCGCATTTCCGACGCCTATGCGCGCTGGCTGTCGCGCAACAAGGACGCGGCGGCGGCGACCGGCATCTACGAGGCGTTCGACAAGAAGCTGCCGCGCCATCCGCTGGTGCTGGAAAGCATGCGCGAGATCAAGGCCGGCAAGAAACTGCCGCCGCTGATCGAGACGGCGCAGGCCGGTGCCGCCGAGGCGCTTTATGGCATCGGGGCGACGCTGACCCGCCGTGGCGGCGAGGACCTGGCGCTGGTCTACCTGCAGCTTGCGCTTTATCTGCAGCCCAATCATGCGCTGGCGCTGCTGTCGCTCGCCGATCTCTATGAGTCCGTGAAGAAGCCGGCCATGGCGATCAAGGTCTATGAGCGCATGCCGGCCAATTCGCCGCTGAAGCGCAATGCGCAGATCCAGCTCGCCACCAATCTCGACGCCGCCGACCGCAGCGACGAGGCGATCAAGATCCTGAAGGAGGTCACCACCGAAGACCGCAAGGACATCGAGGCCATCATGGCGCTCGGCAATATCGAGCGCGGCCGCAAGAAGTTCGCCGATTGCACCACCACCTATTCCAGGGCGGTCGATGTGCTGCCCGCCGCGGGCGACAAGAACACCTGGGTCACCTATTACTATCGCGGCATTTGCGAGGAGCGCTCCAAGCAGTGGAGCAAGGCCGAGGCCGACATGCGCAAGGCGCTCGAGATGCAGCCCGAGCAGCCGCATGTGCTGAACTATCTCGGCTATTCCTGGATCGACCAGGGCATCAATCTCGACGAAGGCATGAAGATGATCAAGCGCGCCGTCGATCAGCGTCCTGACGACGGCTACATCGTCGACTCGCTCGGCTGGGCTTACTTCCGCATCGGCAATTACGAAGACGCGGTGAAGAACCTCGAGCGCGCGATCGATCTCAAGCCCGAGGATCCGACCATCAACGACCATCTCGGCGACGCCTATTGGCGCATCGGCCGCACGCTGGAAGCCAAATTCCAGTGGGCTCATGCCCGCGACCTGAAGCCGGAAGCCGAAGAATTGCCGAAGATCGAAGCCAAGATCGCCAACGGACTGCCCGAGGACACCTCTTCCGCGGCCTCCGCCGACAAGAAAAAAGAAGACGGCAAGGGCGGCTAGTGGGGCATTGATCAGAGGTGGGGGCTGTTCGGCAATGCCGACGTTGACGGATGAGGGGCGTGCCAAGGTCAACCTGACCTTGCGGGTGGTTGGCCGCCGCACCGACGGCTATCACGATATCGAAAGCGTGGTGGCGTTCGCCGATTGCGCCGATCGCCTGACGCTGACGCCCGGTTCCGAATTGACGTTGCAGATGTCGGGACCGCTGGCGCAGGCCTGTGGCGCGACATCGGATAATCTGGTGCTGAAGGCCGCTCGCCTGCTGGCCGAGCGCGTGCCGGATATGAAGGTCGGAAGTTTCACCCTCGACAAGGTGCTGCCGGTCGCGGCCGGCATCGGCGGCGGTTCGGCCGATGCCGCGGCGGCCCTGCGCTTGCTGGCGCAGCTGAACGGGCTTTCGCTCGACGACGAACGGCTGCTCGACGTTGCGCTTGAGACCGGCGCCGACGTGCCGGTCTGCCTCGCCTCGCGCGCCTGCGACATGACCGGGGTCGGCGAGACCCTGATGCCGCTCAGCCTGCCGATCATACCGTGCGTGATGGTCAACCCGTGCGTTCCCGTCGCGACCCGCGATGTGTTCGACGCGCTCGGTCTGCGCCATGGCGAACTTCTGGTCGGCGCTACCGACGTGTTCCGGGGCACCGATTGGCCGGAAGCTGGCGCCTCGGTCGAAGACTGGGTCGAAGTCCTGGCGGCCGATACCAACGATCTGGAAGTACCGGCGACGCGTATTCAGCCGGTGATCGGTCAAGTGATCGCAGCGCTGAACGCCACCAATGGCGCCTGGCTGGCGCGAATGTCGGGCTCGGGCGCGACCTGTTTTGCGATCTATGAAAACACTGCCGACGCCGGCCGCGCCGCCGAGAAGATCCGGCGCGATCACCCCGAGTGGTGGGTCCATGCCGGGACGTTGAGCTAGCTCGCGGCCGGCCGCCGCACAAGCGCCAGCGAAATCCCAAGCCCGGCCATGAACAGTCCTGAGCCTTGCCGCAGCCGTTGCAGCAGTCCGGTCCTGCGCACAAGACCGGCACGCGCGGTCGCAGCCATCATCACCACGACGACGTCGGCGAACGTATTGAGCATCACCGAAATCAAGCCGAGCGCCATGAACTGCAGCGCAGGATGATTGCCGGCCGGATCGATGAATTGCGGAATGAACGCCAGAAAGAACGCCGCCGTCTTTGGATTTAGCGCCTCGACCAGCACACCGTCCCGAAAGGCCCGCGTTGCTCCGGCCGGGCTTACGCCTTCCGGTATCGTCTGCCGGCCTTCGCGAAACGTCCGGATGCCCAGCCAGACCAGATAGAGCGCGCCGGCGAATTTGAGTGCGGTGAACAGTTCGGCGCTGGCAAGGATGATGGCCGAGACCCCGAGCGCACCCGCGGTCACATGAACAAGTCCGCCGATCGCGGTCCCGAGCGTCGAGGCGATGCCGGCTTGCCTGCCACCCGACAGCGTTCGTGCCGCGACATAGAAAATTCCGGGACCGGGAGCCGCGGCGATCACCAAGGCGGCGGCAAGAAACAGCAGAAAGTTCGCGCCGCCAATCAATGCGACCGTGCCAGGCAGAACGCCACGACCTGCTCGAGCGCGGTCTTCATCGGCGAGGCCGGGAACAGCGCCAGCGCGTCGACGGCCATCGCGCCATAATGGTGGGCGCGGCTGATGGTGTCTTCCAGCGCGCGATGTTTTGTCATCAGGCCGATGGCGTGATCGAGATCGCCACCGCCGATCTCGCCGCGCTCCAGCGCCTTGACCCAGAACGCGCGTTCGCTGGCATTGCCGCGGCGGAACGCCAGCACCACCGGCAGCGTGATCTTGCCCTCGCGGAAATCGTCGCCGATGTTCTTGCCGAGCTTGGCGGCCTTGCCGCCGTAGTCCAGCACGTCGTCGACCAGCTGGAAGGCGATGCCGAGATTCATGCCGACCGATCGGCAGGCGGTCTGCTCGGCCTTCGGCCGGTTGGCGATCACGGGCCCGACCTCGCAGGCGGCGGCGAACAGCTCTGCCGTCTTGCCCCTGATCACGGCGAGATATTCGTCCTCGGTGGTCGCGGTGTTCTTGGCGGCCGCGAGCTGCATCACTTCGCCTTCGGCGATGGTGGCGGCAGCGGACGAGAGAATATCGAGCGCCCGCAGCGAGCCGACTTCCACCATCATGCGAAAAGCCTGACCGAGCAGGAAGTCGCCGACCAGCACGCTCGCCTCATTGCCCCACAGCATCCGCGCCGACAGCTTGCCGCGACGCAATTCGCTTTCGTCGACCACGTCGTCATGGAGCAGGGTTGCGGTATGCATGAACTCGACGGAGGCGGCGAGCTTGATATGGCCGTCGCCGGAATAGCCGGTGAGGTTGGCCATCGCCAGCGTCAGCATCGGGCGCAGCCGCTTTCCGCCCGAGGAAATCAGGTGGTTGGCGACCTCGGGAATCATGGTGACTTCCGAACCGGTCCGCGACAGGATCGTGGCGTTGACCCGCGCCATGTCGGCGGCGACGAGGCCTACCAGCTCATCTATCGAAGCGTTTGACGGGCTTTCGAAAGGTACAATAACCGCCACGCTGGTCTCCACATTTGCCCAATTCGCACTATCCTTACCTACAATAGAAAGTGCAGGCTGAAGCGGCAAGGGCACGAAGCGGTTGACATCGTCGACAGGTCGTCGCATCGGGCCGATTTAAGGAGAACGCAAATTGCGGGAATTGGTTCGGACCAACGATATCGTGCTGGTTTCCGCGGTCGGCGCACTGCTCGACGGCGCCAATATCCATCATCTGGTACTGGACCAGAACATGAGCATCATCGAGGGGTCGCTGGGCGTCCTGCCGCGCCGTATCCTGGTCCATGACGACGACAACCGCGAGGCGCGACAGCTTCTGGCCGATGCGGGCCTGGCCCATGAATTGCGGGCCGATGAGTGAGACATAGCGTTTTCAAGCGAAGTGAAGGACCGGTTCGCGTGAAGAAAACGCGTCAAAACAATGATCCGGAGCCCGGTTCTGATGAAATCAGAACCGATAAGGCTCCCGATGTCACCGAGGACGCGTTTCTCGGCGGAGCCTTGCGCCTGCGGCAATTGAAATCGGGGCATCGCGCCGGTCACGACGCCATGCTGCTGGCGGCGGCAACGCCGGCGCGACCGGGCAATCGCGTGGCCGATCTTGGCGCCGGGGTCGGCGCCGCGGGGCTGGCGGTTGCCAGGCGCGTCGGCGATATCGATCTCGTTCTGGTCGAGATCGATGCTGACCTGGCGGGCCTTGCCCGCAGCAATGCTGCTTCGAATGCGCTTGCCGCAGATGTGATCGTGCTCGATGTCGAGGCTTCCGCCGCCGCATTCGCCGCCGCCGGTCTCTCGCCCGACAGCGTCGATGTCGTGCTGATGAATCCACCGTTCAACGATTCCACGCGGCATCGGATCTCGCCGGACAAGGCACGCGGGATCGCGCATGTCGCGACGGCAACCACGCTGGCGAACTGGATTCATGCCGCCCGCCGCATCCTCAAATCAAAGGGCATGCTGACGCTGATCTGGCGCGCCGACGGCATCGCCGAGGTGCTGGCGGCGCTCGATCACGGTTTTGGCAGTCTGGAAATCCTGCCGGTTCACGGCGACGTGAAGGGCCCGGCGAATCGCATTTTGGTTCGCGCCGCCAAGGGCGGCCGCGCGCCGACGCAAATTCATCCCGCGCTGATGCTCAATGATGAGGCAGGCGTGCCCAATAAAAGGGTGCAGGAAATTCTGGCCGGGAAGGGGAGTTTGCCGCTGGCGAACCTGTGAGGGCCGGCCGGGGAGAGCGTTATTGCGGAAGGGTTTCCGGCTGCCGTTTCGGCGTCGAGGTGAAGTGAACCGCGGTCAAAAGGGCGCCGATCAGCATTATCAGCAGATAGATTTTCATGTCACTCTCCGCTGCGCCATTGCAGCCCAAACGACTGAAATGCAAAAGACGTTCCGGCCCAAAGGCGTCTGGTCCTTCAATGCCAGTTGGGGGGATAAAAAATGGTTAATTCGAGGTAACGGCATGAGTGAACAAATAAGTGATCGCACCGGACTGCCGGGCCTCGTCGCGCGCCTGAAGGAATTTGTTCCGGCGAAATTCCGCCGCGGGGCCGCGGTGGTGCCGGTGGTGCGATTGTCCGGCGTGATCGGCGCGGTGACGCCGCTGCGGCCGGGCATGTCGCTGGCGGGCGTCGCCAAAATGCTCGAACGCGCCTTCGGCACCAGGAACGCCAAGGCTGTTGCGCTGGTGATCAATTCGCCGGGCGGCTCGCCGGTGCAATCGCGCCAGATCTATTTGCGGATCAGGCAGCTTGCTGCGGAAAAGAAATTGCCGGTGCTGGTGTTCGTCGAGGACGTCGCGGCGTCCGGCGGCTACATGATCGCCTGCGCCGGCGACGAGATTTTTTGCGATCCGTCCTCGATCCTCGGTTCGATCGGCGTCGTCGGCGGCAGCTTTGGATTTCAGGAGCTGATCAAGAAGATCGGCGTCGAGCGCAGGCTTTATACGGCGGGCGCCCACAAGGCGATGCTCGATCCGTTCCTGCCCGAAAATCCCGATGACGTGTCGCGCGTCAAGGCGCTTCAGCGCGAGATCCACGCCATCTTCATCGCGCTGGTCAAAGGCAGCCGGGGCAGCCGCCTCAAGGGCGCCGACGACGTGCTGTTCACCGGCGAATATTGGGCGGGCGAGACTTCGGTATCGCTGGGTCTTGCGGACGCCATCGGCGATCTGCGTTCGACGCTCCGCGCCCGCTATGGCGAAAAGGTGCTGACGCCGGTGATTGCGCCGGCCAGCGGGATGCTGTCGGGCCTGCTGGGCCGGCGGTCGCCGGGAGCGGGCTCGCTCGCCGCGCTCGACGGTATCGGGGGCCTGCCGGACGAGCTGATTTCGGCGCTGGAAACCCGGGCGATTTGGGCCAAATTCGGGTTTTAGAAGGCCGTCCGGGCGCGCCATTTAGTCCCAAAAGCGCAATTGCGGCGCAGGCCCGCTTGCGCGAGAATATGCGCATTGGGGGCCTGACCGACGTGAACGACAAGGATCGACCGATGCCGCCGTTGATCGCATTCGCAGGCGCCTTGGGTGGGCTGGCCGTGGTCCGCTGGGCCTACAAGACTGCCGTCCGTATCAACAAGGAACTGGAAGACGCGCGGATGGCCCGCGTCGCCGAGGCCGCCCGGTCGGGCGATATTCCGACCCTGCGCCGAGACCCCGTCACCGGCGCCTATCGCCCGGGCTAAGACCCGACCCTCGTCATGCCCGGGCTTGTCCCGGGCAGCCACGTCCTCGGCTGGATGGCGATCCCCGGCCATCGCCTTGATTCCCCGCTTCCCCGCCGATACGGTCCCGCGCGCCTCAAAACCCCCTCGCGAGACCGATTCTGCCAATGGACGCCTTGCCTGCCCATATGCGCCCGGAACGCTCGTTCCAGGGCTTCATTCTCGCGCTGCAGCGGTTCTGGGCCGATCAGGGCTGCGTGATCCTGCAGCCCTACGACATGGAAATGGGCGCCGGCACCTTTCATCCGGCCACGACCCTTGCGCGCGCTCGGGCCGAAATCGTGGAACGCGGCCTATGTGCAGCCCTCGCGGCGGCCGAAGGATGGCCGCTACGGCGAAAATCCCAACCGGCTGCAGCACTACTATCAGTTCCAGGTGATCATGAAGCCGTCGCCGCCGAACCTTCAGGATCTCTATCTGAAGTCGCTGGCCGCGATCGGCATCGATTCCGCGCTGCACGACATCCGCTTCGTCGAGGACGACTGGGAAAGCCCGACGCTTGGCGCCTGGGGCCTGGGGTGGGAGTGCTGGTGCGACGGCATGGAAGTCAGCCAGTTCACCTACTTCCAGCAGGTCGCGGGCGTCGAATGCGCGCCGGTCGCCGGCGAACTCACCTACGGGCTCGAGCGGCTCGCGATGTATGTGCAGGGCGTCGACCGCGTCTACGATCTCAACTTCAACGGCCGCGACGGCGCCGAGCGCGTCACCTATGGCGACGTGTTCCTGCAGGCCGAGCAGGAATATTCCCGGCACAATTTCGAACACTCCGACACCGCGATGCTGTTCGAGCAGTTCACGATGGCGGAAGAGGCCTGCCGGAAATATCTCGCGGCCGGCTGGAAAGAAGGCAGCAACCAGAAAGAACATCTGATGGCGCTGCCGGCCTATGACCAGTGCATCAAGGCAAGCCATGTCTTCAATCTGCTCGACGCCCGCGGCGTCATCTCGGTGACGGAGCGGCAGAGCTACATCATGCGCGTGCGCGAACTGGCAAAGGCCTGCGGCGACGCCTGGGTCCACACCGAAGCGGGCAGGGCGTCGTGAGAACTGTTTGGAATTGAATATTTCAGCGAGCACGAACCTGCTCCCCTCCCTCCGCGCGCGAAGCGCGTGGCGGGGAGGGGTCGGGGGTGGGGGGTGCATGCCACAGAGAACGCCGCGACCTGTTGACCACCGCGTTCCCCGCGCACGCACGTTGCGACGTGACGCGACCGAAGCCGAGAAGAAGCTGTGGCAACATTTGCGACAGCCTCCATTCAAGCAGCATCACTTTCGGCGTCAGGCGACGATCGGTCCTTACTTTGCTGACTTCGCCAGCCATCAGCTCCGGATTGTGATCGAGGTGGACGGCGGGCAGCACGCGGATAACGTCGCGGATGATCGGCGAACCGCGTATCTCGCCTCTGAAGGCTACCGTGTTTTGAGATTCTGGAATAACGACGTTCTGGCAAATGTGTCCGGTGTCCTGTCGGCTATTGATAGAGCCGTCAATGCCGATAGACCCCCCACCCCCGACCCCTCCCCGCCGCAGGCGGGGGGAGGGGAGTAGAGCTGATGCCTGATCTTCTGCTCGAACTGTTTTCCGAGGAAATCCCCGCGCGCATGCAGGCGAAGGCGGCGGACGATCTGCGCCGCATGGTCACCGACAAGCTGGTGGCCGAAGGTCTCGTCTACGACGGCGCCAAGGCCTTTGCGACGCCGCGGCGGCTGACGCTGACGGTGCACGGCATTCCCGGCGCGCCAGCCCGACCTCAAGACCGAACGCAAGGGTCCGAAAATTGGCGCGGCTGATGCGGCCGTGCAGGGCTTTTTGAAAGCAACCGGCCTCGCATCGCTCGATGAAGCAAAAATCCAGCGCGACCCGAAAGGCGATTTCTACATCGCGCTGATCGAAAAACCCGGCCGCGCCGCGATCGACGTGCTCGCCGAAATCCTGCCGGTGATCGTGCGGACGTTCCCGTGGCCGAAATCGATGCGCTGGGGCGAACGCTCGGCCAAACCGGGTTCGCTGAGCTGGGTGCGGCCGCTGCACTCGATCATCGCGACCTTCGGTCTGGAGACCGAAGAGCCCGACGTGGTGAAGTTTTCGATCGACGGCATCGAGGCCGGCCAGACCACCTATGGCCACCGCTTCATGGCGCCGGCTGCGATCTCCGTGCGCCGCTTCGACGATTACGAGGCAAAGCTGAAAGCCGCCAAGGTCGTGCTCGACCCGCAGGCGCGCAAGGACATCATCCTGGCCGACGCCAAACAACTGGCGTTCGCGCAAGGGCTTCGAACTGGTCGAGGACCAGGTGCTGCTCGACGAGGTCTCGGGCCTGGTCGAATGGCCGGTCGTGCTGATGGGATCGTTCGACAAGGAGTTTTTGTCGATTCCGGGCGAGGTGATCCGCGCCACCATCCGCAACAACCAGAAATGTTTTGTGGTCAGCGATCCCAAAACCGGGAAGCTGACCAACAAGTTCATCCTCACCGCCAATATCGAGGCCAGCGACGGCGGCAAGGCGATCATCGCCGGCAACGAGCGCGTGATCCGCGCGCGGTTGAGCGATGCGAAGTTCTTCTACGAGACCGATCTGAAGACGAAGCTCGAAGACCGGCTGCCGAAATTCGAGAACATCGTGTTTCACGAGAAGCTGGGCACGCAGGGCGAGCGCATCAAGCGGATCGAGCGGCTGGCGGCGGAGATCGCGCCGCTGCTGTGGAAACAGCGTGCGACCTATTTCGACGGCAAGTATCTCGACGCCGACGATTTCAAGGACGAGCAGCAATATGTTCGTCACGTCTGTCGTGCGGCAAAACTCGCCAAGGCCGATTTGCTGACCGAAGTGGTCGGCGAATTCCCGGAGTTGCAGGGCCTGATGGGCAAATACTATGCGCTGGCGCAAGGGCGAGGACCGCGTCCGTCGCGGCAGCGAGCGAGGAGCATTACAAGCCGCAGGGGCCGGCCGATCGCGTGCCGAACAATCCGGTGAGTGTCGCGGTGGCGTTGGCCGACAAGATCGACACGCTGGTTGGCTTCTGGGCCATCGACGAGAAGCCGACGGGAAGTAAGGATCCGTATGCGTCTGCGGCGTGCGGCGCTCGGTGTGATCAGGTTGATCGTGGAGAACACGACAAGACTTCCAATCCTGCGCGCGGCACAGTCTGCAATTGAGGGGCTGCCTGAAAAGGGGGCCAGGTATCCGGCTGCCGACGTGCAAAAGCTTCCGGCCGATCTCCTTGCCTTCTTCGCCGACCGCCTGAAAGTCCAGCTCCGCGATCAGGGCGCGCGGCATGACCTCGTCGATGCCGTGTTCGCGCTGGGCGGCCAGGACGATCTCCTGATGGTGGTCCGCCGCGTCGAGGCGCTCGGCAAATTCCTCGACACCGACGACGGCAAGAACCTGCTCGCCGGCACCAAGCGCGCCAGCAACATCCTCGCGATCGAGGAAAAGAAGGACAAGCGCACCTTCGACGGCGCGCCGGACGTGTCGCTCTACAAGCTCGATGAGGAAAAGGCGCTGGCGAAGGCGATCGATCAGGTCAAGACCGAGGCGGGCGCTGCCGTGGCCAAGGAAGATTTTGCCGCCGCCATGAGCGCGATGGCAAAACTGCGCCCGGCCGTCGATGCGTTCTTTGACAAGGTCAAGGTCAACGACGATGAACCAAAGGTGCGCGAGAATCGACTGAAGCTGTTGAACGAAATTCGCGCGGCGACACGCGCGGTGGCGGATTTTTCCAAGATCGAGGGCTAGGGCCGTGGATCGCAAGACGTTGGCCGCTTACGATTCTGACGCGGCGGCGTTCGCCAAGGACTGGCATGACCAGCCGGCGCCGGTCGACCTGCAGGAAATCGTCGAGCGGTTTTTCGTCCGCGGCGGAAACTCCGCCGATATCGGCTGCGGCAGCGGCCGCGAGGTCGCCTGGCTCAATGCCAACGGCTTTTCGGCCGCCGGCTTCGACGCCTCGGAAGGCCTGCTGGCGGAAGCGCGGCGGCGCTATCCCGGCTTCAAATTCGCACCAGCCGAACTGCCCGACCTGA
Source organism: uncultured Alphaproteobacteria bacterium (assembly GCA_963742665.1). Classification (GTDB taxonomy): domain Bacteria; phylum Pseudomonadota; class Alphaproteobacteria; order Rhizobiales; family Xanthobacteraceae; genus Bradyrhizobium. Next base: position 319,875 of record CAVUNH010000027.1, read on the forward strand.
AAGGCATCGGCGCGCGCGCCTATGACAACGTGCTGTGCGAAACCGTGATCATGCATCTCGAGCGCGCGCAGATCGCAGCCGCGGTCCGCCGCCTGCTCGACATCGTCAAGCCGAGCGGCATTCTTTATCTGAGCTGGCGCGTCACCGACAAGGCCGACCTGCGCGATCCCCAGGGGCGTCTCTATGCGGCGTTCGATGCCGCGCTGGTGCTGGCGGAATTGAAGACGGCGTCGATGTTGCTGGATGAAGAGGTGGTCAGCGCCTCCTCGGGCAAGAAGATTCACCGCCTCGTCGCCAAGAAGCCGGGGCTGGAGATCCGGGAGTAGGGCAAATCGTCATTCCGGGGCGCGCGTAGCGCGAGCTTTGATGTGCAATTGCACATCAGAGAATCCATAACCACGATCATGAGTATGGATTGCGGGCCTGCGCCAAGAGGCGCATCCCGGAATGACGTTAAGAAAAACCCCGCCCGAGGGGGAAATCGGGCGGGGCTTTCTGTCCGGTCGTAGCTCGCGCACATCCGCTTGCGCGGCGCCCGGACTAATCGTTCAGGGGCACTGCGTTTATTCTACCACCTGAACGATGCGACGCGAACGCGGTTCGACCAGCACGGTCTGGCCGTTCACCACGGTGTAGCGATAGGGCGTTGACGCCATAGGTCTGCGGCACGTCGTAATAGGTGATGCCGGCTTCCGGCAGCACGCCGCCGACGACGACGCGATCCGGAATGGTGTAGGTCGGCACCCGTTCGCGGATGACATATTCACGGAATGCCGGGCGCTGCTCGACGGCGATGCCCTCGTCATCATTGATGATCACCGTGCCGCCGCGCACGACGCCCGTGGTGACCGTGCTTTGCGCCTGCGCCGCGATCGGTGCCGCCATCGCGCCGGCGATCACTGCAATGGCAAGTATCCTGTTCCGCATGGTCAACTCCCTCGCAAAGATGTCTCTGGGTTGTGACGCGTTTTCGCAGGACGAAAACGCCATGCTCTGGCAAGGCGCGCCAGCGCAGATTGCGAGCCAATGCATCGCGCGCGGCATCGTTCCCCGAAAATGCTGCCTCACACGCGGCAATTTCGGGCAATTTTTGCGAAGCTGGAACCCCTTGAAGCGACGGGCGTCTTCTATTCGCACACCGCGCCAGCGGGTAAGTTGCGTCCTCGATTCGATTTATCCCCAATCAGCCGGAGACCTCTCGATGACCCTCACCGCTGCGCACATCTCCCCGATCGTCGCCCTGATCGCGGGAGTTCTGATTCTGCTCATGCCGCGGTTCCTGAATTTCATCGTCGCGATTTACCTGATCTTCGTCGGTCTGGTCGGTCTCGGCGTGTTCAAGATGTTTCGCTTCTAGCAAGGGAAAGCCGGGGTTCGCGGCTTGCGCGGAACCCCCCAAAATGGTGTAAGGCGCGCATCTTCTCCCCTCTTTTCGGATTGTTGTCTGCCATGGCCAAAGCCGTTGCGAAGTCCAAAAAAACCGTAGCGAAATCAAAGCCATCCAAAGCCGCCCCGGCAGCGTCGGCGCGCAAGGCGCTGAAGAAGGCTGCGGCCAAACCGGTCGCGAAGGTCGTCAAGAAGGCGGCCGTCAAGGCGGTGGCGGGCAAGCCAGCGGCGGAGACGGTAAAGTCCGGCAAGTGGGTCTACACGTTCGGTGACGGCAAGGCCGAGGGCAAAGCGGGCCTGCGCGATCTGCTCGGCGGCAAGGGCGCCAACCTCGCCGAAATGGCCAATCTCGGCCTGCCGGTGCCTCCCGGCTTCACCATTCCGACCTCGGTCTGCACCTATTTCTACGCCCACGACAAATCCTATCCGACCGCGCTGAAGGCGCAGGTCGAGAAGGCGCTGGAGCATGTCGGCAAATTGACCGGCAAGGCGTTCGGCGATTCCCGGAATCCGCTGCTGGTTTCGGTTCGCTCCGGCGGCCGCGCCTCGATGCCGGGCATGATGGACACCGTGCTCAATCTCGGCCTCAACGACCAGACGGTCGAAGCGCTCGCCGAATTGTCCGGCGACCGCCGCTTCGCCTATGACAGCTATCGCCGCTTCATCACCATGTATTCGGATGTGGTGCTCGGCTTCGAGCATCATCACTTCGAGGACATCCTCGACACCTTCAAGGACGGCCAGGGCTATACGCTCGACACCGACCTGACCGGCGACGACTGGGTCGAACTGGTCGGCCAGTACAAGGATGCGGTGGCGCGCGAGACCGGCGCCGACTTCCCGCAGGATCCGCACGCGCAATTGTGGGGCGCGATTGGCGCGGTGTTCTCATCCTGGATGAACGCGCGCGCGGTGACCTACCGCCGCCTGCACGACATTCCGGAATCCTGGGGCACCGCGGTCAACGTGCAGGCCATGGTGTTCGGCAATATGGGCGAGACCTCGGCGACCGGCGTTGCGTTCACGCGCAACCCCTCGACCGGCGAGAGCAAGCTGTACGGCGAGTTCCTGATCAACGCGCAGGGCGAGGACGTGGTGGCGGGCATCCGCACGCCGCAGGACATCACCGAATATGCGCGCCAGGAGTCCGGCTCCGACAAGGCGTCGATGGAAACCGCGATGCCGGAGGCGTTCAAGGAACTGACGCGGATCTACACGCTGCTCGAAAAGCACTACCGCGACATGCAGGACATGGAGTTCACGGTCGAGCAGGGCAAATTGTGGATGCTGCAGACCCGCGGCGGCAAGCGCACCGCGAAGGCGGCGCTGCGCATCGCGGTCGAGCTCGCCAATGAAGGCCTGATCTCGAAGAAGGACGCGGTGATGCGGATCGATCCCGCTTCGCTCGACCAGTTGCTGCATCCGACCATCGATCCCGCCGCCAAGCGCGACGTCATCGCGACCGGCCTGCCGGCCTCGCCGGGTGCGGCCTCCGGCGAGATCGTGTTCTCGTCCGACGAAGCCGCCAAGCTGCAGGCCGACGGACGCAAGGTGATCCTGGTGCGGATCGAGACCAGCCCGGAAGACATTCACGGCATGCACGCCGCCGAAGGCATCCTGACCACCCGCGGCGGCATGACCTCGCACGCCGCGGTGGTCGCGCGCGGCATGGGCAAGCCCTGCGTCTCCGGCTGCGGCACCATCCGCGTCGATTACGGCCGCGGCACCATGAGCATCGGCACGCGCACCTTCAAGACCGGCGACGTCATCACCATCGACGGATCGGTCGGCCAGGTGCTGGCCGGGCGGATGCCGATGATCGAGCCGAAACTGTCGGGCGAGTTCGGCACGCTGATGGGCTGGGCCGATGCCGTCCGCAAGCTCGGCGTCCGCGTCAACGCCGATACGCCGGAAGACGCGCGCACCGCGATCAAGTTCGGCGGCGAGGGCATCGGGCTCTGCCGCACCGAGCACATGTTCTTCGAGGAAACCCGCATCCGCACCGTGCGCGAGATGATCCTCTCCGAGGACGAGCAGTCGCGCCGCGCCGCGCTGTCGAAACTGCTGCCGATGCAGCGCGCCGATTTCGTCGAGCTGTTCGAGATCATGAAGGGCCTGCCGGTCACGATCCGCCTGCTCGATCCGCCGCTGCACGAGTTCCTGCCGCACACCCAGGCCGAGATCGAGGAAGTCGCGCGCGCGATGAACACCGATCCGCGCAAGCTCGCCGATCGCGCCCGCGATCTCGCCGAGTTCAACCCGATGCTCGGCTTCCGCGGCTGCCGTCTCGCGATCGCCTATCCGGAAATCGCCGAGATGCAGGCGCGCGCGATCTTCGAGGCCGCGGTCGAGGCCGAAAAGCGCACCGGCAAGGCCGTCGGCCTCGAGGTGATGGTGCCGCTGATCGCGACCAAGGCCGAGTTCGACCTGGTCAAGGCGCGGATCGACGCGATGGCGCAGTCGGTGATGAAGGAGACCGGCAAGAAGCTCAGCTATCAGGTCGGCACCATGATCGAGCTGCCGCGCGCATGCCTGATGGCCGGCGACATCGCCCATACCGCGGAGTTCTTCTCGTTCGGCACCAACGATCTGACGCAGACCACCTACGGCATCAGCCGCGACGACGCCGCGAGCTTCCTCGGCACCTATGTCAGCAAGGGAATCCTCGAGATCGATCCGTTCATCTCGGTCGACCGCGACGGCGTCGGCGAACTCGTGAAGATCGGCGTGGCGCGCGGCCGCAAGACGCGCCCCGGTCTCAAGGTCGGCATCTGCGGCGAGCACGGCGGCGATCCCGCCTCGGTGGCGTTCTGCCACGAGATCGGGCTCGACTACGTCTCGTGCTCGCCCTACCGCGTGCCGATCGCCCGCCTTGCCGCGGCGCAGGCGGCGCTCGGCAAGACGGTCGCCAGCCAGGCGTAGGCCGGCGCAGTGCGCGTCATTGCGAGGATCGTCGAGCGACGAAGCCCGAATCCATTCGTTCGCGCAGTGCGTGCGACTATGGATTGCTTCGCTGTCGCTCGCAATGACGCGGAACCGATCCTGATCGCGCACACGAGTACGAGTCCCGTAGCTTCACGGGAACCCGCGCAATTTTCTTCATCATCTTCGTTGACGGGATGTTTACCACTTTCATCGCGTGCCCGTTTACCAACACTTCTCGATGCGAGGCGGCGAAAGCGTGCGATTTCTTGCGTGTTAGCACGCAGGCCACGCCGATTAACCCCGCGGCAACCTAAATTCGATACCAACAAAAAAGGTCGAATTGCACGGATGTACTGACGTTCGATCGCGTTTTGTAAGCGTTGCGTGAGCGTGTGTATCGATGTTTGTGTTGCGTAACCAGCCGAAGGGCGCGCGGTTCGCGTCCTTCGGTCTCGGTCTTTGCGTCTTCGCATTGATGCCGACCGAGATCGGATATCAGGATATCGCGTCACTGCTGGCCCGGCAGCCGGGCGTCGCCGAGCGCTGGCAGAAGCGCATGTTCTCCGCCGCCGGCACCATCCAGGTCGCGACCTTCAGCTTCGGCCGTCCGATCGGAACCGCTTCGCCGCAAACCGCGACCTATCGGCTCGCAAGCCTCGACAACCAGGGCATCGACATCACCGGTTCGGTGACGCGCAACCCGATCGTCGCGCCGCCGCCGCGTTATCAGGCCGCCGATTTCCCCAGGGTCGACCGCACGCTGAAAGGCGACCGCCTCGTGGTGGCGCCGCCGGCGCCGGCGGAGACCGCAATCCCGGCCGGCAGCGCGCCGGCGATCCAGGATCCCTCGACATCGAACGCTTCGGTCGCCGGCGCCAAGACCGCAGCGCTGCGCCGTCAGTGGAACGCGCGCCGCTCGATCCCGAACTCGAGGCCGCGCTCAGCGCGCCGCCGCTGCCGCAATACGATGTGTCGATGTCGCTCGAACCGAACCCGCTCGACGACAAGCCGCTCGACGGGCTCAAGAGCGCGCGGCGAACCGTCACAGGTCGCGCTCGCGCCCGAACCGCGGCGCGACAATTTCTCGTTCAAGACCTCGAGCCTGTTTTTCGGCTCTTCGCTCGGCTCGCCCGAAAGCATCGAACGCTGGCGGCCCGGCGAGGAGCCGGTCGTGATGATGCCGGGCGCGGTTCCCGATCCCGACATGAAGGTGATGGCGTCGCTGCCGGTCGATGCCGACGGGCCGGTCAAGGCCGGCGAGATGGGCGTCAGCGTCGCGCCGAAGGGCGAGGTCAATTCCGACAATCAGCGCGCCAAGACGCCGGCCGTGCGGCTCGGCCTGTTCGACGAGAAGTCGCGCGCCAAGTCCGAGAAGTGTCTGGCGGAAGCGGTCTATTTCGAAGCCCGCGGCGAGGCGGTGCGCGGCCAGATCGCGGTGGCGCAGGTGGTGTTGAACCGCGCCTTCTCCGGCAAATATCCGGATACGGTGTGCGGCGTGGTCTACCAGAACAAGCACCGCCATCTCGCCTGCCAGTTCACCTTCGCCTGCGACAACAATGCCGACGTCATTCGCGAGCCCGACATGTGGGATCGCGCGCAGAAGATCGCGAAAGCGATGCTCGACGGCCAGCTCTGGCTGCCGGAAGTCGACCGCTCGACGCACTACCATGCCTATTGGGTGCGCCCGTCCTGGGTCAGCGAGATGAAGCGGATGTACAAGTTCGGCGTCCACACCTTCTATCGGCCCCGCAACTGGGGCGACGGCAGCGACGCGCCGAGCTGGGGCACCCCGGCCCAGACGGCGGAAATCTCCGCCAAGCTCGCCGAAGCCGCGCAAAGCTCGGCCGAACAGGCCACCGCCAGGCGGTAGGCTTCGAAGACGGAGCGATAGTGCGCTCCCTCGCCCCGTTCTTACGGGGAGAGGGTTGGGGTGAGGGGCTCTCACCACCAGCGCAATTCTATCGATAGACCTGTACCCCCTCACCCGGATTTCGAGCTTGGCTCGAAATCCGACCTCTCCCCGCAAGCGAGGCGAGGTAAAGCATCGCCGGGACGACAGGGAGAGTTCTTGGTCGCAGATTGCTCACCTTCGATTGCACTCGACGATTTTGCAGGGCTGCCCTGCGGCGAAGATTTTTGCGTCGCTGCCCTTGGGATTTCCATGCGAATGCATTAACTCCTCCCGGCGCGTCCGATCGGCATCTCCGGCCGGCGCCTGAGCAATTGAGGAATCGCATGGCTGTAACCGCAGACAATCTTCGCCCGGCCTCCCGTTCATGGCGGACGCCGCTGGTGATCATCATTTGCGGATGCGCGATCGCGCTGTTGGGTTTCGGGCCGCGATCGAGCCTCGGTTTCTTCATTCAGCCGATGAGCCGGGAATTCAGCTGGGGCCGCGACGTGTTCGGCCTCGCGCTGGCGCTGCAAAATCTGCTGTGGGGCCTGGGCCAGCCGATCGCGGGCGCAATCGCCGACCGCTTCGGTCTGTTGCGCGTGATGATCGTCGGCGCGCTTGCTCTATGCCGGCGGCTTGTTGATGATGCGCTACGCGGCAACCCCGTCCTCGCTCGATCTCGGCACCGGCGTGCTGATCGGCTTTGGCCTGTCCGGCTGTTCGTTCAATCTGGTGCTGTCCGCGTTCAGCAAATTGCTGCCGCTGGAGAAGCGCGGCCTGGCGCTCGGCGCCGGCACGGCCGCCGGTTCATTCGGGCAATTCCTGTTCGCGCCGTTCGGCGTGGCGATGATCGATAATTTCGGCTGGCAGTCGGCGCTGATGGTATTTGCTTTCCTGATGCTGCTGATCATTCCGCTGTCGCTGGCGCTGTCGACGCCGCCGGCGGCGTCGTCAAATGTCCCTGCTGCCGACCAGCAGTCGTTCAAGACGGCGCTGGCGGAAGCGTTCGGTCATCGCTCCTATGTGCTGCTGGTGCTCGGCTTCTTCACCTGCGGCTTCCAGCTCGCCTTCATCACCGTGCATCTGCCGGCCTATCTGTCCGATCGCGGCGTTTCCAGCCAGACCGGCGCCTGGGTGGTTGCGGCCATCGGCCTGTTCAACATCATCGGCTCGCTCAGCGTCGGCTGGCTGCAGAACAAATATCCGAAGCGCTACATCCTGTCGCTGATCTATCTTGCACGCGCGATGTCGATCGTGGCCTTCATCTCGTTCCCGATCACGACCTTCTCCGCGATCGTGTTCGGCGCCGTCACGGGATTGACCTGGCTTTCGACGGTGCCGCCGACCTCGGCGCTGGTGGCGCTGATGTTCGGCACCCGCTGGTTTGCCACGCTCTATGGTTTCGCCTTTGTCAGCCATCAGGTCGGCGGTTTCCTCGGCGCCTGGCTCGGCGGCATCGTGTTCGAGCAGTTCGGGTCGTACACGCCGATCTGGTGGCTCTCGGTGCTGTTCGGGGTGTTGTCGGCGCTGATCAACCTGCCGATCGTGGAACAGCCGGTCGCCCGCCCGGTTGCGCAGCCCGCCTGATGCGGTAAACCGTCCACTTCCGGCAGCCAACATGACGAAAGTTCGGGGAGTTCATCGTGGGAACGTTCAAGGCCATCAGGATCGACAAGGCGGAAAAAGGCACCACCGTCGCGCTGACGCAGTTCGACGAAGCCGAATTGATGGACGGCGACGTCACCGTCCGGGTCGAGTGGTCGACGCTGAACTACAAGGATGGTCTGGCCGTCACCGGCAAGGCCCCGGTGGTGCGGCGTTTCCCGATGATCGCCGGCATCGACTTCGCAGGCATCGTCGAACAATCCTCGCATCCGCAGTGGAAGGCCGGCGACAAGGTCGTCTGCAACGGCTGGGGCATGGGCGAGACCCATCTCGGCGCCTACGCCGAAAAGGCGCGCGTCAAGGGCGACTGGCTGGTGCGGCTGCCGCAAAACATCTCGACCCGCGATGCGATGGCGATCGGCACCGCCGGCTACACCGCGATGCTGTCGGTGCTGGCGCTGGAGAAGCACGGCCTGACGCCGGAGAGCGGCCCGGTCGTCGTTACCGGCGCTGCCGGCGGCGTCGGCTCGGTCGCGACCGCCGTGCTGTCGAAGCTCGGCTATCACGTCATCGCCTCCACCGGGCGGATGTCGGAAGCCGACTACTTGAAGGGCCTCGGCGCCGCCGAGGTGATCGACCGCAACGAGCTGTCCGCGCCGGCCAAGCCGCTGGCCAAGGAGCGCTGGGCGGGGGGGATCGACAGCGTCGGATCGACCACGCTCGCCAATCTGCTGTCGATGACCAGGTATGGCGGCGCCATCGCCGCCTGCGGCCTTGCCGCCGGCATGGACCTGCCGTCTTCGGTCGCGCCGTTTATTTTGCGCGGAGTGTGCCTTCTCGGCATCGATTCCGTGATGTGCCCGCTGCCGCAGCGGAAACTGGCCTGGAGCCGCCTCGCCAGCGATCTGGATCACGGCAAACTAGCTGATATTACTCATGAAATCGGCCTGGACCAGGTCATCGCGGCGGGCGCCAAAATTCTCGCCGGCCAGGTCCGCGGTCGAATTGTGGTAAAAATTCTCTAACGGCGTTCAGACTTTACCAACCATGCTGCTCCAATGTTGCCACGGTTCGTATGGTAAGCAGCGGGTAAAGATGCCTGCGTGATCCGGTTTTCCGATCCGATCATGCTCAGACAAGGCGGGTGCCCGCGCTCGGTAAGTTGGAGTTGCTGCATGCTTTCGCGTTTGGTGTTGGGGGCCGTCACGGCCGGGGCGATGATTGTGCCGGCGCTGGCCGGAATGATGAATGCCGATGAAGCCCGCAAGTTTGTGACCGGCAAGGTGTTCGCCTTCTACCTGCTTCGACGGCACCCGCGGCGCAGGCCGGGTGCTCGACGATCTCGGCGCGGCCGGGTCGATCCAGTTCTCCGGCGCAGGGCCGGTCCGCCATGTGCGCCTGCCCGGCAATACGCTGCAGATCCGCGGCCAGGCCGTTTGCGCTTCGATCAAGGGCCTTCCGTTCGAGCCGTGCTTCAATCTCGACAAGCGCGATGACCGCTCGTTCCGCGGATCGGTGTCGGGCATGGGCTTCGCCTATTGCGATTTCCGTCACCAGGGCGCGTCGCAGATGCTGATGGCGCGCGCGGTGGCGCGGCCGCGCTCGCTGCATGCCTCCGAGCCGAGGCGCTCGGCCGATGCGTCGCATACCGAAATTTCGGCCCGCGTCGAGACGCCGGCCGTCGAGAGCGCCAAACTCGAGCCGGTCAAGTCGGAGACCAAAGCGGAGCCGGCGAAGGCCGAAAGCGCCCCGGAACTGCGCCGCTCGACTGATTAATCGCCTTCAGCCGACCTTGGTCAAACTGTGGAGCGCCGGGCCGTAGTCATACGGTCTGGCCAATTCATGTCCTGGTAGCGAGTTTAGCTTCACCGTGGTGGCCAATGAAGGCCGGGGGCGGGTCCTCACATGAGACCGATCATGTCGCAGTATTTTTTCCGGATCAGCAACGGTCGCTACGCCGGTGCGTCCGACCAGGGCTCCGAATTCGAGAGCCGCGAAGCCGCCTGGACCGAGATGACCAAGGTCTGCGGCAACCTGCTCGGCAGCATTTCGCGCAGCCTGAAGCCGAATGCCGAATGGCAGATGGAACTGCTCGACGAGACCAGGAAGCCGGTGTTCAGGATCCGCCTGGTCGCGGAATCGGTCGATTAATATCAGCCTCCTGCCGGCGCGGCAGGAGCGGCCGGCGCCGCGGGCGCCGTGGCTCGTCTCGGGAACAGGATCCGCTGGTACAGCCAGCCGATCGCCACCAGCACCAGCCCGAGGCCCATGAGCGACAGCGCGCGGTAGACCCCCGTCAGCGTCCACACGTCGATCAGGAAGGCCTTTCCGATCGTCAGCGCGATCACCGCAGCCGACGCCAGCCGCGCGCGCTGCGAGTTGAAGAGAACGCCGATCGCGAGCAGCACCACGCCGAACAAGAGCCAGGCGATCGAATAGGTGTATTGCTCGACGTCGGTGGTCGCTCCGCCCGACATGACCGGGCCGTGATAGATCCGACGGATCTCGAACGTCACATAAGCAAGCGCCAGGATCAGCGCGCCCGCCGCGATCGTGTTGGCGTACGCGACCGGACGCCGCCCCGCCACCGCATAGGACAACAGCAGCGCCAGCACGGCCGGCAGGGCATAGCCGAGCAGCAACAGGTTGATGAAGCCGCCGCCGACGTCGATCGGCCACAGCACCGGGTTCTCCAGCCCCAGCAGCCCGAACACGGCCGCGATACCGGCAAAGACGGTGAGCAGCCCCGCAGCCGCCGTGTGAACGAAGCTTCCGGTACGTATTCGCAGACGCTCCAGTCCGATCGCCATCGCCAGCGCAACGCAGATCTGCAGCGCGACCTCGGTCAGGCCCGCGCTCTGGCGATAGACGTCGCCATTGTTGACGGCATGGCGGATTTCCATGAACGCCAGCAGCACCGTGAACAGGATGGCGGCGGATTCCACCGCGCGCAGCGGCGCATCGTCGCCGCCGCGGCGCAGGAAGATGCCTGCCGCCCAGAACGATGCCGCCGGAATGCCGTAACCCCACAACAGCCAGTTGAAGATCGGCGTGGTGCCGACGGCGTCGCCTACGATGCGCGGTTCGTAGCCGATGCGCCACACCACGATGCCGGCGAGGATCGCGGCCAGCGTTCGCAGGAACGGGATCGGCCGCTGCATCGAAACCCAGGCGGTGCCGAGCGACATCAGCGCCAGCGCAATCGTGAGCCAGCCTTTTTCCAGCGCAAATGTCAGCGCCAGCGCCAGCGCCGCGAGCGCGCCGGTCGCAAACAGCGCGATTCCGGCGGGCCCGCCCGGCCGCTGCTCGCGCTTGCTCAGGATCTCGGTCGCCGCCGTATAGGCGGCGGCCAGGATCACGGCGAGAATGGCGAACGGGATCGACTGGTCGAGATGCGCGATGCGGGCATAGAGCGCGACCAGCAGCGCCAGCGGCGTGAACACCGCGGCTGCCGACCAGATCACCGGAATGATCGGGCTCGACGAGCGGCCCTGTGCGAAAAATCCCGCCAGTCCAAATCCCGCGGCGAAGATCGCCGCCGTTATCAGATGCAGCGAGACCGACCCGTCGGTGGCGCTCGGTCCGATGCCCGGCAGCGGCCCGCCGGGCAGCACCAGCATGTCGGGATTGCCGCGGATCGCCCATTCGGCGAACACCACGAACACCAGGGCGGCGGCGGCGCCAACCGCGCCCGCGGCGGCATCGGTACGCCAGGCCACGATCAAGCTGCCGGCCACCAGCAGGCCGAAGGCGATCATCGCGGTGTCGGCGTGAAAACTGTTCAGCACGATCAGCATGGCGCCGACCAGATAGGCGGCGAGCGAGGAGGATGAGATCGGCTCGATCTGGCCTTGCTCGGCCGGCGGGCCGAACATGAAGCCGCACACCACCAGCAGGGCGGCGAGGATGAAGCCGGCGATCACGTGGAACGCATGCGGACCGACCATCGAGGGTCCGCATTGCAGGCACGGGAACGTCCACAACAGCGCGAACACGATCGTGGTGACCGCAAGCCAGCGCCACAGCCGCACCCGCGCCAGGCCGAAGGCGGCCGCGGTGACGATCGCGAGATAGACATAGAGCGCCCAGAAGTCCGGTTTGCCGGAGGAAACCAGGATCGGGGTCACGAAGGCGCCGGCGACGCCGAGACCGGCGAGCGCCGGTCCGTGCAGCAGCGCCGCGGCCAGCGTGCCCAGCGCCACCAGCCCGAGCAGGATGAAGGCGGTGGCGGGCACCAGGAATCCGTAGAGCGCATAGGCCGCGTACACCGTTGCAAACGCCACCGCCGTGCCGGCGGCGGTGAGAATCGCCGGGATATTGGCGATCGGCAGCGCCTCGATATTCGAGATGCTTTCCTTGCGGCGGGTCCATTCGCCGGCGGCAAGCAGCGCCAGCGCGAACGCCCCGCCCAGGATCGTGCGCACGCCGGGGCCGAGCAGGCCGGCCTCGATCGAATAGCGCACCATGAAGAAACCGCCGAGCGCCAGCGTCAATCCGCCGATCCACACCACCCAGCGGGTGCCGATCGTCTCCTCGAAGCCGCGATCGGCTGGCGGCAATGGCGGCGGCGGTGCGGCCGCCGGGCCGGCGGCGGCTTCGCTCGCCGTCTCGGCTGGCGTCGCGGCAGGCGCGATGGATTCCACGCCGGAAATGATTGGCGGCGGCTTCCGGCACGATTCCGGGCGAGGCGGGCGCCGGCGTTGGTTCGACAGGCCGTGTCCGGCGGCAGCGGTGGCGGCACCGGCCTCGCCATCTCCGCCGTCGCGCTCCATCGCGTCGAGCCGCTATGCGCAACTCCGCGATCTGGTTCTTCGCCTTCACGGCGATGATAAGGGCGACAATGCCGATGACGAACGGCAGGAAATCGAACGGGTTATCGAACATCAGCCCTCCAGGCGGGCGCAGGCAACCGTTAACCGGTCGCGTCCGCGGCCCGTCGCAATCCAGTGAGTGCAGCTTTGCCCGCTAAAAGTTCAAACCAGCCCCGGGCGGCTTTGTCGCACGCGCACGCTTACTCAAGATCGACGCGGAACGGACGGCCTTCGACGGTCATGCTGCCGGGTCCCATCTCGTCCAGCGCGCGCAGCATGCGCCCGTCGCGTCCCAGCGCCTTGTCGGCGAGGCTGACGATCAGCCGGTTGGGCTGGGCGATCGGGGAGGCGGCGCGGATTTGCCGTGCGATCGCGATCTCGTCGCGGTGCGGGTTGAGCATGCAGGCCGCCGCAAAGGCGCTCGCCGTCGAACGGCTGATGCCGGCGTAGCAATGCACCACCATCGGCGCGCTGCGGTCCCAGCCGCGGACGAAGTTCAGCACCTTCTCGATGTGCGAATCCGACGGCGCCATGAAACCATCCATGTGCTCGGTGATGTCGTCCATCGACACTTTGAGGTGGTTGTGCGCGAGCACCGAGGAAGGCCGCTGCACCTGATCGACATTGGCCATCACGGTGAGGATATGGCTGGCGCCGGTGGCCCTGACGGTATCGGGAAGTGCGGCGAGCGAGCAGACGTGAAGCATGGCGGTCCTTGACGATCCCCGGGCGGTCTTGGTTGTCGCGATTATAGGCCGGAGTGCCGGGCGGTCAAAGCCGGCGATCAGATGTGCAACAGATTAAATCGCGCCAGAAACTGCTTCTCCGCCCGCGCCGCGGTCCATGGCGTCAGATAATCGCGCACGGTCGGCTCAGGCAGGCCGGGGTCCCTGCCGAACAGGCGTTTGGCTTCCGCCTCGGCAAACCCCGCCAGATGCGTTGCCTCCAGATAGGCCGCACCGCGGTCGGCGGCCTTGATCGCCTGCGTGATGGCGTCAGCCAGCACCGGCGGCAGGCCGAAGCGAATATGGATCGCCGCCAACAGCCGCTTCTCCACCACCTTGTAGTCGCCGCCGATCACCGCCTTGAACGGCGAGATCATGTCGCCGATGACATATTCCGGCGCGTCGTGCAGCAGCGCCGCCAGCCGGAATTTGATGTCGACGCGCGGCATCTGTTCGCGCAGCACCGCTTCCACCAGCAGCGTATGCTGCGCCACCGAGAAGATGTGCGCGCCGCTGGTCTGTCCGTTCCAGCGCGCGACGCGCGCCAGCCCGTGCGCGATATCGGCGATCTCGATATCGAGCGGCGAGGGGTCGAGCAGATCGAGCCGCCGTCCCGACAGCATCCGCTGCCAGGCGCGGGTGGAGATGTCGGAGGATTTGCCTGGCGTCTTTCGTGCCGTCATTTGACCTTGAGGCGGGGCTTGCGATGTTGTCCGCTGCAGCTCTCGTGGCAGAAGCACGTGACAAGATGGTCGTTGACCATGCCGGTGGCCTGCATGAAGGCGTAGACGATGGTCGGGCCGACGAATTTGAATCCGCGCGCGCCGAGCTCCTTGGAGATCTTGATCGACACCGGCGTCGAGGCCGGCACGCTGGCGGTGGTCTTGAACTGCGTTCACCTTCGGCTTGCCGTCGACGAAATCCCACAGGAATTTCGAAAACCCTGCGCCCTCCTCCATGATCTTCAGATAGGCCTTGGCGCTGTTGATCGCGCCTTCGATCTTGGCGCGGTTGCGCACGATGCCGGCATCGTTCATCAGCGCGTGGACCTTCTTCGCATTGTAGCGCGCGATCTTCTCGGGCTGGAAATCGTCGAAGGCTTTGCGGAAATTGTCGCGCTTGCGCAGGATCGTGATCCACGACAGGCCGGCCTGGAAACCGTCGAGGATCAGCTTTTCATACAGCGCGCGGTCGTCATATTCCGGCACGCCCCATTCGGTGTCGTGATAGGCCATGTAGAACGGATCTTCGCCCGGCCACGGGCACCGGGTCTTGCCGTCGGCGTGCAGGCGCGCGGCGAACTTGCTGCTCATGCGACGGTCTGCTTCGGCGGGGTGCGGACGTCGTTCGGATCGGTCAGGCGGATCGCCAGTCCCCCCGACGGAGAGCTTCAGTCCGGCGTCGAGCGCATCGGCGACGCGATCGGTCCGCAGCAGCGCGATGCCGTGGCCGCCGGCGGTCGAACCCATGGTGCCGACCGGCTTGTCGCCGGCGACAACGGGGATGCCGGCCTCCGGCGAGAAATCTTCCAGCGTGATCCGCACGATGCGGGTGCGCGCGGTGCCGCGATGCTGCATCCGCGACACCACTTCCTGCCCGACATAGCAGCCCTTGTCGAAATCGACGCCGTGCAGCCGGTCCATGTTGGTCTCGTGCGGGAACGCATCGCTGTACATGAAGTCGAGCCCGCCGCGCGGCACGCCATTCACGACGCGATGCGTCTCATAGGCGGCTTCGTCGACCAGATCGGCGCCGATCAGATCGGCCACCTTCTGCTTCAGTTCTTCGGGAACGAGGATGCGCCAGCCGAGCGCCTCGTTGCGCGGGTCGGCGAATGAAAGATCGGGCTTCATGGAGGGTTCGCCGTCCCACACCGCCAGCACGCCGAGACTGTCGGAGAGGTTCTCGACCGCGACCTTGGCGCGCAGCTTGTAGAAACCGAGCTTGTCGGCGAGGCCCTTCGCCAGCGGGCGCGGCGCATCGATCAGGAACCCGCCGCCATGTCCCTCGGGCGCCTCCGTGATCAGGAAATCCACGATGATCTTGCCCTGCGGCGTCAGCAGCGCGCCGAACCGGCCGAGGCCCGGCCGCAGCAAGGAGACGTCGGTGGTGACGAGCCCGTTGAGGAAGTCGCGGGCATCCTCGCCGCTGACCTTGACCACGCCCCGGTCGGTGAGAAACGCTGCTTTCATGCGCAAAAATGGCCCATTTTGGAGGTTCTTCTTCAAGTCCTGTACGAGGTTTCTGGGGAAACCGGACTGCCCGATATCACAGGAGAACGTAAGGCGCTAAGGTGCCCGCAACAAGCCCGCGCGAGTACCCAAAGCGAGGCGTCGAGGACCGATGAATCAGCGATTTGATACCATTCTAAAATCCGGCACCGTGGTCAATCAGGACGGCGAGGGCGTTCGCGACATCGGCGTCACCAATGGCCGGATCGCCGCGATCGGCGGTCTCGGGCAGGCCTCCGCCGGCGAGACGATCGACTGCAAGGGCCTGCACATCCTGCCCGGCGTGATGGACACCCAGGTGCATTTCCGCGAACCCGGCCAGACCCACAAGGAAGATCTGGAAACGGGATCGCGCAGCGCCGTGATGGGCGGCGTCACCGCCGTGTTCGAAATGCCGAACACCGATCCGCTGACCGTCACCGAGGCGACCTTCGCCGACAAGATCAAGCGCGGCCGTCACCGCATGCATTGCGATTTCGCGTTCTTCATCGGCGGCACCCGCGAGAACGTCCAGGATCTGCCGCGAGCTGGAACGCGCGCCGGGCTGCGCCGGCGTCAAGGTGTTCATCGGCTCCTCCACCGGCGCGCTGCTGGTCGAGGACGACGAAAGCCTGCGGCGGATTTTTGCGGTGATCAAGCGCCGCGCGGCTTTCCACGCCGAGGACGAGTACCGCCTCAACGAGCGCAAGCCGCTGCGCATCGAAGGCGATCCGCGTTCGCATCCGGTGTGGCGCGACGAGACCGCGGCGCTGATGGCGACGCAACGTCTGGTCAATCTGGCGCGCGCGAGCGGCAAGCGCATCCACGTGCTGCATATCTCGACCAAGCAGGAGATCGAGTATCTGCGCGACCACAAGGACGTCGCGTCCTGCGAGGCGACGCCGCATCATCTGACGCTGGTGGCGCCCGAATGCTATGAGCGGCTCGGCACCCGCGCGCAGATGAACCCGCCGGTGCGCTCGGCCGATCACCGCGACGGCATCTGGTACGGCATCGAGCAGGGCATCATCGACGTGCTCGGTTCCGACCATGCGCCGCATACGCTGGAGGAGAAGTCGAAGACCTATCCGGCCTCGCCCTCGGGCATGACCGGGGTGCAGACGCTGGTGCCGCTCATGCTCGACCACGTCAACGCCGGGCGCCTGTCGCTGGCGCGCTTCGTCGATCTCACCAGCGCGGGCCCCGCGCGGCTCTACAATATCGCCTGCAAGGGCCGCATCGCCGCCGGCTACGACGCGGACTTCACCGTCGTCGATCTCAAGCGCAGCGAGACCATCACCAACAAATGGGTCGCCTCGCGCGCCGGCTGGACGCCCTATGACGGCGTGCGCGTCACCGGCTGGCCGGTCGGCACCTTCGTGCGCGGCAAGCGCGTGATGTGGCAGGGCGAGGTGGCAACGCCGTCGACCGGCGAACCGGTGCGGTTTCTGGAGACGTTGAGGGGGTGAGGGTCCAACTGCCTCACCCGTCATTGCGAGCGTAGCGAAGCAATCCATCGCGCGGCATAACGGATAGGTAGATTGCTTCGTCGCTGCGCTCCCGTGCGCAAACGCTTCGCGTTTGTCGCAGGCAATGACGTAGCCATTAGATCGTAGGGTGGGTAGAGCGAAGCGAAACCCACCATCTTCCGCGGCGATGGGTTTCGCTGCGCTCTACCCATCCTACGCAGCTGACGTGCTGATAGATTACTGCTTCGCCAGCGACAGCGAAAATTCGCCGTTGCGCACGCGCGCCGGTATGCCCTCGACGAATTTCGCCACCGCGTCCTCGCCATAGGTCGAGACCAGTTCGGCGAGTGCGGTGAACAGGCTGGCCTGCGCCAGGCAGTCGCCGTCGACGCCGTCGTGGCGCGCCTCCGCCCAGGCCTCGTGGAGATAGCTGAGCGCAGCCTGCTTCTGTTCGTGGTCGGGCAGCGGATCGCGGTGAAGCGAATAGGAGCGCAGGATGGCTCATGAAACTCGACAGACGTTGCGCGCGTTCCCCGGCGGAGCGCGTTTGATGCGCAGACCTGTAGCATGCGCCGCGAAGCCGCCTAGGCCACTTCTTTAGGAAAGGTTAACGCCGGTTCCGGCATTTGATCGGCGAGTTCCGCCGGCCAGGAATAGCGGAAATGCAGCCCGAAATCGCCTGCGGCGTGGCGCACAGATGCAGGGCGCCGGCCCCGATCAGTTCTTCGGGCTGCCATAGCCATAGAGCACGCCGATTCCCTTCATGCCGTTGTTTTTGGCGCCGACCATGTCGTGGCTGCGGTCGCCGATCATCAGGGTTTTGGCGGGATCGACGGCGGTGCGTCTTCAGCGCGTAGGCCAGGAGGTCGTGATTTGTCGACGCGCGTGCCGTCGAGCTCGGAACCGAACACATGTTCGAAGTGACGGCGCAGGCCGAAATGCTCGACGATGCGCTCTGCAAACACGTGCGGCTTGCTGGTGGCGACGAACAGCCGGCGGCCGCTCTCGCCGAGCGCCGTCAGCACCTCGGCAATGCCGTCATAGACGGCGTTCTCGTAGAGCCCGATATCGGAAAACCGCTCGCGATACAGCGAGACCGCGCGGTCGGCATCATCCTCGGCGCCGAGGATCCGTACAAAACTGGCGCGCAGCGGCGGGCCGATGCACCAGGTCAGTTCGTCCTCGCGCCGGAACGGTGTGGTGCCCGAGCCTTTGCAGCGCATAGCGGATCGAGCGGGTGATGCCGGGCTTGGGGTCCGTCAGCGTGCCGTCGAGGTCGAAGAAGATGGCGTCCATGGTCATGTCGGTTTGCGTAACATTGCAGGGCGGATTGGCAAAGCGTAATCCGCCGTCGGCGAATTGACCCGACGGGCAAATCACTTCCGATTTTCGGAAAGTGTCAAGCAAAAATTCGCGCGAACCGAAAATATTTCTGTTTTAGCAGATCGCCAAATCATCGCTACATAACACGCCATCCCGTCCCGACCAGAGGGGCGTATCATGATCGCCACGATCGTGGGGCGGGTCGCGGTGGACGCTGGCAGTGCCGATAGCGAACGGCATGAGAGCGTACGGCAAAGACGTGTGGTCCTGACGCGCCGATGCTGGCGTCAAGTTCGCTGAGCAACAGCCTCTCGCGCGACGGTGACAACGAGCCGGTTCGCCGGGGAGAGCACGTTATAAGCCGTAAAGCCATTGCGCAGGGAATGGTCGGATGCTCTCCGCTGCCCTGTATGCTCATGTGCGCACTTCTTCTACCCATTGCACATGAGACCGCGGGTGCAGCGCGCACCCGGCATTCCCTGCGCCCTCTGATTTCGAGAGGTCGCGAAAGATCCAGCAAACCTCGGGCGCAATGCGCCGCGAGAACGCGAAGGTGTATCTATCTTTCTCCGTCATTCCGGGGCGCGCGTAGCGCGAGCCCGGAATCCATCGTGCTGCAGAGCTTAGTGGAAAAATGCGATTCCGGGCCTGCGCCAAGAGGCGCATCCCGGAATGACGATGGTGGGTGCGGCGCGATGGATTACTTCGCGGAGCCTGTCATCGGGCGCGCATTCGGCCGACCCGGTGGCTCGCAATGACGGCTGCAAGCAAGCCTAGTTCGCGTAGCGCGCGGTCAGATCGCGCGAGATTTTCGAGCCTTCCTCGATATAGCGGCGGATCGCGATCGCGGCCGCCGGCGTGCAGGTGCGGTAGGTCTGCTGAAAACCGTTATAGCCGCGGTTGAAGCCCGCGATCATCCGCGCGCGGCGGTCGCCGGAGGGGGTTTCGGCGTCGATCAGCGCCTGCATCTCGTTGCGCCATTTCGCGCCTTCATTGGTGCCGCAGATGCCGCGCAGATAGTGCAGCGTGCCGAGGATTTCGGCCAGCCGCTGCAGGTCGCCGTCGAACGGCGCGGCGGCATCCTCGCGCCCGCGCGGGGGTAAGAATGCAGGCCGAGATCAGGATGAGAATGGCGAAAAAGTGCTTGAGCATTTGAGGCCCGATATGCCCCCTCAATGCGCAGGAAGCAAGGCGACCATAGCGTTTTCAAGCGAAGTGGATACCCGGTTCGCGTCAAGAAAACGCGTCAAAATCAAAAGACTTACGTCGGTATCAGCCGCCGGGCCGCCGCGATGACCTCCGGCAGGCCGCCGGTGATCTTGAGGTCGCCGAGCGCATCGGGGTCGATCCATTTGAAATCGTCGTGTTCGTCGTTCAGGACCGGCTCCCGGGCCGTCCAGCGCGCCGCGAACGACATGATCAGATAGTGCCCGCCGCCGCCGGCTCCCGGCAGCACCTCGCGCCAGCCGGCCAGGTCCAGGATCTCGATTCGCAGGCCGGTTTCCTCGTCGACCTCGCGATGCAGCGCCGTGTGCAGCGATTCGCCGAATTCGACCCGGCCGCCGGGAAACGAATAAAAGCCCTTGCCCGGCGAGCGCGAGCGGCGGACCAGCAAAACCTTGCCGTCGCGAAAGATCGCGCCGCTGACGGCGAGCTGGGGGCGGGAATCGGCGCAGGGGAGTCCAAGGCGTGATCCGGAACAAGCGGTTTCGACCCGATCATGCCCGATCGATGCGCGAAGGTCTAATACATAGCGTTTTCGAGCGATGGATCCCGGTTCGCGAAGAAAACGCGTCACAAACCGAAAAGTGCTCAGGTCGCCATGATGGTTTCGACGTCGGCCTCGGTGGCGCCGTTGATGATGCCGCCGGCCAGCGCCACCAGCGGCTTGACCCAGCCGGTGGCCTGTTCGGCGAGCGTGGCGCGGGTCTTGTCCTGGCGGGCCTCGCGCATCGCCGTGCCGACCGCGGTCAGGATCGAGGTCATGGTCGCGGTGATGTTGTCGAACTCGGCGCGGATCCTGGGTTCGGCCAATTCATAGGCCTCGATGGCGAGATCGCGGGCCTTGAAGTTGGAGGCCCAGAAATGCTCGGCGTAGGACAGCGGGGTCCAGGTCAGAAAATCCTCGGCGCATTCCGGCATGTCCGGAACCATCTCGAGCAGCATGATGGCTTCGTTGAAGTGATTGAGATAGTCGGTGGCAAGGCCGGTGCGGGGATTGATGTTGGCGGCGCGCAGCACCGCGGCGCGGGCCTCGTCGATCTGGCCCGTCGGTGGCGGTGTCGGGCGATCGGATCGCGCTGCTGTGGCGGCGGACGTCATCGGCGCCAGTGTTAACAACCGGGGTTAAAACGGAATAAACAGATACCTATTTGGGTTGGATTATGTGCGGACGTTTCGTAATTACCTCGCCGCCGGCGGCACTTAGGCAGATTTTTGGCTATATCGAGCAGCCCAATTTCCCGCCGCGCCACAATGTTGCGCCGACCCAGCCGATCCCGGTGGTGATGCTGGACAATGGCGGCCGGCACTTCCATTTGATGCGCTGGGGCCTGGTCCCGGCCTGGGTCAAGGACCCCCGCAAGTTTACGTTGCTGATCAATGCACGCTCCGAGACAATTCGGGAGAAGCCGGCGTTCAAGAACGCGATCAAGCGGCGGCGCTGCCTCGATTCCGGCCGACGGCTATTACGAATGGCAGGATTCCAGCGGCCGCAAACGGCCCTTCTTCATCCATCGCCGCGACGGCCGCCCGGTCGCCTTTGCAGCACTCGCGGAAACCTGGATGGGGCCGAACGGCGAGGAGATGGACAGCGTCGCCATCGTCACCGCGCCCGCCAGCCGCGATCTCGCCGTGCTGCATCACCGCGTGCCGGTGACGATTGCGCCGGATGATTTCGAGCGCTGGCTGGATGGCCGCGCCCACGATGCCGACGACATCATGCCGCTGCTGACCGGCCCGGCCGAGGGCGAGTTCGCCTGGCACGAGATTTCGACACGGGTCAACCGCGTCGCCAATGACGACGCGCAATTGCTGCTGCCGATCACGGAAGAAGAGCGCGCGGCGGAAGAGCCGAAACCGAAGAAGGCCGCGCCGCGCAAGGCGGCGTCCGCGGCGGATGAAGACGAGGGGCAGGGGAGTTTGTTTTGAAGAATCGTAGGCTTGGGCAAAGCGAAGCCGTGCCCACCATTCGCCGAGTCACAGACATTCGATAGATGGTGGGCATGGCGCAAGTGCGCCTTTGCCCGACTCTACGACCTACGGTCCTACCGAAAAATATTCAGCGCCGCATATTGCAGCAGCATGATGGTCTTGGCGTCGGCGATGCGGCCGTCGGCGATCATGGCGAGCGCGGAATCGATCGGCAGTTCCAGCACCTCGATGTCCTCGCCTTCGTCGGCGATGCCGCCGCCGCTGCCGACCTGCATCGACGATTCATACTCGGCGACAAAGAAGTGCAGCTTTTCCGTCACCGACCCCGGGCTCATGAACGCCTCGAACACTTTTTTGATTTCGCCGAGCCGGTAGCCGGTTTCCTCCTCCGCCTCGGCTCTGATCCGGTTTTCCGGCGAGGCGTTGTCGAGCAGGCCGGCGGCAGCCTCGATCATCAGGTCGTCATAACCGTTGACATAGGCCGGGTAGCGGAACTGCTTGACCAGCACCACGGTGCGTTTGGCGAGATTATACGGCAGCAGCGTCGCGCCATTGCCGCGATCATAGGTCTCGCGGTGCTGCGTCTGCCATTCGCCGTTGGCGCGGCGGAATTCGAACGTCGTGCTCTTGAGGACGTAGTGGTTGTCGGAAAGGAGGCGAACGTCCTTGACGCGGATGCGGTCGGAAATGGTCATGGAATTCCCTGCTGGAGCACGCCTTGTCGGTGGCCGTCGGGCGCAGTTTTGGAACTGATGCGGTTACAACACCTTGCCGGGGTTCATGATGCCTTGGGGATCGAGCATCGCCTTGATGCCGCGCATCAGTTCGATCGCGACCTTGTCCTTGACGTCGGGCAGTTCATCGCGCTTGAGCACGCCGATGCCGTGCTCGGCGGAAATCGATCCACCCAACTGCAGCACGATCGCGAACACGACCTCGTTGACCTCATGCCAGCGCGCCAGGAAATCCTCATTGCCGCCGATCGGCTGGCTGACATTATAGTGGATGTTGCCGTCGCCGAGATGGCCGAACGGCACCGGCCGCGAACCCGGGATCAGCTTCACGACCGCCTCATTGGCCTGCTCGATAAAGGCGGGCACGGCGGCGACCGGCACGGAAATGTCGTGCTTGATCGAGCCGCCTTCCGGCTTTTGCGCCGCCGACATCTCGTCACGCAGCTTCCAGAACGCCGCGCGCTGGCTGAGATTGGCCGCGATCACGGCATCGTCGACGATGCCTTGTTCCATGCCCTGCGCCAAAATCTGCTCCAGCGCGTCGCGCGCATCGTCGCGCGAGGACGACAATTCCATCAGCACGTACCACGGATGCTTCGTGGTCAAGGGATCGCGGATGTCGATGCCGTGGCGGATCGAGAAGTCGACCGCGATATCGGACAGCAACTCAAAACTGGTCAGGCTGCCGGCCGCCTCGTTCTGCGCGATCGACAGCAGCCTCAAGCGCCTGCGCCGGCGATTTGAGGCCGACATAGCCGGTCTCGACCGCGCGCGGCTTCGGAAACAGCTTCAACGTCGCCGCGGTGATGATGCCGAGCGTGCCTTCGGCGCCGATGAAGAGGTTGCGCAAATCGTAGCCGGTATTGTCCTTTTTCAGCTTCGACAGCAAATTCAGGATCCGCCCGTCGGCCAGCACCACTTCGAGCCCGATCGCCATCTCGCGCGCCACGCCATAGGCGAGCGCAGCCGTGCCGCCGGCATTGGTGGAGAGGTTGCCGCCGATGGTGCAGCTCCCCTCCGCGGCGAGCGACAGCGGAAACAGCCGGTCGACGTCGCGGGCGCGCTGCTGCGCCACCTGCAGCACCACGCCGGCCTCGCAGGTCATGGTGTTGGAGGCGGGATCGACCTCGCGGATCTTGTCGAGCCGCCGCATCGAGACCACGACCTCGCCATTATGCGGCGTCTGTCCGCCGACCAGCCCGGTATTGCCGCCCTGCGGCACCAGCGCGATTTTGTGCGCGCTGGCGAGCTTGCAGATGTCGGCGACTTCCGCCGTCGTGCCCGGCCGCAGCACCAGCGGCGACTTGCCGTGAAACAGATCGCGCTCCTCGGTGAGGTAGGGAGCGATATCGGCTGTGTCCGTCACCGCATATTTGTCGCCAACGATCGCGCGGAACTTCGCGATCAGTTCGGGCGGAAGCGGCGGCACGGCAGGCGGCACGATATTCATCTTCTCTTTTCACTCCCGCCCGACCGCCGCGCGGCGCAGCCGGTCGTTGATGGCTTCGCCCAATCCATCGTTGGGAATGGGCATCACCGCGATGGCTCGCGCCGCTCGCGTGTCGAGCGCGCGCAGGAAGCCGAACAGATTGGCGGCGGCCTCGTCGAGATCGCCGCGTGCAGACAGATTCATCACCGCGGCGGCTTCGTCAATTCCCGAAATTGCTCCGAGGCCAAACGCGAGCAATGCCTCGCCGGGCTCGATCCTGTCGGCATTGAGGCGGACTTTCGTGCGCGGCGCGTAATGCGATGCCAGCATGCCCGGCGCCAGCGGCTGTCCGCTGTCGCTCTCGGCATCCTCGGGCGGCTCTTGCAACGTGCGGCCGAGCACACGCTCGATGTCGGCGCGCGGCAGGCCGCCCGGGCGCAGCAGCATCGGTTGGTCGAAAATGCCGATAATGGTGGATTCGACGCCGACCGCGACCGCGCCGCCATCGACGATCAGGTCGATCCGGCCCTCGAGGTCGCTTTGCACATGGGCGGCAATGGTTGGCGACACGTGCCCCGACAGATTGGCCGACGGCGCCACCACCGGGCGGCCGAAGGCGCGCAGGATGTCGCGCGCGATCGGGTGCGCGGGTATCCGGATTGCCACGGTGTCGAGGCCGGCGGTGGCGAGATCGGCCACCGCGCAGTCGGCTGTCTTGGGCAGAACGAGCGTCAGCGGGCCCGGCCAGAAGGCTTCGGCCAGCAGCAGTGCGGCCGCGTCAAAACGGCCGATCCGGCGCGCCGCATCGAGGTCTCCGACATGGGCGATCAGCGGATTGAAGGCCGGCCGGCCCTTGGCCTGGTAAAGCCGGGCGATCGCGGCCGCGTTGGTGGCGTCGGCGCCGAGGCCATAAACCGTCTCGGTTGGGAACGCGACCAGCCCTCCCCGGGCAAGGGCGTGCGCCGCCGCCGCCACGGCAGCCTCGCCGGCGGGCAAAATCGCTGTTTTCAGGACCGTATTCACAGGGAATTATTCCTCAAATCGGCTCCTTGCGGTAGCCGAAACCCAAGGCTATAAGCCGCGTTCTTAGTCGGAGTGTGGCTCAGCCCGGTAGAGCACTGCGTTCGGGACGCAGGGGTCGCAGGTTCGAATCCTGCCACTCCGACCATCCTTTCAATCACTTAGCATATCGCTTTTGCGCTTGTCGCAGTGAAATGGCCTTGTTGCTGCGCGGGTGTAGCCTATAGGGGCGGGACCCTGGATGGGCTCTCGACCGGCCGGGAAAAGCGGATGGCTGCGGGAGGCGCGCGAAGGACTCGAGCGCGCAACCGGAGGAAACCAACATGAAACTCGGACGCCTTGGCGTGTGGTACAGCACCGATAAACTCGACGGGTCGCAGTTGCGCGATTTCGTGCGCACGGTCGAGAATAATGGCTACTCGACCCTGTGGTATCCCGAATCGCGGGGTTACGAGTCGATGTCGCTGGCGGCCTGGCTGCTGTCGTGCAGCGAGAAGCTGGTGATCGGCAGTTCGATCGCCAACATCTATGCACGCGATTCCTTCACCGCGCAGCGCGCCATGGTTTCGCTGAACGCGCTCTACGGCGACCGGTTCGTTCTCGGTCTCGGCGTCAGTCACATTCCGATGGTCGAGGGTTTGCGCGGCCATCGCTACGACAAACCGTTGGCGGCGATGAGTGCCTATCTCGACGGCATCAACAAGTCTGCGCCATCAGGCGAACTGCCAGTCGTGGTCGCAGCACTCGGACCGAAGATGCTGGCGCTGAGCGGTGCCAAGGCGCGTGGCGCTGTCCCATATAATGTGACGCCGAAGCATACGGCTCAGGCCGCCGCGATCCTCGGGCCTTCGAAGTGGCTCGCGGTGGAGCAGAAGGTAACGCTTGAGACCGATCCCGCGAAGGCGCGGGCGCTCGGGCGCAAGGAACTGTCGCGCTACATGGCGCTGCCGAACTATCGCAACAGCTGGTTGCGCCAGGGCTTCACCGAGGCTGAACTCGCCGACGGCGGCAGCGACGCCTTCATCGATGCGATGGTCCTGTGGGGCGACGCCGACACGATCAGGCGCGGCCTGCGGGCGCACTTCACGGCCGGCGCCACGCATGTCTGTCTGCAGCCCGTCCACGCAGATGGCGATTTCGCCGCCCGCGACCGCATGCTGGCAGCCCTCGCCGATACCTGAGGCGCGTGTGTGCCGCCCTCCGTCAGAGCAGGTCGGCGACAGCGTTGCGGTAGCGGCGCATGGCGTCGACATGATCGTTCATGCTCCGGCCGGCCATGCGCTTGTGGTGATAGCCGCCGAAGGTGTTGTGCAGCGTGACATGCGTGACGCCGGCCTTTTTCCAGAAGCTGATTTCCTCGCGCCAGTCCTTTTCGTCGCCTGTGCCGGTTGAGGTCCAGACTTCGAGGCCAACCGACGCCGGATCGCGTCCCTCGGCTTCCACCATGCGGCGCAGCTTGTCGAATTCCGCGACGGCCTTGGGGCCCGGCGGTTCGGACAGCATCATCCAGCCGTCGCCCCATTTTGCGATCCGCTGAAGCGTCACGTCCATGTGGCCGCCGAACCACAGCGGAATTTTGCGCTGCGCCGGCCGGGGATTGATGCCGGCGTCCGGAAGGCGGTGCCACTTGCCCTCGAACGTAACGTAGGGATCGGCCCACAGCGCCTTCATCACCTGGACCTGTTCCTCGGACCGCTTGCCCCGGTTGTGGAAATTCTCGTTGAGGCCGACGAACTCCATCTCGTTCCAGCCGACGCCGACGCCGAACCGGAAGCGGCCGCCGCTGAGCACGTCGAGACTGGCAGCCTGCTTGGCGACCAGCACCGTCTGGCGCTGCGCGAGAATCAGCACCTGGGTGGAGAGTTCGACCTTTTTCGTGCAGGCAGCGATGAAACCGAACGCCACGAAGGGGTCGTGGAACAGGCCGAGCCCACCCGCACGGCCGCTGGCGGGGTTTTTCGGGTTGCCGCCGAGCACGTGGTCCGCCAGCGTCAGGCCGTCGTAGCCTTCGGCCTCGGCGAGCTCGGCGAATTCGCGCACGATCGGGCCATCGCCACCGATGTCACCGAAGGGCAGGGCTATTCCGAGATGCATGGTCGCTTCCCCTTTTTGGCTGGTCGCTGGTTTTCCGCTAATCTATAGGTTTCCACGACGGATACCATGGCATCGGCATCGACCGGGGCCAGCCAGGAGGCGGCGGTGATCAAGCTCGGATACAAGGCATCGGCGGAGCAGTTCGCGCCGGGCAAGTTGCTGGGCTTCTCGTGTCTTGCCGAGGAAGTCGGTTTCGACTCGGTCTTCATCAGTGACCACTTTCAGCCATGGAAGCACGTCGATGGCCATGCGCCCTTCTCGCTGACGTGGCTGGGCGCGCTCGGCGCCAGAACGTCACGCGTCGTTATCGGAACCAGCGTTCTGACGCCGACTTTCCGCTACCATCCCTCCATCGTCGCCCAGGCGTTCGGCACGATGGGCGCGATGTTCCCGGGACGCGTCGTGCTCGGCATCGGCACCGGCGAAGGACTGAACGAAGTGCCTTCGACCGGCCAGCCCTGGCCGGAATTCAAGGAGCGCTTCGCTCGCCTGCGTGAATCCGTCACGCTGATTCGGGCACTCTGGACGCAGGAGCGGGTCAGCTTCGAAGGCCAGTACTACAAGACGGAGAAGGCGACGATCTACGACCGTCCCGACACGCCGGTGCCGATCTATGTCGCGGCCGCGGGTGCCCTCGTGGCGCGTTACGCCGGCCGCTCCGCCGAAGGGTTCATCTGCACGAGCGGCAAGAAGCCGGAGCTCTATACCGAGACCCTGTTGCCGAAGGTCGCCGAGGGCATCGCGGCGTCGGACGCTCCGTCGCGGTCCTACGATCGCATGATCGAGGTTAAGGTGTCGTTCGACACCGACAAGGTGCGAGCGCTCGAGGACACGCGCCATTGGGCGGCACTGGCGCTGACACCCGAGGAAAAGATGACGGTAGAGGATCCCGTCGAGATGCAGCGCCTCGCCGACGCGCTGCCGCTGGAGCGCGCCGCCAGTCGATGGATCGTGTCCAGCGACGCCGACGAGCACGTCGAGCGGATTGGTTACTATGTCGGTCTCGGTTTCCGGAATCTGGTGTTCCACGCGCCGGGACCGGACCAGGCGCGCTTTCTGAAACTCTACGGCGAGCACGTGCTGCCGCGACTGCGAAAGCGTTTCGGTTGAGTGCGCGGGACCGGCCGATGAAATGCAGCAACGCCGTCGAGATCCTCGCCGTCCCCGGCATTCCGCTGGTGCGCAAGGACGACGATCTCGCCGCCTTGATCGGCGAGGGGTTGGCGCGCGGTGGCATCGTGCCGCGTGGCGGCGATGTCTTCGTGCTGGCGCAGAAGATCGTGTCCAAGGCCGAAGGGCGCATGGTGGATCTCGCGACCGTCGAACCCTCGGCCAAGGCGATCGAACTCGCCGGTAACGTCCAGAAAGATCCGCGTTTGGTCGAACTGATCCTGTCGGAATCGGTCCGCGTCGTGCGGGCGAGACCGGGCCTCCTGATCGTCGAGCACCGGCTGGGCTTCGTGATAGCCAATGCAGGCATCGACCAGTCCAACGTGGCCTCGCCCGATGACCCCCAGCGGGCCCTGCTGCTGCCGGTCGATCCCGACGGCAGCGCAGCGATATTGAGGAGGAGCCTGTCGCTAAGGTTCGGCGTGCCAGTGGCGGTGATCATTAACGACAGCTTCGGCCGCGCCTGGCGGCGCGGCACCTGCGGCACCGCGATTGGTGCTGCCGGCCTGCCGTCGCTGATGGATCTGCGGGGCTCACCCGATCTGTTCGGCCGCGAGCTTCAGGTCAGCATCACCGGGCATGCGGACGAGATCGCTGCTGCAGCGTCGCTTGTGATGGGGCAGGGTGCCGAAGGCCAGCCTGTCGTGGTCGTGCGCGGTCTGACATGGCGCGGTCCCGACAATGGTGCGTCCGAGCTGGTGCGCCCGGCGGCCGAGGACATGTTCCGATGAGCAAGCGACTTGTCGTGGCGCTGTCCGGCGGGGTCGGCGGCGCGAAACTGGCGCTCGGTCTCAGCCGCGTCTTGCCAGCCGACGAACTGCTCGTGGTCGCCAACACCGGCGACGATTTCGAGCATCTTGGACTGAGCATCTCGCCCGATATCGACACGCTGACCTATGCTCTCGCGGGCATCGACAATCCCGCCACCGGCTGGGGCCGGCGTGACGAGACGTGGTCGTTCATGGACAGTATCGGGGCGCTCGGCGGCGAGGACTGGTTTCGGCTCGGCGATCGCGATCTCGCGCTGCATGTCGAGCGCACCCGACGCCTGCGTATGGGGCAGACACTGTCCGAGGTGACATCCGACATTTGCCGGCGCCTCGGCATCGGCGCCCGCGTGGTGCCGATGAGCGACGACCGCGTGCGTACCCGCGTGCGCAGCGATGCGGGCTGGATCGACTTCCAGGACTACTTCGTGCGCCAGCAGTGCCGGCCGGTTGTCCATGAGCTGGCTTTCGACGGTGTGACGCTCGCCCGGCCGCACGCCGACATCACGGCGGCGCTGCGCTCGGGCGACGTGCGGGCCGTGATCATCTGTCCGTCCAATCCCTTCATCAGCGTCGAGCCGATCCTGGCGATCCCTGGCATGCGCGATGCGATCAAGGCAAGTCGAGCCCCGGTCGTCGCGGTGTCGCCGATCATCGGCGGGCAGGCCGTCAAGGGCCCGACCGCGAAGATGATGCGCGAACTTGGCCTCGAGGCCAGTGCCGCCGGCGTCGCCGCACGCTACGGCGACCTGTTGGATGGCTATGTCGTCGACCACGCCGACGCCGATGGGATCGGCAATGTCGGCGCCCGGGTCACGATCGCCCGAACCCTGATGACGAGTCTGCATGACCGGGAGACGCTGGCGCGCGTGACGCTCGACGCGGCGGACGCACTGGCCCTGCTGCGATGAGCGACATCTGGGCGGTCATTCCGGTCAAGGAGTTCGATGGCGCCAAGCATCGGCTGTCAGGCCTGCTGTCGCAACGCGAACGCCAAGTTCTCGCCGAGACCATGCTGACGGACATGCTCGACGCCGTCGCCGGCTCCCGGCATCTCGCCGGCGTCATGATCGTCACGCTCGATCCGCATGCGACGGCGCTTGGCGAAAGGATCGGTGCGCGGATCGTGACGGAGGGCGCGCGGGACGGACATACCGGCAGCGTGAACGCCGGCCGCCGCCTTCTCGCGGGCGAAGGGCGTGGCGGCATGATCACGATGCCCGGCGACATTCCAGCCACCCGGGCCGACGAGATAGACGCGGTGTTATCGGCGCATCTCGCCGCGCCCTCTTTCACGATCTCGCCGGCGCATGACGATCTCGGATCCAATGCCGTCGTCTGCTCGCCGCCGCAATCGGTGCCGCTTCGCTTCGGCGACAACAGCTACTTCCCGCACCTCGACGCCGCGCGTCTTCAGGGCATCGAGCCGACTGTGATCCGTCAGCCCGGAATCGCCATGGATATCGACCATCCGATCGATTTGGCGCTTTTCCTGCGCCTGCCGCAATCAGCCGGAACGCGAACCCGCACGCTGCTCGACGAACTTGGCGTGCCTGCGTTACTGGCCCAGCGGGGCATCGGCTAACCGACCGCCGCCCTCTTGCGCGGCGGTGTCAGCACGATCGGCTCCAGGTCGGCCGCGATCATGGATGCCGCTCGACGGTCGTCCGCGACCTGTCGATAGAGCGTGTCGCGTTGCATCGGTTCGCGGCCAATCGAGCGGATCAGCGCTTCCATCTCGTGAGGCGGGAACTCCTGGCCGTGCTGGGTACCGGCCGCGCGCGAGATGCTCTCGTTCATCAGCGTGCCACCGAGGTCGTTGGCGCCGGACTTCAGGCACACCGCGGCGCCGGCCGGCCCCATCTTCACCCAGGACGTCTGGATGTTTGATATCAGCGGATGCAGGGCCAGCCGCGCGACCGAATGCATGATGACGGCTTCGCGGAACGTCGGGCCGGAGCGCGCCATGCCGAGGCGGTACATCGGCGCTTCCATGTGGACAAAGGGAAGCGGCACGAACTCGGTGAAGCCGCCGGTTTCGGCCTGCAAGTCGCGTAGCGCGAGCAGATGTTTCGCCCACGAACCCGAGGTCTCGACGTGCCCGTACATGATGGTCGAGGTGGTGCGCAGTCCCGCCCGGTGGGCGGCGCGCTGCACGTCGAGCCACTGCGCGGTGTTGATCTTGTCGGGGCAGATGATGGCGCGTATTTCATCGTCGAGGATTTCAGCCGCTGTTCCGGGCAGGGTGCCGAGACCGGCCGCCTTCAACTTCGCGAGGAATTCGTGGATCGGCAGTCCGAGCGTGGCCGCACCTTGCGTCACCTCCAGGGCCGAGAAGGCATGGATGTGCATTTCGGGGACGACCGCCTTGATCGCCTGGCAGATCGCTTCGTACGTGGCGCCGGTATAGTCGGGATGGATGCCGCCTTGCAGGCACACTTCCGTCGCCCCGCGATCCCACGCCTCGATCGCACGCCGCGTAATTTCCTCGATGGCAAGATCATAGGGTGAGCCGCGCAAATCCTCGTGCGTGCGGCCTTTCGAGAAGGCGCAGAATTTGCACCGGAAGTAGCAGATGTTTGTGTAGTTGATATTGCGGTTGACGACGTAGCGCACGACGTCGCCACTGACGGCGCGTCGCAGCGCGTCGGCGGCCTGCGTGACGTAGCGGTAGTCGGCGTCGCGCGCCGCAAACAGGCGCACGATGTCGTTCGAGGCGAGCCGTTCGCCCGATGTGGCACGCTCGACGATTCCTGCGATTCCGCGGTCGACGCTGCGGGCGAGCACCAGCGGCGCCGGTGGCGGCCTGGTGTTTCCCGGTGCCCAGTCGTCGTCGCGCGCGAAGCCTTCAGCGTCGCTCATGCGCCGCACGCGTCTGGCGATGTCGGGAGCCAGCCATGTATCGGCGGCGCGCACGTAGGCGGGGTAGACGGGCAGGCGGTTCACCAGCAGCTTGCCGGCGTCCGCGCTCTTGCGGGCGAGTTCGGCAATGGCAGGCCAAGGCGCTTCAGGGTTCACGTGGTCGGGCGTGACCGGCGAGATGCCGCCCCAGTCGTTGAGCCCCGCGCCGATCAGCTTTTGATAGACTCCGGGCGACAGATTTGGCGGCGCCTGGATATTCATGTCGGGCCCGAGAATCAGGCGCGCCGTCGCGATGGTCCACAGCAGGTCGTCGAGATCGGGTTCCTCGGAATTGGCGAGCTTGGTGTCGGGCTTGGCCCGGAAGTTCTGGACGATGACTTCCTGGATATGACCATGCGCGGCGTGCAGATCGGCAATCGCCTCCAGCGCATCGATCCGCTCGTCGCGTGTCTCGCCGATGCCGATCAGGATTCCGGTCGTGAACGGAACCTTGAGTTCGCCGGCCAGACGCATTGTGTCCAGCCTGACGGCAGGATGTTTGTCGGGAGAACCGTAGTGAACGCCGCCCTGCCTGCACAGCCGCTCGCTGGTCGACTCCAGCATGATGCCCTGGCTGGCCGTCACCTCGCGCAGGCCGGCGATCTCCTCGCGCGTCATCACGCCGGGATTGGCATGCGGCAGCAATCCGGTCTCGCGCAGCACGAGCGCGCACATCGCGGTCAGATAGGAGATCGTCGTTTCGTGGCCGAGCGCCTTCAATGCGTCGCGCGCGGCCTGGTATCGCAGCTCGGGCTTGTCGCCCAGCGTGAACAGGGCTTCGGTGCAGCCTGCGGCTTCGCCGGCGCGCGCGATGGCGAGCACCTCGTCGGGTGAGAGGTAAACCGGCTTGCCCGCGCGCGGCACTTGCGCGAAGGTGCAGTAGTGACAGACGTCGCGGCAAAGTTTGGTGAGCGGAATGAAGACCTTGCGCGAGTAAGACACAAGCCGGCCGTGCGCGGAATCGCGCAAGGCCGCGGCTTCTGCTATCAGTTCGGCCAGCGGCGCGTCGAACCGCTGCCGCGTCGCCTGCCTACCGGCCGCCACCATGTTCCGTCGTCTCCGCCCGCAGAGGGTCGCATGTCGTCGCGGGACGCGCTTGCCGCCACCCGCTAGCCGCCGCATGGTGTCGCATCGACGCGAGCAATGCAATGCAAGGAAGGACGCAACAAATGTTGATCGGCTTCAACGCACCGACCGCCGGCCCCCTGTCGGCCGCGGATAACCTGACGAAAATCGTGGTTGGCGGCGAGGCGATGGGCTTCGACTACGCCACGTTCAGCGACCACGTCGTGATTCCGACCGCGATCGCGGCCGAATATCCCTACAGCGCCTCCGGGGAATTCCCCAGCGGCACCCGCGGCGAGCGGCACGAACAGCTGACGGAGGTCGCCTGGATCGCCGCGAAAACGACGCGCCTGCGTCTCGTGACCTCCGTCATGGTGGTGCCGCATCGACCAGCGGTGCTGACCGCCAAGATTCTCTCGACCATCGACGTTCTCTCGGGTGGCCGGCTGACGCTGGGTATCGGTGCGGGCTGGATGCGCGAGGAGTTCGAGGCCATCGACGCACCGGATTTCGATGCGCGTGGAACCGTGACCGATGAATATGTCCGCGCCTTCGTTGAACTCTGGACGCAGGATGCGCCGAAGTTCGACGGCAAGCATGTCCGGTTCTCCAATATCGGCTTCGATCCGAAGCCCGTGCAGAAGCCGCATCCGCCGATCTGGGTCGGAGGCGAGAGCGGCCCGGCGCTGCGACGAACTGCCCGCATCGGCGATGCCTGGTATCCGATCGGTACCAACCCGCAGAATCCGCTGGATAGCTTGACGCGCTTCAAGACCCAGGTGGCGCGCCTGCGCAAGATGACATCAGAAGCGGGTCGCGATCCCAAGGCGGTCGGCCTGAGCTTGCGCGTCACGGTGTTCGGTGAGACCGCGCCACCGCAGGCCAGTGATGGCGAACATCGCCTGTTCGCCGGTCCGCCGCCACTCGTCGCCGCCGACATCCGCGCGCTGCGCGATATGGGGGTCGGCAGCCTCGATTTCGGATTCGGCGGTTCGACAGCCGACGAAGTCCTCAAGGGCATGCAGAAATTCAGGGCCGAGGTGCTGCCGCTCGTCTAGAGCAGGATGACTTTTCTCCGATCGTCATCCCAGCTCTAGCTCTCTTTTTTGAGCATGATTTTTTGCGAAAACCGCTAAACACTTTCCGGATCACGCTCTAGTTGCCGAGCTGGCGGATCAAGGTCGCCCAGCGGTCGAGCTCCGGCAGGATCTTATCGGCCTTGGCGGAATCGAGGCTGACGACCACGCGTGAGACGCCGTTGTCGCGGTCGCGCTTTAGCAGGTCGAGGTCCTCCTTGGCGCCCCAGATCGTGATCGGCACCGACGCCGGGTCGCGGCCCGCCTCAGTCGCCATCTCGCGGAATTTCGGCAGCAGCGCCTGCACGTCCGCGTACTCTGTGCGGGTGCGGTGAGGCATCCAGCCATTGCCGTAGCTCAGGGCACGCCGCGCGCCGTAGGGGAAGGCGCCGCCGACCATGATCGGCGGATGCGGTTTCTGGACCGGCTTCGGCCAGGTCATCATCGGGTCGAAGTTCACGAACTCGCCATGATACTCGGCCTTCGATTGGGTCCAGATCACCTTCATGGCCTCGATACGCTCGCGCGCCAGCTTGTGGCGGCTCGCAAAGACAGTGCCGTGGTTGGCCATCTCGTCCTCGTTCCAGCCGTTGCCGACGCCGAACAGGAAACGGCCGCCGGAGACCTGGTCGATCGAAGCGACCTGCTTGGCGGTCTGGATCGGGTCGCGCTGAGCGATCAGGCAAATGCCGGTCCCGAGCAGCAGCGTTTTGGTTACGGCCGCGGCCGCACCCAGCACCACGAACGGGTCCATCACGTCGTAATATTTCTTCGGCACATCGCCGCCGCTGGGGAAGGGCGTCTTGCGCGTCAAGGGAATGTGGGAGTGTTCGGGCACCCAGAGCGAATCGAAGCCGCGGTCCTCGAGCGCCCGCGCAAGTTCGGTCGGCGACATCGAGTAGTCGGTGAAAAACATTTGCCCGCCGATCCGCATCGTTCTCTCCCTCGTGGCGTTGCTCGCGGACCAGGTGGCCGGCGATGGATCTGGTGTCGTTATCAAACGGTCGTGACGACCTTCGGACGTCTCGGCCACCGCGCCTCCGCGCGCGGCAGCACTTGCTCGATCAGCAGACGGGTCTGGGCCAGGATGGCGTCGTCATCGCCGCCCAGTGGCCGCAAAATGAACTTCGACACGCCGGCATCGACGTATTCGCCGACGCGCGCGAGGATCGCGTCGGCATCGCCGACCGCGACCGCGTGCGTGGCGTCGCGTCCGGTGCGCTTGGCGTAGGCGTTCATCGCCCTGCCGACGACCGGGCGCGTCCCGGCTGCCGAAGTGGAACGCGAAGCCGGCGCCGTAATGATCTTCGTCGATCGATCGGCCGGCCTCGCTGGCGGCGGCCTTGATCGCGGCCACGACGCGACCGGCCTCGGCCGGCGGGTCGCCGCCGGCCTGCCAGCCGGTGCCGATGCGCGCCGTGCGCCGGATCGCGGCGTCACTCGAGCCACCGATCCACATCGGCAGGTCGGGCTGTACGGGCTTCGGCGCGATGGTGACGCCCTTCAGCGTGTAGAAGGCGCCGCTGAAGTCGACCGACTCCTCTCGCCACAGGCGGCGGATGATCTCGAGGCACTCGTCGGTCTTGCGGCCGCGCGTCTTCGTGTCGATGCCGAGCGCCTGCCATTCGGGCGCCAGCGGGCTACCGATGCCGAAGGCGGGCAGCAGGCGGCCGTCGGACAGCATGTCGATGGTGGCGCACTGCTTGGCCAGCAGCACGGGGTCGCGAAACGCCAGCGACACGACGTTCATGCCGAACCGCATCCGCCGCGTGCGCCCTGCCAGGGCCGCCATCGTGGTCATCGATTTAAGAAACGGCTGATGGCCGACGATCCGGTCGGTCTGCCAGATCGAATCCACGCCGCCGGCCTCACACATGTCGATCCAGCGCCAGTACGCCGCCGCGCCGGAAAACGGAAACTCCGCACAGCCCAGTCCGATCGCGACACCCATGCGCTGTCTTTCCTTAGGTAGCTGCAGCCGCGGCTTTGATTCGCGGCGCCACGTCGCGCACGAAGCGTTCGAGACTGCCGTTCATCTGTTCCGGCCGCATGCCCGGCGGCACCGCCCAGGTGACGAGGTCGGTGATGCCGTATTCGCGCACGAAGGATGTCAGCTCCTTCACGCAGTGCTCGACGTTGCCTACCACCCATGTCTGCGGGATGCTAGTCTCGCGCGTGTTGCCGGAAACGCCGCCGGCGGCGCTCTCGTCCTTGTTGAAGCTGCGATAGACCTGGCCGCGATAGCGCTCGGCGGCGCGCACGGCCGGCCAGTCGCGCTCGGCGTCGTCGGTCACGAGGCAGGAGCGGATGATGCCGACACGATAGCTGTCGGGATTGCGGCCCGACGCCATCAGCGTCGCGCGCCACGGATCGAGCACCATTGACCGCGCGCCCTGCGGCAGGAAGTTGCTGTCATTGCGTGCCGCGCGCTGCGCGCCGGGCTCCGACATCGCAGCAATCCAGAGCGGCGGGCCACCCGGTTGCACGTAGCGCGGCCGGATCACCACGTCGTCGAAATCGTAGCGCTTGCCATGGAAACTGAACTTCTCGCCGGTGAAGCAAAGGCGCAGCACCTCGATGCCTTCGTCCGTCAGCGATACGCGGCGCGAGACGGGCAGGCCAAATCCGCGGAACTCGTGCGGCGCGTAGCCCATGCCGACGCCGACCTCGATGCGGCCATTGCTGATATTGTCGAGTACCGCGAGGTCCTCGGCCAGCCGCACCGGATGGTTGAACGGCAGCAGGCAGACGTCGCTCGACAGCCGCACGCGTTTGGTGCGCGCGGCGATCGCGCCCGCCATCGGCACCCACGAAGGCAGGTAGCCGTCATCGAGGAAGTGATGCTCGGTGAACCACACGAGATCTAACCCGAGCCCGTCGAGCATGACGATCTGGTCCATGATCGCGGCGTACAGGCTCGGCATGTCCATGCCCGATTCCGGCGTGTTGCGGAAATCGTAGACGGTGCCGACGCGAAGGGGTGGACGCATGACGCTTGTTCTCCGCTGGTCAGGACCTCAGTTCAGCCGCGCGGCCTCGGCCATCACCTCGATGGCCTCGGGCTGGCGCGATCGCACGCTGAGCGAATCCGCGCCGCTGTCCTCCCAGGCGCGGTAGCGTTCGCGGATGCGCGCCGGTGGGCCGACCAGCGATTTCAGATCGACCCACTCGTCGGGCACGGTGGCGATGGCTTCGTCCTTGTGGCCCGCAAGGTAAAGTTCCTGGATGCGCTGCGCCGCGTCGCCGAAGCCGCGTCGAACCATGACGTCGTTGTGAAAATTCTTGGTCCGGTGACCCATGCCGCCCACATAGAGCGCCACCTCCGGCTTGAGGCGCGTCAGCGCCCCTTTCACGTCGTTATCGATCTCGACATGGACGGAGGCCTGGATGGTGAAATCCTTCAGGCTCTTGCCGTTGCCGGCGCGGCGGAAGCCTTCCTCCAGCCACGGGCCGTACTCCTCCATGGCGCCCGGCACGAAACCCATTGGCAGCCAGCCGTCGGCGATCTCAGCCGTCAGCTTGACCATCGCCTCACCGCCAGTGGCGAGGTAGATCGGGATGTCGGGGTTCATGTGCAGGATCGACTTCAGCGGCTTGGCGAGGCCAGCGGAGCCCTCGCCCTTGTAGGGCAGGCTGATCTCGCGGCCTTCGTGCGTCACGGGGCCTTCGCGCTTGAAGATCTTGCGCATGATCGCGACGTAGTCCTTGACCCGATAGTAGGGCTTGCCCCACGGCTGGCCGTACCAGCCCTCGACGATCTGCGGTCCGGAGACACCGAGGCCTGCGATGAAGCGGCCGCCGCCGGCCATCGCGTCAATGCTGGCGGCCGACATGGCGGCGTTGGCTGGCGTTCGCGCGGCCAGCTGCATGATGCCGGTGCCGAGCTTGATGCGGTTGGTCTTGCCGGCGAGGAACGCGAGCGGCGTGATCGCGTCGGAGCCATAGGCCTCGGCCGACCAGACCGAGTCGTAGCCCAGCTCTTCCGCCCGCTGCACGAGTGCGACCGGCACCTCCAGATGTGCGCCCGAATACCCGATTGCCAGACCAAGCTTCATCGTCATGTCCTCCGTGGCCCGAGGATACGAAGCGGCGCGTCGTTTGAACAGGTGTCGGCTCGTGCCGGGAGGCTGCCATGAACGGCGGCTCCCCGAAATCCTCGCCGCGTGCCATGATGGCGTCTGGAAGGCGCCGATCGAGCGCGCCGCCAGGTCCAGGAAGGAACCGCCGCCATGAAATTCGCCCTGCATTTCGGCAACTTCGCCTTCTCCGACCCTGAAGGCGCGCGCCGTCTGGTGCGCCTGGCGGAGGCGGCCGGATTCGACTCGGTGTTCGCTGTCGAGCACGTCGTTTTTCCCGACAACTACACCAGCGTCTATCCCTATGCGCCGGGCGGCCGGTTACCGGGCGGTCCATCGGTGAATTTTCCCGATCCGCTGATCTGGCTGACCTGGGTCGCCGCCGCCACCACGCGGTTGCGCTTCATGACGGCCGTGATGATCCTGCCGCAACGCAACCCGCTGGTGCTGGCCAAGGAGGTCGCCACGCTCGACTATCTCAGCGGCGGCCGGATCGAACTCGGCATCGGCGTGGGTTGGCTAAAAGAGGAGTTCGAGGCGCTCGGCATTCCGTTCGAGCGTCGCGGCAAGCGCGCCGATGAGTATGTCGCAGCCATGCGCGCATTGTGGGCCAGCGATGGCGCCAGCTTCGCGGGCGAGTTCGTGAAATTCGACAAGGTCAGCTGCAATCCGAAGCCGGTTGCGAAATCGGTGCCGATCGTCGTCGGTGGCCACTCGGAAGCGGCTGCCCGCCGCGCCGGCCGCCTCGGCGACGGCTTCTTCCCCTCGATCGGCGCCCAGGTCGACACCATGCCGTTGCTCGACGTCGTGCGCCGTTCGGCCGAGCAGGCCGGCCGCGATCCGGCGATGGTGGAATTGATCCTCGGCTGTCCCGGCGCGTTGCCGAATTCAGGTTCCGACCCGCGCGCGGCCGTCGAGGAGCGCATCGCGCGGGGCGCTGGCCGCCTGGCGCTGCCAGTGACGGCGTTCATGCCCGATCTCGAAACGACGCTGGCCCGCTTCGGCGAGGAGATCATCAGGCCTTACGCGAACGCGTGAGGGTCCGTTGCGACTCCCGGGGGCGCTTTCAAGGTCACCAGCCGGTTCAACCGCGCGCGACCTGCGGCACGTAGCGTTCGAGCTCGGGATCGGGGAAATGCACGGTCTGGCCGAGTTCCGCGGAGCGATAGAGTCCCATCAGCATTTCCATGACGCCGACGCCGTCATGAAAGGTTTCCGCAGGATTCAAGCCACGCCTGAACGCTTCCACCATGTGCCGGTTCTCGTCGGTGTAGCCATAGATGCCGGCTTCGTCCTCGACCACCGGCATCAGGCCTTGTTCCGCATTCTGCTTCTCGACGAGGTCCTCGCCCTCCGATCCCGTCACGGCGCGGGAAAGAAACACCTTGAGGCCGGTCGATAGCGACGAGAACTCCATCGAATATTCAGGGCCGAGCAGCTCGAGCTGGATGCGCAGGCCGGCGCCGACATAGGCCCATGACGTCGTTGCCTCGATCATCACCTGATGGCCGTCAGCATCTTCCAGCGCAAGGATGCCGCGCGCAAAATCCTCGACCGGGCGTTTGGCGAAGTCGATGCCCATCCGCGTCCGCAGGTCGGCCGCATAGCGCGGTCGCGTCCATTTCAAATTGGCGGTCGTAGCACTGGCGCTCACCAGCCGCAGGCTGTCGCGGGCAGCGCCCGGCGCGGTCAGCATGAAGCGCGCCACCTCGACCGAATGACACATCATGTCGGAGAGCACGCCGCCGCCTTGCCGTTCGCCTTGCCAGAACCAGGGCTCGTGCGGGCCGGAATGTTCCTCGGCCGCACGGGCCAGATAGGGCCGTCCGCCCTGCGGTACTGCGCGCCGCCAGATGATGTCCTTGCCGCGCATGACCGCTGTCGAGAATAACTGGTTTTCCAGATAGCCGTGCAGCAGGCCGGCATCTTCGACAAGTCTGAGCATTTCGCGTGCTTCGGCGAGCGTGCGGGCGAGTGGCTTCTCGCAGGCGACCGCGCGCAGCGGCGCGCCGGCCTTCGTCAGGCGATGGATCTCGCGCATGATGTCGAGGCGGGTGTCGTTCGGTGTCAGCACCCACAGCGCATCGACCTCGCCCGACATCGCCATCGCCTCGATGCTGTCGAACGCACGCGTCGGCCCAAGGCCGAGACTGCGTGCCTTGTCCGCGATGCGCGTGCGCCGCTCGGCCGAGCGGCTGTAGACGCCGCCGACACTGACGTTGCGAACCCCGACCATGGATTGCAGATGGAAGGCGGCGATGAAGCCGCTGCCGATGAGGCCGACGCGCAGCATCGGCAGTTCCGTGCGCTTCTGCATTTTAGAGATCCTCCTTCAATGACGTACGTCGTCGCGCGGCGCATCAGGCACGATCGGTAGCGCCTTGCGTTGCCGGCCGGGGACGGCGGCCAGCAGCGCCTGCGTGTAGGGATGCTCCGGCCGGCTGAGCAGCTCCGCGGTCGGCTTGATCTCGACGATCTCGCCAAGGCGCATCACCGCGATCCGGTCGCAAACCTGTGCCGCCACATTGAGGTCATGGGTGATGAACAGCATCGCCAGCCGCAGCCGCGTTTTCAACGTCTCGAGCAGCGCCAGCACCTGGGCCTGGACCGAGACGTCGAGCGCCGATACCGGCTCGTCCGCCACCAGCACGTCGGGGTCGAGCGCCAGCGCGCGCGCAATGCCGATCCGCTGCCGTTGCCCGCCCGAGAATTCATGCGGGAAACGCTGCGCCGCGCCTGGGTCCAGGCCAACCAACGCCAGTAGCTCCGCGGCACGCGCAAACGCCTGTGCCGCCGGGACGCCATGCGCGATCGGTCCGTCGGCGATGATCCGCCCGACCCGGCGCCGCGGATTGAGCGAGGTGAAAGGATCCTGGAACACCATCTGGATATGCTTGCGGGCGTCCCGCAGACCGGCCCCGCGGCTTTGCGTGAAATCGAGTTCGCCGACGCGGACGACGCCCGCATCGCCGTCGGTGAGCCGCATCACGAGCCGGCCGATCGTGCTCTTGCCCGAGCCTGATTCCCCGACAAGGCCGAGCGTTTCGCCGCGCCGGATTTCGAAGCTCACGCCCTTTACCGCAGCGACCTCGCTCTGCGCGCTGAACCAGTCGTTGCCGCGATAGGTCTTCGCAAGCCCGGTTGCCGCGCAGGCGACCGGTGCGTCCCCGACCGCCGGGCGCACCGGCGGCTTCAGGGTCGGCACCGCGGCGAGCAGCCGGCGGGTGTAGGGATGCTGCGGGCGTTCGAGCACGTCCGCGACCGAACCCTGCTCGACGACGCGTCCCTTCTCCATCACGGCGACGCGGTCGGCAATGTCGGCGACGACGCCGAAATCATGGGTGATGAACAGCACGGCCATGCCGCGCCGCTGCTGGATGTCGCGGATCAACCGCAGAATCTGCGCTTGCGTCGTAACGTCGAGCGCGGTGGTCGGCTCGTCCGCCACCAGGATCGACGGTTCGAGCGCCAGCGCCATTGCGATCATGGCGCGCTGACGCTGACCGCCCGACAGCTGATGCGGGTAGCTGTTGATGATCCGGTCCAGATCGCGCAATCCGACTTCCTCGGCGAGCGCGCGCGTGCGGGCCCGCCGCTCGGCCAGCGCCAGGTGCCCATGCGCCTCGAACGCCTCCATGATCTGGTCGCCGATCCTGATCACGGGATTAAGCGCCGTCATTGGTTCCTGGAAGATCATCGCAATGCGACGCCCGCGCAATGTCCGCCACTCGGCTGCCGGCAGTTTCAGTAAATCGCGGCCCTCGAACTGGATTGCGCCCGCGACCGGCCGAATTTCGTTGGGCAACAGGCCCATCACCGCCGAGGCGCAGACCGTCTTGCCGGAGCCGGATTCGCCGACAACGCAAAGGATCTGCCGCGGGTGCAGCGCCAGCGAGACCTCTTCGACGGCAAAGGCACGATCGGCGTCGGCGGGCAGCGCCAGCGTCAGCTGCTCGATCGACAAGATCGCCTCCGTCGCTGTCTCGCTCATGCTGCCCGACCTGACATCTCTGTTTGTTCCGTCCCTGGTTACGCCGCCAGCGCGATGCCGTCCTTGCGATGGTCCGACGCGCCGTACATAAGTCCGCGCTTGGAATCAACCTGCACTGCCTGGAAACCTCCAAGCGGTTCGTCCGCCCAGGTCACGCGATGGCCGCGTGCACTCAGATCGTCGGCGACCGCGGCGGAGACCGTCGGCTCGAGCGACAGCGTGCCGTCAAAGGCGAAGCTGCGGGGCGCGTCCGAGGATTGCTGGATGTCGAGGCCGCGGTCGAGCACGCCGCTCAGGATCTGGATGTGTCCCGTGGCCTGATATTGACCGCCCATCACGCCAAGCGCCATGACCGGTTTGCCGTCCTTCGCCAGCAAGCCCGGAATGATGGTGTGGAACGGACGTTTTCGCGGCGCGATGGCATTGGGATGACCCTCGACGAGGCGGAATCCCGAACCGCGGTTCTGCAGCAGCACACCCGAACGCGGGGCATAGATGCCGCTGCCGAAGGCGAAGAACAGCGAATTGATAAAGGACACCATGTTGCCGTCGCGGTCGGCGACTGCAACATAGGCGGTGTCACGATGGATCGGCATCTCGAATTCCGCGGGCGCGCTGGCGCGCTTCGTGTTAATGGTAGCGCGCATTGCCGAGATTGACGCATCCGACAGCAGCGCGTCGACGTCGAGCGGATGAAAGGCCGGATCGGCGACCAGTGCGTCGCGTTGCCGGTAGGCCACCTTGGTCGCCTCGGCGAGGAGATGAATGCGGTCCGCTTCGCCGAGCGCCGGATCGGCCATGTCGAAGCCGCCGAGGATGCGGGCGATCAAGAGAGCTGCGACGCCCTGTCCGTTGGGTGGACATTGCCAGATCCGATGACCGCGATAGTCGGTGCCGATCGGCGTGACGTAATCGGCGCTCGCGGTTGCAAGATCGTCAAGCTGCATCAACCCGCCGAGCGCCCTCAACGTTGCGACGATCTCTTCGGCGACGGCGCCCTCGTAGAACGCGCTGCGTCCCTCGCGCGCGATCCGACGCAGCGTCGCGCCGAGTGCTGGATGGTTGAGTTTGCCGCCAATATCTGGCGCAACGCCGCCGGGCAGATAGACCGGAACGCCGGTCTTGTGTTTCGCAATTCGCTCGCCATACCGCGCCCAGTCCAGCGCGGAGCGGGGCGGGATGACAAAACCGTTCTCGGCCGCGCGGATCGCCGGCGCCAGAATCTCGTCCAGCCCTTTCGAGCCATAATCGGCTGCCAACCGGCACCAGGCGTCGACCGCGCCGGGAACGGTGACGGCATGGGGCGAATCGTCGGGAATCGACAGCATTCCCTGTTCTCGAAACCAGCCGAGTTCGGCCTTCGCCGATGCCCTGCCTGAGCCGTTGATGGCGACGGGCTGGCCCGAGGCGGGCGCATAGATCGCAAAACAGTCGCCGCCGATGCCGGTCATGTGCGGATCGACGACGCCTTGCAGCGCGATTGCGGCGATGGCGGCGTCGACCGCGTTGCCGCCGCTGCGCAGCATGTCGACGGCCGCGAGGGTGACTGCGGGATGGGATGTCGCGGCCATGCCACGGTCGCCCACCGCCAGCGAGCGGCCCGGTGCCATGAAATCGCGCTGCCCCAGGCTCATGCTGTTCTCCGGTTATCGTTGTGAGGCCGGTTGGTGAGCGCTGCGGCGGCGGCTTCGTCGCAGATGATACGGACATTGTCGTGCAGGCGAAGCGCGGAGGCGGGACAGGCCGGCCCGATCGGACCTTCAATGGCGGCGGCCAGGGCGGCCGCCTTCGCAGGCCCGGTTGCAATCAACAGGATGCTGCGCGCTTCCAGGATTGTTGCAATCCCGATTGTGATCGCACACTCGGGAACCGATGCGGAATCGGGAAAATTGCCGGCTTCCGCGATGCGGCTGGCTTCGTCGAGCCTGATCTCGCGGGTGCGTGACGCAAAATCCGAACCCGGTTCGTTGAAGGCGATGTGGCCGTTGGCGCCGATGCCGAGCAGCAACAGGTCGATGCCACCGCTGGCCGCAATCAGCGCCTCATAGCGCGCGGCCTCGGCGGCGATGTCGCCGGCTATCCCGTTGGGAATCCGCGCTTGTCCGGACTCCATGTCGACATGCCCGAACAGATGCTCCTGCATATAGGCATGAAAGCTTCCCGGCGATTGCGGTGCGAGGCCGACATATTCATCGAGGTTGAAGCCGGACACTTCCCTGAATGAGACATCGCCGGCGCGTGTGGCGGCGACGAGGCGGGCGTAGACCGGCTTCATCGTCGCGCCGGTCGCAAAACCAAGCGTGAGCGCAGGCTGGTCGCGCAATCGGGTAACGACGCGCGCGGCCGCGCGTTCCGCGACCGCGGCGGCATTGCCCACAATCTCGACGTGCGGCGCGTACTGCCTCATGCGGCGGCCTCCGCAGTGGTGAAGGGCAGGGCCAGCGGGCTCGCGTCCTTGCCGATGCCAAACAGCGCGCGGTGCACCTGGTCGATCGCACTGCCGATCGCGCCGATCAGCGTGGCCCGATTGCCGAGTGCAGAGAGTTCGATCCGAACCGGCTCCCGCGTGCAGCGCCCGAGATGCGCATCGATCCGAAGCTTCAACTCGGGCCGCGCGCCAATGCTGCCGCCGATGATGATGATCTCGGGATCGAGGATACTATGCACGGCAAGGATTGCCGTGGTGACGATCCGGCCGACCTCGTCGATCGTGATCCGCGCAGCCTCATCGGTCTCGAGCCGATCGAAGACGTCGCGTACGGTGCTGCCAGGCGCGCCGCCGAGCGCGGTGTAGCGTTCGATAATGCCGGCGCTGCCGATCGCGGTTTCCAGGGTGCCGAGCCGCTGGCCACGCGCATCATAGGGGTCACCCCCGAGCGGGAGGTAGGCGACTTCTCCGGCGGCGCCACGCGCGCCGCGGATCAGATGGCCGTCCGCGAAGATGCCCATGCCGATGCCGGTGCCGAGCGCGATAAAGGCGAAGGTACGGGCCTTGCGGCTGTTGCCGCGCCAATGCTCCCCGATCGCGGCAAGGTTGACGTCGTTCTCGATGGCGATGTCGATGCCGAGTCGTGCGCGCAGTGCGGCCTGCACGTCGAGGCTATCGAGCCCGGCGATATTGGGCGCGATCACAATGCCGCCC
Organism: uncultured Alphaproteobacteria bacterium; assembly: GCA_963742665.1. Lineage (GTDB taxonomy): Bacteria > Pseudomonadota > Alphaproteobacteria > Rhizobiales > Xanthobacteraceae > Bradyrhizobium. The sequence continues at coordinate 364,841 of CAVUNH010000027.1, forward strand.
GAGGCCGGCTCGACGATGCCGGGACTCCCCATCACACCGCCGCGCAGCCGTTGCGACGATACGCCGGCGCGCGCAAGCAGGGCGTCGGTCATGCGCCCGATCTGGGCGACGACAGCCGCGCCGCCATCGCCCGCCGTCGGCTCAATGGTCTCGGCGACGGTCACGCCCTGCAAATCGGCAAGGGCGACGTGCAGTTTGGTGCCGCCGAGGTCGATGCCAACCACGAAGGCCGCGTCCGGCCGCAGCGCATAGGTGACCGCGCTGCGTCCCACGGTGCCCTGAACCTGCCCGTCCTCGTGGACCCAGCCATCGCGTTCAAGCTCGCGCATGACCTCCGAGATGGTTTGCTTGGACAGGCCGGTGCTGCGCGCGATTTCGGCGCGGGATACCGATCGATCCCGCAGCAGGCGCTCGACCACGAGGCGGACGGATTGCTGTCGCGCAACGGGCGAGGAGGGGAAATCTTGCATGAAGATCAGTCCAATTGGTCAGGGTACCGAACTAATATCTCAATCTGAATGTCGTCAAGGGGGCTTCTAGGCCGATAAGGAACTCTTTTTGGCTGCCGTTCCACAAAATTCGGGTTAGTTTGTTCGCAATATTTACAAATAGAGTCGGGCGTGCTTGTTTTGTCGTCCGACGGCAAAAGCGATGGGAGCCCCATATGAGGCGCGTAGCTACGGTGTTGACGGCAATTTCGATGACGGCGTTGGCTCTGGTTTCGGCCGAGGCCGCGACGCTGCGGGTTGGTATCCAGGACGACCCCGATGCGCTCGACCCCGCGCTCAGCGGCACCTATACCGGCCGCTTCGTGTTCGCAGCACTCTGCGACAAGCTTGTCGATATCTCGCCCGACCTCAAGATCGTGCCGCAACTCGCGGAGGCCTGGGAGTGGGCGGGCGACGGCAAGTCGATCACTTTCACGCTGCGCAAGAACGTCACCTTCCACGATGGCACCGCGTTCGATGCGGCGGCGGTGAAGTTCAATATCGAGCGCATGAAAACCATGCCGGATTCCAAGCGCAAGGCCGAGCTGGCGCCGATCGCGAGCGTCGAGGCGCTTGCGGCCGACAAGGTGAAGCTAAATCTGTCGGAGCCGTTCGTGCCGCTGCTCGCCAATCTCAGCGATCGTGCCGGCATGATGGTGTCGCCCAAGGCGGCTAGCGAGAAGGCCGGTGAGTTCGCGGCGGCGCCGGTCTGCGCCGGGCCGTATCAGTTCGTCGAGCGCAAGTCGCGCGATCTCATTCGCGTCAAGAAGTATCCCGGCTACTGGAATGCCGGCGCAGATCGATTATGACGAGATCGTCTATTCCTATGTGCCCGACTCGACCGTGCGGTTGTCGCGGGTGCGCGCCGGCGATCTCGACCTCGCCGAACGCATCGCGCCGACCGACCTCAAGACCGTGCGCGATGACACGAACCTCGCTTTGCATTCCGGCCAGGGACTGGCCGTCGCGCATCTGATGTTCAATGTCGGCGCGGGCGCGAAGGCGGACACGCCGCTCGGCAAGAACGCAACGCTGCGCCAGGCCTTCGAGCTGGCGATCGACCGCACCGTCATCAACAAGGTCGCCTTCAACGGTGAGTTTCTGGCCGACAATCAGATGATCCCGCCGTCGTCGCCGTTCTACGACCAGGCCCACAAGATCCCGGCGCGCGACGTGGCGAAGGCCAAGGCGCTGATCGCCGCCGCCGGCATGACCCGGGTTCCGATGGAACTCAGTTACGAGAACACGGCCGGCGATAACCGTGTCGCGCAGATCATGCAGTCGATGGCGGGCGAGGCGGGCTTCGATGTCAAGCTGTTGCCGATGGAGACGGCGACGGCGATCGAGCGCTATCTGAACGGCAATTTCGAAGCCTATATCGGCAACTGGAGCGGCCGCGCCGACCCGGACCCGACCCTGATCGCGTTTTTCAGTTGCGCCGGCTCGCAGAACGTCAACAAATACTGCAACAAGGATCTCGACGCGATCCTGAATCAGGCCCGCGGCGAGGCCGACGAAGCCAAGCGCAAGGCGCTCTACGCCAAGGCGACCGACATCTACCTCTCGGCGCTGTCGTCGATCCCGCTTTACCACCCGAACTGGTTCTTCGCGGCGCGCAAATCGGTCGGCGGCATCGTCATGGTACCCGACGGGCTGCTGCGGCTCGTCGGCGTCAAGCCTGCGAACTGAGGCACAACGCCTGATGATGTATCGGCGCGCCGGCCAACGGAGGAACAGACTGCTGAGATGAAGACCCTGCTTCTGCGCCGGCTCGGCGTCTCACTGCCGACATTGCTGCTGGTGTCGATGATGGTGTTCGGACTGCAGAAACTGCTGCCCGGCGATCCAGCCGTGGCGCTGGCCGGTGAAGAGCGCAACCCGGAGGTCATCGAATATCTTCGGCAGAAGTATCGCTTCAATGATCCGGTTCCGGTGCAATACGCCATTTGGCTGAAAGCGCTGGCTCACGGTGACTTCGGCACTTCGGTGCGCACCCGACTGCCGATCGGCACCATGCTGGTCGAAAAACTGCCGGTGACCATCGAACTCGCGACCCTGTCGATGCTGGTTGCGCTCCTGCTCGGGCTGCCGATCGGAATCTTCGCGGCGCTTCGGCGCGGGACGCCGTTTGACTACGGCGCCAGTCTGTTCGGATTGGCGGGCCTGTCGATTCCGCATTTCTGGCTGGGGATCATGTTGATCCTGGTATTCTCGGTGAATCTCGGCTGGCTGCCGGCCGGCGGGTTTGTTTCGCCGTTCGAAAGCCTCGGGCGCAATCTGCTTTCCATGCTGATGCCCGCGCTGGTGCTCGGTACCGGCGTTGCCGCCGTCATGATGCGCCATGTCCGCGGCGCGATGATCCTGGCGATGAAGCAGGATTATGTCCGCACCGCCCGCGCCAAGGGTGTCCGCGATCGCACCATCGTGCTGCGCCACGCGCTGCCGAACGCGCTGATCCCGGTGGTGACGCTGGGCACGTTGCAATTCGGCGAATTGCTGGCCGGTGCGGTTCTGACCGAGCAGGTCTTTTCCATCCCCGGCTTTGGCAAGATGATCGTCGACGGCGTTTTCAGCCGCGACTACGCCGTGGTCCAGGCCGTGGTGCTGTGCACGGCGGCGGTCTACCTGTTGATGAGCCTGATTGCCGACGTCGCCTATGTGCTGCTGAATCCGAGGCTCAGGTCATGAGCGCGATCGAGACGGCGCCGGTCGCTGGTCGGGCGCGCGCAACCGGTTCTCCGCAAATTCGCCGCCTGTTGCGCGAGCCGTCCGCGGTGATCGGGGCGACGATCATTCTGTTCTTCGTCGTGCTGGCGGTGTTTGCCGCGTGGATCGCGCCCTACGATCCGAATGGACCGGACTGGCTGGCGATACGCGCGGCCCCCAGTGCAGCCCACTGGTTCGGCACCGACGATCTCGGCCGCGACGTGCTGTCCCGCGTCATCTTCGGCACGCAAGCCTCGCTTTCCGCCGGCATGGTGTCCGTCACCGTCGCGGTGCTGGTCGGCCTGCCGTTCGGTCTCGTCGCCGGCTATTTTGGCGGTCTCGCCGACATGGTGATCTCGCGCCTCGCCGATGCGTTGCTTGCCTGTCCGTTTCTGGTGCTGGCGATTGCGCTGGCCGCATTCCTCGGTCCCAGCCTTGAGAATGCGATGATCGCGATCGGCATTTCCGCCGTGCCGGTTTTCGTGCGTGTTGCGCGTGCCGAAACCCTGGTCGTCGGCACCGAGGATTATATCGCGGCCGCCCGTTCCCAGGGCCTCGGCCATCTCGCCATCCTGACCGGACAGGTGCTGCCGAATGTGCTTGCACCGGTGATCGTGCAGGCCACGCTCACCATGGCGATTGCAGTGCTCGCCGAGGCGAGCCTTGCCTTCCTGGGGCTTGGCCAGTTGCCGCCGGCGCCGTCATGGGGCGCCATGCTTGACGTCGCCAGGCAATTTCTCGGCGAAGCGCCGTGGATGGCGTTCTGGCCCGGGCTTGCGATCATCGCGCTCGTGATCGGCTTCAACCTGATGGGCGACGGCCTGAACGACGCGCTCAATCCCAGGCACTAGAGCATGACGGGCCGGGGTTGAATCGGTTCGCCCACGCGCGAAGTACTGACGACCCCGTGTCCCGGACGCAGCGCAATCGCCGGTGTGCCGGAGGTCCCGGACACAAAATCTGCAAAACAACCCCATGCAAGTAGAACGGCCCGGCTCGCCGCACCTTGCGCTGTGTCGCGCCCGCGAATGATCTGCGCGATCGGCGTCTGATCTTGAGCTTGCGGCGGGTTTTCGGATTCCGGGCCGATCCGATCCCGATTTCGTAAAATAACATCATGTTATGTTTATCGTATAACAGAATAATTGTGTTATTCGGCCGAGAGCCTATCGTCGCCTCACTCGGATTGCTTAGGCGAACACGGCAGACAACCAACGAGATTTAGTTCCGTTGCGGTCGAATTACTGCCCAAGATTTTTAGAAGCCCGGCTCAACGGACGTCAGCAAACAACAACGGAGGAGGCTTGCAATGGCTATTGCTCAAACGGCCCACCACGCGGGTCAATCAAGGAAAGCGGCGGCGAGCGGATGGATTGGATCAGCGCTCGAATATTATGATTTCTTCATTTACGCCACTGCGGCGGCTTTGATCTTCCCGCAGATATTCTTTCCATCGGATAATCCCACAGTCGCTATCGTCGCATCGCTGGCGACCTACGGCGTAGGTTATGTGGCCCGGCCGATCGGGGCATTCGTTCTCGGCCACTGGGGAGATACCCATGGTCGAAAGACGGTCCTGATCGTCTGTATGTTCCTGATGGGCATCTCGACGATGCTTGTCGGTCTGCTGCCGACATACCAGCAGGTCGGCGTGCTCGCGCCGGTGCTTCTGGTCATCCTGCGCCTGATCCAGGGGTTCGCCGTCGCCGGAGAAATTTCCGGTGCCAGTTCGATGATCCTTGAACACGCCCCGTTCGGACGGCGCGGGTTCTATGCCAGCTTTACCCTCCAGGGGGTTCAGGCCGGCCAGATCCTGGCAGCAGCCGTCTTCCTGCCGCTCGCAGCCTACATGCCGACCGAAGCCTTCAACAGCTGGGGCTGGCGGATTCCCTTCCTGCTCAGCTTCTTCGTCATCGTCGCCGGCTATATCATCCGTCGCGAAGTCGATGAAACCCCGGTCTTCGCCGAAGAGGACAAGCAGGGGAATATTCCGAGAGCCCCCGTCGTTCAGGCGTTCAAGCAAAACTGGAGAGATATGCTCCGGGTGGTGTGCATGGCGCTGATGAACGTCATTCCGGTCGTCGCCACGATCTTCGGCGCCGCCTACGCCGTCCAGCCGGCTTACGGAATCGGTTTCTCCAAGGACATCTACCTCTGGATCCCGGTGCTCGGAAACATGCTGGCCGTGTTCGTCATCCCGTTCATCGGCAATCTGTCGGACAAGGTTGGCCGCAAGCCGCCCATCATCGTCGGTGCGCTCTCTTCCGGTCTGCTCGCGTTCGGTTACCTCTACGCGATCAGCATTCACAACGTGCCGCTTGCGATCTTCATGTCGCTGTTGATGTGGGGCGTCGTCTACCAGGGGTACAACGCGATCTTCCCGAGCTTCTATCCCGAATTGTTTCCGACACGGACCCGGGTCTCGGCGATGGCAATATCCCAGAATGTCGGGACAACCATCACGGCGCTGCTTCCGGCACTGTTTGCAACCGTGGCGCCTCCCGGCTCGGCCAATATTCCGGTCACGGTCGGGGCCATCGCCTTCGGCATCACGGTGATTGCCGCAGTCGCAGCTATCAGCGCCAGGGAAACCTACCGGGTCAATATCAACGATCTCGGAAATCCCGACGCGGTTCCGATGCCCAAGGCGGAATATGAGAAGAAGCGCGCCGAAGCAGCCAACGGTATCCCCGTTCATGCGTAAGCGCGGTCGAGGATAATCCCTCGATCCCGGTAATTCTCATCTTCGACGAAGCAGGCTGCCGTCTCTCCAGACGACCAAACAACAGACGGCAGCCGCCCTCGGTACCCCGGATAAGTGAGGTTACGCCCACATGACTCCCGAAGCAGAATTTCACCAACGCGACCGTGACCTTCATCCCCCGGCATATACGCCGGTCTACAAGACGAGTGTGCTGCGATCGCCGCGCATTCCCCTCTGGTCGCTGCAAAATTCCCTGTCGGAGGTAACGGGTCCGACCTTTACCCCCGACGAACTCGGCCCGCTCGATAACGACCTCATCCTCAACTATGCCAAGCAGGGTGAACCGATCGGAGAACAGACGATCGTCCACGGCTACGTGCTCGACGGCAACGGCCGGCCGGTATCCAACACCCTCGTCGAGGTGTGGCAGGCCAATGCCGGGGGGCGCTATCGTCATCGCAATGACACCTACATTGCGGCGATCGATCCCAATTTCGGCGGTTGCGGCCGGATGCTGACGGACGAGAATGGCTACTATTTCTTTCGAACCATCAAGCCGGGCGCGTATCCGTTTCGCAATCGCATCAACAGCTGGCGTCCCGCCCACATCCATTTCTCGGTGTTCGGAACCGGCTTTGCGCAACGGCTGATCACCCAGATGTATTTCGAGGGGGATCCGCTTATTCCCCACGATTCGATCATTGCCACCATTCCCGACAAGACGGCCGCGGATCGCCTGACGGCAAGACTGGACCTCAATGCGTCGCGGCCGCTGGAGTGCCTGGCCTATCGCTTCGACATCGTGTTGCGCGGACGCCGGCAAACCTTGTTCGAAAACAAGTTGCAGGGAGGCTAGCATGACACCGACCCCATCAGCGCTTTCCTATTTGCCGGAAACGCCGTCGCAAACGGCGGGCCCTTACGTCCACATCGGCCTGATCCCGCATCAGGCAGGCTTCGAAATCTTCGAGAACAATTTCAGCGGCGATATCGCCGGTCCCGGTGTTGCCGGCCAGCGCATCGTCATTGAGGGACGAATTTTCGACGGCGCAGGCCATGTCGCCAGGGATGTCCTGGTCGAGGCATGGCAGGCGAATGCCGCCGGCCGCTACAATCATCCCGCCGACAAGCAGGACAAATCGCTCGATCCGGGATTCCGCGGCTGGGCCCGGACCGGCACCGACTTCGAGACCGGCATTTATACCATTCGCACCATCAAGCCGGGAGCGTGGCGGGCCGAAAGGGCCGCAAGGCGATGGCGCCGCACGTGAACATCTGGCTGGCCTCGCGCGGCATCAACATTGGCCTCGCCACGCGCATGTATTTCGGCGACGAGGAAGCGGCAAATGCCCAGGATCCGGTGCTCAATATCATCGAGCAGCCGGAAAGGCGCAAAACGCTGATCGCAGCCCGATCCGAGCGCGCCGGAACGATCGTCTACACATTCGACATCCATCTACAGGGCGATCGGGAGACGGTGTTCTTCGACGTGTGAAGATTTCGACAACGGTAAATCAGAAATACAGGGAGGATGACTTGGCGACGGAGAAAGAAATTCTGGCATCGGTGCGACCGGGGAAGCCGCCCGCCGATTGTGCGGTGCTCGGAACATGGCGGCTGTGCAGCTATGTCCGCGAACGATTGTCTGACGGCCAGCGCCACAACCAATTCGGCGAGGCTCCGGTCGGCTATATCGGTTACGCGCCCGACGGCAGGATGTACGCGATTTTCACGCGGGACGACCGTGTGGTGCCGCGCGACGTGGTGCCAACGGATGAAGAAGGCGTGGAACTGCTCGGCACGATGGTCGCCTATGCCGGCACGTTTTCCTTGGGCGAGAATGTCGTCGTTCATCACATCGACACCTCGTGGAACCAGGCCTGGACCGGCACCGATCAAATCCGGCACTTCGTGCTGGAGGGCGACACGCTGACGATCACGACCGCTCCCTACAAGAGCTACAAGGACGGCACCATGGGCCGTTCGATCCTCGTCTGGAACAGGGTCAAGTAATGCCACGACCTCAGGCAGCAGGAGATTTGCGATGAGCGATCTGTTTGGGATCGATGGAGCGCATGTGCTGGTTACCGGCGGCTCAAGCGGTCTGGGGCGATTCTTCGCCAGCTTCCTCGCGGGACGGGGGGCGCGCGTGACCGTTGCTGCGCGCCGCGCGGAAGCTTTGGCGAAGATCGGTCGACGACATCATCTGCTGCCGGAGGGCAGGCCCAAAGCGTGGTGATGGATGTCACCGTTGCAGCCAGCATCGAGAAGGCGCTGAGCACGGCCGAAGCCAGGTTCGGTCCGGTCACAGATCGTGATCAACAACGCCGGTGTTACGGCGACACGGCCGGCGCTGCAGCAGGACGAGGCCGATTGGGACAAGGTCGTCGATACCAACCTGAAAGGGGTCTGGCTGGTCGCGCAGGCCACCGGGCGCCGCATGGTCGCGCACAAGGTGAAAGGCTCGATCGTCAATGTGGCGTCGATCCTGGGTCTGCGGGTTGCAAGTTCGGTCGCGCCTTATGCGATTTCGAAGGCCGGTGTCGTGCAGATGACAAAGGCGCTGGCCCTGGAGTGGGCGCGCTATGGCATCCGCGTCAACGCCCTTGCGCCTGGGTATTTCGAAACCGAGCTGAACGACGACTTCTTCGGGGAGCCCGCGGGCCAGGCGCTGATCAAGCGAATTCCACAGCGGCGGCTTGGCGAATTGCGGGAGCTCGAAGGCCCCCTTCTGCTGCTCGCGTCGGAAGCAGGTTCCTACATGACCGGCAGCGTGATCGTCGCCGATGGCGGCCACGTGGTTTCCACACTTTGAGTTCTCGCGTATTTGCAAGCTTCAATGAAGCATGGGTGATCCGATGAATGAAAACGATAAACACCCCTTCGAGACGAATTTGGACAGGCATCCTTCCAACTACATACCGTTGTCGCCGGTCAGCTTCCTGACCCGTGCGGCCAGCGCGTTTGCCGGAAAGGTTGCCGTCATCGACGGCGCGCGCAGCTATACCTACGCACAGCTGCTCGATCGCTGCGTCCGGCTCGCATCCGCTTTGGCGCGGCTGGGGGTCAAGCGCCTCGATACGGTGGCGATCATTGCCTCGAACATTCCGGAAATGATCGAGGCGCATTTTGCCGTGCCGATGCTCGGCGCGGTGCTCAATCCGCTGAATACCCGGCTCGATGCGCGAATATCGCTTTCTCGCTGATGCATGGAAGCGCCAAGGTTTTGCTCGTCGATGCCGAGTATGCCTCCCTGGTAAGGCAGGCGCTGCAACAGGTCGATCGAGAGATCGTCGTCATCGATATCGCGTCTCCGGAAGTGCAGTCCGCGCCGCTCGGCAAGCACGGCTACGAAGCGCTGCTTGCTTCGGGCGACCCAAACTTCAACTGGCCCGGCGTGACCGACGAATGGCAGTCGCTGTGTCTGCTTTATACCTCCGGTACCACCGGCGATCCAAAGGGCGTCGTCTACAGTCATCGGGGCGCCTATCTTTCGGCGCTTGGCAACGGCTTCAGCTTCGGCCTCACATTCGACAGCATTTACCTCTGGACCCTGCCGATGTTCCACTGTTCGGGCTGGTCTTATCCCTGGGCCGTTGTCGCCGCCGGCGGAACGCAGATATGTCTTCGCAAGGTCGAGCCCGCGCAGATATTCCGGCTGATTGCCGAACATCGCGTCACGCATCTCTGCGGCGCGCCGATCGTATTGAATATGCTGGCTCACGCGCCTGCCGAGCCAGCGCGTGCCGTTCCAGCACACGGTAACGGTTGCGACCGGCGGCGCGGCGCCGCCCTCCGCCGTGTTCCGTTCGATGGAGGCGCTTGGGTTCCGGGTTACCCATCTTTACGGGGCCACTGAAACTTATGGACCCGCGACGTCCTGCGTGTTTCAGCCGGAATGGAGTTCGCTCCCCGATGACGATCGCTTCGCCAGAATGGCGCGGCAAGGCGTTGCCTATCCGATGGTCGAGGCGGTAATCGTCGCCGACCCCAAGACAATGGTCCCGGTTCCACGCGATGGCGCCACCGTCGGCGAGATCATGGTACGCAGCAACACCGTGATGAAGGGGTACCTCAAAAACGAGGCGGCAACCGCCAAGACACTCGTCGGCAACTGGTGTCTCTCCGGAGACCTCGCGGTTTGGCATCCCGACGGTGCGATCGAGATCAAGGATCGCTCCAAGGACATCATCATTTCCGGCGGCGAGAATATTTCGAGCCTCGAGGTGGAAGAAGTGCTCACGCAGCATCCGGCAGTGATGCTGGCCGCCGTCGTGGCGCGTCCCGACCCGAAATGGGGCGAAACGCCCTGTGCATTTCTCGAACTCAAGCCCGGCGCTTCGCAGCCGGACGACAAGGAGCTCATTGCCTTTTGCCAGGCGCGGCTGGCGCGCTTCAAGGTCCCGAAGACGTTCGTCTATGGCGCACTGCCCAAGACGTCGACCGGAAAGATCCAGAAATTCATGCTTAGGGATCAGGCAGGCGCATTGTGAACCAGGGGCGCGAGACCGATCACGCGAACGGCGACCCGAAGGCTGATCGCCCTTTGGCGCGTCGCCCCATTGCGATGCGGCACGCCGATGTAAACGGCGTCAGGATCGCTTACCGCGTCCGTGGCTCCGGACCGCCGCTCGTTCTCATCATGGGCTATCGGCTCAGCTCGCTCGCGTGGCCTCTCGACTTCATCGAGAAGCTGGCGGAGCGATTTACCGTTGTCACTTTCGACAATCGCGGAACAGGTGAGAGCGACAAGCCGACGACCGGCTATGAAATCTCGAACATGGCCAGAGATGTTTGCGGGCTTGTCGACCATCTCGAAATCCCTCGCGCCAATATCCTCGGATATTCGATGGGGGGCGCGATCGCGCAGGAATTCGTTCGGCAGTTTCCCGATCGGGTCTTGGGCCTCGTGCTGTGCGCGACGATGTGCGGTGGCCCCCGGGCGACCTATGCGTCGTCGTCCGTCGTCCGGGTGATGCGAGAGCACGACGGGCTGACGCCGGAACAGATCGCCCGGCGAATCTGGACCGTTACCTATTCGCCTGATTATCTCGAGCGCCACCAGGAATTGGCGGAAGACCAGATGCGACGCGAGATCGCAGCACCAACGCCTTTGCATGCGGCTGATTTGCAATTCCAGGCCTTTGCCGAATTCGATTGCTCGAGGGCGCTTCCGGGCATTCGTGCCCCAACCCTGGTGCTGACCGGCGATCTCGATCAACTGGTGTCGCCGCAGAATTCCAAATTCATGGCAAGCCTCATTCCAGGCGCCAGATTGATCGTCATCCCGGATTGCGGTCATCGCATGATGTGGGAGGCCACCGACGAGTGCGTCGGGTCGGTGACGGAATTCCTGGCCGGCATTTCCGAAGGTCGACGCCACAACGGCGTGGTTCCGGATGCGCCGGACAATCAACCAAATCCTCTGGCCGATTTCTTCAATCTTCTCACGCCCGCGGTGGGCATGGTTACGAACTGGCCCTGGATGCTGGCAGGTATCGGCGTGGACACCATGACGGTGGCCCGGCAGTCGGTCTATTTCGGCGGGCGAGCCCAGTTTGGCGATGGCAAACCGATCATCCTGATCCCGCAACTTGGCAGCAATCTCCAGTTTCTACTGCTGTCGAACTGGCTCAAGGTTTTCGGTTATCGCCCGGTGACCGCGAGCCTGTCCGGGGATTTTGACGAGCAGTCGATCTCGAATTTGGTGCACGCGATCACAAAGCGAGTTGGCCGAAAGGCGGTGCTGGTAGTCACGGCCTCCGGGATGCCGACCGCGTTGGGAATCGCTGAAGCGCACAGGGACCTTATCTCGGATATCGTCGTGCTGAACGCGTCGGATCACCCGGATGTACCCCCTGGCGTTCGCGCCCACTTCATCGCCTCCGGCTGGTCGCTGTCTTTGGCGATAGCCGCGTTGCCGCAAGTGCTGCGAAGCATCCAAATCGAATTGATCGGAGCTCCCGGTGCTGTCGCACCGGCAACGGTCGATCGCGGCGCGTCACGCCTGACCTGTGCCGATCCTCAATTGTCCACCCAAGGACAGCCGGTATGAGCGCCGCAAGCCTCGATCTGGCTGATATTCCCGGGCGGATCCAGTCCGAGGTGAATCGCGCGATCCAGCGCAGCATCAAGGGCGTCGAGTACATCTCCTCGTCGGGTCCTTCGCTGGGTTCGACGCCAAAGGACATCCTGGCGGTCCGCGGCACCATGAACCTCTATCATTATCGCCCGATCGCCGACGAAATCTACCGCGTGCCGGTCCTGATCGTGATGGCGACCACCAACCGCGGTTACATCCTCGACATGGTGCCCGGCCAGAGCTTCATCGAGTTCCTGCTCAAGCGCGGCTACGACGTCTACATGCTGGACTGGACGCCGCCGAAGCCCGAGGAAAAGCGGCTCGGCATGGAAGATTACGTCCTCGACTTCATTCCGGATTGCATCCGACGCGTGCAGCGGGACTCCGGCGAACAGGACGTGAGTGTGATCGGCTATTGCTTCGGCGGCGTGCTCTCGCTGCTCTATGGCTCGATCTTCAACGACGGGCCGATGAAGAACCTGGTCTGCTTCACCACGCCGGTCGATTTTCGCGCGATGAAGCTGTTCCACAATTTCGCGGATCGGCGCTATTTCGATGTCGACCGTCTCGTCGACAGCGTCGGTAATCTTCCGCCGGAAATGATCCTGTCCTCGTTCGAAATGCTGCGGCCGGCGTCGCGGGCCGCAGGCCAGGTGCAATTGTGGGAAAACATCTGGAACGACGAATACGTCAAATCGTACCGCATGTTCGATCGCTGGGCCACCGACATCCTGCCGCTCGCCGGCGAGTATTTTCGCGACACCACCAAGGATCTGATGTGGGACAACAAGCTGTTTAACGACACCATGACGGTCGGCGGTCGTGCTGCCAATATCGCCAATATCAAGGTGCCGATGCTGCATGCGGTCGCCGAGCACGATCACATCGTCCCCTATGAATCGGCCCGGCATCTGATTACGAAGATCGGCTCTTCCGACAAGGAAGAGGTGATGCTGAAGGGCGGTCACGTCAGCCTCGTTGCCGGACCCAGCGCCGTCAAGCGGCTGTGGCCGAAAGTCGACAGCTGGCTGGCCGAAAGATCGACATGAGTGAAAGGACCCAAAAATGAGCCGCATCGTTTACGTACTGAACGGCCCCAATCTCAATTTGCTTGGCAAGCGCCAGCCCCACATCTACGGTCATGAAACGCTTGCCGATGTCGAGGCTGATTGCCGCAAGATTGCCGGAGAGCTCGGGCTTGAGATCCGATTTCATCAGTCGAACCGCGAGTATGAGATCATCGACTGGATCCACAAGGCGAGGGAAGACGCGTCCGGTATCGTGATCAATCCTGCCGCATTCACTCATACGTCGGTGGCCATTCTCGACGCGCTCAACGCGTTCGAAGGCACGGTTGTCGAAGTCCATATTTCGAACGTCCACAAGCGCGAGGAATTCCGGCACCACTCCTACGTTTCGCTGCGCGCCGACGGCGTGATCGCGGGGCTCGGGACCCAGGGGTATACGCTGGCGCTGCGCCGGCTCGCGCATTTGCTGGACAAGGCGGATGCCAAGTGAAGCGTGACCAGTTCTTGACGGAATAACGGGAGACTACCGATGGCGATCAGCGGACGAACGAAGGTCATAGCCCATCTCGGATATCCAACCGAGAGCTTCAAGGCGCCAATGATCTACAATCCATACTTCGAACGGCACGATATCGACGCCGTCGTCGTTCCAATGGGCTGCAAGGCGGAGGACTACGCCGCGTTCCTCAAGCTCGTGTTCAAGCTCTCCAACATCCACGGCGCGCTCGTCACCATGCCTCACAAGGTCACGACGGTGGCGTTGCTGGACGAGGTAATGACCACGGCCAAGGTCGCGGGCGCGTGCAACGCCGTCCGCCTTGGCCCCGGCGGCACCCTGGTCGGCGACATGTTTGACGGGGAAGGCTTTGTTCGCGGCGTTCTGCGCAAAGGCCGGGTGTTGGCAGGTGCACGGGCGCTTGTGGTCGGCAGCGGAGGCGTCGGCTCGGCCATCGTGGCGTCGCTGGCAAAGGCCGGGGTCGCGGAGCTTGCATTGTTCGACGCCTACCCGGCGTCAATGAACAGTCTGGCCGAGCGTCTGCGGACTTATTATCCGGGGTTGAAAATATCCGTCGGTTCGATGGACCCGGCGGGATTTGATATTGTCGTGAACGCAACGCCGCTCGGCATGAAGGAGGGGGACCCCCTGCCGATGGATGTTTCCCGGATTTCACCTTCCTCGTTCGTCGGCGAAGTCGTTATGAAGCAGGAAATCACGCCGTTCCTGGCGGCGGCGCGCGCGCGCGGCTGCGCAATCCAGATCGGCACCGACATGCTCTTCGAGCAAATTCCGGCCTATCTCGAGTTCTTCGGCTTTCGGACGACCACGCCGGATGAACTGCGGACGATCGCGCAGATCAGCTATTGACCGCCTTGCGACCCTGACCGGAGGTCTTTTTTCCGCGGCGTGACTGATGGTCGCCGAGGTTTCTCGCGTTCGCGCCCGAGGGAGCGCATCTCCGAACGCAGGCAATGGATGAAATGCTCCATGTGAGGCGATAGCACCGCGCCGCGTTTCACCGCGACATAGGTATCGAATCTGGTCGGCTCGGCGATTCGAAGCATCTCGACGCCGGGGAAGCCGCCGTCGGCGACGGTGAATTCATCGATGACGGCAATACCCAGTCCGGCCTTGACCAGGGCGCAAACCGTCGTGCCGAAACGGGCGCGGATCGTGATGTCGTAGTCGAGCTTCTTGCGGGAAAACAGTCCGGCCAGGATGCGACCATAGGGATCGGTCGGATCGATGCCGATCAGGGGATAGCCGACGATGTCCGTTGCCGATACTTCCTTGCGGCCCGCAAGTTCGTGGCCGTTGGGGACGATGCAAAACAACTCGCCGGAAGCAAGCGGCAGGAAGTCGAGGCCGGCGTGATTGAGCCGATAGCTCATGGCAACGCAATCGCCGCGGTCGAGCAGCAGATAGTCGAATGCTTCCTCGATCTTGAGAACGTTGATGTCGATGCGCAGATCGGGATAGCGGCGTCGCACGCCTTCGATCGCGCGGGGAACCATCACCTGGGCGATGCTCGGCATCGAACCAATGCGCAACTCCGACGGCGCGGCCTGTCCGGTTTTCGAGATGATCTCGGTGAGATCATCGACCTTTTTGTAAACGCCGTTGACTTGCTCAAAGATGCTTTGGGCTTCCGGCGTCGGAAAATAGCGTCCACTTTGCCGCTGAAAGAACCTGATCCCCAGCGATTTTTCCGTGTACTTGACCAGGCGGCTGATACCCGGTGCGGACACATTCAGAAGCCTTGCCGCGCCGCCAATGGTGCCCGTCACCATCACGGCGCGGATAACCTCGATCTGGCGAAGCGTCATCATTTGCCGATACTAACATACGGCATCATCCTTTCGTAGCGGCAGAGTAGCCCGCCTGGATGCGGATTTTCCCGCCATCCGGTCGCTTGCCAGTTCGTTTGAACCATGAAAGGTTTGGGTATGTAACTATTGGGTGAATTTGGCCGAGTATCGGGGAAATAGAGTGGGCATTATGTATCAACCTTCGAAATGGATTTTGGCGGCCGGCGTGATAGCATCCCTGCTTGCCGGGGCGAGCACTGCCCACGCACAACAGACGATCCGCGTCGGCTGGACCATTCCGGCCGAGGAATCCAAATACTGGATGATGCGCAGGCCGGCGGAGTTTCCCGATCTCGGCAAGACCTACAATATCGAATGGACCCAATTCCAGGGCACCGCGCCGATGACCCAGGCGCTGGCCGCCGGCGCGCTCGATTGCGCGACGCAAGCGCCCTTGTCGCTGGCGAACGGCGTGGTCGGAGGCAATCTGAAAGCCTACATCGTCGCCCAGCACGTCTTCGAAAAGCCCGGCGGTTTCTCGGTCTATTGGGCGGTGAAGGACGATTCGCCGATCAAGAAAATCGCCGATCTCAAGGACAAGACCGTCGGCATCTCCGTGATCGGCGGCGGCACCTATGGTCCTTTCGCGATGCTGTTGCAGAAGAACGGCATCGACCCGAAGAAGGATATCAAGCTGGTCGAGGTCGGTTTCGCGGTCTCCGAGGACGCGCTGCGGCAGGGCCGGGTCGATGCGGTCAACATGAACCAGCCTTTCGCGGCGCGCGCGGAAGCCAAGGGCGGAACACGCAAGCTGTTTTCGCTCTCCGAGGAGATGCCGAATATCGTTCACATCCTGGAAGCCTGCCGGGCGGACTTTGTCGACAAGAATCCGGAAGTCGTCAAAGCCTATGTCCGGGACATCACCTCCGGCATGAAGAAGGCGCTCGCCAATCGCGAGGAAACGTTGAAGGTCGTCTCCGAACAGTTGAAGGCGCCGATACCGGTTCTGGAAACCTATCTGCTCAAGGATAACGACTTCGGGCGCGATCCCGGCGCCGCGCCGAATTTCGAAGCGATCCAGAAGATGCTCGATATCTACGCCGCGACGGGAATGCTGCCGAAGATGGATGTCGCGCAGTTCAAGCACCCGACGATCGTCGCGCCGCTGCAATAGGCGGAAACGCCGGAAGCCGGCTTAAGCGTTGCTGTCTCTCGCTTTTGCCGGGACAGCCCGCGGAGAAATTGTGAACATGAAGAAGTTGCGATCCCGTGTGACGACCGATGGCCTCGATCGTGCGCCGCACCGCGCCTTCATGCGGGCGATGGGGCTTGACGACGAGGCGCTGGCGAAGCCGATGATCGGGGTCGTCAGCATGAAGGGCGAGCAGACGCCCTGCAATATGACCCACGATTTCCAGGTCGATGCCGCCAAGACGGGAGTCATGGAGGCCGGCGGCACGCCGCGTGAATTCACCACCATTTCGGTCTCCGACGGCATCAGCATGAACCATGAGGGGATGAAGTTCTCCCTGCTTTCGCGCGAGCTGATCGCCAATTCGATCGAGGCCGTGGTCCACGGCCTGGCCTACGATGCCCTGATCGGTTTCGGCGGCTGCGACAAGACGCTGCCCGGCGTGATGATGGGGATGATCCGCTGCAACGTGCCGTCGATCTTCATCTATGGCGGCAGCGCGCTGCCCGGCCGGTTTGAGGGAAAGACTCTGACGGTGCTGGATTCCTACGAGGCCGTCGGCAGCTTCATGACCGGGGAAATCGACGAGGCGACGCTGGTCGGCATCGAGCGGACCTGCCTGCCGACGATCGGCGCCTGTGCCGGCCAGTTCACGGCGAACACGATGGGGATGGTGTCCGAGGCGATGGGGATGACGATCCCGAACGTATCGATGATTCCCGGCGTCTACGCCGAACGCGCGCGCGAAGCCCGCAAGGCCGGGCGGCTGGTCATGCAGATGCTGCAGCGGGGCGGGCCGTTGCCGCGCGACATCGTCACGCGAAAGTCGCTGGAGAACGGCGCGGCCATCGTCGCCGCAACCGGTGGCTCGACCAACGCGGCGCTGCATTTGCCGGCGCTTGCCAACGAGGCCGGCATATCCTTCACGCTCGACGATGTCGGCGAGGTGTTTGCGCGCACGCCCCTGATCGGCAATCTGCGCCCTGGCGGCAAATATACCGCGAAGGACGTTTACGATATCGGCGGCGCTGCCGTCATTATCCGCGCGCTGGTCGAAAGCGGTCACATCGACGGCTCGTGCCTGACGATCACGGGCAGGACGATTGCGGAAGAATATGGCGAGGCGAATGCGCCCGACGGCGAGATCGTTTTCAGCACCGGCAAGCCGATTATGGCAGACGGCGGTGTTGCGGTGCTGAAGGGCAATCTCTGCCCGGACGGGGCCGTCATCAAGGTCGCCGGCCTCAAGAACCTGATGTTCGAGGGTACAGCGCGGGTGTTCGAAGACGAAGAGCACTGCGTCGATGCCGTTCGCAATCGCAAGTACAGCGAAGGTGAGGTTCTCGTCATCCGCAATGAGGGCCCGGTCGGCGGCCCCGGGATGCGGGAGATGCTGGGCGTTACCGCGCTGATTTACGGGCAGGGGATGGGTGAGAAGGTGGCGCTGGTCACCGATGGCCGCTTTTCCGGCGCCACGCGGGGGATGTGCATCGGCTACGTCTCGCCGGAATCGTTCATCGGCGGCCCGCTGGCCCTTGTGCACGAAGGCGACCGCATCAGGATCGACGCCGGCGCGCGCCGCATGGATCTCCTGATCGACGACAGGGAATTCGCCGCGCGGCGGCAGGCATGGAAGCCGCGGCCGCCGCGGCATCGTGCCGGCGCGCTGGCCAAATATGCACGCCTGGTCGGCCAGGCGCCCGGCGGCGCCGTCACCCATGATGGTGCGGCGGAATGGCCATGGTTCGACGAGGCGTGAGCCCGGCCGGGGCCGTAACATACGGCCTAAGCAGCATCGCCAATGACCGCCGCTTTCCGCTATGATTGTCCGGGGAAGATCGTTGAGGCGTCGTTACGACTGAGTTGAGCCGGGAAGCGGGATGAGGGGATTGCCATTGCGATCGGATGTTCGAGCCGATTCTTCGCCGGCGCGCAGTCAGGCGCCGGCCATGATCACGATCGATCATGTTTCGCAGGTGTTTCAGACCTCCGGCCGGCAAAGCCATCTCGCACTGTCGGATATCTCGCTGACAATCGAGGAAGGATCCTTTGTCTCGATTCTCGGCCCCTCCGGCTGCGGCAAATCCACGCTACTTTATATCGTCGGCGGCTTCGTCAATCCGACGCAAGGCGTGGCGACCGTGAAGGGCCGGACGATCACCGGGCCCGGTCCGGATCGTGGTCCGGTGTTTCAGGAGTTCGCGCTTTTTCCCTGGAAGACCGTACTCGGCAACGTGATGTACGGCCCGCGCCAGCAGGGCGTGAAATCCGCCGCCGCCGAGGCGCAGGCCCGCACCTTGATCGAGATGGTCGGCCTCAAGGGTTACGAGAACTTCTATCCGAAGGAACTGTCCGGAGGCATGAAGCAGCGCGTGGCGCTGGCGCGGACGCTGGCCTATCATCCCGCGGTGCTGCTGATGGACGAGCCGTTCGGCGCGCTGGATGCGCACACGCGCACGCGGTTGCAGAACGACCTGCTCAATATCTGGGAACGCGACCGCAAGACGGTGCTGTTCGTCACCCATTCGGTCGAGGAGGCGGTGTTTCTGTCCGACAAGGTCGTGGTGATGACGCGTTCGCCCGGCCGCATCAAGCAGGTGGTCGATATCGACCTGCCGCGCCCGCGCCGGCGCGCCGAGCTGCTGCTCGATCCGCGCTATCAGAAATACGTGGTCGACATCGAGCGCATGATCGATGACACCAGCGAAGACGAGTTGCGGCCATGATCGCAGGCCGCGCCCTTCTTTCGCGTTTCGCGCCGCTGCTTGCGTGCCTTGGCCTGCTGGCCATCTGGCAGGTCGCGGCGCTGATCCTGAAAACCGACAGTTTTCCGACCGCGCTGGAGGCGATCCGCGCGGTGCCGTCGATCCTCGGCGACAAGGAATCCCTGATCAACATCCTGGCGTCGTTGCGCCGGATGGCGATCGGCTTCAGCGTCGCGGTCGCGGTGTCGATCCCGCTCGGATTGATGATGGGCCGCAACCGCTATGTGGCCTCCTTTTTCAATCCGCTGCTCATGATCACCTATCCGGTGCCGAAGGCGGCGCTGATGCCGATCATCATGCTTTGGCTCGGCGTCGGCGACCTTGCAAAGCTCCTGGTGATCTTTCTCGGCGTCAGTCTCCCGGTGATCTATCACAGCTTCCAGGGCGCCAGGGCGGTCGAGGAAAAGATGTTGTGGTCGGGCGCGGCGATGGGCCTTTCGGCGGCCCAGCGGATGATCCGGATCGTGCTGCCGGCGGCATTGCCGGAAATCCTGACCGGCTGCCGCACCGGCCTGGTGCTGGCGCTCATCACCATGGTCACCTCCGAGATGATCGCCCGGCAGTCGGGCGCCGGAAACATCCTGTTCAACGCGCTCGATATGGGCCAGTACGAAACGGTCTACGCGATGATCATCGTGATCGGCGCGATGGGGATCGGCCTCGACGCCGCGTTCGAGAAGCTGCGCAGCCGCCTGGTCAGATGGTCGGAGCCGGGCTTCGACATTCCCTTGAGCTTTGCATGAACGCGCGCGCGCTCACAACGGACGTCCTGCTCGGGATCGTGCCGATCGCGTTGGCAATCGCCGTGTGGCAGGCGATTTCATCGTTCGGCTACGCGCCGGTGACGCTGCTGCCGCCGCCCGGTCTGGTGTTCCAGCGCCTGGCGCAGCAACTCCTCACCGGCTCGTTTCAGCATGCGGTTGCGGCAACGCTGCTGCGGCTGTTCGCCGGGTTTTCGATTGCGGTGATCGTGGGCGTCGCTGTCGGGCTTGCGGCGGCGGTCAGCCCCGCGATCAACGCCGTGGTGCGCCCGATCGTGCGCGTGTTGGCGCCGTTGCCCAAGGTGGCGCTCTACCCGGCGATGCTTCTGCTGGTCGGGTTCGGCCACGAATCGAAGATCACGCTGGTCGTGGCAGACGCGCTGTTTCCAATTCTGCTCTCGACCTATTACGGCGCCTCGATGGTCGAGCAGAAATTGATCTGGTCGGCGATGGCCGCCGGTACGCCGCGTCACCAGATATGGTTCAAGGTGGTGCTGCCGGCAGCGGTGCCGTCCATCCTCACCGGTTGCCGCATCGGGCTGGTGATCTCGTGCATTGTGGTGTTTCTCGCCGAGATGATCACCTCGACCGAGGGCCTCGGCCATCTCCTCGTCACCGCCGCCCGGACGTTTCAGGCCGTCGACATGTTCGTTCCCCTGATCACGATCTCGCTGCTCGGACTGATCCTGAACGGACTGTTGCAGGCGGTTCGATCCTGGCTGCTGCGGGGTTTTCCTGAAGTCTGACGACCTTGTTATGTCAGTGGTATTGTATATACCTGTACTTTGCATGGGGTTGTTTTCGATATTTTGTGTCGGGGGCCTGCGGCGGACTCTACTCCCGATCCAGCACCGGCGGCCTTGCCAGCTTGAAGTGCCGGAGCAGGTCGACCATGGCGGCGAGGCGTTGCTCGCGATAGGCGTCGACATCGAGGCCGGAATAGTCGAGGAAGCCGGCGCCGGTCCGCATGCCGATACGGCCGTCACGCATGTTGTCGGCGATCACTTCGGGCGCGCGGTAGCGGTCGCTTCCAAGCGCGCCTTCGAGATAGCGGCTGGCGTAATAGAGAATGTCGCCGCCGCCCCAGTCGATAAACTCGAGCAGGCCGAGAATCGCGAAGCGGAAGCCAAAGCCGTAGCGTATCGCCTTGTCGATATCTTCGGCGCTGGCGACGCCTTCTTCCACCATGCGCGCCGCCTCGTTCATGGCCAGCGCCTGGATGCGCGGCACGATGAAGCCGGGGGTGGCGGCGCACACCACGGGCATCTTGCCAATTCCCTCAAGCAGGGCTTTCACGCCGAGAGGTGACGGCCGGATCGGTCGCGGCCCCCGGCGATATCTCGACCAGCGGGATCAGGTAGGCGGGGTTGAGCCAGTGCACGTTGAGGAAGCGTTCGGGATGCGCGACCGCGCCCGAGAGATCGTCGACCAGAATGGTCGACGTTGTCGAAGCGATGATGACGTCGGGTCCGGCGCATTTCGACGCCGCCGCAAGCACCTCGCGCTTGAGATCGACGACTTCAGGCACGCCTTCGAACACGATGCCGGCGCCAGCAACAACGGCAGGCATGTCCCGCGACGGCGCCACGCTGACCCGGGCGGTGACCGCTTCGGCGTCCTTTTCCGTCAGCAAGCCGAAACGCGCGAGACTCCTCAGCGCCTTTCCGACTTCGCCCAGCGCCTCGGCTTCGAGCGCCGCGAACTGGTCCGCAGCGCGCGTCTTGACGTCGATCATGGTGACGGCGTGACCGGCATAAGCGAAGGCAACGGCAATGCCGCGGCCCATGCGGCCGGCGCCGAGACAGACGATGCGCGCGCGTGCGTCCGTCATCGCACAAAGCCGTCGCGCAGCAGGGCCTGCAGTTCACCGCGACTGAGGTTGCCGAGACCGAGGCTTGCGAGCGTACGTCCGTTCTGCATGAAATCCTCGCCGCAGATGGTGCCGCCGATGGCGAGAAAAGCCCGCGCCAGCGGCGTCGCGACGCCGGCCAGTTCGGCGGCCGAAACCAGAAACGACAGACCGAGGCGCAAATCCTCGCGCATGTAGCGATGCTCGGTCAGCACGATGCGCTCGCGCCAGTCGCCGGAATCGGTCAGCCGATCATGCGAGCCGCGGCCATACATCCATTGCTCGCCTTCGCTTGCGTAATGATGGGCCAGCGGAAAGTGCGGTCCGCCATAGCCGAGCGCTTCGCGCACGGCGATGCGTTCGGCATCGAGCGCGTCGGTGACCCGGCGGATCGCCGCCTGTGTGCCCTCCTTGTGGATGTCCCATCGTTCGAAGTGCTCCATCGGGCCGGCATTCATCACGATCAGCGGCGGATGGATGATGGGCCCGGCATTCATCAGCGCGCCCGACAGCGCGTCGCCGCACGGCTCGATCACGCCGGGAAACGCCCGCCCTGATCACCTCAAGCGCGTGACTGGCCGACTTCAGCGGAAAAACGCCGACCGGCAGGCGTTTGGCGCGAATGGTGATCGCGACCTCGAACGGTCCGTGCTTGCGCGCCAGCCAGGGTAGCGTGCCGGTTTCGGCAAAGCTTACCGCGGCATGATTGCCGGCTTCATGAGCCGCTCTGGCGAAGATCATCGAGCCGAATGTCGCCGGCGGCAGGAACACCACCTGGCCGTCCCCAAGATGCGGAGCGAGCGCGCGGGCGATATCCTGCTGTGCGAAGGCCGGGGCAGGGCACAGGATCATATCAACGCCGCGGACGGCTTCGGCGATGTCAGCGGTCACCGATGCCAGTTGGACGTCGTGCCGGCCCTGCGCATCCTTGACGAGGATGCGCGAGCCTGCCGCGCGGTGTTGCGTCACCTGGGACGTGTCGCGGCGCCACAACCTGACCTCGTGGCCCTGCAATCCGAAATCGCCCGCGGCCGCAAACGAACCATTGCCGCCACCAAGTATCGCGACCTTCAAAGCGGCTCTCCTTCGAAGGAGTGTTTCGCAAGCCACGCAGATGTCGCGCCGGCAAGGCCTCAGCAGACATGCCGAATTCGGCGTTCACGCTACCTGCGAGGGCTCATCCTGTCAAGGCGTCCCGGCAGATCACTCAGACCGAGGCCAGCCTGCTCAAAAGGCCGCCGCGTGCGATCATGTAATGAATGTCGTCCGGGAATGGAAAATCACGCGCGTTTTTGATCGGCTTGTCGAAGAAAGTCTCCGTCCTCCGTCGGCTTTCGCCCCGGTGAGACGCCGCTGGGCAGCACCGGGACCATGAATTCGTCGACGAAGGCGGGATCAAGATCATTGACGGTGACGACCTGGCCAAACGCCATGAACACGTCGTAGTGGCCGAGGGTGACGCGCAGATTGTCGAGTTTGGGTCGAGGCGGATCGGCCCTGTTGCCTTCCGGGGTCGCGATCCCGCGCCCGATGAGATCGAGCTTCACCGATTGCGAAAGCGTGCTGGGCCCGTAGATGATCTCAAGTGCGGGAGCATCGGGCCTGCTGAGCCATTGATACCAGAATATCGCGTCGTCGGGATGGGCGTTGGCGCTGTAGAGACAGTCAAATCCCCAACACGCGGTCAGGTTCGATTGATATTTGCCGAGGGTCTTGACGATATTTCGCATTCCAACGCCGCCGCCCGAATGGCACGCGATGATGAGCTTGCCGATCTCGGGCAGTGGCTGAGGACCTGCATCCGGCTTCTGGAACTTGCGAAATCGCGGCAAGGATCTGGTTGAGGTAGCGTTCGCCCCATTTGGCGGTTGCCAGATCCCTGACGTTGTAGTCGCCGACGAATTTCTTGTCTTTGGTATATTCATGACCCAGATGCGGCGCGATCAGCACCACGTTCTTGTGGGAATTCATAACCTGTTCACGCAGCCGCGTCGGATCGCTGCGGAACAGATATTTGTGGTCGTCGACGTAGAAACCGTGAATCCAGAGGATGACATCCAGCTTGGCACCGCTTTGCGTGGTTGGGCGGAAAGTAGACGGCCGTCTGCTTGATGCAGTGCCCTTTCGGATTGGTGTAGAGCGTCGTCCCCGGAAACGCCTTATCGTCTTGTTCAAGTTCGCAATTCACGCAAGTGCTCCCGATTGGTCGTCCAATACGGCTGATTCATGATACAATCAAGCAGCTCCGGGTAGTCGCAGTGAGACAAACAGGCTGGTGGGGGTGGGTAGGGATAAGCCGCGGCGCTTGTTATCCGACCGGTGCGTGACGCTGATGCCGGACGTCCTCTGCCTCCGGTGGGGTAAGAGATGATACCGGGAGTGGCCGGTAACAGATCTCAAATTCGGCGAGTTCGAAATTTCGCCGCCGTCACCTCGGCGGCATGCGTCCTGTGTCTTCGCACGCACCGTATCGAGATGCCGATGATCGCAAGGAACACGTTAGGGGCAGGAAAAACCGGCTTTCTGAAATACGCTGCCAGTCTGCGCACGGTCGGACCGAACCATGTCCATCAGAGCCTGTCATTCTGTGCTGCCGTTGAAGGCCCCGAGCTGACAGACCGTCGTAAGCACCCGCAGCTCGGTCGTGACTTAACGAAGACTACATTGTTGTTCTGTTTGCAGTAGCTAGCTAAGCATCTCCCAGAGATAAGTTCGCCCGAGCTGTCTCCAATTGCATCCGGCGTCGAAATATTCAGGGCATAACCAGGATCCTTTTGGCTATAGCTCAGAATATCCTCCTTCCGCTTGACTTCTGGATCTTGTGATACGTTGGTAGAACTCTGGCGGCAAATAAGGTTGGCAACCGTGTCGAAAGTCTCAGCCGTGCGCGTGGACGTTTCGGCGAAGTACATGATCGTTGCATCGCTGTTGATCGAGTTCGACCAGCTCCGCAACGGCCGTGGTGGCCGGATCGCTCTTCAGGGCGGCCAGCGCCTTCGATTGTCACGAGTATCGTTGGCCTTTTTCGACCACGTCGGCCACATTTCTCCCGCTTTTGGAACAGCGCAGTCGCAATTCGCGCCGGCGACGCTGGGCCCAGTCTTCATGAAAGCTTGGCGAACTGCGAGCGCGACGGCCGCCGTCTTTGTCCAATGCCGTCCAATACTGGCAACAAGTCGCACGGCCGGGAACAGCGGCCGCCACGGCCGTGAAGGCAGCATCCGATATTGGACAGATTTGTTCGAGCTCGGTCGACGTTCAGGCAATTTCAGGAAGTCGCGTAAATTTCTGCGGTAGCCGAAGAAATCATCAAAGCTATGCAGTCGAGCGATTCCAATGTAGAATGCATGAGATACTTCGTGAGGTAGCCTTCATGGCATCGCTGTCGGTCCACGAGGATATCGCCAGTGTCTGCGCGAACCTTTCTTCCTGTCTATTAAGCTGCAACTGCATCTTGGTTCCTGGGCTGTCGCAGTTTCGTCCCTGCTTCCGTTCAAGCGTTGTAAGCCTTGTATCGGTTTCACCAGGGGTACCCATATCAGACTCCTTTGATCAGGCGTAAATTTGCGGAGAACAAGCGCTGCGGACGTATGGCCGAGTATAGTCGCTTCGCTGCAGTCCGATTGTGGTCTTGCTCACCATTTCAAATGAGATATCGAAATTATGGAACCTCCCAGGGCGTTCGTTGGCCAGGGGATCGGGGTGGCCTCGAACGGGCCGACGTCATTTCCACGCATACGCGAAATCGTTGTTTTCGATCGTCACCCGCGCTTGCGTGATCTGCTCCTTGGCCAGCGACTTCTTGAGGAATTCGCGCGACAGCGCCGGCAGCAGCGTGTTGGTGATGATGTTGTCGATCATGCGGCCGCCGGAATCCGGGATCGTTGCACTTCGAGACGATGTGATCGACGACCGCGTCGTCGTAGACGAAGGAGGCGCCGTGATTGTCGCGAATGCGCCGGTCGATGCGATCGAGCTGCAGCCGGACGATGCCATCGAGCATGGAGTCCGACAGCGGGAAGTAGGGAATGGTCACGATGCGGCCGAGCAGCGCCGGCGGGAAACACCTTGAGCAGTTCCGGCCGCAGCATCTGCGCCAGTTGTTCCGGATCGTCGCGATATTGCGGATCGCGCGACAGCCCCATGATCAGGTCGGTGCCGACATTGGTGGTCAGGATGATCAGGGTGTTCTTGAAATCGATCCGCCGGCCGTTGCCGTCCTCCATGATGCCCTTGTCGAACACCTGAAAGAAGATCTCGTGCACGTCGGGATGGGCCTTCTCGACCTCGTCGAGCAGGATCACGCTGTAGGGCTTGCGCCGCACCGCTTCGGTCAGCCGACCGCCTTCGCCGTAGCCGACATAGCCGGGAGGCGCGCCCTTCAGGGACGAGACCGTGTGCGCCTCCTGGAACTCCGACATGTTGATGGTGATCATGTTCTGCTCGCCGCCATAGAGCGCCTCGGCGAGCGCCAGCGCGGTCTCGGTCTTGCCGACGCCGGAGGGGCCGGCGAGCATGAACACGCCGATCGGCTTCGACGGATTGTCGAGCTTGGCGCGGCTGGTCTCGATCCGCTTGGCGATCATCGCCAGCCCGTGCGACTGGCCGACGACGCGGCGGTTGAGGATTTCCGGCAGCTTGAGAACGGTTTCGATTTCGTCGCGCACCATGCGGCCGACCGGAATGCCGGTCCAGTCGGAGACGACCGAAGCGACGGATTGCTCGTCGACATGGGCATAGATCATCCGCTTTTCCGGGATCGATGCTTTCCAGCGCGTCGAACTTGCCGCGCAATTCGGCGCGCTTTTCCGCGGCAGCATCGGCTGCTCGTCGGCCTCCTTCGGCTCGGCCAGGATCTCGCGGATGCTTCTGATCTCGCCGACCAGCGCCTGCTCGGTGGCCCATTCCGCTTCCAGGCCGGCGAGCTTCTCCTTCAGCGCCGCGATTTCCGCATCGAGTGCTGCGATGCGCTCGGCGTCGTCGGCTCCCAGATCGCTGTCGCTGACGAGCGCGGCCTTCTCGGCCTCGCGCGCGGCGATGGCGACGCGCGCGTCCTCGATCCGGGCCGGCGTCGCGCTCTGGCTGATCGCGACCCGCGCCGCGGCGGTGTCGAGCAGGCTGACGGCCTTGTCCGGCAATTGCCGCGCCGGGATGTAGCGGTGCGACAGGTTCACGGCGGCCACGATCGCGGCGTCGGAGATCCGCACGCCGTGATGCTTTTCCATCGGCCCGAGAATCCCGCGCAGCATGATGCAGCAGGTCTCGACGTCGGGCTCGTCAACCTGGATCGGCTGAAAGCGCCGGGTCAGCGCCGGATCCTTCTCGATATACTGGCGGTATTCGGCCCAGGTGGTCGCGGCGATGGTGCGCAGCGTGCCGCGGGCGAGCGCGGGCTTCAGCAGATTGGCGGCGTCGCCGGTGCCGGCCGAGCCGCCGGCGCCGATCAGGGTATGGGCTTCGTCGATGAACAGGATGATCGGCGTCGGCGAGCTCTGCACCTCGTCGATCACCGAGCGCAGCCGCTGCTCGAACTCGCCCTTCATCGACGCGCCGGCCTGCATCAGGCCGATGTCGAGCGCGCAGAGCCGCACATCCTTGCAGCGGCGGCGGAACGTCGCCCGATGCGATGCGCTGGGCAAAGCCCTCGACCACGGCGGTCTTGCCGACGCCGGCCTCGCCGGTGAGGATCGGGTTGTTCTGGCGCCGGCGCATCAGGACGTCGATCAACTGACGGATCTCGTCGTCGCGGCCGAGGATCGGATCCATCTCGCCGGACTTCGCCTTCGCCGTCAGATCCTGCGAAAACCGGTCGAGCGGTGTCGTGCCTTTCGGCCCCGCTGCCCGGTCGGCGCCCGGCGTACCGGCGCCGCGAACGCCGGAGCCATCCATCGGGCGCAGGTTCTCTTCGTCGGAACCGGCCCAGATCGCGCGGTATTCGGCGAGTCAGCACGTCGACATTGATCTTGCCGAATTCCGGCGAGAGGTTCGTGAGTGCGCGTCGCAGATCGGTCGATTTCAGC
The DNA here is from genome assembly GCA_963742665.1 of uncultured Alphaproteobacteria bacterium. Classification (GTDB taxonomy): domain Bacteria; phylum Pseudomonadota; class Alphaproteobacteria; order Rhizobiales; family Xanthobacteraceae; genus Bradyrhizobium. Next base: position 392,743 of record CAVUNH010000027.1, read on the forward strand.
CCGGCGACCAGCAGGTGGCCGGTGCGGATCTGCGTCTCGCCGAAGAACAGCGTGGCGTAGTGCCAGCCGCGGTCGAGCATATCGATCACGGTGTTGGCGACGCCCGGCATGTCGGTTTCGTTCTTGCGGAATCCGGAGATGACGCCGGCGAGGTCCGACAACAGCCGTGCGCGATCGAGCTTGTAGTGATCGGCCGACAGGCTGAGATCGGTGCGCTCGTCCTGGAGAGTATGGAAAAGCCAGTGCGCCAGCTCGACATTGCGATTGCCGGCGCTCTTGGCCTGCCGCAAGGCCTGGATGAAGGCGTCGTAGCCGACCCGGTTGAACTTTCCGGTTACGGCTTCAAGGCTGATATCGGTCACGGCTTCTCCTGATCCATCGGTGTTGAAAAAAATCAAACAGCTCGCTCTGCGACGCGGATCTTCATCGCGTCCGGATTTTCGCGATAGGTCCGGTCTGCCGGAATTGTCCGCCGACTTGGCGGCGTCACGCTTTGCGCGGAACCGCTCGCTCAGATGAAACCGGGCATCGCATCGATAGTCTTCGCTCGACGTCCAGTTCGGCGACACCCAGGTCGTCCAGCCGAGCCGCCCGCTCTGCCCGAGCGTGACCGGTTCGACCGCGCCCGGAAGGAATCGCCAGCTCGACGTCCCAGTCGAGTTCGTCGCCTATGTAGAAAAACACCACATCCGCCAACGGCTCCGACAGGTTGGGCGTCTCGGTCGGCAGAAACTGCTCATACTGCGCAAAGTCCCTGACGTAGATCCGTATCCTGATCTTGTCCTCGACGCTGAGGACGCTCGCGCCCAGCAGCAGATCCTCGCCGAGGCTTGCGAGCTTCTGGCCGAGCTTGCTGCGATCGTCGACGTCGAACATCAGCCACGATCCGACGAATTCATCGATCTCGACCCGCACGCCGAACAGGCCTGCAGGAAGCTGGACAGGCGCGATGCGGATTTCGCCTTCGGCGCAATGAGGCCGGCAAACGCGAGCTTGGCGATGTCCGGGACGGTATCGAGATCGGAATAGACTCGCGAGCCGAGGCCGATCATCGAGCCGATATAGGCGAAGAAGCGATCCTCCGCCGGACGGTCGTGCTGTGCGATCGGGCGCGCATCGGACCAGCTCCGGAAGAACAGCTGCAGAAAGCGGTTATTGAAGAGGTCGAGGAAGCGCGGAAACGCATCGTCGCGCATCAACAGCCAGCCCAGGCTCTCGTCGGTCGTCGCCAGCGGCAGCGCGCCTTGCGGGCCCAGCAGTCCGAGAAATTTGACGAAGATCTTCAGCCGGCCATCTCGTCCTCGGTCGACGGAAGCGAGGTTGGAGGCGGGAAACTCGAGATAGGGATCCTGCCCGAGATCGACATATTCCTCGCGACGTGCCGCGCTGTCGCCGATCCGCGGCCGGTCGGCATGGGCGCGTTCGATCTGCCGCAGCACATGATAGAAATCGAACCGCCACGGCTCGGCCTTCATCTCGCTCGATCAGCATCACAAGCGGCCTCCGCGATCCCATGCGAGCCGGCCATCGCATGATCTCGCCGCGTTCCGGCGTCGGATCACGGTCTGCGTGAAATGATTGAAGCCGGAATATTCGGCAAAGAAGCGCTCGAGCACGGCGCCGAGCAGGAACACGCCGCTGCCTTCGAACGCCTTTTCGTCGAGGGTGACGGTGATTTCCTGGCCGCGCGCCGCGCCGCTGCCGGCGCGCTCGCGAATCCGCCGGACCACCGGCCGACTGTCGACGCTGCGAACTCCGCGAATCTTGCGTTCGGTGGCGTCGTCGAGGAAATCCGCGAACAGCGACAGCATTTCCCTCAGCGCTGCCGCATTCTTGCCGGCGCCGCGCTCGACAAGCCCGAGATAGTTGAGGCTGAGCATGTTGATCAGTCGCCAGGTGACGATGCCGATGCTGGCGATCTCGCTGCGGCTTCGCATCTGCGACACCACCGGCTCGCGCGGACGGGTCGGGCCCGCGACGCAAACCAGGGTCAGCGACGTATCGTCCAGCAGCCGGAAGTCGGCGCCGCCCTGGCCGACCGGCAGATGCTCGGTGAGATGACGATTGGAGCACAGCGCGCGCACGCTGAGTTCGACGGCCGACTTCGCTCCGTTCAATTCCCCCGGCTCGCAGCAGCGAGATGAACATGTCGGTGCCGACATAGTCCGAGGTCTCGCCGCGGGCCTTTTCTTCGACGGTGCGCCGGCGCGGCAGGCGCCGGACCGTAAAGAACAAGTCTTCGACCGCGCCGCCGACCTTGTCCATCGACGCCGAATAGAGCGGCCTGACCGGAACCTTGTCCTGTTCCGCCGGGATAATGCGCATAAACGTCGAGAACGCGGTGCGGCTCATATTCGAGGTAGCGGCTGCGGTCGGGCACGACGTGGTATTCGTGGGTGTTGGATTTGATCGGGATCCGGTCGCTCGTCTTCTCGAACAGGTTGATGGCGGGAGCGGTGTAGAGGCTGAAAGTGTCCGCCCGTACCGACGCGGCGAGGCGCGCGTCATGCTTGTCGAAGGCCAGCACGATGTCGACCGATTTGCTGCGCAGCCGCGGCATGATCGCGCGAAGTCCGACCAGATTGAAAGCCAGGAACTTGCGCGGAAACACGAAGTATTCCCGCAGCAGTTCGGAGCCGCGAAACACGCGGCTGTCGTTGGGGAACAGGGCATCTTCCTCGTCGAAACCGATCTGCTGGATGCAATCGCGGGGCGCCGGGATCACCACGGGATCGCCGAAGTCATCGAGGTAGCGGAAGTAGACGCCGACGCAGCCGGAGATGATCTGCTCGTAAAGCGCGATGGCGTCCTGCTCGGCGCCGCAAAGATGGATGCGGAAGTTCGGTCATTCGGCAGCCGGCGAACCAGGTCTCCGGCTTGCTTCCGCGCCTCGGCATCCGGAATTTCTTCGTCGATGCGCGCGGCCACCCGATGGGTGAGCGAGACGCGCAGTCCCGAGATCACATCGCCCGCGACCGGGACTCCCGAGGGCCTGCAGCGCGCCGGCGGTGGAAAAATATTCGGCGCCGGTCACATCGAACGGCCAGAGCACGATATCGCGGCAAAGCCGGAAACGGCAGGCGAGGCTGCGTTCGCGTTCGCGGTAGGATGCGTCGAAATAGGCGCCACGGGCGATCTTCTTGCCGTCGCGCAGGGCCGGGTCGGAATAGGGCGGCAGCACCTTGACCAGCATCGCCGACGGCGTCGGCGCCAGATAGTTCGGCACCAGTTGTTCGAGCAGGTTCGCCGTGAATTCGGGAAATTCGTGCTTCAGCTTGAGCTGAACCCGGGCGGCCAGGAATGCGGCGCCTTCGAGCAGGCCTGCGATCATCGGATCGGCGCGTTCGCGGACCAGCCCGCCGAGCCGCTCGGCGATGCCGGGATATTGCTCCGCGAACTCCCCGGCCTGCTCGTAGAGCAGCTGACAGTTCGCGGTTATAGAAGTCGAGAAATTCCCGGTTCATCTGGCTAAAGCCGGCTGATCTGGATGTCGCCGTCCCTGAGATCGACGTCTGCGATGAATTCGACGGGAACGTTGAGCGGCACGCAAAACAGGTCGGCGTGGACGACAAAGCGCAGTTTCAGCGCTTCGGAGCCGATGGTCTTGTCCCGCCGCGCCCGGATCGACTTGCGGTCAAGCCGGGGTTCGTACTTGGTCAGGACTGAAGTGATTTCGTCCTTCAGGTCGTCGACCGAAATTTCGTCGATCGAGCGATGCGCAATATCCGGGAAACCAAAATTGAGGATCGATGCCCGCACGTGTCCGTGTCGGGTCAGGTCGTCGGTCGATTCCAGCGCCACCGTGTTGAGCAGCACTTCGAGGTCGTTGGCGACCTCGCGGCGAAGCTGGGATTCCGAGATCGGCATCCGGCCCGCCGCACGGCGGCTGGCGATCACGCGTTCGCCCGACGCGTCGCGCAGATCAAGCTTCTTGCGGGCGTCCCGTGCGGCATAGGCGTTGCGGAACGCAAGCATCAGCGGCGGGCTTAGCCGGTCCTTCTTCGGTACGACAGACATCACCGTCATCCACCCGCGATTGTTTCGGAAAGCGACGCCGCCGAATCCCGCAATGGGACCCGGCGGCGCCGCAGTGTCAGTGGTTAGGCGGCCCGCTCGCATGATAGCGGTGCGCGACCGTCTTCAAGGGTCCGCCTATTCGCTGTTTGCGGCCACATCGTAGGTGACCGGGGTACCCGATCCCTTGCCGCCCTTTTCGGTCTGGGTATTGTATTCGTACGTGATCTTGCGGAAGTTCAGGGAGAAGCTCTCCATCAGCCGCTCGTCACCGCTGTGGCCGCTGCACTGAACGCTGCTGACCAGCACCTCCTCGAGGGTGATTTTGAGATATTCGAGCGCATCCTTGCCGCCCGCCTTGCGCACCACAAAGACGGCTTTGTCGATGTGTAGGCCTTGTGTGGCTGCCTGAAAAAGCCGCGGATGAAGCCGCGTCCACATAGTGCGTGAAGTGCAGGTCCTGAATGTCTACCTTGCCTTTGCCGCCGCCGGTTCCCGAGTGCCAGCTGCCGCCTTGCGATGCTCCAAAGCTAAAACTCTGGATATCAATTTGGTCCTTGTGCTTTGAGTCCAGCGACTCTCCCTTGATGCGGATCCAGTCTTCAGAAACATATCGACGGGCATTGTCTAGTTCCTCTCTCGTGTGTAGACACGTACGAAGTTAGCTGTCGTTGGGCCGGGCAATCGGGACACGAGGCTGAGCCCCACGTCCATTGCCTCGAGTTGAAAGTGCGGACGCAAGAAGAAGCGTGCGTTGTAGTAACCAGGATTCTCCTCGTTCGGCGATGACTTCGACACTCGCCGCGGCAAGCGGCTTGCGCGCCTTCATCGCTTCGGTTGACAGGGCGGGATTGGCATCGACGTAGTCGTTGATCCACGCCTGCAGCCACACTGTCAGTTCGTCCTTCTCCTTCATCGATCCAATCTTGTCGCGCACCATGCACTTCAGGTAGTGCGCGAAACGTGAAACAGCGAACATATAGGGCAGCCGCGCGGAAAGGTTATCGGACGCCGTCGCGTCGACACCCTTGTCGCCGAAATACTTCTTCGGCTTGTAGAGCGACTGCGCGCCGATGAAGGCGGCCTTGTCGGTGTTCTTGCGATGGATCAGCGGAATCAGGCCCGACTTCGCGAGTTCGTGCTCGCGCCGGTCGCTGATGGCGATTTCGGTCGGGCATTTGAGATCGACGCCGCCGTCGTCGGTCGGGAAGGTATGGGTCGGCAGGTTGATCACTTCGCCGCCCGACTGCACGCCGCGAATGCGCGTGCACCAGCCGTACTCCTTGAAGGCCCGGTTGATATTGACGCGCCATCGCATAGGCGGCGTTCATCCAGCCATACTTGTCGCCGGTGTGTCCGTCGGTCTCCTCCTCGAAGGCGAACTCTTCGACCGGTTCGGATTTTGCGCCGTAGGGCAGCCGGCCAAGCACGCGCGGCATGCAAAGGCCGAGGTACCGGGAGTCGTCCTGGTCGCGCAGGCCCTTCCAGGCAGCATATTCCGGCGTGTCGAACACCTTGCCGATGTCGCGCGGATTGGAAAGCTCGGTCCAGGAGTCCATGCCCATCAGCGTCGGCTCGGCGCCGCCGAAGAACGGCGCATGCGCGGCGCCGGCAATCTTGCTCAGGTCGCGCAGCAACTGCACGTCGGTCGGAAGATGGCTGAAATGATAGTCGCCGATCAGGCAGCCGAACGGTTCACCGCCGAGCTGACCGAACTCGTACTCGTAGACCTGCTTGAACAGCGGGCTCTGGTCCCACCGTGCGTCCGGATAAAGCCGCAGATTCCGGTACAGCTCGGTCTTCGAGACGTTCATGACCCGGATCTTGAGATTGGCGTCGGTTTCCGAGTTGAACACCAGATAGTTCAGGCCGCGCCACGCGCTCTCGATCTTCTGGAACTCTTCCGCGTGCAGAATTTCGTTCATCTGCGCCGTGAGTTTCTGATCGAGCCGCGCGATCATCTCCTCGATGGTGTCGAGGACGTCGCCCTTGACGACGGTGCTGTCCTTCAGGGCTTCGCGGACCAGAGTCGAAATCGCATTGTCGACCTCGGTTGCGGCCCGCTCGGTGCGCGGCTTGAAGCTTTGCTTCAGCAGCGCCGAAACTCGTCGGCTGCAACCGTTTCGGTTTGTGTCGTAGCTTCGTTGCGCTCAGCTTGTTTTCGCCATGATCTGGTTCCTGCCTTACTTCTCTGAGTCGCTGTCGATAGCGCGTGCTGCTGCCCGCTCGTTGAGCGCGGACATCAACTGCGGGATCGCTCAGAAGCTTCTTGAGTTGATCTTCGGCGGCCACCTTGCCGTCCAGGTAGCGCAGCAGATTCGCGAGCTGTTCGCGTGCTTCCAGCAGCTTCGCGGTCGCCGGCACCTGGCGCGCAACGGCGGCAGGCGTGAAGTCGGCCATCTTCTCGAATTTGAGGTTGACGGACAGCTTCTCGCCGGATTCGTCGCCGAGCTTGTTGTCAACCCGCATGGTGACGCCGGGCTCGATCGCCGCCATGCGGTTTTCGAAATTGTCCATGTCGAATTCGAGGAACTTTCGTTCTTCGACTTTCGGCTTTTCGACAGCCGAATTGTTACCCGAAAGATCCGACATCACGCCCATCACGAACGGCAGTTCGATCAACCGCTCCGCGTCATAGGGATCTTCGTAGGTAATGTGAACGCGCGGTGCGCGGTTCCGCCGGATGAATTTTTGACCGCTGTCAGTTGCCATAGTTTGCTCCCATCAGGGTGTGCTGCAGTGCTGTGATATTGAGCGAGCGATCCGGTAACGTGGTATGAAATAGATCGCAGGTTCGGTTCGGCAGGGCCGCCGTCATATTGGTCGGCCCGGCCAGGGTTAAAGTCGAACGCTAGTTGTCGAATTGTTTCAGTGCTCCTTCGGGCAAAACATCCTGAAGCAAATTGAGAAAATCTCGCTGCGCCAGTTCGCGTGCGCGGTCGATCAAAAACGGTATTGGACTCGATGGTTCCGAGTTCCTGAAGAAGGCGGCGACGTGCTGCAGAAGCGCCAGCGCGGTCGCGCGATTTGCCGCGCAAAAGGCGACATCGGGTTCGGCCGGCTCGCTCACCGGCAAGGGCGTCTCCGCCTGGAGCAGGCTGGCCATCCGCTCGATCGGCAAATCGAAAAACTTGTCCCGGCCGATATTGATCGCGGCCGACTCCGCATGCTCGGGAACCAGCATGCGCATCACTTCCACGAAGGACTTACCGACCATCTCGAGCGCCTGCTGGATCAGCAGGCGGGCGGGATTGGAGGGCTCCGATCGGGCAAAATAGCGTGCGACGGCCTGCAATGCCGCGGCGGCCCTGGCGTGCGATGTCACTCCGGCGAGATCCGCAATTTCGGGCGAGTTGGCCTCATCGCCCGCGCTGTCCGGATTCTCCGGGCCAACCTCGACCGACGCCGGGTCGCGCTCTCTGACGAACTGCAGAAGCCAGCCGGAGATACTGTCCACGACGCTGGCAAACCGCTCCAGACTGAGCGGCTTGCCGGCTTTGTCGAGCCAAATGGCCTTGGTCCGTGCGATGACGCCCGATAATTGGGTGAACTTGGCGCTGATGGCCTTCAGTGCGTCGAGGTCGGTTTCAGCCACGATGCGCTGTATGGTCGCCAGATCGAGATCGGTATTCTCGGTGGCCGCAATCTCGCCGGTGGCCGTTTGATAGGCGCGATAGGTGACGGTGCCGAAACGGCGGCTTTCGATCAGTGGCTGGAATTGTATCGGATTAACCACGGTGGGAAGCACATCGAGCGATTCGATTGTGACAGCCCGATAGGTGAAATCGCCGTCGTCGTCGCGCGGATGCACCGTGCTCCACTGCGTCTCGAGCAGGGAGCAGATCGCGGTCAGGTAGCCGGCAAAGCCGTTCAGGTCACGATTCAGGATCGAGAGTTTTGCCAGCAGGACGATCAGGCGCAGGTCCCGTGTCCGCGCCAGCAACGGCGTCGCCGCGGAGAACTGCGCTTCGAAATCGACCGATTTCGGGTCGAAGCGCCCGCGCTCGCCGCTGGCCCCGACAACCTCGAAGTATGACATCGGCAGCAGGGGTTCCGTACCGGCAAAAAAATTGAGGTATTGTGCATCGCCGTCGGAATCGAGGTCGGGGCCACTCGGGTCTTCCGGAGTGACGACGCCCGCGATGGCCTCGAAATCGAGCATACGAAAATCGTTTCATTTGGGTGCGGATATTGCACCGATCGGATGACTTCTTCGGCAATCAAAAAAAGCTCTGTCAGCCTGCCGTATGCGGCCACCTATCGCTCTGCCACTGAAGGATCAAGGCCTCCCGGAACAAACAAAGAAAAAATCAAGACCACGTGGAGATGTTCTAAAGACTGCCTTAAAGCGCAGGACGCCGGTTGGGGTCATATTGGCCTCTGCATAAATTTGGCCATGATCAAACAATTCCAACGCGCGGCAGGTCTTCAAATCGCAATTGATCCCAAAGGACAGATCTGAGGCCGTGCACTTGCCGTGACCGGACATCGAGTGATGTCTGGTCACACTTTCGTTTCATCGACCGGAAGAACTCGGTGGAGTCCTCCAGGGAACTCGGCGATCCGGCCGCTTGGGCCGATGGATTGACTGCTTTAGTGGGGTTTTTCACATACATGGCCCGGAAGCTTACCCAGGATACTCGCATCTGCGAGCTCACCACCCCGCTCGGCAAGGATGTTCTCGTTTTCACGGGCTTCGAAGCGACCGAAGGGTTGAGCGAGCTGTTCGAGTTTCACATCGAATGCCTGAGCGAAAACGATCACATCAATTTCGACGAAGCGATCGGCAAGCAGTGCACGCTCAAAATGAAGATGCACGGAAAGGAGCGGCAGTTCAGCGGCATCCTTGTGGAAGCCCAGTGGCTCGGGCCAAAAGGTGTCTACTTCGGTTACCGCATCCTGCTCAGGCCCTGGCTCTGGCTGCTGTCGCGGACGTCCGACTGCCGCATCTTCCAGGACAAGAAAGCCTCCGACATCATCAAGGAGGTGTTCCAGGACCGCGGGTTCACCGATGTCGAATCCAAATTGACGGAAGATGGGCAGAATCCGAAGCTCGAATACTGCGTCCAGTATCGGGAGACCGATCTCAATTTCGTCAGCCGGCTCATGGAGCAGCACGGCATCTACTATTTCTTCAAGCATGAGGGCGACAAGCACACGCTGGTGCTGGCGGATTCGAAGTCGTCGCACGCTCCCGTCGATGGCCTCGCATCGATTCCCTATGTCGCGCTGACCGGCAGTGACCGTCACAAGGAGCAGCTTATTCACAGCTGGACTACGGGCCGGCGCTTCAGGACCGGCAAGATCGAGCTCAATGACTACAACTACCAGAAGCCCAACGCGCAGTTGGTGAGCGACGCGCAAGGCTCCGAAGCCTACGCGCGCTCGCAGATGGAAATGTACGACTATCCCGGCAGGTACATCGAGAAGAAGTACGGCGAGCGTTATGCGAAGATTCGTCTCGAGTCCGAGCAGGCGCTCGATCACCGGACCTATGGCAACGGCGAGGCCGTCAACCTGTTTCCGGGCGGGCTGACCAAGCTCGAGCGCCACTGGCAGGATTCCCAGAATGTCGAGTATCTGGTGGTGCGGGCGAGGCATTCATTTGCGCTGGAGGCCTATCGCTCCGGCGGCGACGGCGGTCGCCAGGATACCTATTTCGGCAGTTATGAATTTCTGCCCAGCAAGCAGCCGTACCGCGCGCAGATCGTTACGCCCAAGCCGCTGATCAACGGCATCCAGACCGCCAAGGTGGTGACAAAGGACGACGATTCCACCGAGGAAATCGACGTCGAGAAGCTCGGCGAGATCTATGTCCGCTTCCATTGGGATCGAAAAAAGAAGCGCTCTTGCCGCCTGCGCGTTGCGCAGGTCTGGTCGGGCAAGGGTTGGGGCGGTCAGATCATCCCGCGGGTCGGCCAGGAGGCCGTCATCGAATTTCTCGAAGGCGATCCGGACCGTCCGCTGGTGATCGGCACCGTCTACAACGACGAATACAAGCCGCCTTACGAGTTGCCCGCGAAGAAAACCATCGGCGGTCTGAAGTCCGAATCCACCAAGAACGGCGCCGGCAAATACAACGAGTGGAATTTCGAGGACAAAAAAGGCTCCGAGAAGATCAATGTCCACGCCCAGAAGGATCTTGATGTCGTCGTGCGCGATACCGAAACCCGCACCATCGGTGAAGATCACGCAGGCGGCGCATCGCGGAAAACGACACTCAAGATGGGCGACGACGAGCTCGATATCAAGTTGGGAAGTCAGCATATTTCGATCACGCTGCAACAGACGGTCGATGCGTTGATGATTGCGCTGACGGGCAAGGTGCTGATCAAGCTCAAGGTCGGTGCGAACTTCATCATGATCCATCCAGCCGGGATCACGATCGAAGGGGGGATCGTCGCCATTCACGCCCAGGGTCCGTTGGTCGCCCACGGAACGCCTACCTTAGTGGGGTGAGATGAGATGAAGCAGCCCAGATTTGCCACGGTGAAGGATCTGTTCGAGGCCTATTCCAGGGCCGCGGATGACGTGGGCGAGGCCGATCCTGGCATGGGATCGCTGGATTTCCTGCAGCAACAGGTCGAGAAGCGAAAGTGGGAGCCGGCGATTTCGTTTTGCGCCTATCTGCTGCCAAAGCGAGAGGCTGTGGTCTGGGGCTGCCGGTCGCTGCGTCGGATGACGAACCAGTTCAATGCGGATGAAGAACGGGCGCTTGCCTATGCGGAAGAATGGGCGACAGAACCGGAAGAATGGCGCCGAGTCCGGGCACTGACACTAGGCAACCGGATCGATCAACGCTCGGCAGCGGCCTGGCTCGCGCTCGCCGCCGGTTGGTCCGGAGGCAGTGTCATGCCGCCGGAATATGAACATCGCGAAGCGACGCCCGAGCAGACCGCGCGTGCCGTGCGCCTCGCCTTGTTTATCAGTCTGGCCTATCTGGCGCGCGACGTCACGGACGGGATCATGAAGTCGTGTATCGCAGACGGCATCGCGTCGGTACGCGAAGAGCCGCGCACTCCACGATAGCAGGAAAACTTGATGGCGCTTCGGTTCCATATCGAGAACGAGACCAACTTGCCCGACGGGGGACCCGTGTCCTTTACCGTCACCGGCAAGCGTATCGTCGATATCGGCCGCGATCGTCACCTCGACTGGACGTTGCCGGATCCGGCGCGGCTGATTTCCGGCAAGCATTGCGAAGTGCATTATCGGGATGGCGGCTATTGGCTGCACGACGTCTCGACGAACGGAACCTTTTTGAACGGCGCAGATCAGCGCATGCGCGGGCCGCACAGACTGCGGAACGGCGATCGCTTTATCGTCGGGCACTACATCATCGGCGTCGCCATGGATTCGGTCGAAGGCCAGTCCGTCGGCGCCGAGGCGGAGAGCGCTGCCGGCCGACCGAAACGCGCCGATTATGCCGAGATCTGGAAAGGCGAGGGCGATGCGCCGCCGCCCGTCGACCGGCAACAACTCAAGGTGCCGAGAGAAGCGGCTCGACCCGTCAACCCGGAGTTTCTGGATTGGGCGGCCAGCGTTCCGGATCCGGACGCCAGGCCCGCCCGACGCGCTCCCGGAGACTATCAGGACCAGGCTGATATGGGCTGGGCAAATGGTGCGCGGCCCGCTCCCCCGGTGCCGGCGCCACCGCCCGCCTCGCCTTCGCCCCGGCGGCCGATCTGGACGGACGACGAGCAGGCCTGGACCGACAACCGGCCGGCCGGATCGCGACAGATCGCGTCCGGTCAGGCCATTCCGGATCAGCCATCTCCGCGACAGCGAGAGGTGGATCCGGCTGCACGCATGATGGAGCACCCGCACCGGGCTCTTGAGAGCCGGAATGCTTCGTCGGTTCACGATAGCGCGCCGGCGCCGTTCCCTGCGTCGTCACCGCCGAAGAACGCCGACGCGCGCGAGTTCTCGGGGCGGCTCGCAAGATCGCTCGGACTGCCCGAAAACTTCTTCGCCGACAGGGATGCGGCGGAGCTCGGAGAAGAGGTGGGGGCGCTGCTGCAGATCACGATCTACAGTCTGATGGAGTTGCTGCAGGCGCGCAACCAGGCCAAGCAGATGGCCCGCAGCGCCAATCAGACGACGGTCCAGCTGAGCGAAAACAATCCGCTGAAGCTTTCGCCGACGCCGGAGGAAGCGATCCGGCTTCTGTTCGGACCACCGACGCGAAGTTACCTGGACGCGCGCGGCGCCTTTACCCGCGCCTTCGGCGATCTGAAGTCGCATCAATTCAAGACATACGTCGCGATGCAGCAGGCTGTCGCCAGGCTGGTTGCCAGCGTCGATCCGAAAGCCATGGCGCGTGAAATCGAAGGCGGCGGATCGTCGTGGCTCGGTTCGAGCAAGAGCAAATTGTGGGATGCGTTTCTGATGCGCTGGATGGCGCGTCTTGGTGACGACAGCAGTACGCCGGTCGAAGCTTTCATGCGGCATTTCGCCGACGCTTATGATCGCACCGATACGGCCGGCAGGAAATGATGAAGCGCGCATTCAGGAGCGATAGCGTCAAAATGATATTGCGACGAACATAAAATGTCCTGGTACAGCAAGGTTTTCTGGTCGGAAGGTCTGTTTCTGCGCCCGCATCATCTGCAGCAGAACGATCGTTACGTCGAGCATCTGCTCGAGAAACGCGGTCCGCAGCGTCAGCCGTATCCGTGGGGATTTTCCGAGCTCGAGATCGACCAGGATCTGGCCCAGCAGAGCAAATTCGCGGTTCGCCGCGCGGCCGGCGTGATGCCGGACGGAACGCCGTTCGACATCCCGGCCGACAGTCCGATCCCGGAAGCGATCGATATTCCGGACCGACGCCTCGGCCAGATCGTCTGGCTGACCGATGCCGGTGGCGGCGCCAAACACGCGGGAGGTCGACGAAGCCGCGAGTCGACAGCGCGAGCCGCTATGTCCGCGGCGCCGAGACCTTCATCGATTCCACCTCCTCGCTTCGCATCGAGGAAGAAATCGATATCGCCTATCCGCGGCTGGCGTTCGAACTGCGCAAGACCGGCAAGCCGGGTTACATCGGCGCTCGGCATCGCGCGCGTTCTCGAGGTCCGCGACAAGACATATCCTGTTCGACGACAAATTCGTGCCGCCGGTGCTGTTGTGCGCGGCGCATCCGGTCGTCGAGGGCTGGCTCAACCGCGTCATCGGCTGGATCGAGACCAAGCTGGAAGAACTTGCGCGCTACGCCGTCGATCCGTCCTCGGGAGGCGGCTTGCAGAGCGTCGACTATCTCGTGCTGCAGCTGCTGAACCGGCAGATTCCGGTGCTCCAGCATTTCCGGCAGCTCCGGCTATCGTCCATCCGGAGCGGCTGTACGAGGAATTGCTGAGGCTGGCGGGCGAGCTTGCGACCTTCGCCACGTCCGAGCGCCGCGCGCGTGACTATCCCGCCTACGATCACGACGATCTCGAAAACGTCTTTGCGCCGGTGATCCGCGACATCCAGGATTTCCTGAGCGCGCGGCTCGGGCGGCGGGCGATCCGTCTGGAAATCATCGAGCGCGCGCAGAACGCGTTCGTCTCGCCGATTCGCGACCGTTCGCTGTTCCGCAACGCGACGCTGGTGCTCGAGGTCGCGGCGCGCCGGCCGCTGATCGAAATCCAGAACGATTTCCCGCACCTCTTCAAGATCGGCCCCAACACCAAGATGAACGAGATCGTTCACGCCAACCTGCCCGGCGTGCCGCTGGTGCATCTGCCGACGCCACCATCGCACATTCGCGCCATCACCGATCACGTCTACTTCTATCTGGACCGCAAGTCGCCGCTGTGGCCCGAGTTCAGCAATGCCGCATCGATCGGGATGCATTTCTCGGGCGACTGGCCGGAACTCGAACTGCATCTCTGGGCAATTCTGGAAGACCGGCCATGAACGACAAGGACAAACCGGCAAATCCGTTTGGCCGGGTCGAGCGGACGATCATACGTCCCAATCCGGGTGGACGGCTGCCGCAGGCGCCTGCTCCCATCCGTCGTCCGTCCGATGCCCCAGCGCGCGCCGTATTCGCCGACGCCTGCCATCGACAAGCCCGTCCTCGCTATTCGCCGCAGCCGGCCGGCTATGCGCCCGCGCCCGCGAGCCTCGCGCCGGAAGACTGGATATCGACGCCGGCGACGCCGCTGCCGCCGCCGCTCGGCCGAGCCGGCGGGACCGATGCTGCGCGTCGACGAACTGGTGGCGCCCAACGCCAATCCGATCATGCGCGCGGCCGGACCGCTGCTGCAGTTGCTCGGACGCCTGCGGGTGGCGTTGATGCGCGCGTCGTTTGCAAGCCTGATGGAGCAGGTCGCCGACGCGGTAAAGTTCTTCGAGAGCGACATCCGGTCGGCGGGAATCTCCGAGCATCAGGCCAACACCGCGAAATACATTCTGTGCGCGACCGCCGACGACATCGTGCAGCATATTCCGACCGAAGACCGTCACGTCTGGGCGCAGTATTCGATGCTGAGCCGCTTTTTCGGCGAGCGGGTCGGCGGTGTGCGGTTTTTCGAGATTCTCGATCACCTCAAGATCGATCCGCTGGTCAACTATCCGGTTCTCGAACTGCAGCATGCGTGCCTGGCGCTCGGTTTCCAGGGCATGCACCGTACCGCGCCGAACGGTCTTGCCAGCCTGCAGGTGATTCAGCGCAACCTTTACGAAATCGCTGCGCCGGGTTCGCCCGAAATCCAACGCCGATCTGTCGCCGCACTGGCACGGCCAGGAACTGGCCAATCGTCGGCAGCGCGTGCGGGTACCGGTCTGGATGGTCGCAGCGGTCGTCGCGGCGCTGCTCACGGGAGCTTATTTCACGCTGCGGGCGCTGTTGTCGGGCCAGGCGGAAAATGCCGCCGAGGTGGCGCTGGCGCTGCATCCCGGCGATCCGATCGAATTGAAGCGCCGTATCATCGCGCCGCCACCGCCGCCACCGCCGCCGCCGCCGCCCGATCGGATTACCCAGCTGCAGCGGATCCGCAACGCGCTGGCGGCGGAAAAGCTCGCCTGCGCCATGACGGCGGATCAGACCGGGAGCTTCATCGTCATCCGGGTCTGCGATCTCGTCCTGTTTGAGTCCGCACAGGCCACCGTGCTTGACGCCTTCAAGCCGGTCGCGGCCCGCGTCGCCGCGACGCTCGACAAGGAGCCCGGGCACATCAAGATCGTCGGGCATACCGACAACTACGCCGATGCACACCGCGCGTTTTCCGTCGAATTTCGAACTCTCGGTCGAGCGCGCCAAGGCCGTCGCGGCCGTGCTCAAGCAGGGCCTTGCCGATCCAAGCCGCGTCGACGTCGAAGGGAAGGGGCCGGACGCGCCGATCGCCAGCAATTCGACACCGGAAGGGCGCGCCAGGAACCGGCGCGTCGAAATCTTTATCGAACGCAGCGAATAGCCGATCGTGGATACAAGCCAGCATGCTTCCGCAAACAGATCATCCGGATTATTCTGTACAGCATCGGGCTCGGTTCGCTGGCGGCCGTCGTCTATTTCGCCGGCCCGCTGATCGCCTTCGGCGACTGGCATCCGCTTGAAAATTCCGATCGTTCGCAACATCGTCATTCTGCTTCTCGTCACGGCGGCCGCAGGCGTCGCCGGCTTCAGTTTCTTCCAGCGTCGCAAGGCTGCGAAGCAGATTGCCGATGGCATCAGCGGCGCGGAACAGACGGTCAATGACGAGCCGGTGCTCAAGGAGCGCATGAAGGATGCGCTCGCCACGCTGAAGACCGCGAGCGGCAACAAGTCCGGCTATCTCTACGATCTGCCATGGTACGTCATCATCGGCCCGCCCGGCGCGGGCAAGACGACGGCGCTGGTCAATTCCGGTCTGAAATTTCCGCTGGCGCGCGGCGCGACGCCCGCGGCGGTCGCCGGTGTCGGCGGCACGCGCTACTGCGACTGGTGGTTCACGGAAGATGCCGTCCTGATCGATACGGCGGGACGCTATACGACGCAGGATTCCGATGCCAAGAGCGACAAGGAAAGCTGGTTCTCGTTCCTCGATCTGCTGAAGAAAAGCCGGCCGCGACAGCCGATCAATGGCGTTCTGGTCGCCATCAGCATCGAGGATGTCCTGACGATGTCGCCGCCAGGACCTGACCGCGCATGCGGACGCGATCCGGATGCGGCTGCTCGAACTGCACCAGCGGCTCAAGGTCAGCTTTCCGGTCTATGCGCTGTTCACCAAGGCCGATCTGGTCGCGGGCTTCTCCGAATATTTCAGCTATCTCAACGAAGCCGGCCGCCGGCAGGTCTGGGGCGCGACGTTTCAGACCGCCGACAAGAGCAAGAACCTGATCGGCGACATTCCCAACGAATTCGATCAGCTGCTGGAGCGCCTGAGCGAGGAAACCCTCGACCGGCTTCAGGACGAGCCGACGCCGCAGCATCGCGTCCAGCTGTTCGGCTTCGCGGCGCAAATGGCGCGGCTGAAGCCGCAGATCCACGATTTCCTCAATCAGATCTTCGAGCCGACCCGCTATCACGTCAACGCCAGCCTGCGCGGCTTCTATTTCACCTCGGGAACCCAGCAGGGCACGCCGATCGATCAGTTGATCGGATCGCTGGCGCGGACCTTCGGCGCGGAGGAGGTGTCGGCCGCGCGCCTATCACGGCGCCGGCAAGAGCTTCTTTCTCACCGATCTGATCACGAAGGTCATCATCGGCGAAGCCGATTGGGTCTCGACCGACCGCGGCGCGGTGCGGCGCGCATTGATCATCAAGACCGCGGCGCTGGCGCTGATCGGCCTTGTCGCGGTCGGACTGGGCGTCGCCTGGCTCACCAGCTACAAGAAGAACTCGGACCTGATCGAGCAGACCGTGCAGGTCGACAATGACTATGCGGCGGCCGGCGGCGCCGCTGATCAAGCAGACCCTGATCGCCGATCGCGATCTCGACAAGGTCCTGCCGCTGCTGCATCGGCTGCGCAATGCGCCGGCCGGCTATGCCACGCGCGATGCGCCGGTGCCGCTGTCCGAGCGCTATGGGCTCAGCCAGCACCCGCGGCTGCTGTCGGCATCGGAGGCTGCCTATCATACGGCGCTCGAACGCATGTTCCGTCCGCGTCTGCTCTACCGGCTCGAGGAGCAGCTCAATGCCAGGATCAGCCGAGCCGGCCTTCGTCTATGAAGCGCTGAAGGTCTATCTGATGCTCGGCGGTCAGCATCCGCCGGACCGGGGACTTGATCAAATCCTGGATGCAGCGCGACTGGGCCGACAATCTCTATCCCGGTGCGACCAACGCGGAAGGCCGCCGGCTGCTCGAGGACCATCTCGCCGCGATGTTCGATCTGGAAACCGAGCAGCCGCCGCTGGTCGAACTCGACGGCCGCCTGATCCAGGAGGCGCAGAAGTCGCTTGCTCGCCTCAGCGTGGCGCAGCGCGCCTATGAATTTCTGAAATCGGAAGCGCGCAGCTTCGGCCGCGGGCGACTGGATCGTGACGCGCAAGGGCGGACCGGACGTGTCCGTCGTGTTCGAGAGCGCGTCGGGGCAGTCGCTCGACAGCATCCGTGTTCCGGCTTTCTTCACCTATAACGGCTTCCAGCAGATGTTCATTGCCAAGCTCGGCGGGCTGTCGGAACGCATGAAGCGCGACCGCTGGGTGCTCGGCAACGCCGGACAGCAGACCGCGGTCGGCCAGCAATACGACGCCCTCGCCGGTGATCTCCTGAACATCTATTCCAACGATTTTGTCGTCACCTGGCGCACGGCGCTGGGAAGCCTTCGGCTGAAAAAGCTGCTGGCGGACAAGCCGAAATACGACGCGCTGCGCGCGCTGTCGGCGCCGACTTCGCCGTTGCGCGCAGATTCTGGAATCGATCCGCGACGAAACCACGCTGACCAAGGAGCGGCCAAAGACGGCCGCCGCGCCGCGCGCCGGCGGACGCACTCGCGCAGCCCGGCGCTGTTCAATACGCAGGATGGCTCACCGGGAGCCGCGATCGAGGCGCAGTTCAAGCCGTTTCATGCGGTGCTGGAGGGCGACAGCACCCGCCGGCCGATCGATTCCATCATCGCCAATCTGAACGACATCGCGCAGAACCTGACGCTGATCGTCGAGAATCCGCAGATGACCGCCCAGGCGACGGCGTCGCTGCAGACGCAGGTCGCCGCGCTGCGCAACAATGCGTCGCGCATGCCGCCACCGTTCTCCGACATGCTGCGCGGCGCAGCTGCCGAGTTCGAAGGCAGCATCGCGGCCTCGACGGCCGGACAATTGCTGCAATCGTTGCGCGACCAGGTTACGCCGGTTTGCCAGCAGACCGATCACCAATCGATATCCGTTCGTGCGCGGCAGCAACCAGGAAGTTCCGCTCGGTGATTTCGCCAAGCTGTTCAGCCCGAATGGCGTCATCGACAAGTTCTTCACCCAGTTCCTCGCGCCGTACGCCGATACGTCGCGGCCGGAGTGGACCTGGCGGAAGGAAAGTCCGGTCGGCCGGTCGTTGTCGCCGGAGACGCTGAAGCAGTTTCAAAATGCCGCCTACATCCGCGACGCGTTTTTCCAGACCGGCGGCAGCATGCCGCAGGTATCGCTGGCCATCAAGCCGCCGCGCGCGGCCAGCCCCGGCGTCGACATCAAGACCGAAATCGGCGGCACCGTGATCGCAAGCCCGAGCGCCCCGGCGGCGCCATCGGCTTTCGGCGCACCGTCACCGCCGCCGCCGGTCGAGCGCTGCGCCGACCACGGTGCAGTGGCCCGGTCCGTCGGCGCGCACCGCCATTTCCGTCAGCAATGAAACCGGACCGCCGTCGGTACTCGAGCGGACCGGTCCCGTGGTCGCTGTTCCGGATGCTCGAGGCCGGCTCGCTGAGCGCAAAGGGCGAGACCGCGAGCGCCAGCTTCATCGTGGCCGGCCAGGAGCTGAATTATCAGATCTCGACCGGGTCGATCCGCAATCCGCTCAATCTGTCGACACTCAGGGAGTTCCGCTGTCCCAGCGGAATTTGAACACGATCATGCGCTGCGGTCTGTTTGGAAAGCTGGGTGCCAAGCGCGACTTCATCGCGCTGGCGACGCCGCGCAGCTTTCTCGAAGCCTGGGAGCCGTGGGTGCAATCCTCGCTGTCGGCGAGCCGTCACCAGCTGGGCGACCGCTGGCAACAGGCGTTTCTGACCGCACCGGTCTGGCGGTTCTGGCTTGGCGCCGAAATTTGCGGCACCACGGTCGCTGGGCGCGATCATGCCGTCGCTCGACGGCATGGGGCGCTACTATCCGCTCACGCTGCATGCGATCGCGGATGCCGACGCTCCGATTCCGCCGCCCGACGTCGATACCCAGGACGACTGGTTCGGCCATGGCCGAGAGCTTTCTGCTCTCGACGCTCGCGCAGCGACGCCAATTTCGACGAAATCTCGGCGGCACTGGACGGCTTGCGGTCCCGCGAACTCGATCCCGCGCCGCTGCCGACACGGGCATCGTGTCGCTCGGTGACAACATGGCCGGAATGGTGGCGGCTGGAACGGATTTCGCGACGACGCTGTCGGCGCTTCGTGCCAACAGCCCCGAGCTCTATGCTGCCGCAAGCTTCTGGTGGACCGCGGGCGGCGGCGATTTTCCTCCGCTGGCTTTGAGTTGCCGCGGTTTGCCGGACCCTTATCGCTATTCCACGTTGCTGACCGCGAGATCTTGGAGGCCGCTCCATGCGAGACGACGTTCGCGCAGGGCGAGGCTTGAACCCGTAACGTGAGTTGATGCAGGTTGATGGATGTAGTCCCGATAAGCATTGACGCGAGCAGCGCGACGCACGCCGGCAAGGTGCGCGAGCGCAACGAGGACTCATGCCTGGTGCGCACCGACATCGGCTTGTGGGCGGTGGCCGACGGCATGGGTGGCCATGAGGCCGGCGATCTGGCGAGCCGGACCCTGGTGGAATCGCTCAACGCCATCGAGAAGCCCGAGGCGGCGCTCGATCTGCTGGAACAATGCGAGGCCCAGATCTTTCACGCCAACCAGCAGATCATGGATTTGAGCCGCGCGCGCAATGGCGCAACGATCGGCACCACGGTCGCGGTTCTGCTCGTCCGCGACGAACATTATGCCTGCGTCTGGGCCGGCGACAGCCGGATCTATCTGATCAAGAGCGGTGCGATCGAGCAGTTGTCGCGCGACCACACCGAAGTCGAGGAAATGGTCGCGGTCGGAACGCTGTCCCGCGAAGACGCCGAGAAGTGGCCCAGCAATGTGATTACCCGTGCGGTTGGCGTTGCCGAGGATCTCGAGCTCGAATTTGTCACCGGGCCGGCCGAGTCCGGGCGATATCTTTGTGATCTGCAGCGATGGTCTGACCAAGCACCTGCGTGACGACGAGATTCTTCAATACGCCGCCGGCCGCAGCGCGCAGGCCGCCTGTGAGGTCATGCTCGAGCTGGCGCTGGAGCGTGGCGGCCTCGACAACGTGACGGTGTCGTCGTTCGCCTGTTGGCGGCGCGTGCCGCGTTCATCGGAGCCGACAAAATCGCCCGTCACATTGGCTCCGGAGTGGCGGTCGTGAACCCCATATGAGCCATTCCGCCCGTCACTATCGCGGCGTTCCGCGCCGGTACGCGCCTCAACGGCATTTACGAAATCGATCAGCATGATCGGCGCCGGTGGCATGGGCGAGGTCTACAAATGCCACGAAATCCAGACCGGCACCGCCGTGGCCATCAAGATGCTGCTGCCGGAGATGGCGGAAAACGAGGCCGCGTTGGCGCTGTTCCGGAGAGAGGCGTCGGCGCTTCATCATCTGCTGCACGAGGCCATCGTCCGCTACTTCGTTTTCACGGTCGAGCCAGCGCTGCAACGGCCGTATCTCGCCATGGAATTCGTCGATGGCCGCTCGCTATCGGATATTCTGGAGGAGGGACCGTTGACGTTCGAGGCGCTGCTCAAGCTGATGCGGCGCATCGCCTCCGGCCTGCAGGCCGCCCATGAGCGCGGCATCATTCATCGCGACGTGTCGCCCGACAACATCATCGTTCCGCTCGGCGATGTGACGCGGGCCAAGATCATCGATTTCGGCATCGCCCGTTCGACCCAGCTGGGCGACAAGACCATCATCGGCGCGGGCTTCGCCGGCAAGGACAATTACGTCTCGCCGGAACAGGTCGGCCTTTACGGCAACGAGGTCACCGCGAAGTCCGATATCTACAGTCTCGGCCTGTTGCTGTTCTATGCCCTGACCGGACAGAAACTCGACATGGGCGGCAGCCAGTTTCCAGCTGGTCGAGAAGCGCCGGCGCGTGCCCGATCTCGGCGCGGTCGACATGCGGATCCGTCCGCTGCTCGAGCGGATGCTGCAGCCGGATCCGGCGAACCGGCCGGCAACGATGGCGGAGATCGCGAACTGGCAGGTCGCATCGTCACCATCGCGCGCCTTCGATCCGCTGGCACGCGTCGAGGCGCCTGCGCTCCAGCCGGAACGGGACATCGGGCCGAGGCAAAATCGCCGCGCGCGCTGGCCGGTCGTTGCTGCTTCTGTGGCGGCGGTACTGGCCGGAGCGGGCGCCTACGCGTTCTACAGCATGGTCTGGTCGGCGCCGGATGCATTCAAGCCGCCGCCACTGCCGGAGTTCGGCCAGAAATCCGCAGGCGGCCCGGCCGGAGCCGAAAGCACCGCCGGCGCCGGTGCAGCCGACGACGGCGGCAGTCCCGCCCGCCGGCCAGCGATGCGGCCGCTCGCGCCGACCGCGTTCGTCGATATGTCGAGCAGTACAATGGCGGTGACTGCTTCTTCATCCTTCCGGTTGCGCTCAGCTCGAATGCGGCGGTGATCGAGGGGTTTGGAGCATCGACGGCGCCGTTCGAAGCGCTCGACAAGGCGTTCAAGCGCGACCTGGGCTTTGAGGCCTCGATCGGCGTCAGGCAGGTTACGCAGGCTCAGTGTCCGGCGATCAAGTTCCTCAGCCAGCTCGGCAGCAACCAGGCGCGGGCGCCGCGCATCAACCTCGCCTCCGTCGAAGTCAAGAATGGCGAGACGCTGAGCGGCACGATCGAGAATTTCGCCAATCGTGTCGTCGAATTGCTGTTGGTGTCCGATAGCGGAGAGGTGCGAAACCTGTCCTATCTGTTGAAGCCGGGTACCGATTCGCTGTCGTTCTCGATCGGAATCCAGCGCAACGGCAGCGGCAACGGCCCGCAACTGGTGATGGCCGTGGCGACGCCGCAGGTTCTCAATTCCCTGCGGCAGCCCAAGCCGATGGCCGCCGATACGTTCTTCCTGCAGGCGGTCAGCGAGGCTCAGCGCAACAATGTCACGATCTCCACGGCGGCGCGTTATTTCCGGCTGACGGCTGAAAATCAATGACAGCGCAATTGATGCAGATGTGAGGATCCATGCTTCGCAAAAAATGGCTGCTTCGTACAATCATCGCTGGATGTGCGGTCTCATGCGCGCACGCCGCCATGGCCGCCGACACCCTGGTGCGGCAATTCAATGCCGGTGACACCGCCACCGCGGTCGGTATCGCCCCCGCCGTTGAAGACGTCGAACTGACCGGCCCGCAGGCGCTGACGTCCGATGCGGACGGCAATCTGTTCGTGCTCGACCAGATCAACGGCCGCATTCTCCGGTTCGATCCGAAGCAGCCGGGCGGCGATCCGAGCATTCTGAAGATGCCCGCGGATGTCCAGCCCAACGATCTCATCGTCCGCAAGAGCGACATCCTGGTCTGGGATGGTTCGATCCGTACGCTCAAGGCCGCCAGCGAGCAATCCACCCGCGGCGTCGACGGCAGCGTCGTTCAGCTCGAGGAGGTCGTCACGCGGGGCGTCGGACGACCCGATTGCCGTCTCCGCGTTCGCGCAGATGGGCTCGCAACCGCCGGGAAGTGCGGCTGATCTGCTCGATCAGAATACCCGTGCCGCCGTGGTCACAAAAGGGCGGCAGCGTGAGCGGCAATACATCGCGTCCCGCGGCAAGGGATCGGTGGTTGCCGACGTCATTCCTGCCAGCAAGGGCGACAGCAGCGTTCGTATCGAAGTCCAGACCATGGACAGCCACGAGACGATCGCCCAGCTCAGCTCTGCGCGTGCCCAACAAGCTCGGCACGGTGGAGTTTCTGGAAATCGACAACAATGATCGCTTCTACATCCTGGGCGAGAATGTTCCGGATGCGTGGCACCAATCCTCGACCTTCGTGGCGCGCTACGCGTCGAGCGGCACGCTCGAAGGCGTCTACGAGCTGCCTCTCGAAGACACGCCGGTGACGCGACGCTTCGTCACGGTGTCGCGGCGATGGTGACGTTTACTTTCTGCGCACCAGAATCGACGGCATCGATGTCGTGGCGGTCGGCTTCCGTCCGCTCAAGAACACCTCGGTCATCGACCTGCGTCCGCCGCCGCCCCAGAAAAACATCATTCCAGAAAGATCTTCGACGCCATCGCGGCGATGCGGCCCTCCAATCGCCAGCAGACCATCGAAACCGCGTTTGCGTTCGAAGGGTTGCAATGGAAGCTGACGCCGGCGAATTACGGCGCCGATCCGGATATGGCCTGCAGCGGCTTCAGCCGGATTCGCCGCCCCTGGTACCTGCAGGGCAAGGTCAATCAGGAAGTCCGCGGCGTGCCCTATTGCTGGGGCTGTCATGGTTCGCTTGCCAACTTCCGGCAGCGCGTCGAGGCCGGCACCAAGGCCGGCAACGTCTGCACGCGAAACGCACCGCGATCCGACGTCGCCGGCGTGGATTGTTCCGCGTTCGTCAGCGCGGCGTGGGGACTCTCGGTGCACTACACCACTGCCGCCATTCCGTCGATCGCCAAGACGGTCGAGAACCCGTGGGATCTGAAACCCGGCGATGCCCTGAACAAGCCGGGGTCGCATGTCATGCTGTTCCTGCGATTTACCCCCGATCGCAAGGCCGAAGTGATGGAGTCGTCGACCGGCGGCTGCAACGGACGCGTTTGCCGCAATGTCTATCCGCTGGCTTCACTGCTGCAGCGCGGCTATGTCCCGGTGCGTTTTCGCGGCCTGGCCGACGGACGAGATGACCGTCTCGGCAAGCGCCTATCAGGAAGCCGAGACCCCGGCCGGGCGTTCGAAGAAACCCGGCTCCGGTGAAGCGGGCAGCCGGCGGACGGGTAGGATATCGAGTTCAACGAGGTGATGGCAATGCCAGGCTTTTGCAAGACTACTCTGGTCCTCGCCGCGATCGCGGCATCGAGCATTCGTTTCGACGGCGCGCGGGCGGCAAGCTCGCTGCAGCTCAGCAATCCCGACGGCGGCGAGGTGCGGGCGCTGGTGATCGGCATCGACGACTATCAGCACGTCCGGAAACTGAAGGGCGCGACGGCGGATGCCCGCGATATCGAATTCGAGCCTGAGGGGGATGGGCGTCCGCGATGTGACGGCCCTGATCAACGCTCAGGCCGACCGGTCGAACGTCCTGCGCGAGATCAGCGCGGCTGGTCGAGCGTACCAAGACCAACGATATCGTCTTCCTGTCGATTGCCGGCCACGGAACGCAGGAGCCCGAGCGCATCAAGGGCTCGCAGCCCGACGGCATGGAGGACGTCTTCCTGCTGCCCGGCTTCGAGCCCACGCCGACAGGTTCGCAGCAACGCATCCTCGGCAGCGAATTCAATCACTTCATCAGGCAATTCGAGTTGCGCGGCGCCAAGGTCATTTTCGTTGCGGATACGTGCCACGGCGGCGGTATGGTGCGCGACATCGATCCGCGTGCGGCGGAAATGAGCTTCCGGCAAGTCCCGACCTACACCCTTACGGTCGACGAACTGAAGCCGGTTTCAGCCCAGGACGATCCGCGCTCGGAGCTCGATCTCGACCGCACCGCGTTTCTTGCCGCGGTCGATCGCAATACCAAGGTCGCCGGAAATACGCGTCCCGGGTGTCGACGGATTGCGCGGTGCGCTGAGCTACGCCGTCGCGCGGGCCATCGAGGGCAATGCCGATGCCGATCAGGACGGCAAGGTGACGCTCAAGGAGCTCTTCGCCAATGTCCGGCAAGTCGTGTATCAGCTTTCCGATCAGCGGCAGAACGTGGTCACCACGACCTCGCCGAACCTGCCGCCCGACACCGACGGTGGCGTTCGACGCTGACCCGCGGCGTCACGCTGATCCAGGGCGCGGGCCAGGCGTCTCAGCCGGCGCGTCTCAACCGTCACTGCCTCAGCCGTCGTCGCCCCAGCTGGCGGCGTCCGACAGTCCTGCAACCAGCGCCGCCGCGCCGGCCGCATCGCCGGGCGCGAATGTGCGGATTGCCGAACAGAAGAGTGCGCCGATCCGGCTGGCGGCGCTCGACGGCAAGACGGACTATTTCCCCGGCCTGAAGCCCCGCGACTACGACGTTCCAGGCGGTGCAGCCGACGGATAATCCGGACCTGATCTGGGATCCGGCGTCGCACGACGTCATCGCCTGGGGCGACGTCATCGCCTATGGCGTTGAGCTGGCGGATCTGTCCAGCGTCATCGACAGGACGGCCGCGATCCGCGCGCTCAAGAGCATGTCGACCCAGTCGCCTCAGGTGATGCGCGTCTCGCCGGACGATCGTCTGCATCGCGACCGTCAGACCGTCGATATCGATCTGTCCGAGGTGCAGGGGCGAGCGGTGGTGTTGTTCAACGTTTCCGGCGATGGCACCGTCCAGATGCTTTACCCGAAGGGCCTCGACGCGCCGTCGGTCCAAACGGCCAACTTGCGGATTCCGCTGCGTGTGCGCGAACCGTTTGGCGCCGAGCAGGTCGTCGCCGTGACATCGCAGCAGCGCATGATCGATCTCGAGAAAGTCCTCCAGCAATCGAACGGGCGGCGTGCACCTGGTCAGGTTACCAGGAACTTCGCGCAATACCTGCCACCCGATGCGCGGATCGGTTCGATCGGCTTCTTTACCGTACCCTGACGATTTTCCGGCGAGAACGAAGATGCGATCATTCAAATCGATGCTGGGCTGTTGTCTCGGCGCGCTGGTGCTGTCGGCCGGATGCGCGGCGGCAGGATCGTCTCCGGCCGCACTGAGCGGCATTGCGGCTGCCGATGACACCATCCTTCGAACGTGCTGCTACGCCCCAGACCCCGCCTGTTCCATCCCTGGTGATGGTCGCACAGAACGCGTCCGATCGGGTTAGCGCGCCGGCCGATCTTCCGAACGCAGCGAACCTGTCGCTGCAGATGAGTCCCGATTCCGCCGAAATCGGCACAAAAGTCTCATTTCGGGTAACGACCAAAAAGCCGGGCTATCTGCTGCTGGTCGACATCGACGCCTTTGGGCGCATGACCCAGATCTTTCCCAATCCGGAAATGATCGTTCAATCCCAGGAAGCGGCGACGAATTTCATCAAGCCGGGCGAGGAGATGCTGATCCCGAATTCGACGGCCAAGAAACTCGGGTTCGAATACGTCATGACGCCGCCGCACGGAACGGCGACGATGGTCGCAATTCTCAGCGACCGACGGGTTCAGATCCTGGACTTGCCCGACAATGCACAAAAGCAGCGGACCGAGGCGGAGACCATCAGCTATCTCGCCGGATGGACGAACGGGTTGCGGGTACCGGACCCGGGCACGGGCAAGCTGCAGCCGAGCAATTGGTCGTTCGCCATCAAGCAATATTCGATCAGATAGCCCGTCTCCGTGACGCCGGTGGTTCGGCATCGCGCCGCCTGCGGCCGCGTCAGCGACAAATCTCGACGTTACCGCCCGCCGGATGCGGACCACCCACCGATAAGGCCCTGTATTCGAGATGACAGCTCCTGCTCATCGGACGGCAGCTGGTATCGCCGCAGACGACCTGTCCCGTCCCTGAACGTGATGGCTGCGCCTTGGGGGTCGGCCGGCGCGGCGCCATCATCGGGCCGCGCTCGCTCGCGCGGCGTGCGATCGGTGCGCTCGCGGCGGCTGTCGCGATGATCCCGGTCGTCGCGCCGTGCAGTCGGCGTCTTGCCGCGCCGCTTCTCGCATTCGTTGTCGTCATTGAGGAACGGAACCTCCGGCGCAGACGATCCGTGTACAGCTGTCACCGTCAGCCTTGTAGCCGTGTTCGCAGACCAGCGAGCACACCCGCGAAAGCTTTTGCCTGATCGCGTCGAGCGTATCGGCGCTGACGGCCCTGACGTCGAGGTTCATGCCGGCCTTGCGATTGAACGCCATCAGCGAACGTTGCGCCTCCGCGTTCCACTCGCCGTCGGCGGCCGACGAGGCAAGGCAGCCGACGCGGCGCAATTCGATCTGCACCGATTTTACGATCTCGGCCTGCGATCGCCCGGTGGCAAGCGATGCAAGGCTCATCCCCTTGACAGCTCCGGCCGAAGGATCCGCTGCAGCCTCGTGCGGGCTCGCATTGTTGGCGGCAATCCGGGTCTCGGGAATTGGGCCGGATCCTGGCTTGTCGGTTGCCATCCGTTTGCGCTCGGCCTCGGCAGCCTGCTCCTGCGCCGCCAGTTTGGTCCTTTCGGCGGCAAGACGCGCTTCTTCCGCAGCCTTCGCGTCTGCGACAGCCTTTTCCTGATCGGCGCCTTGCACACCTTCGGCGGCGAGACGCGCCCGCTCCTGTTCGGCCAGACGGGCCTTCTCGGTCGCAGCCAGGCGCGCTTCCTCCGCGCGATTTGGGCCAGCTGAAGCCTTGCCAGATTCGCGTAGTATCCTTCCGGTGCTGCGCCAGGAAGGCATCCAGTGCGTCCTTGTTGCCGACCTGCACCGCCAGCTCGTACTCACGGCGAATTTCCGACTGGGGGGTGACGGCCGGCGTCGATGCCGCCGGCTTGGCCGCCGGCACCAGCGCGACATCTTCGCCGCCGAGCGAGCCATAGACATAAGGCTCCTGCCGGTTGCCGGTCGCCTGCAGGACATCGTCGCGGATAAATCCGAATGCCCGGCGCAAATCCAGGCCCGGCGCCGCAATATACTTGACCAGGGCCGTGGCATAGGGACTGTTCTGGCTGTTGCCGTCAAAGGCGGTCAAGCCGGCCTTGGCGGCGAACGCGACCAGCGTATTCGACGTTGCGGGTTCGACCCTGGCAAGGCCACGGCTGATCGAGCGCGAGGCGACCGTTCGTTTCATCGAGTCCGAAAACGGATTGTTGCGGCAGGCATCGACGATTACGAGCCGCAGGCGCCGCGCAGGCTCGATGGCCAGCAGGATGCGGTCAAGCGAATACGTCTCGTCATAGACATCCGTATCGCGCTCGAGCGTGGCATCCGTCGGGATCAGGTAGTTCGTGCCGTCGATTTCGATGCCATGACCGGCGTAGTAGACGACGGCGATGTCGGCGTCGCGCGCCTGATCGGCGAAATCGCGCAGCGCGCGCCGCATTTCCGCGGATGGAAGGTTGAGATCTCGTGTCAACGATATCAAATCCGGCGCCCTTCAGGGTCGCAGCTATGGCTGCGGCGTCATTGGCCGGGTTCGAGAGCCGCGGGGCGTGCTTGTAGATGGAATTGCCCACCACGAGCGCCACGCGCTTGTCGGCCGACGCAGGCGAGCAAGCCAGCATGAATGTGGCGAAGAGGAAGAAACCGAAAAACTTGATGAGCGCGCGCCAATTCATGGCCTCGCGGTTGGGACGCCGAACGCGCCGCTGAGGTCCACTCGCATCCCCACTCATCGTTCGCTCAATTCGTCCGGATCGACACCTGTCAAGAACGTATCCTCGCGTTCGCCACCGACCGGGCACATCTCGGCCGAATATGCGGCGAATGCGCGCCGTTTGGCTTCTTCTCACCTCGATTTTTCCTTGATAGGCGTTTGATTTTTGCCGCGCCACGACCTACCGGTTCCCGCCCGCAGTCGCCGGCGGCAGCAAACCGCTGCTAACCGCTTCGCGATCCCGGTGGCTGAAGCCATCGAAATTCGCCGATCTTGCCGGCGTCTTCCAACGGGCGTGACGTTCGGGAGGGAGCGGTCGCGTGGTGACCGCGCCTGCGGCGCGGGATGGCTTCATGGCATACAGCGGCGGCGCGGCCGGCGAGACCCCGGCCGTATTCGATCAGGTAGCCCGTCGCCACGCCGCCTGCAGTCGCGTCAGTGGCAGACCTCAACGTTACCGCCGGTGCCATTTCGAGGCGAGCCACCCTGATAGTCGATGCGACAGCCGGGCCTGACCGGCCGGCAACCGTACGCGTTGCAAACGATCTGGGGCGATCCCCCATCCGATACGCGCGGCCTGGCGATGCTGGCCTCCGGCAGCGCCTGGGTCCGTTCCCGAACCGGACGCTCGCGGCGATCGGTGCGCTCGCGGCGGTTGTCGCGATGATCCCGGTCGTCGCGTCGTGCAGTCGGCGTCTTGCCGCGGCGCTTCTCGCATTCGTTGTCATCATTGAGGAACGAACCTTCGGCGCAGACGATCCGGGTGCAGCTGTCGCCATCGGCCTTGAAGCCGTGCTCGCAGGCCAGCGGGCATACCCGCGACTGGTTTTGTCTGATCGCATCGAGCGTATCGGCGCTCACGGCCTTGACGTTGAGCTTCATTCCCGCCTTGCGATTGAACGCCGACAGCGCACGTTGCGTCTCCGCGTTCCATTGCCCGCCGGCCGACGAGGCGAGGCATCCGACGCGGCGCAATTCCTCCTGCACCGATTTCGTAATCTCGGCTTGCGATGACCCGGCGTCAAGCGATGCGAGGCTCATTCCCTTGGCTGTCGCGGCCGAAGGATTGGCTGCAGTCTCGCCGGGAGCGGCTTCAATGGCGGCAATCTGGGTCTCGGGAATTGGGCCGGCTGCGGGCCTGTCGGCCATCATCCGCTTGCGCTCCGCCTCGGCGGTTTGTTGCTGCGCCGTTTGTTTGGTCAGTTCGGCCACGATGCGCGCTTCCTCCGTGACCTTCGCGTCGGCGGCCGCCTTGTCCAGGTCCGCGCCGTGTGCACCTTCGGCGGCGAGGCGCGTCCGTTCCTGCTCGGCCAAGCGGGCCTTCTCGGTCGCAGCCAGACGGGCTTCCTCCGCGACCATTTGGGCCAGCTGGAGCTTGGCCAGGCTCGCGTAGTACCCTTCCGGGCGCTGCGCCAGGAAGGCATTCAACGCGTCCTTGCGGCCGACCTGCACCGCCAGTTCGTATTCACGGCGAATTTCCGATTGGGGGGTGACGGACGGCGTCGATGCGACCGGTTTGGACGCCGGCACCAGCGCGACATCTTCGCCGCCGAGCGAGCCATAGACAAAAGGCTCCTGCCGGTTGCCGGTCGCCTTGTAGGACATCGTCGCGGATAAATCCGAACGCCCTGCGCAAATCCAGCCCCGGCGTTGCGATATGCTTGACCAGGGCCTCGGCATAGGGACTGTTCTTGCTGTTGCCGTCGAAGGCCGTCAAGCCGGCCTTGGCGGCGAACGCGACCAGCGTATTCGACGTTTCGGGTTCGACCCTGGCAAGGCCACGGCTGACCGAGCGCGAAGTGACCGTTCGTTTCATCGAGTCCGAAAACGGATTGTTGCGGCAGGCATCGACGATTACGAGCCGCAGATGCCGCGCAGGCTCGATGGCCAGCAGGATGCGGTCAAGCGAATATGCCTCGTCATAGACGTCCGTGTCGCGCTCGAGCGCGGCATCCGTCGGGATCAGGTAATTCGTCCCGTTTATCTCGATGCCGTGACCGGCGTAGTAGACGACGGCGATGTCGGCGTCGCGTGCCTGATCGGCGAAATCGCGCAGCGCGCGGCGCATTTCCGCGGATGGAAGGTTGGATTTGACGTCGACGGTATCGAATCCGGCGCCCTTCAGGGTGGCGGCTATGGCGGCGGCGTCATTTGCCGGGTTCGGGAGCAAGGGGGCATTCTTGTAGATGGAATTGCCCACCACGAGCGCCACGCGCTTGTCGGCCGACGCGGGCGAGCAAGCCAGCAGGAACGTGACGAAAAGGAACAAGTAAAATTTGATATGAGCGCGCAAATTCGTGGCCTTGCGGTTGGGACGCTGAAATGCCTCGCGTTCGGGGCTGTGCTTTGCACAGATCAGCCAAAATATGCGGCGAATGCGCGCCGTTTGATTTGCCGTCACCTCGATTTTTCCTTGAGAAGCGTTTGATTTTTTACGAGCGCCATGGTGCGCCGGGTTCCTGCCCGCCGGCCGTCGCTGGCGGCGGCAAACCAGAGGTAACCGTTTCGCGATCTCAGCGGTCGAAGCCATCAAAATTCGTTGATCTTGCCGGATCTCCGAACGGGCATGACGTTTGGGACGGTCGCAGGCTCGAAACCTGCCAAGCCGGCGCGGTCACCGTTCCCGGCGGCCCGCGACGGCGTCACGGTACAGTGTGGCATAGCGGCTGGCCCGGTCGCGCCAGGAGACGTCCGTCGACATGCCGTTACGCTGCAAACCTTGCCAGGCGAGCGGATCGTGGAACGCGCCATTGGCCCGGCGGAGCGCGCCGGCAAGACCCTCGACTGTCACCGGGCCAAATTTGAAGCCGGTTGCCGCACCACCCGCGTGCCGGCTTCTTCGATGTCGATGACCGTGTCCGCAAGCCCGCCGACCCGCGACACGATCGGGATCGCGCCATATCGCAAGGCGCAAAGCTGGGTCAGGCCGCACGGCTCGAAACGCGACGGCACCACGAGGGCGTCTGCACCGGCCTGGATGAGATGGGCGAGGGCTTCATCGTAGCCGATCACAACCGCGATCCGGCTCGCATCGGCTTTGGCGGCGGCCTGATAACGGTCCTGGAGATCTGCGTCCCCACTGCCGAGCAACACCAGTTGCATCCCTTCGCGCAAGGATCGTCGGGACGTTCTCGAGCAGCAGATCCAGCCCCTTCTGCCAGGACAGCCGGCTGACCACACCGAGCAGCAGCGCGTTCGGCGATGGGTCAAGGCCAAGCCGGCGCTGCAGGGCCAGTTTGTTCGCGGGGCGTAGCTCCAGCGCCTGCGCGCTGAAACGGGTGGCGATGTGCGGGTCCGTCTCAGGGTTCCAGACCGAAATATCGATGCCGTTGAGGATTCCGCTCAAATCCCGCGATCGTTCGCGCAGCAATCCACCGAGTCCCATGCCGCCCTCATCGCTCTCGATTTCGCGTGCATAGGTCGGGGACACCGTCGTGATGCGATCCGCAAACTGCAGGCCCGCTTTCAGGAAGCTGATGGTGCCGTAATATTCGACGCCGTGAATCGTGTAGGATTGAGGCGGCAAGCCGAACGCATCGAGCATCTCGCGCGGAAATTGTCCCTGGTAGGCCAGATTGTGAACGGTCATCACCGTGGCGGGCCGGGGCCCGTCGGCATAGTGCAAATAGGCGGGCGCCAGCCCTGCCTGCCAATCATGGGCGTGGACGACATCAGGCACGAATGACGGGACGGCGCCCCGGCCGATTTCGGCCGCCATCCGCGAAAGCGCGGCGAAGCGCAGGCCATTGTCCGGCCAATCCTTGCCGTCCGGGGTGACGTAGGGATTGCCGGGCCGCGTAAACAGATGCGGCGCGTCGAGCACCAGCAGGTCGAGATCCCCGTGCGCGCCACCGAGCACGCGGACCGGTCCGTCAGGAAAATCCGGCAGTCGAAGCAATTCTTCCGCCGCCGGAAGCGCCTTGATGACATCGGGATATCCCGGCACCAGGGTCCGCGTCTCGATGCCGTGCGCGCGCAAAGCGGCGGGAAGCGCGCCGGCGACATCGGCAAGGCCGCCGGTCTTGACGATCGGATAGATTTCGGAGGCGACCGCAAGGACGCGAAGCGGCGTCATGCATCGAGCCCGTCGATCATCGGCTGGGTGATCAGGGTGATGCCCTGAGCGGTGGTTCGAAACCGTTTCGCATCGAATTCGGGATCTTCGCCGACCACCAGGCCTTCCGGAATTCGAACGCCGCGATCGATGACGACATTCTTCAACCGCGCCCGCCGGCCCACACTCACGTACGGCAGCACGACCGCGTTTTCCATGCTGGCGTACGAATTGACGTGCACCCCGGTGAAGAGCAGCGAACGGCGCAATGCCGCGCCGGATATGATGCATCCTCCCGAGACCAGCGACGTTATCGCCTGTCCGCGCCGGTCCTCTTCGTCGTGAACGAATTTGGCAGGCGGCGTGATCTCGGCATGGGTCCAGATCGGCCATGCGCGGTCGTAGATATCGAGCTCCGGCAGTACGTCGGTGAGATCGATGTTGGCGGCCCAGTAGGCGTCCACGGTTCCGGCGTCCCGCCAATAGCTGCGCGGGTCATCGCCGGACCTGACGCAGGAATCCGAGAATTGGTGCGCCACCGCCTTGCCGTTCTTCACGATGTAGGGAATGACGTCCTTGCCGAAATCGTGACTTGAATTCGGGTCGTTGGCGTCACGCCGCAATTCGTCGAACAGGAATTTCGAATCGAAGACATAGATGCCCATGCTGGCCAGCGATTTGTCGGGCTTGCCGGGCATCGGCGGCGGATCGGCGGGCTTCTCGAGGAAGGATTGCACGATGCCCTTGTCGTCGATGTGCATGATCCCGAAAGCGCTCGATTCCGCGCGCGGCATCTCGATGCAGCCGATGGTGACGTCGGCGCGTTGCTCGACATGCTGCTTGAGCATGCGTTCGTAATCCATCTTGTAGATGTGGTCGCCAGCCAGCAGCACGATGAATTTGGCGTCATGCGACTCGATGATGTCGATGTTCTGGTACACGGCATCCGCCGTGCCGAGATACCAGTTCGTCTCCGAGACGCGCTGGCTGGCGGGGAGGATATCGAAACTTTCGTTCCGTTCGGGGCGAAAGAAGTTCCAGCCCATTTGCAGGTGGCGTATCAGGCTATGGGCCTTGTATTGGGTAGCCACCGCGATCCGGCGGATTCCGGAATTCACCGCGTTGGAGAGGGCAAAGTCGATGATGCGGGATTTCCCGCCGAAATAGACCGCCGGCTTGGCGCGCCTGTCGGTCAGCTCCAGCAGCCGGCTTCCGCGTCCGCCCGCAAGCACGAAGGCGAGGGCGTGGCGGGAAAGCGGCTCGTTGACGATGGTGGCCATTTTGTCCTCCCAGGTCCTCAACGTCCTCCCGTAACCTTCTGTTCCGGAAGGAGGGGCGGGAGCCTTGGGCCGGAGTGTAGCGGGACCAATGGTTGATCGGAAAGTGCTATGTAAAATGGCCGGGTTGCCCGGGCTGGGGCGCGGATACCGGAAGTCAGGACGGATGTGAAAATGGGCAAGGCTTGAAATGAGCAAGGCTGGATACGTCGCGGTTGATTGGGGCACCAGCAGCTTCCGGCTTTGGCTCGTCGGCCGGACCGGCGCCGTCCTGGAGGAACGCCGCAGCCCGGAAGGTATGATGGTGGCGAGCAAGCTGGGCTTTGCGGCCGTGCTGCAGTCGCATCTGGACGCGGTCGGCGCCGGCAATGACCTGCCTGTCGTGATTTGCGGCATGGCGGGTGCTCGTCAGGGATGGGTGGAGGCCGGATATGTCGACACCCCGGCGCAGCTTGCATCCATCCTGGCGCGGGCGGTCGCGGTTCCCGGATTGTCGCGTGACGTCCGGATCCTTCCGGGGATAGCGCAGCGCAATCCCAATGCGCCGGATGTGATGCGGGGCGAGGAAACCCAGTTGCTGGGCGCGCTCGGCCTGGACGCGCAGGGTGATGCGGTCGTCTGCATCCCGGGTACCCATTCGAAATGGGCCAAGGTGAAAGGCGGGACGGTCGAACGTTTCGCCACGTTCATGACCGGAGAACTCTTCAGCGCCATCTCGCGGGAAACGATATTGTCGCACGCGGTGGCCAATGCGGAGGAGGCCGATGATATCGACGCATTCAGATCGGCGGTGGTCGCGGCCTTCGATGCGCCGGAGCTCGCGGCCAATCTGCTGTTCCGGGTACGATCGGGCCAGTTGCTCTACGGCGGCAGCGCTGCCGCTGCGCGCGAGCGAATATCGGGAACCCTGATCGGACTGGAAATGGCGGCGGGGCTCGTCAAGGATCAAGCGGAGGGCGGCATCACGTTGATCGCGTCGGGCAGACTTCAGCAACTGTACCGGTTGGCTTTTGACACGCTGTCTGTTCCAGTCCGCTCCATCGATGCCGAAGAGGCGGTCCGTCGCGGCCTTTCCATGGCCGCCGCGACGATCTGGAAATTGCAAGAGGATCACAAATGAACCCTGTCCCTTTCCCGGCGATGAAGCGCCAGTTGATCGCGATCCTGCGCGGCGTGACGCCCGAGGAAGCTGCGGGCGTGGTGAGCGTCCTGATCGACCATGGTTTGACGGCGATCGAGATCCCGCTCAATTCACCGGATCCGTTCCGTTCGATCGAGATCGCGGTCAAAAAGGCGCCGCGCGGAATCCTGGTCGGCGCGGGCACCGTCTTGACGACACAGGATGTGGAGCGGCTGCATGACGCCGGCGGCCGGCTGATGGTGAGCCCGAATGTCGACCCCGAGGTCATCGGCAGAGCCGGCGAGCGCGGCATGGTCACGCTGCCCGGCGTCTTCACGGCAACGGAGGCGCTGCTGGCGGCCAAGGCGGGCGCGTCCGGTCTCAAATTCTTTCCGGCGAGTGTGCTGGGAGCATCGGGTATCTCGGCTATTCGCGCTGTTCTCCCTGCGGGTCTGATGATCTCCGCCGTGGGAGGTATCTCCGACAAGAATTTCGCGGAATTCACCAAGGCTGGAATCCACGCGTTCGGCCTCGGTACCAGCCTTTACAAGCCGGGCATGACGGTGGCCGAAGTCGCTGCGCGCGCCAGGGCAACGATCGACGCGTATGATTTGTGCATGGGTTGAACCAGATCGGCTGACGGCATGATGTTCAGGCAATTGCGGAAATAGTCTCTTGGCAGGCGAACCCAACAAAGCACGCACCGGCGCGACCGGGGAACGGACCGGAGGCCTGCCGCGCCGCATGCTTGGCCGGACCGGGCTTGAGGTTTCGGTTATCGGCTTCGGCACGGCTCCGCTTGGCGATCTCTTTGCACGGCTCGACGACGCAACTGCAATCGCCGCGGCAGAGCGGGCCTTCGAGCTCGGCATCAACCTCCTCGACACCTCTCCGCTCTATGGCCGCGGTCTCGCCGAGCATCGCTGCGGGACGGCGCTCCGGCGTGTACCGCGCGATGACATTGTGGTCTGCACCAAGGTCGGCCGCTGGATGGACCCGTTTCATTTGCCGGGTGACGGCGCCGGTTTTGCCGGCGGGCAACCACATCGCGCCGTGGTCGACTATTCCTACGACGGCACCATGCGTTCGGTGGAGCAGTCGCTGTTGCGGCTCGGTACCGACCGACTGGATCTGATCCTGATCCACGACGTCGATGTCTGGACCCACGGCGCGGACGCGATCGAGGATCGCTTTCGCGAAGCGATGGCGGGCGCCTATGTGGCGCTCGACCGGCTGCGCGCGCAGCGCGTGGTCGCGGGTATCGGGATCGGCGTCAACGAGGCCGAGATGTGCGTGCGCTTCGCGCAGGCCGGCTCGTTCGACACCATGCTGCTCGCCGGGCGTTATTCGCTGCTGGAGCAGCCGGCGCTGGCGCAGTTCCTGCCGCTGGCCGAGCGGCAGGGGATCGGCGTGCTGCTCGGCGGGGTGTTCAATTCGGGAATTCTCGCAACCGGCGCCGTTGCCGGCGCGAAATACAATTATCGGGACGCGCCACCGCACATCCTGGCGCGGGTCGCCGATATCCAGCGCGTCTGCGATGCCCATGGCGTTGCCTTGCCGACCGCGGCGCTGCATTTCGCGCTCGGCCATCCGGCGGTGGTCAGCCTCGTGCTCGGGGCGCAAACGCCGCAGGAGGTCGAGCGCAACGTCGCCGCCCTTTCCAGCCAGGTGCCGTCCGCGCTGTGGGCCGATCTGAAGGCGCAGCATCTGCTGGATCAGGATGCGCCGGTGCCGTCGTCGGCGGCCGGCTGATGCGGATCGATGCGCATCATCATCTCTGGACGCTTGCGCGCGGCGATTATGGCTGGCTGACGCCTGAACTCGCGCCGATCTATCGCGACTTCCGGCTTTCGGATCTGACGCCGCATCTCTCGGCAGCCGGGATCGAGGGAACGATCCTGGTGCAGGCCGCGCCGACCGAGGCCGAGACGATGTTTCTGCTCGATATCGCCGACAGCGCCGAACTGGTGCGCGGCGTGGTCGGCTGGACGGATTTCGACGCGTCCGACGGCGAAGCGCGCATCGAGGCGCTGGCGGCACGAAACCTGCTGGTCGGACTGCGGCCGATGGTTCAGGACATCGCCGATGACGATTGGCTGTTGGGGCCGACCTTGACGCCGCTGCTGGCGGCGATGGAGCGGGGTCGGCCTGGTGTTCGATGCGCTGGTGCTGCCGCGCCATTTGCCGCGACTTTTGCGCGTGATCGATCGCCATCCTCACCTCGCCTTCGTGCTCGACCATTGCGCCAAGCCGGAACTTGCGACCGGCGAGCTCGCGGTTTGGCAACGCGATGTCGCCCTGCTTGCGGAACGCCCGAACATCGTCTGCAAACTGTCGGGACTGGTGACGGAGGCCGCGCCGGACTGGCGGGTCGCGGATCTGCGCCGGGCGGTGGATCACGTCGTCAAGTGCTTCGGGCCGCAACGCCTGCTGTGGGGAAGCGACTGGCCCGTCGTCAATCTGGCGGGAGGTTATGAAAAATGGTTCGCCGCCGCGCGAAGCTCTGCTGGCCGATCTGTCGCCTGACGAAAAGGCCGCCATCTTCGGCGGCAACGCGGCGCGCGTCTATCTCTCAAGCCGGGGACGAGCACCGCGTTGAAGCGCGCACCGCGCAAGAAGTGACTACGCCTCGTTCAAGGCTTGCGCGATGTCGGCAATCAGGTCGGACGGATGCTCGATGCCGATCGACAGCCGGATCGTCGAATCGAGGACGCCTATTTTCTGGCGGATATCGGAGGGAACGCCGGAGTGGGTCATGCTCGCGGGAAGGCTGGCCAGCGACTCGGTGCCGCCGAGACTGACCGCCAGCTTGAAGATCTGCAGCGCGTTGAGAAATTTGAAGGCGGCGGCCTGGCCGCCGACAATGTCGAACGAGAACGTGGAGCCTGCGCCGGTGCATTGCCGCGCGAACAGGCGGCCGGCCGCCGACGCCTCGTCGTGGTGCGCCAGGTAATGAACCTTCGCCACCTTGGCGTGCTCGCGCAAATAATCCGCCACCAGCCGCGCGTTCTGGTCGGCTTTTTCCATGCGGATGCTCAGTGTTTCCAGCGACCGGGAAAGCATCCAGCAGGAATGCGGATCCAGTTGGGTGCCGATGGCGCCACGCAGCGCCTTGACGTCCTTCATCAGCGCCTTTGAGCCGAGGGCTGCACCTGCAATCAGGTCGGAATGCCCGCCGATATATTTGGTCAGCGAATACAGCGACAAATCCGCACCATGTTCGATCGGCCGCTGAAACACCGGCCCGAGCAGCGTATTGTCGCAGGCGATGACCGGCCTGTGCCCCTGCGCCTTGCCGATCATGTCGGCGATGCGGCGGACCATCGCGATATCGACCAGGCCGTTGGTGGGATTTGCCGGGGTTTCGATGAAGATCATCGCAACCCGGCCCTTGCGCATGGCGTCCTCCGCCGAAAGCCTGACCGCGGCTTCGTCGATGCCGTCGGCAAAACCGACCGCGCCGATCGAAAGGCCCGCAAGCGTCTTCGTGAACAGGGTTTCGGTCCCGCCATAGAGCGGCTGCGAGTGCAGGATGACGTCGCCGGGGCGGACGAAGGCGAGGATCGAAGTCGAAATCGCCGCCATGCCGGACGAGAACAGCGCGCATTTGTCGGTGCGCTCGTAGACGGCGAGCCTGTCCTCGACGATCTCGCTGTTGGGATGATTGAACCGCGAATAGACCAGGCCCGCGCCCATCCCCTCCGGCGGCTCGCGCCGGCCCGAGACGTAATCGAAGAAATCCTGTCCGTCCTCGGCAGTCCTGAACACGAAGGTCGAGGTCAGGAACACCGGCGGCTTGACGGCGCCTTCCGACAGTTGCGGATCGTAGCCGTAGTTCAGCATCAGCGTTTCCGGATGCAGCATGTGGTTGCCGATATGGGTCTTCGACGGAAACGGCTTTACCATGGCGTGCCTCGCTGTTTGACGATTCGGAAAACGTCACCCCTACGCTGGAGCCTTTCGCAGTGACGATGCGGCCGGACGGGTATGACCGTCAGGTGGCTTTCGCCTTCAACACCTCGAACACGGCGGCGGTATCCTGATTGCCCAATCCCATCGCCATCGCCTCGGTGTAGACCGGTTGCGTCGTCGTGAAGAGCGGCGTTTCGCAGCCGAGCTCGCTGGCGAACTCGGCGATGATCGCCATGTCCTTTTTCCAGGTCGAGATCCGCATCGTCGCCGGTTCATAGCTGCGGTTGGCCATCATCGGCGCCCGCATCTGGAACATCCGCGAACCGCCCGCGCCGGGAGCGACCATCTCGATCACCTGTTTCAAATCGAGGCCAGCCCGTTCGGCCAGCAGCATCGCTTCCGCCGAGGCCACGTTGTGGATGGCGACCAGATGGTTGGCGACGAATTTCATCCGGCTGCCATTGCCGTAGTCGCCGAGATCGGCACTTTGCTTGGCAAAGTCCGCAAACAGGCCAGCGCACCGCGCGATCGCGGCGCTGTCGCCGCTCGCGTAGACGACGAGGTCGCGAACCACGGCCTGGGCGCCGGTTCCGCTGAGCGGGCAGTCGAGCGCAATATGACCTGCAGGCTCGAGAATGGCCTTGAAGCGCAGTTTGTCGGCGATCGTGAACGTGCTGAGCTCGATGACGATGCGCGGCGGGTTGGCCACACCCGGCGATTTGTGTCGCGACGGCATTGGCGGCGTCTGAATTGGGCAGGCTGGTCATGATCATCGGTGCGCGGGACGCGACGGCGCTTGCGCCGTCGACGATGGTCACGCCGGCAAGCGCAAGCTCGCTCCTCCGCGCCGGGTCGGTGTCGAAACCGACGACCTCCCAGCCGCGCTCGACGAGGTTGCGGGCGATGGCGCCACCCATGATACCGAGGCCAATGATGCCCACTGTCCGATCTGTCACGTTATCTCCTGATCCGTCGCTAGATTGTAGTCGTGGCGCAAGGTCGTCTGGACATTGAGCGCCGCGCGTGCCGCCGTGTTGGCATCGGCATCGCCCGCGGACAACATGCACATCGACCAATTATTTTCAATCCGCTCACCGGTGACGCGATTGATCGCGATCCTGCGAACGTCCGAGCAGCCGGGTTGGCTCCGGATTTCCGCCAACGCCCGCGCCTGCAAGTCCGGCATCGAGAGCAGGATCTTTGCCATGCGGATCCCTACTTCAAGGCATTCGTGATCTTGTGCTCGAGGTGACCGGTCGCATGATCCCGGCGGAGCTGGCTCAGCGACGTCTCGTTCAGCTGCTGCAAGACGTCGCTCAGCTTCTCGGTTGCGGGATAACCGGCGGCAAAACCCATTCCGTAGATCTTGCGCAACGTGCCGACCAGGGTGTTGCCGTGCTTGTGGCTGATTTCGCCGTCATGGTTGCGGTGGCGATTGTCGAGACCTGGCTTGCTCATGCCGTCCTCCATGGTGCCTGCGGCCGACAGCATCCTCCCGCCGGGACCAAAGGGCAACCATTTGCGCACCGAAGACGGCGCGGCGATGCAATATCGCGAGCCGCTATCCGCTCTTGACGTATTTGCGCCAGTTGTGCGCTTCCTTGAATCCCAGCACCTCGCGCGCCTTCCGGTTCGACAGCGGCGCCTCGTGTTCGCCGAGTTCGCGCCTGATCGGGACGCCGGGACAGTAGCGGCCCAGCAGGTCGCGGGTCGGCATATTGGCGGTGACGGTGTCGTTGACGGCGTTGAAGACCTGAAAGCCGAGCCCGTCCTTCTGGATCGCCAGATGCACGATCTCGCCGAGGTCGCGGGCGTCGATATAGCTCCAGGCATTGCGCTTTCGCGACGGCGGGTCGGCCAGGAAGCCCGGAAACCGGTCGTATTCATGCGGCTCGATGACGTTGCCGATCCGCAGCGCGTAGATGTCGATGCCGTAGCGCATGGCAAAGGCGCGCGCGGTCTTTTCGTTCACGACCTTGGAAAGTCCGTAGGAGTCCATCGGATCGGTGTCGTAGTCCTCCTCGAGCGGGAAACTGTGGAAGTCCTTGTCGCCTTCGGCAAAGCAGACGCCATAGGTGGTCTCGCTGGAGGCGATCACGATCTTGCGGACGCCGAGTTTTGCCGCGGCTTCGATCACATTATAGGTGCTGATCGTGTTGACGCGGAACGTCTCGTTGTCCGGCTCGATCAGCACACGCGGAATGGCGGCGAAATGCACCACCGCGTCAGGCGCCACGGGCGGTCTTGCCGGCTCGGAAACCGTCGAAGCCGAAATGCGTGGTCAGGGCGTTGAAGGCCTGGCCGCTGTCCGTCAGATCGGCGATCAGCGTATTGATGCCGGGATGATCGAACGGCTTGAGGTCGACATTGAGCAGGTCGTAGCCCTTGCTCTTCAGATGCGGCAGGACATGCCGGCCCGCCTTGCCGGTTCCTCCGGTGAATACCACGCGCTTGCCTGTCAT
This sequence comes from uncultured Alphaproteobacteria bacterium, assembly GCA_963742665.1. Lineage (GTDB taxonomy): Bacteria > Pseudomonadota > Alphaproteobacteria > Rhizobiales > Xanthobacteraceae > Bradyrhizobium. The sequence goes on from CAVUNH010000027.1 coordinate 434,107, forward strand.
TTTCTTCTTGTCCGTCGTTGATCGAGTAGAGGAGGGGAGCCGCGCTCACTCCGGCGACCGCAAGTTCCGGATCCGGTCGAAAGTAACCGCAATGATGATGAACGAGCCGATGAAGGTGCCCTGCCAGAACGCGCTGATGCCGAGCAGGCCGAGGCTGTTGCGGATCACCTCGATCAGCGCCGAGCCGATCAGCGCGCCGAAGGCGGTGCCGATGCCGCCGGCGAGGTTGGCGCCGCCGATCACGGCCGCGGCGATCACCTGCAGTTCCATGCCGGAGCCGAGATTGGTGGTGACGGCGCCGAGCCAGCCGGTTTCGATCACGCCGGCAATGCCGGCCGAGAGCGCGGAGATCATGTAGACCGCGACCTTGGTGCGCCGCACCGGCACGCCGGTCACGATCGCGGCATGCTCGTTGCCGCCGATCGCGAAGACATAGCGGCCGAATCGGGTGAAGTGCAGCACGAAGCCGGTCAGCAGCGTCAGCACCAGCATGTAGATCACGGGATTGGCGATCCCGAACAGCAGCGCGCCGCCGCCGAGAAACAGCAGCTTGTCGTGATCCGGGCCGAACTGGAACACCACGGTGTTGTTGGAGGCGACCATCGCGAGGCTGCGCGCGATCGACAGCATGCCGAGCGTGACGACAAATGGCGGGATACCGAGATAGGCGATCAGCACGCCGTTGATGGCGCCGATCAGCAGCGCCGTTCCGAGCGAGGCGGCGATGCCGACCTCGATGCTGTAGCCGGCATGCATGACGACCGCGAGGATCATGCTGCACAGGCACAGCACCGAACCGACCGACAGATCGATGCCGCCGGTGATGATCACGATCGTCATGCCCGAGCGCAATGATCGCGACGAAGGTGAAGTTGCGGGTGACGTTGAAGAGATTGTTCGAGGTCGCGAACGAATTGGTGGCGAACGACAGGAAGATGCAGGCCAGGATGACCGCGACCGAGCACCCAGAACGCCTGCCGCGAGGTCAGCCAGGTCAGCAGCGGAAATCTTGCGCGCTTGATGTTGTCGTCGAACTGAATGTCCATCAATGAAACTTTCGGTTTCAAGCCAGGCTCGAGAGCCTTCACAACGCGTGTTCGATCGCTCCGGTGATCAGCCCCGTGACTTCCTCCGGCGAGCTGGCGGCGACGTCCTTGTCGGCCACCTTGCGGCCGCGGCGCAGCACCACGACGCGATCGGCGATGCTGAACACGTCGGGCATGCGGTGGCTGATGAACACGATCGCGATGCCGCGATCGCGCAGCTGGCGGATCAGGTTCAGGACCTCGGCGACCTGCCGCACCGAGATGGCCGCGGTCGGCTCGTCCATCAGCACGATCTTGGCGTCGGCGATCCGGGTTCGGGCGATGGCGACCGCCTGGCGCTGACCGCCGGACATCTGCCTGACCAGGTCGCGCGGCCGCGTCTCGGATCGCAGCTCGGCGAAGATCTGCCCGGCGCGGCGGTACATCGCGGCATAGTCGAGGATCTTGAACGGGCCGACGCCCTTGCGGATTTCGCGGCCGAGGAACACGTTGGCGGCCGCGGTGAGATTGTCGCAGAGCGCGAGGTCCTGGTGCACGATCTCGATGCCGTGCCGGCGGGCTTCGATCGGCCGGTGCATCGACAGTTCCTGGTCCTCCATCCGCATCGTTCCGTCGGAGGGGCGGAAATTTCCGGCGATGATCTTGACCAGGGTGGACTTGCCGGCGCCGTTGTCGCCCATCAGGCCGACGACCTGGCCGGGCTCGAGCGACAGCGAAACGTCGTTGAGGGCATGAATTGCGCCGAAATGCTTCGAAACATTTATCAGTTCGAGAAGGGCCATTCCGGTATTCACCTTGCGCGGACCCATGCTGGGATGCGCTTTATTCTTGAAAAGACGTGGAGCATTGAATTACAGGGCCTGTAGTCCGTCAATGATCCCGGTGGAAAATGAGGTGCTCAGATCACAAACCCCTCAAAAAAATCTTCTACAGGTGGTGCAACGCACCAAACAGGCTGCGTCATATTTCCTCACACATATCCGTTGACTCATCGGACGCCCGAATTATCCTCATCAATCGCAGATTGTGGCTATCGTAATCGGACTCTGTCGTCACTGCGGATCACATTCGAGGACAAGCTCGAAATAGTGCGGATGCTAGGGACCTGATAGCCACCCCCTCACATCAAGCAGTTTCCTTGCCCTCGTGAAGTTTTGAATCAGACGGACTTCGGCAAACGGGCGAATGAACGTCCGTTGCAAAACGTTGGGAGGCACTAATGAACAAGGCAGTTTTGGCACTGGTCGCTGCGGCGATGAGCCTGTCGGCCGGGTCGGCCATGGCTCAGAAGAAGCAGCTCGTCATCGTCGTCAAGGGTCTCGACAATCCGTTCTTCGAGGCAATCCATCAGGGCTGCGAGAAATGGAACAAGGAGAACGCCAGTTCGCCCTATCACTGCTTCTACACGGGACCGGCCTCGACTTCGGACGAGGCGGGCGAAGCCCAGATCGTCGGCGACATGCTTGGCAAGTCCGACACCGTGGCGATCGCGATCTCGCCTTCGAACGCGCCGCTGATCGCCAACGCGATCAAGGCCGCCAAGCCCAAAATCCCGGTCATGACGCTCGACGCCGATCTCAAGAAGGAAGACGCCGGCGCTGCGCAAGACCTATCTGGGTACCGACAACTACCTGATGGGCTTCGGCTCGGCGAATATCTCAAAAAGGCCAAGCCGAACGGCGGCACGGTCTGCCTGATCGAGGGCAATGCGGCGGCCGACAACATCCTGCGCCGCGCCTCCGGTACCCGCGACGCCCTGTCCGGCAAGAAGGGCCTCGACAGGCTGAAGGGCGAAGGCGGCTGGACCGAGATCGCAGGCTGCCCGGTCTTCACCAATGACGACGGGCCGAAGGGCGTCCAGGCGATGTCGGACATCCTGACCGCCAACCCGAAACTCGATGCGTTCGTGATCGAGGGCGGCTGGCCGCTGTTCGGCGCACCGCAGCCCTATCGCCAGCTCACCGATCAGTACAAGGCGCAGATCGCCAGCAAGCAGCTGGTGATCGTCGCCGCCGACACCATCGGCGACGAAGTCGCGATCGCCAAGGAAGGTCGCGTCGAAGCGCTGGTCGGTCAGCGGCCGTTCGAGATGGGCTACAAGGCGCCGTCGGTCATGATCGATCTGATCGAGGGCAAGAAGGTCGACGATCCGGTATTCACCGGCCTCGACGAATGCACCAGGGAGACCGCGGATACCTGCATTCAGAAATAGAAGCGTGCCGCAGCAATCGACCGTGCTCGCACGGTTGGCTTGATAGAAGGGGAGGCGCCCGGCGCCTCCCCTTTCGTTTGCAATCGAATGCGGGATGGCCGACAACACTGCCATGGGGACAGGACGTCATACTGCTGCGAAGGCCGCTCTTGTTCTTGGGCTTCTTATCTGGGGTGCCATCGGCAATCCCGACTTGATCTCCCCCGCAATCGCGCAGCCCGCAACGCTGACCAAAAAGCAATCCGACGCGCTGGATATCTACACCAAGGCGGTAAAGAACTTCGAACTGGTCCTGAGCCAGCGGCGCGCGCAGATCGATTCCAGGCAACCGCTGCCGAACCTGCCGGGACAGGCGCTCTACCTTGCGCGCAACAACATGCTGGGCGCGGCCAAGGACCTCACCGACGCGCTCCCCTCCAAAATCGGAAGGCCCAATAAATTCGGCATCCCGCCGGCGTATTTTGACGCCGACAATGAGCCGCTGCTCGATGAGTATGTGAGACTGTTCGCGCTCATGCAGGCGCCGCCGGCCGACGCGCAAAAATCCGACACGCCATTCAAGGACGTCGTCGATCTCGGAATTGCCATTGCGCGGGCAAAAGGTCTCGATGCGTGCGGATGCCGACGCGGCAGGCCGCATCAGCCTCGGGCTGTTCTTTGCCGAAACCAACGGCAATCAGAACATCGGGAACGCACGCTCGAACAAGTACAAGGGAAGCTTTCAGACCGGCATATCCGAGGATCAAAATGGCCGAAAAAAGTGGGCCGCCGATCAGGAACAAGGTAGCCGCCTTCGATTCCGCACTGATCCTTCGCGACGACAGGGAAGAGGCGCGGGCCGGCCGGCTGGATCGTCGCTACAACCACTGGACCGCGGTGCGCGACGCCCTGATGAACGCCCACGCGGATCTCTTCCCGCAGGTACCGGCGATCGTGAAAACCCTGCCAGATCCGATCGATCAAATGAAGCTGTTTGAACTGATCCAGATCGTTCCGGCGCCGACCCGGTCCGCGCTCGCCTCAGGCGACCTGCTCAACTACAGGGTTTCCGACCCGACGATCATGCGATACCTGCGAAACAACAGCATGTTCGCCTTTGGACAGGCCGACCGGGCAAGAACGTCCGCCACCTACCGCCAAATCCTCGATGCGATGTGGCTGTTTAATCCCAAATTCGAACAGGCGCTTGCCAGATTCAACGAGACCAAGGCGCGTTAAGGGGATTGCAGTCGGAAGATGCTGTCCTATGCTGTCACGGGGGCGAACAGAAGTCACTCCGGGGGAGCCGGGATTGCTGTTTTCAGGGAGAAAACTCGCTCGCTCGCGCCTTGGCGTTCGGCGCCGCCGAATCGCCATCGCGGCGATGGCCGCATTGCTGTTGCTGCCGATCGAGGCGGGTCATGCCGGCTGGCTGTCGGACATGTTCAAGGGATCGTCGAAGCCGGGCAAATCGTCAAAGCGCGCCGCCGCGCCAAAGCCGGCCGTCTCGGCGAAGCATGCCAGGTCGGCGAAGCCCGCCACGTCGCCGAAGCGCCATGTGAAGCTTGCCGCGCTGTCGCCGGCCGGCTTGCATCCTGCCGTTTTGAAACCGGTCGCGACAACGTGCATTCCCTCGAAATTCCGGATTGTCATCGACGTCGGGCATACTCCCGAATCGGAAGGCGCGATCAGCGCCCGCAACGTCGCCGAGTTCGTTTTCAATCGGCGCCTGGCGCAGCGGATCGAGGAAAAACTGAAGGCCGAAGGCTTTGCCGAGACGAAGCTGCTGGTGACGGGAGGCAAAGCAAGGGCGAGCCTGGTCAGGCGGGTCGCCGCGGCCAACGATCTGCCCGCTAACCTCTTCCTGTCGATCCACCATGATTCCGTGCCCAACAAATTTCTCGAGGACTGGGAATTCGAGGGCAAGAAGAGCCGTTTCAGCGACCGCTTCAGCGGCTATTCCGTCTTCGTCTCCCGCAGCAATCCCGATTTCAAGACCAGCCTGTCGTTTGCCGAACTGATTGCAAAGGAAATGAAGGCCCAGGGCTTGCATTATGCCGAGCAATATACGCAAGCCATCATGGGCCGCTATCGGCACCCGCTCCTCAACAAGGAAACCGGTGTCTACAGCTACGATGAGCTTATCGTGCTGAGAAAGACCAGGATGGCTGCCGTGCTCCTGGAAGCGGGCTCGATCATCAACCGGGACGAGGAGCTCAAGATGGACTCGGCGGAACGGCGCGACATCATCAGCAGCGGTGTCGCGGCGGCGGTGAAGGAATTCTGTGACCCGCGATGGGGCATGCTCGGTCCACTCTGATGGCGCACAGGTTCATCCGCGCCGGCCTTTTCCTTGTCGTCATGATGCTGCCTGCGCCAGCGCTTGCGGGCTTGGGCCTGCCGAGGGGCTTCGTCTATTTGCGCGATGTCGATCCGACGATCCTGCAGGACATCCGCTATGCGGGATCTCATAACTTTGTCGGCCGGCCAATAAAGGGTTACCCCGCCGCCGAGTGCATTCTCAGCGTATCGGCCGCGAATGCCCTTGCAGCGGTGCAGCGCAGGCTCTCCGAGAAAAAGCTCTCGCTGATCGTCTGGGATTGCTATCGGCCGAAGCGAGCGGTCGATGATTTCGTGGCGTGGGCCAGAAATCCGGCCCGTGCCGAAATGAAGGCCGAATTCTATCCGCGAACCGAAAAGGCGATGCTGTTCGGGCTCGGCTATCTCGCGTATCGATCCGCCCACTCGCGCGGCAGCACGGTCGACCTCGGCATCGTCCCGTCCGAAGTTTCATCTGCGCCGCCGTCCGATCGTTCGCAGCCGCTCAAGCCATGCACCGCGCCCAAAGGAGAACGGTTCGAGGATGGAACGATCGACTTCGGCACCGGCTTCGACTGTCTCGACGTGTTGGCCACTACCTCAAATGCCTTTGTCGGCGAGACGGCACGACGCAACCGTCAAACACTGAAATCCTACATGAGGGAGGCGGGCTTCCGTTCCTATTTCAGGGAGTGGTGGCACTTCCAACTCGTCAATGAGCCGTTTCATGACGGGTTCGACTTTGAAGTCTCGGCCTCGCCGTCGTCGAACGCGAGGCCAAAGGCGCAACCGTAAGGTCAGGCCCGTTACGCCCCCGTAACGCGCCAGATCACGTCGCCGACGTCGTCGGCCACCAGCAGCGACCCGTCGGGACCAAGCGTGACGCCGACCGGTCGTCCATAGGACTCCCGCTCGTCGGGTGCGAGGAAGCCCGACAGGATATCGCGCGCCGGTCCGGACGGACGTCCATTCGTGAAAGGCACGAACACGACCTTGTAGCCGCTCAGCGTGCTGCGATTCCAGGAGCCGTGCTGGCCGATCGCCATGCCGTCCGGAAAGCCCGGAAGCGTGCCGGCCGGCATCCAGCACAGCCCAAGCGAAGCGGTGTGTCCGCCGAGCGCGTAATCCGGCGTGATTGTCTTGGCTACCAGGGCTGCATCCTGCGGCACCCGATCGTCCACTGTCTGCCCCCAGTAGCAATAAGGCCAGCCGTAGAAGCCGCCGTCGCTCACTGAAGTGAGGTAGTCCGGCGGTGTCTCGTCGCCGAGGCCGTCGCGCTCGTTGACCACGGTCCAGAGCACGCCGGTCTGCGGCTCCCACGCCATCCCGACCGCGTTGCGCAAGCCGCCGGCAAAGATGCGGCTGTTGCCGCTCGCCAGATCGAGCTCGTGAATGGCCGCCCGGCCTTGCTCCACTTCCATGCCGTAGTCGGCGATGTTGGTCAGCGAGCCGACGCCGGCATAGAGTTTCTTGCCGTCGGGGCTCGGCAGCAGGCTCCGCGTCCAATGCCCGCCAGGCTTGAAGGTGACGAGTTTTTTGCCCTGTGCGGTGATGCGGTCCGCGCCCGCCGCATAGGGGAACGCGACGATGCCGTCGGTGTTGCCGACATAGAAGGTGTCGCCGAGCAGCGCCATGCCGAACGGCTGGCTCAGTCCCTCCATGAAGATTTCGCGTTTTTCGGCGATGCCGTCGCCATCGATATCGCGGAACAGCGTGATGCGATTGGCGCTTTCGCCAAGCGCTGCGGCACGCCGCATCGTTGCCTGCATCGCGTAGCCGAAAACGTTCCTGACCGGACCGGGGATCTGGTTCGACTCGGCAACCAGGACGCCGCCGTCGGGCAGCACATAAATCCAGCGCGGATGTTGCAGCCCGGTCGCAAACGCGTTGACCTTGAGCCCGGGCGCCGCGGTCGGAAGCTGCCCGTCGGTCCATCCCCTGGCCGACGGCATCTTGAGTGTCGGGATAGCGCCTTGCGGCTTCGCCGCCGGAACCACCGGCGTGCTTCCCCAGGCCGCCTCCTGCGGGACGCCCTGCAGGCGGCGCCACACCAGCGCAGCGCCGCCGATCAGCGCGACGATCCGCGCAAAGATGCTGGACAAGCTCATGTCATTCCCCCAGTTGATCGCGCACGAACCGACACCGGGGTGCGTAAAAACCTTATCGTCGATGCGCCACTTCACCGGCTGACGTGCCCCGAGTCAACCGCATGGCGATGTCAGGTAAAACGATAGCTGGCGCGCTTCCTCAGGGCTACGTCACCGGCCCCGGCGTGAATAGGGTCAAATCGTTGTGAATGCCCCAACGGTCGGACCACACCTTGGTGCGGCCGCTCGCAACCTCGAGGATCAGGCGGAACAGGTCCCAGCCGGTTTCCTCGATCGTGGCCTCGCCGGTGGCGATGCGGCCGGCGTCGAAGTCGATCAAATCCTTCCAGCGCCGCGCCAGCTCGGTGCGCGTCGAGACCTTGATGACGGGAGCGGCCGCAAGCCCATAGGGCGTGCCGCGTCCGGTGGTGAACACCTGCAGCGTCATGCCGGAGGCGAGCTGCAACGTGCCGCAGATGAAGTCGCTGGCGGGCGTGGCCGCAAACGACCATGCCCTTCTTGCGCACGCGCTCGCCCGGCGACAGCACGTCGACGATCGCGCTGGTGCCGGATTTGACGATCGAGCCCAGCGATTTCTCCACGATATTGGCAAGCCCGCCCTTCTTGTTGCCGGGCGTGGTGTTGGCGCTGCGGTCGGCGTCGCCCTTGGCGAGATAGGCGTCATACCAGTCCATCTCGCGGATCAGGGCGCGGCCGACATCTTCGTTGGCGGCGCGGCGGGTCAACAGATGTATGGCGTCGCGCACTTCCGTGACTTCGGAAAACATCACGGTGGCGCCCGCGCGCACCAGCAGATCGGCGGCGAAGCCGAGCGCGGGATTGGCGGTGACGCCGGAAAATGCGTCCGAGCCGCCGCATTGCAGGCCGATGACGAGGTCGGAGGCCGGGCAGGTTTCGCGGCGGCGCCGGTTGAGCACGGCAAGCCGCGCATCCGCCATTGCCATGATGGCATCGACGATGGCGCCAAATCCGTCGAACGCCTCATCCTGCATGCGCACGACGCTGCCGTCGACGCCTTCAGGCAGCAACCGTTCGGGGATGAGCTTCTCGCAGCCGAGGCCGACCACCATGACCTCGCCGCCGAAATTCGGGTTCAGCGCCAGGTTCTGCAACGTGCGGATCGGCACGATCGCCAGCGGCGCGTTGATGGCGACGCCGCAGCCGTAATTATGCGTGAGGCCTACGACGTCATCGACGTTGGGGTACTTCGGCAGCAGCTCGGCCTTGATGCGCTTGATCGCAAACTGCAGCGTGCCGGCGACGCATTGCACGCTGGTGGAGATCGCCAGCACGTTCTTGGTGCCGACCGAACCGTCAGGGTTGCGAAACCCTTCGAACGTGTAGCCTTCCAGCGGTGCCTGCGGGGCAGGGACGGCGGTGGCGAGTTCGAGGTTGTCGAGTTCGGGCGGCGTCGGCATGTGAATGCGCGCCTCGTCCACCCATTCGCCGGCCAGGATCGGCTTTGCCGCGGTGCCGATCACCTCGTTGTAGCGACGGACCGGCTCACCTTCCGCAATATCCGACAGCGCCACCTTGTGGCCCTGCGGCACGAAACTCTCAGTTCGAGGCCGCAAGCAAAGCGGGTTTTGGCCGGCAGCCCGAGATCGTTGACCACGATCGCCACATTGTCATGGGGGTCGAGCCTGATGTAGCGCGGCTCAAAGGCCTGCGCCGTCGCCGTTCCCGTCGCGATGCCGTCCACTTGCCGCTCCTGCCTCAGCCGTGCCAGCCCGGATCAGTATAGGCAATTTCCGCGGTTGTATGGAATGTGCGAGCGCACCCCACCGGCATCGCCGCGATTTGACTGTCCGATCATCCCCGCGCAGACTTGGGCGTTCCGGTTCACAAGGTCCTCATGCAGCGTTTTGCAAATTTGAAGCGGTTGGGTTTTTTCACGCGACTTCTCGATGAAGCGCCTCCGGCGGAACGATACCGTCTGGCCGCGGAGCAGATCAGGCACGCGGAAACGGCTGGTCTCGATTCCGCGTGGATCGCACAGCATCATTTTCACGAGGCCGAAGGTGGCCTTCCGGCGCCTTTTGCGTTTCTCGGCTTCGTCGCCGCCCAAACCTCGCGCATTCGGCTCGGCACCGGCATCGTGACGCTGCCGCTGGAAAATCCGGTCAGGGTGGCGGAGGATGCTGCCGTCCTCGATCTGTTGTCGAACGGCCGTCTTGAGCTCGGCGTCGGCACCGGCGGCAACCCGACGGCGTTTGCAGCCTTCGGCCTCGACAGCGCCGAGCGGGCCCGGATTTTCGCTGATAATCTCGACATTGTGCGCAACGCGCTGGCGGGCCGGCCGCTTCCCGGCGGCGACACGCTCTATCCGCCGCGGCCGCAATTGTGCGACCGGATCTGGCAGGCGACGTTTTCGGTGAGCGGCGGGACGCGTGCCGGCAAGGCGGGCGATGGCTTGCTGTTGTCACGGACGCAGCCGCGCCCGCGGGAAGCGCCGCACGCCCCGCTCGCCGAGATCCAGCATCCGATCATCGATGCCTATCTCGAAGCATTGCCGTCCGGCTGCGAGCCCCGGATCATGGCGTCGCGCAGCGTGTTCGCCGCCGACGATCGCGAGCAGGCGCTGCATCTCGCCGGCATCGGGCTGCGGCGCGCCCTCGATGCGTTCATCCTCGGCGGTCATGCGCCGCCGGGCGATGAATTGGCCGACATGATCGCAGCCTTCGACGTCCATGTCGGCACACCCGATGACGTCATCGCCTCGCTCCGCGCCGACAGCACGCTGGAGCGGGTGACCGATCTGGTTTTCCAGGCGCATTCGATCGACCCGCCGCATCCTCACATTCTTCGGTCGATCGAATTGATCGCTGACGTGGTGGCTCCGGCATTGGGCTGGGTGAAACCAGCCGCGGTAGCGTAGTCCGCCGGCGTCCCGCCGCTGGACCTGCGCGACGCCAGCCTTTATGCAGGCGACATGGACATTGCATCGGACGCGCCGCAGTCGCGCTATTACCAGTCGCAGGGACTTCGGCTTCACTTCACGGACTGGGGTAACCCTTCGGCGCCGCCGCTGCTCCTGGTTCACGGCGGGCTCGACCATTCCCGCAGCTGGGATCACCTGGCGCAGGCGCTGCGCACCGATTTTCATGTCATCGCGCCCGACCTGCGCGGCCACGGCGATTCCGGCTGGGCGACGGGCTCCAGCTACAGCCTCGCCGATCACGTCTACGATCTGACCGGCCTGGTGAAATCCGAAGACTTCGAAAAGGTCACGCTGGTCGGCCATTCCATGGGCGGCATGGTAGGCCTGACCTATGCCGGCGCTTTTCCGGACAAAGTATCGCGGCTGGTCGTGCTCGACGGCGTGACCAATTTTCCGGCGCGGCGGCTCAAGCCCGCTCATATCAGGATCGCCGAATGGACTTCCGATCTCGACAAGTTCGCGCAACGGAAAATCCACCGCTATCCGTCGCTGGTCGACGGGGCCGAGCGGATCCGGGCCCGCAACCCGCGGCTATCGCGCGAGCAGGCGATGCATCTCGCCACCCACGGCATGAAGCGCAATGACGACGGCAGCTTTAGCTGGAAATACGATCCATATCTGCGGGCGCGTGCGCCCTACCGCTTGTCGCTCGAAGACAATATGGGGCTGTGGTCACGCATCGCCTGTCCGACGCTGCTGGTTTCCGCCGGCGAGAGTTTTCTGCCCGATCCCGAGAAAGCCGGCGTGATGTCGCAGTTCAAACACGCCGAACTGGCCCGGATCGCGGGCGCCGGCCACTGGCTGCAGCACGACCGGCCGGAAGAAGTGGCGGGACTGATCAGGAAATTTTTGCAAGTTGCGTAGGGGTTGGTTGCGCGCTGCCCACGGCCACTATTTTTGGAACTTTGCCGGCCCGATCTTGTTTGCACCGAGACGAGAAAGGGTGCAGCCATGGTCAAGCCGATCTCAACACTGGCGCTGATGCTGGTGCTACTTTACGCCGGGCAGTCTTCCGGTTTTGCACAGTCGGGTCACGCCGGCACGCCGCAGGAGCAACAGGCCTGTTCGCGCGATGCATCGCGCTTTTGCCGCAAGCAACTGGGCGACGACGGCGCCATCCAGCAGTGCCTGCAACAGCACCGGAACAAACTGAGCTCGTCCTGCCAGAAGGTCTTCCAGAGCCACGGCATGTGAAACGGGCGCTGGAGCGGGTTCAGCGGCTACACCGCGATATGGTGCGGCTTGAACAGCCGGCCCTTTTCGACCACCAGCACCACCGCCAGCGAGGCCAGCGTGCACAGGAAGAAACCGGTCGCGAACGGCAACAGCGTGCCGTCGTAGTCCTGGCCCATCTTGGTGCCGATGCCGATGCCGAGCAGGGTGGTGATCGAACCGTACAGCGATGACGCCGTACCGGCGATCCGGCCTTGCGGCTCCATCGCGAGCGCGGTGAAGTTCGAAATCATCAGCCCGAACGCAAACATCATCAGCGCCGAAAGGAACATGAACAGCGGCAGTGGCAGCATCTGCAATTTCGCCGCCGCGAGCATGATCCCGGACACCGCGACGTAGCCGAGCAGGGCGCCGTGCGAGATCACGCGCATGCCGAGACGGTCGACGAAACGGGAATTGATGAAGCCGGCGATGGCGGTGCCGATGGCGACAGCGGCGAAGGCGACCGGAAAATAGGGCCCGAGCTTGTAGATTTCGGTGAACACCTGCTGCGAGGTGAACACGAACGCGAACAGTGAACCCACGACGCCGCCGGCGGTGAGCGCATAGCCGAGCGTCTGGCGGTTGGTCACGGTCTGGCGGAAGGCGTCGAACACCTCGCGAACCGCGAGCGAGCGGCGCCGCGACACCGGCAATGTCTCCGGCATGCGCAGCGCGCTCCAGATCAGCGCCACCACGCCATACAGCATCAACACGACGAAGATGCCGCGCCATTGCGTCAGCAGCAGCACGGCTTGCCCGAACGACGGCGCCAGGACGGGCACCGCGATGAACACCATCATGGCGAGCGACATCACGCTCGCCATGCGGCGGCCGGCGTAGCAGTCGCGCACGATCGAGGTGGCGATGACGCGGGTCGCCGACGTGCCGAGGCCCTGTAGCGCGCGCGCCAGCAGCAAGGTCTCGAACGTGGGCGCTGCGATCGCAAGCAGGCTTGCGATGCCATAGACGGTCATGCCGCCGAGCAGCACCGGGCGGCGGCCGAAACGGTCGGACAAAGGTCCCATCACGAACTGGCCGACGCCGAAACCGATGATGAAGGTCGAGAGCACCATCTGCGGGCGGTTGGCGTCCGCGAGGTGGAAGGCGGAAGCGATGTTCGGCAGCGCCGGCAGCATCATGTCCATCGCCAGGGGATTCAGCGCCATGATGGAGGCGATGATGACGACGAATTCGGGAAAGCCCATCGGGCGGTGGCCAGCAGAAACCCGGGCATCGGCATTGATTTCAGACACTTACGACCTCGATTCAAGCCACGATTTTATCGGAATTGTTGCGGCGCACAATGCTTATTCGCGGATGGCTGCCCGGCGGCTGACGAGGGAGGTTGAGCGGTCCATGCAAACCTCGGGCGCATCATGCCGCGAGATTGCGAAACTATTTCCCGTCGTCCCGGCTCAAGGCCACGACGACGAGTGTTTGTATTACGAGAGCGTGCGTGTCTCGGCGAAGCTCGAAGAGCGAAGGCGGATTGTTTCGAGCGCTCCCATGCTTTAATCCCAACTCATCGACCGCCATCGAACGGAGACCTCGTGTCGCAACAACCCCTACGCATCGGCACCCGCAAGAGCGCGATGGCGCTGGCGCAGACGGATGAGGTTGCGCGCCTCTTGCGATCAGCCAATCCGGGGCTCGCCGTCGAGGTCGTCAGGTTCGAGACATCGGGCGATCAGGACCAGGTCAGCAAGCTCTTGCGCCACGGCGGCAAGGGCGGCGCGTTCGTCGCCGAAATCCGCCAGGCGATGCGCGCCGGGCAATTGCAGGCCGCGATGCATTCGCTGAAGGACGTGCCCGGCAATGAGGAGACGCCGGGCCTCGTCATCGCCGCCACCTTGCCCCGCGATGCCGCCAATGATTCACTGGTACTGCGCCCGGGGCTGTCACTGGAAACTTTTCTGGCGGCAAGAGGCAAGGGTTTCAAGATCGGCACCAACGCGGTGCGGCGCGCTGCCTATCTGCGCCGGCTGTTTCCGGAAGTGACCGTGATCCACTATCGCGGCGCCGCCGACACGCGAATTGCAAAACTCGATCGCGGCGACAAGCAGCGGCTGCCCGATGGCGGCGAGGTGGGGCCGGCGGATGCGCTGGTCATGGCGCGTTCGGGTCTGATGCGCATCGGCATGGCGTCGCGCATCGCCCATGATTTTTCCGTCCGCGAAATGCTGCCGTCGGTCGGCCAGGGCATCGTCGCGGTCGAATGCACCGAGAAGGATTTTGCGACGCGCGAACGTCTGGCGAAGATCGAGGATGCTTCCTCGCGGCTCTGCGCCGAGGCCGAGCGCGAGGTGCTGTGGGTCTTGAACGGCCATTGCAATTCGCCGATTGCCGGTCACGCCACCATTGCGGGAGGCGACATGACGCTGACGGCCGCCGTACTGGACGAGACCGGCGAGCGCTTCATCGAGGCAACACGACGCGGCCCGGCTGTCCGGCCCCGCGAACTCGGCCGCGCCATCGGCCTCGAATTGCTCGACAAGGGCGCCGCCGAGATTATTGCGAGAAATAGGCCGGACGAGCATTAGGAATCCGAAAAGCCAACCACGTCATTGCGAGCGCAGCGAAGCAATCCATTCTTTCCCCGAGCCGAGATATGGATTGCTTCGCATCGCTCGCAATGACGGAGAATCACAGCCACAAGATCTTCTTGCGATACTCCAGGTCGGTCAGCAGCGGCGCCGCCGGTCCCTGATGGAACACCGCGCCGCGCTCCAGCGCGAACACGCGATCGGCCAGCGCCAGCACCAGGTCGAGATTGTGCTCGACGATGACGATGGAGGTCTGCCGCCGCAGTTGGTCGAACACTCCAAACAGCTCGAGGATCAAGGCCGGCGCCAGTCCCTCGAACGGCTCGTCGAGCAGCAACAGCTTGACGTTACCAGACATCGCGCGCGCCACCGCCACCATCTGCTGTTCGCCGCCGGAGAGATAATCCGCCGCGACGTCCATGCGTTCGCGCAACCGCGGGAAATACTGCAGGATCTGCTCTTCGCTCCACACCACGCCATGACTGCCGTCGGTCTTGCGCGCCAGCCGTCCGAGCGAGAGATTTTCCCGCACCGTCATGCCGGCGAACAATCCGCGGCCCTGCGGCACATACCCGATCCCCATGCGTGCGATGTCGGGCGCCGGCAGGCGGGCGATATCGGTGCCTGCAAATTCGATTGTCCCGGAGGACAGCGGCACCAGGCCTGCGAGCGTTTTCAACAGCGTCGATTTGCCGGCGCCATTGCGGCCGAGCAAAGCGACGATCTCGCCCTCACGCACATCGAGCGAGGCGTCGTGCAAAATATGGCTCTTGCCGTAGAACGTATTGACGCCCTCAAAGCGCAGGATGCACGAAGCGTTGTCCTTCGCCTCGTCGGTGCGGGCATGTTCGATCTCGGGCACACCGGTGCCGGTATAGATCTGCTGCACCCGGCGGTCGGCGCGCACCGCCTCGGGCGTGCCCGTCATGAGTACCTCGCCCTGGTTCATCACGGTGACGACCTGCGAAAAGCCGAGCACGCGGTCGATATCGTGCTCGACGATCAGTACCGGAATATTGGCGGCGACGTTTTTGACCAGGTTCGAGACCCGCTCGCGTTCGGCCGCGGCCAGCCCCGCGAGCGGCTCATCCAGCAGCAGCACCTGCGGCCGGGAGCCGAGCGCGATGCCGAGGTCGACCAGCCGCTGTCCGCCATAGGACAGTTCGCCGCCCTCGATTGCCTCGATGCCTTCGAGTCCGAGGAATTTTATGAGCTCCGCGGTCTCGGCGTGAATGTCTGCGTACTCGTCGATGTCGCGCCAGAGGTTGAAGCGCATGTCGCTCTGTGCCTGCAGCGACAGCCGCAGATTTTCGTAGATCGACAGACCCCGGAACAGATTGGTGATCTGGAACGAGCGCGCCAGCCCCTGATGGCAGATGCGGTCGGACGGCACGCCCTGGATCTCGCGGCCGCCGAGTTTGATCGTGCCCTTGTCGGTCGGGTACAGGCCCGAGACCAGGTTGAACAGCGTGGTCTTGCCCGCTCCGTTCGGGCCGATCAGCGCGTGGATTTCACCGGCGCCGATCGTAAGGCTGGCGTTGCTGACGGCGCGGATGCCGCCAAAGCTCTTCGAGACGCCGTCGACTTCCAGCACGGTGCCGGCGAGCGCCTTCGGCATCAGGAAGGCCGGCAGCGGCAGGCCGTCATAGATCTTGCGCCGGCTCATCGCCGCGGATTCCTCCGGCGCCGGCCACCAGCGTTTGCTCAGGCGCGACCAGATGCCGACCAGTCCGTCCGGCGAGAACAGCACGAAGGCGACAAAGATCAGTCCGAACCACAGCAGCCAGTCCGAGGTCCAGATCGAAAACAATTCGCGGAACAGGATGAAGAACAGCGCGCCGAGCGCGGGTCCCAGCATGCTGCGCATGCCGCCGATCACGACGATCGCGAGCAACTCGCCGGAGAACGGCACCGAAACCGCTTCGGCCGAGACCAGATAGTTCTGGAATCCGAACAGCGCGCCGGCGAACCCCGTCACGACCGCGGAGATAACGAAGACGCCGAGCTTGTAGCGCTCGACCGGATAACCCTGGAAGGTGGCTCGCAACTGGTTCTCGCGGATCGCCACCAGCACATGGCCGAATGGCGAGCGCACCAGCCGCAGCAGTAGATAGAGCACACCGAGGCTGAGAGCGGCGACCACGATGTAATAGTTCAGCGCGTTGTCGAGATTGAAGGATCCAATTGCGCCGCGCTTCAGGCCGCCGAGGCCGTCTTCGCCGCCGGTCACCGTGGTCCATCTGAACGCGGTGGTGTAGGCGAGCGCGGCCAGCGCCAGCGTCAGCAGCGAGAAGTAGACGCCGCGGCGGCGCAGGATGATGACACCCGTGACCGCGGACGCGACGGCCACCACGACCATCGACAGCAGCAGAGGCAGCCAGATTTCGCCGCGAAACCAGTTGAGCTGCATCAGACCCGCTGCATAGGCGCCGATGCCGAACCATGCGCCGTGGCCGAACGACACCAGCCCGGTATAGCCGACGCAGAGATTGAGCCCCATGGTCGCGATCGCCAGCGCCACCACCATGGTTCCGGTATTGTAGGACAGACCGAGCGCACGCATCGCAAGCGGAAGTGCGATCAATGCGAGGGCCGCCAGCAACAAAGGCCGATACTTGGAGACAGACGAGAGCTTCATTCGAACTTCTCGATCCGTTCGCCGAGCAGCCCGCGCGGCCGCACCAGCAGCACCACGAACATCAGCACGTACATCGATGCCTCGCCGGCGGCAGGTGCGAAGTGGATGGTGATGCCGCGGACCACGCCGACCAGGAGGGCGGCGATCACCACGCCCCAGAAGCTGCCGAGGCCGCCGATCACCACGACGACGAAGGCGACCGTGATGATGTCGGCGCCCATAGCCGGCTGCACGATCGTGATCGGCGCGAAGAAGGCACCGGCAAGCGCCGCCATGCCGACGCCGAGCATGACGATCGCGGTCATGTAGGGCTGCAGACGGATACCAAGCGCTGCGACCATGTCCGGCCGCTGGATGCCGGCGCGCACCACGCGGCCGAACGAGGTCTTGTGCAGCAGCAGCCAGACGCCAACGAGGACGGCGGCGACCACGGCCAGGATCAGCAGTCGGTAGCGCGAGAACAGGAAGTCGCCGAGGAACACCGAGCCGCGCAACGCCGGCGGGATCGACGCCGACAGTGGCGGCGCGCCCCAGATGATGCGGATCGCCTGCTCGGCGACCATTGCCAAACCAAACGTCACCAGCAGGCTCAGGATTGGATCCGCCGTGTAGAAGCGGCGCAGGATGTAGCGTTCGAACAGGATGCCGAGCAGGGCGACCGCGACCGGCGACAGCACCACCGCCGGACCGAAGCCGAGATATTTCGTGATCTCGACGGAAACGTAGGCGCCGAGCGCGAAGAACGCGCCATGCGCCAGATTGACCACGCCGCCGACGCTGAAGATCAGCGACAGCCCGAGCGCGATCAGGAGGTAATAGCCCCCGAGCACGAGGCCATTCACCACCTGTTCCAGCAAGAACGCGAATTGCATGTGCCTACCCTGGACAAAACCGGCGCCGGCTGTTCAGTGCCGGCACCGGTCACACCAAATGGAGCTAGCGCGCGAAGCCGGGCGCTACGCCTTCATCTCGCAGGGGTTCTGCGCCTTGGTCGGATAGATCGCCTCCAGCGGCTGGCTCGGGATCGGTACGGCGTCGCCGAGCACCAGCATATCCCACTTGTCCTTCATCTCGCTCTTCGGCTTCACCGTGAACGGATAGGCCTCCTGCACCAGCTGATGGTCCCAGGAGCGGAAATAGCCCTTGCGCGCCTTCATGATGTCGAACTCGGTCTGCTTTTCGAAATGCGCGATCAGCGCGTCGCTTTCGGTCGACTTGGTCTCGTTGATCGCCTGCGCCAGCAGCTTGAGCGTGATGTATTCGATCCAGGCGTGGTTCTCCGGTGGCTTGTCGTATTTCTTGGTGAAGGACGCGACAAAGGCTTTCGAGGCCGGATTGTCGAGCGTGTGATACCAGACCGTCGGCCAGGTGCCGCTCAGATTGCCCTCGCCGGCGGCCCAGGCATCACCGGTGTTGAGGTTGAAGCCGACCAGCGGATAGGGGAATCCGAACTCGGCATATTGCTTGACCAGATTGGTGACCTGGTTGCCGGCAAGGTTGCAGCAGACCACGTCGGGTTTGGCCTGCCGGACCTTCAGCAGGTAGGGGCTGAAATCGGTGACGTCGGTTGCGATCAGTTCGTCGCCGATCAGGTTGGCGCCGTTGGCGTCGAAGAAGGTTTTGGCGGCCTTGAGCAGATCGTGGCCGAAAATGTAGTCGGCGGTCAGCGTGAAGAACTTCTTGCCCTTCACCATGCCCTTCTGGTTGAGCGCGGTGCCGACCGCATTGACCATCACCGTGTTCGGGATGTCGCAGTGGAAGGAGTAGCGGTTGCAGCTCTTGCCGCGCAACGCGTCGGAGCGGGCGCCGGTCGAAAAGAACACTTTCTTGTTGCGTTCGGCGACTTGCATGATGGTGAGCGAGGAGGCCGAGGAGATTTCGCCGAGCAGTACCACGGCGCCGTCCTGCTCGATCATGCGCTGGGCCTTGGTCGAGGCGGTCGCGGGATTGACCGAGTCTTCCGACATCAGGTCGATCTGCTTGCCCATGATGCCGCCGGCCGCGTTGATCTCCTCAGTAGCGAGCTTCACGCCGAGCTGGGCGTAGCTGCCGATCGCGCCGAGAAAGCCGGTCAGCGGCGTGAGGTGGCCGATTTTGATTTTGGCGGCCTGGGCGCGGACGATCGCCGGAAATCCCAGGGCGGAAGCGCCGGCAAACGCGGCGCCGGTCTTCAGCAAAGTACGTCGGCTGTAGCGGGTCATGGCGGGTCTCCTCCCAGGGGGCGCATCACGACGTCCTGCCTCCGATTCCCGCTATGCGAGAATGTGAGAGACGTTCTTTTATTATTGGAGGATAATTCCGGACGCAGCCGGACCTGTCAACGCCAAATGCGTCGCAGATTCGCTTCACGCCGCTTCAGGGAGGGTTCAGGAGAATTTCGCCGCGCTGCCGGCGCCGAACTCGGCGGACAGCCGCTGGGCGGCGGCTTGCACCAGCTTCGCGCGGCTCTTCAGCACCTGGTCGGACATCCGCCAGATCGGGCCGGAAATGCCGAGCGCGCCGATGACGTCGCCGGTGAAATTATAGACGGGCACGGCGATGCAGCGCACTTCCGCGTTGAATTCACCGTCGTCGATGGCAATCGCGCTGCGTCGCACCTCGGCGATTTCGTGCAGCAACACGGAAGGCTCGGTAATCGACTTGGGCGTCGAGGGCTTCAGTTCGACGCGTTCGAGGAAGCGTTTCAACTGGTCGGGGCGAAGCGAGGCCAGGATGATCTTGCCAAGCGCCGTGCAGTGCGCCGGCCGCACCACGCCGACGCGGTCGGTGAGCTGGAACGCGCCGGGGCCGCTGGTGCGGGCGATAACCACGACGGAATCGCCCATGCGCACGGCGAAATGGCCGCTTTCACCGGTCTCCCGCGACAGGTCTTCCAGCACGGGGGTGGCGAGATTGACCATCTCGATTTCATCGAGCGCGCTGGCGGCGAGCGCAAACAGCGGCCGTCCGACGCGGTAACGCTTGGAATCGCGCTCCTGCCGCATGTAGCCCAGCGAGACCATCGTCTTGGCGAGATGAAAGGTTGTGGAATTGTGCAGGCCGACCAACTTGCTGAGTTCGGCAAGGCCAATGCCCTCGCGGTGACGCGCGACTTCCTCGAGGATCGAAAACGCGCGCCCGAGCGACTGCACGCCGCTGCGCTGGCGGTCCTCGGCGTCGTCGTCGATGGTCGGCGCGCTCGACTGCACCAGCCGTGCGACCGCCGTCTTGCGTGGACTGGCGGGCTTCTCGCTCGGCTTCGGCTTGGTTCGCGATTTCACGGATCGGGTCTCCACGGGGACGGGCCGAACTGTATCAGGCCGTCCTCGGCAATGAATAGCATGATGCTCCGCCGCGGGCCTGTCTATCAACATACCACAATAGCAATTGACGTACAGTATTATGAGAAATAGGGTCGCGCGTTGCCGGCCGCGCAATCCAAGACGCGGCGTTCAATCCGTTGAGCGGGGCAAGTCGCTGAGCAGGGAGAGTGGTCCGATGTCGCGCAATATGCTCAACGGTGCCCAGGTCATTGTCGATTATCTGATCCAGGAGAAGGTGCCGCAGGTGTTCGGCCTGTGCGGCCACGGCAATATCCAGTTCATCGACGCGCTGTATGAGCGTGCCGACGACATCAAGACCATTTCGGTCCACCACGAGAGCGTCGCCGGTTTCATGGCCGACGTCTATTACCGCGTGTCGGGGCGGCCGACGGCGACCTTCACCTCCTGCGGGCCCGGCTCGGCCAATCTGCCGATCTCGCTCGGCAACGCGTTTCTCGATTCCGTGCCGTTCATGGCGGTGACCGGCAACGTGCCGACCTCGCAGTTCAACCGCGGCGCGTTTCAGGAACTGTACCGGCACTATCAGGCCGACTTCCCTTCGACCGTGCGCTCCTATTGCAAGAAGGTGTTCCAGCCGACGCGGGGCGAGATGGTGCCGCTCGCGGTCCGGCAAGCCTGGAAGACCATGACATCGGGCCGTCCGGGGCCGGTGGTGCTGGACGTTCCCTTCGACGTCTTCATGGAATCGGCGGCCGAGGAAGCGCCGAATGCGCAAGCCTGGAACGGCAATATTTCCAGCCGCTGCGGCGCGGATCCCGACGGCGTGGTCAAGGCGGTCGACATGCTGCTCGGCGCCGAGCGGCCGGTGATGATCGTCGGCCAGGGCGTGCGCTATGGCGGTGCGGCCGAGGAATTGTTGAAACTTGCCGAGCGGTTGCAGATTCCGGTGGCCGCATCGGCCAGCGGCCTCGGGGCGATCGATACCAACCATCCACTGGCGTTGGGGCTGGTGGCGCGCGCCGGCCACTACCAGGCCAACCATGCGACGCGCCAGGCCGACGTGCTGCTGGCAATGGGGATGCGGTTCGACGACCGCACCTCAAGCTCATGGATCCCGGGCTACTCGTTCACGATTCCGCCGACCAAACTCATTCACGTCGATATCGATCCCGAGGAAATCGGGCGCAACTATCCGGTCGCGCTCGGTCTGATGGCCGACGTGCGGACGTTCCTGCGGCAAATTCACGCCGAACTCGATCGCCGCGCCGATCTCACGAAAAAAGCCGACAGCCGCAAAAATTGGCTGGCGCAGATCGATACCTACCGCAAGGAATGGGACAAGTTCGTCGCCCCCGGATTTTCCGACGACACCACGCCGGTCAACCCGCAGCGCGCCGCGCTCGAGATCGACAAGGCCCTGCCGGAGAACGCGATCCTCGTCAGCGACATTGGTGTGCATCACAATTGGCTGTTGAGCTTCTGCAAGCCGAAACGGCCGGACTCGCTGATCGGCTCGATGGGCTTCGGCCCGATGGGCTTTGGCGTCGCCGGCGTGATGGGCGCGAAGTTCGCCGCGCCCGACCGTCCCTGCGTCTCGGTGTGTGGCGACGGCGCCTTCTTCATGCACGCCAACGTGCTGGGAACGGCGGTCGAATATAATCTGCCCGTGGTCTGGGTGGTCTGGAACAATTATGCCTATGCCTCGATCCGCGGGCTGCAGCGCGGCTATCTCGGCGGCCGTGAACTCGCAACTGACTTCCACGATCCGACGACGGGCCAGCGCTACAATCCGGATTTTGCCGCCATGGCGCGCTCCTGCGGCGTCGAAGGCGTTCGCGTCGACCGTGCCGGCGATATCGGCGAGGCCGTCCGCAAGGGGATAGCTGCCAACAAGCCCTATCTGATTGACGTCGATATTGCCGCCGATATCAACCCGATGGGCGCCGGCGTCTGGGAATTGCCCGGGCTCGGGCAAAGCAAACCCGGCATCGGCACCCGCTATCAGCCCGCCTGAATATTATCTGAGGAGAACGCATGTTGCTTGCAGGCAAGAAAATCGTTGTGGTCGGTGGCTCCTCGGGGATTGGTCTCTCGACCGCGGAAATGGCCAAACGTGAGGGCGCCGACGTGATCGTGGCGTCGCGCAACGTCGAGCGCCTCGACAAGGTGGCGGAAAAGCTCAATGCGATTGCGATCCCCGCCGACGTCACCAGCGATGAAAGCGTCGCACACCTGTTCCGCGCCTGCGGGCCGGTCGATCACGTCGTGCTCACGGCCGCGCAGCTTCGCACCGGTCCGTTCAAGACGGTAGCGATGGAAGACGTGCGGGCCACGATGGAGAGCAAGTTCTGGGGCGCGTGGCGTGTGGCGCGCTCAGCCGAAATCCGGCCCGGCGGGTCGCTCACGCTGGTCACCGGTTTCCTGAGCGTCCGCCCGCGGCCGAATTCGGCCATCGTCAGCGCCGCCAATGGCGCGCTGGAATCGCTGTCGCGGGCGCTTGCGCTCGAACTGGCGCCGGTGCGCGTCAATGCGGTCTCGCCCGGCATCATCGATACGCCGATCCGCGCCGCGATGCCGGAGGAGGCGCGCCGCGATATGCTCGCCAAAGCCGCGGCGGCGCTGCCGGTCGGCCGCGTCGGCCTGGGTGAGGACATCGCGCGGCAGATCGTTTCGTTCATGGCAAACGGCTTTGCCACGGGATCGATCGTCTATATCGACGGCGGCGCGCTGGTGATCTGATCGTCGCGGCAGGACCGGGAGGAAACGGATATGGCCTCGGAAAATCACGGCGCGTTCATTCGCAACATTGCTGAAGTACCCTGGCGCGAATTCCCCAATCATTTCGGCGGCGCGCTGTCGAAGCCGCTGGTCATGCCGGAAACCGCAGGCTCGCGGCACATCGACTACCGGATCTCGATGTACCAGCCGATGGCCCATGTCGCGCGTCACAAGCACAAGATACAGGAGCAGATCTATCATGTGCTTGAAGGCGAGGGGCTGATGGAAATCGCCGGCAAGAACCACGTCGTGCGCAAGCACGACTTCATCTTCCTGCCGCCGGGCGTCGAGCACGCGATCTCGAATTCCGGGCTGGTCGATCTGGTGTTTCTGGTGATCACCTCGCCGGTGACCGACGACGAGAAGCCGGTCTGATATCTCCGCGATCAGCTCGAGCCAAGCAGCAAGACGCCGAGGATCAGGATCGCGCAGCCGATCAGCCGCCATCCGTTGACCCGCTCGCCGAGGATCAACATGCCGAACAGGGCGCCGACCATCATCGACATTTCGCGCGCCGGCGCAACCAGGCTGAGCGGCGCCCCCATCTCGATGGCGCTAAGCACCAGGATGTAGGACATCGGCGCCAGCAGGCCGACGCCCGTAGCGAGCCACCAGTGGCCCTTCATCCTCTCCATCGCGCCCGCCGGGTTGGACAACACGATCGGCGCCAGCATGAAGAAACGGAACAGATTGCCGAACCAGTCGAGCACCACGGGGTGGATGCCGAGCAACTTGACGCCGTAACCGTCGACCACCGTGTAGCCTGCGATCAGGGAGCCCGTTGCCGTACCCCAGCGCACCCCGTCCTGGCCGCGCGGCTTGCGAAACGCGGAGAGGTCGCCCTGCGTGGAAATGAAACCGATCCCGGCGACCACCGTGAGCAAGCCGAAGATGCCCTGGGCTGACGGCGTCTCGCGCAGCAGGATGAAGGCACCGATCGAGGAGAGCAGGGGGCCGGTGCCGCGCGCGATCGGATAGACCACCGAGAGATCCGCCACCTGATAGCCGCGCTGCAGGCACAGGCTGTAGCCGAGGTGGAGGATGCCGCTCAGCACGACGCAGGCAATCACCGGCAGGCTCCAGACATGTGCACCATGTGACAGCACCCAGCCGACCCATGGCAGATAGGCGACACAGGTGATGACGTTGGAGGCAAAGACGAAGGCCGGGCCGGCCGCGGCGGCGCGCTTGGCAAGCAGATTCCAGGTGGCGTGGATGAATGCGGCGAGGATAACCAGCGAAAGCGGGAGCAGCGACATGAGACCTCCGTGCCGAAAGGCTACGAGAAAGATCTCGACATCTCCTCCTCTGGGCTTTTATCCCTCGGGTGCAGCCGCGTGCTAGCGCGGTTTCCGCAACGCTCGGACCGGCGCGGCGTGCAGCCGCCCGGAACCCTAGTTGCCACTCAGTCGATCGATGGAAGGTATTCCCGGGATTCCCGCGATGGTCAACCCGGAATCTGGCCCGGTCAGGCCACCAGATCGTGCAGCAGCGTTGACGAGCCTCTGACCAGGACCTTTCGTCCCTTCGGTGTGATCGTCGGCAGGCCGCTGTTCACGGAAACGAGCCCAACCGTGATCAGTCCGTCAACGACGAAACGATTCATGCGCGAGCGGTCGCGATGTTGCACTGCGCAAACTCTTCAACGCTTCCCACTGATCGGGGGTCAGTCGGTATTCGAAATCATCATTCATGGCGCCCAGGGACTCCGCGAGTTACCTGGGACGCGTGTTAGAGGCCGCACGTGAATTTCGTGCGACCACAACGAGTCAGGATTTCGACATCTGCGGCCGCGCCGTCACATCATCGTGTCATTGGAATATTTCAATTGTTACGAATCGCAACGCGTTGCGTCAAACAGCCGTATTCCCTAACCGCGCCGCACGCTCGCGCCACCATCTACCGGCAACGTCACGCCGGTAATGAAACTTGCTTCATCGGAAGCGAGGAACAGCGCGGCGTTGGCGACATCCCAGCCGGTGCCCATCTTCTTGCGCAGCGGAACCTTGCTGTCGCGCTCGGCTTCGACCTCGGCGCGGGTCTTCTTGAATTCGCGCGCGCGGGTATCGACCGCCATCGGCGTGTTCATCAAGCCCGGGCAGGATGACGTTGGCGCGGATGCCGTATTGCGCGTTCTGGTAGGCGAGCTGCTCGGTGAAGGCGACCATCGCCGACTTGGTCGCCTTGTAGGCGACGTAGGGATAGGTCGTGATCACCGCCATCGAGGAAATGTTGATGATCGACGCCGCTTTTTTGCTCGCGCATGATCGGGATCACGTGCTTGGCGGCGAAGATGCAGCTCTTGAGGTTGATCGCGACGCAGCGGTCGAACGCCTCCTCGGTGATGTCGAGCAGTTCGGCGTCGCCGCCGGACAGGCTGACGCCGACATTGTTGTGCAGGATGTCGATGCGGCCCCAGCGGCGATGCGCATCCGCCACCATCGCCTTGATGTCGGCATTCTTGGTGACGTCGGCCTTGAAGGCCACCGCCGTGCCCCCTTTGGCGGCGATCATGTCGACGGTCTCCTGCGCGGATTCGAGATTGTGATCGACGCACAGCACCTTGGCGCCTTCGCGCGCGAAGGTCAGCGCGGTGGCGCGGCCGTTGCCGATGCCCTCGCCGGGGCTCTGGCCGGCGCCGACGACGATGGCGACACGATCTTTCAGGCGCATCTCATTTCACTCCCGGGATCGGGTACTGTTGCAGTACCTCTTTGTAGTAGGGTTCGTTGTCCATCTTCATCGTCGCCAGCACGCGGACGACGGCGCAGTAGAAGGCGATGGTGAGCACCAGATCGGTCATGTGCTCGTTGGAGAGTTCCTGCTTGATCTCGGCGAAGGTCGCGTCCGACATCGCAAGCTCGCGCACCATCTCGCGGGCGCCGCGCAGGATCGCCTTCGCCAGCGGTTCGAGACTGGAAGGTTTGCCCTCGGTCTCGGCCATCATGGCCTTGATGTCGTCGTCGGTGACGCCGAATTCCTTGCCGATCTTCACGTGATGGGTGAATTCGTATTCGGATTTCTCCATCCAGCCGACCTGAAGGATCGCGAGTTCACGCAGTCGCGGGTCGAGCTTGCTCTTGAAGCGGATATAGCCGCCGATGCCGCTGAAGGCGCGCGCCATGTCGGGCGAGTTGACCAAGAGCTTGTGCAGGTTGGTGTTGCGCTTGAGCATGTCGCGATATTCGGGGGCGACCTGGTCGGCTTCGAGATAGGGCAGGCGGGCCATCTTGTTTTTCCTTGTTGGGCAGAAAAGTCCGGAACGCGGTCACTCAGCCGTAGAGCGCTTTGTGTTCGCGTTCGTAATTGGCGTAGGAATCCTTGATGCTTGCGAGATTGAGCAGCATCGTTGCCACCGGTTTGTCACCGGCGTCAAATACCGTAGTGCGCACCCAGACACTTTCGGTCCGACGGCTGCCGCTCAAGGCAACCACCTCGCGTTCGGTGACATAATTCTCGCCGACGAATAATGGGCCGCGCGTAAGCCGGATTTCCTGGTCCGCAAACAGTCCGACCGCGGGTCCGCGGACCGGCAGCCGGTCGTCACGCGAGCGATATTGGAACAGCACGCTCAGCATCTCCATCGGGATGATCTGGCGCCCCCAGGGGTTGCCGTTTCCGGAATAATAGGGCGACGGCTCGGTGATGACCTTTAGCTTCTCACGCAGCGAAAACGGATAAAGGTCGCCCATGTTCTGGTCGAAATCCATTTTGACGGTTTGGCGCGCGGTCTTCATGCCGACCTTGAGGTCGTGCAGGATGACAGGATCCGTGAGCGGCTTCAGTTCGCCAAGCCGCTTGTGCAAAGCGGTTTCGGTTCCGTCGCCGCTGATCGACGCGGTCCCGCGCAAAATCTCGGTGCCGTCGCGCTTGGTCATGCCGATGGCGCAGGTCGTCGCGTCAGGCGCGGGCTTTTCGATGTGAGCCTGGACTTCCTCGCCCTCGAAGGCGGGGTTGCGGTAATGCGCGGACAGGCAGCCGGTCTCGAACCAGGCCTTGCCCCAGACCCGTTCGCACAAAGGCGCGAACTGGCTGAAATGGGTCGGCCCTTCGATGGTCCCGCCCTGAAACCCCAGCTTCTGCGCGGTCGCATCGTCATGGATCGAGGCGTGGGAGTCGTAGGTTTGCGCGTGCAGCATCTGCTTCGGGCTGCGCCATGGCCCCGTGAGCAGATTGCCGCTCTCCGATAGCGCGGTATCGAACGCCGCCGAACTCATCCCTGGGCCTCTCCCTTATGCCGGCAGCGTTTCAAAGAAGACGGGTTTCGGCAAGAGCGCCGCGGAAATCCGGCCCTCGCCGAGTTATGCCCTGCGGCCATGGATTCAGGCTGGGCACGCATAGCAAAATCGGTGCATTCTGCACCCCAACGAGACCGGTTCAAACAACCGGCACAGCAAAAGCGGACGGGGAGCGGACAATGGCGTTGATGGAAGTGGGGCTGGACGACAAGTACCGGCTGGATGCGAAACGCATTTTCCTGTCCGGTACGCAGGCGCTGGTCCGGTTGCCGATGCTGCAGCGCGAACGCGACCGCGCGCAGGGCCTCAACACCGCGGGCTTCATTTCCGGTTATCGCGGCTCGCCGCTCGGCATGTACGATCACGCGCTGTGGCGCGCGAAATCCTTCCTGAAGGAGCACGACATCGAGTTCGCGCCGGGCCTCAACGAGGATCTGGCGGCGACCGCGGTGTGGGGCAGCCAGCAGGTCGGGATGTTCCCCGGCGCCAAGGTCGATGGCGTGTTCGGCATCTGGTACGGCAAGGGGCCCGGCGTCGATCGTTCCCTGGATGCGCTCAAGCACGCCAACTCCGCCGGCACGTCGCGGAACGGCGGCGTGATTGCGCTGGCCGGTGACGATCACGGCTGCCAGTCCTCGACGCTCGCCCATCAGAGCGAGCAGGTGTTTGCCTCCGCACTGATGCCGGTGGTCAATCCGGCGACGCTGCAGGATTATCTCGACCTCGGCATTCTCGGATTTGCGCTGTCGCGCTACTCCAGTTGCTGGGTCGGCTTCAAGGCGATTTCGGAGACGGTCGAAAGCTCGGCATCGATCGTCAGCGATCCCGATCGCATCAAGATCATCATGCCCGAGGATTTCGAGATGCCGCCGGGCGGTCTTTCGATCCGCTGGCCCGATGCGCCGATGGAGGCGGAACGGCGGCTGCACGGTCCGAAGATGCAGGCGGTCGCGGCGTTTACCCGCGCCAATCGCTTCGACCGCATCGTGCTCGACTCCAAACCGGCGCGGCTCGGCATCATGGCGACCGGCAAGGCCTATCTCGATCTGCGGCAGGCGCTGGCCGATCTCGGCATATACCGACAGCGAGGCGCAGGCGCTGGGCCTGCGCATCTACAAGGTCGCGCTGACCTGGCCGCTGGAGGAACACGGCGCGCGCGCCTTCGCCGAAGGCCTGCAGGACGTGCTGGTGGTCGAGGAGAAGCGCGGCTTCATCGAGGATCAGCTGCTGCGCATCCTCTATAATGTCGACGCGTCGAAGCGGCCTTCGGTGGTCGGCAAGCGCGACGAGACCGGCGCGCCGTTGTTGCCGAGCGAAGGCGAGTTGACGCCGACCATGGTGGCGGTCGCCGTCGTGGCGCGGTTGCGCAGGCTCGGCCATCGCAGCCCGGCGCTGGAACAGCGCCTTGCGAAACTCGAAGCCTTCGACCGTCCGGCGGAAGGCGTCGGCGCGGCCAAGCTGCAGCGGACGCCGTATTTCTGTTCGGGCTGTCCGCACAACACGTCGACCAAGGTGCCGGAAGGCAGCCGCGCGATGGCCGGCATCGGCTGTCACGGCATGGCGCTGTCGGTGCCGAGCCGCCGCACGCAGACGATCTCGCATATGGGCGCGGAGGGCGTCAGCTGGATCGGGCAGGCGCCGTTCACCAGCGAACAACATGTGTTCCAGAATCTGGGCGACGGCACCTACACCCATTCGGGCTTGCTGGCGCTGCGCGCCGCTGCCGCCGCCGGCGTCAACATCACCTACAAGATCCTCTACAATGATGCAGTCGCGATGACCGGCGGCCAGCCCGCCGAGGGCGGCCTGACGGTGTCGCAGATCGCGCATCAGGTTTCCGCCGAGGGCGCCAAGCGGCTTGCGATCGTCTCGGACCAGCCGGAGAAGTATCCCTCGAATTATTTCCCGGCTGGCGCCACCATCCATCACCGCCGCGAACTCGACGCCGTGCAGAAGGAATTGCGCGACGTCAAGGGGCTCTCGGTCCTGATCTACGACCAGACCTGTGCGGCGGAAAAGCGCCGCCGCCGCAAGCGCGGGCTCTATCCGGATCCGCCGAAGCGCGTCTTCATCAATGAGCGCGTCTGCGAAGGCTGCGGCGATTGCTCGGTTGCCTCCAATTGCGTCTCGGTGCAGCCGCTGGAAACCGAACTGGGCCGCAAGCGCCGGATCGACCAGTCGAACTGCAACAAGGACTTTTCCTGCATCGAAGGCTTTTGCCCGAGCTTCGTCACCGTGCATGGCGGCAAGCTGAGGAAGGCCGATCGCACCGCGGCCGATCCGTCGGCGCTGTTCGCCGACCTGCCGCTGCCGGTAACGCCCGCGCTCGAAGGGCCGTTCAACATCCTCGTCACCGGGATCGGCGGCACCGGCGTCATCACCATCGGCGCGCTGCTCGGCATGGCCGCGCATGTCGACGGCAAGGCCTGCTCGACGCTCGACTTTACCGGCCTGTCGCAGAAGAACGGCGCGGTCATGAGCCATGTCCGCATTGCGCCGTCGGCGGATGATCTCGCCACCGTCCGCATTGCGCCGGGCGGCGCCAACCTCATTCTCGGTTGCGACATCGTCGTCGCCACCAGCATCCCGGCGCTGAGCCGGGCCGAGCGCGGCGTGACGCGCGCGATCGTCAACGCCGATCTGTTGCCGACCGCAAGCTTTGTGATCGATCCCGATATCGATTTCGAGGCCGGCGCGATGCGCGACTCGCTCAACCAGGCTGTCAGCGCCGGCGATCTGGACATTCTTGACGCCACCGGCCTTGCCTCGGCCCTGATGGGCGACAGCATCGCCACCAACGCCTTCATGCTCGGCTTTGCGTTCCAGCGCGGCGCGATCCCGCTGTCGCTGGAAGCGATCATGAAGGCGATCGAGCTCAATGCGGCGGCGATCGAGATGAACCGGCTGGCATTCTCCTGGGGCCGGCTCGCCGCGCACGATCTGCA
The DNA here is from genome assembly GCA_963742665.1 of uncultured Alphaproteobacteria bacterium. Lineage (GTDB taxonomy): Bacteria > Pseudomonadota > Alphaproteobacteria > Rhizobiales > Xanthobacteraceae > Bradyrhizobium. The sequence continues at coordinate 464,332 of CAVUNH010000027.1, forward strand.
GCGCGTGGTCAGCGCCGCGCGCTTCAAGGCTTCGGGCGCAACGCCCACGAAGCGGACGCTCGACGAGACCATCGCGTTCCGCGCCGGTTTTCTCACCGACTACCAGAACGAAGCCTATTCGAAGCGCTATCTCGCCGAGGTCGAACGTGTTCGCGCCGCCGAGGCCAAGGGCTCGCCGGGATCGCACGATCTCACGGAGGCCTTTGCCAAGGGCCTGTTCAAGCTGATGGCCTACAAGGACGAGTACGAGGTCGCGCGGCTTTATACCGACGGCGAATTTGCAAGATCCTTGAAGGAACAGTTCGACGGCGACGCGAGCGTCAAGGTCAGCCTCGCGCCGCCGTTGCTGGCGCGCCGCGACAAGGTGACCGGACATTTGCGCAAGCGCGAATTCGGACCATGGGTGTTTAAGGCCTTCGGCATTCTGGCGGGCCTGAAGCGATTCCGCGGCACCGCCTTCGACATTTTCGGCTACACCGCCGAGCGCAGGATGGAGCGGGCGCTGCCGGGCGAATATTCGGCGATGATCCTGCGCCATCTCGACGGCGCGAAGCCGCAGGATTGGCCGCGGCTGGTGGCGCTGGCGAAATCGGCCGAACTGGTGCGCGGCTACGGCCACATCAAGGAAGTCAATGTCGCGCGCTATCGCGGGGAATGCGCGCGGCTCGAGGCCACGATCGGCCAGCCGGTTGCGCAAGCCGCCGAATAGTTCCCGCGACCGGCCGCGAATTTGCCGCTGCCGGCGTAGTTAGCGGGTAACCTTGCCGGGGATATCGGCTGGCAATGGCTGGCCGGCTTCCTACATGATCTCAGGTTGTCCATTTTAGATCATTTCAGGAGGCCCTTGATGGTCCTGAAAAGTGCTTTTGTTGCAGCGGTTTGTACCGGCGTTTTGGCCATTTCCGGCCCGGCGGGTGCGGATCAGTATCGCTCGGGCGAATTCCTGAAACTCGAGCTGCTCCAAGGCCGTGTTCTCGTCGAAACGGATCGGCCCGGAGACCCGGTTTGCACCGGTTCGCATCGAGGCCAGATCTGATGAGGTCAAGTCCGACGAAGCCAAATCCGATAGTTCGGATGCGGATCTGGAGGCATCTATCTGGCCCAAGCTGCCGCCGCGCAAAGCGCGCGTCGCCAAGACCAGCGTCAAGCCTCATGTTGAAGAGACCCGCGCCGAGCCGCCACGCGCCGTCGCGCACGTCAACGCGCGCACCAAACTGGCGCGCCGCCACGGCAATCCGCTCGATGCGCAGGCCACGCGATACGCGGATCCAGACCTGGCCGTGCCGGTCCGGCGGCATCTGCAACTGGCAGCGATAAGGCCGCTCTACGCCAGAGTCATCCGCCTGTCGTAAAACCTTCGGACCTGAGTCAAGTTCAGCGGGCACCTTCCGTCGTGATTCGACGAAGGTGGCTCGATGGCGATTGCGATACGCGCGAAGCGAGGACTGACCCGGCGTCATCTGCTGGTCCGCTCCGCCGCCACGCTTGCGGTAGGTAGTCTCGGCAGCCTCGCCAAACCCTATCTGAGCCGCGCCGCGGATCGCCCGGCGATCGCCTGCGGGATTCAATCCGGCGACGTCTCGGCCGGTTCCGCGGTGATATGGGCGCGCGCCGACCGTGCGGCGCGGATGCAGGTCGAGTATTCGCTTGCCGAGAGCTTTGCCAACATCCTTGGTTCGTCTTCCGCCGATGCGTTGCCGGACAGCGACTTCACGTCGAAAGTGTTGCTCGATGGTTTGCCGCCCGGGCAGGATATTTTCTACCGCGTGCGGTTCGAAAACCGCGACGAGAGCGGGATCGCAGGCGAGATGCAGCGCGGGCACTTCCGCACCGCGCCTGCGATACGAAGCTCGGTCTCGTTCGTCTGGTCCGGCGATACGGCAGGGCAGGGCTGGGGCATCGATCCCGCGCGCGGCGGCATGCGGACCTACCGGACCATGCGCGACAATCGTCCGGACTTCTTCATTCATTGCGGCGACCACATCTATGCGGATTGTCCGGTGCCGCCGGAACTGAAACTGCCGAATGGCGAGATCTGGCGCAACATCGTCACCGAAGAAAAATCCACGGTAGCGCACAGCCTCGCGCAGTTCCGCGGCAACTATAAATACAACTGGCTCGACGAAAACTTTCGCGCCTTCCACGCCGACGTGCCGATCTTCGCGCAATGGGACGACCACGAGGTGACCAACGACTGGTCGCCGGTCGGCAGCGCCGACGCGACCGGCTATGCCGAGGACGGCACCTCGAAGCTGGTGGCGCGGGCCCGCCGCGCGTTCTTCGAGTTCATGCCGATCCGCGAGACGCCCGAGCGCGAGGGCCGGGTCTATCGCAAGGTTTCATACGGCCCGCTGCTCGATGTCTTCCTGATCGACATGCGCAGCTACCGCGATTCCACCTGGAACAGGCGCGACGACCGTAGCGACACCTTCATTCTCGGCGCGACCCAACTGGCCTGGCTGAAGCGCGAGCTGCTGGCCTCCGATGCGACCTGGAAGGTGATCGCGGCCGACTTGCCGATCGGCTTGATCAGCGAGGACGCGATTGCGCTCGGCGACGGCCCGCCGGAACGGCGCGAGCACGAGATCGCCGATCTGCTGTCCTTCATGAAGCACGCCGGCATCCGAAACACGGTGTGGCTGACCGCCGACATGCACTATACGGCCGCGCATCATTACGATCCGAACCGCGCGGTGTTTTCCGATTTCGAGCCGTTCTGGGAGTTCGTCTCCGGCCCGCTGCATGCCGGCACCTGGGCGCCCGGCGAACTCGACAATACGTTCGGCCCCAAGGCGATGTTCCAGAAGGGCTGCAACGCCGAGCAGGGCGAGAATCTCGCCCCTGTTTCGGGCTGCAATTCTTCGGCCGCGTCGATATCGACGGCAAGACCGAAATCATGACGGTGACCCTGAAGGACGTCGACAACACGGATCTGTGGTCGGTCGATATCGAGCCCCGCCCGGACGCGCGGCCCGGTCAGATCATGGCGCAGCATATCTGAGCCTGTCGCGCTGCGTCAGGGCGTCACCAGCAGATAGCCGCCGACCACGAGCAGCGCGGACAGCAAAATGACGACGCCAAGCACGCCGGCGATGATCGCCGGCAACTCATGGCTTTCCAGCCATTGGCGCAACGCTCTGACCATCCGCTCGCTGACCTGATCTTGATTTGCCCCGCACCTTGCGGGCAGACTATCCAATAGCGATCTATCCCCCACAATGAAATAGCCGTCCCCGCGGCTTTCGCCGCGCGGCAGCTGCGCCTTCAGGAGACCTCAATGGAAAATCTGCAAACCCAGGGCATCGCCCTGCCCAGACTTGGGCTCGGCACCTTCCGCATGCAGGGCGATGCCTGCCGCGCGGCGGTCGAAAGCGGGCTGGGGCTTGGTTACCGCCATCTCGACACCGCGGAAATGTACGGCAATGAGGAGGCGATCGGCGCGGCGCTTGCGGCCTCGCGCGTCGCCCGCAACGACCTGCACGTCACCACCAAGGTCTGGAACGAGAACCTGGCGCCGGATGCGATCCGCCGCGCGTTCGACGCTTCCCTGAAGAAGCTGCGGCTCGACCATGTCGATCTCTATCTGGTGCATTGGCCGGCGCGGAACATGAACCTGCCGGCGATCTTCGAGACGCTGATGAAGCTCGAAGCAGGAGGGGCGCACCCGCGCCATCGGCGTCGCCAATTTCAACATCGCGCTGTTGAAGACCGTGGTCGAGGACATCAAGGCGCCGATCGCCTGCAACCAGGTCGAATATCATGTGATGCTGGATCAGACGCGGCTGCGGCAATATCTCACCGCCAAATCGATTCCGCTGGTGGCCTATTGCCCGCTGGCGCAGGGCCGTGTGGCCTCGGACGAGACGTTGGCCAAGATCGGGCGCAAGCATGACGCCAGCGCCGCCCAGGTCGCGCTGAAATGGCTGCTCGACCAGGACGGCGTCGCCGCGATCCCGAAGGCCTCGCGCGCTGAAAGCCAGCAAGCCAATCTCGACGCGCTCAAGGTCAAGCTCGACGACGATGACCGCAAGGCCATCGCGGCCTTGCCGAAGGACAAGCGTTGTGTAAATCCCGGCTTCGGGCCGGCGTGGGATTGAGGGCGATTCCGCACTTTTCCGTCCGCCGGAATTTAAGGTTTTTCGCTACACACGGGCTGAGGTCCAGTCCATACTGGGTGGCATCAAAGGGAGGTCTAGAAAATGCGTGAAGCTGTTATCGTTTCCTATGCACGTACCGGGCTGGCGAAGTCCGGCCGCGGCGGGTTCAATATTACCCCTCCGATGTCCATGGCGGCCCACGCCATCAAGCACGCCGTCGAGCGCGCCGGCGTCGACAAGGATTATGTCGAGGATTGCTATCTCGGCAATTGCGCGCATGGCGCGCCCAATATCGGCCGCCAGGCGGCGCTGCTCGCCGGCTTGCCGAAGTCGACGGCCGGCGTATCGGTCAACCGTTTCTGCTCCTCGGGACTGCAGACCATCGCGATGGCCGCCAACTCGATCCGCTCGGACGGCGCCGATTGCATCGTGGCCGGCGGCGTTGAGAGCATCTCGATCCCCGGCGGCGGCTCGCCCAAGGAATCGATCGATCCGGACCTGCTCAAGGTCGCGCCCGATATCTTCATGGCGATGATCGACACCGCCGATATCGTCGCCGAGCGCTACAAGCTCAGCCGCGAATACCAGGACGAGTACTCGCTGGAATCGCAGCGCCGCATGGCGGCCGCCCAGCAGGCCAACAAGTTCAAGGACGAAATCGTCCCGATGAAGACCAAAATGAAGGTGGTCGACAAGGCGACGAAGGCGGAAAGCATCGTCGATTACGTCGTCGATCGCGACGAGTGCAACCGTCCCGAGACCACCATGGAAGGCCTCGCCAAGCTCGAGCCGGTCAAGGGCCCGGGCAAGTACATCACCGCCGGCAACGCCAGCCAGCTCTCGGACGGTGCGGCGGCCGTGGTGCTGATGGAAGCCAAGGATGCCGAAAAGCGCGGCCTCAAGCCGATGGGCCGCTTCGTCGCCTGGGCGGCGGCGGGCTGCGAGCCGGACGAAATGGGCATCGGCCCGATCTACGCCGTGCCGAAGCTGTTGAAGCGCCACGGGCTGAAGATCGACGATATCGACATCTGGGAGCTGAACGAAGCCTTCGCCAGCCAGTGTCTGTATTCGCGCGACAAGCTCGGCATCGATCCCGAGAAGTACAACGTCAATGGCGGCTCGATCGCCATCGGCCATCCCTTCGGCATGACCGGCGCGCGGCTCACCGGCCACATCCTGCAGGAAGGCCGTCGGCGCAAGGCCAAGTGGGGCGTCGTCACCATGTGCATCGGTGGCGGCCAGGGCGGCGCAGGCCTGTTCGAGATCTACAGCTGAGCCGGCCTTCGCCGGGAAGCTGACAACCGGCAACGAACTACCGACAAAGAAAATGGCTCCGCGAGGAGCCATTTTCCGTTTGTAGTGTCAGCCTCAGTAGCGATGCTTCTTGATGACGACGACACGGTCGTTGTGACCGCGCCAACCACGATGGTAGCCACGGTCTCGATGCTCGCGGAATTCGGCGCGCGCACCATAGCCGTGGTGATAACCGCCACGCTTGATCACGACCGTCTCGGCACTTGCAATCGAAGGCGCCGCGATGACGATCGCACCCAGCGCAGCCAGCACATATCCAAACTTCTTCATAGCTTGTCCTCTCCTCAATGAGTGAGGATGTAACAACGTGGTGACGTGAACGTTCCGGCGGAACTCCGCGAGAATTCTGAACGCCTGTTCAGCAGGGATTGCTGCACACACCAGCGCGTAATGGTTCCATGCAGCAGTGAATTTCTTTCGTCTGATCGCGTACGCCTTCGGAAGAAGTTAACGCGCACTACTCGATGATCGCCACACCATCGCATTGATCTTCTGCCGGTAGTGCCAGCGGATCGGGCCGGGGCCGCCGAGCGACAGACCACCGCGAGCTCTTCCCTGGGATCGACCCACCAGTCGGTGCCGCTGGCGCCGGGCCACGAGAACTGGCCGACCGATCCCATCGAGAAATCGGAGTGAAACCATGGATGCCTCCCGTCTGGGCTCTTCGGCCCTTGATTGTTGCCGCAAAGCCGATGGCAACGCCCACCGGGAGGCCAGCGGCGCGGTCATACATTTTTGCGTGGGCTGGCCGCAGGCACATGCGCGTCTGCTTGCGGAAAGCCGGGGCGTGGCGCATCATCAACGCGCCATAAAAAATCATCTGGGGGAGCGTTGCCATGAGTGGGTTTTCACGCCGTGATTTTCTGAGCCTGACAGGGTCAGCCGCCGCCGTCGCCGCCATGTCCGGACCGGCCTCCGCCGCGATGGGGCCGAACGACAAGTTCGACCTCGTGATCAAGGGCGGCGATGTGCTGGATCCGAGCCAGTCGCTGCGGGGAAAGCGCGACATCGGCATTCGCTGGGGCATGATCGAGGCGGTCGAGGCCGACATTCCGGCGGCCCGCGCGCTGAAGACCATCGACGCCGCGGGCAAACTGGTGACGCCGGGGCTGATCGACCTGCATTCGCACGTCTATCCCTATGGCTCGGCGATCGGCATTCCCGCCGACGAGCTGGTCCAGTTCCAGGCCACCACCACGGTGGTGTCGGCGGGCGACGCCGGCGTCAATAATGTCGCCGCCTTGCGCCGCTACATCGTGGCGCAATCGCGTGCGCGGATCTACGCCTTCCTCCATATCGCCAATAACGGATTGTCGGCGTTCCCGGTCGCCGAGCTCTACAATATCGACGTCGCCCAGGTCGAAGCCTGCGCCATGGCACTCGCCGAAAATCCGGACTTCCTGCTCGGCGTCAAGGTGCGGATGTCGGAGAACGTCATCTACAAGCACGGGCTGGAGCCGCTGAAGCGCGGCATCCAGGCTTGCGAGATGTGCGGCTGGCCGGCCAAGATGATGGTGCATATCGGCGGCGTCGAGACCAAGGAACTGATGTCGCAGATCCTCGATTTGCTGCGGCCGGGCGACGTGCTGACCCACGCCTATTCCGGCGCGCCCAACGTCGGCGGCGCCTTCACCAACATCGTGCAGGACGGCAAACTGTTGCCGGCGGCGCTCGCCGCCAAGCAGCGCGGCGTGATGTTCGATGTCGGCCATGGCGGCGGCAGCTTCGATTTCACGGTGGCGGAAGTGGCGATCCCCGGCGGCTGCACGCCCGACACGATCTCCTCCGACATTCACGTCTACTCCGGCAATTCGCCGGGCATGCCCTACCTGCCGAATGTGATGAGCAAGTTCATCACGCTCGGGTTTACCGTGGAGCAGGTGGTGGCGATGGCAACCACGGCGCCGGCGAAAATCATCAACCGCGCGCCGAAGATCGGCACACTGCAGATCGGCGCGCCCGGCGATGTCGCGATCATGGAACTGGTGGAGGGGCAGACCAGCTTCCTCGACACCCGCAACAACAAGCGTGAAGGCAAGCTGTTGCTGAAACCGGTGCAGACGGTCATCAACGGCGTGCCGTTCGGCCGGCCGTATCAGGCGCCGTTCGCGGTGCGGTAGCCCACGCTTTCATTTATTGCGGAAACCAGTGGGCAATGAACATGACAGGGGGAGGCATCGTGCGGGCACGAGCATGTCTTAAGGCGGCATTCAGTGTGGCGTTGTTGTGGGGAGCCGGATTTTTCATGTCATCTGCGGGGGCTGCCACGTTTGTCTATGTCGGAAACGCCGATAGCCAGGAGGTCAGCGTTCTCGAACTTAAAGCTAACGGCGATCTGACGCCGGTTGAAACCAGGGCGGTGCCGGGCCCCGCCAAGCCCGGAAGCTCGCTGCCGCTCGCGGTCAGCCCCGACAAGAAGCGTCTCTATGTCGGCCTGCGCAATGAGCCCTATTCGGTGGTGACGTTCACGATCGACGCCAAGACGGGCAAACTGACGCCGCTGGGCCCCGGTCCGCTGGCCGATTCCATGGCGTATGTCGCCACCGACCGCAGCGGCAAGTTTCTGCTCAGCGCCTCCTATGGCGGCAACAAGGTCACGGTCAATCCGATCGGGCCCGACGGCATCGTGCAGGCGGCGCAGCAGGTCATGCCGACCCAGCCGAACGCACATTGCATCGTCGCCGATCCGTCGAACCGTTACGTGCTTCACACCAGCCTCGGCGGCGACCTCGTTTACCTCGAGAAATTCGACGCCAGGACCGGCAAGCTCGTGCCCAACGATCCGCCGAGCGTCAGCGTCAAGGCCAAGGCAGGTCCGCGTCACCTCGTGTTCGCACCGAACCGGAAGTTCGTTTATCTGCTGAATGAACTGGACGCGTCGATCTACGTTTTCCCCTGGGATGCGAAGACGGGCATCCTGAAAAAGGAAGTCCAGGTCGCGACGTCCTTGCCCAAGGGATTTGAAGGCAAGCCGTGGGCCGCGGACATCCACCTCACGCCGGACGGCAAATATCTCTACGCCTCCGAGCGCACCACCAGCACGCTTGCGGCATTCAAGGTCGATCCCAAAACGGGAATGCTGACATCGATCGATTCCTTTGCCACCGAAAAACAGCCGCGCGGCTTCAGCATCGATCCGACCGGCCGCTATCTGCTGGCCGCCGGCCAATTGTCCAACAGCATGACGGCTTACGCGATCGACAAGGCGACCGGCAAGCTCACCAAGCTCAAGGAGTATCCGGTGGGCAAGAATCCGAACTGGGTCGAGATCGTGGCCTTCTCGCGCTAGTATCGGGCGCTACGCATACGGTTCAGCGCACCGGTTCAGCCCGCTGACGTCTGTTCGCTTCGGTCGCCGATGATATCGGCGACCACGGCGCCCATCACGAGGGCGCCGCCGAGGAGAACCCGCAAGCCGGGCAGCTCGGCAAACGCCAGCCATATCCAGAACGGCATCAGCGGCGTTTCCAGCGTCGAGATCAGGGCCGCCTGGCCGGACGGCAGCAGGCGGGAGCCGAGGAAAAACAGCGTGAGCCCGAGCGCGACCTGAAAGAAGCCGAACATCGCCAGGATGAACAGGTCCATTCGCGGTAATGCCGGTGATGCCGTGCGCGAAGGGGATGCTGACGACACTGCCGAGGAAGTTCGATATCGCGGCCGCGGCGACCATCGACGTGTCCTTGTGCCGGCGGACCGTGACGGTCATCGCGGCAATCGCCAGCGCCATGAAGCAGGCGAGGGCTATTCCGAGTATGTCGGAGCCCATGCGCGCGTTGCCGACGATGATGGCGACGCCGCAGAGCGCCACGACGCTCGCCAGCATGGTCCGCCGTCGCGGGATTTCGCCAAGCCATATCCAGGCCAGCGCGGCGGCGAGGAACGGTCCCGTCGCGATGATGATGGCGACATTGGATACGCTGGTCAGTTGCAGCGAGGGGATGAATGCCATCATCCCCAATGTCGAATAGCAGGCGACCAGCCAGCCGCTTGTCCTCATCCCGATCAGGTCGCGCAGGCCGGCGCGGCCTTGCAGCAACACCATGATGACGCGTGATCAGGCCCCCGCCGAACAGCCCGCGCCAGAACAGGATGGTCCAGGAATTATAGGGCAGCAGGCGCGTGAAGAACGGCGCCGTGCTGAACGCAACGGCGGCGATGAGGACGAAGGCAATACCGAGGCGATGCTGGGACTGCGCCCCGGCCATGAGATAATTCCTGTCTGATGCTATTGGGCGCGGGGCTGCGTCAACCCGAGCTCACTTGCGCGCATGCCTCTCCACATTGGCGCTTCGCTCGGGCACGCCGAACTCCTTGCGGCAGACGTCGGCCAGCACGGCAACGCCCTCGCGGATCTGCTCATGCGAGGGATTGGCAAAGCAGAGCCGCAGCCGGCGAGCCGGAATAGGCCTTGTCGGTCGACCATTCCGGCCCCGGGTTGATGGCGACGCCGGCGGCCAGCGCCGCCTGGTACAGTTTCAGCGTATCGACATTGTCGGGGAGCTTGATCCACAGGAAGATGCCGCCCTTGGGATCTTCGAATTCCGCCGCGGTGCCGAACTGCTCGTTGAGCGCCTCCATCAGCGTGTCGAGTTTCTTGCGCAAACCCCGCGTCAGCTTCGGCACATGGGTCGAGAAATGCGGCGCGCAGAATTCCGCCAGCACCATCTGTTCCAGCGCGCCGGAACCGGCATCGGTCTTCAGCGCCAGCATCCGCGACATCATCTCCCAGGGGGCGACGATGAAGCCGACCCGCAGCGCCGGTGCGATCGATTTCGAAAACGAGCCGATATGGATGACGCCGCCGTGCCGGCTCATGGCATGGATCGCGGGCGGACGCTGGCCGTTCCAGATCAGATCGGCGTAGCAATCGTCCTCGAAGATCGGCACGCCGTATTCCTGCGACAGTTTCAGCATCTCGGCGCGCCGCGCCTCGGGGAGGATCGAGCCGGTCGGGTTCTGCACGGTCGGGATGGTGTAGATGTATTTCGGCGTGATGCCGCGGCGTTTGTGGTCGGCGAGCGCAGACGCCAGCGCATCCATCCGCATGCCTTCGTCGTCGAGGGGAATGCCGACCGTCTTGACGCCGAGCCGGCTCAGCCGGTTCAGCGAACCCTGATAGGTTTCCTGCTCGACCAGCACGGTATCGCCGCGCACGAGCAGCGTTGCGTTGACGAGGTCGAGCGCCTGCAGCGAGCCGGAGACGATCATGATGTCGTCGGCGGTGCATTCGATGCCGGCGTCGCGCTTGAGCTTTGTGGTGAGGAATTCGCGCAGGGGTCGGTAGCCCTGCGGGCCGCTGGCAAGACCATAGGTCGCGAGCGTCTTGCCCTCGCGCCGGAGCACGGTATTGATCGCCTCGATCAGGGCCTCGACCGGAACCTGGTCGGGGTCATTATTGCCGCCGACAAAGCTGTATTTGGCCAGACCCGTCCACCGCGCCGCCGGCGCCGGCAACCCGGCCGGCAGCAATGGTGCGAAATCGAAACCTGTTGCGGTAGACATGGACACTTTCCCCACTGTTTTCGTTGCGAAGACCGCTTTGGCGATCCTCTTGTTTTTTAGTTTTTATTGATGATCCTGATCGGACGCCCCTGGCTGATGAACGCATAATGGCCGTTGCCGATGCTGCCGACCATCAGCGCTTCGACCACAGGCTCGGCGATCTCGCTCGTCGCCGCCCAATCGACCACGAAATTGGCCCCGGTGCCGCCGCGCACGTCGGTGGCGGCGATGAAGACCTCGATGGTCGAGAACGGTTTCAGCGCGACCGGCGCCTTGAGGTAACTTTCCACCATCTTGCCGACGGTGTCGAAATAGGCGATCCGCTTCAGCACCAGCGGCCGCGTTTCCGAGGCGTTGTGGATGCTGAGCGTGACCGAAAAATCCCCCCGCAGCTTGCCCCGGCTCATCGACACGCTCGAATAGACCGGCACGTAGAACGCGCCCGTCACTGCGAGATTTTCCGCAGGCACCACGGTCAGGGAACCGGCGAAAGTCTGTTCGATGCTTGCCGCCTGCGCTTGCGCGCCGGGGGCGGGCAGGGTCGACAGACCGGCCAGAATCGCCAGAAAAAAGCCCGCCAAACGGATGTGACACATTGCTCGTTTGACCCCTGCGCCGGGGCCTCTAGGTTGCGGAAAAAGAAAGTCCGGAATTATGCACGAACTTATCGGGGATATCACTTTTTGCATCCTGTTCGCCTGGGTGCTCGGCCTGCTGGCGCATTTTACCCGGCAGCCGCTGATCCTGGCCTACCTTATCGCCGGGTTTTTCATTGGTCCATTCGGCATGGGCTGGGTCAAGTCCCAGGAATTCGATCAGCGTCATCTCCGAACTCGGCCTGATCTTCATGCTGTTCATGATCGGGCTGGAAATCGACCTGAAAAAGATCGTGCGGGCCGGCAAGGTCATCCTGTTTGCCGCCGGCGGGCAACTGGTCGGCGGTTGCCTGCTCGGAATCCTGTTCTTTTGGGGTATCGGGCTCTCGATGGGGGGCGGCCATTTCGACGCGCTCTATCTCTGCATCGCCTGCACGCTCTCCTCTACGGTCATCATCGTCAAGGTGCTGTACGAGAAGCGTGAGCTCGATACGCTTCCCGGGCGCATCACGCTCGGCGTGCTGGTGCTGCAGGACATCTTCGCGATCCTGTTCCTGGCGGTGCAGCCGAGCCTCGACAATCTGCAGGTCAGCGTGATCCTGCTCTCGATCGGCCGGGTGGGGGTGCTGGTGGCGACCGCGCTGGTGCTCAGCCGCTATGTGCTGCCGCGGCTGTTCCACCAGATCGCCCGCCGCCCGGAGCTGATCCTGCTCGGCGCGCTGGCATGGTGCTTCCTGATCGGCGAGATCGCGGAAAAACTGCATCTGTCGCGCGAGATGGGCTCGCTGGTGGCCGGCGTTTCGTTGTCGACATTCCCCTATGCGCTCGACGTCACCGCCAAGGTGACGACGCTGCGCGACTTCTTCATCACGCTGTTCTTCGTGGCGCTCGGCATGACGATTTCAATTCCCGGCCTGTCGGTCATTGGGCTGGCGCTGCTGATCGCGGTCTTCACGATCGTCAGCCGCGTGGTGACGACGTTCGCGCCGCTGTATCTGATGAAGCAGGGCCTGCGCGCCAGCCTCTTGCCCGCGATCAATCTGGCGCAGATCTCCGAGTTTTCGCTGGTCGTGATCCAGACCGGCATTTCCGCCGGCCATATCTCAACCGAGACCTCGAGTGCAGCGTCGTTCGCCTTCGTGGTGCTGGCGGTCCTGAGCACCTTCGTCATGATGCGCAGCGACCAGATCACGCGGGGCCTGATCGCGCCGCTGAAACGGATCGGCTTGCGCGATCTCGATGACAGCCATGGCCATCAGGCCGGAGATGAGGACGGTCACGGCGAAGCCCGCCGCATCGTCATTCTCGGCTTCTTCCGCGCGGCGAGCGCGCTGCTGGCCGAAATCGAGCGGAAGAATCCTATCGTGCTCGAGCAGATCAGCGTGGTCGATTTCAATCCCAACGTTTTCCGGACGCTGGCCGATCGCGGCCTGCACGTGATCTATGGCGACATCAGCAATGTCGATACGCTGCTGCATGCCGGCATTGGCAAGGCCGAACTGATCATCCTGAGCGTGCCGGATTTGCTTCTGAAGGGCGCCAATAACGAGAAGCTGGTCCGGCACGTCCGCACCCTCAACCCCTCGGCCAAGATCGTTGCGACCGCCGATATGCTCTCCGACGTCGAGGATCTCTATGCGGCGGGCGCGGACTACGTCACCGTGAGCCGGCTCAGCGACGCCCACGAGCTCTACACCGCGATCGAAGCGGCGCAGGCCGGACTGCTGGAAGACAAGCGCGCCGAGCTCGATGTACTGCTCGCCGAGCGCCGCGAAGTGCTGCCTTAGGTCGCTAAGCTAGAGCGGGATGAAGTTAGATCAAACAGCAACCGCGGAGGAACTGCGCTCCCTCTCCCGCTTGCGGGGGAGGGTTGGGGTGGGGGTGTTGCCGCGAGTCATCGTATGGAGAGAGCCCCCACCCGCATCGCATCGTTCGATGCGATGCGACCTCCCCCGCAAGCGGGAGACGTGGAGCGAGTTTGCCGCGCCATCGTTTCAACCAAAAATCATCCCACCTTACAGGCTGCTCTCCTGCGCCATGGCATCGGCAAAGGCAGCGCGGCGGCGGGCGATGAAACCGGCGATCAGGATCGCCGCCACCAATAGCCACACCGTGATTGCGATCGGGCTCTCGACATAGATCCAGGGATCGCCCTGGCTCAGGAACAACGCCTCGCGAAAGTGCTTTTCGATGTTGGGCCCGAGGATCAGGCCGACCACCAGCGGCGCCAGCTGGAATTTCATCTTGTTGAAGGCGTAGCCGACGATGCCCGCCGCAAGCAGCACCCAGATGTCGAAGATGGAATTGCGGACGCTGTAGGTGCCGATCACCGACAACACCAGCAGCAGCGGAATGAACAGATAATGCGGAATCCGCAACAGGCTGACCCAGACGCCGACCATGGGGATGTTGAGCGCCAGCAGCATGACGTTGCCGATATAGGCCGATGCAATCAGGCCCCAGAAGATCTCCGGATGCTGGGTGATCAACAGCGGCCCGGGCTGGATGCCCTGCACCAGCATCGCCGAGATCATCAAGGCCGCGATCGGCGTGAAGGGGATGCCGAGCGCGAGCAGCGGCACCAGCGAGGCGGTGGCGGCGGAATTGTTGGCGGCCTCCGGGCCCGCGACGCCTTCGATGGCGCCGCTGCCGATCTCGGCCGCATGTTTCGAGGTCGCCTTCTCCAGACGGTAGGCCGCGAACGAGGCCAGCGTCGCCGCCGGACCCGGCACCAGGCCGAACAGGAAGCCCAGGAACGTGCCGCGCAACCAGGACGGCACCGCGCGTTTCCATTCGGTGGCCGTCGGCAGCAGGTCCCGCATCTTGACGGATTCGGGCCGGCTCGCGGCATGAGCCCGGTCCTCGACCAGCAGCATCAACTCGGCAAAACCGTAGAGCCCGACCACGACAGGCACCAGTGATACGCCTTCGGCCAGTTCGGGCAGGCCGAAGGTGAAGCGGGTCTCGCCGGTGACGGCCTCCTGGCCGATGGTGCCGAGCATCAGCCCGAGCGTCATCGGCAGCAGCGCCGAGGCCAGCGTGCCGCCCGAGATTTCGCGACATCACGATCAGCCCGCCGGCGGTCAGCGCGAAAAATTCCGCAGGCCCGAACAGGATCGCGACGTTGGCGAGCAGCGAGGAGAACATCATGACGCCGACGACGGCCAGCGTGCCGCCGACAAAGGAGCCGACGGCGACGATGGTCAGCGTGGCGCCGGCGCGGCCCTTCTTGGCGAGCTGGTAGCCGTCGATCGCGGTAACGACGGAGGCGGAACTCGCCGGGAATGTTGAGCAGGATCGCGGTGGTCGAGCCGCCATACATCGAGCCGTAGAAGATGCCGGCCATCATGATCAGACCCGCGGTCGGGTCGAGCGAGAACGTCAGCGGCAGGATCAGGGCGACGCCCGCGACCGGACCAAGGCCCGGCAGCACGCCGATCGCGGTGCCCGCAAAGGCGCCGACAAAGGCGGCGAGCAAGTTGCCGGGCGTGGCGGCGATGGAGAGGCCGTACAGCAGGCCCTGGACGGAATTCATTTCATGTCTGTCCTAAAACAGCCATTGCTTGAACACACCCGCCGGCATCTGCACCCTCAGCAACCGCACGAAGAACCATTCGAACGCGATTGCGATCACGACGGCATAGATCGCGAGCCGCACGACCGATCGACCGGGGTCATCCGAAAGCAGCCACATGCTCGCCAGCAAAAACAGCGCTGATGCGATCATGTTGCCGAGAACCGGCATCGTCAAAAAGTAGATCGCGAACGCCGCGAGCACTGCGAGCAGCCGGCGCAGATCGGCTCCATCGGGCAGCGCGAAGGTCGCCGGCATCGGGTCATCGGCACCACCGTGCTTCTCCAGCAAAACCGAGATCGCCGAGATCGCCATCAACGCGGCAACGGCGATCGGGAAAATCGCAGCCCCCGGCTTGTGCCAGCGCCCGAACGACAGCGTCTGCCAAGCGTCGACCACATAGACGGCCGCCAGCAAAAGCGCGAGTAGCCCGCTGAAGCGCCGCGCCGGCCGCAGCGCGAGACTTCTCGCCGGCGTCACTTTTCGTCGTCCAGGAATTTGACGACGCCGCGGAACTTGTCGTCGTAGCCGGCCAGTTCCTTCTTCATGTCGTCGCCGATCTTGGGATCGGACGTATAGCCGTTCGCCTTCAGGAAGCTCTTGAACTCTTCGCTCTCGACGATGGTTTTCGAAACAGCCAGCAGCCTGTCGAGGATCGGCTTGGGCAATCCGTTGGGGGCGATCACGTAATAGCCCACCGGGAACGTATCCTTCCATGGCGTCTCGCCGATCGGTTTGGCCTCCGGCAGCAGGTCGTATTTGCCCTGCTGGAACACCGCGAGCACGCGCAGCTTGCCGGCGTCGATCTGCCCCTTCATGCCCGGTGCGAAACCGGCCGTGCCGTCGACGCGGCCGCCGAGCGCGGCCAGTGTCGCTTCGCCGCCGCCGCCGGTAAAGGGCACCGTGACGATGCGCAGGCCGGATAGCTTGTTGAGCTGCTGGATCGCGATGTCGTTGACCGAGCGCAGCCCCGAGACCGACACCTTCAGCTTGCGCGGATTGGCCTTGGCCTCGGCGAGGAAGTCATCGAGGGTTTTCCAGCGCGAGTCCGCCGGCACCGCCAGGATCACCGGAAGGTCCGACAGTTTCGCGATCGACTGGTAGTCGTTGGCCGATTTCCAGGCCAGGCCCTTCATCTCCAGCGGCTGGTACGCCAGCGACGAGCTCGAGCCGAGCCCGATGGTGTAGCCGTCCGGCTGAGCGCGGATCACAGCACCGGTGCCGATGGTGGCGGAAGCGCCCGGCTTGTTCTCGACGATCACCTTGACCTTGAGCTGCTTCTCCAGCAGTTCGGAATATTTGCGGCTGATCGGGTCGGTCGAGCCGCCCGGCGCGTACGGCACATAGAAGGTGATGTCGCGGGTCGGCCATTCGTCGGCGGCGCGCGCGGCCTGCGAAAGCCCCGCGATGGCTGCCAGCAAGGCGAGAGCGGACCATGCCGCCTGACGGAAATTGAACTGAAAACGCATAATGTCTCTTCCCCGACGCCTGCTTCTTTGGTTTTTATGGCTTCGACCATGGCGATTGTCACCGGACCTCGTCAATGATTTTTACCGCGCCCGGCCTGCATCCAGCATGGCCGTTCCGGTATGCCCGTCAGCGACGTTCTGCCCTGCGTATTGACGCTGGCGCGGGCCCATGAGTCCGGCTAATGCACTCCTTGCACCGAGCGAGAAATTGAAAAAATGGCCGATACGATCCAGGAAGTCCTGCAAGCCTTTGCCCGCGGCGAACTCGTCGTCGTCACCGACGATGACGACCGGGAGGGCGAGGGCGATCTGATCGTCGCGGCCCTCGCTGTGCACGGCCGAGAAGATGGCGTTCATCATCCGCCACACCTCCGGCATCGTCTGCGCGCCGATCACCCAGGAAGACGCGCGCCGGCTGCGGCTCGATCCGATGGTGGCGCATAACGACTCCAACCACACCACCGCGTTTACGGTCTCGATCGACTACAAGCCGGACGGCGGCACCGGCATTTCGGCGGATGAGCGCGCCTCCTGCTGCCGGGCGCTGGCGAACCCGAATGCCGGCGCCAGCGATTTTGCCCGGCCCGGTCATATCTTTCCGCTGATCGCCCGCGACGGCGGCGTGTTGCTGCGCTCGGGGCATACGGAGGCGGCGGTCGATCTCTGCAAGCTCTCCGGCCTGCCGCCGGTCGGCGTCATCTCTGAATTGATGAATGACGACGGCACCGTGATGAAGGGCGAACAGGTCGTCCGCTTCGCCGCCACCCACAAGCTCAGGCACGTCACGATCGCTGACATGATCGCCTATCGCCAGGCGCGCGAGAAGCTGATCGAGCGGGTCGCGACCTTTACGACC
>CAVUNH010000028.1:0-150395 GCA_963742665.1 uncultured Alphaproteobacteria bacterium
CACTGAACGATCGGTTACCCGCAATACAATTTGGAACCCAAACCATCCAGTTAGCCGGAAGTTCCGCTAACGAAACCTTTTCGGTCGCCGCCGGCCCCGGCGGGCGCCAAAGTACCGGCCTGAGATCAAGAAAACGCCAGCTCGGGGTGCTGGCGTTGCGCTTAAGCCGCCTGTCGCGCCGGACAAGGCTCGCATCAGAGATGGAAATCTGCCGTGGTCAGCTGGTGGTCGCTGTTCACGACGATCTCCATGTCCGCCGCGCCGCCGTTGATATTGAAGAACACATGCTGGCCGTCGTCGTGGCTCTCGACCCAGAACGTTCCGGCATGGGTGTTCGCCGCGGTCGAGAACGTGAAGGCGCCGTTGCCATTGGCGGAGTTGCCGTCGGCATCCATGGTCGCAACGTCGATGTGGTCGCCCACCCGGAAGTCAGTGATGTGATCCGCTTCGCCGACCTTGCTCTCGTTCTCGCTGCCGAGGCCGACCTTGTACAGGAACGTGTCGTTGCCGAGCTGCTGGTGAGGATGTCAGCCTTGCCTCCGCCGTAGATGGTATCGTTGCCGCCGCCGCCGTTGATTGTATCGACGCCGTGCTGGGTGCTCGCAACCGCATCGTTGTCGCCATTGAGAACGTCGTTGCCGGAACCACCGCTGATGCGGTCGTTGCCGGCGCCGCCGAAGATGGTGTCATTACCCGAACCGCCGCCAAGGATGTCACTGCCGGCGCCGCCGTCGATGAAGTCCTTGCCCGAGCCGCCCAGGATCGTGTCGTTGGTATTGCCCTGAACGGTGATGTCATCGTTGCCGCCCTGGGCGTTGATGAACTGATCCGCCGTCGCCGTGCGGAACATGAAGGTGTCGCCGGCGCCGAGATTTTGGAAGCCCGCACGATCGTCGTCCTGATGCAGTTCGGAAAGGTATTCCGCGAAATTCGGATTTAAGGTAAATCGGCTGGAAGTCGTAGTCGAATTGAAAGGTTGCCACGGTCGTTCTCCCTGTCTCTTGGCCGCCCGATATGGGCTTGGCCTGTGATCGGGAATATCGCCGGAAGGCCCGGGCGGCGCTGTTACCGCGGGAACAAGGCATACGTGACCTGGATCACAGCGCCGGCAGCCGATGTCTGGCGCGGCCCGAGGCGGATAATTGCTTTGCCGGAAAGCGGAATTTCACCCATCCCGATTGATTGACTTGCCCCTGTGCGAAACTAAGGTCGGCTCCGCTACCTGAAGGGAATGGATCGCATGACTTTGCCGATGAGCTGGAACGAATGGGCGCAGCACGACGGCGTGGCGCTGGCCGCGCGCGTCCGCAAGGGCGAGCTGACGGCAAGGGAATTGGCGAGCCAGGCGGCCGCGGGCGTCGCCAAGGTCAATCCGGCACTGTCGGCCGTGGTCGAGGTGTTCGAGGACGCGATCGCCGATCCGGCAGGAACGGCGCCGAATCTCGCACGGCCCGTTCGCCGGCCTGCCGTTCCTGATGAAGGATCTCGGCCCGACCATGAAGGGCCGCCTGCAGGAAATGGGCTCGCTGCTGATGCGCGGCAATCGCGCCGACGGCCGACACGTTCCTGACGGCGAAGATCCGCCAGGCGGGCCTGAACCTGATCGGCCGCACGACGACGCCGGAGTTCGGCGTCTGCAGCTCGGCCGACAATCCCGCCGTCTACGTCACGCGCAATCCCTGGAATACCGACTACACCACCTGCGGCTCGTCGGCGGGCAGCGCCGCGATGGTCGCGGCCGGCGTGGTGCCGATCGCGCATGCGACCGACGGCGGCGGTTCGATCCGCATTCCCGCCGGCGTCAACGGCAATATCGGGCTGAAGGTGTCGCGCGGCGTGTTCTCGCTGGCGCCGCACTGTCCGACCTCACCGGCCTGGTCTCGATCCAGGGCTGCCAGTCGCGCTCGGTGCGCGACACCGCCGCCTTCGTCGACGCCTGCCGCGGTCCCGCGCCGGGCGAGTTCATGCCGTTCTGGACCTCGCCGCAGCCCTACCCCGAGATGATCAAGCGCGATCCGCGACCGCTTCGCATCGCGCTGTCGCACACTGGGGCGACTATCGCGCGACGCCGCAGATCGCCGCCGAGCTCGAGCGGATCGGCCGCTTCCTCGAAGGCCTCGGCCATCACGTCGACTACGCGCTGCCCGCGATCGACTTCCGCGCCGCCTTCGCGGCGCAGACCACCTGCTACATCAGCAATTTCGCGGTGGTGATCTCCAACATGCTCGCCGCGCGCGGGCTGGAGCGGCCGCCGGAAGATCTGATCGAGCCGATCAACATCCGGATCTGGGAAGCCGGCCGGCACACAGTCTTCGCCGAGCGGGCGCGGATGCAGGCGTGTTCAACACGACCTCGCGCGGCTTCGGCGCGTTCTTCGAGGAGTGGGACATCATCCTGACGCCGATCACCGCGCTGCCGACGCCGAAGGTCGGCACCACGGAATATCTCACCATATCGGACAATCCGTCGGTGCTCGACTGGTTCGACAATCTCTGGCGCAACTTCGCCTTCACGCCGCTCGCCAATCTCTGCGGCATGCCGGCGATCTCGCTGCCGCTGGCCGAGCATGAAAACGGCTTGCCGCTCGGCATCCAGGCCCTCGCCAGGCAGGCCAATGACGGCCTGCTGCTGCAGCTCGCCGCGCAGATCGAGCGCGCGATCGACGGAAAATGGAATACGGGGCGGAAGCCGAAGGTGCACGCGACGAACGGTCTAGAATTTCGTTATGTCCACAACACCGGCACCAGCCCGCTACCGTTCGAGGCACTCGCCGAGGCCATCAAGGGCCGCCGCTCCGACTACGGCCATATCAGCGGGCTCCAGCTCGACCGCTTCGCCCCCGCCGAGGCCTGGTCCAGCCTGCCGTACCGTCCGGTCTTCGTCGGCGACACCGCGACCGGCGTGCTGCACGGCGGCGTCGTCACCGCGATGCTCGACGAGAGCTGCGGCATGGCGGTCCAGCTTGCGCTCGACGGCGCGCGCGCGATCGCAACGCTGGATCTGCGCATCGACTATCAGAAGCCGGCAACGCCGGGACTCGACATCAAGGCGCATTCGGTCTGCTACCGCGCCACGCGCTCGATCGCCTTCGTGCGCTCCACCGCCTATCAGGACTCCGAGGACGATCCGGTCGCCACCGCGACCGCCTGCTTCATGATCGGCGCCAACCGCACCAACATGCTCGCGGACCGCCGGTGGAGTCGCGCGCTGCCGACGCTGGAGGCGCCGGACGATCCGGCCGGCCCGTTCGCGAACAGCCCGTTCGCGCACGCGCTCGGCATTCGCGTCGGTGACGACGGCACGCTGACGATGCCGTTCTCGCCGAAGATCATCGGCAACCCGATCCTGCCCGCGATCCACGGCGGCATGACCGGCGCCTTCCTCGAGACATCCGCGATCATCGGCGTGACCCGCGAGCTCGGGGTGTCGCCACCCAAACCGATCGGACTGACCGTCAACTATTTACGTTCCGGCCGTGCGCTCGATAGCGTCGCCAATGTCTCGATCGTGAAGCAGGGCCGGCGCGTCGTCGCCTTCGAGGCGCGGGCCTGGCAGGACGATGCGAACAAGCCGATCGCCACCGCGTTCGGCCATTTCATGTTGCGGCAGACGCCGGAAGGGACGAGGAATAGGATCGCGGGCAATCGTCCGACGAAAGCGGCGCCGGTTCCGGTCACCGCGCCACGGATTTTGTTAGCAAAATCTTAACGATGAATTGGTTCCGCGCGATGGCGCGCGTCCGCACAACCATTTCAACACCCATCGCCCCGACGCTTTGAAGCCGAACGGTGCCTCCCAGGTACCAGGGTGGGATGATGAGCGAACACGACACCCCCGTGGTGGAAACCCCGGATTTCGGTGCTGGCCGCGCTCGAGCGGGCGGGCGATGCCGTGGTCATCGTCGATCGCGCTTCTCAGGTGAGCTACTTCAACGCCGCGGCCGAACAGATCTGGGGACTGGACCGCGCGGAGGTGCTTGGTCGTCACGTCGGCCTTCTGGGGCTCGACGAATTGCGGGGAGAGGAAGGCGACGGAGGACCCGCGGACCATAAGTCCGAGGTTGCGATCCAGCGGCAGGATGGCAACCGTATCCGTGTCGCACTGTCGGTCTCGCACGTCGAAATCGGCGGTCAAAGCCGCAGCATCGCATTCGTCCGCGACATCACCAAAGAGGTCGTGCGGCGCGAGCGGATGGCCGTGCTCAATCTGGTGGCCGACAAGACCAACCGCGCGGTTGTCGTCACCGACCGCGATCTGGGAATTGTCTACACCAACGCCGCGTTTACCGCGATGTTCGGCTATTCGGTCGAGGAAGCACAGGGCCGGCGGGCCATCGAATTGCTGGCGGGCCTGCGAAACCAACCGCAGGACGCTGGCAAAGTTGCGGCGCTGGGTGGAGAGAGGAAACCGGCGGCGAGGAAGAAGTCCTCGCCTACGACAAGAACGGCGACGAGATCTGGTTGTCGGCCAGCGTCAAGGCGTTCCGCGATAGCCACGGACGAGCCAAATACATGTTCGCCCTGCTGACCGACATCACCGAGACCAAGCAGTTGCGGTCGTTGCAGCAGCTGATCATGAGCGCGCTGGCCGACGAAATCCCGATCACGGAGATTGCCGACCGGCTTTGCCGGCGGGTCGAGGAAATCGCGCCCGACGTGGTTTCCTCGCTGCTGCATATCGATGCCGGAGGGCTGATTTATCCGCTCGGCGGCCCCAGCCTGCCCGACGACTATTCCCGGGCGCTCGAGGGCGTGCCGATCGGCCCCGAGGTCGGCTCCTGCGGCTCCGCGGCCTATTTCGGCAAGCCGCAACTCGCAACGGACCTCGATACCGATCCGCGCTGGCAGCCGTTCAAGACGCGGCCGCTCGAAGTCGGCTTGCGCGCCTGCTGGTCCACGCCGATCATGGCCAAGGACGGCCGCGTGATCGGCACCTTCGCATTCTATTTCAGGGAATGCCGCGCGCCGAGCCGCTGGCATCAGCGCATTGTCGACGCCTGCGTCGACCTCTCTGCGCTGGCGATCGAGCGCAAGGAAGCCCGCGCCCAGATCGCGCGGCTGGCCTATTACGACATGCTGACGGGCCTGCCCAACCGCGCGCGCCTGCGCGACCTGATCTCTGAAGCAACCGAGGCCTGCGCCGCCGGCGAGCATGTGGCGCTGGCGTTCCTCGATGTCGACAATTTCAAGGACGTCAACGATACACTCGGGCATTCGGCCGGCGACGAACTGCTGGTGCAGTTTGCCCAGCGCCTGCGCGGGCAGGTCCAGCCTGGCGACATGCTGGGACGGCTCGGCGGCGACGAATTCGTGATCGTGCTGCCGAACCGCGACGCCGCCGAGGCCTCCGTGATCGCCTCGCGCATCACCGATGCGCTGGTGCAGCCGGTCAGGATCGGCGCCACACAGGTGCCGATGTCCGCCAGCATGGGCATCAGCCTGTATCCCGACAACGCCACCGACATCGATACGCTGATCCAGCAGGCCGATGCTGCCATGTACAAGGCCAAGCAGGCCGGCCGCTCCACGTTCCGCTTCTTCAGCGCCGACATGGACCGGCTCGCCGAGCAACGGCTGGAGCACAGCGCCGCGCTGCGCAACGCAATTTTGAACGACAGGCTGCAGTTGCACTACCAGCCGCAGATCCGGACCAGCGACGGCGCCATCCATGGCGTCGAGGCGCTGGCGCGCTGGTACGACCCTGTTCTCGGCGAGGTCTCGCCGTCAAAATTCATCCCTTTGGCCGAAGAGTGCGGGCTGATCGAGCAGATCGGCCTTTGGTCGCTCCGCGAGGCCTGCCGGCAAATGGCGGAATGGCGGGCGGCGGGACTTGATATCCCCTGCGTGGCGGTCAATTTGTCGCCGATCAATTTCCAGAACGAAAATCTCGTATCCGTGGTCGACGACATGCTCACCGAACATGGGCTACCGCCGGAAGTGCTGATGCTCGAGATCACCGAAGGGTTGATCATGAACGAGCGCTCGGTCGCGGTCGAGACCATGAACGCCCTTCGCAAGCTCGGCGTCGGCCTTTCGCTGGATGATTTCGGCACCGGCTATTCGAGCTTGAGCCGGCTGGCGCATCTGCCGATCCGCGAGCTGAAGATCGACCGCAGTTTCATGCAAGACGTCGAGAGCGATGCCACCGCACGGGCGATCGTTACCACCGTGGTTCGTGTCGGCCAGAGCCTGCAACTCACCGTGGTCGCCGAAGGCGTCGAGACCGACGGGCAGCTGAATTTGCTGACCGAGCTCGGCTGCGACGTGGTTCAGGGATTTCTCTACGCCCGCGCGCTGTCACCCGCCGCTTTCGGGCGCTGGCTGCTCGACCACAGCGCCGCGCGCGCCAGCGCGATGCTCCGCCGCGTCGGTCAGTCCCTCGCGCAACCGCAGGCCGAGTTGTCGCCCCGCGCGTCCGGCAGTAACGGGCAGCGGTTTTTGAGATAGTTGGCGCACTCCTCCTTGGAGAAGAGATCGAGGAGTTCGCCGACCTTTCGCCAAGTTGCCTCCGACGTCACGAGGCTCGGCAGTTCGGATCAGGTGTTTGAGTTTGGCGAAGACCTGCTCGATCGGATTGAGGTCGGGGCTGTAAGGCGGCAGGAAGAACAGATGCGCTCCCTTGGCGCGGATGGCGTCGCGGGCGAGCTTTCCCTTGTGACTGCCGAGGTTGTCGAGGATGACGACCTCGCCCCTTGTCAGGGTGGGCGCCAGCACCTTCTCGACATAGAGTGTGAAGAGCTCGCCATTGATGGGGCTGTCAATGATCCAGGGCGCGCTGATCCGGTCGTGACGCAGCGCTGCGATGAAGGTCATGGTCTTCCAATGGCCGAACGGTGCAGATGCTTGGAGGCGCTGCCCGCAAGGTCCCCAGCCGCGCAGCGGCGCCATGTTGGTTTTGATCCACGTCTCGTCGATGAACACCAGGCGCGAAGCCTCGATCCTGCCTTGATGCGCCTTCCAGCGGGTCCGTTTACGGACGACGTCGGGACGGTCTTGTTCGGTGGGATGGATCGTTTTTTTTGAAGCTCAGCCCCTCGGTGTGAACAAAAGTCCACACCGCCCGCACGTCTGTCTTGATGCCGCGTGCGGCCAGCTCCTGGGTCAGCTTGCGCAAGGTGAATGGCCCCGAGCGAATGCGCTTGCGCAGCCAGTCGGCATTGGCATTCGACAGAACCCGTTTCTTGTGGCCGCCGATCTTGCCAGGCGACAGGCCCCCGGTATCTCGCCGCAATTCTTCCACTTCGTCACGCAGGAGGGACTGATCTGTAGCGCTTCTGCAATCGAACGAACCGTCTCCCCCGCGTCAGCTCGCGCCAAAGCGCGTTCGCGGATATCTTCTGAATAGGGTCGCGTCATCCATGCTGGCCTCCGTACCCAGCATGGAGCTTGAATCAGAAATCGCCCCTACTGGGAATCCCGATTCCAGTCAAAAACAACTCTAGCGCCGCCCCTCCTCCCCCTGCGCCACAATGCGGATTGACTAGCCTCCGACGCCACGCCCATAATCCGCCTCTTGCAGGGGCTTTATGCACGTACCGACCATCAGAGTCGTGACAGTCCAGGTACAAAGGCGGGGTAACGGACTTGTCGGCATCGCGGCGTCCAATGTTCGGCGAGCAACAGCGGTTCATGCTGTTCCTGATCGCACCGGCGGCGCTGTTGATGCTGCTGTTCCAGGTGCTGCCGATCGTGATCGGCGCCAACGCCAGCTTCCGCAACTGGGCGCTCTATAACCCCAAGAAAACCTGGGTCGGTCTCGATCACTATTACGCCGTCATGTCGGATCCGGCGTTTCTCTACGTCGTGCTGCCGAACACCTTCCTGTTCATGGTGCTGAGCGTGGCCGGCGCGCTGGTGGCGGGGCTTTCGCTGGCGCTGTTGCTCAACCGTCCGTTCCGCGGGCAAAAACTGGTGCAGACCGTGCTGCTGGTGCCGCTGATGGTGGCGCCGGTGGTTGCCGCGATCATGATCCGCTGGATCTTCAATGACCAGTTCGGCATCGTCAACGTGGTGCTGGAAGCGATCGGTTTCGACGGGCAACCGTGGCTGGTGCAGCGCTGGAGCGCGTTCGGCATCATCCTGTTGACCGATATCTGGCTGTGGACGCCGTGGTTCACGCTGCTGCTGCTCGCAGGCCTGCAAAGCCTGCCGAAGGAGCCGTTCGAGGCCGCCGCGATCGACGGCACCACGACCTGGCGCGTGTTTCGCTTCCTGACGCTGCCGATGCTGCGCCCGGTGATCGTGGTATGCGTGGTGATACGCGCCATCGACGCCTTCCGCACCTTCGATATCGTGTGGACGCTGACCGGCGGCGGCCCCGGCCGCTCGACCGAATTGTTCTCGCTCTATGCCTATGTGCATGCCTTCCTGAATCTCGATCTCGGCCGCGGTTCGGCTGCCGCCATCATCGGCGGACTGATCATCCTCGTGATCGGGGTTGGGCTCTATCGCCTCGTCGACCGCATCGCAAAGGCCTGACCCCGATGCCGATGGTGACCCGCCCCCATTTCCTGCCCGGCCTTCCCCAATGGAGCCGCAAGACATTCTTTGCACTGGCGCTGTTCGCGATCTGCTTTGCGTTCGCCTTTCCGGTGCTGTGGCTGATTCTGACGTCGCTGCGGCCGGAGTCCGGCGTCTATTATGTCCATCGCGGCACCGAATTCACGCTCGGCAGCTTCGCCGAAGTGCTGAGCGACGAGCGGATCGTACACGCCTTTCTCAACAGCGCGCTGATCTCGACGCTGGCGACCGTATTCTCGCTGCTGGTGACGGTATCGAGCGGCTACATGCTGTCGCGGTTCACCGGTCCGGCGTCGCGGATCTGGTTCGGCACCATCTATGTGTTCCGCTGCGTGCCCTATATCTCCTGGGTGCTGCCGCTGTATTTCGTCACCCAAAGCTGGGGCATCTACGACACCTATACGGGACTGCTGCTGCCGCATGTCGCGGTGCACATCTGCTTCTTCTCGTGGCTGATGAAGGGATTTTTCGACGGCATCGATCCGTCGATGGAATATGCCGCGATGATCGACGGCTGCACGCGATGGGGCGCCTTCATTCGCGTCGCGGTGCCCTCGGCGCTGCCGGCGATCTCGGCGCTCGCCGTGCTATGCTGGCTGTTCACCTGGAACGAATTCCTGTTCGCGCTGATCCTGACCGGCAACCGCGTGCCGATGATCACGGTGGTGATGGCGCAGTTCGTCACCGAGATGGGACTGCGCTGGAACCTGATGGCGGCGACCGCCGTGATGGCGCTGGTGCCGGCCTTCCTGATTGCGCTGTTCGGACAGAAATACGTGATCAGGGGTTTGCGCATCTAGCTGCGTTTTCAAGCGAAGGGAATACCGGTTCGCGTGAAGAAAACCGCGGCAAGACAAAAGGCTCTGGAAGACCGAGAGACACAACGACAATAACGAGGGAGGAAAGTCATGCAGAAACTGACAAGACTGGCGCTGGCGACGACCGTGGCGGTGATGGCCGCGGCGGGCGGCGCAAGCGCCCAGGTGACGGAACTGCGGATCGGCTATCAGCCGAGCCCGATCCAGGATGCCTCGATTGCGATGTTCGAGACCTGGGGCGCCAAGAACGGCGTCAAGATCGTCAAGGTGCCGAATTCCTACGGCGTCTATGTCGAGAAGATGACGGCGTCGCTGACGTCGAACTCGGACCAGTACGACGTGATCTGGCACAATGACGACTGGGGCCAGACCTGGGCGCATCTGCTGGAGCCGACCGATGACATCGACGCCAACAAGTTTGCCGAGAAATGGGGCATGGACCCTATCGTGTTCGGCAACGCGGAGGGCAAGAACACCGTGGTGCCGATGGGCCAGACGTTCAGCGTGTTCTTCTACCGCTCCGATCTCGTCAAGCCGGAGGAAGTGCCGAAGACGCTGGAAGAACTGGTCACCGCCAGCAAGAAGCTGCAGGCGGATGGCAAGGTCAAATTCGGCTATGTCGGCGGCATGTCGATGAACAACAGCTGGTTCAGCTGGTTCTGGTCGATGTGGGGCAACAATTGCGACGTGCTGCTGCCGCCCTATGAGCGCGACAACAAGAAGCTCGCCGCCGCCGGATGGAAATCCGGTATGACCGAGCCGTGCATGCAGAAGACGGTCGAATACTGGTGGGACGCGATCAACACCCACAAGATCGTGCCGCGCGGCATGCCGGCCTATGACCGCAACGAGGCCAACGCCGTGTTCATGTCCGGCGACGCTGCGTTCACCGTTGCCGACTCGCTGTGGTGGGGCACTTTCAACGATCCGGCCAAGTCGAAGATCGCCGGCAAGGTCGCCGCTACGCGCTTCCCGCTCGGTCCCGACCGCGCCAAGCCATTCGCCTGGGACGATATCTGGGGCTGGGCGATCCCGAAGTCGATCGCGCCGGAGCGCAAGAAGGTCGCCAAGCAGATGCTGGAAGCCATGATGCTCGACAAGGAAGGCCAGAAGAAGCTGTTCAAGGCGACCGGCGCGCCGCCGCCCAACACCACGTTCTGGGCGGAGATCGCGGCGGAAGATTCCTTCATGAAGCTGTTGAAGGAATCGGTGCTGGATTCGCCCGACAAGGTGCGCGGCGCTTACTACTTCCCGCAATGGCCCGCCGTGCACAAGGCGTTCAACGACACCGTCACCAAGGCCGTCACCGGCAAGCGCGAGGACATCGCAAAAGTGCTGGCCGAAGGCGCGCCGCTGGTCAGCAAGGCCGCGCAATAGTCGAAGCATAAAATCCCGCCGCGGCAAGCCTTTTTGTTTGAGCATGATCTTTCGGAAAACCGCTTCACACTTTTCCGGATCATGCTCTCCGCGGCGGGATTTCATTGAACTCACATCAGTTTTGGTAACGGCGGATAAATGGCAGCGATTTCACTCAGCAAGCTCAACAAGCATTATGGCTCGCTGTTCCACGCCGTAAAGGACGTCGATCTCGAGATCGCCGACAAGGAGTTCGTGGCGCTGGTCGGCCCGTCCGGCTGCGGCAAGTCGACGACGCTGCGGATGATCGCGGGCCTGGAAGACATCACCAGCGGCGATATCCGGATCGGCGACCGGCTCGTCAATCATCTGCCGCCGCGCGACCGCGATATCGCGATGGTGTTCCAGAACTACGCGCTCTACCAGCACATGAGCGTCTACGACAATCTCGCCTTCGGCCTGCGCAACAAGAAGACGTCCGAGGCCGAGATCAAGGCCGCGATCGACCGCGCGGCCGGCATGCTCGGCCTGCACGATCTGATGCAACGCAAGCCGAAGCAATTGTCCGGCGGCCAGCAGCAGCGCGTAGCGCTCGGCCGCTGCATCGTGCGCAACCCGCAGGTGTTCCTGTTCGACGAGCCGCTGTCGAACCTCGACGCCAAGCTGCGCGCGCAGATGCGGATCGAGATCAAGCGGCTGCATGCGGCGATCCCGACCACCTCGGTGTTCGTCACCCACGACCAGGTCGAGGCCATGACGCTGGGCGACCGCGTCGTGATCATGCGCGACGGCAGGATTCAGCAGATCGGCACGCCGCTGCAGGTCTATGGCAAGCCCGCCAACAAATTCGTTGCCGGCTTCATCGGCGCGCCGGCGATGAATTTTCTGGATGTCACGGTGCGTGCCGATGCCGGCGCGACGAGCGTCGAGGCCGCGGGTATCAAACTCGCCATGGGCGCTGCGGACGCGCGCGCGCTGGCGCCCTACAACGGCCGGCCGGTGATCATGGGGGTGCGGCCCGAACATCTCGCACTCGGCGACGGCGGATCGGGCCAAACCTTCGATGCGCGGGTCGACGTCATCGAGCAGCTCGGCTCCGAGATCCTGCTCGAGACCAAGGTCGGCAACCACGGCGTCACGGTGGCCCGCGTCGCGCCGGAGACGAAGATCGCCAGCGGCGATCAGGTCCGCCTCTCGGCGCAGCCCGGCCGGCTGCATTTCTTCGACTTGGAGACCGAGTTGCCGATTACGCGCTTGACTGCGTATTGCCGGGCTTGACGCCTGGCATTCCCATCACCTTCGCAAGTTCGTCCCGAGCGGATGGGATGCCCGGGTCAAGCCCGAGCATGACGAAGCTCACCGCTTCACCGCACCGGTCGGCGTTGCAAACCCTTCCATGGTCCGGATTCGCTTTTCGAGCCACCAGCCATATTCCGGCGCCCAATCCTCGAATTTGCGGTTGATGCCGAGGTCATGGGCCCAGTGATGGGCGATGTTGGGATTGTACTGCGATTGCCGGCCGACCGCGATCAGGTCGGCCTGGCCCTTCGCCAATACCGCTTCCGCCTGCTCGGCTTCAAGGATGATACCGACCGCCATCGCGGCGACGCCGACCTCCTTGCGGACCCGCTCGGCGTAGGGCACCTGGAAGCCGAGGCCGCGCGGCACTTGCGCTGCGGTCGCCGAACCCGAAATGCCGCCGGAGGAGCAGTCGACCACGTCGACGCCGCGGGCCTTCAATTCATGCGCCAGCGCCACCGTGTCGTCCATGCTCCAGCCGTTCTGCGCGCCGTCGACCGAGGACACGCGTACGAACAGCGGCATGCTGTCCGGCATCTCGCGCCGCACCGCCTCGACGATCTCGAGCGGCAGCTTCATCCGCCCCTTGCGGTCGCCGCCATATTCGTCGTTGCGGGTGTTGGAAATCGGCGAGAGGAACGAGGCGAGCAGATAGCCGTGCGCCATGTGGACCTCGATCGTATCGAAGCCGGCCGCAACGGCGTTTTTGGCCGCGTGCGCCCAGGTACGCACCATGGCGCGGCATTCGTCGGCGGTGAGCTGGCGCGGTGTCAGCCAACCCGGTGCTACCGGCTCGCTGGTCGGGCCGACCGGCTGCCACAGTTTGGCGCCCGCCTTGATCTCTTCCGGCGTCAGCGGGCCCATGCCGTTCATCGCCTTCTGCGAGGACGATTTGCGGCCGCCATGCGCGAGCTGAATCCCGATCGCCGTGTTCTCACGCCTCATGAAGGCGATCAGCGGCTTGAAGCTTTCGACCTGGGCCTCGTTCCAGATGCCGAGGTCGAACTCGTTGATCAACCCAACTTCCTCGACGCCGGTGGCTTCGACAAACACCAGGCCGAAGCCGCCGAGCGCGTAACGTCCGAGATGCACCTGATGAAACATGCCGCAGGTCGATCCGCCTTCGGCGCGGTAATGCACCATCGGCGGCACGACCAGGCGGTTCTTCAGCGTCAGGCCACGTATCCTGAACGGCTGGAACAGCAGGGGGCGTGCGGGATCGGCGGGGGGCGCGTCTGACATCGGTGGCCTGCGGCGTGAGTTACGGACGGCGAATGATCCATCATTTGAAATCCGCGGTCCAGCCAGCCGTTCTCATGTCTCGCATGCGGGTTACATGACGAAACCCGCCGGACGCCGAATACGATTAGCGGGCAGCATCGGCAAGTGTCTCACGCAACGCTGCGACGGCCTCTTGCGCCGACACGATGCGGGCGAACTCGCCATTGAGATTGGCCAGCGTCATGGCGTGGATGTCTTCCGCCGAATGGGCGTCGCCATCGGGGCCGATCCGGTCGAACGTCCACGTCGCGTCGCGCACCAGTCGTGCGTCAAATCCGAGATTGCCGGCCATCCGGGTCGTGGTTTCCACGCAATGGTTCGTGGTCGCGCCGCAAATCACCAGCGTCTTGATATCGGCGGCGCGCAGCCGGGCCTCGAGGTCGGTGCCGATGAAGGCGCTGTTCACGCGCTTGACGATCACCGGCTCGCCTGCGCAGTTCGCGCGCCTCGTCCTTGACGGGATAGCCGGTCCCGTCGGGAAGAAAGGAGGAATTCGGGCGCGTGCCTTCGTGGCGAATGTGGAAGATCGGCGCCCCGCATCGCCCTGAACGCGTCCAGCAGATCGACAATCCGGGCGACGGCTTGCGGATTGTTGCGCCGCTTGCCCGCGGCCTCCCACTGGTCGAATGCACGCTGGACGTCGACGACGATCAGGGCCGTGTGAGCCGGACTATTGCTCATCATTCGAACTCCGAAAAATCATTCTTGCACGCAAACCGTGCCACGGCGAGGCGAGGATCGAAACGGCATTTTTCCCTCGTTTCCAGACGCGTCATCCCCGCCTTTGCGCCCGCCACCACACGCCGAACGCGATCATCACCGCGACCGCCAGCCCGAACCAGGTGATGGCGTATTGCAGGTGGTCGTCCTTGAGATGGACGTCAGCGGACCGGGCTTCGGAATGCCGCTCTCGGGCACCGGCGATTCCAGATCGATATAGAACGGCGCAATGCGCTTGCCGCCCTCGCCCCAGCCGAGCGCGCGCGCCATCGCCAGATGATCGCGGGTGAACCACAGCCGCTTGGCGAGATTTTCCGCCGGCGTCAGCGTGCCGGCGGCTTCGGGAAAGCGGAGATAGCCGGTCAGCTTCACCGGCTGGCCGGTGACGAGCCGGCCGACCGCGCGATCCTGCTGCGCGCGATCCTGCATCGTGTTCTGCACGAAGCCGGCATTGACCACGACGGTCTCGCCGCTCGGCAGCGGCGCCGGCAGGAACGCCCAGGTGCCGGGACCGGAAACATCCTCGCGCACGGCCGAGCCGGAGCTGTAGACCATCGCATCGGGAAGCTTGGCGTAGGTCGCCGCGAAACTGACGCGGCGGAATTCGTCGTTCGCCGGCGTCAGCGCGTTCCATTGCGACGGCGGCGGCAGCGCCTCGGGCGCGGCCGCGAGCCGTTCGGTCAGGGCCGCGATCAGCGCGTGCTTCTCGACCCGGCGCTGCAACTGCCAGATCCCGAGGCCGACGCAGACCGCCACCATCGCCAGCGTGAAAATGGCGAAGCCGGCAACGCCGCGCCGTCGCGAAAGCCGCGCCGGTCATTTCGGCTCGCGGTCGATCAGCCGGCCGGGGGCGGCCTTGTGATGGAATTGCAGCGCGATCAGCAGCGACTTCATCGAGCGCAGCGGCAACAGCGTGGTCGCAAGGATCAGCGGCAGCCACAGCGCCGCGTGCAGCCAGAACGGCGGCTGGTATTTCACCTCCACGATCAGGGCGGCGCCGACCACGATGGCGCCGGCGATCATGATGATGAAGATCGCCGGGCCGTCGCCGGCGTCGATGAAGGCGTAGTCGAGCCCGCAGGCTTCGCAGTTCGGCCGCAGGTCGAGGAAGCCCGCATAGAGCTTGCCCTTGCCGCAGCGCGGGCAGCGGCAGGCGATGCCGCGCATCGCGCTCTCGGTCACGGTGGGCAGCGTCTCGTCCGGCATCGGTCTTTCCTTCGCCCTCTCCCCTTGTGGGAGAAGGCAGAAGAAAGAAGGGCGGCCCTGCGGCCGCCCCCTTGTAACACAATAGCCTGCGTTCAATGCGCGCCGTGCGCCAGCGCTTCCGCGCCGCGGCCCCAGACATAGATGCAGATGAACAGGAACAGCCACACCACGTCGACGAAGTGCCAGTACCAGGCGGCGAATTCGAAGCCGAGATGCTGGGTCGGCGTGAAGTGCCCGGCATAGGCGCGGAACAGGCAGACCAGCAGGAAGATGGTGCCGACCAGCACGTGGAAGCCGTGGAAGCCGGTCGCCATGAAGAAGGTCGCGCCGTAGATGTTGCCGGAGAAGGCGAACGCGGCGTGGGCGTATTCATAGGCCTGCACGCAGGTGAAGCAGGCGCCGAGCACGACGGTGAGGATCAGGCCGTATTTCAGGCCCTGGCGGTCGTTCTCCAGCAGCGCGTGATGCGCCCAGGTCACCGTGGTGCCCGAGGTCAGCAGCATCAGCGTGTTGAGCAGCGGCAGATGCCAGGGATCGAAGGTCTCGATGCCCTTCGGCGGCCAGGTGCCCGGCACGCTGCAGGCGCCCATCGCGGTGCCGGCGCCGCAGCCGAACACCGCGTCGCGGGTGGCGTGAACGGCGTCGGCCGGGAACAGCGCGGAATTGAAGAAGGCCCAGAACCAGGCGACGAAGAACATCACCTCGGAGGCGATGAACAGGATCATGCCGTAGCGGTGGCTGATCTGCACCACGCGGGTGTGGTCGCCCTTGTACTGGGCTTCGCGGATCACGTCGCCCCACCAGCTCGCCATGGTGTAGAGCACGCCGATGGTGCCGATGCCGAACACGATCGGCGCCGCGGCGTACATGTGGTGCATCCAGCCGATGGCGCCGACCGCCATGATGAAGGCCGAGATCGCGCCGACGATCGGCCACGGGCTCGGATCGACGAGGTGGTAGTCGTGATGCTTGACTTGCGCCGTAGCCATTGCGGTCTCTCCGTTAGCGGTGCCGTATCCTTCGGCACATATTCGTCTCAAAAATCAAATTCCGAAATCCCGTTTTAGCACGCGGAATTCCGGATCTCAGAGGTTTCCCTTGCGCTTGTCCGGCTCGCCCGCAGCCACCGGCTTCGGCGCCGGATCGCGCACGGGATAGAAGGTGTAGGACAGCGTGATGGTGTTCAGGCCGTCGTTCTCGCTGTCCGCGGCCAGCGCCGGATCGACATAGAACACCACCGGCATCTCGCGCTTTTCGCCCGGCGCCATGGTCTGTTCGGTGAAGCAGAAGCAGTTGATCTTCTGGAAATACGACGCCGACCGTCAGCGGCGCCACGTTATAGGCGGCCTGGCCGGTGGTGGTCCGCGCCGACTGGTTGGTCACCGTGTAGAAGACGGTGACGACTTCGCCGATCCTGACCTCGATCTCGGTCTGCTCCGGCTCGAACTTCCAGGGCAGGCCGGGGGCGACATTGGCATCGAAGCGCACCGCGATCTTGCGCGCCAGCGGCGCGCCCGACGGCGCCGAGGTCGCGACCTGGGTGGTGCCGTTGAAGCCGGTGGCGCGGCAGAACCAGTTGTAGAACGGCACGGCGGCGTAGGACGCGCCGACCATCAGCACCACGACGAAGCCGCAGATCGAGGCCACCATCGCATCGCGCGTCAGGCCGCGACGCGACGCCTTGCGGCCTTGCGCTCGGTTCCTGCTGCGTTGGTCGGTTGCGTTTGCCATGTTCCAACTACATCGGCCGCACGAGGACGGCCGGCCCCTTGACCATGGTGACCGCGAAAAACAGCACGACGAGCACGCCGAGCGCGAGCGCGATCGCGATCGAGCGCTGGCGGCGGCTTCTCTTCTGCGCCTCGGTGAGGACGATTCCATCTGGCATCCGCTTGTCGTCCATTGGCGTCCCATGCGCCCCCTACCCGATCGCGAAGCAATGGCGCCGATCGCCGGTGCGACGGCGCGGACGACGACCTCGAGCAGCAGGGTCGCAAACAGCGCGAACAGATAAAGGATCGAGAAGGCAAACAGCTTTCGCGTCGCGCGCAGCGCCTGCGCGCCCTCGCGGCGGCGATAGACGTTGATCGCCAGCGCCATCATGCCGGCGCCGAGCACCAGCGAGGTGACGCCATAGATCGCGTCGAAATAGCCGAGCGGCCAGGGCGCGACGGCAACCGCGACCAGCACGATCGTGTAGAGCAGGATCTGCAGCCGCGTCGCATCGGGACCGGCGACCACGGGCAGCATCGGCACGCCGGCGCGGGCATAGTCGTCGCTGCGGAACAGCGCCAGCGCCCAGAAATGCGGCGGGGTCCAGAAGAAGATGATCAGGAACAGCAGCAGCGGCTCCATCGACAGCGAGCCGGTCGCCGCGGCCCACGCCACCACCGGCGGCAGCGCGCCGGCGGCGCCGCCGATCACGATGTTCTGCGCGGTCCAGCGCTTCAGCAGCATGGTGTAGATCACGACGTAGAAGAAGATCGTGAAGGCGAGCAGCGCGCCCGCGCAGCCAGTTGACGAGGATGCCGAGCGTCATCACCGAGAAGAACGCCAGCGTCAGGCCGAAGGCCATCGCTTCCTCGCGGGTGATGCGGCCGCGCGGGATCGGCCGGTTGGCGGTGCGCGACATCAGCGCGTCGATGTCGCCCTCATAGGCCATGTTCAGCGCGCCCGAGGCGCCGGCGCCGACCGCGATGCAGAGGATCGAGGTGAAGGCGAGCACCGGGTGGACATGGCCGGGCGCGATCACGAGGCCGACCAGCGCGGTGAAGATCACCAGCGACATCACCCGCGGCTTCAGCAGCGCGAGGTAGTCGCCGACCTCGGCCTCGGAAATCCGGGGCAACTCGATGGCGTTGTGATCGACGACCGACAAGATTCATCTCGCTTGGTTAAAGGCCGCGGCGCGCGACAGGCGCGCGCCGCGAACTGTGATTACTGCAGCTTTACTGCACCCGCGGCAGCACTTCGAACTGGTGGAACGGCGGCGGCGACGACAGCGTCCATTCCAGCGTGGTGGCGCCCGGCGCCCCACGGATTGTCGGCGGCCTGCTGCTTGCGCACGAAGGCATCGATCACGCCGTAGATGAAGATCAGCACGCCGAAGCCCGAGATGTAGGAGCCGAGCGAGGACACCAGGTTCCAGCCGGCGAACGCGTCGGGATAGTCGACGTAGCGGCGCGGCATGCCGGACAGGCCGAGGAAGTGCTGCGGGAAGAACACCAGGTTGACGCCGACGAAGGTGAACCAGAAGTGCAGCTTGCCGATGGTCTCGTTGTACATGTAGCCGGACATCTTCGGGAACCAGTAGTACCAGCCGGCGAAGATCGCGAACACGGCGCCGAGCGACAGCACGTAGTGGAAGTGCGCGACGACGTAGTAGGTCTCCTGCAGCACGCGGTCGACGCCGGCATTGGCCAGCACGACGCCGGTGACGCCGCCGAGCGTGAACAGGAAGATGAAGCCGATCGCCCACAGCATCGGCGTCTTGAACTCGATCGAGCCGCCCCACATCGTGGCGATCCAGGAGAAGATCTTCACGCCGGTCGGCACCGCGATCACCATGGTGGCGGCGACGAAATAGGCCTGCGTCGCCGACGGACATGCCGACCGTGTA
This sequence comes from uncultured Alphaproteobacteria bacterium, assembly GCA_963742665.1. Taxonomy (GTDB): domain Bacteria; phylum Pseudomonadota; class Alphaproteobacteria; order Rhizobiales; family Xanthobacteraceae; genus Bradyrhizobium. The sequence continues at coordinate 18,819 of CAVUNH010000028.1, forward strand.
CATGTGGTGCGCCCACACCACGAAGCCGATGCCGCCGATCGCGACCATGGCGTAGGCCATGCCGAGATAGCCGAACACGGGCTTCTTCGAGAAGGTCGAGACGATCTGGCTGACCATGCCGAAGCCGGGCAGGATCAGGATGTACACTTCGGGGTGGCCGAAGAACCAGAACAGATGCTGGAACAGCACCGGATCGCCGCCGCCGTCGGCGGAGAAGAAGGTGGTGCCGAAATTGCGGTCGGTGAGCAGCATGGTGATCGCACCGGCGAGCACCGGCAGCGACAGCAAGCAGCAGGAACACCGTCACCAGGATCGACCACACGAACAGCGGCATCTTGTGCAGGGTCATGCCCGGCGCGCGCATGTTGAAGATGGTGGTGATGAAGTTGATGGCGCCGAGGATCGACGAGGCGCCGGCCAGATGGATCGACAGAATGGCGAAATCGACCGCCGGCCCCGGATGGCCCGAGGTCGACAGCGGCGCATAGATGGTCCAGCCGGCGCCGACGCCGTTGGCGCCCGGCTCGCCCTCGACGAAGGTCGACATCAGCAGCAGCGCGAACGACGCCGGCAGCAGCCAGAACGAGATGTTGTTCATGCGCGGGAACGCCATGTCCGGCGCGCCGATCATCAGCGGCACGAACCAGTTGCCGAAGCCGCCGATCATCGCCGGCATCACCATGAAGAAGATCATGATCAGGCCGTGCGAGGTCACGAACACGTTGTAGGTATGGGTTTCGTGGAAGATCTGGACGCCGGGATACATCAGCTCGATGCGGATCGCGATCGACATCGCCGCACCGATGACGCCGGCGATGATCGCGAACACCAGGTACATCGTGCCGATGTCCTTGTGGTTCGTCGAATAGACGAAGCGCCGCCATCCGGTCGGATGATCGTGCGCGTGATCGTCACTGGGCGTGATCGTCGTGTGTCGCTGCGCCTGTTGCCATGTTCAAATCCTGCCTTGCAGTCCCTTTTCGGACCTTGCGGTCCTCGTCGCCCTTGTCTCGTTTGCGCCAGCCTTCGGCTAAAAGCCTTCCGGCTTACTGCGCCGCCGCGCCAGCCGATGCGAATGTATTCGCCGGATTGGTCGCAAATTTCTTCTTCGCGGTCTCCACCCAGCTCGCGAATTCCTGGTCGCTCACGACCCGGACCGCGATCGGCATGAAGGCGTGATCCTTGCCGCACAGTTCCGAGCACTGGCCGTAGAACATGCCGGTCTTGGTGGCCTTGAACCAGGTCTCGTTGAGACGGCCGGGGATGGCGTCGATCTTGATGCCGAAGGCCGGCACCGCGAAGGCGTGGATGACGTCGGCGCCGGTGGTCTGGACCCGGACCACCTTGTTGACCGGCACCACCATCTCGTTGTCGACGCCGAGCAGGCGCGGCTTCTTGTCCTGCGCCATCAGCGAATCGAATTCGAACTTGCCGTTATCGGGATAGGCGTAGCTCCAGTACCACTGCTTGCCGGTCGCCTTGATGGTGAGGTCGGCCTTGGGCATGTCGAGCTGCAGGAACAGCAGCCGGAACGACGGCACCGCGATCGCCACCAGGATCAGCACCGGGATCAGCGTCCAGGCCACCTCGATCAGGGTGTTGTGGGTGGTCCTGGAGGGGATCGGGTTGGCCTTGGCGTTGAACTTCACCACCACGATGATCAGCAGCGCCAGCACGAACAGCGTGATCACGGTGATGGTGCCGACCAGCCAGTTGTGGAACCAGATGATGTTGTCCATCACCGGCGAGGCCGATTCCTGCAGGGTCCATTCCCACGGCGCCGGCTGCCCCAATTCGGCGAATGCCGTTCCACCGGCGACAAGGGCCATGCCCGCCACCGCCAATCCCAGCAACCGCCGGCCGATCTGGCCCTTCGACATCTTCATGCCGTTCGCGCTCCCTTGATAAATCCCCAAAGCATCGCCGCCGGATGGCTGGCAATGCTGCACGATCCGCTCCTTGCAAACAGCCGCCCGGAAGCACCTTAGGGAGTACCGGGCCAGATCGCTAGAACGCTTCGAAATCCAGCCTCTCAAACCATAATTCGCAGGCTCTCGCAATGCAGTAGTGGGACGCAAAGCCATGCGTCACCGGCTATTCCCTGCATGTCAGGTTTTCCCGATAAATCCGGCAAAACCTGCCGTTTTGCCGGACCGCGCCGCTTGACAGCGGGATTACCGGATGTAGGCACAGGCAGGGTGCTCCGCAGGAACCTGATTCGGCTTGCCGGAGCAGCCCTTCCCGGCGCGGGATTGCTTCGGGAAAGTGCCAAAGGCCGCCTTCAAGGCGCCGTCATTGCGGTATCAATCCGAGTATCATCAGAGGATCGACCCGGATGGGGCGTTCGAAACATCAGGCAAGACGCAATGCGGGCCCGCGGCCGCTGGCCGGGCGGGCTGCTCGCCGCCTGCTTTCCTGCTCGGCCTGACCGGGGCCGCCAGCGCCCAGGGCGCGGTGCGCTCGGTCCATGGCGACTGGCAGATCCGCTGCGACACCCCGCCGGGCGCCCAGGGCGAGCAATGCGCCCTGATCCAGAGCGTGGTAGCCGAGGACCGCTCCAATGCCGGCCTCACCGTGATCGTGCTGAAGACCGCCGACCAGAAGAGCAAGCTGATGCGGGTGGTGGCGCCGCTCGGCGTGCTGCTGCCCTCCGGCCTCGGCCTGAAGCTCGACAATCAGGACGTCGGCCGCGCCGGTTTCGTCCGCTGCCTGCCCAATGGCTGCGTCGCCGAAGTGGTGATGGACGACAAGCTGCTCGGCCAGCTCCGCACCGCCAAGACCGCGACCTTCATCATCTTCGAGACCCCCGAAGAGGGCATCGGCTTCCCGCTCAGCCTGAACGGGCTCGGCGAGGGTTACGACAAGCTGCCGTAGTCGATTGAGGCCGCGCAGTAATCCCCCATGCCGCCCCCCAAACTGGTATTCCGCGAAGTCGACCGCCGTAATTGGGGCGATTTCGAGCAATTGTTCGCCGCACGTGGCGGACCGAAGAGCTGCTGGTGCATGGTCTGGCGTGCGAAAGCCGCCGAAGCGAAGTCGACCGACGGCAACAGCCGCAAGGCGGCCATTCATTCGCGCGTTCGCGAGGGCGTGCCAATCGGCCTGCTCGGTTATCTTGCAGATGAACCGGTCGCCTGGTGTTCGATTGCCCCGCGCACGACCTATCGTCCGCTTGGCGGGCCGGATGACTTTGGCGATGCGCCAGATGCGGTGTGGTCGCTCGCCTGCTTTTTCATCCGCCGCGATCTGCGTGGACAAGGCGCAAGCGAGCAGACGCTGGCGGCGGCCATCGCGCACGCGCGCGGCAAGGGCGGCAAGGTTCTGGAGGCCTATCCGGTCGATCCCGACTCTCCGAGCTACCGTTTCATGGGCTTCATTGGCCTGTTTGAACGCGCCGGGTTCAAGGCGATTGGGCGGGCCGGCACCCGCCGCCACGTCATGCGTCTTTCGCTGATTTGATTGCCGTGAGGGCTCGCTGCTAAAACAGCACCGCCATCAAAATTAAATTCTCGTAAGTCCCGTCGACGAAAACGGCGTTGCGTTGCACGCCTTCGATCTCGAAGCCGACCTTCTCGTAGAGCGCGATCGCGTTCTCGTTGTTTTCCCGGACCGTCAATTCGACCCGCTGCAGCCCAATCTCCCGCGCCGCGGCGAGCGATTGCGCGATCAGGCGCTTGCCTATGCCCTGGTGCCGGAACTGCGGCAAAAGGCCCATGCCGAGCACGCCGCTATGGGCATAAATCGGCCTTGGCTTGGGGGTGACGTCGCACCAGCCGACCACTTCGCCGGCCGAGAGCACGACCAATTGCGGATAACCCTGTTCGATCATGTCGAGGATGAAGGCCCGGGTCGATTCGAACGGCGGCGCCTCCAGGAACGCCAGATAGCGCCGCTCCCTTGCGACGACATCGAGGGTCTTGTGAAAGCCTTCGATATGCCCTTGCGTTATCGGAACAATTTCAATGACGCTCATCGTCTCGGCAACGTGTTGACCCCGCCCCTCGCGGAATGGCGCGAAAACAACTATCTTGGCTGCGCCACTCCGACAACGGACTCATTTAATGACCAATCAGCTCGCCACAACCTCCCTGATCGATCGCGCCAATCTCGACCGCGACGCCGTCCGCCGCGAGATCGCGCGCGGGCTCGAGGGCGCCGACGACGGCGAACTGTTCCTGGAATATGGCCAGACCGAAGCGCTGATGTTCGACAATGGCCGGCTGAAGCAGGCGACCTACGACACCTCGCAGGGTTTCGGCCTGCGCGCGGTGAAGGACGACGCGGTCGGCTATGCGCATTCCTCCGACGTCTCGCTGCCGGCGCTGATCCGCGCCGCGGATGCGGTCCATGCGGTGCGCGGCGGCTACAGCGGAACGCTGGCGGCGGCGCCTTCGCACACCAATGTGCGGCTCTATGGCGACGACAATCCGCTGGATGCGCCGGGCTTTGAAGCCAAGGTGAAACTGCTCGCCGAGATCGACGCCTACGTGCGCGACAAGGATCCGCGGGTGCGGCAGGTGACCGCCAGCCTCAGCGCCACCTGGCAGGTGGTGGAAATCCTGCGTCCCGACGGCGAGAGCTATCGCGACATCCGTCCGCTGGTGCGGGTCAATGTTTCCGTGGTCGCCGGACAAGGCGACCGCCAGGAGAGCGGCAGCAAGGGCTATGGCGGCCGCGAGGGCTACGCGCGCTTCATCGAGACCAAGGCCTGGCGCGACGCCGCCGACGGCGCGATCCGCGAAGCCCTGGTCAATCTGGAATCGGTTCCCGCGCCTGCCGGCGAGATGGACGTGGTGCTGGGCGCCGGCTGGCCCGGCGTGATGCTGCATGAAGCGGTCGGCCACGGCCTCGAGGGCGATTTCAACCGCAAGCAGACGTCGGCCTTTGCAGGATTGATGGGCCAGCAGGTCGCGGCCAAGGGCGTCACCGTGGTCGATGACGGCACCATGGCCTCGCGCCGCGGTTCGCTGTCGATCGACGACGAGGGCACGCCGACCAACCGCACCGTGCTGATCGAGGACGGCATCCTGGTCGGCTACATGCAGGACCGCCAGAACGCCCGGCTGATGAACATGAAGCCGACCGGCAACGGCCGCCGCCAGAGCTACGCCCATGTGCCGATGCCGCGCATGACCAACACCTACATGCTCGCGGGCGGCCGCGATCCCGCGGAAATCCTGGCGTCGGTGAAGAACGGCATCTATGCCGCGAATTTCGGCGGCGGCCAGGTCGACATCACCTCGGGCAAATATGTGTTCCAGTGCACCGAGGCCTACAAGATCGAGAACGGCAAGGTCGGCGCGCCGTTGAAGGGCGCGATGCTGATCGGCAACGGGCCGACCGACCTGCATCGCATCACCATGGTCGGCAACGATCTTTCGCTCGACACCGGCATCGGCACCTGCGGCAAGAACGGCCAGGGCGTGCCGGTCGGCGTCGGCCAGCCGACGCTGCGGATGGAACGGATTACGGTTGGAGGAACAGGCTAGTGACGTCCGAGAGCGAAACCACTGTGGCTAAATCGACCAGCTGGCGCGCGCAGGCCGCCCAGCTGGCGGCGATCGTGATGGTCGTGTTCGTCGCCAAGGGCGCGCTGGCCGAGCCGTTTTACGTGCCGTCCGGCTCGATGGAGCCGACGCTGTTGATCGGCGACGCGCTGCTGGCGTCGAAATACCCCTATGGCTACGGCGCGGCCTCGCTGCCGATCCAGATCACGCTGCCCGAGACCGGCCGCCTGTTCGGCGAGACGCCGAAGCGCGGCGACGTCGTCGTGTTCCGCTGGCCCGGCGACCGCTCGCAGGCCTGGGTCAAGCGCGTGGTGGGGCTGCCCGGCGACCGCATCCAGATGCGGCAGGGCCAGCTCTTCATCAACGACCATGCCGCGAAGCTGAAGCCGGACGGCATCGGCGAAGCCGAGGACGATCGCGGCGGCAGCGAGCAGGCCTATCGCTTCGTCGAGACGCTGCCGAACGGCGTGACGCATGCGATCTTCAAGATGCGCGACAACGGCCGGCTCGACAACACGCCGGAAGTGACGGTGCCGCCGGGCAAACTGTTCGTGCTCGGCGATAACCGCGACAACTCCGCCGACAGCCGCGTCGCCGTGCGCGACGGCGGCGTCGGCCTGTTGCCGATCGACAATCTGATCGGCCGCGCCGACGCCGTGGTCGGCTCCTGGGATCTCGGCATCCGCAGCCAGCCGGTATGGACCTGGCTGTCCGGCTTCCGGCTCGCGCGGTTCTTCACCGTCCGTGCACTAACCGCGCGTGACCTTCGACGACGTCAGGAAAATGGCGCTGGCCTGGCCGGAGGTCGAGGACGGCACGTCTTACGGCACGCCGGCGCTGAAGGTGCGCAAGAAGATGCTGGCGCGGCTGCGGGAAGATAATGACAGCCTGGTCATGCCGGGCGTTCCCCTCGACGAACGCGAGATGCTGATCGAGAGCGCGCCGAAGGTGTTTTACTTCACCGACCACTACCGCGATTATCCGATGGTGCTGATCCGCCTGTCGAAGGCCAGGCGCGCCATTGTCGAGCCGCTGCTGCGCCGGCACTGGCGCACGCTGGCCTCGAAGAAAGCGATGCGGGAGTTCGACGAATCATGAATTATCGCGCGCATGAACCAGTCCGAATTCCTCACCGCGGCCTTGCGCAATCCCGCCAACGCGACCATCGCCGAAAGACTGTTCGAGCTCGCTCTGCCGGATGCCTGGCTCGTCTCGGGATGCCTGGTGCAGACGGTGTGGAACGTGCTGACCGGCCGTGCGGTCGATTACGGCATCAACGACTACGACGTGTTCTATTTCGATCCCGATACGTCATGGGCGGCCGAGGACGCCGTGATCCGCAAACTGCACGGCGCGTTCGCCCACCTCAACGTCAAGGTCGAGGCGCGCAACCAGGCGCGCGTGCATCTCTGGTATCCCGACAAGCACGGCCTGCCCTACCCGCCGCTCGCATGTTCGACCGACGGCATCGACCGCTTCCTGACCCGGAACACCATGATCGGCATCCGCCGCACGCGCGACGGCTACGACGTTTATGCGCCGGACGGATTTGACGACGCCGCCGGCCTGATCGTGCGGCCCAATCCGGGCCCGAATTTCTCGCCCGCGAATTACGCGGCGAAGGCCGCGCGGTGGAAGACGCTGTGGCCGGAGCTCACGGTGCTGCCGGTGGAGGCATGGAGCTCAACATCGTCATTGCGAGCGAAGCGAAGCAGTGCCCATCGCCACAATGCGAGGCTAAATTCGATGGAGTTGCGCTCGTCGCAATGCGCTCGCTGCGCAATGCCACGACAATGTCGCTCGGGGCGACGGGATTCTACCGCACCACGCCCGACGTAAATCCCGCCTTGCGCCGCGGCGGCTTGATGTCCTTCTTCAGGAAGCACTGCGCTTCCTTGCCGGCATAGCCCGGCCGCGCATAGGTCCAGGCGCGGCACTTGTTGTCGGCGGCGCAGGCCGCCTTGCAGGCATCGTCGCTGTCGTCGCTCTTGAGGTCGAAATTCCTGTAGTCGCCGCCGAACCGGTCGATCGAGGTTTCGATCGCGCTGTTGCGCGGCTCGACCACGCCGGCGCCGCGCACGCCGGAGACGCAGCAACTGTCGGGCACCCGCGCCGGCACGTTGCTCTTGAGCCAGCACACCGCGCCGCTGGCGGCGTCGGTCGGATAGTTGAAGCTCCAGGCCCGGCAGCGCCGGTCGCGTTCGCAGACCAGCGCGCAATCGGCCGGATCGCCTGACGCGACCGGGGCGTGCTGATAGTCGCCGCCGGGGCGGTCGAAACTGGCTTGCGCCAGGGCTGGCCGCGCCGGGGCAATCGCCGCCAAAAAGGCGAACGTCACCACACACGCCCTGAAGAGGCGGCCGATCCCCATGCGATTGCTTTCGAATGCGCGCTATCCGGCTGCCATTTGAGCGGCATCAACCTGTACGGCGGATGAACGGCCCAAAAATGCGGCAATAGCCTTGATCTAGAACGCGTATTCCTTGTAGGCCGGTTCCACCGAGCCACCCCAGGGGCCGTTGAATTTCTCCAGCATCTCCTCCGCCGGCGTCCGGCCGGATTCGAGGATACGCTCCAGCGGCTCGAGGTGACGGCTTTCGTCGCGGCCGGATTGATCGACGCGATTGCGCCGCCGCAGGCCGGCATGCGACAGCTTCAGGCATTCGCGCGCGATCTCGAACAGATAGCGGTCCCGGATCCGCGCCTTGAAGCCGAAGCGCGGCACGTCGTCGCGCAGCGCCTGACGCTCGACGGCGGTCCAGTGCTTCACGAGGTCCCAGGCGGCGTTCAGCGTATCGTCGTCGTACAGCAGGCCGACCCAGAACGCCGGCAGCGCCGGCAACCGTCCCCACGGCACGCCGTCGGCGCCGCGCATTTCGAGGTAACGCTTCAGCCGCACTTCCGGGAAAATCGTCGAAAGATGATTGGCCCAGTCCGACAGCGTCGGCCGCTCGCCGGGGAACGCCGGGTTCTTGCCGTCGAAGAAGGCGCGGAACGAGGAACCCGACACGTCGATATAGGCGTCGCCGCGCTTGACGAAATACATGGGCACGTCGAGCGCGTAATCGACCCAGCGTTCGAACCCCATGCCGTCCTCGAACGCCCAGGGGATCATGCCGGACCGCGCGTTGTCGGTGTCGCGCCAGATTTCGGAGCGGAACGACAGGAAGCCGTTGGCCTTGCCTTCGGTGAACGGCGAATTGGCGAACAACGCGGTCGCGACCGGCTGCAACGCCACCGAGACCCGCAGTTTCTTCACCATGTCGGCTTCGGAGGAGAAGTCGAGATTGGTCTGCACCGTGCAGGTCCGGTACATCATGTCGAGGCCGTATTGGCCGACCTTCGGCATGTAATTGGTCATGATCTTGTAGCGGCCCTTCGGCATGCCGGGGATCTGCGCGCGCGACCATGACGGCGTCATGCCGAGCCCGAGAAAACCTATCCCGAGGGGAGTCGCGATCTCGCGCACCTGCGCCAGATGCGCCATCAGCTCCGACTGGGTCTGGTGCACGGTCTCGACCGGCGCGCCCGACAATTCGAATTGCCCGCCCGGCTCCAGCGAGATCGCGCCGCCGCCGGTGACGTCGTAGAGCCCGATGATGTTGCCGCGCTCCATGATCGGCTCCCAGCCGAGCAGGAGCTGCATGCCCTCGAGCAGCGCGCCGATGCCGCGCGCGCCTTCGTACGGCACGGGCTGATGGCCCTCGAGCGTGAACGGGGTCTTCTCGTGTTCGGTGCCGATGCGGAATTCGGAAACCGGCTTCACGCCGGCCGCCAGCCAGCCTACGAGTTCGTCGCGCGATTGCAGCGGCGTCATATCGATTTGGTCACGCGCCATAACAAATCCGGATGTGGGGCGATTCGACCGAACGCGCCGTGTGATGGGGGCTATTGCGGACGGCGATGTCCGCAAAAACGATGGGGTGCAGGCGTATCATCGTGCGGGCGCGCCGTCTCGTGCGGCGACCGCCTTGACTTCGTCACAGGAGCAGCCCAGCCGGTCCAGCAGACCGCAAAGCTTCATGGCGTCGGTATCGGACAGTTTCGAACCGACATGCTTTTCGATCGCCGCGGAATAGGCGTTCCACATTTTCTTCTGCAGCTCGCGGCCGTTTTCGGTGATCTCGACGAACTGGCCGCGCTTGTCGCTTCTGCATTCGCGCCGCGCCGCCAGTCCCTCGTCGACCAGGCGGTCGATCAGCCGCGAGGTCGAGTATTGCGGGATCAGCATCTGCTTCTCCAGCTCCACGGGACGCATCTCGCCGGACGGCGCGCGCGACAATTCGAGCAGCGCGTCGTACCAGGCCAGCGGCGGATAGCCCGCCTTCTTCAGGTCCAGCTCGACGGCGTCGAGCACCCGGCTCTGGACCCGCATCAGGCGGATCCAGGCGGCGGTCGCCTCGGTCGAAGGTTTGCGTTTCATGGTTTAATCCACAGATGTGGGAAGCACTGTACCGCACTAAATGCAGCTGCATCAATCTTGACTATTTCATGCAGACGCATTTAGTCACTCCACCGCCCAAAGCCAAGATTTCCAAGAGACGGAAAAAGCGACGAAAAAGGGAAGGAAAACCCAATGAAATTGTATTATTCGCCTGGTGCCTGCTCGCTCTCCCCCCATATCGCGCTTCTGGAGGCTGGCCTCCCCTACGAACTGGTCAAGGTCGATTTGCGCGCCAAGAAGCTCGAAAACGGCGACGACTACCTGAAGGTCAACCCCAAGGGCCAGGTGCCGGCGCTGGCGCTCGATTCCGGCGAGATCGTCACCGAAGGCCCGGTCATCATCCAGATGATCGCCGACAAGGTCGAGGCCAGGAACCTCGCCCCCGCCCACGGCAGCGCCGAGCGCTACAAGTTGCTCGAATGGCTCAACTTCATCACCACCGAACTGCACAAGAATTTCGGCCCGATGTTCTCGCCGGTGCTGGCCGACGACGCCAAGGCCTTCTTCAAGGACCGCGTGATGGGCAAGTTCAAATATCTGGAAACCGCAATCGCCGGCAAAGACTACGTGATGGGCAAACAGTTCACCGTCGCCGACGGCTATCTGTTCACGATGCTGTCCTGGGCCGAACGGCTGAAATTTGATCTCTCTGCCATGCCCAATCTCGTGGCCTACAAGGCCCGCGTCGGCGCGCGTCCGAAGGTGCAGGAAGCGCTCGTCAAGGAAGGCCTGATGAAGGCGGCGTGAGGATTTGCGGGTTGCGATAAATATGGGGCCGGATCGATGATCCGGCCCTTTTCTGTTTCATCACTGCGAGCCAACGGGTCGCGCGAATGCGCGCCCGATGACAGGCTCCGCGAAGCAATCCATGTTGCGGCGACACAGGAGTGGATTCCGCTTGCGGCGACCCGTATGGTAAGTGAAATGGGATGATGGACTTCGACAATCCTGAATGGCTGACTCTACAAGGCGGCTATCGTATTCCGTACGATCCTCGCAGGGCCTTGCTCGCTCTCGAAAGAAATGAAAATGCGGAAGCTGCGTGGAAAGAGCTTTGGGACGAACTTTTTCACCAAGGGGACGTTGGCGAAGCATCTTATGCGGCAGTCCCACACCTTGTGCGTATTCACGCGTCTCGTGGCATAGCGGACTGGAACACTTATTCGATAGTTGCCATTATTGAGGGCGCCCGTCGCAATCCCAGTAACCCACTGCTCTCGGCAAGATTACGCGACGCGTATGAAGCCGCATGGCGGTCGCTGGTTCAGTTGGGAATTAGCGAATTGGAAGCAGCCGAAGACCCCTCTCTCGTCACCGGTATTCTGGCTGTTCTTGCAATCTCGAAGGGACAACCCACGCTCGGCAGTTTAGCGGCGGAGTTTACGGAAGACGAGCGCCGAGAGATGATCAAGTTCTGGGAACAACGCGGCTAATCTGGGGCTCTTAACTATCCACGTGCGACTGCGGCGTATCGGCGAGCACGTTGCTTCCACTCAATGGACGATATGGACCGAAGGGGTAATTGGGAGAAGCACGATGAACGTATTCGTGATCGCCGCCGGAATGATGGCCGTGATCCACCTGGTGGCGCTGGTGGCGGGATGGCAGCGACCGCGTCTGGCCGTGATCGTGTCGGGCATCCTGTGGCTGCTCTACGCCGTCTACGAGCGTCTGGTGGCGACCGGCGTCCTGTGCGATTCAGACTGCAACATTCGTGTCGATCTTGTGTTCATCATTCCCATATTGGGGCTCGCAACCCTCCGCGCCTACCAGTCGTACATGGGGCGACCAGGCCCGTAGAAGGTCGTCGGCACGGTTCTCGGCGCAATCGGTCTGGTCGTTTTCGCAACCGCTGGCGGAAGGCTTTGGTTACGGCGCTCTGTCGGGCGTCGTAACTGTGGGTGCTCTTTAGAACATCAGCGCTGGAGAAAGGGCCGGACCGATGATCCGGCCCTTTTTGTTTCGCGTTGTTTTGCGTAGGACACCAACCCGCGTCGTCCCGGCGAACGCCGGGACCCATACCGCGTGATCTATCGTTGAGGCACAGCGGCCGACGTCATCTTCCAACAACAACGCTCGGTGGCTATGGGTCCCTGCGTTCGCAGGAACGACGATAGACTTTTTTCTTGACGCACCAAGCGATCAGTATCTTGCCGGGCTGAAGGCCGATGCGTCGGTGAACGGTTGCTCGCCGCTCATCAGTTCGGCCAACAGGCGGCCCGTCGTGGGCCCAAGCGTGAGACCGTGATGACCGTGTCCGAAGTGCATCCACAGGCCCTTGTGCTTCGGTGCGGGTCCCACCACCGGCAGCATATCGGGCATGCAGGGGCGGACGCCGCTCCAGGGTTCGGCCTCGACGGCGGTGCCGAGATCGACAAGCCGCCGTGCGGCCTGCTCCGCCCGTTCGAGCTGGCGCGGCTGCGCTGACTTTGACGGTCCCGCCAGTTCGGCGCCTGACGTAATGCGGAGCCCCTTCGACATCGGCGCCATGACGTAGCCCATTTCGGGATCGTGCAACGGCAAATTGAGTTTGCCGCCGCCGCTGAAATGCCGGTGATAGCCACGCTTGCGCACCATCGGAAACCGATAGCCGAACTTTCGCAAGAGATCGGGGGACCAGGGACCGAGTGCCATGACGGCGGAATCGGCGTCGACAGGTCCATCGTTCGACTGAACCCTCCAGCCGCCGGCCGCGGTCGGCGCCAGCGTGGCCGCATCGCCGTTGACGAAGGTTCCGCCGGCGCGGGCAAAGAGATCGGCGTAGGCCGATACGAGGCCGCCCGGATCCGAGACCGTCCAGGAATCGCGCCAGTGAATGGCGCCCGCGCCGGTCTTCGTCAGCCCAGGCTCGGCTGCGCCAAGCTCTGTCGCATCGATCGCTTTGAAGCGCACGCCGTGCTCGGCCGCAAGCGTCTCGGCGACCAGCGCCGCGCGATCGAGCGCGGCCTGAGTGCGGTGCAGGGAATAATAGCCGCTTCGCTGCACGAGATTATCCGCGCCGGCTTCCCGGATCAGCACGTCATGCTCGCTCGTCGCCTTGGCGATGAGCCGCGCGTAAGTCAGTGAAATGCGCCGGTGCCTTTCCGGTGAGGAATGCCACCAGTAGCGCAGCAAGGGGCCAATATGCCGCGGCAGCGATGCGACGCGGTAATAGACATCGTTGGCGCGGCCCGTTGCGATCGCCGCCAGCGTCGAAAAATCGCGCGGCAACGGATAGGGCCGAAAGGCTTCGCTTTGGATGAAACCGCTGTTGCCGTAACTGGTCTCGCGACCCGGCGGTTTGCGGTCCATCAGCACGACCGACCAGCCGCGGCGCTGCAGATGCAGCGCCGAAGCAACCCCAACAATTCCGGCGCCGAGAACGATAACGCTTCGCATTGCCGCCATCACCTTTGCATATGTTCGGGATCGGTCAGGCCAGGTTCTGCACCAGCCAATCTCTGCGAGCATCTACACCAGATCGCGACGGGGAAGTAGGCGTGGGGAAGCATACCTGAAGGGCCGGATCGATGATCCGGCCCTTTTTGATTTGCTCCGTCATGGGCGGGCAAGAGCACGTCTTCGCGCCAGGCCGCAAATCCATCAATCTACCGGATGCGGGGCTTGCGAGGTCCGATCTTGCCAAAAGCGGTCGCATGGCGTGATTGCTGCGCGGTTAGCCGCCAGTATGAACCTCTTTGGCCTCTGAAGACACAAAGGACACGTATATCTCGGAAGAACCGTGACGGAGGCGTATGTGATGAAGACCATGAAAGCATCAATCTGTGTTGCTGTCACCGCGCTGGCCCTGAGCCTGTCCGTCATCGTGCCATCCTACGCCGAGCAGGATGAGGCAAGCCGTCTCAACCAGGAATCCAAGGAACTCTATCGGGCCGGAAAGTACGCGGCTGCGCTTCCGCTGGCCCAGCGGTTGCTGGCCATTCGCGAGAAGGAGTTTGGTCCCGATGATGCGATGGTCGCGATGCCGCTGAATGACCTCGGTACGATCCACTACAATCTGGGTCAGTACGCCGTTTCCGAACCGCTGTACAAGCGCTCACTGGCCATCAGGGAGAAGACGCTCGGTCCGGATAATGCCGAAGTCGCAAGCGTGCTGAATAATCTCGGCGACCTCTACCGCGCAGTAGGGCGTTTTGCCGAGGCGGAGCCGCTCCTAAAGCGGTCGATCGCCATTCGCGAGAAAACGGTCGGTCCCGACGATCCGGACAACGTGCTGGCGCTGAGCAACCTGGCCGCTCTCTATGCCAATCAAGGCCGCTACGATCAGGCCGAGCCGCTGTTCAAGCGCGGGCTGGCCGTTCTTCAGAAGGCGCACGGTCCGAACGATCCAGAGGCCACGGTTTTGATGAATAACCTGGCCGATGTCTACACCAACCGGCATCGTTATGCCGATGCCGAGCGGCTGCTCAAGCGGTCGATCGCCGTGACCGAGAAAGCATTCGGTCCCGACCATCCTGATATTGCGCAGGCGCTGAACAATCTGGCCGCTGTTTATGGGCGACAGGGCCGTAACGCCGATGCCGAGCGGTTTTACAAGCGGTCGGTGGCCACCTTCGAAAAGACGTTCGGCCCGAACCATCCGGACCTCGCGGATGTCCTGGAGAACCTGGCCAGTCTCTACAAGGATAACGGCCGCTACGCCGACGCCAGCGCGCTTTTGAAGCGGTCGATGGCCATTCGCGCGAAGGCAGGGTCGCCTAGCTGAATAATTTGGGCGTAGCGACAGCCGGACGGGTCTCGATCAGGCAGAAATGTCTGCACCAGGTCATTCGCTACAGGGGTGAACCAGCGGCAGATCTGGCCATGTCGGCTATGCCGCCGAAAGCGGAAGTAAATTTAGAACATCAGCGGCTGGAGAAAGGGCCGGATCGATGATCCGGCCATTTTTGTTTCGTCATTGCGAGCGAAGCGAAGCAATCCATATCGCGGCATAACGGATAGATGGATTGCTTCGTCGCAATCGCTCCTCGCAATGACGGCGGCCTACGCCGCCGCCTTCTTCGGCGGGAAGCGGCCGTAGAACGTCTCGCCCTTGGCCGCCATCTCGACCAGCAGTTTCGGCGGCGTGAAGCGCGAGCCGTATTTGGCTTCGAACTTGTGGCACAGCGCGACGAACTTCTTCGTGCCCATGAAGTCGATATAGGACAGCGCGCCGCCGGTGAACGGCGCGAAGCCGAAGCCGAGGATCGAGCCGACATCCGCTTCGCGCATGTCGGTGATGACATGGTCCTCGACGGTGCGCGCGGCTTCCACCGCCTGCACGACGAGGAAGCGCTGCTTCAGCTCCTCGACGTCGAGCGTGTCGGGATCGAGATGCTTCGGCTGCAAGGCGCCAAGCCCCGGCCACAGGCTCTTCTGGCCCTTGCCCTTCTCGGGATAATCGTAAAAGCCCTTGCTGTTCTTGCGCCCGAGGCGGCCCTGCTTCTCGACCAACTCCACCATCAACTTCTTCTGATCGGGGTTGATGGCGTTGGGGCCGAGATCGGCTTCGGTGGCCTTCATGATCTTCAGGCCGAGATCGAGGGCGACCTCATCCGACAGCGACAGCGGGCCGACCGGCATGCCGGCCATCTTCGCGCAATTCTCGATCATCGCCGGCGGCACGCCCTCGAGGAACATCTCGTTGCCTTCGGCGACGTAGCGTCCGACACAGCGGTTGGCGAAGAAACCTCGGCTGTCGTTGACCACGATCGGGGTCTTGCCGATCGCGCGGGTGTAGTCGAGCGCGGTGGCGAGCGCGACATCGCCGGTGTTCTTGCCGACGATGATCTCGACCAGCATCATCTTCTCGACCGGCGAGAAGAAGTGGATGCCGATGAACTTGCCCTGGTCCTTGAACTCCTCGGCCAGCGAGTTGATCGGCAGCGTCGAGGTGTTGGAGGCGAAGATCGCATCACCCTTCAACAGCGGCTGCGCCTTGGCATAGGTATCCGCCTTGACCTTGCGATCCTCGAACACGGCCTCGATGACGAGGTCGCAGTCTTTCAGCACGCCGTAATCCGCCGTGGCGCTGATGCGCGACAGGATGGCGTCGCGGTCGCTGTCCTTGGCGCGGCCCTTCTTGATGAGGTCGTCGATCACGGATTGCGCGTGGGCCTTGCCCTTGTCGGCGCTGGCCTGGTCGCGGTCGATCAGCACCACGTCGATGCCGGCGCGCGCGGAGACGTAACCGACGCTGGCGCCCATGAAGCCGGCGCCGATCACGGCGAGTTTTTTCACTTTGGTCGGCGGCACGTTTGCCGGACGCCGCGCGCCCTTGTTCAGTTCCTGCATCGACAGGAACAGGCTGCGGATCATGGCGGCGGCTTCCTTCGAGCGCAGGATCTGCGTGAAGTAGCGCGACTCGACGCGCAGCGCCGCATCGATCGGCAACTGCAGGCCTTCATAGACGCAGCTCATGATGGCGCGCGCCGCCGGATAATTGTCATAGGTCTCGCGGCGGTAGATCGCGTTGCCGGCCGGGAACATCATCATGCCGGCCTTGGAAAACACCGGGCCGCCGGGGAGTTTGAAACCCTTCTCGTCCCACGGTGCCACGGCCTTGCCGCCGCCCTTGATCCAGTCCTTGGCGGTCTTGACCATGTCGGCGGGCGGCACGATGACGTGAATCAGGTTCAGCGCCTTGGCCCTGGCGAGATTGATCGCCTCGCCCTTCAACAGCAGCTGCATCGCATCCTGCGGCGAGACGATGCGCGGCACGCGCTGGGTGCCGCCGGCGCCGGGGAACAGGCCGACCTTGACTTCCGGCAGGCCGAGCCGGGTCTTCGGGTTGTCGGCGGCGACGCGGTAGTGGCAGGCCAGCGTCAGCTCGAAACCGCCGCCGAGCGCGAGGCCGTTGATGGCGGCGACCCACGGTTTCCCTGAAATTTCGATATTGCGGAATATCTGCGAGAACCGCCGGCTCTGGTCGAACAGCGTCTGGTTGGCGGCTTCCTCGCCCTTGGCTTTCAGCAGGTCCGCATATTGCTGGCCCATGTTTTCGAGCATCGACAGATCGGCGCCGGCGCACAGCGCCTCCTTGCCCGAGGTGATGACGACGCCCTTTACCGCGGCATCCGCCGTGGTCTGCTTGACGATCTCCTCGAGTTCGCTGACCGAGGTATCGTCGAGCACGTTCATCGAACGGCCGGGGGTGTCCCACGTCACCAGCACGATGCCGTCGGCGTCCGGTTCCAGCTTGAAATTCTTGAAGGCCATGTTGGTCGCTCCCGGTTCGATCGCTGCGTAGGGTGGGAAAAGGCGCGCTTCGCGCCGTGCCCACCATTTTCTATTCGGTGCTTGTGATGGTGGGCACGCTTACGCTTTGCCCACCCTACGTTTCGTCGCCTTAAACTCGTTCGATGATCGTCGCGGTGCCCATGCCGCCGCCGATGCACAGCGTCACCAGCGCGGTCGATTTGTTGGTGCGCTCCAGTTCGTCGAGCACGGTGCCGAGGATCATCGCGCCGGTGGCGCCGAGGGGATGGCCGAGCGCGATGGCGCCGCCGTTGACGTTGATCTTCGAACTGTCGATGTCGAAGGCCTGCATGTAACGCAGCACCACCGAGGCAAAGGCTTCGTTGAGTTCGAACAGGTCGATGTCCGACTTCTTCATGCCGGAACGTTCGAACAGCTTTTCGGTGACATCGACCGGGCCGGTCAGCATCATCGCGGGCTCCGAGCCGATATTGGCAAACGCGCGAATCCTCGCGCGCGCCTTCAGGCCGTGCCTGGCGCCGGCTTCCTTGCTGCCGAGCAGCACCGCACCGGCGCCGTCGACGATGCCGGAGGAGTTGCCGGCGTGATGCACGTAATTGATGCGTTCGACCTCGGGGTGCGACTGGATCGCCACCGCGTCGAAGCCGCCCATCTGGCCCATCGCCACGAACGACGGCTCCAGCTTGCCAAGCGACTGCATCGTCGTGGAGGGGCGCATGTGCTCGTCCTTGGCGAGGATGGTGAGGCCGTTCATGTCCTTGACCGGCACCACGGAATTCTTGAAGCGGCCCTCTTCCCAGGCTTTTGCCGCGCGCTGCTGGCTCTGCACGGCGTAGGCATCGACGTCGTCGCGCGAGAAACCGTATTTGGTCGCGATCAGGTCGGCCGAGACGCCCTGCGGCATGAAATAGGAAGGCACCGCCATCGAGGGGTCCATCGGCCAGGCGCCGCCGGAGGCGCCGATGCCGACGCGGCTCATCGATTCGGCGCCGCCGCCGATCGTGAGTTCATGCTGGCCGCTCATGATCTGGGCGGCGGCGAAATTCACCGCATCGAGGCCGGAGGCGCAGAAGCGGCTGATCTGGACGCCGGGGACGGCCTGGCCGAGACCGGCGTTGAGCGCCGCGAAGCGCGCGATGTCGGAGCCGGCCTCGCCGACCGGATCGACCACGCCGAGCACGACGTCGTCGACGACGTCTTGAGCGAGATTGTTGCGTTCCTTCAACGCCCGCAGCGGCACGGTGGCAAGCGCCAGCGCGGTGACTTCATGCAGCGCGCCATCGGCCTTGCCGCGGCCGCGCGGGGTGCGAACGTGATCGTAGATATATGCCTCAGGCATCGGTTTTCTCCCGTTTCAGTCCCGGCCCTTCTCGAGCTGGACGAATTTCAGAACGTTCCCATCGAAATCGGTAGCGTCATTGCGAGGAGCGTAGCGACGAAGCAATCCATGCTATCCGTTACGCGGTGGCATGGATTGCTTCGTCGCTTCGCCTCGCAATGACGATAGAATCTGCAGGACGTCTCAGAACGCTTCCGCCGCCAATTCCATGGTGGTCGCGCTTCCGGTCTGGATGCGCGCGAGGTGGACCGAGGTTTCCGGCAGCATCCGCTCCATGAAGAAACGGCCGGTGACGAGCTTGGTGGAGAGATAGGGCGTGGCGCCGCTGCCCGCAATCTTGTCCTGCGCCACCTTGGCCATCCGCGCCCACATATAGGCAAAGGTGACGAGGCCGAACAATTGCATGTAGTCGGTGGCGGCGGCGCCGGCATTGTCGGGTTTCGCCAGCGCGTTCTGCATCAGCCATCCCGTGGCCTGCTGCAGATGGCCGAGCGCGGTCGACAGCGGGGTCACGAACGGCTTCATGGCGTCGTTGCCGCCGTGCTCCTTGGCGAAGGCGCCGACCTCGCCGAAGAACGCCATCACGGCGCGGCCGCCGTCGCGCGGCAGTTTGCGCCCGACCAGATCGAGCGCCTGAATGCCGTTGGCGCCCTCATAGAGCATGGCGATGCGGGCATCGCGCACGAACTGCTCCATGCCGTGTTCGGCGATATAGCCGTGGCCGCCATACATCTGCTGCGCCAGCACCGCGTTGGAAAATCCGACGTCGGTCATCACGCCCTTCATGACCGGCGTCATCAGGCCCATGTGATCGTCGGCCTCCTGGCGATCCTTCGGGTCGGAGGAGCGGTGGGCGACGTCGCTCTTCAGCGCGGTCCAGATCACCATGGCGCGCGCCGCCTCGTTGAAGGCGCGGATGGTGAGCAGCACGCGGCGCACGTCGGGATGCACGATGATCGGATCGGCCGGCTTGTCCGGTGCCTGCGCGCCCGACAGCGCGCGGCCCTGCAAGCGCTCGCGGGCATAGGCGACCGCGTTCTGATAGGCGACTTCGGATTGCGCCAGCCCCTGCACGGCGACGCCGAGGCGGGCCTCGTTCATCATCACGAACATGCCCTGCATGCCCTTGTTTTCCTCGCCGATCAGCCAGCCGGTGGCGCCGTCGTAATTCATCACGCAGGTGGAATTGCCGTGAATGCCCATCTTGTGCTCGATCGAGCCGCAGGACACGCCGTTGCGTGCCCCAAGCGAACCGTCGGCATTGACCAGGATCTTCGGCACCACGAACAGCGACACGCCCTTGATGCCGGCGGGCGCGCCTTCGATGCGCGCCAGCACCAGATGGATGATGTTGTCGGCGAGATCGTGCTCGCCGGCGGAGATGAAGATCTTGGTGCCCGAGATCTTGTAGCTGCCGTCGGCCTGCTTGACCGCCTTGGTGCGCAACAGGCCCAGATCCGTGCCGCATTGCGGCTCGGTGAGGTTCATGGTGCCGGTCCATTCGCCGGCCACCATCTTGGGCACGAACATTTTCTTCTGCTCGGGCTTGCCGTGCACGATCAGCGCGGCCGTCGCGCCCATGGTCAGGCCGCCATACATCGAAAACGCCATGTTGGCTGCAGACTGGAATTCGGTGACGGCCTGGCTCAGCGTGACCGGCAGCCCCTGCCCGCCGAATTCAGTCGGCGCGGACAGACCGAGCCAGCCGCCTTCGGCGACCTGTTTGAAGGCTTCCTTGAAACCCTTCGGCGTGGTGACGCTGTTGTCATCGTGCCGGACGCAGCCTTCGAGATCGCCGGTGCGATTGAGCGGCTGCAGCACCTCTTCGGACAGCTTGGCGGCTTCGCCCAGGATCGCTTCGCGGACATCGGCGGAGGCGTCGGTGAAGCCCGGGAGATTGTCGTAGCGATCGATCTGGAACACATCGTTGAGCAGGAACGTGACGTCTTCCACGGGGGCTTTGTAGATCGGCATGATGTTCTCCCGGCAGGGGCAGAAAGAGTTGGCGGACGCGTTGCGGTTAAGTCCTGGAGCCTTGGGTCGCTGGGTCTCGTTAAATGGACCTTAGCCGGTTCCCGAGGTCTCAGGGAGTAATCGATGCAAATATCGAAAGCTGCGTGATGACAGGGCGTCAGGCCTTGGTCGCGCTCGCGGACGAACTCGCGGACGAACTCGCGGACGAACTCTTGGCCAGTTGCGCGCCCATCAATTGGTGCAGCAGGTTCATGGCCTTGAGCGGGCGCACCATCACCTTGAAATGGGTGATCTTGCCGTCCGCGAAGCTGATGATGTCGACGCCGTTGATCTTGATGCCGTCGATTTCTTTTTCGAATTCGAGCACCGCGCCGCTGTCGCTGCGCCATTCGCCGACATATTTGAAGCCTTCGCCGCCCAGCACCTGCTCGGCGCCGGCGAGATATTTGAAGGTGATGTCGCGTCCGCGTTGCGGGGTGTGGACCACGGGAGACTCGAACACCGCGTCGGGGTGCAAGAGGTCCCAGAGCGCGGCCTGGTCGTGCGACTTCATGTAGCCGTACCACTTGTCCAATACGGTCATGGTGGCGGTCATGGTCATGGCGCGTCTCCGATCGGTTCAAGCCAATCTTTATGCACGTTGACGCATATGCAATTTTATGCATAAAGTCAACGCGGCAATTTGGTCTTAAGGCTGACCAGCAAGCGGAAAAAGTGCAGCTAAATCAGCACCCATTCTACTTTGCATGGGGTTGTTTTCGCGATTTTGTTTAGGGGATCGGCGATTTGGCCCTCGGTGACGCAATCCTTGCCTGTCTGACGGAACGGCCGATGTCGGGCTATGAGCTCGCCAAGACGTTCGACGCCTCGATCGGGTTCTTCTGGAAGGCCGACCACCAGCAGATCTATCGCGAACTCTCGAAACTCCGCGACCGCGGCCACATCGAGGGCCATGAGGTCGTGCAATCCGGCAAGCCCAACAAGCTGGTCTACACGCCGACGTCGGAAGGCCGGGCCGCGCTGCGGCACTGGGCTGCAAAACCCTCTAGTCCGCCGTCGATCAAGGACGATCTCCTGGTGCGGCTGTGCGCGCTCGACAGCGTCGACATCGAACCTTTGCGCGCCGACCTGATGGCGCGGCTGGAACACCATCGCGACCGTTTCGCCCGCTATGAGCGCATTCTCAACAAGCTGTTCCCCGACGGCACGGCATCCTCCGTCGCCGATACCGGCAAGCTGCTCGGCCTGCGAATCGGCCTTCGTCACGAACGCACGGTAGCGGAATGGTGCGAGGAGGCGATCGAGGCGCTGTCCGCCATCACCCGGCCAGCCGGCGTCCTGCTGCTCGAGGATATCAGGCGCGAGAACAACGGCTAAGGCGGCGCCGGAACCCGGCGGATTTGGCCCCGCAGGCAACTTTAAGGCCGCCTGGCCGCATTCCTTAACCGGTTATTTACCGTAACGCGAAAAAGTCAGGTCTGAGGCAGACGACCTGCGCGGAATTCGATTGTCTCTTTGGTGGGACGCGCGGGGAGGCTGAAGGCGCAGGTGGGGCGCCGTAGTCGGAACCGGACCAGAGCATGAATTCGCGCGTATCGTGGAGTGTAGACGGCATCGATCCTTCCGTCCGCGAAAGGGCCGAGGCGGCCGCGCGCCGCGCCGGCATGTCGCTCAGCGACTGGCTCACTTCCACCATCGGCGAATCCGCCCCCCCGAATTTCCGCGCGCCTTCCCACGAGCCGCCGCCGCAGCCGGCCATGCCGACCCAGGAGAGCCGCGACGTCGCTGACATCCACCAGCGGCTCGACTCGATCACCCGCCAGATCGACCAGATTTCACGCCCCGCGCCCCGCGCCGATGCGCCCCGCGGAGAACCTCCCCGCGCCGAGCCGACCGTTGCGCGGCAGCTGAACGACGCCATTTCGCGCCTCGACGCGCGGCTGTCGCAGATTTCGAACCCGGCGCCGCGGCCTGCTTCGATGCAGGAACGGCAGCGCCAGACCGAACTGGTCGAGCGCGCCGCAGCGCAGGTCTATCGGCCCTCGCCGCCGCTGAGCCCGGCTTCGTTCGATTCCGCGATCGCCGAAATCGCCGCGCGCCAGAACGAACTCGACGGTGCGCCGCCCCGGCAAATGCCGCCGCGCAGCGCGCCGCCGATGGCGCCACCCATGGCGCCTCCAATGGCGTCGAGCGCCCCGCCGATGGCGTCCTATGCGCCGCCGATGCCGCAGCCGGCACCCGCACCTGCCCCCGCAGGGCCCGATTTCTCGTCGCTGGAACGTCATCTGCTCAAGATCACCAGCCAGATCGAGGCGCTGCACCGCCCCGATCACGTCGAAGCGTCGATTGCGGCGTTCCGCAGCGAACTCGCCGAGATCCGCACAGCCATCACCGAAGCGATGCCGCGCCGGGCGATGGATTCGATCGAGAACGAAATCCGTTCGCTGTCACGCCGCATCGAGGAAAGCCGCCAGGGCGGCACCGACGCCCAGATGCTGGCCGGCATCGAGCGCGCGCTCGGCGAAATCTATGATGCGCTGCGCACGCTGAAGCCTGCCGAGCAGCTCACCGGCTATGACGACGCGATCCGCAATCTCGGCGCCAAGCTCGACCTGATCCTGCGTACCAACGACGATCCCTCGACCGTGCACCAGCTCGAAGGCGCGATCTCGGCGCTTCGTTCGATCGTCTCGAACGTTGCTTCCAACGACGCGCTGGTGCGGCTTTCCGACGATCTGCGCGCGCTGTCGGACAAGGTCGATCAATTGTCGCGTCGCGAGAACAATCACGAATTGCTTGCCAGCCTCGAGCAGCGCATCGCCGCGCTCACCTCGTCGATCGAAACGCGCGAGCGGCCGGCCGCGAGCGACAATTCGGAATTGATCGAGGGCGCGCTGCGGAACCTGTCCGAGCGTCTCGACCGCATCCCGGTCGGCAACGACAACGCCTCGGCGTTCGCCCATCTCGAACAGCGCGTCACGTATCTTCTGGAACGGCTCGAGAGCTCGAGCAATCCCGGTGCCGGCAATCCCGGCGGCGGCAATCTCAGCCGCGTCGAGGACGGGCTGCAGGACATCCTGCGCTCTCTCGAGCGGCAGCACGCCAATCTGGTCGCGATCGCCGACAACAGCAGCCGCAGCTACACGCGCCGCAGCCGATGGATTCCGACATCGTCGACGCGGTCAAGCGCGAATTGTCGGACATCCGCTTCAGCCAGTCGGAGACCGACCGCCGCACCCAGGAATTGCTGGAGACGGTCCACAACACGCTCGGCCATGTGGTCGATCGGCTGGCGATGATCGAAGGCGATCTGCGCGCGGTTCGCACCGCACCGCTTGCCGCAGCCCCCGCCCTGGAGCCGGTCGAAGCCCGGATGGAAGCGCCGCGCGCGGCCATGCCGCAGCCGAACTCCGCGCCGCCGCCCTATGTGCCGCAGTCCGCGCCTCAGGCGTATGCGCCGCAGACGAAACCGGAACTGCCGAATCCCGCGGCAGCTCAGCAGCAATATCAAGAGCATTTTGCCGCCGCGCCCCGCGAATTCCATGTCGCCGCCCAGGCGCCGGCGGGTGCCGCGCCGATGCCGCCTCGCGTCATCAGCGAAATCCTCGAACCGCACGCAAGCGCGCCACGCACCGCGATCGCGCCGGAACTGCCGCCCGATCATCCGCTGGAGCCGGGCACACGGCCGGCCGGACGGGTGTCGTCGCCGTCCGAGCGCATTGCCGCTTCCGAGAGCGTGATCAGCGAAATTTCCGCGGCCGCCAAGGAGCCTGTCAGCTCATCGAGCTTCATTGCCGCCGCGCGCCGCGCCGCGCAGGCCGCCGCCGCCGCACCCGTCAACGAGAAGGCCGCGAAGGCGGCGGCAAAGGCCGCCGCGAAAGCCTCCAAAGTCACCGCCATCGACAAGGGCAAGGCTGACGGCAGCAAGGAACCCTCGAACATCACCTCGAAGATCCGTTCGCTGCTGGTTGGCGCGAGCGTGGTCGTGATCGTGCTCGGCACGTTCAAGATGGCGATGACGCTGCTCGACACCGGCAACGCGCCCGAACTGCCGGCGATGGAAAATTCCGCCGATCCGGTCGCTCCGGCGAAGACGCCTTCAGAGAACAGCGCCAAGCCCGCCACGCAGGCTCCCGCGCCGGCGGCGCCCTCCATGATCGCGCCGACCCCGATCGGCCGGCAATCCAACAATACTCCGGCGCCGAATACGCTGGATGGTGCCCAGATCGCGACCCGCAGAACGCGGTGTTGCCGATCAATTCCAGCGACATCACCAGTTCGATCCCGAAGACGCCCGCCTCCGGCAAGCTCGCGACGATAGCGATCCCGCCGGGCGAGGCACTGCCGGATGCCGTCGGCGGACCGGCGTTGCGCGCGGCGGCGCTGAAGGGCGATCCGGCCGCGGCCTATGAGGTCGGCGTGCGCTTTGCCGAGGGCAAGGGCATTGCGCCGAACCTCGATGAGGCCGCCAAATGGTATGACCGCGCGGCGCAGGCCGGCGTCGTACCCGCGGTGTTCCGGCTCGGCACCTTCTACGAGAAGGGCATGAGCGTGAAAAAGGACGTCGACGTCGCGCGGCGCTATTATCTGCAGGCGGCCGAACGCGGCAACGCCAAGGCGATGCATAATCTGGCCGTGCTCGACGCCGATGGCGGCGGCAAGGGCGCCAACTACAAGAGCGCGTCGGAATGGTTCCGCAAGGCGGCCGATCGCGGCGTCGCCGACAGCCAGTACAACCTCGGCATCCTCTACGCCCGCGGCATCGGCGTCGAACAGAACCTCGCCGAATCCTTCAAATGGTTCAGCCTCGCGGCCGCCCAGGGCGATGCGGATGCGGGACGCAAGCGCGACGATATCGCCAAGCGCCTCGACGCGCAGTCGCTGGCCGCAGCCAGGCTCGCGATCCAGACCTTCACGCCGGAACCCCAGCCCAACGACGCCATCAACGTAGCGGCCCCGGCCGGCGGCTGGGACCCAGCGCCTGCGCCGGCCCCCACGACCGCCAAGCCCGCCGCCAAGCCGGTTGCGGCCAAGCGCTCCGCCGCGTTGAAGCCGGCGACGCCAGTCGCGACGCAGTAGACCCACGCACAATCAATATTCCGCGTAAATCTCGATGATGTTGTCCTCGGGGTCGCGGAAAAACAGCGCGCGGTGACGCCAGTCCGGCAGGTCGGTCGGCCCCCGCAAAATCGGTACAGACGATCGCTGCCCTAGCATGTCAGTCTCGGATAGATTTAATGTCGGCGCGGCCTCGCGCGGCTTTCGAGGGAGTGAGGATCGATTGTCTGGCGAGAATGATCAGGACGGGGAAAGTCGCTTCCGAAGGTCGCCGACCGGGCCTTCGGTCGTACCGCCGCGCCCGCTGATCGATCAACCCCGGCGCCGCCTGTCCGCGTTTTCCGCTACCGGCGGTCGTATTGGTCGGTTGCGATCTTCGTGCTGTTGATTTCCGGCATCGGCATTCACGCCTACCGCGACCTCTCGCGGCCCGATGCCTGGGATTACTGGAAGGACCAGTATGTCTCGCCGAGCCTGACGGCCTCGGTGATTGCCAAGCTCGATCTCGACGGCGCCGCGGGCGGCCGGCGCGCGCTGTTCGTCAGCGGCACGATCGGCCCCGCCGCGGCGAACTGGTTCCGCGGCAAACTGGACGAGGCGCATCTCACCGCAGGCGACATGATCCTGCTGTCGTCCCCGGGCGGCGATCTCAATCAGGCCGCGATCATCGGCGAGATCATCCGGTCCCGCGGCCTGGCCACGGCGGTCGGCATCGCCGACGCCGCGGGCCGCGTCAAACCTTCCTATTGCGCCAGCGCCTGCGTGCTGGTCTTTGCCGGCGGCAAGCCCCGCTTCGGCGTGCTCGGCTCGGCGCTCGGCGTCCACCGCTTTGTGACGACCAAGTCGGTCGGCGACCCCGTCGCCGAAACCCAGCGGATCGCGGGCGCGGTGCTGGGCTATATGACCAAAATGGGGGTCGCCTCTTCGATCGTGGAAGCGATGTCCGAGACCCGGGAGATCCGCTGGCTCGCGCCGAAGGAGGCGCTGGCCATGAACCTCATCACCGATCCCGTCGGAAGGCCCTGATGCGGCCGAGCCGCGCGAAGCGCAAAAGGCGCGCGCCGCGCATGGCAAAAAATTGCCTTCCGGCGCATTTTTAGTCCCGCCTGCCACGGAACTGGGTTATGCAAAAGACGCGGCAACCGGTCCACGCTCGCTGACCCCTGCGCCAATCGGATTCCACTGCCGGCAAATGCTCGAAACCATGCCCTGAGCGGCCCAAAGGCCAGCTCAGCGGCAATTGCAAAAAGCAGACGCGCGTGCAGCTCTACCTTCCGATCGCCGACATTCCGGTCAATGTCTTCCTCGTCCTGGCGATGGGCGCAGCGGTTGGTTTCGTCTCCGGCATGTTCGGCATCGGCGGCGGCTTCCTGATGACGCCGCTCTTGATCTTTGTCGGCATCGCGCCTGCGGTCGCGGTCGCGTCGGTGGCGAGCCACATCGCGGCCTCGTCATTTTCAGGCGCGATATCCTATTGGCGGCGGCGCTCCATCGATCCGATCCTCGCGGCGGTGCTGTTAAGCGGCGGCATTGTCGGCACCACGCTCGGCGTCTGGACCTTTACGCTGTTGCGCTCGCTCGGCCAGCTCGATCTCTTGATTGCGATGTCCTACGTCATCCTGCTGACGACCGTCGGCGGGCTGATGTTCTGGGAAGGCCTGCGGGCGCTGCTGCGGGCCCGGCGCGGCGGTGCTGCCGCGGCGCGGCGTCCCGGCAGCCATGTCTGGATCCACGGCCTGCCGCTGAAAATGCGTTTCAAGCGCTCGAAGATCTATTTGTCGGTCATTCCCGTCGTCGTCATCGGCCTGATCATCGGCTTCATCGGCGCGGTCATGGGCATCGGCGGCGGCTTCATCCTGGTGCCGCTGATGATCTACGTGCTGCGGGTGCCGACCTCGACCGTGGTCGGAACCTCGATGGTGCTGACCTTGGTCACCATGGTGTTCGCCACCATGCTGCATGCGGTGACCAATCATCTGGTGGACGCCGTGCTGGCGCTGATCCTGATGATCGGCGGCGTCACCGGCGCCCAGTTCGGCGCCCGCGCCGGCCAGAAGATCCGCGGCGAACATCTGCGGCTGCTGCTGGGGCTTCTGGTTCTCGCCGTCGGCATCCGCTTCGCCATCGAGCTGGTGATCCAGCCCGCGGATCTCTTCACCATCCGGGAAACCGGAGGTGGCACATGATCGCGCGCATCTCGCTCATCTCGGCAAGCCTTGTGCTGGCCGCCGCGCTTGCCGCAACGCCTGCCTGCGCCGAACGATTGATCGCGTCGGTGTCGAACCACCGCGTGACGGTGACGCCGAATTATGCCGGCGAGGAACTGGTGCTGTTCGGCTCGGTCGAAAAGGACGCGCAGACGCCGGCGGGCCGCACCAATTACGACCTCGTGGTGACCGTCAGCGGCCCGCGCGCCGACATGGTGACGCGCCGCAAGGAGCGCCAATTCGGCATCTGGATCAACACCGATTCCCGGCAATTCCTCAAAGTGCCGAGTTATCTGGCGCTGTTTTCCAACCGGCCGTTCGACGCCATCGCCGCGCCCGATGTGCAGCGACGGCAGGGGCTTGGGCTGAACAATGTACTGCTGACCCAGCGCGTCGGCCCTGACTATCGCCGACGTCGTGCCCAACGATGCGTTCCGCAGCGCGTTCGTGCGGCTGCGGTCCGAGCACGGGCTGTACCGCGAGGCGACGTCGGCGGTGACGTTCCTGACGCCGACGCTGTTCCGCACCGGCATCCCGCTTCCCGGCGAGGTGCCGATCGGCACCTATGACATCGAGATCAAGCTGTTCGCCGACGGCGCGCTGGTGACGCGGACCGAGACCGCATTCGAGATCGTCAAGGTCGGCTTCGAACAGTTCATCGCCACCTCCGCCCGCCAGAACGGGTTTGCCTATGGCCTCGTGACCGCCTTCATGGCGCTGATGACGGGCTGGATGGCCTCGATCGTGTTCCGCAAGGATTGAGCTGCGCTGGCGGCAAGGCCCCGACAAAAATATCGAAAACAACCCCATGCAAAGTAGAAATTGTAGGGGTGGGCGAAGCGTGCCTACCAGATCAAGTAGTATCTACCGATAGATGGTGGGCACGGCGCTGATGCGCCCTCGCCCATCCTACATGAAAAATCCCACGCCCATCGCCAGCACGCTCAGGAACATCGCCGCGGTCGAGAGCCATCCGAGCCAATAGAGCGTGCCGCCGATGACATAGCGGCCCATCACGTCCTGCGCGGCGCGCCATGAACATCAGCAGCACCATGACGGGAACGGCGAGCACGCCGTTGACGACGGCGCTCCAGTACAGCGCCGAGATCGGATTGATCGGGGTGAAATTGAGCGCGATGCCGATTCCCGCCGACAGCGCCAGCACCGCGTAGAACGCGACCGCTTCCTTCGGCTTGCGGGCGAGCCCGACCGGCCATCGCCGTCCCTCGCCGACCGCATAGGCGGTGGCGCCGGCCAGCACGGGGATCGCCAGTAGTCCGGTGCCGATAATGCCGAGCGCAAAGATCAATTCCGCGAACGCGCCGGCGATCGGCTTCAGGGCTTCGGCGGCCTGCGCCGAAGTCTGGATGTCGGTCTTGCCCGCGGCGTGCAGCGTCGCTGCGGCGGTGACGATGATCGACAGCGCGATCAGGTTGGAGAACGCCATGCCGACGATGGTGTCGGCGCGAATGCGGTGGAATTCCTTTTGCGCGCCGTAATGCTTTTCGATCAGCGGCTGCTTGCGCGTATCGACGCGCTGGTCTTCGGCTTCCTGCGAGGCCTGCCAGAAGAACAGATAGGGCGAGATCGTGGTGCCGAAGATCGCGACGATGGTGGTGAAATAATCCGCGCTCCAGGTGATCTTCGGAATCAACACGCCGGCGAGCGCCTCGCCCCACGACACATGGGCAAAGACAAGCGCCGCGACATAGGCGAACAGGCTGAGCGTCAGCCATTTCAGCACCGAGACGTAGCGCTTGTAGTCGAGGAAGATCTGCGCCACGACCGATATCACGCCGAAGAACAGCGACGTAGATGATGCCGTGCCCGCCGATCAGCAGTTTGGCCGCGTCCGCCATGGCGCCGAGATCGGCTCCGATATTGATGGTGTTGGCGATGAACAGCAGCGCCACCACCACATTGAGCAGCCACGACGGATAGTGCCGGCACACATTGCCCGATATGCCGTGGCCGGTGACGCGGCCGACGCGCGCGGAGATTTCCTGGATCGCCGCCATCAGCGGAAAGGTCAGCAGCATGGTCCAGCCGATGCCGTAGCCAAGCTGCGCGCCGGCCTGGCTGTAGGTGCCGATCCCCGACGGATCGTCGTCGGACGCGCCGGTGATCAGTCCCGGCCCGAGCGATTTGGCAAAATCGCGCAGGCGAAACGGCTGATGCGGCTCGATCTTCGCTGCCGGCCTGTCATTGCCGGGATGCTTGTGCGCGTGATGTCTTGGATTCGATTTCTTGTGATCAGCCATGCCCGGGTCCAGCCGCAGCGACAACGAACCGGACAAGTTTCGGTTCCGGACGCGGAACCTGCCTCAAGCGCCGTTGCGGACAAGCCTACACGCCCTCGAGGGTGATGATCATGTCCATCTCGCTGGTGGACTGCTTGCGCAGCGCGAACAGCGGCTGATATTCGGCGGAATTGTACCAGGCGTTGAGACGATCCATGTCCGGGAATTCGATGATGACGACCCGCTCCGGCTTCCAATGCGGCCGTTCCGGGAATTGATGGCTGCCGCCCTTGGTCAGATAGCGCCCACCATAGCTTGCGATCATCGGACCGACCTTGACGCGGTATTCCTCGAACGCTGCGGGATCGGTGATGATGTGTTCGGCGATGTAATAGGCAGGCATCTTGTTCTCCTTGTCGGTCTGCATTTCAAGCCGGGGCTTTGCCGGGCCGCGTCACCAGATAGATGCCGACCGCGACCGGAACGATCCCGAGCAGGTCGCGGAATTCGACGTGTTCGCCGAGCACGAGGAAGGCGAACAGCATGCCGAGCGGCGGCATCAGGAAGTGATAGGCGCTGGCGGCCGTCGCGCCGCAGACCTTCAACAGATGAAACCACAGCAGATAAGCCAGGATCGATCCGCCCAGCACCAGGAAGGCGAACGCGCCCAACAGCCGCGCGCTCGGCACGATCTCGCTGACATCCGACAGCGTGAAGGCGAACGGCAGCAGCGCCAGCCCGCCGGCCAGATTCTGCACGCCGTTGCCGACCCAGAGGCTGCCCTTCGGCGCCAGCACCTTGAACAGGATGGTGCCGACCACGATCGAGGCGAGCGAGGCCAGCGTGAAGAGGATGCCATGCCAGCTGTCTGACCCGACCGACATGCGGTGCCAGACGATGAAGGCAACGCCGGCGATGCCGAGCAGCAGCCCCGTCACCTTGCGCCAGGTCAGCGCCTCGCCGAGGAACACCGCCGCGGCAACGGCCGTGAACACCGGATTGGCGCTGACGATCAGGCCGCCGAGGCCGGCGGATACGGTTTTCAGCCCGGTGTAACCGAGCCCGAGATAGAGCGCGTTGTTGGCGACGCCGAGCACGGCGAACACCGCGGCATCGCGCCAGGAGAGCTGCCATCCCTCGCCGCGAAGCGCGGAAATGCCGAGGATCAGGATGCCTGCGAGCGAGAACCGCGCCGTCAGCAGGATCAGCGGCGGACAATCGGTGACGCCGATCTTGCCGGCGACGAAGGCAAAGCTCCAGAGCAGGCAGAACAGGGCGATGTAGAGCGGCAGCGGATTGAAACCGGCGCGGGGAACCGCGACCGAGGGCGCGAGCGACATGGGACGTCTCCTTTCCCCATGATCTAGGCCCTCGCCTTGATATTTGGAAATTAAATGATAGACTTACTTTCCAGTGGATTTATGAATAGATGGGAGCCGGCCATGGCGATGCTCGATCTGGAGCTGTTGCGCAGTTTCGTCTCGGTGGTCGATGCCGGCGGCTTCACCCGCGCCGGCGAACGCGTCCACCGCACCCAGTCGACCGTCAGCCAGCAGATCAAGCGGCTGGAAGAGGATGTCGGCCAGCCGCTGCTTGAATCGCAACGGCAAGGACGTGACGCCGACGGAAGCCGGCGAGCGGCTGCTGTCCTATGCGCGGCGGCTGTTGTCGCTGGCGGAAGAGGCGCGCGACGTGATGACGCGCCCCGGCAGCGAAGGCGCGATGCGGCTCGGCGTGCCCGAGGATTTCGCCGCCTACCGGCTGGCGAAATTGCTGGCGGCGTTTTCGCGCTCGCATCCGGGCTTGCGGATGGACGTCCGCGCCGATCAAAGCACCTATCTCAAGCGCGATCTCGAACGCGGCGAACTCGATCTCGCGCTGTTCAAGCGCGCCGCCGGCGAAAAAACCGGCATCGCGGTGTGGCCGGAGCGCGTGCACTGGGTCACCAGCAAGAGCCGGCCGCGCGATACCAGCGACAGGCTCGGTGCCGCTGATCGGTTTTCCCACCGGCTGTCTCTATCGTTCGCGCGCGATCCATGCGCTGGAAAGCGCCGGCCGCCCCTGGCACATGGCCTATACGTCCTCCAGCCTCGCCGGCATCCAGGCCGCGGTCGCCGCCGGCATGGGCCTGAGCATTCTGTCCGAGATGGCGATCCAGGCCGACCATCGCGTGCTGACGGCGAAAGACGGCTTTGCGCCGATCGACCGCACCGAAGTGGCGCTGGTGGCCGCGCCCGAGGCCAGCCCCGCGACGCTGCGGCTGGCCGATCGGCTGGCGGAGTTTTGCAATAGTGTGCAGGCGAAGGCGGCGTAGCTGGTCCACTCCCTCGCCCCGCTCTTGCGGGAGAGGTGGAGCGAGCCACTCTCCGCGTGATGAGGCACGGATTGCTTCGTCGCCCTCCCCGCAAGGTGAGAGGGCAGGCTCAATAACACCGCGACGCGGCAATCGTGTGCAGCTTGTTGTCGCCGAGCACATGCGCCATCAGGCCGGGCGTGCGGAAGATTTTCGCGAATGCCGGATCGCGGATGCTCAGCCCACCGGTGTAGGCGCCGAATGCCGGCATCACGGCGCGCTCGCCGTCGCAGGCAAAACATCGCCGCTCCATGGCGCGGCCGCGGGTGGCGACGCGGGCCTTGGGATGCAGATGGCCGGCGATCTCGCCGACAGCGCCGGTGGGCTCATGGCGGAACATGATGCTGCCGATCGCGACTTCGTTCGCGACCACGCCGCCGAGATCCGACGGCAGGGCCGGATCGTGATTGCCGGAAATCCAGATCCAGTCGCGCCGCACCTGCATCGCCGACAGCGCCTCGCGGTCGGGCGCCGACAGCCGCTCATGCGCGTCGCGGTCGTGAAAGCTGTCGCCGAGCGCGATCACCATGCGCGGGTCGTGCCGCGCGATCACGGCGGCCAGCCGGCTCAGCGTCGCAACCGTGTCGTAGGGCGGCAGCAGCACGCCGCGCGCGGCGAAGCTGGAGCCTTTTTCCAGATGCAGGTCGGAGACGACCAGCAGGCTCTGCTCCTGCCAGAACAGCGCGCCGGAGAGATCGGCGAGGAAGATCACATCTGCAATCGCAACTTTCGAAACGCGCGCCATTTGATCATCGTCCGAAGATTGCGTTAGTGCCGTCACGTTCTATCCTGTCGCTTCCCTGACCAGTTCGTCGGCGGCTTCCGCCAGCAACTCGTCGGCCGCTTCGCCATAGACGGACTCGCGGCCGATTTCCAGCATCACCGGCACCGCCAGCGGCGAAACACGGTCGAGTTCCCGGTGGGTGATTCGCCCGTGAATACGGGAGAGCATATCACCCAACCGCTTCAGATCGAGCAGCCCGGTGGCGGCGTCGGCGCGCGCGGCGCGCAGCAGCACGTGGTCGGCCTGGTGCTTGCGCAGCACGTCGTAGATCAGATCGGTCGAGAACAGCACCTGGCGGCGGG
Organism: uncultured Alphaproteobacteria bacterium; assembly: GCA_963742665.1. Classification (GTDB taxonomy): domain Bacteria; phylum Pseudomonadota; class Alphaproteobacteria; order Rhizobiales; family Xanthobacteraceae; genus Bradyrhizobium. Next base: position 52,224 of record CAVUNH010000028.1, read on the forward strand.
ATTTCTCCTCGCCGGTGAAGCGCCGCGCGATCAGGCCGGAGATCACCGCGCAGGTGCGGAAGGTGCGTTTCATCAGCGCGGATTCGGCGAGCCACGCCTCGAGATCGTCGCCCAGCATGTCCGGATCGAACAGCGCGTTGAGATCGAGCTTGCCCTGGCGGATCATGAACGACATGTCGCCGAGCCCCCACACCGCCACCGCATATTCATTGGCGACGAAGCCGAGCGGCCGCACCCGCGCGCGCTCCATCCGCCGCGTCAGCAGCATGCCGAGCGTCTGGTGCGCCAGCCGCCCCTCGAAGGGATAGCAGATCAAATAATGCTTGTTGCCGCGGGGAAAGGTTTCGACCAGCAGCTCGCGCACCGCCGGCACGCGCGAAAAATGCCGTTGCAGCGACAGCCATTCGCGCACCTGATCCGGCAGCGCCTTCCAGGCGCGCTGGTCGTCGAGCAGTTTGCGGACGCGTTCGGCCAGATAGGTCGAGAGCGGAAACTTGCCGCCGGCATAGGACGGCACTTTGGCGTCCTTGTCGTTGGCGCGGGAGACATAGACCTGATCTTCGGCAAGCGCCTCGTAGCGCACCACCTCGCCGCCAAAGGCAAAGGTGTCGCCGACCACCAGGCCCTCGATGAAATATTCCTCGACCTCGCCCAGCATTCGTCCGCCGCGCCCGAGTGCGCCGGTCGAGCCGGACCCGCCGCCGCGCGCCGCGCACCAGCCGCACTTTCAGCATCGGCTCCTCGACGATGGTGCCGACATTGAGGCGGTAGCTCTGCCGCACCCGCGGATTGGCGACGCGCCAGCGGCCGTTCTTGTCCTGCTTGATGCGCGCGAAACGCTCATAGGTTTTCAGCGCGTAGCCGCCGGTCGCGACGAAATCGACGACGTCGTCGAAATCGGTTCGCGAGAGGCCGGAATAAGGCGCCGATGTCAGCACCTCCTCGTAGAGTTCGTCGGAGAGAAACGGCTCGCCGCAGGCGCGGCCCAGCACATGCTGCGCCAGCACGTCGAGCGCGCCGGTCCGCAGCGGCGGGGTGTCCTGCGCATTCTCCGCGATCGCGTCGATCGCGACCGCGCATTCCAGCACCTCGAAGCGGTTGGCCGGCACCAGCACGGCGCGCGAGGCCTCGTCGATGCGGTGGTTGGCGCGGCCGATCCGTTGCATCAGCCGCGAAGAACCCTTTGGCGCGCCGACATTGATGACGAGATCGACGTCGCCCCAGTCGACGCCGAGGTCGAGCGAGGAGGTGCAGACCACGCCGCGCAGTTTGCCGGCCGCCATCGCGTCCTCGACCTTGCGGCGCTGGGCGACATCGAGCGAGCCGTGATGCAGCGCGATCGCGAGCCCATCGTCGTTCATGCGCCAGAAATCCTGGAACAGCATTTCGGCCTGGCTGCGGGTGTTGACGAACACCAGCGTGGTCTTGTTGCGCTTGATCAGCTCGTACATTTCGGCCATCGCGTGGCGCGCGCTGTGGCCGGCCCATGGCAGGCGCTCCTTGGTGTCGAGCATCTCGACCACGGGCGCCGCGGCGCCGCCGGCGACGACGATGTCGGCGGATTCGATCTTCCGGTCGCGCTGCGGCACCAGAAACCGCGCCAGCGATTCCGGCTCGGCCACCGTCGCCGACAGGCCGATGCCGCGCATCTCGGGCGCCAGCTGCCACAGCCGCGCCAGGCCGAGCGACAGCAGATCGCCGCGCTTGGAGGTGACCAGCGCATGCAATTCGTCGAGCACGATGCGCTTCAGCGATGAAAACAGAAACGGCGCGTCGTCGGAGGACAACAGCAGCGCCAGTTGCTCGGGCGTGGTCAGCAGTATGTCCGGCGGATAGCGCCGCTGCCGCTGCCGCCGCGACACCGGCGTATCGCCGGTGCGGGTCTCGACCTTGATCGGTAGCCCCATCTCGGCGATCGGCGTCTCCAGGTTGCGCGCGATATCGACCGCGAGCGCCTTCAAGGGCGAGATGTAGAGGGTGTGGAGGCCGCCGGTGCGTTTGACGCTGCGGCCGGTGGAGATGACAGGCTGCGTGAAGACGGAAACTCGCGCTGCTCCCCTCCTCCCGCGCGCGAAGCGCGTGGCGGGGAGGGGTCGGGGGTGGGGGGTAGTTCGGCAGAGTCGGTGCCAACTGGAGAGCGCGAATTCGCGGAGACACCCCCCACCCCCGACCCCTCCCCGCCGCTTCGCGGAGGGAGGGGAGCAGAAGTCCTTCGAGACGAGGGAGGGTCACCGAGCGCACTCAACTCCACCAGCGTCGGCAGAAACCCCGCCAGCGTCTTGCCGGCGCCGGTCGGCGCGATCAGCAGCGCCGAGCGGTCGTCGCGGGCTTTTGCCAGCAGTTCCAGCTGATGTTCACGCGGCGACCAGCCGCGCGACGCGAACCATTGAAGGAAGCGGTCGGGCAGCAGCGCGGCCGGCTCGGCCGATGGTGCAGGTAAGATTCGGGGCGGCACAAACCAAGAACTAAGCCGTTCGCCCCGCTACGTCGAGGGTTATCAGCCTCTCCCCGCGAAGAGCGGGGAGAGGCGAAGAGCGCCTACTCCGTCACCGGCCTGTCGGAAATCTGCCAGTCCTTGCCGTCGAAGATCGAGATGTAGAGCGTCTTCATCGGCGTGTAGTCGTCCGGCGTGTAGCTGTAGTTGATGCCGTCGAGGAAGAACGGCGAGTGGAAGCCGGCCAGCGTGGTTGCCTGCTTCAGCACGTTGGCGCGGGTCAGGTCGTCGCCGCAGCGGCGCAGGATTTCGGCCATCGACGCCACCTGGCCGTAGCCGGCATAGGCGATGGTGTTGTCGGGATCGACGGTCGGCAGATACTTCTTGCGCAACTCCTCGAACGCCATCACGTCCGGGTCTTTTTCCCAGCGTCCGGGACCGGCTTCCTTGGAATAGCGGATCGCAACAATGCCGGTGGCGTTCTCGAAGCCCGGCGGCGCTGAGGATCGAGCGCCCGGTCGATCCCGCCGACAGCAATTGCAGCGGCTTCCAGCCGAGTTCGACCACCTTGCGGATCGACTGCGACGCCGCCTTGCCGGTCGTGATGTTGTAGAAGACATCCGCGCCCGACTTCGAAAGATTGATCAGCTGCGAATCGACGGTCGGTTCGGTCAGATCATAGGTCTGCTCCATGATCACCTTGGCGGTGCCGCCGGCGTCCTCCAGAACCTTCTTGAAGGGGCCGAGGAAATCGCGGCCGAAATCGTCGTTCTGGTAGAGGATGCCGATCTTGGCGTTCGGCTTCACGTTGACGACGTGCCTGGCCAGAATACGCGCTTCGGTCGGATAGAGCGGCAGGCCCGCCATGGTCCATTTGTTGTTCTTCGGATCGTTCCATTTCGAGGCGCCGGTGTTGAGCAGCAGCTGCGGCACGCCCTTGGAATTGAGATATTTGTGCACGGCGGTCTGCGGCGCGGTGCCGAGCGAGCCGAACAGCGCCAGCACTTCGTCCTGCTCGACCAGCCGCCGCGTCGCCTCGACGCATTTCGGCGGGCTGTAGGCGTCGTCCATGGTGAGGAACTTGACCTTGCGCCCGTTGATGCCGCCCTTCTCGTTGACCATCTGGAAATAGGCTTCGCCGACGCGCCCCAGCACGCCATAGATCGAGCCGGGACCGGAATGCGGCACGGTCTGGCCGAGCTTGATTTCGGTATCGCTGGCGCCGACATCGTATTTTTTCTCCGCCGCCCAGACGAACGGCGCGGGCAGCGCGGAAGCGAGTGCGGTGGCAAGCGCGGTGGCGCCGAATTCGCGCCGTGTTTGTTTGTTCTTCATTGTTGTTCTCCCCTGAAGCGCGCCATGATCTACATTCCGGGGGTATCGGCAATAGCGAATATTTCGATCGCAATGCATCGCAATCGGGAATTCCGCGCCACGGTAGCGCCTAGACTCAAGTTTTCGATGCGACCACGACCAGCCCCGGCACCGGGACGTTGTCCTCGTTGCGCGCGGAGCGATCTTCCAGCAGGGACAATTTGAGACCGGCCGCCTCGACTGCCGCGCGCACATAGGCGGCCGCGTGGGCGTAGCGCAGCCCCTCGCCGATGATGACGCCCTCGCCGGCATGCGTCTCGGTCGTGAAGGCGAGCAGTCCGCCAGCCGTCAGCACGCGTCGGGCTTCGGCCAACACGGCGGCGAGATCGGCGACATAGACCATCGCATCCGCGGCAAGAATGAGATCGGCGCTGGCATCGGGCTTGCCGCGCAGGCCCTGCGCCATGTCGGCGACTTCAAGCTCGGCATAGAAGCCGGTCGAGCGCGCCCGCTCGATCATGCGCGGCGACAGATCGATGCCGATGAAATGATCGACCTCTTTCGCAAAGGCCGTCGCCGCAAGCCCGGTGCCGCAGCCGAGATCGATCGCGCGCTTGAAGAAGGCCGGCTTGCGCGCGGCCGCGCGCACCGACAGCACCGCGCGGAACAACAGTTCCGGCCCGCGATAGCCGAGATCGTCGACCAGCGCGAATTCGAACCGCGGCGCGTATTGGTCGAACAGCGCCTGCACATAGCCTTGCGGCATGGCGGCCAATGGCTCGGCCCCCAGCCGCATCAGCCGCAGGCTGGCGCCGTGGCGATCATCGGGGTCGGCGGCATGCGCCTTGCGGAACGCTGCGATCGCCGCATCGCCTTCGCCGAGTTGCTCGCGGATTTCGCCGAGCGTGAACCAGGCCGTGACGAAATTCGGCGCCAGCTCGATCGCCTGCAGCAGCAGATCGGCGGCGGCGGGCAGATCGCCCTTCAATTGCAGGTCGCGCGCAAACTCGAAGCGGCGGTCGGCCATCAGATCGCCGGAGGAGAGGAATAATCGCGCGGGCATGTTCTATATGAATCGGGTAAAAATCGGAGCACGGGCCTCCTATATATCCGAGATGCGTCCGCAAGACATCCTGCTGCCAGCTGCCGCCGGTCTTTGCTGCAAGCCGGGCGGCTTCCATATCGACCCGGTTCGATCCGTCGAGCGCGCCGTGATCACCCATGGCCATTCCGACCACGCCCGGCCCGGCCATGGCGCGGTGCTGGCGACGCAGGAGACGCTCGACATGATGCGGCTGCGCTATGGCGACAATTTCGCCGGCAGCACGCAGGCGATCGCCTATGGCGAGGAAATCAGGCTCGGCGACGTCACGGTCAAATTCCACCCGGCCGGCCATGTGCTGGGCTCGGCGCAGATCGCCGTGACCTGCAAGGACACCTGCATCGTCGCCTCCGGCGACTACAAGGACGTCGCGCGATCCGACCTGCGCGCCGTTCGAAGTGGTGCCCTGCGACGTCTTCATCACCGAGGCGACGTTCGGTCTGCCGGTATTCCGGCACGGCAATGCCGCGGACGAGGTGAAGAAGCTGCTGGCATCCGTGGCGCTGTTTCCGGAGCGCGCGCATCTGGTCGGCGCCTATTCGCTCGGCAAGGCGCAGCGCGTGATCGCGCTGCTGCGCGAGGCCGGCTATGACGCGCCGATCTATCTGCATGGCGCGATGGAAGAGATCACGCGTTACTACCAGAGCCGCGGCATTGCGCTCGGCGAATTGCGCGACGTCAAGGGCATGAAGAAGGCCGATCTCGCCGGCACCATCACGCTGGCGCCGCCGTCGGCCACCTCCGACATCTGGACGCGGCGGTTTCCCGATCCGGTCACCGCCTTTGCCTCGGGCTGGATGCGGGTGCGCGCCCGCGCGCGGCAGCGCGGCGTCGAACTGCCGCTGGTGATTTCCGATCACGCCGACTGGGACGGGCTGACCGCGACCATCGAGGCCACCGGCGCCGGCGAAATCTGGGTCACCCACGGCCAGGAAGACGCGCTGGTGCATTGGTGCAAGACCAAGGGCCTTGCCGCGCGGCCGCTCGACCTCGTCGGTTATGGCGACGAGGATGAGCACGAGGCGCTGCCGGCGGGCGAGGCCGAGGCATGAACCGCTTCGCCGAACTGCTCGATCGCCTCGCCTATGAGCCCGGCCGCAACAACAAGCTGCGGCTGATCACGGCGTATTTTCGCGAGACGCCCGATCCCGATCGCGGCTACGCGCTGGCGGCGCTGACCGGCGCGCTGTCGTTCAAGCACGCCAAACCCGGACTGATCCGCGACCTGATCACCGACCGCACCGACCCCGTGCTGTTCGGCTTGTCCTATGATTATGTCGGCGATCTCTCCGAGACGGTGGCGCTGATGTGGCCGAAGCGCGTGCTGTCTGCCCGGCCACAACAACCCGCCGCCAGCCGACGCTGACCGAAGTCGTCACCACGCTGCGCACGCTCGGCAAGACCGAACTGCCGAAGCAACTGGCGCGCTGGCTCGATGAGCTCGATGAGACCGGGCGCTGGGCGCTGTTGAAACTCGTCACCGGCGCGATGCGGATCGGGATTTCGGCGCGGCTCGCCAAGACCGCCGCCGCCGATCTCGGCGACAAGGACGCCCATGACATCGAACTGATGTGGCCGGGCCTCGCGCCGCCCTATCTCGACCTGTTCGCCTGGCTGGAAGGGCGCAGCGATCAACCCGTCAACCGCGATCCGACGCCGTTCCGCCCGGTGATGCTGGCGCATGCGATCGAGGATGCGGATTTCGCCGCACTCGATCCGGCCGACTTCATCGCCGAATGGAAATGGGACGGCATCCGCGTGCAGGCGGTCTCGGGGCACGACGAACGCGGCCAGATCCAGGCGCGGCTTTATTCGCGCACCGGCGAGGACATCACCAAAAGCTTTCCGGATCTCGCGCCCTCGCTACATCTGCCGGGCGCGATCGACGGCGAGTTGCTGGTGCTGCGCGACGGCCGCGTGCAGACCTTCAACGTGCTGCAACAGCGCCTCAACCGCAAGATCGTCTCACCGAAGCTGATGAAGGATTATCCGATCCATCTGCGCGCCTACGACCTGCTCGGCGACGACGACCAATGACTTGCGCGAGCTGCCGTTCGTCGAGCGCCGCGCGCGGCTGGAGGCCTTCGTCCAAAAACTCGGACGATCCCCGCATCGATCTGTCGCCGACGGTCGCCTTCGACAGTTGGGATGCACTGACGGCAGCGCGCGCCGATCCGGCCCAGGCCGGCGCCGGCGAGGATGCCGACGCAGTCGAGGGCGTGATGCTCAAGCGCCGCGACGCCGCCTATCTGCCGGGCCGGCCCAAGGGGCAATGGTGGAAGTGGAAGCGCGATCCGCATCTGATCGACGCGGTGCTGATGTACGCGCAGCGCGGCCACGGCAAGCGCTCGTCCTTTTACTCCGACTATACGTTCGGCGTCTGGACCTCCGGCGAGGATGGCGAGCAGCTGGTGCCGGTCGGCAAGGCCTATTTCGGCTTCACCGACGAGGAGCTGCTGCAGATCGACCGCTTCGTCCGCCGCAACACCACCGAAAAATTCGGCCCGGTCCGCCATGTCGTGCACGAGCCGGATCAGGGGTTGGTGCTGGAAGTCGCCTTCGAGGGGCTGGCGCGCTCGCCGCGGCACAAATCCGGCGTCGCGATGCGGTTTCCGCGCATCAGCCGGCTGCGCTGGGACAAGCCGCCGCGCGAGGCCGACCGGCTGGAAACGCTGGAACGGATGCTGAAAAGCGAAGCCGGCATTACCGCGCCGTAATCCCGGCGGCCATTGACGCGCTGACACGGGTTCCCCATGTGCTGTCCGCTGTACTAGAGTTGTTGTTTGACGCGTTTTCTTCACGCGAACCGGTATCCACTTCGCTCGAAAACGCTACAATTCGGGCCTGACCCGCAGGAGAGAATCGATGCCCAACGACGCCAGAGAATTGCCGGCCAGCAATGACGGCCTGTCGCGCTTTCTCGGCGGCTCGCCGCTGGCGGTTGCTGTTCCGGCTGATCCTGCTGTCGATCCTGGTCGGCGTGGTGCTGGCCGCGATCGGCTTCGACCCCTGGAACATCCTGCACAGCATCCGGATGCTGTTCCAGCGGCTCTGGGACCTCGGCTTCGACGCCGTCAACTGGCTGTGGCGCTACTTCCTGCTCGGCGCCGTGATCGTGATCCCGATCTGGCTGTTGTCGCGGCTGTTCGGCACCCCGCGCGGGCGTTAGTGCTGTAACCCTATTGTCCGCTCATCCATCGAAAGTAACGACGGCACAGGTGTTTGCCATCGCGGGTCCCGCGATGGTCGCGAACCTGACGACGCCGCTGATCGGCATCGTCTCGACGACGGCGATCGGCCGGCTCGGTGACGCCACGCTGCTCGGCGGCGTGGCGATGGCCTCGGTGCTGTTCGACTGCATCTTCTGGCTGTTCGCGTTCCTGCGCATGAGCACGGTGGCGTTCACGGCACAGTCGCTCGGCGCCGGCGAGACGAGCGAGTTGCGCGTCATCCTGGTACGCGGCTTGATCGTCGCGGCAGTGATCGGCACCGCGCTGATCCTGTTGCAGGTCCCGCTCGCCGGCGATCCTGTTCGGCACCATGGGCGGCAGCGAAGGCGTCACCCGCGCCGCCAAAACCTATTTCACGATCCGGATCTGGTCCTCGCCGCTGGTGTTCGGCAATTTCGTCATACTCGGCTGGCTGATCGGACAGGCGCGCGCCCGGCTCGCGCTCGGCACGCAGATCGCCATCAACCTCATCAATGTGGCAGCGACCGTGCTGCTGGTGCTGGTGTTCGACTTCGGCATTGCCGGTGCGGCGATCGCGGCCGTGATCGCGGAAGCGGCCGGGCTTCTGCTCGGCATCCTGATCGCGGGCCGGCTGACGCATTGGAAACTCGCCATCGAAGTCGCGACCTTGTTCGACCGCACCAAACTGATGCGAATGCTGTCGGTCAACCGCGACATCATGATCCGCACCGGGTCACTGATCGCGGTGTGGCTGTTCTTTGCAGCCCAGGGCGCCCGCGCCGGCGACGTTGCGCTGGCCGCCAATTCGGTGCTGAACAATTTTCTTCTGATCAGCGCCTTCTTCCTCGATGGCTTTGCCAACGCCGCCCAGCAACTCTGCGGTCACGCCTATGGCGCGCGCGACAGGGACGGATTCGCCGGCGCGGTCAGGCTGGTGCTGATCTGGGGCCTTGGCTTCGCGATCGCGGTCGTGGTCCTGTTTGCGCTGTTCGGGGACCTCGCTGATCGACATCATGACCGCGAGCGTCGACGTGCGGCGCCTCGCGCGCGAGTTCCTGCCGTTCGTGGTGTTCGCGCCGCTGCTCGGCGTGTTCGCCTTTTCCTATGACGGGATCTATATCGGGGCTACCTGGGCGCGCGACATGCGCAATCTGATGCTGCTGTCGCTTCTGATCTTCCTTGGCGCGTGGCTGGCGCTGCGGTCGTTCGGCAATGCCGGCCTGTGGGGCGCGCTCCTGGTGCACTACGCCGCCCGCGGCGGGCTCGAGGCGCTGCGCTATCCGGCGCTGTTCAGGGCGTCGTTCGCTACTGCACCGGCCAGTCCTCGGCCGTGATCGTCGCCGCATCGGCGCCGACGATTTCCGACAGCGAGTCCCGACCGGTCCGCCGCAGCGTCGAGGAAAGATCGTTCTTGATGTCCTCGACCAGGCCGAGGCCCTTGTAGATCAGCGACGAATAGAGCTGGATCAGGCTGGCGCCGGCGCGGATCTTTGTCAGCGCCGCACCACCGGAATCGATGCCGCCGACGCCGATCAGCGGGAATGCGCCCTCGGCGCGCACATAGGTCTCGGCCACCATGCGCGTCGACAGTCGAAACAGCGGCCGTCCCGACAGCCCGCCCTGCTCCCTGGCGCGGTTGGTTTCGCGCAAGCTCGAGGGCCGCGCCAGCGTGGTGTTGGCCACGATCATGCCGTCGACGCGGCGCGAGCGCGCGATCTGCACGACGTCGTCGAGCTCGGTGAGGCTCAGATCCGGCGCGATCTTGAGCAGCACCGGGGAATCGCCGGCATTCTTGCGCACCCGCTCGCGCGCGTCGATCACCCGGGCGAGCAGTTCATCGAGTGCGGCGGATTGCTGCAGGTTGCGCAGGCCCGGCGTGTTCGGCGAGGAGACGTTGACGGTGAAATAGCTCGCGACCGGCGCAAACGTCTCGATCAGCTTGACGTAGTCGGCGATGCGGTCGGACGAATCCTTGTTGGCGCCGACATTGACGCCGACGATGCCGGAAAGATGCGCGCGCGAGGCGAGCCGCCGCAGCACGGCTTCGGCGCCGTCATTGTTGAACCCCATGCGGTTGATGACGGCCTCGTCGCGCTCCATGCGAAAAAGCCGCGGCCGCGGATTGCCGCTCTGCGGGTTGCGGCGTCACCGAACCGATCTCGACAAAACCGAAACCAAGCCGCAACAGCGCGTCGGGCGCCTCGGCGCTCTTGTCGAAGCCCGCCGCCATGCCGATCGGATTGGGAAAATTCAGGCCGAAGGCGCGCACCGCCAGTTTCGAATCGTCCGGCCGCGGCCGCATCGGCGGCAGCAGTCGCAGGCCCTGGATCGCCATGCGATGCGCGTCCTCCGGATCGAACCAGCGCAGCAGCGGCAGCGAGAAGGCGTCAAAGGCGCGGATCACGGCGCAAGCTCCGGAATGTCGTGGGTGCCGTCCGACTGCGCGCGCATGTCGAGGATGGCGGTCACCGCGCCGAGATCGAGTTCGCCATAGAGATGCGGGAACAGTTCGTCGTTGCGCGAGCGCTCCCAGCGCAACGCATCCCCCAGCGCGTCGGCATCCACCGCGATCAGGAACAGCCCGGTCTGGCCAAAATAATGCTTCCGCGCGGTCTCGGCGACCTGGGAAGCTGTGGAGAAATGGATATAGCCGTCGCGCGCATCGTCCGCACTGCCCCGATAGACGCCTTGCCGTTCGGCCTCGCGCCAGGCCGAGGCGGGGCTGATTTTGTAGATCGTGGGCACTGGCCGGAAATCCTGCTTGTTATTGAGTTTCTTGGGATTTTCCCCGAAATCGGGGGTTGGGCGCCGACCGTAAAGGCGGCGCGGGCGTAACTCAAGCGGCGGCGCGCTCGAGCGGCCTGCAGGAGATTTGCACAAACCGTCCCGATTCAGGTAATAATTCCTACAATCCAACCAAGCGAGTCGCAATGGCCAAACAATCCAAAGCCCGCCTCCTCACCCACGGCCAGGTCTGGACCGCGCTCGACCGGCTCGCCGAACGCGCCGGGCTCTCGCCCTCGGGGCTTGCCAAGGCCTCCGGCCTCGACCCCACCACGTTCAACAAATCCAAGCGCGTCGCGGCCGATGGCCGCGAGCGCTGGCCGTCGACCGAATCGGTCTCCAAGGCGCTCGCCGCCACCAATTCCTCGATCGACACCTACGTGCAGCTGATCGGCGACGGCTCGCGCAGCCAGCAATCGGTGCCGCTGCTCGGCCTCGCACAGGCCGGCAGCGGCGGCTATTTCGACGACAGCGGTTTTCCCGCCGGCAAGGGCTGGGACGAGGTGGCGCTGCCGGCCGCGGCGACGAGCACGCCTATGCGCTGGAAATATCCGGCAATTCGATGAAGCCCGCCTACCGCGACGGCGACATCATCGTGGTGTCGCCGGGCACGCCGATCCGCCGCGGCGACCGCGTGGTGGTGAAGACCGCTGGCGGCGAGGTGATGGTGAAGGAATTGAAGCGCCGCACCACCAAGACGCTGGAGCTGCAATCGCTCAATCCGGCGCATGCCGACCGCACGCTCGACGCCGGCGACGTCGAGTGGATCGCGCGGATCGTGTGGGCGAGCCAGTAGGGTATCGTCATCCCGGCGAAATCGTAGGGTGGGCAAAGCGAAGCGTGCCCACCATTTGCGATAACAATTCTGGATAGATGGTGGGCACGGCGCAAGAACGCCTTTGCCCACCCTACGACTCGTCGCCGCCCTACGTCGCGTAGTCCGGCTCTTTCCGGTCGAGCATCCGCTTCAGCGCATCGAAGTGCCGCTGCGACGGGCTCGGTCCCTTGTAGAGATGATCATCCCTGTAATCGCGCTGCGTCTTCTCCACCACGGGCGCGGGAAGCTGCTTCAGCCGCTGCCCGGTCCACATCGCGTAGATCTGCACCTGCGCGGCGCGCTCGACGTAATAGAGCATGTCATAGGCGTCGGCGACGGTCGCGCCGACCGTGGAGATGCCGTGATTGGCCATGAACAGCACCCTCTTGTCGCCGATCACGCCGGCAAGGCGCGCGCCTTCGGCGGGATCGAGCGCAGGTCCGGTATATTCGTCGTCATAGGCGATGGCGCCGGAGAGGCCGACTTCGGTCTGGCCGATCTCCTTGATGCGCGGGTCTTCGAGCCGCGTCAGCGCGCTCGCATACGGCATGTGGGTGTGAAACACCGCCTTGGCCTGCGGCAGCGCCTTGTGGATCGGCGCATGGATGCAATAGCAGGAGCGCTCGACCTCGCCCTCGCCGCGCTTGACCTCGCCGTCGTCGATGCCGACTTCCATGAAGGAAGACGCGGTGACCTCGGACCAGTGCATGCCGAACGGGATCTGGTAGTAGCGGTCGCTGCGGCCCGGCACCGTGAAGGTCAGATGGTTGAAGATGCCTTCGGAAAAACCCTGGTTGAAGGCGAGCCGATGCGCGGCCGCAAGATCGACCCGCGCCTGCCATTCCTCGGCGCTGCTGTCGTTGACCAGCGTTCGGCGAAACCCTGAACTGCATGCGTATGCTCCCTGTACGGCCCGCCTCTCGACGGAGGCTTTGATGGCTTCATGCATAATAGCGCAATTTGGGACCGGCCACGGCTGAAATTGTCGCGGGCCTCCTATCCGGATTTGCGGATTGAGCCGGGCGATTTTCCTCCCCTTCTCCCCTTGTGGGAGAAGGAAGATCACGCCGACCTTGCCAGCGCGCCGTCGATCATGGTGACGGCATTGGCCAGGCCATAGACCGCGACGAACGAGCCGAAGCGCGGGCCTTTTTCCTGACCGAGCAGCACCTGGTAGAGCATGTTGAACCAGTCGAGCGAGACGCCGGGCCGGCCGTCCTTGCCCTTCTTCACGGAATCGAGGAACGGCTCGCGGCGGCCGATCTCGTAGACCACGTTCTGGATGTCTTCCGCCGTCGACGCCGCCGGCAGCTGCGACAGCGCGTCGCGCAGATCCTGCAACGCGGCGCGCTCGCCGTCGGTCGGCTCGCGGAATTTCTTCGTCGGCGCCACGAAGTCGCGATAATAGTTGATGGCGTAGCCGACCATCGCATCGAGCTTCGGGTGCGTCTGCGGCGTGACGCCGGGACGATAGCGGCCGATGAAACCCCACAGCGTTTCGGCGTTCTCCGCATTCGACGACGACACCAGCGTCAGCAGCAGCTGGAAGGTGACGGGCATGTCGGCCTTCGGCGGATGGCCGGCATGGATATGCCAGACCGGATTGGCGAGCTGCTGCTTGGCGTCCTGCCGCGGAAAGCCGTCGAGGAATTGCTGGTAGTCGTCGACGTTGCGCGGGATGACGTCGAAATGCAGCCGCTTCGCCGCCTTCGGCTCGCGGTACATGAACAGCGACAGCGATTCCGGCGACGCATAGCGCAGCCATTCGTCGATGGTCAGTCCATTGCCCTTCGACTTGGAAATCTTCTGGCCCTGCTCGTCGAGGAAGAGTTCGTAGTTGAATCCTTCCGGCGGCGTGGCGCCGAGCGCCCTGGCGATCTGGCCCGAGAGCTTCACCGAGTCGATCAGATCCTTGCCGGCCATCTCGTAGTCGACGCCGAGCGCGACCCAGCGCATCGCCCAGTCGGCCTTCCACTGACACTTGACATTGCCGCCGGTGACCGGGGTTTCGACCTCACTGCCGGTGTCCGGGTCGACATAGGTGATGGTGCCGGCGGCAATGTCGCGGCGGATCATCGGCACCTGCAGCACGACGCCGGTGGTCTGGCTGATCGGCAGGAACGGCGAATAGGTCGCGCGCCGGTCCGGTCCCAGCGTCGGCAGGATGATCGCCATCACCTTGTCGTAGGCGGCGAGCATCTTGAGCAGCGTCGCGTCGAAGCGGCCCGACGTGTAATAGTCGGTCGAAGCTGGCAAACTCGTAGTCGAAGCCGAAATGATCGAGGAACGCGCGCAGCCGCGCATTGTTGGCGGCGCCGAACGAAGGATATTCGTTCGAGAACGGATCCGGCACGCGCGTCAGCGGCTTGCCGAGATGCGCCGTCATCATGTCGCGATTGGGCACGTTGTCCGGCACCTTGCGCAGGCCGTCCATGTCGTCGGAGAAGGCGAGCAGCCGGGTCTTGATCTTGTCCTCGGTCAGCACGCGAAAGGCATGGCGCACCATGGTGGTGCGCGCGACCTCGCCGAAGGTGCCGATATGCGGCAGGCCCGACGGGCCGTAGCCGGTCTCGAACAGCACCTCGTCCTTTGGATTCTTTTTCAGCCGCGCGACAATCGCTTTCGCCTGCTCGAACGGCCAGGCGTTGGATTGTTCGGCGAGCGCACGCAAATCGCTCGGGCTGGGGACGGGGTCGATCGTGGACATTGAGATCAGGCTTTCTCCGAGGGCCGGGAAACGAGGCAATATAGCCGTCATTGCGAGCGAAGCGAAGCAATCCATCGGAGCAACGAAACAAGTGTGGATTCGGCGTTCGTGCGCCTTCGCTCCTCGCAATGACGACGCGTCAGAACGGGCTGATCGAAAAATAGCGCAGCCACAGATCGGTGTAGCGGCCTTTTTCCCAGAGCCGGAACAGCGCCCAGTTCAGCGACTGCCGCAGCAGATCGTTGCCCTTGCGGACGGCGATGCCGATGCCCTCGCCGAAATAGCGGCTCTCGACAAAGGGCCCGCCCGAGAAGGCGCAGCATTCGCCCGAGTCGGTGCCGTTGATCCAGAACGCCAGCGCAATCGCGTCGCCGAAGATGAAATCGACCTCGCTCCGCCGCAACGCCAGCCGCAGCGTGTCGTCATTGGCGTAGGATTTGATCTCGGCGTCGGTGAACATCGCCTTCAGATAGGCCTCATGCGAGGTGCCGGCGATGACGCCGACCTTCTTGCCTTCGAGATATTCGGGACGGACCTCCGGCATCACGGCGTCGCGCCGCGACACGAAGCGCGCCGGCGCGCGATAATAGGGATCGGTGAAATCGACCCTGGCGCGCAGCTGCGGCGTCACCGCCATCGACGCGATGATGGCGTCGCCCCGGTTGGAGGTGATGGCGTCGATCAGCGTCTCGAACCGGCGCATCTGGACGGTGCAGGTGACCTTGATCTCGTCGCACAGCGCGCGCGCCAGATCGACGTTGAAGCCGGCCGGATTGCCGTCGGGGCCGGTGAAGTTGAACGGCGGATAATCGGTCTCGGTCAGGAACCGGATCACGGTCAGGCGCGACAGATCGGGCCGGTCCGGCCGCCGCCGCGGGTCCCAGAAGCCGGGCACCGCCTGCGGCGCCGCCTCGACCGCGGGCCGCGGCGCGGTTTGGGCGTAAGCCGTGCCGCCGGAGGAGCGCCGCCACCAGCGCAGCCGCGATCGACAGCCCGGCCAGCAGGCTGCGGAGGGCGTTGGGCAATCTTGCGCGGGAAAAGCAGGGCGATCTCTGGCATTGCCGGAAATTTGTTACGGAATTGGACGGCCTTATAGACCATCCGGCCCCCGATGCGAGGGCCGTTTTGCGGCTTTTACCGCTCGCTGAAGGCTCAGAGATACCGCTTCAGATCGATCGCGGCTTCCTCGGGCGTCCGTTTCAGGTTGAACGGCGAGACAAAGTGCCCGTCGCGATCCATCAGATAGATCAGCGCGGTGTGGTCCATGGTGTAGTCGCCGTCCTTGAGCGGGACCTTCTTGGAATAGACCCGGTAGGCCGACAGCACCTTCGCGACCGCTTCCGGATTGCCGGTCAGCCCCTTCAGATGCGGATCGAAGCTCGAGAGGTAATCCTTCATCGCGGCCGCGGTGTCGCGCTCGGGATCGACCGAGACGAAATAGGCGTTCACCCGGTCGGCGTCCTTGCCCATCGCCTTCAGCACCTCGGAAATCTCGAACAGCGAGGTCGGGCAGACGTCCGGGCAATGGGTGAAGCCGAAGAAGATCAGCGTCGGGCGTCCCTTCAGATTCTGGTCGGTCACGGTCTGGCCGGCCTGGTCGGTCAGTTGAAACGGCCCGCCGATCGCGGCCGGCGCGGTGACGCCGCGCAGGCCGCCGAGCGCCCACAGCATGATCACGAGCCCGACCAGCAGGCTGCCGGCAAAGGCCGCAAAAATCACCAGCGGGCGGGTGGTCCGGTCCATGCGAATTTTCCTAATGTCCGGATCAGAAGCAGGCCGAGATGCCGGCGGCGATCATTTCAAAGAACACCGTGGTCCCGTAATGGAACCAGAGCGCCGCGGCGCCGACCACGACGAGGGCGCCGAGGCCGGCCGCACCCCAAACGATCGCGGACGCCACCCTGCCCTGCGGCGGGGTTGCCGCCATCATCCCGTGCTGGGTGGAAATCGGCTGAACCATGGGGTTCAGATAGGGCCAGTTCCAGGCCCAGGCAAGCGCCATGGCCGCGCGGCCGATCACGTCATGCGGAGCGAGAAGTGTCTGATTTCAGCGAGACGCCGGCGATCTCAGCGAGACGCCGGCTTGATCGCGGACGCCTGGGCGTCGAGGTAGCAGGGCTTGTACAGCGCCTGCAATTGCTTGCCGCGCAGGAAGATCATGCGCGGGGTCAGGCCGCCGCGCTGGGCGATCCAGCGCCGCATCGGCGTCGGATACATCGAGTACAGCATCTGGGTGGCTTCGGCATTGGTGACCGCGCGGCCATTGGTGCCGAAATCCCAGGCGGCATGGAAACCGAGCTTGGCGTGCGAGGTGACGCAGATCTTGTCGTGGGAAACCGCGCCGAGAACGATGGTGCAGGCCGAAGCGCACAGGCCGTCGATGATGACGGTCTCGCCGGAGGTGCGCAGGCCCTGGTATTTGTCGACATAGGTGCCGATCCGGCCGCCGCGGTCGTCGGCAATCCGGACCACCGCCTGGCTGGATGCAACCCCTGCCAGCAGCAGCACCGCCGCAAGCAACCCCGTCACCAGCTTCATTTCCCAGCCCCAGTCTTCCGAAACCGAATCTGATCGTCTTAGTGATGCAAGACTTCGCCAGCGTCGTGCGAGACCGGGATTTTGTCTAGGAGGCGGGACCTGCTCAAAACAAATTCAAATTCAGTGTTGCAGCGGCGCTGCACCTGACGGCCGAAAAGGTCCCAAACTGGAACAGTTAACGTTCCCACGGTGGCCGACCTGCCACAGGCAAGCGGCATTTGCCGTTGACCGCATGGAATGGCGCGGTCTTGAATCGAAAAGGCGATGGGGAGGACCGCAATGGCTGAGGACGCAGACGTAATCGTGGTCGGCGGCGGACTGGCCGGGCTGGTCGCGGCAACCGAAATCGCCGACGCCGGCAAGCGCGTCATCGTGGTCGACCAGGAAGGCGAACAAAGCCTCGGCGGCCAGGCCTTCTGGTCGTTCGGCGGCTTGTTCCTGGTGGACAGCCCCGAACAGCGCCGGCTCGGCATCAAGGACAGCTACGACCTCGCGCTGCAGGACTGGATCGGCACCGCGGGCTTCGACCGCGAGGAGGATCTTTGGCCGAGGCGCTGGGCGGAGGCCTATGTCGCGTTCGCCGCGGGCGAGAAGCGCGACTGGCTGCGCGCGATGGGCCACCGCATCTTTCCCGTGGTCGGCTGGGCCGAGCGCGGCGGCTATGACGCGATGGGCCACGGCAATTCGGTGCCGCGCTTTCACGTCACCTGGGGCACCGGGCCCGGCATCGTCGAGCCGTTCGAGCGGCGGGCGCGCGAGGCGCAAAAGAGCGGCCGGCTGACTTTCAAATTCCGCCATCGCGTCGATGCGCTCGCCATCACCAACGGCACGGTCGAGGGCGTCAGCGGTTCGATCCTCGAACCCACCAATGTCGAGCGCGGCCAGAGCAGTTCGCGCAAGGTCATCGGCGATTTCACGCTTGCGCGCGCAGGCGGTGATCGTCGCCTCCGGCGGCATCGGCGGCAATCACGATCTGGTGCGGCAGAACTGGCCGAAGCGCCTTGGCGAGCCGCCGAAGTTCATGATCTCCGGCGTGCCCGAACATGTCGACGGCCGGATGATCGGCATCACCGAAGCCGCCGGCGCGCGGCTGATCAACCGCGACCGGATGTGGCATTACGTCGAGGGCATCCGGAACTGGTCGCCGATCTGGCCGCGCCACGGCATCCGCATCCTGCCCGGCCCGTCCTCGATGTGGTTCGACGCCACGGGCAAGCGGCTGCCCGCGCCGCTGTTTCCCGGCTCCGACACGCTCGGCCAGCTCGCACTACATCATGAGCACGGGATACGATTATTCCTGGTTCATCCTGACCCAGAGCATCATCAAGAAGGAGTTCGCGCTGTCAGGCTCGGAACAGAATCCGGACCTGACCGGCAAAAGCTGGCGCATGACCATCAAGCGCGCCACCAACAAGGGCGCGCCGGAGCCGGTGGAAGCGTTCAAGCAGAAAGGCGCCGACTTCATCGTGCGCGACAATCTCGCCGACCTCGTCGGCGCGATGAACGCGCTTTCCGGCGACAATCTGCTCAAGCTCGATCACATCAAGCGCCAGATCGAGGCGCGCGACCGCGAGATGACGAATCCTTATGTCAAGGACGCGCAGGTGATGAACATCCACAATGCGCGGCGCTATATCGGCGACAGGCTGATCCGCACCGCGAGGCCGCACCGCATTCTCGATCCCGAACGCGGCCCGCTGATCGCGGTCAAGCTCAACATCCTGACCCGCAAGACGCTGGGCGGCTTCGAGACCGATCTCGACTCGCCGCGTGTTCGGCAACAACGGCGAGATCATCAGGGGGCTCTACGCGGCCGGCGAAGCCGCCGGCTTCGGCGGCGGCGGCGTGCACGGCTATCGCTCGCTGGAGGGCACGTTCCTGGGCGGGTGCCTGTTTTCGGGCCGGAATGCGGGGCGGGCGGCGGCGAAGGCGGCGGGGTGAGGCAGGCTCCAGACTCAAAATATCGAAAACAACCCCATGCAAAGTAGAATGGGCACTGAAAACTCAGCGTAAATAGCCGCTGACGCCGTCCCACAGCAGCTTCAGGGCGGTAACGAACAGGAGCCCGTAACAGGCCCGATAGAGCTGCATCTGGTCGAGCCGCTGATGCAGCCGCCAGCCGGTCCAGACGCCTGCGACGACGACCGGTACGCCAAGCGCCATCATCGTCAGCAAGGACGCGAGGGCTGTCCGATCACGAGCCACGGTCCGACCTTGACGAGATTGCCGACGGTAAAGAACAGGCTCGTGGTGCCGGCGTAGATCTGCTTGGGCAACCCGAGCGGCAACAGATACATCGCCAGCGGCGGGCCGCCGGAATGGGCGACCATGGTGGTGACACCCGCTGCGCCACCGGCCAGATAGCGCTGCGACCGGCGAACGCGGCCGCACCGAGATCGGCGGCGCCGCCGCGAAGCCACAGAATCGCGAACGTCAGCGTGACCACCGCCATCACGATCTCGATCGCGTGACGGTCGAGATCCCTGAGCACGAAAAAGCCGATCGCGATACCGACCAGCTGCGCCGGAAGCAGAATCGAGAGGTCAGGTCTCGACCAGGTGGCCGGCTTCCAGTAGCGCAGCGCGAAGAGGTCCATCGCAATGAACAGCGGCGCCAGCAAGGCGCCGGCTGCGATCGGGTCCATCACCAAAGCGAGAAACGGAATCCCGATGATCGCAAAGCCGCCGCCGAAGGCGCCCTTCATGAAGCCGATCACAAAGACCCCTGTTGCCGCGACAAGCAATGTCGTTGGCTCGATCGTCATGTCTATTCCGGCGCGGAAATTGATCTCGGTGCAATCTCAAAGCACCGCTATTTTCCACACCATCGATCACATGAGTTTTCGGCTTGCAACCGGACAATTGCACTCGGTGCAATATCGCAGCGACCGCCGAACAAAAGAAAATGCCCGGCACAAGGCCGGGCATGACGAACGCGATGGAGGCGCTCACGCCGCCCGCGCCGCGCTCTTCTCCGCCTCGATCCGCCGCGCCAGCACCCAGCGGAAATAGGTCAGCGCCGCGTCGGCGCCGATCGCGAGCAACTGGTAGTTCGGATCGGCGTCGAACACTTTCTGCTGCGCCTCGATGATCGCGAGATCCTCGTTGAACGCCTCTTCGAGGCTGTGGCGCAGCGACAGCGCGATGTTCGGATTGTCGAGTTCGAAATCGTGCAGATAGTTCCAGAAGAAATGCGTCGTGCTGCGCGTCTCCGGCGTCATGAACTGGGCGTTGCGGAATTGCCGCGTTCCCGGCACGGCAACGCCTTTCTCCGCGCCCTGGCCTGCCGGCGCAAACATGGTGTCGAGCAGGAAGATGCCGGGGACCAGCATGCGGCCGATATTGCGGCGGTCGACCTTGTCGGCCTTGTTGGAGATCACCTTGCAGAGATAGGGCGGCGGATCGGCGCTCATGTGCCAGCGCTCGACGCGGAAACCGTCGTCGAGCTTTTCGATCGCGACCGGCTTGGTCTTGTAGGCGTATTCCTCGGAGCCGCCGAGCGTGTGGGTGTGCACGAAGGCGAGATGGGCGAAGTCGCGGAGATTGTCGACGATCAGCAGCCAGTTGGCCTTGTAGTGCATATAGCCGGGCAACCCGCGCCATTTGGGATCGGCCAGCGGCGGATAATCCACGATCAGGTTCGGATCGGCTTTTTCGACATCACCCATCCAGACCCAGATCAGATTGTAGCGCTCGACCACCGGATAGCTGCGCACGCCGAGCTTTGGCGGGATCATGTCCTGGCCGGGGATCTGGATGCACTTGCCTGACGGGTCGAACTTCATGCCGTGATACATGCAGCGGATGTCGTCGCCCTCGATCCGGCCCATCGACAGCGGCGCTGCGCGATGGCAGCAGCGGTCGTCGAGCGCGACCACCTTGCCGCTCTCGCCGCGATACATCACGATCGGGCGTTCCAGAATGGTGCGGGGAGCTTCCTGCCGTCGATCAGTTCGTGGTTCCAGGCCGCGACGTACCAGGAATTACGAAGAAAGATTCCGTCATCCGTCATGACACCCCTCCCTGTGGCGTGAAGCGCTTTTCTTTTCGCTTTGTGTCATCTTCTATGGCATCGGCGCCGGCGCGGGTATCCGGATTGTCTGGACACACTGTACCGGCCCATGGACAATCCGAGGCCATGGATTGGCGCGATTGGGAGCTGTTTTGCGAGGTGGTGCAGCATGGCGGCTTTAGCGCCGCCGCGCGCGTGCTCGGGCACCCCAAATCCAGCCTCAGTGCTGCAGTGCAGCGACTGGAAAGCAATCTCGGGCTGCGGCTGATCGAGCGCACCACGCGCCATTTGCGCCTCACCGACGCCGGCGAGACCATCTATGCGCGGGTGAAGCCGCTGTTCATTGCGCTGCACGATAGCCATGGCGAGGCGCTGGCGATGAGCAGCACCATCGCCGGCACGCTCCGCATCAAGTCCCCCTATGAGTTTGGCGCCAACCATGCCGGCCCGATCGCGTGCGAATTGATGAGCCGTTATCCGGAACTGGTGATCCGGATCGACGTCGAGCACGAGATCGTCAATCCGGTCGTCGAGAATTACGACATCGTGTTCGCGATGCTGGAAGCCCCGCTGCCGTCGACCGGGATTGTCATCCGACGGGTATCCTCGCTGGAGCGCGGGCTTGTACGCCGCCCCGTCGCTGCTGGAAAAGCACGGCGAACCGCGCAGCCTCGAAGACCTCGCCAAATTGCCTGTCCTGACCGGCCCCAACGACGCGCCCTGGGCAATCACCACGCCGGATGGCGTCACCGAACATCTCGACGTTCAGAAGGCGCGGCTGGTCAGCTCAAACGCCGACATCAGGTTGCAGGCGGCGCTGGCCGGG
The DNA here is from genome assembly GCA_963742665.1 of uncultured Alphaproteobacteria bacterium. Taxonomy (GTDB): domain Bacteria; phylum Pseudomonadota; class Alphaproteobacteria; order Rhizobiales; family Xanthobacteraceae; genus Bradyrhizobium. The sequence continues at coordinate 73,948 of CAVUNH010000028.1, forward strand.
CACGGCGTGTTGCGGGTGACCGCGAGTTTCACCAACGCGGCGGTTACGGCGGGGTTGCTGCGGCGGATCCTCACCGATCACATCTGCGAGCCGCTCAGCGTGCACGCGCTGCTGCCGGCCCGACAATTCGTTCCGGCGAAAGTGCGGTGCTTCCTGGATGCGCTGGAAGCCCATGCCCGCGACAACGCCGTGCCGGAGGACGCATGATCCGCGCCCTCGCCCTGAGCCTTGCAGTCATGCTCGGCGCTGCTGCGGCGGGCGCGGAGACCATCGACGTCGGCGGCGTGGCGCGCAGCTATCTCACCCAATTCCCCGAGGCAAAGCCTGCGCCGCTGGTGATCGTGCTTCACGGCAATACCCAGACCGGCGCCGACATGCGGACGCGGACCTCGTGGTCGCTGGTCGCCAACCGCGAGCGCTTTGGCGTGATCTATCCCGACGGGCTCAACCGCGCCTGGGCCGATCTGCGGCCCGAACTCCAAGCGCGCCGGCCGGCCGCCGCCCGCCGGCACCGACGACGTCGCCTTCATCGTCGGCCTGATCGAAAAGCATGTTGCCGACGGCAGCATCGATCCGAAGCGGGTCTATATCACCGGGTTGTCGAATGGCGGCGCCATGACCATGACGCTGGTTTGCGCCCGCTCGGAATTGTTCGCGGCCGCCGCCAGCGTCATCATGAACCTCACCGATGAATCGGCGGCCGCCTGTCATCCGTCGCAACCGGTGCCTGTCCTGCTGATGAACGGCACCGCCGATCCCCTGATCCCGTTCGAGGGCGGCAAGGGCGCCAGCCACTACGCCGTGGACGGCTTCTGGTCCACGCAAGCCACGCTGGCGTTCTGGCGCCGCGTCAATGGCTGCAAGGCGGAGGATGCAACGGTGACCGATCTCGGGGATCGCGATCCCGACGACCACAGCACGGTGACGCGTATCGAATCGGATTGCCCGCCAGCGCGCGACGTCGTGCTCTACCGCGTCAATGGCGGCGGCCATCGCATGCCCGGCGCCTTCTCCGACGCGCGCTTTCCGCGCATCGCAACCGCGTTTCTGGGGCCTCAGAACCACGATATCGACGGCGCCGAAACCATCTGGGCGTTTTTCAGGAAGTTTCCGTGAGGCGGGGGCAATTCGGGCATGCTCCCCTTGCGAAGAACGCAGTAGCCGAGCGCGCTCCGGCGCGCTATGCAGGCGCGCCACTTAAAATCGGGAGAAGAGTAATGACCATCCAGCGTTTTGAAACCGGGCCGCGCATGAGCCAGGTCGTCGTCAACGGCAACACCGTCTATCTCGCGGGCGTCGTCGCCAACAATGCAGCCGGCAAAAGCGTGACCGAGCAGACGCAGGACGTGCTCAAGACCATCGACAGCCATCTCGCCAAGGCCGGCAGCGACAAGTCGAAGCTGTTGAGGGCCACGATCTACATCACCGACATGAAGACGTTCCAGGAGATGAACGCGGTGTGGGACGCCTGGGTGTCGCCGGGCAATACGCCGGCGCGCGCCACCGTCGAGGCCAAGCTGGCGTCGCCGCAATACAACGTCGAGATCATGGTGGTCGCGGCCAAGTAATTTCAGTGACGTGATGCTGGCGGCGCGACAGGCCGCAACAATGGAAGGGGCACCAGACGCGGTGCCCCTTTTTTGCTCAAGTTGGAAGCAGTCACGCCAGCGGACGGGTGATTGAGGGCGATCCGCAAAGAGAGGGCCGGTCGGACCGGGGGCCAGGCCGCGACGCTCCGCTTCATGCAGACAGCTCTGTTGTTGCGTTCACTAGCGGGTGCGACGGCATGGATCATTTGGCGCTACCAGCTTTCTTCGAGCAAAACGGGCCGCTGTCCCAATCGACTTACATTCCACCCCAATTCGGATAACGATTGTCATACGGACTTGGCTCAGGTGGTGCTGGCTGGTGGCGGACCGGCGGCCCCGGCCGGGCGTAGGCATAACCCGGAACGGTATATACACTCACGCTTTGCTTGACTCGAACGATGGCATGCCGCCGGTGTGAGTGAGACGCCGCAGCAGCGTTGGCGAACGCATACAAAGTGATCAAAAGACCCAGGGCCAAAACAGAGCGCATCCTATCTCCCTTCGATCGACCTGCCTGGCACTAAAATAGCATTTAGGTCATGCCGCCTCGATCTGTTGCGCAAGAATGATCAATCACAACCACGGCATCTGTGAGATGAAACAAGAGAGAACCATGCAGCGCATCCGCGCATAGATAGTCATGGAGCGCTCGTCGATGACTACCGGCGGCCGGCCTCTTCGGCCTTTTGGCGCTCGCGCATCGCCGCTTCGCACGCCGGCCTGATCCCGCCCTGCCTGACGTCGATGTTGAACACCTCCGTCCCTTCGGTCATCCACGCCCTGGTCTTCCTCGGGAAATGATTTCGAGAACGCTTTCATTTCGTCGCCCGAGACCAAGCCCGAGGCGGCGTCAACCGTGCGCTTGTTGTCGTTTTGGCAGACGGCGCCCGCGCGCCGCAGGTAGCCCGCCGTGGTATAGCGATGGTGGTAAGCCTCATCAGCCGTCGCCTTCGCAGGTTGTTGCGCGATCGCTGCGGACGATGCGAGCAGCGTCCCAAGGACGATGGACGTCAAGCGGTTCATGGCGGCCTCGATGATCCTCGCCGCCCACTCTAGCGGACTGGCGATGGAGGGCCAACCGCAACCGATAGGTGACGTTGCGCCGATCCACCGCACAGGTAAACGGCGAGGGCATCACCTTCGCGCCGTTTCCTTGACCTCCGAGGTAATCGATTCCGCCGTTGCGAACCTTCGATAGTCGGTCAGCCGATATTTTCGGCCCAACGAAGGAGAGGCACCATGACCGACGTTCAAACCATCGCGCGCCGTTACATCGATTTGTGGAACGAGCGCACCCCTGCCCGCCGCCGCGAGATCCTCGCCGCCAACTGGGCGACCAACGCCCGCTATGTCGATCCGTTGATGAGCGGCGACGGCCATGACGGCGTCGACGCGCTGATCGCCGGCGTCCAGCAGCGCTTTCCGGATTTCAAATTCAGCCTGATCGGCGAGCCCAATGGCTATGGCGACCATCTGCGTTTTTCCTGGGGGCTCGGCCCCGACGGCGCCGACAGCCCGATCAAGGGCACCGATTTCGCCGTGGTCAGCGACGGCCGCATCCGCAGCATCACCGGCTTCCTCGATCAGGTGCCGCCGGGCGCGTGAGGGCAAGCACGCGGCTGCCCGGTGATCTCTTGGGCAGCCGCGCGTAGCGCAAGCGGCTCTAACCGACCAAACTGGCCGCGTTAGCGACGTTGTTTAACTGACGCCAAGAATTCGTCCGCGATCGGCCGCCATCGGCTAGGATGCGCCCCGCTACAACCTGGGAGGGGCGGATGTCGGAAGCTCAAACCGAAGCGCAGGGATACGTGCTGGGCGCAGCCGAGGGCGAACGCCTCGTTCACTACCGCAATCCCGGCCACATCGTCATCAAAGTTGGTCCTGCCAAAGGCTCCGGGAACGTGGCCTGCGGCACCCAGCAAGTACCCATCGGTGCCGGCATTCCGATCCACAGACACTTTGACGGCGACGAAGCTTTCTACATCTTGGACGGAAGTGGGACATTCGTATTGAACGACGTACGTCATCCCTTCGAGAAAGGCGGCACCATATTCATCCCCAAGAACGCCTGGCACGGTTTCGCAAATCCCGATCACGAGTTGCTGCTGCTCTGGATTGTCGCGCCGCCAGGCCTGGACGGCTTTTTCCGCGAAACCTGCAACCCGCCCGGCATGCCGCAAAAGCAGCTCACAAGGGACCAGGTCAACGAGATTGCTCGCAAATATGCGACGGAATACCGCTGATGCGCCAGAGCGCCAGGCTTCCGCTGACTGCTCCCGCAATCGCAGCAGCAGGCACGTCAATTATCTCGGGAACCTTCCTCGCCTTGCCGCATCCAACCCCAATACCCAGTTATTGGTGGAACCATCATGCGCCACGCCAAGCCATCAAATATCGCACCCGCGCCGAACGACCCCGGTGACCTCGATCTGGTCCGCCGGGCGCTGGCGCGCGACGAAGCGGCCGTTCGCGCCATCATGCAGGCCAATAACCGCAGGCTTTACCGGCTGGCCCGCGGCATCCTGCGCAATGACGGCGAGGCCGAGGACGTGGTGCAGGAGACCTACGTCCGCGCCTTCACCCATCTGGAGAGCTTTCGCGGCGATTCCAGCCTCGCCACCTGGCTGTCGCGGATCGCCATGAACGAGGCGCTGGGCCGGCTGCGGCGCCAGCGGCCCGGCGTGGAATGGTCCACATTGCCGCAAGGCGTGCTCGAAGCCCAGATCATCCAGTTTCCCCGCGCAGCCAGCGACGATCCGGAAAAATCCATGGCCCAACGTGAAATTCAGCATGTCGTCGAGCACGCCATCGACGAATTGCCGGAGGCGTTCCGCCTCGTCTTCATCACCCGCGTGATCGAGGGCATGAACGTCGAGGAGACGGCGGATATTCTGGGACTGAAGCCTGAAACCGTGAAGACGCGGCTGCACCGCGCCCGCGCCATGCTGCGCGACAATGTCGAGAAGAAGATCGGCCCTGTCGTGATGGAAGCGTTTCCGTTTGCCGGCAAGCGCTGCGAACGGCTGACGGATGCGGTGCTGAAGCGGCTGGGCTTCGCGTAATTTTTTCGGGAACCTCGGACGCCCCACGCCATCCAACTCCTGTGCAACCAACAATCGCCGGCCGCTCGTGCCGGCACACAGGAGTGTCAAATCATGTTCGTTCGATTGAGCGCGGCGATTGCCGCGTTGAGCCTCGTCGGCAGCGCCGCCCTGGCGCAGGGCGCAAAGCCCACCGATCCGCAGATCGCGCATATCGCCTACACCGCCGGCGTCATCGACGTCGCCGCCGCCAGGCAGGCGATCACCAAGGCCAGCAACAAGGACGTCAAGGCGTTCGCGGAAGACATGGTGCGCGACCATGAAGCCGTGAACAAGCAGGCGCTCGACCTCGTCAAGAAGCTGAAAGTCACGCCCGAAGACAACGACACCAGCAAGACGCTGTCGAAGCAGGCCGCCGACAAGCTCACCGAGCTCGCCAAGCTGAAGGGCGCCGATTACGACAAGGCCTATGTCGCCAACGAGGTCGCCTACCACAAGGCCGTCAACGGCGCGCTGGAGACGCAATTGATTCCCTCCGCCAGCAATGCCGAGCTGAAGAGCCTGCTGCAGACCGGCCTGAAGATTTTTCAAGGCCACCAGCAGCACGCCGAACACGTCGCCAGCGGATTGAAGTAAGGGAGACCGCCATGCTGCCGGGACGCACGCTTTTGATCGCTGCCGCGCTGATGTCGGGTGCGATCGCCGTCCCGGCGCACGGCGCCACCATCCAGATCGTGATGGAAAACCTGGTGTTCTCGCCGGCGGAGGTGACGGCAAAAGTCGGCGACACCGTCGAATGGATCAACAAGGATATTTTCGCGCACACGGCGACGGCGCGAAACGGCGATTTCGACGTCACCATGCCGCCGAAAAAGACGGTGACGTCGGTTTTGAAAAAAGCCGGTGCGATCGAATACTACTGCCGCTTTCATCCCAACATGAAAGCGTTGCTCAAGATCGAACCTTAGGCCAGCTGGCCCCGCTGCAACACCATCGCGAGCCGCACGGCTACAGCCGCCTGCCAGACCGGATAGAGCACCGAGGTGAGGTCGAGGTCGAGCGCGCTGTCGACGGCCATCAGTGCACCTGCCAGCGTGCCCGTCAGCAACATCCGCATCCACGCTGCCGCATCGCGGGGACCTGCGGGCAGCAAGGCGATCGCCAGCGCCATCAGGCCCGCACCGACGAAACCGCCCGCGAGGCCCGCCAGCACATTGCGCATGATCTTGGAGGCGCCATAGGCCTGCCCGTCGATAAAGATCGCGGCGTTCACCGCGCAGACGAAGGCGGCCATGGTGACCACGCTTGCGATCAGCGCCGCCCACACCGGATTGGCGCTGCACCGCCGGACCACAAAAAACACCAGCACCGCAAACGGCACCGCCACCAGCGCCATGCGCAGATTGCCGGAACCACCGACGATCCCATCGATCAATTGCGGCGTCAGCGGCGTCAACAGGCCGGACAGCAATCCGCCGGCGGCGATCACGAGCAGGTTCCTGGAGGGAGCTCTCGGAAGCGATGGCCTGGGTCAACGCGTTCACCTCCATCTGCGGAACGGCCATCGTTTAGCACGATGGCGGCTGTGATTGTAGTCGCGCGCTGCGTTACGCCGGTTCACAAATAAAAGCCGCGCCAACCCGAGGGTTGACGCGGCAATGGCCGTTCTGTTGCCAGGTGGTACCTACCCCGAACAGGTTACGCCGCGAGGCGCACTTCGTTCAATGCAACGTTATCGTTTGCATTTAGGTTTTTGACCCGATAACGGCGGTATCATGCCGAGCACAATTCAGAACTTCTTTGCGACCATCGATCCTGGTTCGCCCCCGCCGTAGCAGCCCAGGGATTCTGCCTTGCGGCGGAATCGATCTCATGTTGAGCATGATCTTATCGGAAAACCGCAACCCACTTTTCCGGATCATGCAGGAAATGAGACCTTTAAGCTCAAGCTGCTAGGGTGGAGGCGCCGGGTACTGCCCCCGGGTCTGCCCGCAGTCCATTCAGAGTTTCAGCGCCATCGTCTTTCGACGAGAGCGATTGTAGGCGCGGATCGGTGGGGAAAGATAGGCTCGAGGGCATGGGTTTGATCAGCGACCATAAGTCGGTCGTGATGCGCACCAAATCCCGATCGGATGCAAGGGCACGCCAATCAGCCGCGCCGTTGGCGCAGATGTGATCTGCAGCCGGCGAGCTTCTGCAGGGGCAATGCCACCATAGCTCCTGACCAGAAAACTTTCAGGAAGCGCTCCCAACCGAACAGCAGCGATCGCTGACGCCAATTCTCCGCACAGAACAAGAAATACGGAGAATGACCATAACTCTATCAAGAACTCTGATCGCGGCAGCGCTGCTGTCGATGAGCGCGGTAAATTCTGCAAGCGCGCAGTTGCCGGGCTGGGCGGCTTCATACCCGGATTCCTTTCAGGCACAGTATCCGGATCGCGATGTCCTCAATGGAGGCGCGCTGACACCGGCGGGTCGAATGGGGCTGGAGCTGCCCGGCGGCGCCGCTCCTGTCTTTGGGACAGGTAACATTGGCGCTGCGTCATCCTACGCGCGGCTATCTGGCGCCATCCCCGGCCACAATGGTCGTCGCCATGGCCGTGAGTGATGCGAGCGGGATCGATCAACCCGCAATTCTACAGCTCGACAGGATGCGACCGCCCCGCGGCGGCGCATCCTGGAGCGAACTCCGAGGCTGGATTTGCGCCTCGCCCTTCAGCACAGGCGCGCGGTGTCACCGACGTCGCAGGCGTCGCCCTGTGCGCTCCCGGGCGCTGCAATAAATCCGCCGACGTGCGGCGCAGGAATGCCGGCATGATCTTCAACATGATGAGCCGCGGCGTTCGTGGCGCCCTCGGTGAGGTACCGATGGGTTGCGGCGTTCTCGTGCGCCATGACCGATGTCGCGTGCATGGCGGCGGCGATCAACGCTGCCGACAAGAGTCTTGTTGTTGTCATTGAACTTCTCCTTTGAATACAGACCGGCTTTCGAGTGGCTTCAGATCGTTTGACTTTGGTCCACCGTAGTAGCGATGCAAATCATGCCCGGCAGGCTGCGGGGGCGATGCGGTGCCAGGCTCGAACAGGGACGATTGGATCTCGGCAGAGGCATCGGTCGCATTGGTCCATTGCCTTTCACCTGTTGTCACCGTGCGCGCCGCTGCCGATCCCGAGATGGCGGCGAACAGAACCAGCGACGCGGCGAGTACCAGACGTTTCGTGTTCATGGCTTTTCTCTCCTGTTGTGTCAGCCCGCTGACCTGCAGCTGTGCCTCGGGGCATAGGAAATCGAGTCTGATTCAGGGGGCATCACATGAACTTCCCGTAAGGCTCGACGCCTCAGTGCTGGCACATTGGCTATTGTCACGGAAATGCGATGACCGCTCGTCTCGCAATAGCGAACACATCCGCCTTGCCACGCCCGGAATGGCGAAAAGGGGTTGGCTGGCCAAATGAGCCAGAGTACCAATAGTGCCAGCGCCACAGTAAGGTCACTTCGCTGACCTGACCTTGTTCAGGCGCTATCTGCCTTGACCGGCAGATCGTGAAAAACAAAAAATTTGCGTATGGGGAAACACCATGAACATGCCGGCCCGGGCCAAGCCCGTTTCGCGGCCTTCCGAACAACCCCGCGGCATGGCGCTGTTGCGCGATCCGTTGCTGAACAAGGGGACGGCTTTTACGGAAGCGGAGCGGGATGCGCTGGGGTTACGCGGCCTGCTGCCGGCGCACGTCCTCTCGATGGACGAGCAGGTCGCGCGGGTCATGACCAATCTGCGTGACCTGCCCACCGATCTGGAGAAGTATGTCGCGCTGAACTCGCTGCTCGATCGCAGCGAGGCGCTGTTCTTCCGCGTCGTGTGCGACAACATCGATGAAATCCAGCCGCTGATCTACACGCCGACGGTGGGCCTCGCCTGCCAGCGGTTCGGCCTGATCTTCCAGCGGCCACGCGGCATGTTCATCAGCGCCAACGATCGCGGACGCATCGCCGAACTGCTGGCCAACTGGCCTTACCCGGCCAAGCTCATCGTCGTCACCGACGGCGAGCGCATCCTCGGCCTCGGCGATCTCGGCGCGCATGGCATGGGCATCCCGGTCGGCAAGCTTTCGCTCTATTCGGCCTGCGCCGGCATACGCCCGGAATACTGCCTGCCCGTGATGCTCGACGTCGGCACCAACAACGAGGATTTCCTCAACGATCGCTATTATATCGGCCTGCGGCAGAAACGCCTGACCGGTGCCGCCTATGACGAGTTCGTCGACGAATTCATCACCGCCGCGCACGAGGCCTTCCCCGGCGTGCTGATCCAGTTCGAGGATTTCGCCAATCACTCGGCGTTCCGGCTGCTGCACAAATATCGCGACGAGCTGAATGTCTTCAACGACGACATTCAGGGCACGGCCGCGGTTGCGCTCGCGGGCCTGTTCTCGGCGTTGCGCGTCAACGGCGGAAAGCTTGCCGACCAGAGGGTGCTGTTCCTCGGCGCAGGCGAGGCCGCCACCGGCATCGCCGACCTCGTGGTCTCCGCCATGATGGCGGAGGGCCTGTCGGAAGCCGAGGCGCTCGCGCGCAACTGGCTCGTCGACTCGCGCGGCCTTGTGGTGAAGGACCGGGCAGACCTCACCGATCACAAGCTTCGCTACGCGCATGACCATGCCCCGGTCGGCGATTTCCTGACCGCGATCCGGACGATGAAGCCGACCGCGATCATCGGCGTTGCGGCGGTCGGCGGCGCCTTCACGCCCGAGGTGCTGCAGGCGATGGCTGACATCAACGATCGGCCGATCGTGTTCGCACTCTCCAATCCGACCTCGAAGGCGGAATGCACCGCCGAGGAGGCTTATCGCCACAGCGGCGGGCGCGCGCTGTTCGCCTGCGGCAGCCCGTTCGATCCGGTCAGACTGGACGGCAAGACCTTCGTGCCGCGCCAGGGCAACAACTCCTACATCTTCCCCGGCGTCGGTCTCGGCGCGACCGCGATCGGATCGCGGCTCGTCACCGACGAGATGTTCATGGCGGCGGCGCACACGCTGGCCTATCTCGTCACCCCCGACGACATCGAACAGGGCAGCCTCTATCCGGCGCTGCCGCGGATCCGTGAAGTCTCGGCGCACATCGCGGTGGCGGTGGCCGAAGTGGCCTACAAGCGCGGTCTTGCGACCGTGCCAAAGCCGAACGACATGATGGGGTTCATCGAGTCGCAAATGTACGACCCGCAATATTGAGCTTGGATCAGGCGCCGGGTTTTACGTCGGGCTTGGAGCGGGCGAAGGGAATCGAACCCTCGTATGCAGCTTGGGAAGCTGCCGTTCTACCATTGAACTACGCCCGCGAACGCCTGACTTGTTGTGCATGGCCTTCCCGGAAAACCGGTATCCGCTTTTCCGGGCCATGCGCGCTCCCCTTGATTAGCCGACCCTGCGGCTTCCGCCAAGCGGTACTCGCCTCCCCCGCTCCAAGCCCTTAACGAAGCGCAAAGATTCCAGATGCGCGGTTTTATGGCGGTGTTATGATCCCGCCGGGGTTGGTGGCGTATGGCTGGGTACTCAATTTTCGATACGGGGCTGGGCCGCTGCGGCATCGCATGGGGCGATCACGGCGTGATGGGGGTGCAACTCCCGGAGGCCCGCGAGATCGACACACGAAAGCGGCTGTTCCAGCTCTATCCGGAAGCCCGCGAACTTCGCCCACCCCCGAATGTCGAGATCGCGATCGAGGGCATCATCGCCCTGCTGCGCGGCGGCGAGCGCGACCTTTCCGAGGTCACGCTCGACATGACCGGCATCCCCGACTTCAACCAGCGCGTCTACGACTTCGCCCGCACCATTCCGCGCGGCGAGACCCGCACCTATGCCGAAGTCGCCAGCGGCTTGCGCGCCTCGGGCGCGGTGTATTCGGTGGCGCAGGCGATCGGGCGCAACCCGTTCATGATCATCGTGCCCTGCCATCGCGTGCTCGAGGCCGGCCACTACGCCGACAAGATCTCGCCGAACGGCGGCGCCATCTCCAAGCGCCGGCTGCTGTCGATCGAGGGCGCCCAGACCACCGCCAGCAAGACCCTGTTCGACGTGCTGCTGCCGGTTGCGCCGCCCCGCGCGCATAACTAAATCCCCGGGATGACCGCGACCACGCTTTTGCAGCGCAAATCCATCTCGGTATCCGACTTCCGGTGCAGCGCCGGCCCCGGCGACAAGCCGTTTGCGGAAGCGCACCACTGCCATTCGATCTCCTATGTCCGCAAAGGCAGTTTCGGCCTGCACTGCCGCGGCAAATTCTCGGAGCTGGTGGCTGGATCGGTGCTGATCGGCCATCCCGGCGACGAATATACCTGCACCCACGACCACGTCTGCGGCGACGAATGCCTGTCGTTCTTCCTGGGCGAGGAACTCGTGGATGCGATCAGCGACAGTTCGGCAATCTGGCAGATCGGCGCGGCGCCGCCGCTGCCGGAATTGATGGTGCTGGGCGAACTGGCGCAGGCGGCGGCAGATGGCAGGAGCGACATCGGCCTCGACGAGATCGGCCAGGTGCTGGCGAGCCGCTTTGTCGAGGTGGTTTCCGGCAAAGCCCGCAAGGCCGGCCTGGATAGCCCCCGCGACCGCCGCCGCGCGGTGGAGACCGCGCTCTGGATCGACGCCAATTCGCATCGGGAAATCGACCTGGAGGACGCCGCCACGCAGGCCGGCATCAGCCCGTTCCATTTCCTGCGGCTGTTCACGGGCGTGCTTGGCGTCACCCCGCACCAATATCTGGTGCGCTCGCGGCTGCGCCATGCGGCGCGGCGGCTCGCCGACGACGACAGCCCGATCACCGATATCGCCTATGATGTCGGCTTTGGCGACCTCTCCAATTTCGTCCGCACCTTCCATCGCGCCGCGGGCGCCTCGCCGTTGCGGTTCCGCCAGGCCTCGCGCGGGATGCGCAAGATTTTCCAAGAACGGCTCGCCCTCCACTGACTAGGCTTTCTCCAGGTTGCGCGACGTGTCGCGCGGTTTCACTGGAGAACATCATGTACGACCACATCGGATTACGCGTCGGAAACCTCGACGCCAGCGTGCGCTTCTACACGGCAGCGCTCGCGCCTCTCGGATTCGTGCTGTGCTCGCGCGACGACAGCGGCGCGGGGTTTGGTCCCAAGGACGCACCCGCGCTCTGGCTGCATCTGCACAAGGGGCCCGGTGGAACCGGCGCCCATGTCGCGTTCCGCGCGCCCGACCACGCCGCGATCAAGAAGTTCCATGCCGAAGGGCTGAAGGCCGGCGGCCGCGACAATGGCGGCGCAGGTCCGCGCGCCGATTACAGCCCGACCTATTACGCCGCGTTCCTGATCGATCCCGACGGCAACAATGTCGAGGCGGTTTGCACGTAGACTTGTGCGCGCCGCTCTCGCAGCGTCATTGCGAGGAGCTCTCGCGACGAAGCAATCCATACTTTCTTTGTTGCTCGATGGATTGCTTCGCTTCGCTCGCAATGACGGCTTTCGAGACCTCCCCCATTCATTCGAAGGATAAATCACATGGCTTCCATCCACAAGGACATCATCATCGACGCCGCCCCTGCCGACGTCTGGGACGCGGTACGCGATTTCGGCGCGGTGCATCAGCGGCTGGTGCCGGGCTTCGTGCTCGACTCGCGTCTCGACGGCGACGCGCGGATCGTCACCTTCGCCAACGGCATGGTGGCGCGCGAGCTACTGGTCGATTGCGACGAGACGCGGCGGCGGCTGGTCTATGCCGTCGTCAACGAACGGGTGAAACAGCACAGTGCCTCGGTGCAGGTCACGCCTGAAGCCGACGGGCGCAGCCGGCTGACCTGGATCGTCGACGTGCTGCCGCATGAAATCGCGCCCTACATGAACGCGCAGATGGATCAGGCGGCGCTGGCGATGCAGAAGAAGTTGGGGCGCAGCGCGGCATGACCTCCCCGTTTCTCGACGCTCTCGGCGCGGACGGCCCCTGCGCCGACCGCGCCGGCAAGATGGATCTGTACGGACGCTTCGTCGGTTCCTGGGATCTCGATGTCAGGCAGTTCACTGAGGACGGCCGCGAGCGCCGCCGCGCCGGCGAATGGCATTTCGGCTGGGCGCTGGAAGGGCGCGCGGTGCAGGACGTCTGGATCGTGCCGCCGCGCGGCGAACTGCGTCACGGCGACGCCACGGCGAAGGTCAATTCCTACGGCACGACGCTGCGGGTCTACGATCCCGATATCGACGCCTGGCGCATCCAGTGGACCGATCCGGTGGCGCGGAGTTTCCTGCAGATGATCGGCCGTGCCGATGGCGACGACATCGTGCAGCTGGGCACGCGGCCGGACGGCCAATTGGTGCGCTGGCGTTTTAGCGCGATCACGCCAGACACGTTCCTCTGGCGCGGCGAAATCTCCGCCGACAATGGCGCAAGCTGGCGCGTCAATACCGAGTTCACCGCGCGCCGCCGGGTACCGTGATCTTTCTCACAGATCGGTCGGCCGCCCGCTCCTAGCGTCGCCGCGTGCGTCCGAATGGCGCCGCCTCCGCGGTCCCGCTACGCACGGGGAGTCGAACCATGACCGGAGCTGACAAGGTGGTGTGCCAGGCGGCCACGCTGCTGCTTCTGTTTACCCTGACATCGATGCCGGCGAAGGCCCAATTCGCAGGTTTCGGCGGCGGTGGCGGCGGCGACGACATGATGACGCAGATGGCGCCGATGCTGGAAATGATGAAGGCCAAGATGGGCAAGCGCCGCTTTGCCATGATGATGCAGACCATGGGGCCGATGATGGGCCGCATGATGGAAGGCGGCGGCGGTGGCTATGGCGGCAACATCTCACCGGAAGGCTATGGCGGGACCGTTGGCGGCTTTGGCGGCGGCAACATCATGGGCATGCTCGGCGGCGCCGGCGGCGGCGACATGATGAGCATGATCCCGCAACTGATGCGCATGGCCAATGTCGGCGGCGGCCGTCACGGACGGCGTCACCGGCGCCGGTAGGTATCCGTCATTCCGGGATGGTCCGAAGGACCAGACCCGGAATCTCGAGATTCCGGGTTCGATGCTTCGCATCACCCCGGAATGACAGTATCAGGACAACGCCGGACGAACCTTGGCAAGGGGATCGTGCTTCGGTCCCCATCGCGTCAGGACCACGCTCGCGCAGGACAGCACGCCGAGCACCACCATGGATGCGGCCGCCAGCACGAAGAATTGCGCGGCCGTCGCATCATGCGTCGACAGCCACCAGCCGCCGGTGCCGATGAACAACAGCCGGGCGGTCTGCGCCAGCACCGGGCCGACCACCTTGGCCGCGCCCTGCGACGAGAAATACATCGACGAGGCAAGGCCGATGAAGCCGTACATCGGGGCTGCGGTCGCGAGATATTGCCGGCTGGCGGCGATCACGGTGGCATCGCTGGTGAAGATGCTGACCCAGATATCGGGGAAGATGGCAATGAAGGTCGCGATCCCGCCGACGGCCACGAACGCAACCGCGCCCGCGATCCAGGCGATGCGCCGGGCGCGCGCGATCCGCCCGGCGCCGATCGCCATGCCGATCATCGGCACCGACGCAATGCCGAACGAGAACGACACCGACGTCAGCAAATATTCGAGCCGCGCGCCGATGCCGTAACCGGCGAGGATCTCGGTGCCGAAGCTCGCCAGCATATGGGTGAAGATGCTGATGGTCAGGACCGATTGCAACGGCGAGAAGCAGGCGACCGCACCGACCTTGAGGATGTCGAACAACATCGCCGATTGAACGCGCAGTCCCCTGATCTTGGGAACGACGCGCGCGCGGCCGGAAAACAGGATACCAGCCCATCACCGAGACGCTGATGAGATAGGCGGTCAGCGAGCCGGCCGCGACGCCGCGCATGCCGAACGAGGGGATCGGGCCGAGGCCGAGACCGAGCGCGCCGCCGAGCACGATCTGGCAGACCGCGGAGGAAAACATCAATAGCGACGGCAGCTTCATGTTGCCGGTGCCGCGCAGGATGCCCGCCATCGTGTTCATCAGCCACGGCAGGATGGCGCCGCCGAAGAATATTTGCGTGTAGGCGATCGCCTGCGCCAGCACGTTGCCGCGGCCGCCGAGCAACGTCAGCAACGCGGGACCGAAGATCAGCATGCCCAGCATGAACGTCAGGCCGAAGCAGAGGCCGATCAGCAGCGCGTGCGTGGCAAGCGTCGAGGCGCGGTCTCTGTCGCCGGCGCCGAGCGCACGCGCGATCGCGGACGCCACGCCGCCGCCCATCGCGCCGCCCGACATCGTCATGGTCAGCATCACGCAGGGAAACACCAGCGCGATCGCGGCCAGCGACTCGACGCCGAGGCGGCCGATATAGGAGGTCTCGGCGATGACCACGCAGGTGCCGGCGCTGAACGCCATGATGTTGGGCCAGGCGAGCGAGGCCAGCGTCGGCAGGATCGGCCCGTCGAGCAGCGCATTCTTCACGGGCGCCGGCGGCGGCGGCAGCGGACGTTCGTCCTCGTCGACGGGAATTTCGGCAAGTCCGATATCGGACATTTCTGCTCCCGCGCGTGACCCGTAAAATCCCGGGATCACGCGCCCATCAATATTTTCGGCGCCTTTTCGACCGCGCCGTGCCGTTTTCCTAGCACGGCAAAAGCTGATTCCACGTGCGCGGGACGCAATGGGGGCCTGCGCGATTGCAGGCGAGTATCTTTTTTACCTTTCCCCCGGAGAGGGAAAGCGGCTAGCCGACCGACCAGACAAACGGCGCTTTGCCGCCTGCCGTGGGCTTCAAATGCACGGGAATATGCCGGCCGCAGCCAGCCGCCAGGCCCTCGAACAATCCCTGCAGGACGCTGGCGCAGGCCGGATGGTAATCGGCGACATCGGCCATCAGCTTCCAGCTTTGCTGCCGGACTTCGAACGCGCCGTGCGACTCGCTGATATCTGCGACATCATCCTGTGATTCGAACAGGACGCGCAGGAAGGCGATGAATTCCTTTGCGCCGCCGCGACTCGCGCCAAGACTTTGCGCGATCTCGTCGAAATACTGCATGCCGATCAGCTTGCCGGTGAGGTGCAGGAGATATCCGGCGTCCTCCGGACCGAAGCATTGCACCATCACGGGGGCTGCGGTCTTCACATACTCCATCGCATAGTTGCGATAGGCTTTTTCCAGCCGCGGCTTTGGCCAGCTCGCGACCGGCAGCGCAGGTGCTGAGGCGGGATCGAACAACGGCGCCTCGAGATGGCGTGCGAACACCAGCCGCGCGTCGAGCTCGAGCGGATGATCGTATTCGCAATAATAACCTTCCAGCCCGTCCTGGCCGTCGACGCTCTGCTTGGTGCAGACGAAGCCGAGTTTTGTATTGCCGAGCGCCACGCCATTATTGGCGTGCCATCCCCGCAGCATCGCGCGCGAGACTTCGCCGGGCACGCCGCAGATCGCCGTCCCGCGCCAGATCCAGCGCGGCGGCGGATAGCGGATCCAGGCCTTGCGGTCGGTCTCGTACATGTATTCGACATGGACGCCGCCGATCCAGTTGGAGAGATAATGATACTGCGCGGCCGCAACCGCAGGCGGCAGATGATCGAGGCCGAGCTTGACGAGCCCGGGCAGGAAACGTTCCTGCTGCTGGCGGCGAAACACCCGGAACACGAATTCGGCGGCATCCGCGGTGCCGCGCCGCGAGACCACGGTGAGGATGAGGCCGGTGAAAAACGCATGATAGAGGTCGGCGACGCTGCGCCATTTCGCCCACTGGGCTTGCTGTGCGCGCTCTTGCTCTTCGGTCATATTCCCTCCCCAACATCACTTGTTGTTGGCGGCGAGCCTACATCAGCCGTCATTGCGGGCGAAGCGAAGCAATCCATCGGACGCACGGCGGAAGAGTGGATTGCTTCGTCGCAAGCGCTCCTCGCAATGACGGTTACACCCGAAAATGCTTGCTTAGCTTCAGGCCCTGCGCCTGGTAGTTGGAGCCGATGCGCTGGCCGTACATGGAATCTGGCCGCGCCAGCATTTTTTCATACACCAGACGGCCGACGATCTGGCCGTGCTCGAGGATGAACGGCACCTCGCGCGAGCGCACTTCGAGCACGGCGCGCGAGCCCTGCCCGCCGGCGCCGGCATAGCCGAAGCCGGGATCGAAGAAGCCGGCATAATGCACCCGGAATTCGCCGACCAGCGGATCGAACGGCACCATCTCGGCGGCGTAATCCGGCGGCACCTGCACGGCTTCCTTCGAGGCCAGGATGTAGAACTCGCCGGGATCGAGAATGAGACTGCCGTCGGGCCGTGCTGCGATCGGCTCCCAGAATTCACCGACGGCATAGCCGCCGCGGCGATCGATATCGACCACGCCGGTGTGGCGCTTGGCGCGATAGCCGACGAAGCCGTCGGTGTTCTCGCCGCTTAGATCGACACTGAGGGCTACGCCATTGGCGAGATCGGCGTCGTCGATATCGACCAGCCGCTCGGCATCGTGCAGCGCGTCGAGTTCGTCGGCGTTGAGGATCGCATCACCGGTGCGGAATCGCACCTGTGACAGCCGCGATCCCTCGCGCAGCAGCACCGGAAACGTCTTCGGGCTGATCTCGGCATAGAGCGGACCGTGATAGCCGGCGCCGATCATGTCGAAGCGGCGCGTGCCGTCCGCGATCACGCGGGTGAAAACGTCGAGCCGTCCGGTGGAACTCTTCGGATTGGCGGCGGCCACGATCTCCGGCGGCAGCGCGAGGCTCTCCAGCAGCGGCACGATGTAGACGCAATTGGTCTCCAGCACCGCGCCATCGGTGAGATCGATCTCATGCAGCTTCAGTTCGTCGATGCGCTCGGCCACCGTCGAGCCCGGACCAGGCAAAAAACTGGCGCGCACCCGATAGGCGATATCGCCGAGACGCAGATCGAGGCTCGCGGGCTGGATCTGGCTTTCGACAAAGGGATAGGCCGGCAGGATCAGCCCCGCATCCGCCATCGCCGCGATCATGCGGTCGGGCAGAATTCCGTTGGCGTCGGGCGGAAGCGTGAACGGCACGGCGCGGTCCTCAGAGGGGCCTGGAAGGACGACCCAAATGTCATCCAAACCTCATAAATATGGGCTTTTAGGGGTTATCCGAAGGGCGGCTTGACGAAAAGGGCGCGAGGGAATATCAGCATGACTTATCCCGTGGTGATTTGAGCCGGCCGGCTTGCAGCCACGTTAAATAAATCGCTAAACAGGCCGGGGACACGTGTGATCCCGGCCTGTGGAAATTTTTCCAGGCCGGTTTTTTGTGACCATTTTCAATGGTGGTCACGACGGAGGTCACATGTCTGAGGCTAAGGCTACCACCCGCTATCGTCTTGAAACCAACCTGGTCCATGGCGGTACCCTGCGCTCGCAGTTCGGCGAGACGTCGGAAGCGCTGTTTCTCACCCAGGGCTACGTCTACGACAGTGCGGAGCAGTGCGAGGCGCGTTTCAAGGGCCAGGATCCCGGTTTCATCTATTCGCGCTATTCCAATCCCACGATCGCGATGTTCGAGCGCCGCATGATCGAGCTCGAGGGCGCGGAAGCCGCGCGCTCGACCGCGACCGGCATGGCCGCCGTGACGACCGCGATCCTCGCACCGCTTCGGGCCGGCGACCATGTGGTCGCTTCGAAAGCCCTGTTCGGCTCCTGCCTTTACGTGGTGCAGGACCTGCTTCCGCGCTACGGCATCGAGACGACGCTGGTCGACGGTTTTGATCTCGACCAGTGGCAGCGCGCATTGCGGCCGAACACCAAGTCGTTTTTCCTGGAGAGCCCGACCAATCCGACGCTCGACGTGCTCGACATCCCGGCGATCGCCGAGATCGCGCATAGTGGCGGCGCACGGCTGATCGTCGACAACGTGTTCGCCACGCCGATCTGGCAGAGCCCGCTGTCGCTCGGCGCTGACGTCGTGGTCTATTCCGCCACCAAGCATATCGACGGCCAGGGCCGCTGCCTCGGCGGCGTCATCCTGTCGTCGGAAGCTTTCATCGCCGAGCACATCCACAACTTCATGCGCCAGACCGGGCCCTCGCTCTCGCCGTTCAACGCCTGGACCCTGCTCAAGGGACTGGAGACGCTGGGCGTGCGCGTGCGTGCGCAGACCGAGACGGCAGCCAAGGTGGCGGACGCGCTCGCCTCGCACCCGAAAATCTCGCGGCTGATCTATCCCGGCCGCGCCGATCATCCGCAGGCCGCATTGGTGAAAAAGCAGATGCGCGCCGGCTCGACCCTGATCGCCTTCGAGGTCAAGGGCGGCAAGGCCGGCGCGTTCCGCTGCCTCAACGCGCTGAAAATCGCGCGGATCTCGAACAATCTCGGCGACGCCAAGAGCCTCGTCACCCATCCGGCGACCACGACGCATCAACGGTTGCCGCCGGAAGCGCGCGCCGAACTCGGCATCAGCGAGGGTTTGATTCGCTTCTCCGCCGGGCTCGAGCACGCGGATGATCTGATCGAGGATTTCGAGCAGGCGCTGGAGAAGGCGTGAAGCATTAGCGTCGTCATGGCGAGCGAAGCGAAGCAATCCATCGCGCGAAAAAACAAGTATGGATTGCTTCGTCGCTGCGCTCCCTTGCGCAAACGCTTCGCGTTTGTCGCAGGCAATGACGGGGCTACATCGGCCGATACGTTCGCACGTCCGACGGCACGTTGACGCCGAGCTTGATCTGGCCGACCGATTTGATGATGTCGTCGCCGAGCAGTTGCGCGAAGCAGGCGTAGCCCCAGTCGTTCATGTGCAGGCCGTCGGAGATCACGAAGGTGTCCATCGGGATCGCCTGTTTCTCGTGCCAGTCGCGCATCACCTCGAAACGCGGGAAGACGCCGACATGGCGGAGTTCGGCGACCTTGCCGAGCAGCTTCACCATCTTGCTGGCGCCTTCCGCATGCTCGTTGACCCTTGGCGAATATTGCGGATCGACCAGCACGACATCGCTGCCCAATGCCTGAATGCGCCCGACGCCGTCTTCGACGAGGTGCGCGGTCTCGGCAGGATCGAGGTTGCGGAGCACGGCGTTGGTGCCGACCTGCCAGATCACCAGATCCGGCTTCATGTCGAGCACCTCGACCTGCAGCCGTTTCATCATTTCAGGCGCGTCTTCGCCGCCCTTGCCGCGAATAAGCACGCTGATCTCGGCGGCCGGATATTGCCGGCGCAGCTGCGCCGCAAGACGATCGGGGTAGCGGAATTCCGGCGACGACGCGCCGTGACCGGTCGTCGATGACGAGCCGAACGCGATGATCAGCACCGGCTGGCCGGAGGCGAGCTTGCTCGCGACACGCGGCAGCGATCCGATCGATTTGGCGGCGCCCTTCGACGGCAGGCAGGGCACGCGACTGAAGATGTCGGTCGCCGATTTCGCGACCTCCTTCACCGTCTCGATTGCCCTGGAGGTGATGCTCCGCTGCGCGGGCGCAGCGGACGGATCGACGGCGGCCACATTGCCCGCGCCCGTGGTCGGCGACGCCGGCGGCTTGGCGGTGTCGGTCTTGGCCTTATCGGAAAGCGTCGCCTGCTGGGCGGCTTGCGCGCGCAACGGCTCCACGCATGGCGGCGTCAGCAGCGCAACGCCCGCCATGGCGATTGCCGCCAGCCATGTCGTCAGGGGAAAAGGGTAGTGAAAACTCATTAACGCTATTTCCTTAATTCTGCTGCGCCGGGCCCAAACGGGCCGCATCGAGCACAAATTTGGACAGCGCGCGGCCGAGACAGCCATGAACCCGCTTGGCCAGGTCAGTCCCATGCGAGGTGCTGAACAGGTCGAAATCTCCGGCGTCGTTCCAGTGACGCATAATGGCAAACCGGTCGAACAGCGGAACCTCGTGCTGTTGCGCCACCACACGCATATTATCCAGGTAGGGCGGCGCGGAAATCATCGTCTCCGTACGCGGGCTGTATTGCAGATTGATCAAGACCACATCGGCTCCCGCGTTTTGCAGCGCAGCAACACCTTCGTCGACCGCGCTGCGAAAATCGTCGGGATCGATGGATCGCATAGCATCGACTGTGCCGGTCTGCCAGATAACCAAAGTAGGCTTTTTGGCCTCCACCAGCTTAACGAGGGATGTATCCACTTCCTCGGCCGTTTTCGAGGTCTGTAGTTCTACGGATAGATTGACCGGAATCTGGGGCAGCTTCTCTTTCAGGGCCGCCTGCAGCCGTGCGGGGTAGGCGCTGCCTTCGGAGGAAGCGATGGTGGAGGAGCGGCTGCCCACCACCAGGATATTCAGCGGCTGCCCGTTCTTGACCGCGTCGGCCACTTTCGGAAGCGCGCTCTCGGTGTTCAGGAGATAGGCGGGCACGTCGCAGGGCTTTGCGGCGTCGGCCTTGGGGGCATCCTCGGCGCGCGCGAATGTGGCCGCCGAAAGCGCGGCGAGCAGCGTCAGGCCCAGCAAAGCCCAGGAACCGACTTCATGCGCCCCCTCCCGCCAGATCGGCGTTGCCGCCGGTGCTTTTTGTTTTCGACGCACCTTTGTCGGCCGAGTGTTTGTACCACGAAATCAACCACGCCATTCCGCACATGATCAGGATTCCGCAAATGCTGATCAGCGCGTGCAGTGCGGCACCGCCCGATATCTCGGCGAGCACGAAATGTCCCGCGAAGGCCAGGAAGACGCCGAGGCAGAATATCTCAAGCGAATGCTGGCCGCACAGGATCAATGGTCGCAGCCAGGGCGATTTCAGCCCCGACCAATCCCGGGGCAGGAAGCGCACGGTGATCGCCGCCAGCGCCAGGAAATGCGCAAAGCGCAGCACGTCGAGATTTGGCTTGTCGATCGGATACATCCACTGCTCGATGCGTCGCGGCATCAGGTGGCTGAGCTGGGGCACGTACCAGGTCAGCGTGACGAAGAAGGAGGCGATCAGATAGACGACGCAAATCCACAGCGTCAACGGCGACGACAGGATCCGCGACATCCGCGTGGCGCCGCCCAGCGCGCACCAGGCGCCGAACACGAACAGCAATTGCCAGGCGAACGGATTGAACGCCCACTGAGCCGTTCGGATAGGCCGTCAGATACAGATCGTATTGCCAGGTCACCGCATAAAGCGGCGGCCGACAGCGCCAGCGTGACGTCGGCCTTCCACTTCATCAGCCACAGGATCACCGGCAGGAACAGCATCAGCACGATATAGAGCGGCAGCACGTCCATGTTGACGGGCCGGAATCGCAACAGCAGCGCCTGGACGATGGTGACGTCCGGCTGCTTGAGGAAATCCATGATGCCCATTTCCTCGGTGTAGAGCGGGTTCTCGAAACTGGTGGCGACGTAGGAGATCTCGGCGAGGAAGATCGTGAACAGGAACACATGGGCGACATAGATCTGCCAGACCCGCCGCAGGATCCGCGCGGTCGCCACCACGAAGCCCGCCTCCAGCATCGCGCGGCCGTAGACGAACGCCGCGGTGTAGCCGGAGATGAAGATGAAGATTTCGGTGGCGTCGGAAAAGCCGTAATTGCGGATCGTCAGCCAGGTCAGGATGTTCGGCGGCAGATGATCGACGAAGATCAGCCAGAGCGCCAGGCCGCGAAACAGGTCGAGCCGCAATTCGCGCTCGCCGGCCACCGGCAGCGTGATCGCGGGCGCGGATGTCGCCGCCGCGGCGTCACCCTTGACGTCTGCCTTGACGCGCACCTCCGCCTCCGCAACGGACGGTCCGGCAATTGGATCGGCAATGGACGTCATCGGGCACCGTTCTGGCCGCAGGAATTTTTCGCGAATGGCACGGTACCAACGATAATATCGGCCCACCGTCCGCAAGCAAGACAAGGCCATGCGGGTTTGGAACCGTGCAGGGCGCGCCTTAGGGCCAAACTGTGTTGAAACGAGGATGGTAAACCGCGGCTTGCCCTGCGCCCGTCGTCCGTTCCAACGATTGGTTCCACCGGGTTTCTTCGCTATGGTGAAGGACAGGATTTCCGGAAGCTTTTGTCCATGTATCGCGCCGTCACCCGCCAGATCGAAGTCACCGTCGAACCGAACTTCCAGCCAGGACACCCGGCGGTCGACAAGGGCCAGTATTTCTGGTCCTACACCATCGTGATCACCAATCGCGGCCACGAGACGGTGCAGTTGCGGACCCGGCACTGGATCATCACCGACGCCAACGGCCGCAAGCAGGTGGTCCGCGGCGAGGGCGTGATCGGCAAGCAGCCGGTGCTGGCGCCGGGCGAACGGTTCGAATACACCTCCGGCGTGCCGCTGCCGACCGCGTCGGGCTTCATGACCGGCCGCTATCAAATGGTCAGCGAAAGCGGCGAGCATTTTGAAATCGACGTGCCGACATTCTCGCTGGACAGCCCGGATAACAAGCGGGTGTTGAATTGAGCGGGGCGCAGGCAACGTATCGCTTGGCTTCAGCGACCGTCGTCATTGCGGGAGCGAAGCGACGCGGCAATCCGGATTCTTTCATTGCACGGCGACATGGATTGCTGTCGCTTCGCTCGCAATGACGGTGGATACACGCTTCGCGTTCTCGCGACGCATTGCGCCCGAGCTTTGCTGGAAACTCTTCGCCCTCGATGGTCAGAGGGCGCAGGGAAGACCGGGTGCGCGCTGCACCCGCGGTCTCGTGTGCAATGTGCACAAAGAGTGCGCACACGAGCATACAGGTCCAGCGGAGAGCATCCGGCCTTCCCTGCGCAATGGCTTTACGGCTTATAACGTGCTCTCCCCGGAGAACGGCTCTTTTGCCTCCGTTGCGCCCTGAGAGGCTGTTGCCTCCAGGTGCATTGACGCCAGCACCGCGACGTCAGGACCACACGTCTTTGCCGTACGCTTAAGCGGCGCTCGTCAGTCGCAGCTTCCGCGTCCACCGCATCCCCGTCCCACGTTCGTGACGATGGCCGACGCCCCTCTGGGCGGGACGGGATGCGATGAGATATAGCCCCTGATTTGGCCTTCGGATAAAGCGAAATATTTTTTATTTCTGGGGCTTGACATGATTTCCGTAAATCAGAAGTGATTGCCCGGGCAAAATGAGCCTGGCATTCGCCATGCATCTCCTCCCAAAAGCATGGTATGTTCCGGCGCTATCACGAACCGTGCCAACCTGGCTGTCCGCAGATAAGGAGCCGGCCATGCCGACGATGAACGACAGCGCTTTCGAGACGGCTCTGGGCGAACGCGTCGAAGACATGCTCGACGCCTGCACCCGGTGCGGCAAGTGCGTCGAGGTTTGCCCGAGCGTGAAACCCGCCGGCATCGCGGAAACGAGGCCCGAAGATATCATCACCGGCGTGCTCGACCTTGTGCGGACCGGCAACGGCCCCGAGGCGTCGCGCAAATGGGCGGCATCCTGCATGCTCAGCGGGGAATGCATCCAGGCCTGCGACTACGGCGTCAATCCGCGCTTCCTGCTGGCCATGGCGCGGCTCGGGATCGCGAAGGCAGACCATGAACTGCCTGAACGACGCCGACAGGGCGTGGAGAGATATCGCGATCTCAGCCGCGATGTGACGGTACTCTCGCGGTTGCAGCTCGACGACGAAGTCCTGGAGCGGCTGGGCCAGAAATCGGCGTCGGTCTCGACCCCGGTCGAGGCGCCCGACTTCGTGTTTTACACCGGCTGCAATGTACTGAAGACCCCACACATCGCCTTGCTCGCCCTCGATATCATGGATGAGCTCGGCGTGACGTATCAGGTGATGGGCGGGCCCAGCCATTGTTGCGGCATCATGCAGCTGCGCCCCGGCGACATCGAGATGTCCGGACGCATGGGTTCGAACTCGATCGAGAAACTGTCGCACTCCAAGTCAGGGCAGGTCATCTCCTGGTGCCCGAGCTGCTACGTCCAGTTCACGGAGCTGACTTTGCCGACGATCGAACGGCAGGGCGGCTCGCGGCCGTTCGAGATGACGCCGTTCATGCGCTTCCTCGACGGCCGGCTGGATCAATTGAAGCCGCGCTTGCGGAAGCCGGTCGAAATGCGGGTCGCGCTGCACCGGCATCCCGGCGTCGCCGGCGCGATGGAGGCCGCCGCTGAAATCCTTCTGGCGGTCCCTGGCATTGAACTCGTCGACCTGAAGCAACCGGCGGTCGGATTGCAGAGCGTCAGCGTCGGCGCGCTTCCTGCGTTCAAGCGCGAATTACAGCTCAACGAACTCCAGGCGGCGAGCGACGCCGGCGTCGATGCCCTCGTAACGGTCTATCATTCCGATCAGCGCGAACTATGCGCGCACGAGCGCGACTGGCCATTCCGGATCATCAATATCCTCGAGATCGTCGGCGAGAGCATGGGGTTGCACCAGCACGATCGCTACAAGGAACTCAAGATCATGCAGGACGCCGACCAGATCGTTGCGGAATGCAGCGACCTGATCGCAAAACACGCGCTCGACCCCGGCAAGGCGCGCAACGTCGTGGTCAAGACCTTGCTTGGTGACCAACCGCTTCCGCTAAGGAGCGGCGCACACCCTGCGCCACGCCCATCTTACCCGGCGTGAATTGAACGCCGGTGCGCCGAACCCTTCCTGCAAGAGTCTTGATCGTATCGGCCTTGCCGTTCCTGTTGTGCGGACCCGCCGGGGCGCTGGTCGGGGCTGACGTCGCCGACCGCACGGTGCAACGCTACACACCGTGATGAATTCACGCCTTCGCACCGTGCCCCCGGCCATGGCGAACCGCCGCACTTTAGCAGGCTGGAAGCGGTGACGGCTACGGTTCGTCAGGGACAGCCTCGATTTCCGCTAGACGATTTCCCCCAGGATCCGGGCCAGTTCCTCGGGCCGGTTGTTGGCGACCATGTGATTGGTGGCGATCTCGTGGTAGCGCCAGGCTGGCGAACCCTTTGCGTGCTGGGCAGCGCGCCAGAACGCTTCGTTGCCGATGTCGTTCTCCGGCGCCTGCGTCGCCTTGATGTAGGTTCGACTGAACGGAAACGACTCCAGCGGCTGCGACAGGAAGACCGGCTCGGTGAAACAGCCCTGCGGATGCGTGGTCCGCCGCGCGGCCATCCACGCCGCTTCCGCTGGATTATCGAACTCACGAACGGGGCCGTTCACGGCCCAATCCTGGCCGAGTGCGATCTGAGGGCGCGCATCGCGCCCGAGATGGGACCAGACGGACTCGCCATTTTTGGGGACGAACGCATCGAGATAAACCAGATGCGAGACGCGCTCGGCGATATGCTCGAGCGCGCCGGTGACGACGAAGCCGCCATAGGAAAATCCGACCAGGACGATGTTGTCGAGATCCTCGTACAACACGTGATTGACGACGTCGCGGATATGCGTGCCGAGGCCGACCAGCGGGCTGGAAAGGTGCACCCGCTCGCCGACGCCGGTCAGGCTCGGGCTCGACACCTCGTGCCGTTCGGCGCTGAGCAGTCGGCGCACATGCCGGAAGCCATGGGCGCCGCCCCAGGCGCCGTGAACCAAGACGAATTTAGCCATCCCATGCCCCCTTCCGGCTTCGCGCTACGATCGAAAGCGTCCCTACTCCACGCCCGCCTCGTCCGGCGTGAATTCATACACCGACGAGCAGAACTCGCAGGTCACCACCACCTTGCCGTCCTTGACCATTTCGGCGCGGTCTTTTGCCGCAAAACTTTTCAGCATCGCGGAGACCGCGTCGCGCGAGCAGGAGCATTGCGCGCGCAGGGGCAACTGGCGTGAACACGCGCACGCCGCGTTCGTGGAAGAGGCGATAGAGCAGCCGTTCGCCGGACAGATCCGGATCGATCAGTTCGACGTCCTCGACGGTGGCGATCAGGGACTGGCCCTCGACCCAGGCATCGTCCTCGGCGACCGCATGGGTGACCGCGCCTTCCGGCGCGTCGCCGGGATGGAGGTCGGCCTGCCGCGCCCGCTCCGGCGCCTTCGGCAAAAATTGCAGCAGCATGCCGCCGGCGCGCCAGCGGTGTTTTGGACCTTCGCCGCTGCGACATTCCTCGCCGACCGCGAGCCGCACGCGGGTCGGGATCTGCTCCGAGCGCAGGAAATATTCATGCGCGGCGTCTTCCAGATTGCCGCCGTCGAGCGCGACCAGCCCCTGATAGCGGCTCATGTCGGCGCCCTGGTCGATGGTCATGGCGAGATGGCCCTTGCCGAGCAGCGCGCCTGAATCCTGGCCGTCCTTCAGCCGCGTCGCATCGAAGCGCGCATAGGCGCGCAGGCGATCCGGCGCCTGGAAATCCACGATCAGGAACGACACCGGGCCGTCGGTCTGGGTCTGCAGGATGAAGCGGCCGTCGAACTTCAGCGACGAGCCGAGCAGGGTCGTGAGCACGATCGCCTCGCCGAGCAGCTTGCAGACCGGGGCCGGGTAATCGTGCCTGGTCAGGATGTCGTCGAGCGCGGGGCCGAGCCGGGTCAGCCGGCCGCGCAGGTCGAGCGCGTCGACCTCGAACGGCAGCGCCGCATCGTCGACGGGAACGGCCGACGGCGCGCGGATCGGCGCGGAAGGCGGGGTTTTGTGTCAGGGGATTGTGAGGACATGGCGCTTTATCTGGGGTCGGGGAACGGGAATCGAAAGGGGTATACTTGTCGTCCCTGCGAAGCAGGGGCCCATAGCCACCGCGGTTGATGGCTAGGCAGGCGTCACCAGTTGCCTTCATCGATGGACACGCGGATGAGTCATGCGCACTGCGCTCCGAGATCGCGCTTCGCGTCCGGGACGACAGCCATATTGGAGCGCTGCTACGCCACCGCGTTGAAGCACCAGGCCAGGATGCCCTTTTGCGCGTGCAGGCGGTTTTCGGCGCCGTCGAACACCACCGATTGCGGGCCGTCGATCACCTCGTCGGTGACTTCGTCGCCGCGGTGGGCCGGCAGGCAGTGCATGAACAGCGCGTCGGGCTTTGCCAGCGACATCAAATGGGCGTTGACCTGGTAGGGCCTCAGCACGTTGTGGCGATGCTCGCCTTCCTTGTCGCCCATCGAGACCCAGGTGTCGGTGACGACGCAGTCGGCGCCGCGCACGGCGGCTTCCGGATCGTTGCCGAGCACGACCGGCGCCTGGCTTGCCTTGATCCAGTCCTTCATCGCCTTGTTCGGCGCGAGCTGCGGCGGCGTTGCGACGTTGAGGTTGAACTTCAAACGCTCCGCGGCATGCGCCCATGACGCCAGCACGTTGTTGTCGTCGCCGCTCCAGGCCACGGTGCGGCCCTCGATCGGGCCGCGATGCTCCTCGAAGGTCATCACGTCGGCCATGATCTGGCAGGGGTGCGAGCGCCGCGTCAGCCCGTTGATGACGGGCACGGTGGCGTTGGCGGCGAGCTCCAGCAGCGCATCGTGGTTCAGGATCCGGATCATGATCGCATCGACGTAGCGCGACAGCACGCGCGCGGTGTCGGCAATGGTCTCGCCGCGGCCGAGCTGCATCTCAGCCCCGGTCAGCATGATGGCCTCGCCGCCGAGCTGGCGCATGCCGACGTCGAACGACACCCGCGTGCGGGTCGACGGCCGCTCGAAGATCATCGCCAGCGTCTTGCCTTCGAGCGGCTTGTTGATCTCATGCGCCTTCTGCTTCGCCTTCATGGCGACGCTGGCCGCCAGCATGTTGCGCAATTCCTTCGGCGGCAGCTCGATGATGTCGAGGAAATGTCGGAGCGGCTTGCTCATCACCCCGCCGCCTTCACCTTGTCGCCGGACAGCGCGACACAGGCGCGTTCGAGACGCTGGACGGATTCCTCGATCTCGGATTCGGAGACGATCAACGGCGCGAGGAAGCGCACGACATTGTCGCCGGCGCCGACGGTGAGCAGCTTCTGGTCGCGCAGCGCGGCGACGAGATCGCCCGAGGGCACCACCGCCTTGACGCCGACCAGCAAGCCCTCGCCGCGCACTTCCGCCAGCACGGCGGGGTAGCGATCGACCACGGAGGCGAGTTTCTGTTTCAGGAGCAGCGACATCTTCTGCACGTGGTCGAAGAAGCCGGGCTTGAGCATCACATCCATCACCGCGTTGGCGGCGGCGATCGCCAGCGGATTGCCGCCGAAGGTCGAGCCGTGCGAGCCCGGCGTCATGCCGGAGGCGGCTTCCGCGCTCGCCAGACAAGCCCCGATCGGAAAGCCGCCGCCGAGCGCTTTCGCCAGCGGCATGATGTCCGGGGTGACGCCGAGGCGCTTATAGGCAAACAGGTCGCCGGTGCGGCCCATGCCGGTCTGCACCTCGTCGAAGATCAGCAGCAGGCCCTTGTCGTCGCACAACTGGCGCAACGCCTTGAAGAACGCATTCGGCGCGCTGCGGACACCGCCCTCGCCCTGCACCGGCTCGATCAGGATGCCGGCGGTCTCCGGCCCGATCGCCTTCTTCACGGCGTCGAGATCGCCATGCGCGACCTGGTCGAAACCGTCGAGCGGCGGACCGAAGCCTTCGAGATATTTCGCAGATCCCGTCGCCGCCAGCGTGCCCAGCGTGCGGCCGTGGAACGCGCCCTCGAAGGTGACCAGCCGATAGCGCTCGGGATGGCCCTTGGACGCATGATAGCGGCGCGCGACCTTGATCGCGCATTCCATCGCTTCCGCACCGGAATTACAGAAGAACACGAAATCGGCAAAGCTCTGTTCGCACAGCCGGGCCGCAAGCTTGTCGCCGTCCGGGCTCCGGAACAGGTTCGACATGTGCCACAGCTTGGTCGCCTGCTCCTGCAAGCGCCGCCACCAGATGCGGATGCGCGTGCCCGAGCGCATTGACCGCGACGCCCGAGGTGAAGTCGAGATAACGCTCGCCGGTGGTCGATATCAGCCACGCGCCTTCGCCGCGTTCGAAGCCGAGTTCTACCCTGGCGAAAACGGGAAGCAGATGCGACGGGGCGCTATGGGTCATGGCCATCACTGAAGGTTAGAGACCAGCCACAAAGCGTGCATTGGCGCGAACGCGCACAGCCGGTCTTGGCGAAACGAGAACTTGGCGAAAACAAAACGTGCCGCCTTTTCGGGGCGGCACGTGACAAGCATTCTATGCGGGCGGCGGTCCGTGTCAACACGGCTAAAAAGCGGCTTTCGTGCACTGCAAGATAAGGCAATCCGTAACATTCCGGTGCCGTGGAAAACTCCAATTGCAATGCATAAGTATCGGAACATGTGGACGCGCGGACGGGGACTCTTGCGCCAGAGTCACGCCATATTGTAGCGTCTGGGCTGTCGGGTACGACATCTCGTGCGGCGGTTCTGATCTCAAGAGTCCATTTGTACGGCGTACACGTTCGGGCGCAATTTTTGCGCCCGGCGAGGGCTAAGGGATTCTGCCCGCAGGGATATTTGAGAATTGGCATCGCCAGCGCTGCCCCCATTTGGCCGGTGCCGCGCGAAGGGAAGAATACGATGACGGTATTGACCTGGTCCGAGGATCGTGTCGAGCAGCTCAAAAAGCTCTGGGAGGGCGGACTTTCGGCCAGCCAGATTGCCGCAGAACTCGGAAATGTGACGCGAAATGCGGTGATCGGAAAGGTTCACCGGCTCGGTCTTTCCGGCCGCGCCAAGAGCCCGTCCTCGGCCGCCCCGCGTCAACGCAAGGCCCGCCCCGCCCAGCATATGATGCGGGTGGCGCGTCCGGTGTCGCGCGGCAACACCGCGCTCGCGCACGCTTTCGAAGTGGAGATGGAGCCGGATCCGGTCGCCTACGACAATGTGGTGCCGATGAGCCAGCGGCTGACGCTGCTCGAACTGAACGAGGCCACCTGCCACTGGCCGATCGGCGATCCCTCGAGCTCGGACTTCTTCTTCTGCGGCGGCAAGGCGCTTCAGAGCCTGCCCTATTGCGCGCACCACTCGCGCGTCGCCTATCAGCCGGCCTCCGACCGCCGCCGCCCGGCGCCGAAGCCGACAAGGTAAGGGCTGCACTCACAGCTGTCGTCCCGGCGAAGGCCGGGACCACGAATGGAGTATTTCTACTCCACCTTCGCAAACCGATCATCCAGCGCGTAGCCGGCGCCGCGCACGGTGCGGATCGGGTCCTGCTCGCGGCCGGGGTTGAGCAGTTTGCGCAGGCGGCCGATATGCACGTCGACGGTGCGCTCGTCGATATAGATGTCGCGGCCCCAGACGCTGTCGAGCAACTGCTCGCGGCTGAAGACGCGGCCGGGATGCTCCAGGAAAAATTCCAGCAGGCGATACTCGGTCGGGCCGAGATCGATCGGCCGGCCGGAGCGCGCGACGCGGCGCTTTTCGCGGTCGAGTTCGATGTCGCCATAGGTCAGA
Source organism: uncultured Alphaproteobacteria bacterium (assembly GCA_963742665.1). Lineage (GTDB taxonomy): Bacteria > Pseudomonadota > Alphaproteobacteria > Rhizobiales > Xanthobacteraceae > Bradyrhizobium. The sequence continues at coordinate 104,694 of CAVUNH010000028.1, forward strand.
ACGGTGGCGAGACGCTCGGGGCTCGCCCGCCGCAGCAGGCCCTTCACCCGCGCCAGCAGTTCCGGCACCGAAAAGGGTTTTACGATGTAATCGTCGGCGCCGGTCGCCAGCCCGCGCACCCGTTCGCTTTCCTCGCCGCGCGCGGTCAGCATGATGATCGGCAGCGTCTTGGTCTCGGGGCGCGCCCGCAAGCGCCGGCACAGCTCGATGCCGGACAGGCCCGGCAGCATCCAGTCGAGCACGATCAGGTCGGGCACGTGCTCCTTCAGCCTTGTGTCGGCGTCGTCGCCGCGGCCGACGGTTTCGACCTCATAGCCTTCGGCATCGAGGTTGTAGCGCAGAAGCGTGGTCAGCGCTTCCTCGTCTTCAACCACCAGAATGCGTGCGTTCATCGCTGTAAGCCTCTTTTATGTTTGACGCGCTTTCTTGACGCGAACCGGCTTCCACTCGCTCGAAACGCTACCACTAATTTCCCGGCACCGTGGTTGCAAACGTCGTCATGTCGCCCTTCGGACGCTTGTCGAGGATCTGCTGGCCTTCGATCATGTAGAACACGGTTTCGGCGATATTCGTGGCGTGGTCGCCGATCCGTTCGATATTCTTGGCGCAGAACATCAGATGGATGCAGAACGAGATGTTGCGCGGATCTTCCATCATATAGGTCAGGAGTTCGCGGAACAGCGAGGTGCAGATGGCGTCGACTTCCTCGTCGCCCTTCCAGACCGCCATCGCCGCCGGCAGATCGTGCGCCGCATAGGCGTCCAGCACCGATTTGACCTGCGACTGCACCAGGTCGGTCATGTGCTCGAGGCCGCGGATCAGTTTCAGCGGCTGGAAATCGTTCTCCAGCGCCGCCACCCGCTTGCCCATGTTCTTGGCGAGGTCGCCGATCCGCTCCAGATCGACGGCAACCCGCATGGCGCCGACGATCTCGCGCAGATCCACCGCCATCGGCTGGCGCCGTGCGATGGTCAGCACCGCCCGCTCTTCGATGACGCGCTGCAGATTGTCGATCTCGATATCGGAGACGACGACGCGCTTGCCGAGCGCGATGTCGCGGCGGATCAGCGCGTCGACGGACTCGGTGATCATGCGCTCGGCAAGGCCGCCCATCTCGGCGACCAGGCGGGTCAGTTCCTGGAGATCGCTGTCGAACGCCTTGGCGGTGTGTTCAGAAGCCATGTGTTTATCTCCTCCGGATCATGATCTAGCCGAACCGGCCGGTGATGTAGTCCTGGGTGCGTCGATCGCTCGGCGAGGTGAATATCTTGCTGGTGTCGTCGAACTCGATCAGCTCGCCGAGATACATGAAGGCGGTCTTGTCCGAGACGCGCGCCGCCTGCTGCATGTTGTGGGTGACGATGGCGATGGTGTAGTCCTCCGCCAGTTCCTGGATCAGTTCCTCGACCTTGGCGGTCGAGATCGGGTCGAGCGCCGAACAGGGTTCGTCGAACAGGATCACTTCGGGGCGCACCGCGACCGTGCGCGCGATGCAGAGCCGCTGCTGCTGGCCGCCGGAGAGGCTGAGACCGGAGGCGTTGAGCTTGTCCTTGACCTCGTTCCACAGCGCGCCGCCGCGCAGCGCCTTTTCGACCCGGCCGTCCATCTCGGATTTGGAGATCTTCTCGTACAGGCGGATGCCGAAGGCGATGTTCTCGTAGATCGTCATCGGAAACGGCGTCGGCTTCTGGAACACCATGCCGACGCGGGCGCGCAGCAGGTTGAGATCGAGCCTGGGGTCGAGGATGTTGGTCTGGTCGAGCATCAACTGCCCGGTGGCGCGCTGGCCGGGATAGAGGTCGTACATCCGGTTGAAGATCCGCAGCAGCGTGGACTTGCCGCAGCCGGACGGGCCGATGAAGGCGGTGACGCGGTTGGCGCCGAGCGCGAGGTTGATGTTCTTCAGCGCGTGGTGTTCGCCATAGTAGAAATTCAGGCCGCGCGCGGTGACTTTCGCCGGCGCCTCGGGCAAGGCGACCTGCGGCACGGGGCCGCCCGCGGCGCTCACGGATACGGATAGTTCACTCATTTTGCTGTCCTCTCGGCGCCGAGGATGCGCGCGCCAATATTCAGGGCAAGTACGGTCAAGGTGATGAGCAGCGCCCCGCTCCAGGCGAGCTGCTTCCAGTAGACATAGGGGCTCTGGACGAAATTGTTGATGGTGACCGGCAGGTTCGCCATCGTCTTGGTCAGATTGAGGCTGAAGAACTGGTTCGACAGCGCGGTGAACAGCAGCGGCGCGGTTTCGCCGGCGACGCGGGCGGTGGCGAGCAGCACGCCGGTGATGAGGCCAGACCGCGCGGCGCGGTAGGCGATCCGCTTGATCACCAGCGAGCGCGGCAGACCGAGCGCTGACGCCGCTTCGCGCAAGGGGTTCGGCACCAGGCCCAGCATGTCCTCGGTGGTGCGGACCACCACGGGGATGACGATCACGGCGAGCGCGAGACAGCCGGCGAAGGCCGAGAAGCCGCCCATCGGCACCACGATGGCGCCGTAGATGAACAGGCCGATGATGATCGAGGGCGCGCTCAACAGGATGTCGTTGATGAAGCGGATCACCGAGGTGAGCCGGTCATGCTTGCCGTATTCGGCGAGGTAAGTTCCGGCGAACAGGCCGAGCGGCGCGCCGATGCCGACGCCGATGGCGGTCATGATGATCGAGCCGACGATGGCGTTGCGCAGGCCGCCATCCGTCGATCCCGGCGGCGGCGTGTCCTGGGCGAAGACCGCGAGATTGAGGCCGGCAAGCCCGTTGTAAAACAGCGTAAACAAGATCAGCGCGAGCCAGGTGACGCCGAACAACGCGGCGGCGACACACAGCATGCGGATGATGACATCGAAGCGGCGGCGGGATCGGTAAATCGGGTTCATGGTTCAGTTCCCCGCCTTCTTTTCCAGCCGCATCAGCATCAGCCGCGCCGCCGAGAGAACGAAGAAGGTGAGCACGAACAGCAACAGCCCGAGCAGGATCAAACCCGACTGGTGCAACCCGTCGCTCTCGGCGAATTCGGACGCGATCGCCGCCGAGATCGTGGTGCCCGGGGCGAAGATCGAGCCCGAGATGCGGAACGAATTGCCGATGATGAAGGTGACCGCCATGGTTTCGCCGAGCGCGCGGCCGAGCGCCAGCATGATGCCGCCGATCACGCCTACGCGGGTGTAGGGGATGACGACGTTGCGGACCACTTCCCAGGTGGTGCAGCCGACGCCGTAGGCGGCTTCCTTGAGCACCGGCGGCACCGTCTTGAAGACGTCGACCGAGATCGCGGTGATGAACGGCAGCACCATGATCGCCAGAATAAGGGCGGCGTTGAACAGGCTGAGATAGGAGGGAGGACCTTCGAAGATCGTGCCGAGCACAGGCCAGCCCTCGAACAGCCTGATCATGAACGGCTGAAAGCTATTGGCCAGGAACGGCCCAAGCACGAAGAAGCCCCACATGCCGTAGATGATCGAGGGGATGCCGGCCAGCAATTCGACCGCCAGACCAATCGGGCGGCGCAGCCAGATCGGACAAATCTCGGTCAGGAATATCGCGATGCCGAGGCCGACCGGGATCGCGATCATCATCGCGATGACGGAGGTGATCAGCGTGCCATAGATCGGCCCAAGCGCGCCGAGCACCGGCGGATCGGCCGACGGCGCCCAGCGCGAGGTGAACAGGAAGGAAAACCCGTATTCCCTGATCGCCGGCCACGCGCCCACGATCAGCGAAATGATGATGCCGCCGAGAATGAGGAGAACCGAGATCGCGCAGGCGCGGGTCAGCCAGTAGAAGGTAACGTCGCCGAACTTGAAAGCGCTGAGGGCCCTGGCACGATCGTATGGTCCGGCAGCTTCAGCTTCCATCACGTCGCTCTGAACCGCCATGTCTGCCACGCTAGTCCCCTGTACTTTTACACCAAGTCGATGCCCGAAGCGACCTGGCCATCTTCACGCGTCATTCCCCGATGCGCGATTGCGCATCTGATGATGCGCCCCTTGGCGCAGGCCCGGAATCCATACTCACCATCGTGGTTATGGATTCCGGGTTCGCGACTTCGTCGCGCCCGGAATGACGGCGCGCGAGGATTGCACAACCGTGGCTCAGCTCTTGATCTCGGAAGACCACGTCTTTTCGATCAGCTTGACGACCGGTTCCGGCATCGGGATGTAGTCGAGTTCTTCAGCCATCTTGTCGCCCTTCTCGAACGACCATTTGAAGAACTTGATGGCTTCCTGGGATGCCGCCTTGTCGGTCGCATCCTTGTGCATCAGGATGAAAGTCGCCGCCGTGATCGGCCACGAGGCTTCGCCGGGCTGGTCGGTGAGGATCACGTAATAGCCGGGCGCTTTCGCCCAGTCGGCGTTGGAGGCGGCGGCCTGGAACGCGGCGACCGTCGGCTGCACGGTTTTGCCGGCCTTATTGATCATCGCGGCATAGGTCAGCTTGTTCTGCTTGGCGTAGGCGTATTCGACATAGCCGATCGCGTTCCTGGTCTGACCGATGTTGCCGGCAACGCCTTCATTGCCCTTGGCGCCGACGCCCGCCGGCCATTCGACCGCGGTGCCGGAGCCGACCTTGGCTTTCCAGTCGGCGTTCGACTTCGACAGATAGTCGGTGAAGTTGAAGGTGGTGCCCGAACCGTCGGAACGGCGCACCACGGTGATGGCGTCGCCCGGCAGCTTCAGCTTCGGATTGAGCTTTGCAATCGCGGCATCGTCCCACTTCTTGATCTTGCCGAGATAGATGTCGCCGAGCACTTCGCCCGACAGCACCAGTTCGCCCGACTTGATGCCTTCGAGGTTCACGACGGGGACGATCGCACCCATCACCATCGGCCACTGGATCAGGCCATCCTTTTCAAGTGTCTCGAACTTCAGCGGCGCATCGGTGGCGCCGAAGGTCACGGTCTTGGCCAGGATCTGCTTGATGCCGGCGCCGGAACCGATCGACTGATAGTTCAGACCGTTGCCGGTCTCCTTTTTGTAGGCATCGGCCCATTTCGAATAGACCGGGAACGGGAAGGTGGCGCCCGCGCCGGTGATATCGGCGGCAAAGGCCGACGTCGAAGCGGCCACGATGCCGGCTGCGACGATTGTCTTGATGAAATTCATGGTTGAGACCTCCATCTCGTGAGCGAAGCGCCGATTGCGCCCGATTGCGCTCACCGCCGCTCGTGTAGGAGCGGTCAATGCCGCTTTTACGAAGGTTCGATGACAGTTGGATGACGGCCTCAAACGATTGAAATCGCTTGGCTTTAAGCCGATGCCGGGGTCCTGGCCTGGGGAAAACAGGCGGTAAAAGTAGCCCCGTTTTTGGGCACGCTTTCGATCAAAAGCCGGCCGCGATGACGGTTAAGAATATGTTTAACCAAGGATAAACCGAGCCCGGTTCCTCCTTGCGCCCGGCTGTCGCCGACATCGACCCGGTAGAAGCGCTCGGTGAGCCGCGGCAGGTGCTCGGGAGCGATGCCGGGGCCGAAATCACGCACCAGGACGCGGACCTCCGGGGCGCCGTCGGTCGAACTCGCCTGCACCAGCGAGACGATGACCTTGCCGCCGGAGGCGCCATATTTGAGCGCGTTCTCGATCAGGTTCTCGAACAGCCGCAGCAGTTCCTCGCGATCGCCGGCGATCGCCACCGGCGTTTCCGGCAGGTCGATCTCGATGGCGACCTGGCGCTCGTGCGCCAAAAGCTCCAGGCCGTCGGCGACCTGCCGGATGATCGGCACGATGTCGATCGAGGTATCCGGGCGAACATGCGCCGACAGTTCGACCCGCGACAGCGACAAGAGATCGTCGATCAACCGCGCCATCCGCGTCGCCTGCGCGTGCATGATGCCTAGAAAGCGCTCGCGCGCCTTGACGTCATCCTTGGCCGGCCCCTGCAGCGTATCGATGAAACCCGACAATGCGGCGAGCGGCGTGCGCAATTCATGGCTGGCATTGGCGACGAAATCGGCGCGCATCTCCTCGACCCGGCGCAGCGGCGTCTGGTCGTGGAAGGTCATCAGCATGCATTTATCGGTGCCGCCGAACAGCGTCGGCACCGGCACCGGCGTGATGATCAGCTCCATCCAGCGATCGACCGGAACCTGGTCGAGATAGGTGGCGCGGCGCGGTTCGGCGGTCGCGATCGCTTCGCGCAGGGCGGTGATGATTTCCGGCGAGCGCAGCGCGAATTGCGCCAGCTCGTTCTTGCGCAGCGCGGGCGCGAGTTGGGCGGCCGCCGCATTGAGATGGATGACGCGGCCGGCGCGGTCGAGCAGCACGGCCGGGTCCGGCATGCCGGCGACAACCGCACTGACGGCGGCCGTCTCGACCGGATTGACGCCGCGGACATCCTCGCGGGAGGTGACGACGTCATGCAGCCGCCACGGCACCAGGGCCGCAGCCGCGATGCAGATGAAGGCGGCGACCGCGCGCGCCAAAGTGAGTTCGCCGACGGCGACCAGCAAGGAAAACACCAGACCGGCGGCAAGCAGGATGATGGCCGAATGCCGCAACCGGTCCGGCCACGGGGCAAAGAAGGAGGAAGAGGAGGAATCGTCTATCGCCATCGTGCCGGCTTTCTTCCCATCTCTCCGCTTTTCGCAATCGAGCACGCAATTTTCGCGCGTCCGCCAAACGCGTCAGGCGCCGCTGTCTCCACGCTCGCGCACATAGACGGCCTCACGTCTCGGCTCGGCGTCGGGACCGGGCGCCAATCGGCGCAGGCGCTTCATTCGCGCACCGAGGATAACCTCCCGAAACGTCAGCAAGATTACAGAAATGACAAAGGGCGCAATATAATACAGGACCCGGAACAGCAGCATCCCCGCCAGCAGGTCTTCCCGGTCCATCTGCCAGAGCCCGACCAGCATGGCGGCATCGAAGACGCCGAGCCCGCCGGGCGAATGGCTGGCGAAACCGAGCAGCGTCGCCGACACGAAGATGACGGCGACGACGACAAAGCCGAGATTGGGCTCGTCCGGCACCAGCACGTACATCGCCAGCGCGCAAAATCCGAGATCGACAATGCCGATGGCGATCTGCAGCAGCGTCAGCGGACCGCCCGGCAGCGTCACGGTCCACGGCCCGCGGCCGACCCCGCGCGGCTGGGTCCAGACCCAGACCACATAGGCCACCAGGCCCACGATGATCGCAAACGCGGCGGCGCGGTTGAGCCAGGGCGGCAGCTGATCGATCGCGGCCGCGGCTTCCGGATGGTAGGCAATGCCGAGGCCGAGCACCGCGGCATTGCCGAGCCAGAACGTGAGGCCTGCGAGGAAACAGATCTTGGCGACGTCGATCGCGTTCAGCCCCCAGGCCGAATAGATCCGGTAGCGCACCGCGCCGCCGGTGAAGACGCTGGCGCCGACATTGTGGCCGATCGAATAGGAGGTGAAGGCGGCGAGCGCGTTGACGCGGTAGGGAATGTCGGTGCGGCCGATCGCGCGAACCGCGAACAGATCGTAGAAGGTCAGCGTGAAATAACCCGCCGCCACGAACAGCGCCGCCAGCGCGATCTGGCTCGGCTCGGTGCCCTTGATGGCCTCGATCACCTCATTGGAGTCGATGCCGCGGAGCATGTGATACAGCACGTAGCACGCGATCCCGATGACCGTGATGCTGATCACAACCCCGAGCTTATGCAGGACTTGCTTCTGGCGCAGAAACGAAATCGCCCTGCGTATTGCTTCCAGCATCTAGACCTCGAATTGCGATCCTGCGACGGCGGCTGCCGGGCGACCCCCGCCGACGCTACGCTGCTCCCTATTCCCCTCTGGTAGCGCGTTTTGGGCCGGAGTGGAATTCGCCTGACGACAATAAAACGCGCTTCTTCAACATATTAGGGGGCGTCGATGACAGTGGAAGTACGGATTTGCTGCATTCTGCAGGCCAAAAGCGGTTTGGGAACGTGGACCAGCCCCGGTCACCAGGGTGTGAACGGCGCGCCAGACGCATCATCCGGCGCCGGGCTTCGCGGCTAGCCGCTGGTAGTACAGCAGATCGAGTTCCGGCGCCCGGCCGACGAGGCCGGTCAAGATCGCATGGACCTGGCCGCGGTGGTGGGTCTGGTGATTGAACCAATGGGCCAATGCGGGCGCCAGCGCCTGTTCGAAGACTTCCGGCGTCGAGACCCGGCGGTATCTGATCGAACCGGCAATCCGGGCATCGTCCAGCCCGTCGACGTATTCGACGATGCGGCGGTCTTCGGCCTCGCGCGCCTTGCGCAGTTCTCCGAACGTCTCGAACAGGATCGCATCCAGCCTGTCCGGCGCGGTGCCCGTTCCGGTGAAACGCTGCATCCAGATCCGGTCGGTCGCCAGCAGATGATTGAGCGTGCCGTGGACCGACTTGAAGAAGGCGCCGCGATCGGCGCGATAGTGCTCGTCGCCAAGCTGCGCGGCCGCATCGTAGAGCCGCGCGTTGGCCCAGGCATTGTAGTGACCGAACATCTGATAATGCGCGAGCAGGGTCATGGCGGATCTCACGAGGCCTGCGCGCTGCGCGAGACCACCCAGTCGCGCAGCCATGATCCGATCGCGCAGCCCACGAGATAGAGCGCGAACATGGTGAGGCCGAGGTCGAGCCAGTAGCCGAACCGGCCGGGGACGGTGCGCGAAAGCGCGGCCGCCACCAGCGCCGCCGCCAGCACCGCGAGCCATCGCTTGACGTTTTTCGAGACGCCTTCGCCGTGCTGGACCACGGAGATCCAGCCCATCGCCAGGCCGAGCAGCGCCGACGCCAGCAGCCAGCCCCAGTAAAATGTCGTCAGATAAGCCATCTACTGCCTCACCACGAAATCGATACGGCGGTTCTGCGCCTTGCCTTCGTCGGTATCATTGCCGGCGACCGGCTGCGTGCTGCCATAGCCGACCGCCATGAAGCGGTTCGCGGGCAGCCCCGCTCTTACCAGATAATCGCTCACCGCCTGCGCGCGCTTCTCCGAAAGCGTCTGGTTGGCGGCTTCCTCGCCGTCGGTATCGGTATGGCCGGCGACCTCGATATTGGCGTTCGGACAACGCAGCGCCGTCTCGATCAGGCGGTCGAGCAGGCCGGCGGAATCCGCAACGATCGTGGCTTTCCCGGACTCGAACCGGATCCTGGCCTTGCCGAGCAGTTCCGCAAACAGCTGCTGGCAGACGGTAGCGTCGACCGGCGCCGCGGCCGGCTTGACCGATATTTCCGGCTTGAATTGCCAGTTCGGCGGAAACTCCTTGCCGAGGCCGGCGCGGATCTGGCCGGCGGCGGCCTCATAGAGCGCATCGCCCGACAGTTTCACTTCGCGATCGCTGACCACCAGCGTCCCGGTCGACAGCCGCGACAGCGCGCCGAGCGCCGGCACCACCGCGGCGGCAAATCCTGTGGGCGCACCGATACTCGCCTTGAGGTTATCGACGACCTTTTCGCTGAAGAACTTGCGGCCGGCCGCCGCCACCAGCGCCGCATGGACATTATTGTCCGGCACATAGCCGGTCAGCGTCAGCGTGACCGCGACCGGATCCTTGTAGGCCTGGAAAATATAGGGCGGCGCCTTGATGTCGTTGGCCGCGACCGAATAGCCCTCGGGGAGATTTTTCAGCGCGGCTGATATCGCCTCCCTGCCGCCGAGCTCGCGCGCCATGCCTGACAGCGTGACCGTGTTGTCCGACAGCGTCACCTTGCCTTCCTTCAATTTGCCGATCTGGTCGAGCAGCAGCAGCGCGGCATTGTCGAAGCGCGCCGGCGCGCCACGCGACAAATTCATCCGGTCGGAAACTTCGACGCCGCCGAGACCGGCGCGCGCCGCCTCGGTCAATTTGACTTTGCTCGACGGCAGCGGCGAACTGCCGCCCAGCGTGACGCGGACGACGTCGCGTTCAGCCGACCAGACGAACGGCTTGGCTTCGGGCACGAGGCGGGTTTCGTCATTGACCAGCCGCACGCCCGGTACGGCTTCGACCGACGCCACCGCGCTGAGACGGCCGTCTTCAGAGAAGGCCTCCGCCGCAAACGTCACGTCGCGGCCTGAGACCACGATCCGGCGCTTGTCGAGAACGGTATCCTTGAGCGCTGTGGTCGTCCGCTGCGCCAGATCGGCTTCAAGCGGCTCGGTGCTGGTCCAGGCGGCAATAGCCCAAAAGATGACCAACGGAATCACACCCGGCCACCATTTGCCACTCCACCTGAAAAGTCCGTGCATTCGAGGTCCTGAAAGCCCTAAATCTTCTTATCCGAGCATGATCTTTTCGAAAAACCGGTACCCACTTTTCCGGATCATGCTCCAGTCCCCCGTTTTCCGAAGTTCGCGAGCCGCCGCGGCACCCGCTTGGCACGAACTTCGCAAAAGCAACGCAGGCACCAGCAACACTATGATTACAGTGCCGCTTTTCGGTTTGACGTTGCAGCTACGAAGTTGCGGGAAACCCTGCAGGAACGTCAAACCGGCGATACTGGGAACAGAGAGAAAACAAACCCTTGCGGGGCTGTCAAACCCGAAATACCAAAGAAGTCTAAGGGTACGGAAACCGACCCGGCTAACCGTTTCTTCAGCGGTCTGCCGCTAAGTTCGCCAAGTACTCCAACCGGCCGTCACGTCTTGATGAAAATACTCCGCAACACCGTTATCCGCGCCGGGCTGGAAGCGCTCTACTTCTCGGGCGCGCATTATCTGCTGCGACCAATCTTCGCAGGCGTCGGCGCCATTTTCATGCTGCACCACGTGCGTCCCCGCCGCGACGCCGAGTTCCAGCCCAATCATCACCTCGAGGTCGAACCGGACTTCCTGCGCGCGATGCTGGCGCATCTGCGCACGCTCGACATCGACATCGTCAGCATGGACGAGGCCCATGCCCGGCTGTCGCAGGGCAATTTCGCGCGGCGCTTCGCCTGCTTCACCCTCGATGACGGCTACCGCGACAACCGTGACTTCGCGTTGCCCGTGATGCGTGAATTCGACGCACCCCTCACCGTCTATGTCGCCAGCGATTTCGCCGAAGGCACCGGCCGGCTGTGGTGGGTCGCGCTGGAAAAAGTGATCGCCGCGGCCTCCGCGATCGAAGCGCCGGTCGGCGCCACGATGACCCATTTCGATACGTCGACGCCGGCGGCCAAGCAGGCCACGTTCGAGCGGTTGCACGACTGGCTGCGCAGTTTGCCGGGCGAGCACGATTTGCAGCGCGAAGTTTCCGCGCTGTGCACCCGATATGATGTCGACGAGACCGCGATCGCCCGCGACCTCTGCATGTCCTGGGACGAACTGAAGGCGTTTGCGGAAGACCCGCTGGTGACGATCGGCGCGCATACCATCACCCATTGCAATCTGGCGAGGCAATCTGAAGCAACGGCGACGTTCGAAATGGTCGCCGGGCGCGACCGGATCGAAGCTGAGCTGCAGCGGAAGGTGCTGCATCTGGCCTATCCCTATGGCGACCGGATCGCCGCCGGCCCGCGCGAATTCACAATCGCCAAAGCGGCCGGATTCAAGACCGCGGTGACAACGCGGCCGGGCATGATCTTTCCGGAAAGCGCTGCGCACCTGACCGCGCTGCAACGGGTTTCGCTCAACGGCAATTACCAGGACGAGCGCATCATCCCGGTGCTGACCTCGGGCGCCGCCACCGCCGTATGGAACGGTTTCCGGCGCATCGACGCGGCGTAATTCCAAAATAGCCGCTCTCCTTCCCTTCCTTGACTCATCAACCTCCCACGCTCAAAACCTCTGACAAGAACAATGGGAGGAACGCATGTTCGAGGATCTGTTTTCACTGAAAGGCCGCATCGCGCTGGTGACGGGCGGGTCGCGCGGGATCGGCAAGATGATTGCGGGAGGTTTTCTCGCGCAGGGCGCGGCGAAGGTCTACATCACCGCGCGCAAGGCCGGTCCATGCGAGGCGACCGCGAAAGAACTCACCGCCGCCTATGACGGCGAATGCATCGCGCTGCCGATCGACATTTCCTCGGTTGCGGGCTGCGAGAAGCTCGCCGGTGAAATCATCAAGCTCGAGCCGAAGCTCGATATCCTCGTCAACAATGCGGGAGCTGCATGGGGCGCGGATTTCGACGAGTTTCCGGAAAGCGGCTGGGACAAGGTCATGGACCTCAACGTCAAGTCGGTATTCTTTTTGACGAAAGCGCTGGCGAAACCGCTGCGCGCGGCCGCGTCCCACGAGCGGCCCGCCAAGGTCATCAACATCGCGTCCGTCGACGGCATCTTCGTCAACCCGGGCGAGACCTATTCCTACGCCGCGAGCAAGGCCGCGGTGATCCACCTGACCCGGCGGATGGCGACCAAGCTGGTCAAGGACAATATCAACGTCACCGCGATCGCACCGGGGGCCTTCAAGTCGGACATGAACCGGGCCGCGCGCGATCACGCGGACACGGTGGCCAAGCGCATCCCGGCGCGGCGGATCGGAACCGACGAGGATATGGCGGGGATTGCGATCTATCTCGCCTCGCGCGCGGGCGACTATGTGATCGGCAACACCATCGCGGTCGATGGCGGCGTGGTTTATGCGAACGCGGGACTGGAGATCGCGGGGTAGACGCGGCGAGAAGGCGCGTACAAATCAACCGCCGTCATTCCGGGATGCGCCACTTGGCGCAGGCCCGGAATCCATTGATCCACTAACTCTGCCGCACAATGGATTCCGGGCTCGCGCTTCGCGCGCCCCGGAATGACAGCTGGCTACCAACTCACGTCTCGATTTTCACATACTCGAAATCGCCGGGCTTGTTGTCGATACCGACCTTGGGCGGCGAGATCCAGGAGGCGTAGCTGCCTGCCTCGGTGACGGGGGTCATCAGCGAGGCGATGAAGTCGCCGTCGGCGGATGACGGCAGCCACTCGCCCTTGCGCTTGTTCCAGGTGGCGTCATCGATCAGCACGCCCTCGGGCGTGGCGTTGATATCCCTGAACTCGCCGATCTGGCGGTGGAAGGCGACGTTCGGCAGCGTCAGCTTGAAGTGGAAGCCTGATGTCGAGATGATCTTGTTCCAGCGCAGCAGGCCCTTGACGCAGTCCTGGGTGTAGTCGTCGCGCAGCCGCATGTTGAGCGCGGTCAACGCCGGCTCGTCGACGCGCTTGATCACGCCGTCGACCAGCTTGAGCACGGGATAGGTGCTGTTCTTCAACTGATGATCGTCCTCGATCTGGGTTTCCCGGTAGCGGCCCTTGATGCCGGCGTTGAAGGCGTTGGCCGCATTGGTCGAGACTTCCGAGCCGAACAGGTCGAGTGACAGCGAATAATGCAGGTGCAGCTTCTTCTGGATGGTCGGCAGATCGATCACGCCGAGCGCGCGCACCTTGGCGATATCGGTGGGATCGCTGATGCCGGCTTCCTTCATCGCCTCGCAGGTGCGCTGCACGACGCGGCTGATGCCGGTCTCGCCGACGAACATGTGATGCGCCTCTTCGGTCAGCATGAAGCGGCAGGTGCGCGACAGCGGATCGAAGCCGGATTGCGCCAGCGAGTGCAGCTGCATCTTGCCGTCGCGGTCGGTGAAGTAGGTGAACATGAAGAACGACAGCCAGTCCGGCGTCGCCTCGTTGAAGGCCCCCAGCATGCGCGGGCTATCGGCGTCGCCGGAGCGACGGCGCAACAACTCGTCGGCCTCCTCGCGGCCGTCGCGGCCGAAATATTTCTGCAGCAGATAGACCATCGCCCAGAGATGGCGGCCTTCCTCGACATTGACCTGAAACAGGTTGCGCAGGTCGTAGAGCGAGGGCGCGGTCTTGCCGAGATGGCGCTGCTGTTCGACCGAGGCCGGCTCGGTGTCGCCCTGGATCACGATCAGCCGGCGCAGCGTGGCGCGGTGTTCGCCCGGGACTTCCTGCCAGGCCGGCTTGCCAAAATTCTCGCCGAACGGAATGACGCGATTTTCCTCCTGGGGAGCGAGAAGAATGCCCCAGCGATATTCCGGCATCTTCACATAGTCGAACTTGGCCCAGCCGCGCGGATCGACCGAATAGGCGGTGCGCAGATACACCAGCGACTGCTGGAAACCCTCGGGCCCCATGTCGCTCCACCAATCCATATAGCCGGGATGCCAGCCCTCCAGCGCCTTGAGCACCTGGCGATCTTCGCTGAGATTCACGTTGTTGGGAATCTTGGTGCTGTAGTCGACATTCATGTGATTCATCGCCGTGCTCCCTGGCTTTGCGATGGCGCATGGCGAGTAGCGAATGGAAAAGAAAACCATTCGCCATTCGCTACTCCCTATTCGCCTCAAACCCGCGTCATATCGAACTGCGCCTTCTGGCCGGTGCCGTAACGGCGCAGCGCGCCGTCTTCGCCGACGGCGTTGGGACGCTGGAAGATCCAGTTCTGCCACGCGGTGAGGCGCGAGAAGATCTTCGATTCCATGGTTTCCGGTCCGACGAAGCGCAAATTCGCTTCCATGCCGGTGAGGCCGTCGGGCGAAAAGCTCGTGCGTTCCTCGAAGAACACCCGCACTTCGTCGTCCCAGTCGATGTCGTCGAGCGCGAAGGTGATGAGGCCGAGTTCTTCCGCCTCCTCGGCATCGAGCGTGGTGCCGATGGTGGCTTCGGCGCGGTCGAGGTCGGCGGGATCGGCCTGGAAGCGCGATTGCAGACGCGTCAGGCCGTGGCTCATCGGATAGGGGCCGAAATTCATCGCCGTCAGTTCAATGGTCGGGGGAGCGCGGTTGTCGCCCTGCTTCTGGCCGATCAGCATGTAGGAGCGGTCGGCGGCGAACACGAGTTCAGCCAGCGTGCCGACGAAGCAGGAGCCCGGTTCGACCAGCGCCACCAGCGTGCGCGAGGTGACGTCGATGCGCTTGAGCACCCGCTTCCAGTACTGCCTGATCTCGTTGACCAGCCAATGCGACTTGTTCGCTTCGAGGAAGGCGTCGGAAGCCGCGACGCTGGCGCGGTCGCCATGCGACTTGAACACCAGCATCGCGGTCTCGAGCTCGTTGATGCGTAAGTGAAGGATTGCGTCATCGAGCTCACGGGCGACCTGCAGCGGCCAGAACGATGCGCCCTGCGCGACCAGGCCTTCGATATCGGCAGGCGGTGCTGATTCCGGCGCCTTGATCGAAATGGTGGCGATGCGCTGCGTGCGGTCGATATCGACGCTGACAAAGCCGTAGCGGATGCCGGAATCATCGATGGTGCGGTTGAGCGGCGCCAGCGTAATGCCCTTGCCGTTGCCGTTGCGCTTCGAGGCGGCGGCGAATTCTTTTGCCCGTTCGGCGACTTTGGCTTCCAGCTTGCTGTTCGGCACGATCTCGTCGACCAGGCGCCATGCGACGGCGCGCTTGCCCTTGATGCCTTCCTCGATGGTGCAGAAATAATCGGCGTGGTCGCGGCGCACCTTGCGCTTGTCGACGACGCGCGTAAGCCCGCCGGTGCCCGGCAATACCGCCAGCAGCGGCACTTCCGGCAGCGACACCGCCGCCGAGCCGTCGTCGGCGAGCATGATGTGATCGGTCGCCAACGCCAGCTCATAGCCGCCGCCGGCCGCGGTGCCGTTGACGACCGTGATGAAACGCTGCCCGGAATTCTCGGAGGAATCTTCGAGCCCGTTGCGGGTCTCGTTGGTGAATTTGCAGAAATTGACTTTGTGGGCGTGGGTGGCGCCCGCCAGCATGCGGATGTTGGCGCCGGCGCAGAACACGCGGTTCTTGCCCGAGCGGACGATTACGACCTTTACCTCGGGATGCTCGAAGCGCAGCCGCTGCACGGCGTCCGCCAGTTCGATGTCGACCCCGAGATCGTAGGAATTGAGTTTTAACTGATAGCCCTCGAACAGCCCGGCATTCTCGTCGACATCCATGGTCAGCGTCGCGGTATCGCCCGCGACATCGAGCTTCCAATGCCGGTAGCGCGACGGATCGGTTTGAAAATCGATGTACGTCGCGCCTCCCGCGAGGACGCGATCTTCACCCGCCATGGGCCACCTTTTTTGGTTTTCTGTCGGTCGGTCCGCCTGTCGGTCTTCAGGCTGATCGTCTTAAGGACGTATGCACAATAGTGCATGTTTTTGGTCAAGTCTAGCCTAAAACATCGAAATGTGCATTTTGTTGCATATCAAGCGAGTGTCTTCGAAGGCGGTCCAATCAGGCGTCAGGCGGCCCGTCCCTGCGAGCCGTCATGGACACGCAACACCGCGTTTGCGAATTCCTGGATCGCATCCAGCGTCGCCCCCGGCGCTTCCCGATGCGGCGCATGTCCCGCCCCCGGGACGACCGTCACATCGACCGGACAGTAGCACTCTTCCCGGGCGATCTCGACCTGGCGCATGGTCCCATATTCGTCATCCACGCCCTGCACGACGGCGACCGGCACGCGGATATAGGCGAGGTATTCGGAAATATCCCAATTGCGGAACGCTGGATTCAGCCAGACGCCGTTCCAGCCGTAGAAGGCATTGTCGACATCCTTGTGCCAGCGCGCCAGCTTTGCCTTCAGCTCGGTAGTCTCGTACGCCGTCTTGATCCTGGCGATCGAGGTCACCGAGACGTCCTCGACGATGAAGTGGGGCGCAATCATCGCGACCCCCTCGACGCGATGATCCTGGTGGCTGCCGGCATAGATCGCCGCGATCGAGGCGCCATCGGAATGCCCGAGCAGCAGCCCGCGGCGGAAGCCGATCCGATCGAGCAGTTTCGGCAACACGTCGAGCGCCTCAAGGTGCATGTAGTCGACCGGGCGCGGCAATTGCACCGGCGTCGAGGCGCCATAGCCCGCACGCGAATAGAGGAAAATGCCGGCGCCGGTCGCGGCTTGAAGCTTTTCCGGAAAATCACCCCACAGGCCGGCTGAACCGAGCCCCTCATGCAGCATCACGATGGTCGGTGCATCCGCGGGCGAAGGGCCGATCATGCGGTATTCGAGATCGGCGGCGCCGATGCTGAGGAAGCCGGTGGGGGAAAGCGTGGTCATGATGTGTTCTCACTCTGTCATTCCGGACAGATCGCGACGCGAGCTGATCCGGAATCTCGAGATTCCGGGTTCGCGCTAGCGCGCGCCCCGGAATGACGACGTTACTTATGATCCCCATCCCGCAACTTGTATCGCTGGATCTTTCCCGTCGCCGTCATCGGCAATGAATCCACCACATCGATCCAGCGCGGATATTTCCACGGGCCGATCTTCTGCTTGACGTGTTCCTTCAGCGATTCATACAGACCCTCGGTGTTGCAATTCGGGCGCAACACCACGAAAGCCTTCGGCTTCAACAATCCGTCAGCATCGGCCTGCGGCACGACGGCGGCTTGCAGCACCGCGGGGTGCACGATCAGCGCACTCTCGACCTCGAACGGCGAGACCCAGATGCCGGAGACCTTGAACATGTCATCGGAACGGCCGCAGAACGTGTAGCGGCCGTCGGCGTCACGCGTGTATTTGTCGCCGGTGTAGGTCCAGGGGCCCTGGAACGTGTGACGTGTCTTGCTGCGCTGGTTCCAGTATCCATCGCCGGCCGAGGGCGCATCGACCAGCAATTCGCCGACCTCGCCATCGGGCACCTCGCTGCCTGCTTCGTTCACCAACCGCACGCTGTAGCCGGGAACGGGACGGCCCGAGGAGCCGTATTTGATGTCATCCGGCGCGTTGGACAGGAAGATGTGCAGCAACTCCGTCGAACCGACACCGTCGAGGATGTCGGCTCCGAAGCGCGCCTTCCAGGCATTGCCGACCGATTCCGGCAGCGCTTCGCCGGCAGAGGTGCAGATGCGCAGCCGCGCGCCCGCGCGCGCTTTCTTCGCCGCCTCGTCATTCAACATCGCCGCGAACAGCGTCGGCGCGCCATAGAAGATGGTAGGGTTGTACGTGTTCAGGAGTTCGTACATCCGCGCCGGAGTCGGCCGCTCCGCATTCAGCACCGTGCTGGCGCCGACCGACATCGGGAAGGTAAGGGCATTGCCGAGCCCGTAGGCGAAGTACAGCTTTGCCGCGGAGAGACAGACGTCGCTCTCCTTGATGCCGAGCACCTGCTTGCCATAGGTCTCGGCGGTGGCCTGCAAATTGGAGTGCAGATGCCGCACGCCCTTGGGCATGCCGGTTGACCCCGACGAATAGAGCCAGAATGCAGGCTCCTCGGCATGGGTCGGCACGGTCGCGAAGGAATCCTTCTCCTGCGCAAGTTCGTCGGCAAGCTTCTTGTTGCCAAACGCATTGTTGCCGGACACCACGACCTGCTCCAGGTCGGCCATCCCGCCCACAATGTCTTTCACCGCAGGATAGAGCGCCTCGGAGATGAACAGCACCCGCGCGCGGCAATCCGCCAGCACATAGGCATATTGATCCGACGTCAGCAGCGTGTTGAGCGGCACCGGCACGATGCCGGCGCGGATCGCACCTAGGAACACGGACGGGAAATCAACCGTGTCGAGCATGATCATCGCCACACGCTCTTCGCGGCGGACGCCGAACCGGCGCAGCATGTTGGCGACGCGACAGCTTTGCTTTTGCAGATCGCCGTAGGTGAGTTCAGAGACCGTGTCGGTGAAGGCGAGTTTCGCGCCGCGGCCCTCGTCGACATTGCGATCGAGCAGCCAGGTCACCGCATTGTAGGAACCGGACGTGCCGCTCACGGTGTTCTCCCCAGATTTAAGAATTATAATTCATAGAAAGCCACTGGCTGCGCTTGCTGTCAATCCTCTCCGGCACTATGTTTCCGAAGTCCGTCGATTTGCAGCCAGAGCTCCCAGAGGGAAATGACCGAAAATCGCGATCCCGAAACCGGCTTTCTCGAAGCGCTCGGCCAGCGCGTCCGCACCATGCGGGCGTTGCGCGGCATGTCGCGAAAGGTGCTCGCGAAAGTTTCCGGCATTTCCGAACGCTATATCGCGCAGCTCGAAGGCGGCAAGGGCAACGTCTCGATCGTGTTGCTGCGCCGGGTGTCGAACGCCATGGGCGCGCATCTGGAAGATCTCATTCCCTCAACCGAACCGGCACCCGACTGGGCCGTGATCCGCGACCTCCTGCGCAAGGCGACGCCTGGCCAGATCGAACAAGCCAGGAATGTGCTCGCGGGCGGAAGTGCTGCGGCGCATCGCAAGATGTCGTTCTCGGGCATCGCGCTGATCGGCCTGCGCGGCGCCGGCAAATCCACGCTTGGGAAAATGCTGGCGAAGAAAATCGGCTGGAGCTTTGTCGAGCTCAACAAGGAGATCGAGGCGCAGAACGGCCTGTCGGTCGCCGAGATCATCGCGCTCTACGGCCAGGAAGGTTTTCGCCGCATGGAGCAGGCGGCGCTGACGCAATTGCTGGCGCGAAAGGAGCTGATGGTGCTGGCGACCGGCGGCGGCATCGTCTCCGAGGCCCTGACCTTCGACCTGATCCTGTCGTCGTTCTACACCATCTGGCTGAAGGCCGAACCGGAAGAGCACATGGCGCGCGTGCGCGGCCAGGGCGATCTGCGCCCGATGGCGGACGACCGCTCGGCGATGGCCGAACTGCGCAACATCCTCGTCAGCCGCGAGCCGCTTTACGCGCGGGCGTCCGCCGTGGTCGATACCGCGGGGCTGAGCGTCAACGACGCCGCCTCACGCCTGATCGATGCGGTGGCGCCGGTGCTGCACGACGAAGCGCGGATGTTCGCGCGGGGGTAGGCCGTCTAGCGCGCAGCTTCAATCGGCGTGCGATGCCGAGGCAAAGGCCGTCAGACCTTCCTCAGACTCCCTGAGATAATAGGACTGCCGCCACGTCGTCATGACGCTTCCATCTTCATGAAGCAGGTCCCAGGTCACCGCAGCCAGCATGCTGCCGCTCCCGCTGGCCGTCACCTGCAAATTCGACCACCGGCACGAACGGCAACCGTTTCGATGATAGCCTTCGGTCGCGGCGCGATAGTAGCGGATGACGTCATCGCGTGTCGTGAGCGCGACCAGCGAGCCGTCCCGGCGCAGCGCAACGCCCGGCGTCGCAAACAGGTTGGCGATGACTAAGGGATCAAAGGTAGCGAAGGCTGCAACGAAACGGTCAAAGAACTGCGCAGCCCGATCGTTTTGAGACGAGATAGCCGTGTCCACCGCATTCTCCATTTTCCGGTTGCGCGGTTCATCGTGCACATCAGCCGCGGTTTGGCCACCCGATTCCCGTCGTGGCGCTGCGGTGCGCAGCGTCCGGGGAACGCGTCACAGCAGCATCGATTTGACCGAATTCGCGCCTTCACGGAGCAGCGGCAGGAATCTGTCGATCATTTGTTCGGTGGAGATGCGATCGACATGCGCGCCCATGTTGATGGCGGCAATGATGGTGGCGTCGTAGCGGCGGACCGGCACCGAGATCGAGCGGAAGCCCGGCTCGGCCTCGCGATCGACCAGTGAATAGCCTTGTTCGCGGTCAGCGATGATGGTGGCGAGGAGACGCCTTGGATCCGTCACGGTGTGCGGCGTCATCGGCGCGCGCGGCATCTTCCTCAGTCGCTGCGTCAGTTCGGCATCGTCGAACTGGCCGAGCATGGCGCGGCCGACCGAGGTGCAGAAGGCCGGCAGGCGATAGCCGATGTCGAGGCCGGCGGAAAACACCCGCGCCGGACTGCCGCGCGCGATGAACACCACCTCGTCGCCATCGAGCACCGACAGCGAACTGATCTCCTGCGCTTCCATGGCAATCCGGTCCAGCACCGGCTGCAGCACGGTCACCACCTGGCTTGAGCTCAGATAGGATGCGGCCAGCCGCAGCACGTGCGGCGTCAGCGTGAACAGTTTTCCGTCGGTCGCAACGAAGCCGCCGCGTTCGAGGGTGAAGAGAATGCGGCGCGCGGTGGCGCGCGGCAACTCGGCGGCGCGCGCCAGATCGCTCAGCGTCATCGGCCCGCTGGTGGCGCCGAACTTCTGCAGGAGACGCAGACCGCGATCGAGGCTCTCGACGAAATCGGTCGCGCGTTCCTCGCCCTTTTCGCGTTTCAGCTTCGGCATCTTGTGGTCCACTGGCGGGAAGGCAGTTCAAAGAAGGGGATTGCGAAGATTGGCCTTGCCGTCGCGCCAAGGCATGTCATAATTCGCCCATTAGTTCAATAGGCGAACATTCAGCCCTAGGGGACACGCCGCCATGATGAGCCAGGAAGCCAACGACCAGATCACCCGCACCGGCGCCAAAGACCCCTGCGGGAAACTGATGCGGATGTACTGGCAGCCGGCAGCGCTGGTCGATGAGCTGGCGGGGCCGCGGCCGGTCAAAGCCGTAAAACTGCTCGGCGAAAATCTGGTGCTGTTCCGCGACGAGAACGACCGCTACGGCCTGATCGACCGCCATTGCGCCCATCGCGGCGCCGATCTCGCCTTCGGCCGGCTGGAGAATGGCGGCCTGCGCTGCGCGTTCCATGGCTGGCTGTTCGACGCGTCAGGCCAGTGCATCGAGACGCCCGCGGAGCCCAGGGATTCCAACCTCTGCAAGGGCATCAAGCAACGCGCTTACCCCGTGGTCGAGAAGAGCGGCATCCTGTGGGCGTATCTCGGCGAAGGCGAGCCGCCGGCGTTTGCCGAGATCGACGCTTTCGTGGCGCCAGACAGCCATACGTTCGCGTTCAAGGGCCACATCAATTGCAACTGGCTGCAGGCGCTCGAAGTCGGCATCGATCCGGCGCACGCTTCCTTCCTGCATCGCTTCTTCGAGGATGAGGATACGTCCGGCGCCTACGGCAAGCAGTTCCGCGGCGCCTCCGCCGGCACGGACATGCCGATGACGAAGATCCTGCGCGAATACGACAACCCGATCATCAATGTCGAGCACACCGAATACGGCATGCGGCTGATTGCGCTCCGCGAGATCGACGCCGAGCGCACCCATGTGCGCGTGACCAATCAATTGTTTCCGCACGGCTTCGTCATTCCGATGAGCACGGAGATGACGATCACGCAGTGGCACGTGCCGGTCGATGACGAGAACTGCTACTGGTACGCGATCTTCACGTCCTACACGACGCCGGTCGACAAGAAGAAGATGCGCGACCAGCGGCTCGAACTCTACGAGCTGCCGGATTACAAGTCGCGCAAGAACAAGTCGAATGATTACGGTTTCGATCCGCACGAGCAGGCGACCGCGACCTATACCGGCATGGGCGCCGACATCAACGTGCACGACCAGTGGGCGGTGGAGTCGATGGGCGCGATCCAGGACCGCACCAAAGAACATCTCGGCACCTCCGACAAGGCGATCGTGCAATATCGCCGCCTGCTGCGGCAGGAAATCGAAAAGGTTGCCGGCGGCGAGAAGCCGTTCATGTTCCTCGACGGCCAGCGTGCGCGCGGCATCCAGGGCCCCGCCACCATGGACGGCATCGGACCGACCAGAGGCTGGGAAATCTACTGGATGGAAGTCGACGTCAAACGCCGCCGCGGTGCGCCGTGGGCGGCGCCGGTGCCCGGCGAGATCTCCGACAAGATCCGGCATCTGTCGGCGGCCGAGTGATGGTGGTTCTCCGTCATTGCGAGGAGCGTAGCGACGAAGCAATCCATTCTTTCTTTGCGCGGCGCGATGGATTGCTTCGCTTCGCTCGCAATGACGTGGGAGTAGCGCGTTGAGTTTTGTCGAGCGTCACGGGCTTTGGTCGGCGGAGCAGAAGGAGGCGGCGCGCTCGCCTGCGCCGACATCGTCGAAGAGCAAAAGCTCGAGGTGATCCGGCTGTCGTTTCCGGACCAGCACGGCATCCTGCGCGGCAAGACGCTGGTGGCGAGCTGAGGCGCTCGCCTCGCTGGAAAGCGGCTGCTCCATTACCACCACCATGCTCGCCAAGGACACCTCGCACCGCACGGTGTTTCCGGTGTTCACATCCGGCGGCGGGTTCGGCATGCCCGAGATGGAGGGCGCCGCCGACGTATTGATGGTCGCCGATCCCACCACGTTCCGCGTGCTGCCGTGGGCGCCGACAACGGGCTGGCTGTTGTGCGACATCTATTTCGGCGACGGCCGGGCGGTACCGTTCGCTACGCGCCATCTCTATCGCGGGGTGATCGACCAGCTCGGCGCGCGCGGCTACGATTTCGTCGCAGGCCTTGAGGTCGAATTCCACCTCTTCAAGCTCGAAGACGCGCGCACAGCGCCGGAGCATGCCGGCCAACCGGGCGAGCCGCCATCCGTGAGCCTGCTGTCACAGGGCTATCAGTATCTGACCGAGCAGCGCTACGACCAGATGGAGCCCGCGCTGGAGATCATCCGCCGCGATGTGCTGGCGCTCGGCCTGCCCTTGCGGTCGGTCGAGGTCGAATTCGGCCCGAGCCAGTGTGAATTCACGTTTGCGCCGACCAGGGGGATCGCTCCCGCCGACAACATGGTGCTGTTCCGCTCGGCCGTGAAACAGATCGCGCGCCGCCACGGCTATCACGCGACCTTCATGTGCCGGCCGAAATTGCCGAATCTGTTCGCGTCCGGCTGGCACCTGCATCAGTCGATCGTGTCGCGCGCCGAGCGGCGACAATGCGTTCATGACAACAAACGACGGCGAAGTGCTGAGCCCATTTGCGCGCCATTATCTGGCCGGGCTTTTGGCGCATGCCCGCGCCTCGGCCGTGTTCACGACGCCGACCATCAACGGCTACAAGCGCTATCGAACCTATTCGCTGGCGCCGGATCGGGCGATCTGGGGCCGCGACAACCGCGGCGTGATGATCCGGGTGCTCGGCGGGCCGAACGATCGCCGCCACGCGCCTCGAAAACCGCATCGGCGAACCCGCCGCCAATCCCTACCTCTACATGGCCTCGCAGATTCTCTCCGGTCTCGACGGCGTCGACCGCAAGCTCGATCCCGGCCCCTCCGCTGACGCGCCCTATGAGACCAGGGCGGCGCTGCTGCCGAAGACGCTGCGCGAGGCGGTGACCGCGCTGAACGACGATCCTTTCTTCCGCGGCGCGTTCGGAGAAAAGTTCGTCGACTATTACGTTCACATCAAGAACGCCGAGATCGAACGCTTCCAGGCCGAGGTGTCGGAATGGGAGCATCGCGAATATTTCGAGATGTTTTAGTGTCGTCCAGCCAAACTACCGCGCCGCCGCGGGAATCGTTTGCGGATGCGCGAGATGGCCGGTCTTGACCCAGACCAGGCAACCCCGCGGGCCTGACAATGCGTCGAGCCGCGCGCCCACCGGCAGGCGCAACCAGGATTGCGCCTCGTACGCCTCATCACCTTCGTAGAACGCGCCGTCGAGCACCAAAAACTCCGCGCCACCCGGTACCGCGAGTCTGATGCGCGTGGCCGGCGGCCAGCGTTCCAGCCGCACATCCTCGTTCTGGTCGCGAAACAGCGGCATGATCTCGACGTCCGGGCGCTGCACGGTCCTGAGATAGGGCATCTTGCCGGTGTCGACGCGCACATGGGTGCGATCGGCCGGATCGAACTGCCAGAGTTTCACGAAGATCGTGCAGCCCGGTTTCGAGCCTGGCGTATGGCGCGACTGCGGCGGATTTCGAATGTAGCTGCCGGCCGGAAAGTCGCCGTGCTCGTCCTGGAACACGCCCTCCAGCACGATGAACTCCTCGCCGCCTGAATGCACATGCGGCGAGAACCGGCTCTCCGGCGCGTAGCGCACGATCGTCGTGGCGCGCGCCACCTCGCCGCCGACACGGTCGAGCATGCGGCGCTCGACGCCCGCGATCGGCGAGGCCACCCAGGGCAGCCTCGCCGCGTGCACGACGACGCGCCGGGTGAAGTCGGAATTGATTTCCATTCGGCCCCCTTGCCTACGCCGCCTTGACGCTGGGACGATCCGCAACGCGCGCCCGCCACGCCTTCAGATGCGTCAGCTCCGCCGGGATATCGATCTTGGCGAAGTCGGTATACATGAGACCCGCAAAGGCGGTGATGTCTGCCATCGTGAAGCGGTCGCCGGCAAGGTAGGCGTGTTTGGCAAGCACGCCATCGAGATAGCGCATGCCGGCAAGTCCCCTTTCGCGGTTCTTCTCACCCCACTCGCGGTTTTGATAGGTCTCGATATGCGGCCCAAGCCCCGGGGTCGCGTGATGGAAATAGGTTGCCAGCGCATCGAGCAGGCCGGCTTCGGCGCGCCGATGCATCATGTGGATCATGGCGCGATCGCGCGCCGTGCTTCCGGTGAGCGTCGGGAGCCCGGCAAGATTGTCGAGATATTCGGTGATCGCCGTACATTCGGCGATACAAGTGCCGTCCTCGAGCTCCAGCACCGGCACCACGGCGCTTGGGTTCTTGGCCATGAAGGCCGGCGTCCTGTGCTCGCCATCGGGAACATTGACGGGCACGAATTCGATCCGGTCGGATAGCCCCTTCTCAGCAATGGCGATGCGGACCCGGGTGGGATTGGGGAAGCCTTTGAAATCATGGATCTTCATGCTGTTTCCGAGCGTTAAAGTTGATCTACCTATCAGTCGATAGATAGACGATTAGCGCCTTGGCCCCTGACGTGTCAATACCTATCTATCGATCAGTAGATTGGAGCCGGAACACCCGTGACCACGCGAAACGCCACCGCCGAACAGATCCTCGATGCCGCCGAAAAGCGCGCCCGGATCGGCGGCTATTACGCGATGAGCTTTCGCGATCTGGCCTCCGACGTCGCGGTGAAGAGCGCGAGCGTGCACTATCATTTTCCGGCCAAGGCCGATCTCGGCGTGGCTCTGGTCGAGCGTTATCGCGCGCGCTTCTTCGAAGAACTCGCGGCCAGAACCGGTTCGGCGACGCCGCGGCAAAAGCTATTTGCGTTCGTCTCGCTCTATCGCGACGCGCTCGACAAGGGCGGCGCCATCTGCCTGTGCGGAATGCTGGGTGCGGAGAGCGGCGGATTGCCCGGGATCGTGGCGCGCAGCGTTCGCGGCTTCTTCGAAGCCAATATTGCATGGGTCCGCGCTGCGCTTGAGGAAGGCGCGTTGAGCGACACGGCGCAGGACGATGCGACGTTGTTCGTCGCGACGTTACAGGGCGCGCTGATTCTTGCCGCCAGCCTGGATGATCTCGGCGTTTATGATGCGGCCGCGCGGAGAATCTTGCAGCCGTTCGGCGTACGTGAAAGTGCTTTAACCTCGTCTGCCCGGCCTGGACGCGCAATCCATGCGCACGGCAAGAGGGTGCGCTCGCTCGCATGACGGACGAGACGCCTAAATCCCCAAATACCTGTGCTGCAAATCCGGCTCGGCGATCAGTTGTTCCGACGTCCCGCTCCACACCGTGCGCCCGCGCTCGATGATGTAGTGGCGGTCGGCGATGCGGGAGAGGTTGCCGACGTTCTTGTCGATCACCAGCACCGATTGCCCACGCGCCTTCAGCATCGACAGGCAATTCCAGATTTCCTCGCGGATCAAGGGCGCCAGGCCCTCGGTGGCCTCGTCGAGGATCAGCAATTTCGGATTGGTCATCAGCGCGCGGCCGATCGCCAGCATCTGCTGTTCGCCGCCGGACAGCGTCACGCCCATATTGCCGCCGCGCTCGGCGAGACGCGGAAACAGCGCGTGGATTTTCTCGATCGTCCAGGGATCGGCATTGCCGGCGCGGTTGCCCGAAGCCGCCACGAGGTTTTCGTAGACCGTCAGGTTGGGAAAGATCTGACGGCCTTCGGGCACCAGGCCGATGCCGAGTTTTGCGATTTTGTACGAGGGAAGGCTGCGCACTTCCTGCCCGCCGAAGCGGATGGTGCCGGCGCGCGCCGGCGTCATCCCCATGATGGAGCGAATGGTCGTGGTCTTGCCCATGCCGTTGCGGCCCATCAGCGCGACCATTTCGCCGGCATGAATCGACAGCGACAGGCCGAACAGCACCTGGCTCAGGCCATAGCAGGTCTCGATGCCGTCGACTTCGAGAAGGGCGTCAGCCATGGGCGACCACCACGTGCTGGTCGCCGAGATAGGCGCGCTTGACCTCTTCGTTGCTGCGGATCGAAGCGGGATCGCCAGAGGCGATGACGCGGCCATACACCAAAACCGTGATGCGGTCGGCGAGTGCGAACACGGCTTCCATGTCGTGCTCGACCAGCACGATGGTGACTTCCTTCCGCAATTCCTTCAGCAGCGCCACCATGCGCGCCGATTCGGTGACGCCGAGCCCCGCCATCGGCTCGTCCAGCAGCAGCAATTGCGGCTTGGTCGCAAGCGCCACCGCAAGCTCGAGCTCGCGCTGTTCGCCATGGCTCAGTTCGGACACCGGCACGTCGCCGCGCTTTTCGAGGCCCTACCCGTTTCAAGGCCGCATGCGCGGCATCGCGCAGGTGCTTCTCCTTGCGCGCGTTGCCCCAGAAGCGGAACGAGTGACCGTCATGGGCTTGGGCCGCGAGCGCGACATTGTCGGCCGCGGTAAAATCCGGCAGCAGCGAGGTGATCTGGAACGAGCGCGCCAGCCCGAGCCGGCTGCGCCGGTAGGCTGGCTGCCGCGTGACGTCGCGGCCGGCGAAATGGATGGTGCCGGAATTCGGCGTCAATTGCCCGGTCAGCTGGCTGATCAGCGTGGTCTTGCCGGCGCCGTTGGGGCCGATGATGGCGTGCAGCTCGCCGGGCGCGACGTCGAGCGACAGATTGTCGGTGGCGAGAATGCCGCCGAACCGCCGCACCAGGTTTTCAACGCGGAGCAAGGGATCAGACACGGCGCATCCTCCCGAGCAGGCCCATGATGCCGCCGCGCGCGAACAGCACGATCAGCAACAATAGCGGCCCCATGATCATCGCCCAGTATTCCGTGAACTGCGACAGCAGCTCTTCCAGGACCAGGAAGACGATCGCGCCGATGACGGGCCCGAACAGCGATCCCATGCCGCCGAACACCACCATCACCATGAGTTCGCCGGAGCGGGTCCAGTACATTCCGGCCGGACTGACGAAGTCGGTGTTGTTCGCCAGCAGCGCGCCGGCAAGGCCGCAGATGGTGCCGGATATGACGAAGCAGACGAGACGATATCTATTGGCATGAAAGCCGATCGCCTGCATGCGCTGTTCGTTGGAACGCACACCCTGCACCACCATACCGAAGCGCGAGTTGATGATGCGCCAGATCAGATAGATGCCGCCGAACAGGCAAGCCAGGCAGAGATAATAGAACTGCACGCGGTTCGACAGATCGATCAGGCCGCCGAAACTGCTGCGCTTGTAGATCGTGAGCCCGTCGTCACCGCCATAACGCGACATGCCCGAGGCGATGTAATAGGCCATCTGCGCAAAGGCGAGCGTGATCATGATGAAGTAGACGCCGCGGGTGCGCAAGGACAGCGCGCCGATCACCAGCGCATACAGCGCCGACGCGGCGAGCGCCACCGGCCACTGGATGAAGCCGGAGCCGATACCTTCGAAGGCGAGCATGCCGACCGCGTAGCCGCCGATGCCGAGATAGGCGGCGTGGCCAAAACTCATCATGCCGCCATAGCCCATGATCAGGTTGAGGCTGGCCGCGGCCAGCGCAAAGATCACGATGCGGGTGAACAGCGTCAGGATGAAGATGTTGCCGGTGAGCTGCGAATACAGCGGCAGCAATATCAATGCAGCCGCGACCAGCGCCACCACGACGTTGGGAACGTTGAGTTGAAATTTCATCGCTTGGCGGCCGGAAACAGCCCCTCCGGACGCACCACCAGCACGATCGCCATCAGCAGGTAGATCAGCATCGAGGACAGTGCGGGGGCGGCGGTGGAAGCGGCGGCGGAACTCAATATCTTGCGCAACAGATCCGGCAGGAAGGCGCGGCCGAGCGTATCGATCATGCCGACGAAGATCGCGGCCAGGAACGCGCCGCGGATCGAGCCGATGCCGCCGATCACGATGATGACGAAGGCGAGAATCAGGATGTTCTCGCCCATCCCGATCTGCACCGTCAGAATCGGCGCCTGCATCAGCCCGGCGAGGCCGGCGAGCGCGGCGCCAAGTCCGAACACCAGCGTGAACAGCAATTTGATGTTGATGCCGAGCGCGCCGATCATTTCACGGTTCGACGCGCCGGCCCGGATCAGCATGCCGATCCGGGTCCGCATGACAACGATGTAGAGCAGGGCTGCGACTGCCAGCGCGACTACGATGATCGAGAGCCGGTAGGCCGGATAGAACACGCCGGGCATGATCTGCACCGGCACCGTCAGCCAGGCCGGCAGCGGCAGTGCGAGGCCGGCCGGGCCCCAGATCAGCCGCACCGCGTCGTTGAAAAACAGGATCAGCCCGAAGGTTGCCAGCACCTGATCGAGATGGTCGCGGCCGTAGAGATGTCTTAGCGCAATAAATTCCAGCGCGATGCCGAGCAGCAGCGTGGCGCAGAGCGCGAGACCTATGCCGAGCACGAAGCTTCCGGTCCATGCCGTGAACGTCGCGGCAAAATAGGCGCCCATCATGTAGAGCGAGCCGTGCGCCAGGTTGACGAAGTCCATGATGCCGAACACCAGCGTCAGTCCCGCCGCCAGCAGGAACAGCAACAGCCCGAACTGCAACCCGTTCAGCGATTGTTCGACGAGAACCAGCATGTGCCCCCTGGTTGTCCTCACCTCTCCCCGGCGGGGAGAGGTCGATTTGCGCAGCAAATCGGGTGCGGGGGCGCTGGACCAACGAGAAACCGTAACCCCTCACCCCAGCCCTCTCCCAACGGGAGAGGGAGCGCACCCCCGATGCCGTTACGGCGCAATGCAGCCCTCAACATGCTTCAACAAAAAACGGCAGCGCACAAGCGCTGCCGTTGCGTTTCAATGCCGCGATCACTTCATCGGGCATTTGTCGTGGAAGCGATCCTGGTCGTCCTTGACGATGGTGGCCACCGTCTTCAGCGAGAGCTGGCCGTCGGCGTCCTTGACCACGTCCTGCAGGTAGAAATTCTGGATCGGGAAGTGGTTGTTGCCGTATTTGAAGGGACCGCGCACGGACTTGAAGTTGGCCTTCTCCATCTCGGCCTTCATTTCGTCCTTCTTCGAGGTGTCGCCCTTCACGGCCACTACCGCGTTGTTGATCAATTGCGCGGCGTCATAGGCCTGTGCGCCGTAGAAGCTCGGACGCGCGCCCGGGTATTTCTTGCGATAGTCCTCGACGAACTTCTTATTCTCCGCATTGGGCAGGTCGTTGACCCATTGCTGGGCGCCGGGTACGCCGAGTGCGTTTTCCTTCTGGAGCGGCAGCGTCGTTTCGTCGATGGTGAAAGCGGTATAGAGTGGGATCTGCGCCTTGATGCCGGCCTGGGTATACTGGTTGAGGAACTGGACGCCGGCCGCGCCGGGATAGAAAACGAAGATCGCCTCGGCCTTGGAGTTCTTGGCCTTGGTGAGTTCGGCGGAGAAGTCGAGCTGGCTCGGCCACACCGTATATTCCTCGCCGACAACCTCACCCTTGAACGTGCTCTTCAGGCCGGCCAGCATGTCCTTGCCGGCGGCATAGTTCGGGCCGATCAGGAATACCGATTTGACGCCCTTCTGGTTCATGTAGAGCCCCATCGCCTGCGGCGTCTGGTCGTTTTGCCACGAGATCGAGAACACATAGGGCGAGCAGAGTTCGCCGGCGAGCTGTGACGGCCCGGAATTAGCTGCGATCAGGAAGGTCTTGGCGTCGACCGCGGTCTTCAGCGAAGCCAGCAGCACGTTCGACCAGATGTAACCGACGATGAAATCGACCTTGTCGGACTGGACCAGCTTCTCGGTCTTCTGCTTGCCGACATCGGGCTTCTGGCCATCGTCCTCGTAGATCACCTCGACCGGCTTGCCGCCGATCTTGCGGCCCAGATGGTCGAGCGCCAGCTCGAACGAGTTGCGCATGTCGTTGCCGATCACCGCCGTCGGGCCGCTGAAAGTCGAGACAAAGCCGATCTTGACGCTGTCGGCGCCAAGCGCAGGCTGCGCCAGCGCCAGAACCGTCGCGCCCGCCAGCCAGAATGCCTTTTTCATATTCACTCCCCTCCTCATTTTTATGATGTCCGGGCCGGCCAGACGGCCGCCGTTCGGGCGCCGCGCCTTCGCCAAAACCCGTTTTTGCCTTGGTTATTTTGTGCGCGAAATCGCTCAGCCACGGCAAGCACGAACCGAAAGCCCCGCTTAGAACCTTCGGCGCATACCACAGCGACCTGCACCATAATTCGCAAAACGCGGAAATGGCAAGAATTATAATTCAGGTAGACCGGTTGGGATTGTCGCAGTTGCGCCGGTAGTCGGGCTCCATGCGAGCCCACCACGTCGCGGCAGGTTTTTAGCATTCCCGTAAAGCGATGGGAAACCAGCCTCCCACAACCCCAAAGGAGGTTCACGACCCCGAAAGCAATCTCCATCCAGTCTGGCCGAAAAGGAATGCGCCCATGCTGGGTTACCTGTTCGGCTTCAATGCGCGTATCGGCCGGCTGAAATATTTCCTCAGCTCGATTTTGCTGGCGATCGTGATCACCGTCATGATTTTCGCCATGGTGACTTCGTCCCTTCACGGACTCGCGCAGGGCGCATCGCTGTCCCAGATGAAGGGGCCGCTGATCGGCATCGTCGTGATATTCGCTCTGGCATCCTTCATGCTGAACTCCATGCGCTTGCGGGACATCGGCTGGGATCCGGTCTGCGTCATTCCGCTGTGGATCGCGCTTGCCGTCGTCGACAGGGTGATCGCGGCAAAAATTCCGGCCGTGTCGCTCGGGCATGACCATCCCGGCACCATCGTCGGCGCGCTCGTAAACCTCGGGCTCGTTCTGGCGCTGATGTTCTGGCCGAGCGGCAGCCGCGAAACCTGGACACCGAATTTTGACGCACCACCGCCGCGCCTGCCTGATGCGCCGTTGCCCCGCCAGGACGGAGCCTCGCAGGCCGCGTCACGCGTCGCGCGGGTCGCAGGTGGAGAATTCGGCCGCCGTTAGGGTCGAAGCAGACGTCAGATCACATATTCGGCGCCATCGATCACGGCGCGTGGATGCGTTCTCCCGAAAATTATTCTTGCTTCGCCACGATGCGCTTTCGCTATCGATCGATTTGCAAATGCACCTTGGACCGCACGCGCGAGTGACTACATAATCAGGTGCATGGAGACGCTAACACCGGAGTCGCCTTCCATGACGAACGCGCCGAAACAACCGCACCATGTGGTGATCGTCGGCGCCGGTTTCGGCGGGCTGGAGACCGCCTTCGGCCTGGCCGGCGCGCCGGTGAAAATCACGCTGGTCGACCGCCGCAACCATCATCTGTTCCAGCCGCTGCTCTATCAGGTCGCGACCGCCTCGCTGGCGACGTCGGAAATCGCCTGGCCGATCCGCCATCTGCTGCGCGGACGCCAGGAAGTGACGACGCTGTTTGCAACCGTTGGCGGGATCGACGCCGCGGGCAAGCGCGTGCTGCTCGATGACGGCGATACACTTGCCTACGACACGCTGGTGCTCGCCACCGGCGCCCGCCACGCCTATTTCGGCCATGACGAATGGGAGCCGTTCGCGCCGGGGCTGAAGACGCTGGAGGACGCCACCACGCTGCGGCGGCGCATTCTCGTCGCCTTCGAGCGCGCCGAGCGCGAGACCGATCCGGCGCGGCGCGCGGCGCTACTGACCTTCGTCATCATCGGCGCCGGACCGACCGGCGTCGAACTCGCCGGCACCATCGCCGAACTGGCGCAGCACACGCTGCCGCCGGATTTCCGCAACATCGACACCCACAAGGCCCGCGTCGTGCTGATCGAGGCCGGACCGCGCGTGCTGGCAGGGTTCGCCGACGACCTCTCGGCCTATGCGCAGAAGTCGCTCGAGGGCATCGGCGTCGAGGTGATGCTGGGACAGGCCGTCACCGAATGCTCCGCCGATGGCGTGACGTATGGCGGCAAGCGGCTCGATGCCCGCACCATCATCTGGGCGGCCGGCGTGCGCGCTTCGCCCGCCGCCGAATGGCTGAATGCGCCGGCCGATCGCGCCGGACGGCTGCAGGTCGAGCCCGATCTCACGGTATCCGGCCATCCCGAGATTTTCGCGATCGGCGATACCGTGACCATCAAGGGTCCCGACGGCAATCCGGTGCCCGGCATCGCGCCGGCGGCCAAGCAGCAGGGCCGCTACGTCGCCGCCGCGATCAAGGCGCGCCTGCGCGGCAACAGCTTCCGGCCCCTTCGTCTACAAGCACGCCGGCAGCCTGGCGCAGATCGGCAAGCGCAAGGCGGTGATCGATTTCGGCAAGTTCAAGCTGCGCGGCACCATTGCCTGGTGGATCTGGGGCATCGCCCACATCTATTTCCTGATCGGCCTGCGCAACCGGCTCAGCGTGGCCTTGAGCTGGCTGTGGGTCCACGCCCGCGACCAGCGCGCGGCGCGGCTGATCACGCAAGGGTCGAGCAAGGTGGGGAAGTGAGCGGCATTAAATAGATGTTGCTCCCGTCATTGCGAGGAGCAAAGCGACGAAGCAATCCATTCTTTCTTCGCGTTGCCAGATGGATTGCTTCGCTTCGCTCGCAATGACGTGTGGCGACATCACGAGTTAAACTCCCTCACTTCACCAGCGAACAGCCGCCATCTGCGATCGGGCGGAACGCCTGGTCGGCCGGAATGGTCGAAATCAGCCTGTAATAATCGTAGGGATATTTCGACTCGTCCGGCTTCTTCACCTCGAACAGATACATCGGATGGATGACGCGGCCGTCCTGGCGGATGGTGACGTCGCCGAACAGTTTGTCCTTGCCCTTGAACTTCTTCATTTCAGGCACGGCTTCCCTGGCGTTGTCGCTGCCGGTCGCCGCCACCGCGTTGAGATAGGCGAGCGTGGAGGCATAGACGCCGGCCTGGTTGCCGCTCGGCATCTTGCCGTTCATGCCGGGCCGCGCCGCAAAGCGTTTTGCAAAGGCGCGAGTGTCGTCGTCCATGTCCCAGTAGAACGCTTCCAGCAGTTGCAGCCCCTGGGCGACCTTCAATCCCATGCCGTGCACGTCGTTGACGAACAGCAGGAACGCCACCATGGTCGGCCGCTTTGCTGGATGCCGAACTCGGCCGCCTGCTTCACCGCGTTGATGGTATCGCCGCCGGCGTTGGCGAGCCCGATCACCTTGGCCTTGGAGTTCTGCGCCTGCAGCAGGAAGCGAGGCGAAGTCCGAGGTGCCGAGCGGATGCTTGCTCGAGCCCAGCACCTTGCCGCCGTGCTTTTCGATGTAGTTGGTGGCCTCGGCCTCGATGCCCTGGCCGAGCGCATAATTCACCGTGACGAAGTACCAATCCTTGCCGCCGCGCGCCATCATCGCCGCCGCCGTGGTGTTGCCGGTGGCCCAGGCGTCGTTGACCCACTGGATGGTGTTCGGCGAGCAGGCCTTGCCGGTGAGGTCGGAGCTTGCGGTCGATGACGCCAGGAACGTCATGCGGGAATCGCGCAGCAGTGAGTTGATGGTGAGGCCGACGGCCGAATTCGGCACGTCGACGATGGCGTCGACGCCGTCGACGTCGAGCCATTTGCGCGCGATCGCCGAGCCGACGTCGGCCTTGTTCTGGTGATCGGCGTAGACGATCTCGACCTTGATGTTCTTGCCCCCGCCGTTGAAGTCCTCCGCCGCCATGCGCGCGGCCTCCACCGAGCCCATGCCGTTGGTGTCCTGAAAAATGCCGGAAATATCGTTGAGCACGCCGACCCGGACGACGTTGCCGGAAATCTCCGCGCGCGCCGGCCCGAACGCGGTGCAGCACAGTGCAAGCGCCAGATAGATCCTGAAATCCCTCATAACTCTCTCCCTGTGTAACAATGTCAGTCCCGGATTTTTCCGGGTTTGAATCAGATCTGCCGGTCCGGCAGGCGCACGACGAGACCATTGAGCTCCGGCGTGACCTTGATCTGGCAGGACAGCCGGCTGTTCTTCTGCCGCTCGGCGGCGACGCCGTTGAGCAATTCGTCTTCGTCCGTCGCTCATGGCGGGGAGGCGCGCGAGCCAGCTCTCGTCGACATAGACGTGGCAGGTCGCGCAGATGGCGTTGCCGCCGCATTCGGCCACGATGCCGTCGATGCCGTGTCCGGTCGCGACTTGCATGACGCTGTCGCCGACGCTCGCCTCGATGCGCTCGGAGCGCTTGTCGGGATGAATGAAATGGATGCTGGGCATGATGATCGGCTCAGGCGGCTTTGAGGGTGATGGGAAGGCTTTCGAGCCCGCGCAGCGTGTTGTTGAAGCGGCGCTGCACCGGACCGGTGATCTCGATGGTCGCTGACCCTCTTCGCCAGCGCCGTCAGCACGGCCTCGCCTTCCAGCCGGGCGACGAGCTGGCCGACGCACATGTGAATGCCGGAGCCGTAGCCGACATGGCCGCTGGTCCTGCGCGTCACGTCATAATGATCGGGGCGGTCCCATCGCCGCGGATCGCGATTGGCGGCAGCGAGGAACATCAGGATCTTTTCGCCCTCACCGATCCGCGCGCCGCCGATCTCGACGTCACGGGTCGTGGTGCGGAAGAACGTCTGCACCGGACTTTCGAACCGCACCGCCTCTTCAAACGCGTTGCGCGCCAGCGTCGGATCGTTGCGCAGCCGCGCAAATTGATCGGGAAACCGCGCCAGGCAATAGATCGCGGCGCCGATGCCGTTGACGGTCGTATCGAGGCCGGCGCTGAGCAGCGAGCGCACCAACAATGGCGCCTCGGCGGGTGTGATGTCGCCGGTATCGACCTGCGCGTGGATGCAGGCGCCGAAACCGCCGGGCGCAAGATTCTCGCGCTGGCATTGTTCGGCAATATAGGCCTGATGCGGCGCCGAGCGCTCGATCGCATCCTGGCGCAGCTTGTTCGGCGGCCCGAACGCGTTGAAGACGAGGCCCGCATAGGGCAGCAGATTCTCGCGCCCTTCCTGTTTCAGCCCGAGCGCATCGGGAAACACGGAGAGCGGATAGGCCTCGGCCAGGTCCGGAATGGCGTCGAAACTGCCCTTGGCGAGAAGTTCGTCCACCTTTGCTTCGGCGGCGGCGACAAAACTGCCGCGGAGTTGCTTCATGACTGTCGGCGACAGCACCCGGTTCAGCACCGCGCGGGTTCGCGTATGCGCCGGCGGGTCGGCTTCCAGAATGAGGCTCGCCGGCCGCCACGGCTTTTCCTTCGCAAAATCGCTCAGGCCCACGCCGCGGCTCGAGCAGAACGTCAGGGGATCGTTGAGGACGGCATGGACTTCCGCATAACGTGCCACGCCATAGACGTTCCATTTGTCGAGCCGGACCACCGGTCCGGCCTCCCGGAGCACCTCGTGGACGGGATGCGGATTTTCGAAGAATTCGATCGAGAACGGATCGAGGTCGAGACTGGGTATCTGGGTCATAAGGAGATCCTCCGATACAATGTTGTTGCGGAGTTGTGCCTTGTGTCTCTATTTCTGAACCTCGTATCGGGACTCATCAAGGCCAGGTTCAAGAAATCATGCGCAAGAACAGACCGGCCAATGCGGCCCGACCGGCGGTAACCAGCGACCCCGGCCCGATGCTGGATCTCGACCGCTACGTTCCGGCGTTCATCACCTTCATCGCCAACAAGCTGTCGAACAGCGCGACCGCGTTCTACCAGAAGAATTTCGGGGTCAACGTCACGGACTGGCGGATCATGTCGCTGCTGGCGATCGAGCCCGGCATCCCGCCTCGCGCATCTGCCACGTGATCGGGTTCGACAAGGGGCCGGTCAGCCGCACGCTGTCGGTGTTGCAAAAGCGCGGGCTGGTCACGATCCGGACCGCGCCGGACGACGGACGCACCCATTCGATTTCGCTGACCGCCAAGGGGCGCGCGACCCACGACAGGGTGATTGTCGCCGCGCTCGAACGCGAACGACGATTGCTGTCCTGCCTGCGCAAGGACGAACGCGAAGTGCTGATCGACCTGTTGCGGCGCGTCCACGGCAATCTCGATGCCGTCAAGGGTGTCGGGCGGCCCCTGGATCTGTCCTTCGTTGATCCGAACCTGGCACGAATTAGTTGCTTTGGCAACAAAATCGTCAGCCGAAGAGCTTTTGCACAACTCGATCAGCGGTTTTGCAGAGGGAACCGGGCGCTTCAGCCGGCGCAGCCGATCCATTCGGTCGATGCGGCGTCGTCCAGCGTTGCCACCGCGCCGCACGCCGCGTCAGCACCGCGCGCTGGTTGATGTAGCCCTTGTCGGTGATCTCGCCGCCGTCGACGGAGGCGGGCTCGGCCAGCAACAGCGCGCGGGTGGCGTGGCCGGATGAGTTGCCGCTCTGCGCCTTCAGTTTGGCAAGGCCCTGCGCGATCGCCGCGCGCACCTTGTCGTGACCGATGACGTCCTTCACGTCGGCGCTGTCGGCGAGGCCGGCATGGGCCCGGCACGCCGCGATATTGGGAAATACCAGGAAGCGGACTTCGTCGCCGCCGTGGCCGGTCACGACGATGTCCTGCGCCAACGGCGCGAGCGCTGTGATGCCGGCAACGCGCAGGGTGCCGACGCTGACCCAGGTGCCGGAATTGAGCTTGAAGTCCTCGGCGACGCGGCCGTCGAAGAACAATCCGAGCTCGGGCCGATCCGGATCGGCAAAGGTCACGGCATCGCCGATCAGATAGAAGCCTTCGGCGTCGAACGCCTGCGCGGTCAGTTCCGGCGCCTTCCAGTAGCCCGGCGTGACGTTGGGTCCGCGCACGCGCACTTCCAGCTTGTCGCCTGACGGCACCAGCTTCAGTTCGGTGCCGGGGATCGGCACGCCGATATTGCCGGAACGCTCGGCCTGGAAATGGCAGTCGGTCGCCAGCGGCGAGGTTTCGGTCGAGCCCCAGGCCGACACCATCGGCAGCGCGCGGCCGACCGTCTTGATCGAGAGTTCTTCCAGCGCATCCCAGAGATTCTGCGGCAGCGCCGCGCCGGCATAGAAGGCGAACTTCACCTCGCCAAAGAACTTGCGGCGCAGTTCGTCGTCGCCGCGTAACGCTGATATCAGCATGTCGAAGCCGCGCGGCACGTTGAAATAGACCGTCGGCATCACGCTGCGCAGATTGGCGAGCGAGGTCGCAAACAGTCCCGGCGCCGGCTTGCCGCCGTCGACATAGAGCGTGCCGCCGTTGCGCAGCACCAGGTTGAAATTGTGGTTGGCGCCGAAGGTGTGGCTCCACGGCAGCCAGTCGAGGATCACGAGATCGCTCGTGCCGTCGAGGAACGCCCAGGTCTGCGCCTTGGCCTGCTGGCTCGAGGTCAGCATGCGCTGGGTGTTGATCACGGCCTTCGGCGTGCCGGTCGAACCCGAGGTGAACAGGAATTTGGCGATCGTGTCCGGCGTGACGGCCGCGAACGCCTTTGCGACGTCTGACGTTTCCGGCGTCGCCGCAATCGCGCGGAACGGATCGCATCGCATCGCCGGCGTCGCCGCTGACGATCGTGGCCGAATGCAGCGGCGCGATCGCCGCCAGCGCCGCCGCGAAGGGTTTGGTGCCGGAAACAAAGATCGCGCCGGGCCCAAGCAACGTGATCATGCCCTTGAGCTTGTCGAAGTCTTTGGACATCAGCGAATAGGCCGGCGAGATCGCAGCCGATGGCACGCCGACATGCTGAGCGGCGAGCGCGAACAGCGCGTGATCGACGCTGTTGTCGGCGAGGATCACCAGCGGCCGTTCCGCGCTCAACCCCTGCGCCAGGATCCAGGAAGCCGCCGCGCGGACCTGCCGCAACGCGTCGGCATAGGTGACGGTCCGCCACGGCGCATCGGCGCTGGCACGGTCGCCGAGGAAAATCCGCTCCGGCGTCTGCCGCGCCCAATGCTCCAGCCAGTCGCCGACGCATCGCGCGCTTTGACCCAATGGCGTCGTCGACTTCAGGATGATGCTGCCGTCGGCGCGGCGTTCGGCCGAGATCGCGGGTTTCGCGAACAGCGTTTCGGATCGGTCAGTTCGGCTAGCCGCAGTTGGCGTCATCGGTTTCCTCCGCCGCCCTCTTTTGGGGCAGGCGGCTTGCTCTACGCGACAATTGCGCGGCCGGGCAATGTGTCATCGCATGCCGCCCGGCGGTTGCCACGTCGGGAAATTTGCCGCCTAAAAAATAAGCAACCGCTCCGCCTTTTGGCTCAAAGCCTCGCCTGCGCCATTTCGCAATATACCTGTTAAATATATGAAATTACGTGATTATATTCATATCCTGATCGGCGTCGATATTGTACACAATGGCACATCGCTTGCTTCAATCCGGATGGACCTCCTTGCTGAGGCCACCTCGATTGTGACGGACCTCAGCCAACCCAGGGAACGGGGCATCAATTGACCGAGACCGTTGCTGCGATCGTCGCCGCGCACCGCTCAGGCACCATGACGCCGGCGCAGACGGTTGCGCGCAGCTATCAGCGCATCCGCGACTACAACGATCCCGCCGTCTTCATCAGCCTGCGCGACGAGAAGGACGCGCTCGCGGACGCCGAAGCACTCGCCGCGAAAGACGCGAGCGCGCTTCCGCTTCTCGGCGTGCCGGTCGCGGTGAAGGACAATATCGACGCGCTCGGCATGCCGACGACGGCCGGCTGCCCGGCCTTCGCCTATTCGCCGGCGCACGATTCGACGGCGGTGGCAAAACTGCGC
Organism: uncultured Alphaproteobacteria bacterium; assembly: GCA_963742665.1. Lineage (GTDB taxonomy): Bacteria > Pseudomonadota > Alphaproteobacteria > Rhizobiales > Xanthobacteraceae > Bradyrhizobium. The sequence goes on from CAVUNH010000028.1 coordinate 143,986, forward strand.
GCCGCCGGCGCCATCGTCATCGGCAAGACCAATCTCGATCAGTTCGCCACCGGCCTCGTCGGCGTCCGCTCGCCCTATGGCATTCCCGTCAATCCGATCCGCGGCGATCTGATTCCGGGCGGATCGAGTTCGGGATCGGCGGTCGCGGTTTCCGCAGGGCTCGTGCCGCTCGCGCTCGGCACCGACACCGCAGGGAGCGGCCGCGTGCCGGCGATGCTCAACAACATCGTCGGCTTGAAGCCGAGCCTCGGGCTGATCTCCAATGCCGGTCTGGTGCCGGCCTGCCGCACGCTCGACTGCATTTCGGTGTTCGCGCTCACGGTCGACGATGCCATGACGGCGCTGTCGGTGATGGCCGGCCCCGACGGCGCCGATCCGTTTTCGCGCGACCGGCCGCTCGGCGCAGTCACCGCGTTTCCGGAAAAACTCCGGCTCGGCGTTCCCCGCAACGGCCAATTGATCTTCTTCGGCGACCGCGAGTCGGAAAAAGCCTATGGCGAGGCACTCGCGCGCTGGACCTCGCTCGGCGCGACGCTGGTCGAATTCGATCTCGAGCCGTTCTATGAGACCGCGCGGTTGCTCTATGAGGGGCCGTGGGTCGCCGAACGCTATCTGGTGATCCGCAATCTCCTGGCGTCATCGCCGGATTCGATCCATCCGGTGACGCGCGAGATCACCGCGGCCGGCGCGCGTCTGACCGCGGCCGATACGTTTGCCGCGCTCTACCGGCTGCAGGGGCTGCGCCGCATCGCCGAGCGCACCTTTGGCGATATCGACGCGATGGTGCTGCCGACCGCGCCGACCGCCTATTCGACCGCGCAGGTGCTGGCCAATCCGATCGAGCTCAACAGCCGGCTCGGCACTTACACCAATTTCGTCAATCTGCTCGATCTCTGCGGACTGGCGTTGCCGGCGGCGATGCGGCCCGACGGCATTCCGTTCGGCATCACGTTGCTCGCGCCCGCCGGACACGATGCACTGCTCGCCAGCATCGGCCGCGTCTTCCATGCCGATACCGGACTGAAGATGGGCAGTAAATGCCTGACCCAGCCGCCGCTGGCGGCGCTGTCGTCGCAACTGATCGGCGACGAAATTGCAATCGCGGTGGTCGGCGCGCATCTCTCCGGCATGGCGCTGAACGGCGAATTGCAGACGCTCGGCGGACGTCTGCTGGAAGCAGCCGTCACGGCGCCGGACTACAAGCTCTACGCGCTCGACACCACGCCGCCGAAGCCCGGCATGCTGCGCGACGATCCCGGCAAGGGATCGGCAATCAAATTGGAGCTCTGGGCGCTGTCGGCGGCGCATTTCGGAAAATTCGTCGCCGCGATTCCGCCGCCGCTGTCGATCGGCACCATTCGCTTGCCGACGGCCGCGGCATCAAGGGATTCATCGTTGAGCCGGCGGCAATCGACGGCGCGCGGGATATTTCCACGTTCGGCGGCTGGCGCGCGTTCATGGCGGAGAAGTGCGTGTCGTCATTCCGGGGCGCGGGATGCTCGCCCGTCTTGGCGGGGAGAGGGTGGGCGAGGCCTCTCTCCGCACAAAGACTGTCGAGAGACCTGTACCCCATCACCCGGATAACATCTGCGATGTGATCCGAGCTCTCGCCCGCAAGCGGGAGACGAGGTAAGCCAGATGCGCGCCTCTACGGATGCGACACCGCGTAAAGCTCGTATTCCCCGCGCACCAGTTCGATATGGGCGCGCATCGCAGCCGCGGCGCCCGTCTTGTCGCCGCGCATGATCGCGACCACGACGCGGTCGTGTTCGGCGTGCGATTTGGCCAGCCGGCCGAGATTGCGGAACTGGGCGCGGCGGAACGGCTGCACCCGCACCCGCGTCGCCAGCGTCATTTCGGCGATATAGCCGTTCTGCGAGCCGGCATAGATCGCGTTGTGAAAGCGCTCGTTGACTTCGTGAAATCGCTCGGGATTGCCGGCATGGCTCAGCACCCGCAACTCCTCGTGGACGCTTCCAGCTTCTGCCGGTCCGCCGCCGGCATCCGCTCGGCGGCAAGGCCCGCGCACAAGGCTTCCAGTTCCGCCATCGCCTCGAACATTCCGGTGAGACGCTCGAGCGACGGCTGCGCCACCACCGCGCCGCGATGGGCGCGCGACTCGACCAGGCCGCTGGCGACGAGTTGCCGCAGCGCCTCGCGCACCGGCGTGCGCGACACGCTGAAGCGCCGCGCGATATCGGTCTCGTCGAGCGCCGAGCCCGGCGCCAGCACGCCGCGCACGATCTCGTCGGCGAGTTGCAGCCGCAGTTCCTCCGCGCGCGTCACCTTGTCCGCGAGCGGCGAGGCGCGATCGACGCGCCGCACCGCCGGCTCGGACTCGGCGCCGGTTGCGCAGCGCGCGTGGGAAGATCGTCGAGGCTCATGTTGTTTGACCCACGAGTCCTTCAAGATTTGGGTTCGTCGATGATGCTGACATGGGCGGCCACGATCCTCCACCCTTCGGGAAAGCGCACCCAGGTCTGCATCTGGCGGCCGACCCGGCCGGCGCAGGCGTCGCGATAGAACAACGTCGAGGCGACCGCGGTGTCGCGGCCATAGGTGGTGATGACGGTCCGTGTCGGTCGTGCGCATCAGGCCGACCGGCGAGCGCGCGGCGCGGAACGCCATGATTTCGTTATAGCCGTAGAGATTTTCGGCGATGCCGTAGCGCAGCGTGCGGGGATCGTTGCGGAACAATTCATCGAGCACGGCGACGTCGTTCGCCACCAGCGCCGCCTCATAGCGCGCGAATTGCGCCGTCACTTCGGCGAGCACGTCGGGAAGATCGATATCCATCGTCTAAAATCCTCTTCGCGGCCGGCGCCGCGGCGACGCCGGCGCGCTCCAGCGCGTAGGCGACCCGCAGCGCGATGTCTTCGCGCCAGGGCGCGGCGATGATCTGGACGCCGATCGGCATCGGCTCGAGCGGCAACCGGCACCGCGACGACCGGCAGTCCGATGAACGAGATCGGCTGGGTGTGGATGCCGATATTGGCGCGCACCGGCAGCTCGACGCCGTCGAGCATGAACGTCACCTGCCCGAGTTTCGGCGCGACGCAGGGCGTCGCCGGCGCGATGATCACGTCGACCGTCTTCGAACAGCTCCAGCACCTGCGCGCGATACCAGCGGCGGAATTTCTGCGCGCGGTCGACCAGCGGCGCCGGCACCATGGCGCCCGCGATCAGCCGGTCGCGCACCGCCGGATCGAAATCGTGCGGCCGCTTGCGCAGGCGGTCGAGATGCAGCGAGGCGCCTTCGGTGGTGGTGATGACATAGGCCGCGGCGCGGGCGCGCGCGGCTTCGGGAATTTCGATCGTCCTCGTGGCGCCGAGCGCCTTGGCGACGCGCGCCACGGCCTCGACGCGCCTCCGGGAACAGCGTTCTGCTGGAAATAGCCGCCGGCGATCGGCGATCCGCAAGCCGCCGATGTCCTGCGCCAGCAGCGGCGTCACCGGCTCGACCGGCCGCGTCGTGCAGGCGGCGTCGTCGGCGTCGGGGCCCTGCATCGCGTCATAGGCCAGCGCGAGATCGCCGACGGTGCGCGCGAACGGGCCCGAGATGATCGAGGCTCGCGACGAACGGAAACGAGCCGCGCGCGCGACAGCCGGCCATAGGTCGGCTTCAGGCCGAAGATGCCGCAGAACGACGACGGCACGCGGATCGAGCCGTTGGTGTCCGAGCCCAGCGCCAGCGGCACCAGGCCGCCGCCGACCGCGCCGCCGGAGCCGCCCGACGAGCCGCCGGTCATCCGCGTCGGGTCGTGCGGATTGCGCGACGGGCCGTCATGGACGTTCTCGCCGGTGAAGTCGTAGGCGTATTCGCCCATGTTGAGCGCGCCGACCAGCACCGCGCCGGCCGCTTCCAGGCGCTCGACCAGCGTCGCGTCGCGCGCCGCCGGCGGCAAGGTCGCGGTTGATCTTCGAGCCGGCGCGGGTCGGCAGGCCCTCGACGTCGAACAGGTTCTTGACCGCGAACGGCACGCCGGCCAGCGGGCCGACGTTTTGTCCCGCCGCGATCGCCGGCATCGACGGCGCGCGCTTTGGCGCGCGCGCGCTCGGCGGTGACGTCGGTGAATGAATTGAGGACGGAATCGTGTTTGGCGATCCGCGCCAGCGCGGCTTCGGTCGCGGCCAGCGCGGTCATCTTGCGGCTTGCAACCGCCTGCGCGATCTCTGTGCCAGCGGTCTCGATGGCGCGATCAGGCTGAGAAGACACTGGCGGGCTCGGTTTCGTCGGGCAATGCAAATTCATCGACCAGCCGCGCCAGCCTCAGCGACACTTCGAGATTGGCCCGCACCGCCGGCCGCCAGGCGTCCTCGACCGGCAGCGCCAGCGCCTTCGCGACGGCGTCGATATAGTCGTCCAGGGGATCAGCCATTTCGCTCCCGTTCTTTTTTCAGCAACCCGGCTTCTTCTAGTGAACCGGCAACGGCGGATGCGGAATCGCCGTCAGCAGTTCCTTTGTATAGGCGTCCTGCGGATTACCCAAGACCTGTTCGGACGGACCCTGCTCGACGATTCGTCCCGCGCGCATCACGATGACGCGATCGCACAACAGGCGCACCACATTCAGGTCATGGGAGACAAACAGATAGCTCATGCCCATCGACGCCTTGAGGTCCTGCAGCAGATTGAGCACCACCGCCTGCACGGAAACATCCAGCGCCGCGGTCGGCTCGTCGAGGATCACGAGCTTCGGGTGCAGCGCAATCGCGCGCGCGATGCCGACGCGGGCCTTCTGGCCGCCCGACAATTGATGTGGAAAACGATCCAGCAGATTGACCGGCAGGCCGACCAGGCCTGCGAGTTCCTCGCAGCGGGCGCGCAGCGCGTCGCGGCCCCTGATATCGCCGAGCTGCATGATCGGATCGACGATGGCGCGGGCCGCAGTGAAGCGCGGGTTGAGGCTGTCGGTCGGGTCCTGGAACACCATCTGGATGCTCTTGCGCAGCGGCAGCCGCGCAAAAGAATGCGGCAGGATGCTGCCGATCTCTTCGCCGTCGAACATGATGCGGCCCGAGGTCTGGTCCAATAGCCGCATCACCATCATCGAGGTGGTGGATTTGCCGCAGCCGGATTCGCCGACGAGACCGACGCTCTCGCCATGGCCGACCGAAAAGCTGATGCCGTCGACCGCGCGGAACAGTTCGGCCTCTACCGGCGGCTTGCGGGAGAACAGTTTTCCCAACACCGCGGTCGCGCCCTGGCGTGGATATTCCTTCACCAGCTTCTCGACCAGCAGCAGTGGTTTTGCGGCGGCGTCGACCGGCGCGGCTGTCGCCGGCGTCGTCAGCGCCTTGGCATCTTCCTCCGGCAGCAGATCGCGCAGGGAGACGCCGAGCCGCGGCGTCGCGCGCATCAGCTTTCTGGTATAGGCGTGTTCGGGGTTGGCAAAGATGTCGGCGGATTTCGCGGTCTCCACCACGCGGCCCTTTTCCATGACCACCACGCGATCGCAATAGGCGGCGGCCAGCCCCAGATCATGCGTGATCAGGATGGTCGACATGCCGCGCCGTTTGGTCAGTTCCACGATCAGGTCCATCACCGCCTTCTGCGTCGTGACGTCGAGGCCGGTGGTCGGCTCGTCCGCGATCAGGAGTTGAGGATTGCAGGCCAGTGCCAGCGCGATCACGACGCGCTGGCACATGCCGCCGGAGAGTTCGAACGGATAGGCATGATAGCGCTCGCGCGGACGCGCGATCTTGACCTGCTCCAGCGCCTCGATCGCCTTCTCGCCGCGATCGCCGACCTGCGACTGCTGCACGTGCTGGCGCAGCACGTCCTCGATCTGGTCGCCGACTTTTCGGATCGGGTTGAGCGCCGCACGCGGGTTCTGGAAGATCATCGAGATTTCGCGGCCGCGCAAATCGCGCATCTGGTTCTCGGTCGCGGCCTTGACGTCGATGCCGGAGAACATCACCGAGCCTTCGGCGATCTTGCCGGCGCGGTCGAGGATCCGCATCACGGCATAGGACGTCACCGATTTGCCGGACCCGGACTCGCCGACGATGCCGAGTGTCTCGCCCTTGGCCACGGAGATGTTGACGTGCTGCACCGCTTTCACGATGCCGCGCCGCGTGGCGAATTCCACCGTGAGGTCGCTGACGTCGAGCAATGGCTGCGCGGTCATAAAGGGCTCTTTTGTTTGAGCATGATCTTTTCGGAAAACCGGTTCCCACTTTTCCGGATCATGCTGCTACGTCCGTCGCTGCGGGTCGACGATGTCGCGCAGACCGTCGCCGAGCAGATTGAAGCAAAACACCGCGATCATCAGCGCCAGCCCCGGGAACAGCGCGATCCACCATTCGCCCGACACCATGAAGCCGGCGCCTTCCGCGACCATGATGCCCCATTCCGCCGTCGGCGGCCGCACGCCGAGACCGATGAACGAAAGGCCGGCAGCGTTGAG